>NZ_PYWX01000049.1 GCF_003031675.1 Pseudomonas palleroniana | reverse complement strand
CGATGGGGGTGTGTCAGTAGTGGATGTATTGACTGACACACCCCCATCGGGAGCAAGCCCCCTCCCACATAGGTCCTGTGTTAACGGTTGGGTTGCGGGGTCAACCGCAGGTATGGCTTCACCGCCCGGTAGCCTTTTGGAAAGCGCTTCTTGATTTCCTCTTCATCCTTGAGCGACGGCACGATCACCACTTCGTCACCGTCCTGCCAGTTGGCGGGGGTGGCGACCTTGTGGTTGTCGGTCAACTGCAACGAGTCGATGACCCGCAGGATTTCGTGGAAGTTGCGACCGGTGCTGGCCGGGTAGGTAATCGTCAGGCGAATCTTCTTGTTCGGGTCGATGACGAACAGGGAACGCACGGTGAGGGTGTCACTGGCATTCGGATGGATCAGGTCGTAGAGGTCCGACACCTTGCGATCGGCGTCGGCCAGGATCGGGAAGTTGACGACCGTGTTCTGGGTTTCGTTGATGTCTTCGATCCACTTGTGGTGCGAGTCCACCGGGTCGACCGACAGGGCAATCGCCTTGACGCCGCGCTGGGCAAATTCGTCCTTGAGCTTGGCGGTGAAACCCAGCTCGGTGGTGCACACCGGCGTGAAGTCCGCCGGGTGGGAAAACAGCACACCCCAGCTATCGCCCAGCCACTCATGGAAACGAATCTTGCCGGCGCTGGAATCCTGTTCGAAGTCGGGGGCGATGTCGCCCAGTCTTAGGCTCATGGTGTGGCTCCTGGTGAATGCTTATGGAGCCTACTGTGCATGGGTTGGAGATTATTTAAAAAGAATAAATATCGATTTATCTAGACGATAAAAGAATATTAAAAATCTGTTCATTGGACTTGGCGACGGGCGAGGATCAACATCGGTTTCAAGGTTCGAGAAGGCCTTGAGACGCTGTACAAAGAGGGGTTTCGGGAAGGGCTTGCGGGGGTTGAGCCCGACTTGAAAGCAAGACACCTTGCCCGGCATTGCGCCGGGCAAGGCTTTAAGCACTTACAACAGTGGAATCGAGTAGCTGACGATCAGACGGTTTTCGTCCTGGGAACGGGTGTTCGCCAGGTCGGTACGCCACATCGCGTTTTTCCAGGCAACGCCCAGGTTTTTCAGTGGGCCTTCCGGGATTACGTAGGCAACGGTGATGTCGCGTTCCCACTCGGATTGACCGGTCAGCTCGGCACGCGAGGCAGTAACGGTGTCGATATTGCTACCCTTGAGGTAGACAACACCGGCGGTCAGGCCAGGTACGCCAACCTTGGCGAAGTCGTAAGCGTAGCGAGCTTGCCAGGTACGCTCGCCGGCACGGGCGAACTTCTGGATTTGCATGTCAGTGGTGATGTAGGCCGACGAACCGTCGCCCTGGTTCAACCAAGGGAAGTCGCTGCTGCCATTGCTGACTTGGTAACCACCACCGAAGGTGTGACCGGCAACGGTGTACAGGAACAGGCCGCTGTACAGGTTGTTATCGACCTTGCCTTTACCCGAGGCAAAACCTTGGTAGTTACCGCTGGAATAGTAAGCGGCGGTATCACCGTTTTTACCATCGTCAGTGCTGTGGAAATAACGCAGGTCAGACTTCAAGACGCCCGGGCCGATTGCCCAGTTGTGGGTCAGACCCAGGAAGTGCTGCTTGTAGAAGTCTTCAAGATTGCCGTAGTAGTACTGGGCAGTCAGGTCCTTGGTCAGCTTGTAGTCGCCACCGGCGTAGTAGAACTTGTTGCTGAATCTGCCGGCATTGTAGTTGGAGCTGGCGTTGGCACCGCCGATCGACAGGTTTTCGTTGTTGCTGGAGTTACGGCCCTTGGCTTTTTCTACCTGACCGGCAACCAAGGTCAGATCCTTGATGTCGTTGGTAGTGATCTGGCCACCTTGGAAGGTTTGCGGCAGCAGACGGCCATCGTTGGTCACGATAACTGGCAGCTTAGGCTGCAGAGTGCCGAGTTTCAGTTCGGTTTGGGAGACCTTCACCTTGCCGGTCACGCCCAGGCTGGCGTAATCGTTGACAGCCTTGTTGCCGTCGCTCGGGAAGACGGTGCCGCCGGAAGCAGTGCCGGAGTAGTTGCCGTGGTTATCGCGGCTGGAATCCAGACGCACGCCGTACAGGCCAATGGCGTCAACACCGAACTGAACGGTACCTTGGGTGTAACCCGAGATGAAACGCAGGTCGAAGCCTTGGCCCCATTCAGCGTTCTTGCTGCGGCTGCTCGCTGTAGGAGCGCCATCGCGGTTGTCAGTGTTGATGTAGAAGTTACGCAGACCCAGAGTGGCCTTGCTGTCTTCGATGAAACCGGCGGAGTGTGCCTGTTGTGCAATTGCAGCCACAGCCACGGCCAACGCCAATGTTGACTTCTTCATGTACCGCTCCTCTCATTTCTAATTTTTGTATTTCTAAGGTCTCGGGTCTGACGCCCGTGATCCACAGATGCGCGATTAGCGCCAGATAGTGACTACCAAGTCAATCGTAACCTGATATGTCTACTACCTTCGTCTAATCGCAGTTAATTTGGTCCCTGCAGGGTAATGAGTTTTTCATACACCCAAAAAGAATTATTTCATTCTTTTTCATACGATTCAGGAATAAGCCTGGCCGATGAGCGAGATGGTCAGCGTAGACCAATCGCTCCAAAAGCTAATACCTGAAAAGTCTTTACCAGCCTTTCTTTAGATCGATTAGTGCGGCCGTACCTTTGCATACGTCACCCACGATCAAAAAGGCGACGCCATCATGGCCAAAGGCACATCCTCCCGTCAATTTGTTACAGTTTTTGTGTCACTAATAATTTCTTTTGCTGTCAAAGCGCCCCGCCCCATGAGCAGTTGATGGCGCCCGCCCCTCGCAGAGGCGCGGCTTCACGCAATCTATCGAATGTGATGTTTATCGTATCGGCGCAGATCAATGCTTCTGAAGTGCTAGTGATGCGCAACGACGAAAGCCGCTGGGGTGGCAAGGCATAAGGGAGGGGCAGGTCTAATGCCTGTCAGTTAAGCGATAGAGCAGACGATGGATAACCTGTGGGAGGGGCGGTGCGACGATTCGACTTGCTCCCGATAGGCCGAGCAGCGGCCTCAAAAATGGGCCTGCTACGCAGTCCATCGGGAGCAAGCCCCCTCCCACAATGACCGCGTTAAGCCTTAACTGACTGGCATTAGGGGCAGTGCCCTCCCTCCTTAATTGAGGGCCTAGAGCGCTTTCTCGAAAATCTTCGAATTACGCTGGTAGTTGTACAGCGACGCCCGCGCCGACGGCAGGCGATCCACGCTGCTCGGCACAAAGCCGCGCTCGCGGAACCAGTGAGCGGTGCGGGTGGTGAGAACAAACAGCGTCTTCAGCCCCTGCGCCCGGGCACGGGTTTGGATGCGTTCGAGCAACACGTCACCCCGCGCACCGTGACGGTACTCCGGGTTCACCGCCAGACACGCCAGTTCACCGGCATCCGAATCCGCGATCGGGTACAGCGCCGCGCAGGCGATGATCATGCCTTCACGCTCGACCACGCTGAACTGTTCGATCTCACGCTCCAGCACTTCACGCGAGCGGCGCACCAGAATGCCCTGCTCTTCCAACGGGCTGATCAGGTCGAGCAAGCCGCCGACGTCTTCAATCGCCGCCTCGCGCACCTGTTCGAATTGTTCCTGGGCCACCAGCGTACCGCCGCCGTCGCGGGTGAACAGCTCCGTGAGCAGAGCGCCGTCTTCGGCGTAACTGACGATGTGACTGCGCCCTACTCCACCGCGGCAAGCCTCGGCAGCGGCATCGAGCAATTCGGCCTGATAGTTGTTCGCGCCCAGGCGTTGCAAATGCGCCGGTACTTGCTGCGGGCGCAGTTCGCGCACCAGCCGGCCATTTTCATCGATCAGGCCCATGTCGGCGCCGAACAGCAACAGCTTGTCGGCACCCAGGTCGATGGCGGCGCGGGTGGCGACGTCTTCGCAGGCCAGGTTGAAGATCTCACCGGTGGGCGAGTAGCCCAAGGGCGACAACAGCACAATGGAGCGCTCGTCCAACAGACGGTTGATGCCCTTGCGATCGACCCGGCGCACTTCGCCGGTGTGGTGGTAATCCACGCCTTCGAGCACGCCGATAGGGCGGGCAGTCACCAGGTTGCCACTGGCGACACGCAGGCGCGAACCCTGCATCGGTGAAGAGGCCATGTCCATGGACAGGCGCGCCTCGATGGCGATACGCAGGTGGCCAACGGCGTCGATCACGCACTCCAGCGTCGCGGCATCAGTGATGCGCAAGCCTTCGTGGTAGGCCGGGGTCAGGCCGCGGGCCGCAAGGCGCGTTTCGATCTGAGGGCGCGAACCGTGTACCAGCACCAGCCGCACACCCAGGCTGTGCAGCAGCACCAGGTCATGGACGATATTGCCGAAGTTCGGATGTTCCACACCATCGCCAGGCAGCATGACCACAAAGGTGCAGTCGCGGTGGGCGTTGATGTAGGGCGAAGCGTGACGAAGCCAATTGACGTATTCGGGCATAAAACCTGGGCCTGTAATAAGTAGCAGCCAAACAAGGATGAATCGTGAAAGCGCACAGCGGGCTGATGGTTATCGTCGGAACAGGCTTGGCGACACGCTCGCTCTCCTTCTATGTACGAATGGGCAGGGGGTAAATTATGCGGGTTTCAGGCAGTAATGCTCGATCAGCTCCCGCAATAGACGCACTGTAGGCGTCAAGCGTGACATTTCGAGGTACTCGCCCGGTTGATGGGCGCAGGCGATGTCGCCAGGGCCCAGCACCAGGGTTTCACAACCAATTCGCTGAAGATAAGGCGCTTCGGTGCCGAACGCTACTGCTTCGGCACGATGGCCGGTCAATCGCTGCGCGACCCGGACCAGTTCGGCATCTTCCGGCTGCTCGAACGGGGGGACTTCGGGGAACAACGGCGCGTAGTCGATCTTGACCTGATGGCGCTCGGCCACGGGTTGCAGCTTTTGTCGGATCGCATCACGCAGCACCTGGGGGTCCATGCCCGGCAGGGGCCGCAGGTCGAACTCCAGGGAACATTGGCCGCAGATGCGATTGGGGTTGTCGCCACCATGGATACAACCGAAATTCAGGGTCGGCTGGGGCACGCTGAATTGCGGGTTGCGGTACTCACGCTGCCAGGCCAGGCGCAGGCCGCGCAGTTCGCCAATGGCGTCATGCATGGCTTCAAGGGCGCTATGGCCCAGGCTCGGGTCCGAGGAGTGGCCGCTTTGGCCAAGGATATCGATGCGTTCCATCATTACGCCTTTGTGCAGGCGGATCGGCTTGAGGCCGGTGGGCTCACCAATCACCGCCGCACGCCCCAACGGGCGGCCCGCTTCGGCCAGCGCGCGGGCGCCGGACATCGAGCTTTCTTCGTCACAGGTCGCCAGGATGAGCAACGGTTGCTTGAACGGTTGATCCAGCAGCGGCAATACGGCTTCGATTGCCAGCGCAAAAAAGCCTTTCATGTCACAGCTGCCCAGTCCTACCCAACGGCCATCGACTTCCGTCAGCTTCAACGGATCGGTCTTCCACAAGGCCGCGTCATAAGGAACGGTGTCGCTATGCCCCGCCAGCACCAGGCCACCCGGGCCGCTGCCGAAACTGGCGAGCAGGTTGAATTTACCGGGGCTGACTTGCTGGATGTCGATGGCAAAACCCAGGTCGCCCAGCCAGCCGGCGAGCAGATCGATCACCGGGCGGTTGGTCTGGTCGAGAGACGCTTGGGTGCAACTGACCGACGGTGCGGCAATCAGCGCAGCGAATTGCTCTTTCAGGGTAGGTAACGGCATACGCGGTCTCTCAACTTCCCGGATGAGCCCCACTATAGAGCCATCTGCACAACACAATAAACCGTTGCGGCGCGTTGCCGGGCGCAGTCCTGTACACTGCACGGCCTTGGCAGCCACTCTTTTCCCCGGCTGCGCTCCCGATCCTGGATGTTCCGGCCATGCAAAAAGAAACCGAAATCAAGCTCCGCGTCAGCCGCGAGACCCTCGCCGCGCTGCGTGAGCACCCGCTCCTGAAAAAACGCAACAAAAGTGGCTGGGAACGCCGTGAGTTGATGAATCAGTACTTCGACACCCCAGAGCGTGACCTGGCCCAGGCCAAAGTCGCCCTGCGCCTGCGCAAGGACGGTGACGATATCATCCAGACCCTCAAGACCCGTGGCCAGAGTGTCGCCGGCTTGTCGGAACGTAACGAATACAACTGGGACTTGCCCAAAGCCAAGCTCGACGTGAAGAAACTCGACGGCGAGTGCTGGCCCGAGCAACTGGCCGCGTTGGACAAAAAGACCCTCAAGCCGATCTTCACCACCGACTTTGTCCGCGAACGCGCTGAAATCGCCTGGGGCCGCGGTAAAGCCAAGGTGGTCATCGAGGCCGCCCTGGACCTGGGGCATGTTGTCGTCGGCAAGCAGAAAGAAGAAATCTGCGAGCTGGAACTGGAATTGCGCGAAGGCGAGCCGGCCGCCCTGCTGGAACTGGCCGCCGAACTGGCCGCAACCCTGGCGCTGATGCCCTGCGATATCAGCAAGGCCGAGCGCGGCTACCGCCTGTACGACGCCGGCAGCTATTCGCTGAGCCTGCCGGCGCCGCAGATTCACGCCGAAATGCCGTTGGACGACGCCTTCGCCGCCATCCTGTGGCATCTGCTGGGCAGCAGCCAGCGCCTGGCGGAGCAGTACCGCTTCAATGGCCACTGGCGGCTGTTGCAGGACTGGGTCGACAACCTCGGCGAATTGCG
Organism: Pseudomonas palleroniana; assembly: GCF_003031675.1. Taxonomy (GTDB): domain Bacteria; phylum Pseudomonadota; class Gammaproteobacteria; order Pseudomonadales; family Pseudomonadaceae; genus Aquipseudomonas; species Aquipseudomonas palleroniana. Next base: position 79,861 of record NZ_PYWX01000049.1, on the reverse strand, counting down.
CGCCCTGGTCGGCAGCCTCGGCCAGGCTGCACCGCGTCAATCCACCAGCGAGCTGCGCAGCGCATTGGATGCATTGCTGGAAGACTGGCGCCCGCTGGTACAGGCCGGTGACGATGATGAAGACATCCGCAAAGCTGCGCCGGAACAATTCATCGAAGAATTGGAAGACGTGCGCTGGGGCCTGTTCTCGCTGAACGCTTCCCGCTGGCTGCTGGCCCGCACCTGGACCACCGACCGCAATGTGCGGGGCAACCGACAGGGCGCCGCGCAGATCACCAACTGGCTGCCACGCCTGCTGGCCGAAGATGCTGTCACCCTGCAACTGCCACGCTACCAGCAACAACCGGAAGACCTGGCCGAGCAACTGCCGCGCCTCGAACGCATCCAGGCCTGGCTGCATCATGCGCGTCAGGTGGTGGATATTCCGGAACTGGACCGCCTGTACGGCGAGCTGAACAAGTTGGTGCAACTGGCCAACCAGCCGATCACCGATGAATCCCTGGATGCGCGTATGCATCAGGCGATTGCGGTGTATCAGAATCGCGCCTGGAAAACCTTGCTGCGCCTGTAAGGGCGCTTTCGCGAGCAAGCCCGCTTCCACATTGGCATGTATTCACACATCAAAATGTGGAAAGGGGCTTGCTCCCAATGAGGTGCGCCTTGTCAGCGCAACACTGGCAGGCTGGTGGTGGATTTGATCTCCGACAACGCCACAATCGAATTGACCTCCTGAATACCCGGCACCATTGAGAGTTTCTCGAAGAAAAACCGCTCATACGCCTCGATATCCGACGTCACGATGCGCAGCAGGAAATCCACCGCCCCCATCAGCACATAACACTCCAACACTTCCGAAAACCCGCGAATCGCCTCGGTGAACTCGGTGAAGTTGGAACGACCGTGGGCGTTGAGTTTGACCTCGGCAAAGATCTGCGTGTTGAGGCCGATCTTCTTGCGATCCAGCAAGGTGACCTGACCACGAATCACCCCCTCCTCCTTGAGCCGTTGAATGCGCCGCCAGCAAGGTGACTGGGACAGGCCCACCTGTTCGGCGATCTGCGCACTGGACAACGAAGCATCCTCTTGCAGCAAGGCCAGGATACGGCGGTCGTACGCGTCCAATTCACTGTGCATAAAAATACTCATTTTGGAGAATGGATTGAATTGACCCATTCAATAAATCGTTATTTGCGCTCATTTTAGATAAGAAATCTCCGCTGACGAATGTAAAAATTTCTCCAACCTGATTTGGAGATTTCCCATGCACGCCGTCGAAGCCACCCAACCTGCCGCCCGCGTCGATGCCTGGGCCGTCAACAGCGCCCATTGCCAGGCGCATTACCGCATCATTGCCGAGGCTGAGCCCGATGTGTTGTGCCGTGTGCTCAACTATTTCGCTTTGCAATGCCTGACGCCACGGCAGGTACACCTGGACCGCGAGGACGACCTGTTGAGCCTCGATATCGTGATGGATGGTTTGAGCTGGCACCGTGCCCAAGTGATCGGCGAAAAGATTCGAAACCTGATCAGCGTGTGCTCGCTGGACCTATGGCCGGCTGATTCTGCGCAGCCTCCAGCGCGACTGGCGGCCGCTCAGTAAAGGCATGAAATACACGCGGGCAGAAGGATGTTCAGGGGCTGGCTAGCCTGGGGTTGACCTCCACTGCCCCCAGGAAAATCCACCATGCCCGTCGATCAACGATTGGAACTTCACCCGATGCTGCCGGCGTTGATCGACGCCGGGCTGATCACATCCGACGTTGCGCAGCGCTTGGCGAGGGTACCGGCCGACAACACCCAGCACCCACTTGAATGTATCGCCGCCCAGGGCCCCTGCCTGGAAACCCTGACCCAATGGCTGGCCCGCCAGGCCGGGCAGCCCTATTGGCGTATCGACCCGCTGAAGATCGACGTGGCGGCGGTCGTGCCATTGATGTCCCACGCCTTCGCACTACGCCACACCATACTCGCGGTGGCCGTCGACGCGCAGACCGTCACCGTCGCCAGCGCACAGCCCTATGTCACCGGTTGGGAGGCCGGGTTGGCGCAAGTACTCAAGCGCTCGATCAAACGCGTAGTCGCCAACCCCCAGGATATTCAGCGCTGCATCGCCGAGTTCTACCGGCTGGCCAGGTCGGTCAGCGGCGCAGATCAGAAGGCGGCGGCGCCCGGTAACTTCGAGCTGCTCAACCTGAGTGGCGGCGACGAGGAGCCGGATGCCAACGATGCGCATATCGTCAACATCGTCGACTGGCTGCTGCAGTACGCCTTCGGCCAACGGGCCAGCGATATCCATATCGAACCCTGCCGCGACCAGAGCCGCGTGCGTTTTCGCATCGACGGGTTATTGCACGACGTCTACCAGTTCCCGCCGCAGGTCACCATGGCAGTGGTCAGCCGCTTGAAAAGCCTGGGCCGGATGAATGTGGCAGAAAAACGCAAACCCCAGGACGGTCGGGTCAAAACCAAGAGCCCGACGGGCGCGGAAGTGGAACTGCGCCTCTCCACCCTGCCGACGGCCTTTGGCGAAAAGCTGGTGATGCGGATTTTCGACCCGCAGGTATTGCTCAAGGATTTTGATCAATTGGGCTTGTCGCCCGCAGATCAGCAGCGCTGGCACGCGATGACCGGCCAAGCCAACGGCATCATTCTAGTCACCGGCCCTACCGGCTCGGGCAAGACCAGCACGCTTTACGCCACGCTCAAGCAACTGGCGACCCGCGAGGTCAACCTGTGCACGGTAGAGGACCCGATCGAGATGGTCGAACCCGCCTTCAACCAGATGCAGGTGCAGCACAACATCGGCCTGACCTTCGCCAGCGGCATACGCGCACTGCTGCGTCAGGACCCGGATATCATCATGATCGGCGAAATTCGCGACCAGGAAACCGCAGAAATGGCGATCCAGGCCGCGCTCACCGGGCACCTGGTGCTGTCGACCCTGCACACCAACGATGCCCCCAGCGCCATCAGCCGCCTGCAGGAACTGGGAATTGCTCATTATTTGATCAAAGCTACGCTGATAGGAGTGATGGCGCAGCGTTTGGTGCGCCTCTTGTGCCCTCACTGCAAGCAAAGGGTAAATGCACCGGAAACTGCCCACGAGGCGGTCGGATGCGTGGAGTGTCGCGACAGCGGATATCGAGGCCGAGCCGGGCTCTACGAAATCATGCTGATGGACGAACCGCTCAAGGCATTGATCACGCCCGGTGCCGACGTGCAGGCGTTGCGCCGGGCGGCTGTCGAGCGAGGCATGTGCAGCCTGCGCATGGCCGGCCTGGAGAAAGTGAATGCCGGCCTGACCACACTGGCGGAAGTGTTACGGGTCACGCCTGGGGATTCAGAAACAAATCCTTTGATTGTGCAGCCGTGAAACCGTCCTTATCCGTGACCAGATCGTTACAATCGGTCGAACATCGTTTTACTGACACCTTCAGATAGGGAATCGCCATGCAGATCGGAACCGTACTGCTTTTGTTCGTGGGGTTGGCCGTCGCCATCCTGTTCATGGGTTTTAAAGTGGTGCCCCAGGGCTACCAGTGGACAGTCGAGCGTTTCGGCCGCTACACCAACACCCTCAAACCCGGCCTCAACATAATTATCCCGGTCATGGACCGCATCGGTCGCAAGATCAACGTGATGGAAAGCGTGCTGGATATTCCCCCTCAGGAAGTGATCACCGCCGACAACGCCACCGTGCAGATCGACGCCGTGTGCTTCTTCCAGGTGGTCAACACCGCCCAGGCGGCCTACGAGGTCAACAACCTCGAACACGCCATCCGCAACCTGCTGCAAACCAATATTCGTACCGTGCTCGGCTCCATGGAGCTGGATGCCATGTTGAGCCAGCGTGACGGCATCAACGAAAAACTGCTGCGCACCGTCGATGAAGCGACGGCACCCTGGGGCATCAAGATCACCCGCATCGAGATCAAGGACATCAGCCCACCTGCCGACCTGATGGCCGCCATGTCGGGCCAGATGAAGGCCGAGCGGATCAAGCGTGCGCAAATCCTGGAGGCTGAGGGCCTGCGGGCATCGGCGATCCTGACTGCCGAAGGCAAGAAGCAGGCGCAGATCCTTGAGGCCGAGGGTAGCCGTCAGGCGGCGTTCCTGGAGTCCGAAGCCCGTGAGCGTCAGGCCGAAGCGGAAGCCCGTGCGACCCAGGTGGTTTCGCAGGCTATCGCGTCGGGCGACGTGCAGGCGGTGAACTACTTCGTCGCGCAAAAATACATCGATGCGCTGGGCAAGCTGGCTTCGGCCAACAACAGCAAGGTGATCCTGATGCCGCTGGAGGCCAGCCAAGTGATCGGCGCCGTCGGTGGCATCGGCGAAATCGTCAAGGCCACCTTCGACAACAAGAAAGGCTGAGGCACTCGTCATGTGGGATTTCCTGCAGCATCTGTCGTTCTGGGATTGGCTGGCACTGGGTACGGTGTTGTTGATCCTCGAGGTCTTCGGCGCCGGTGGTTACCTGCTGTGGATGGGCATCGCGGCGGCGGCCGTGGGCGTGATCAAGTTCCTGATCCCGCCGCTCGGGCTGGAATGGCAACTGCTGCTGTTCGCCGTGTTGTCGATCCTGACGGCCGTGTACTGGTGGAAACGCCAGCGCAGCAGCGCCAAGGTCAGCGATCAGCCGGGGCTGAACATGCGTGGTTCGGAGTTGATCGGTCGCACATTTGTGGTGCACCAGGCCATCGTCGATGGCCGGGGCAAGATAAAAGTCGGCGATGGGGTGTGGATGGTGACCGGGCCGGACAGCGCCGTAGGCGCTCAAGTACGCGTTACCGCGCAGAACGGGGCAGTTTTGCAAGTCGAAACTGTTTAGTCAGTGATGGAACTCGGTTGGGTTAACTACAATCAAATCGTTCAGATAACCCACCCGGAGTCACCCATCATGCGTCTTAAATATGCTGTCGCAACCCTTGCCGTGCTTTCTCTTCCTGTCGGCTCAGCCATGGCCGACAGCTTCTGGCGTAACGTCATCTCATCGGGTGCTACCACCGGCTCGACCTACCTGACTTTCAAAGACCACAAGATGGTCGTTGCCGCGCAAGACGACGCCGGCAGCTTCGTTGCCAGCGATGGTGGTATTCGCGGGCCGTACCTGGAAGCCGCCATGCAGAAAGTCCGCGCCGACAACCCTGGCCTGAAGGCCACCGACATGGAACTGGCTAACGCCATCCTGGCGAAAAACGCCGTTACCGAGTAATAGCACTCGCTGAAAAAATGCCGCTTTATGAAGCGGCATTTTTTTGCCCGTACCATGACGATTCATTCACGTGTGACAGCCTATATTCAGTCAAACCGTGCAACCATGCGGTATTGATACGTCTATTATTCATCGTTTACCTGAAACGGATGCCTTCTTCGCCATGAGCCAACAGCCTTTTCTGCCGTTCTCCAAACCTACCATTGATGAAACCACCATCGCGGCAGTCGGCGATGTACTGCGCTCCGGCTGGATCACCAGCGGGCCGAAGGTGCAGGCATTCGAGGCTCAGCTATCGGAGTACTTTGGTGGCCGCCCGGTGCGCACTTTCAACTCGGGCACCTGCACCATGGAGATCGCCTTGCGCATCGCCGGTATCGGTGCCGGGGACGAAGTCATCACCACTCCGATCTCCTGGGTCGCTACAGCCAACGTGATCCTGGAAGTGGGCGCCAAGCCGGTGTTCGCCGATATCGACCCGGTCACCCGCAATATCGACCTGGCTCAGGTAGAAGCTGCAATTACCCCGCGCACCAAGGCAATCATCCCGGTGTTCCTGGCGGGCCTGCCCCTGGACATGCCAATGCTTTATGCGCTGGCCAACAAGTACAACCTGCGCATCATCGAAGACGCCGCTCAGGCGTTGGGTTCCAGCTGGGACGGCGAACGTATCGGCGCTACCGGTGACTTCGTGTCGTTCAGCTTCCAGGCCAACAAAAACATCACCTCTTCTGAAGGCGGTTGCCTGGTGTTGAACAACGCCGAGGAAGCGCGCCTGGCAGAAAAATATCGCCTGCAGGGCGTGACGCGTACAGGTTTCGATGGCCTGGACGTCGACGTGCTGGGCGGCAAGTTCAACATGACCGACATCGCCGCCGCCATTGGCCTGGGGCAGTTCGCTCATATCGAAAAGATCACCGCCCATCGCCAGAACCTGGCACGACACTACTTCAAATGCTTCGGCAGCGATTTTGAAGAGAAATACGGCGCGCAGTTGCCACCTGCGGATTTCGAAAACAGCAATTGGCATCTGTTCCAACTCGTGCTGCCTGAGCGCCAGGACGGCCTGCCGGCACGTGCGACATTCATGGAGCAGATGCAGGCCCACGGCGTCGGCATTGGCTATCACTATCCACCGATCCACCTGCTGAGCCTATATCGGGCACAGGGGTTCAAGGAAGGCATGTTCCCGGTAGCCGAGCGTGTTGGACGTTTGATCGTGTCGTTGCCGATGTTCACGGCGATGACAGAGGCGGATGTCGAGCGGTCTGTAGCTGCTGTAAAAGCGGTATTGCAGCGCTGAAAACCGTCGCTGGAGCCGGGTTGCCCGGCTCCAGCGGCAGCATCACTCGCCGATGGCGGCCTTGTAGCCGGCGGCATCCAGCAGTTTTTCCAGGTCAGCCGGGTTGCTTGGCTTGAGCTTGAAGATCCACGCGCCGTAAGGATCTGAGTTCAGCAATTCAGGGCTGGCACTCAGCTCTTCGTTGACAGCAATCACTTCGCCAGCAATCGGCGAGTAGATATCCGAAGCCGCTTTCACCGACTCAACCACCCCCGCCTGGGCCTCTGCGGCAAACACGTTGCCGACTTCCGTCAGCTCAACGAACACCACATCACCCAGCGCTTCCTGAGCATGGTCGGAGATCCCGACGGTCACCGTGCCGTCAGCTTCCAGACGGGCCCATTCGTGGCTTTCGGCAAAACGCAGTTCGGCAGGGATATCGCTCATAGTCTGTGTCCTCAAGAAGAAATGTCAGCGGCCTTCGGCCTGCCGGAAATAGGTTAGATCAAGGTTTTGCCATGGCGCACGAAGGTCGGCTTGACCACTCGAACCGGGTACCACTTGCCGCGGATTTCCACTTCGGCCCGATCGGCGGTGGCCGTCGGTACACGCGCCAAGGCAATGGATTTACTCAGCGTAGGAGAGAAACTACCACTGGTGATCTCTCCTTCGCCAACATTGGCGATACGAACCACTTGATGAGCGCGCAAAACCCCGCGTTCCTCCAGCACCAGCCCGACCAATTTGAACTGCACACCTGCGGCTTTTTCCGCCTCCAGTGCCGCGCGGCCGATGAAATTGCGCTCGACAGGCTCCCAGGCAATGCTCCACGCCATATTGGCCGCGAGCGGTGAAACGTCCTGGTGAATATCCTGGCCATACAGGTTCATACCGGCTTCCAGGCGCAACGTATCGCGGGCGCCAAGGCCGATCGGTGAAATGCCGGCGCCGACCAGGTCGTTGAAAAAGCCCGGAGCCTGATCGGCAGGCAGGACAATCTCCAGGCCGTCTTCGCCGGTATAACCCGTGCGGGCAATAAACCAGTCGCCGTCGGCCTGGCCCTCAAAGGGCTTGAGCTGGTGGATCAGGTTGCTGCGGGACTGGGTCACCAGTTCGGCGATTTTGTGCCGGGCATGCGGGCCTTGGATAGCCAGCATGGCCAACTCGGACCGCTCTTGCAGCTGCACCGAAAAATGCCCCAACTGCGCCTGCATCCACGCCATGTCCTGGTCGCGGGTGGCGGCATTGACCACCAGCCGGTAACCGGTTTCGGTGCGGTAGACGATCATGTCGTCGACCACCCCGCCCTGCTCGTTGAGCATGGCGCTGTACAACGCACGGCCGCAGCCGTGCAAACGATCCACATCATTGGCCAGTAAATACTGAAGCCACTCCTTGGCCTGACGGCCTGTGACATCGATCACGGTCATATGGGATACATCGAACACCCCGCAGTCGCGTCGCACCTGGTGGTGTTCTTCAACTTGCGAACCGTAATGCAGAGGCATATCCCAACCGCCAAAATCGACCATTTTCGCGCCGAGGGCGAGATGCAGGTCATACAGAGGCGTACGCTGTCCCATGGGTTTCTCCTTCCGGGCTTGGCGAAGGTGCGCGGAGCAGCTATTCGCGCCTGAACGCCTTGAATTACAAGGCCCGCAGCCACGTCCAGCGACCCGCTCCGAAAGACGAAGCGCACCGAATGCCGCGCATTGTAGCCGCAAGCCGGAGTACTGACACCTAACCGATTTGCCTCGCAGACCTGCGGATCAGCCCAATCACCGGCAAAAGGCCAACCAGTACCAGCGTCAGTGCCGGCAAGGAGGCCCGTGCCCATTCGCCCTCGCTGGTCATTTCAAAGATGCGCACCGCCAAGGTATCCCAGCCGAACGGGCGCATCAGCAAGGTAGCGGGCATTTCCTTGAGGACATCCACGAACACCAGCAGTGCTGCGCTCAACGCCCCGGGCAGCAATAACGGCAGATACACTTTGAAAAACAGTCGCGGGCCACCGACGCCAAGACTGCGCGACGCTTCCGGCAACGATGGGCGTATTCGCGCCAAGCTGCTTTCCAACGGCCCGTAGGCCACCGCCAGGAATCGCACCAGATACGCCAACACCAACGCCGACAAACTACCCAGCAACAGCGGCTTGCCCGCGCCACCCAACCAGCCTGACAGCGGCACCACCAGCTCGCGGTCCAGATAACTGAACGCGAGCATGATCGACACCGCCAGTACCGAGCCCGGCAAGGCATAGCCGACATTGGCCAGACTGATGCCGGAGCGAATCGTTCGTGTCGGTGCCAGACGGTTGGCGAAGGCCAGGATCAACGCCACGCTGACCGTTATCAGCGCCGCAATGCCCCCCAGGTAGAGCGTGTGAACAATCAGCCCGGCGTAGCGCTCATCCAGGTCGAACCGGCCTCGCTGCCAGAACCAGGCAATCAGTTGCAGCATCGGAATCACAAACGCGCAGGCGAACACCAGCATGCACCAGCCGCTGGCCGCCAGAGCCTTGAACCCGTGCAGCTGATACAGCGCCTTGCCCCGCGGCCGCTCGTTGCTCGGTCGACTCGCGCCACGGGCGCGCCGTTCGCCGTAGAGCACCAACATGACGACCAGCAACAACAAGCTGGCAAGCTGTGCCGCGCTGGACAGGCTGAAAAATCCGTACCAGGTCTTGTAGATCGCGGTGGTGAAGGTATCGAAATTGAACACCGATACCGCGCCAAAATCCGCCAGGGTCTCCATCAGGGCCAAGGCGACGCCGGCGCCAATCGCCGGCCTGGCCATGGGCAACGCCACGCGCCAGAACGCTTGCCACGGCGACTGCCCCAACACGCGCGCGGCCTCCATCAAGCCTTTGCCTTGGGCGAGAAACGCGGTGCGCGCCAGCAGGTAGACATACGGGTAAAACACCAGCACCAGCACGATAATCACACCACTGGTGGAACGCACCCGTGGTAGGCGCAAGCCCGCGCCGAACCACTCACGCAACAGCGTTTGCACCGGGCCTGCGAAGTCCAGCAGGCCGACAAACACAAAGGCCAGCACGTAGGCGGGAATCGCAAAGGGCAGCATCAGCGCCCAGTCGAGCCAGCGGCGTCCGGGGAATTCACACAGGCTGGTCAACCACGCCAGGCTGACACCCAGCAGCGTCACGCCAACACCCACGCCCAGCACCAAGGTCAAGGTATTGCCCAGCAGGCGTGGCATCTGGGTTTCCCAGAGGTGAGACCAGATCTGCGGGTCGATGCTTTGCCAGGACAACAGCAGCACGCTCAGCGGTAGCAGCACCAGCGCCGCTACGGTGAAGACCGGCAGGTACCAGCGGCGTTGGGCGGGGTGGGCCAAAATCAGTGCTCAGTCAATAAATTGCATGCCATCACCGCAGTCCGATGTGGGAGGGGGCACCCCCTCTCACATTTGCAACTGCGGTGCCGTTCAGTTCCAGCCGGCGCGATCCATCAACCGAATGGCCTCGGCCTGACGCTTGCCCGCCACTTCAACCGGCAGGGTGTCCGCCACGAATTTGCCCCAGGTCGCCACTTCGGCCGAAGGTGGCACCGCCGGGTTGGCTGGGAACTCCTGGTTCACATCCGCAAAGATCTGCTGAGCTTCGGGCGTGGTCATCCATTCCACCAGCGCCTTGGCCGCTTCCGGGTGAGGTGCGTGCCGGGTCAGGCCGATGCCCGACAAGTTCACATGCACGCCACGGTCGCCCTGGTTCGGCCAGAACAGTTTCACCGCCAGGTTCGGGTTCTGCTTATGCAGGCGGCCGTAGTAGTAGGTGTTGACGATACCCACGTCGCACTGCCCGGCGTTGATGGCTTCGAGCACGGCAATGTCATCGGAGAACACGTCGGTGGACAGGTTGTTGACCCAGCCCTTGACGATTTCTTCGGTCTTGGCCGCGCCATGGGTTTCGATCAACGTGGCGGTCAGCGACTGGTTATAGACCTTCTTCGCCGTGCGCAGGCACAGGCGGCCTTCCCACTGTTTGTCGGCCAGGGCTTCGTAGGTGGTGAGGTCGCCCGGTTTTACCCGGTCGGTGGAATAGGCGATGGTCCGCGCGCGCAGGCTCAAGCCGGTCCAGGTGTGCTTGGACGAGCGGTATTGCAGGGGAATGTTCTTATCGATCACCGGGGAAGTGAACGGTTGCAGGATGCCCATTTGCTCAGCCTGCCAGAGGTTGCCGGCATCGACGGTGAGCAGCAGGTCGGCGGTGGCATTTTCACCTTCGGCCTTGATGCGCTGCATCAACGGAGCTTCCTTGTCGGTGATGAACTTCACCTGCACACCGGTCTTCTGGGTGTAGGCGTCGAACACCGGCTTGATCAGTTCGTCGATGCGCGAGGAGTAGACCACGACTTCGTCGGCGGCCTGCACGGTGGTGCTGCCGATGAGGGTGAGTGCCAGGGCAGTCAGGAGGCGCTTGGGTGCCAACATGGGTGCGGTCTCTCATTTGCAAAAAGAGGGCAAATGATAAGGACTCACATTTGGTAGCGCTCAGCGGAGGCGTTACCAGATGTTGCACATCGGCCTCAGGGCCTGGCCAGCTCCGGCAGATCTCCGCTCAATCCCAAAGCCTGGCGCACAAACACCGCCTTGGCCTCAGGCATCTGATCGACCATTTTCAAGCCGGCATTACGCAGCCAGCGCAACGGCAACTGGTCGGCCTGGAACAACCGCTCAAACCCTTCCATCGCCGCCATCAGCGCGAGGTTATGCGGCATACGCCGACGCTCGTAACGACTCAGTACCTTCACGTCCGCCAGACGCTCACCACGCTCGGCGGCCGACAGCAAGACTTCGGCCAGCACCGCTGCATCGAGAAACCCCAGGTTCACGCCCTGCCCCGCCAGCGGGTGGATCACATGGGCCGCGTCGCCGATCAATGCCAGGCCTTCGGCTACGTAGCGCTTGGCATGACGCTGGCGCAACGGCACGCAGACCCGTGGGTCGGCGCTGACCACCGTGCCGAGACGCCCTTCAAAGGCACGCTCCAGCTCACGGCAGAAGCCTTCATCATCCAGCGCCATCAGGCGTTCAGACTCAGCCGGAGTAGTCGACCAGACGATCGAACACCAATCCTCCTGCCCATCACGCACCAAGGGCAGGAATGCCAGCGGCCCGGTATCGGTAAATCGCTGCCACGCCGTGCGTTGGTGCGATTGGCTGCTGCGCACGCTAGTGACGATGGCGTTATGCAGGTAATCCCATTCACGGGTCGGCGTGCCGGTCAGGCGGCGCACGGCAGAGTTGGCGCCATCGGCGGCGATCACCAGCGGCGCACGCAACGTGCGGCCGTCGGCCAGGGTCAGCAGCCAGTCATCGCCGGAGCGGCGCATCTGTTCCAGGCGCGCATTGGCCAACAGGCCCAGGTCGCAGTCATGCAGCCGGTCGAGCAAGGCATCCTGAACCACGCGGTTCTCGACGATATGCCCCAGTACGTCAGCGTGCACGCTGGCCGCCGAAAAGTGGATCTGCCCCGTACCGCTGCCATCCCACACCTGCATCTCGCCGTAGGGGCTGGCACGCCGTTCGACGATGCCTTCCCACACGCCAAGTCGCTCGAGAATGCGCTGGCTGGCGGCCGACAAGGCGCTCACGCGAGGCTCGAAGGCCGCCTCAAGGTCGAACGGCTTGACACTCAGCGGGCTGCCGTCGAGCAACAGCACCTGCAGGCCACTACCCTGCAACGCCAGCGCGAGCGCGCTTCCGACCATTCCGGCCCCGACAATCAGCACATCTGCGCGCATGTCCATGCTTTAAGCCTTGTCTCGTGTGCGGCACAGGCCGCGAATAAAGGAGTGGACTGGTTCAAACATCGGGACGCGTGCCCAGCCCCATGGCCTGGCGGGCGAACCAGCGTTTGGCCGGTGGCAGTAGATCCAGCCCCAGCAGCCCGAGGTTGCGGCCCAAGGCCACTACCGGTTGTGCGCTGCCAAACAAACGCGTGACCTGGTCGGAGAAGCCCACGGTCAGGTTCTGGTCCAGGCGCTGGCGCTCGCGATAGCGCTGCAGGGTCGCCAGGTCACCCGGTATCGCCGGCCCGGCCAACAACGCCTCGGCCAGGGCACTGGCATCGCGCAGGGACAGGTTGAACCCTTGCCCGGCGATCGGGTGCAGGCTGTGGGCGGCATTACCGAGGATGACCAGGTGCGAACGTACCTGCTCTTCGGCCTCCACCAACGTCAACGGGTACAGGTGACGGGCACCGACTTGCTTGAGGGTGCCCAGGCGATAGCCGAACACGCCCTGCAGCTCGCTCAGGAAACTGCGCTCGTCGAGGTTGGCCAAGCGCTGGGCGTCCATGCCAAGCCGCGTCCAGACCAGTGCGCAACGGTTGTCCGGCAACGGCAGCAGGGCCATCGGGCCTTCATCGGTGAAGCGTTCGAAGGCCTCGCCGTTGTGAGCTTCGCTCGGCGTGATATTGGCGATCAAGGCGCTCTGGTTGTAGGGGCGGGTTTTGACCCCGATGCCCAGTTGCTCGCGCAAACCGGAGCGACCACCGTCGGCCAGCACCGCCAGGTCGCATTCCAGCACGGTCTCATCGTTAAGCGTCAGGCGATAGCCGTCGGGCAGCGGCTCCAGGCGGGTCACTTCCGCCGGGCAGCGCCAGCTGATCACGTCTTTGTCCAGACCTTGCCACAGGCATTGGCCGAGCCAGGCGTTTTCCACCACGTAACCCAGGGCAGGCACGCCCTCCTCCAAGGCGGACAACCGCGCGGTGGAGAAACGGCCACGATCCGACACATGAATCTGCTTGATCGGCTCGGCGCGACGGGAGATTTGCTGCCACAGGCCCAGGCGCTGATAAATCTGCCGGGCACCAAACGACAGCGCCGATGAACGCGCGTCATAGCTGGGTTGGTAAGTGTCACCGGGGGCGAACGGCTCGATCAGCACGATCTTCCAGCCCCGTGCCTTGGCCCCGGCCTGCAGGGCCAGCGCCAGGCTGGCACCTACCAGGCCGCCACCGATAATCGCCAGGTTGACGCGGCTCATCGGGCAGCCGCCATCAACGCTTCGATGTCAGCGACGGTCTTGGGCACGCCGCCGGTCAGGATTTCACAGCCTTGCTTGGTCACTACCACGTCGTCCTCGATGCGTACGCCAATGCCACGCCACTTCTTTGCCACGTTCTGGTTGTCCGGCGCGATATAAATCCCCGGCTCCACGGTCAATGCCATGCCGACTTCCAGCACACGCCATTCACCGCCCACCCTGTATTCGCCCACATCGTGCACATCCATGCCCAGCCAATGGCCGGCGCGATGCATGTAGAACGCGCGGTAGGCCTCGCTGGCGATCAGTTCATCGACATCGCCCTGTAACAACCCCAGGTCCACCAGCCCCGTAGTGATGACGCGCACCGTCGCCTCATGGGCCTGGTTCCAATGCTTGTTCGGCGCGATCTCGGCAAAGGCGGCTTCCTGGGAGGCCAGCACAATTTCGTAGATCGCCTTTTGCTCGGGCGAAAACTTGCCATTGACCGGCCAGGTACGGGTGATGTCACTGGCATAGCAGTCGATTTCGCAACCGGCGTCGATCAGCACCAGGTCACCGTCCTTGAGCAGTGCGTCATTGCGCTGGTAATGCAGGATGCAGCTGTTGCGCCCGGCGGCGACGATGGAGCCATAGGCCGGCATCTTGGCACCGCCCTTGCGGAACTCGTAATCCAGCTCGGCTTCCAGGCTGAACTCATACAAGCCGGCGCGACTGGCCTGCATCGCCTTCACGTGGGCCGCACAGGAGATACGTGCAGCCTCACGCATCACCTTCACTTCTGCCGCCGATTTATACAGGCGCATGTCGTGCAGCAGATGATCCAGGGCAACAAATTCGTTCGGCGGCTGCGCGCCCAGGTGCGCTTTGGAGCGGATCACGTTGATCCACTCCATCAGGTGCCGGTCGAACTCGGCGTTGCTGCCCATGGCCGAATACACCCGGTCGCGGCCTTCGATCAGGCCGGGCAGGATGTCGTCGATATCGGTGATGGGAAAGGCGTCGTCGGCGCCAAAGTCACGCACTGCGCCTTCGGTGCCGGCGCGCAGGCCGTCCCACAATTCGCGTTCGGCATTGCGCTCGCGGCAGAACAGCACGTACTCGCCGTGCAGGCGACCGGGCATCAGCACAATCACCGCTTCAGGCTCGGGGAAGCCGCTCAGGTACTGGAAGTCGCTGTCCTGGCGGTATATGTGTTCGACATCACGGTTGCGGATCGCCACGGCGGCGGCCGGCAGGATCGCGATGCTGTTGGGTTCCATCTGCGCCATCAGCGCCTTGCGGCGCCGGGCGTATTCCGCTCTGGGGATATGAATCATGGGCAGATGGGCGTCCTTTCTTAATGCAGCGAAGGCTTGGGGGCAGCCGGCTCAGCGGACTTGCGGGTCTCGGTGAACAGTAGCAGCGGAGCGACGCGCAGGTATTCCATCACTTCCATGTAGTCGCTTTCACCGTCTTCGGACTCTTCCAGGGCGTCTTGTACCTGGGAGATGGCTGCCAGGTCCTGCAGCACTTCCTTGGCGTCGGTGCTCAACTCCAGGCCGGCGGCGTTGACGCCAAAACCGTGGAGGAAGCCCTGGCACCATTGGCCCAGCGCTGCAGCGCGCTCGGTGAGTGGCGCGTCGTCGGTCGGCAGCAGCAGCACCACGGTGACATCGTCTCCCGTCAGCTCGCCCTTGACCATTTCCTGCAGGCCGATCAGCGCGTTGCGCACGTTATCTTCTGGCTCTTTCTCCAGCAGCTCGGCCACATCGGCCAGCCAATTGTCCGCGTCAAAGCCGACACCTGTGCAGCTGCGGCCCACCAGTACACCGTGCAGTTCGGCAGGCGAGCAAGGATGACCGCTGGTGCTCAGCAGTTTGGAAAAAGCATCATACGGGGAGTTTTGAATAGGCATGGTGAGCTAGGCGCCAGACGGCGCAATGTCTAGAATGAAGCGCTGTATCCTAGCACCGGCAGACGTACCAAGACTATCGAGGGCGTCAGATCGTTTATCCTGAAGTTGCCATTCATCAGACAAATCCAGTGGAACCCAATGGAAGACACCGACCTGCAAGCGCTGATGGCCAGACTCGAACTGCTAATTGATCGGGTCGAGCAACTTAAGAGTCAAAACGGACTCCTATTAGCTCAGGAAAAGACCTGGCGCGAGGAACGCGCTCACCTCATTGAAAAAAACGAAATCGCCCGGCGTAAGGTCGAATCGATGATTTCGCGCCTGAAGGCCCTGGAGCAAGACTCATGAGTTCAAGCAATAGCGTAACCGTGCAGATCCTCGATAAAGAATATTCGATCATTTGCCCCCAGGAAGAGCGCAATAACCTGGTGAGCGCCGCCCGTTACCTGGATGGCAAGATGCGTGAGATCCGCAGCAGCGGCAAAGTGATCGGTGCCGACCGTATCGCGGTGATGGCCGCGCTGAATATTACCCACGACTTGCTGCATAAGCAGGAACGGCCTGACGTACAGGCCAGCGGGTCGACGCGTGAGCAGGTGCGTGACCTGCTGGAACGCGTTGATCTGGTGCTTTCCAGCGATTCGGACGCACCCAAGGGCTGATTGACGCCTCGGTTTAAGGTATACTCGCCCCACTCCCTGGCGTGTTTGCCAGTCGGCGATGTCCCTGAGCCGATTCGCACTACCCTGGAAGTTGCACGTTGGGCTGGTGTGCATGTCCGCTAGACGGAAAGCCTTAAAGCCTACTGCTTCTTCCACCTTGAACTTTCGGGTTCAAGGGCTAAGTCGACAGCGGCTCTGTCGGGGAGCCTGAATTCCCAAACTCAATGCCAGTCTCAGGACTGGCATTGTTTTATGAGCCGAAAAACCATGACCGAACCTGCGCCGCTTTCCCGTCCGCAACTTCGACGCATGTTGCGCAAGGCCCGCCGCGAGCTATCGCCGAGTGAGCAGCGCAAGGCCGCCCATGGCTTGTATCAGCAACTGGCACAGCATCCGCTGTTTCGCCGGGCCAGGCATATCTCCTTGTATCTACCGACAGACGGCGAAATCGATCCGCGCTTGCTCTTGCGCGCCGCTCAGCGTCGGGGCAAGGCCACCTATCTACCGGTACTCAGCGCCTGGCCACGGACCAAAATGGTGTTCCAGCGTGTGCGACCTGGGGATAAGTTGTCGCCCAATCGCTTTCGCATTCTTGAACCGCAAGTGAATGCCAACCGCCAACGCCAGGTCTGGGCGCTGGATCTGGTGCTGTTACCGCTGGTGGGGTTCGATGATGTGGGCGGGCGCCTGGGCATGGGCGGTGGGTTTTATGATCGCAGCCTGGCTTACCTGTCGCGCCGTCAGAGCTGGCGCAAGCCGACGCTATTGGGGCTGGCCCACGAATGTCAGAAAGTCGATCGCCTGGCGCAGGCAAGCTGGGATGTGCCGCTGGCGGGCACCGTCACCGATAGGCAGTGGTATGTCGCGCAAGCGCCGCTGCAAACAGCGACGCCTTGAAAGGGAGGGTTAACGCTTGAACGGTTGCTGCTGAGCCAATTCAATCGGCGCATCGGTCTTGTTCGACCACAGGCTCTGGGCATATCCCGTGGTCACGACGCCCAGACCAAACAAAATAACCAAAATCCATAGTAAATCCGGTTTACGTTGCATCGATTGCCCCCCTTCAGGCACCTCGTACACGATGACAACAACGTTCCAAAGTAGTCCGTTGCAGCTGCGTCAAGCTTTAAAAGGCGGCATTCTGCGGTAACGTGAACCAACACGCAAACCTTGACGCCAACCGACTGTCGGTTTGTCATGGAATTGCCTGACAACTTGCCCAATGCCTTTTTCAGGAGCCTAAAAATGGCCTATTGGCTGATGAAATCCGAGCCCGATGAACTCTCCATCAACGGCCTGGAAAAGCTCGGCGAAGCCCGCTGGGACGGGGTGCGCAACTATCAGGCGCGAAACTTCCTACGAGCCATGGCCGTGGGCGATGAGTTTTTCTTCTACCACTCCAGTTGCCCCGAGCCGGGCATTGCCGGCATCGGCAAAATCATCGAAGCGGCGTATCCGGACCCGACAGCACTGGAACCTGAAAGCCACTATTTCGACGCCAAGGCCAGCGCGGAAAAAAATCCGTGGAGCGCCATCAACGTCGCTCACGTGAAAACCTTTCCCAAAGTACTGAGCCTCGGCTACCTGAAACAGCAAGCGGCTCTTGCCGAACTGCCATTGGTGCAAAAAGGCAGCCGCCTTTCAGTGATGGCCGTCACGCCTGAGCAATGGGCCGCCGTGATCAATCTGCTTTAACTGACCGGCATCAAGTCCTCGCCAGGGCACACCGGTCACACTAGGACGTTAATGCCGCAGGATGCAGCCATGTCAACGAACCACACTCTGTCGCGCCTGTTTGCCAGCGCACTGATAGCCCTGCTGATCGGTGCCGGTGGCTTCGGTTACTGGCGCTCCACCCAGGACCGCTTGCCCGCCGGCTTGAGCATGGGCAACGGTCGCCTGGAATCCACCGAAGTGCAGATCGCCGCCAAGATCCCCGGACGCCTGGCCGAAGTGCGGGTGGATGAAGGCGACAAAGTGCTCAAAGGCCAACTCCTGGCGCGCATGGACACCCGCACCCTTGAAGCCCAACGCGCCCAGGCCGAAGCCGAAGTACTGCGCGCCAAGGAAAACTTCGCGGCCGCCGAGGCCAACGTGCAATTGCGCCAAAGCGAGCAACTGCTGGCCAACCAGGAACTCAAGCGTACCCAGGAGCTGTACAAGCGGGGCTTCGCCAGCAGCCAGTTGATCGACCAACAGCAGGCGCGCCAAAACACCGGCAATGCTGCCGTGATTGCCGCACAAGCCCAGGTCAACTCAGTGAAGGCCGCCATCGGCGCCGCCGAGGCCCAAGTCGCCCAGCTCACCAGCGAGATTGACGACAGCAGCCTGCGCGCGCCGATCGACGGGATTATTCAGCTCCGCCTGGCCGAACCTGGCGAAGTGCTTGGCGCGGGTGGACGCGTGTTGCTGCTGATCGATCCGAATGATCAGTACATGAACCTGTACCTGCCCGCCTCCGTCACCGGGCGCCTGACCGTCGGCAGTGACGCACGCATCGTGCTCGACGCCCTCCCTCAGCAACCGCTGCCGGCAACCATCAGCTTTGTTGCCGCCAAATCCCAGTTCACCCCCAAAGAGGTGGAAACCCGTGACGAACGCCAGAAGCTGGTGTTTCGCGTCAAATTGCGCCTGACCCAACCCAGTGCCGTGCCCCAAGCCAAACCAGGCATGCCCGGTGCCGGCTATGTGCGCACCGCTGACATCGCCTGGCCGGCCAATCTGCAATGACCGGCCTGGCGCTGCATGCCACGGGGATCAACCACCGCTACGGCAAGCAACCGGCACTGGTCAACATCGCCTTCAGCCTGCCCGCCGGCACCCGCTGCGGGTTGATCGGCCCGGATGGTGCCGGCAAATCGAGCTTGCTGGGGTTGATCGCCGGAGTCAAAAAGCTCCAGGAAGGCCAACTGGAAGTACTCGGCGGCTCCATCGAAGACCGCCGCCACCGTAACAGCCTGTACCCGCGCATCGCCTTCATGCCCCAGGGCTTGGGCGGCAACCTGTACCCCGAGCTGTCCATCAAGGAAAACATCCGCTTCTTCGCCACGCTGTTCGGCCTGTCGCAAGCCGATTGCGAACAGCGCATGCACAACCTGCTGCTGGCCACCGACCTCGCACGCTTCGCCGAGCGCCCCGCCGGTAAACTCTCCGGCGGCATGAAACAAAAGCTCGGCCTGTGTTGCGCGCTGATCCATGACCCGGACGTGTTGATCCTCGACGAGCCCACGACGGGCGTCGACCCACTGTCACGCCGACGCTTCTGGGAACTGGTTGAAACCGTGCGTAGCCAACGCCCACAGCTGACACTGCTGGTGGCCACGGCCTACATGGAGGAAGCCGAGCAGTTCGAACACTGCCTGATGCTTGATCGCGGCAAGCTGATTGCGGACGGCCTGAGCCGCGAGCTGGCCGCCGCCACGCCCAGCGGCAAACTGGACGATGCCTTCACTCACTTCCAGGGTGACAGCGCCCACGACAACCAGCCGCTGGTGATTCCATCGCGTGCAGGCGACAACGCCGCCATCGCCATCGAAGCCCACGACCTGACCCTGCGCTTCGGCGACTTCACTGCCGTCGATAAAGTCAGTTTCGCCATCGGTCGTGGCGAAATTTTTGGCTTCCTCGGCTCCAACGGCTGCGGCAAGACCACCACCATGAAAGTGCTCACCGGGCTGATGCCGGCCACCGAAGGCAGCGCGACGCTGCTGGGCAACCCGGTGAACGCCAAGGACCTGGCGACCCGCAAGCGCGTGGGGTTCATGTCGCAAAGCTTCTCGCTGTACGGCGAACTCAGCGTGCGGCAAAACCTGGTGCTTCATGCGCAATTGTTCGACTTGCCCAAGGCCGACAGCGGCCCGCGCATTGATGAACTGATCCAGCGCTTCGACCTGGGGGATGTGGCCGAGCAACCTTCCGGCGAATTACCCCTCGGCCTGCGCCAGCGTCTGTCGCTGGCCGTGGCGGTGCTGCATCGCCCTGAAGTGCTGATCCTCGATGAACCGACCTCGGGCGTCGACCCGGCCGCCCGGGATGACTTCTGGCGGCTGCTGATCGAGCTGTCCCGGGAGCAGGGCGTGACGATCTTCCTGTCCACTCACTTCATGAACGAAGCCCAGCGCTGCGACCGTATTTCCCTGATGCACGCGGGTAAAGTGCTGGCCTGTGACACACCCCAGGCACTGCAACAGCAGTTCCACGGCGACACCCTCGAAGCAGCCTTCGTCACCTGCCTGGAGCAGGCCCAAGGTGGGCCGGAACCCACGGCGCCCAGCGCCACCGTCAGCGAAGCCGGCGCGCCGCCCGTCAGCAAGCGCGGTTTCAGCCTGGCCCGGCTGTTGGCCGTGGCCAGCCGCGAAGGCAAGGAGTTGCTGCGCGACAAAGTGCGCATGGCCTTCGCCCTGCTCGGGGCGATGTTCATGATGGTGATCTTCGGCTACGGTATTTCCCTAGACGTGGAAAACCTCGCCTTCGCCGTCTATGACCAGGATCAGAGCCCACAAAGCCGCGCCTACCTGGAAGCCTTTCGCAGCTCGCGCTACTTCGCCGAACAAGCGCCGATTCACGACGCCAACGAACTGCACCGGCGCCTGCAACGCTCGCAAATCAAACTGGCCCTGGAGATCCCACCCGGTTTTGGCCGCGACCTCTATGCCGGGCGTCAGCCCACGGTGGCCGCCTGGCTCGACGGCGGCATGCCGTTTCGTGCGGAAACCAGCCGCAACTATGTAGAGGCGGTGCACCTGGGCAATCTCCAACAGTTGGCCGAACTGAGCAGCCTGCCCCGTGGCAACCAGGCCGCGGCCAAGCTGGAAACGCGCTTTCGCTATAACCAGGACGTGGTCAGCGTCAATGCCATCGGCCCGGGAGTAATGGCACTGATTCTGGCGTTTATCCCGGCCATGCTCACGGCCCTGGGCATTGTGCGCGAGAAAGAACTGGGCTCGATCACCAACTTCTATGCCACGCCCCTGACGCGCCTGGAGTTCCTGCTGGGCAAGCAGGCACCGTACCTGGCCGTCAGCCTGGTCAACCTGGCGCTGCTGGTGGCGATGAACCGCTGGCTGTTCGGCGTGCCCTTCAAGGGCAGCGGTGCGGCCCTGGCATTCGGCGGTTTGTTGTATGTGCTGGCCACCACCAGCATGGGTCTGCTGATTTCTGCGTTCACCCGCACCCAGATCGCGGCGATCCTCGGCACCATGATTATCACCAGCCTGCCGACCATCCAGTTTTCCGGGCTGATCGTGCCGCGTTCGTCCCTGGAAGGCGCGGCCGCGTTGATGGGCGCGCTGTTCCCGGCGGGACACTTCCTGGACATCGCCGTAGGCACTTTCACCAAGGCCCTGGACCTGCGCCAGTTGTGGCCGCAATGCCTGGCGCTGTTCGGGTTTTTCGTCGGGTTCACCGGGTTGAGTCTGATCATGCTCAAGAAGCAGGAGGCCTGATGCACAGGTTCGCGCATATCCTGCGCCTGGGGATCAAGGAACTGACCAGCCTGCGCCACGACAGCGTGCTGCTGTTGTTTCTGTTCTACGCCTTCACGGTGGCCATCTACATGCCCGCCGCCGGTTCGGTGATCGGTGTGCATAACGCCAGCGTGGCCATTGTCGATGAGGACCACAGCGCGCTCTCGCGGCAGATGGCCGAAGCGTTGCAGCCGCCCGAGTTTCAGCCGCCTGTGCCGTTGGCCTACGATCAGTTGGACAAGGTCATGGATAGCGGCGCGTACACCTTCGTGATCAATGTGCCGGCCAACTTCCAGTCGGACCTGTTGGCGGGTCGCCAACCGGACATCCAAGTGAACGTCGATGCCACGGCGATGAGCCAGGCATTCATGGGCGCAGGCTATATCGGCAGGATTTTCCAGCGTGAACTGCAGCGCTACAGCGACCAGGCCAATGCCGCCGGCAAGGCACCGGCGCAGTTGACCACGCGCGCATTATTCAACACCAACCTGGAGGGGGGCTGGTTCCTGGCGGTGATCCAGATCGTCAACAACATCACCATCCTCGCCATCGTATTGACCGGCACCGCGCTGCTACGTGAGCGCGAACACGGCACCCTCGACCATTTGCTGGTGCTGCCACTGACCGCTCTGGAAATCATGCTGGCGAAAATCTGGAGCAACATGCTGGTGGTGGTGCTGTGTACCTGGCTGTCCGTGGAATGGGTGGTCAAGGGCCTGCTCGGCGTGCCGCTGGCCGGTTCCCTGAGCCTGTTCCTGCTGGTCACGGCGCTGTATCTGTTTGCCAGCACCGCCCTGGGGATTTTCCTCGCCACCCTCGCCCGCTCGACGCCTCAGTTCGGCTTGCTGGCGATCCCGGTGATCATCCCGATGCTGCTGCTCTCCGGTGGCAGCACGCCGCTGGACAGCATGCCCGAATGGTTGCAGTGGGTGATGCAGGGCTCGCCGTCAACGCACTTTGTGAGCCTCAGTGCGGCGATCCTGTTCAGGGATGCCGGCGTGAGCGTGGTGTGGCCGGACCTGTTGGCACTGGCGGGAATCGGGCTGGTGTTCTTTGCGGTGGCGTTGGCCAGGTTTCGTAAAAGCCTGGCTTCCTGAGGCGCCTGTACCGCCGTCATCGCGGGCAAGCCCCCTCCCACACCCGATCAAATGTGGGAGGGGGCTTGCTCCCGATAGTCGCGCAGCGACTTACTGGATGATCAGGTTGTTGAACAACAGGTCTTCCACCATCGGCTTACCGGTTTCGTCATTCATGACTTGCTGGGTCTGCTTCAAGGCTTCCTGGCGCAGTTTCTCTTTCCCTTCGACCGTGCTCATGGCCTCAGTGGTCTGCTGGGTGAACAGCGCCACCAATTGGTTACGAATCAATGCATCGTTGGCTTTGACCGCAGCAGCGGCTTCAGGCCCGGTCACACGCAGGGCAATGTCGGCCTTGAATACCTTGAGTTTCGCCGTGCCGTCCAGGCCGTAGTTACCCACGAACGGCGGCGTCAGGCTGATATAGCTGACCTTCGGCGCCTCGCCTTCTTTGGCTTCTTCGGCCTGGGCCGCCATCGGCAAGGTCAGGGCCAGCATCAACAGAATCCACGCTTTCACAGTTCAATCCTCACATTCGGTTGCCCGGTAGCATAACGCTAGCAAGGCTGAGCACAAGCTTATGGCGGCTTATCAGGCCCGGGCATGCTCGTTGACCCATCGGCGTACCCTCCTACACTTATCGGCCACGACGCCAAAAGGAATAGTCCGATGAAAGCTGTGCTGTGCAAAGCCTTCGGCCCCGCCGAAACCCTGGTGCTGGAAGAGATCGAGAGCCCGGCGCTCAAGAAGAACGAAGTCCTGCTGGACGTGCACGCTGCCGGGGTGAACTTTCCGGACACCTTGATCATCGAGGGTAAATATCAGTTCAAGCCGCCCTTCCCATTCTCTCCGGGTGGCGAGGCGGCAGGCGTCATCAGTGCGGTCGGTGAAAACGTCAGCCACTTGAAAGTCGGTGACCGGGTCATGGCGCTGACGGGCTGGGGCAGCTTTGCCGAGCAGGTCGCTGTGCCGGGCTATAACGTGCTGCCGATTCCACCGAGTATGGATTTCAACACCGCCGCCGCATTCAGTATGACCTACGGCACCTCGATGCACGCCCTGAAACAACGCGCCCACCTGCAACCCGGTGAAACCCTGCTGGTGCTCGGTGCCTCCGGTGGCGTGGGCCTGGCGGCCGTGGAGATCGGCAAGGCCATGGGCGCCCGCGTGATCGCCGCCGCCAGCAGCGCCGATAAACTGGCCGTGGCCAAGGCCGCCGGCGCCGATGAGCTGATCAACTACAGCGAGGCGAGCCTCAAGGAAGAAATCAAACGCCTGACCAACGGTAACGGCGTCGATGTGATTTACGACCCGGTGGGCGGCGATCTGTTTGATCAGGCCATTCGCTCGATTGCCTGGAACGGCCGCCTGCTGGTGGTGGGTTTTGCCAGTGGGCGCATTCCCGAACTGCCGGTGAACCTGGCCCTGCTCAAGGGCGCGGCCGTGGTCGGGGTGTTCTGGGGCTCGTTCGCCCAGCGCCAGCCACAGGACAATGCGGCGAACTTCCAGCAATTGTTCACCTGGTATGGCGAGGGCAAGTTGAAGCCGTTGGTGTCGCAGGTGTACCCACTTGAGCAGGCAGCTCAGGCGATCAATGATCTAGGGCAGCGCAAGGCAGTGGGCAAAGTGGTCGTCCAAACCCGCTAATCAACTTGAAATGCGGGCAAATGTGGGAGGGGCTTGCTTCCGATAGCAGGGTGTCAGTCACTGTATTTATTGACTGACCCACCGTTATCGGGGGCAAGCCCCCTCCCACATTCTGATCTGCATTATTTCTAAGAAGCAGATTACGACCCACGCTTGTCTATTTGCGACATGTTCGTAAGAGAACATGCAATCGCTCCGTTTTCCTGTGTTTGCAGATCAGAGGCGATGCTATTTTCGGTAACGAAACTGTAACATTCGCATCCGCAGTCAAAACAAGAAATTTGGAGCTCTTGAATGTTTGCTTTCTTTCGTCCTGCCGCACACCAGGCACCCCTGCCTGAAGAAAAAATAGACAGTACCTACCGACGGCTGCGCTGGCAGATCTTCGCCGGTATTTTCTTCGGTTACGCCGGGTACTACCTGCTGCGTAAAAACTTCTCGCTGGCCATGCCCTACCTGATCGACGAGGGTTACACCCGTGGCGAACTGGGCCTGGCGATGTCGGCGATCGCGATTGCCTACGGTCTGTCCAAGTTCCTGATGGGCCTGGTGTCCGACCGCTCCAACCCCCGCTACTTCCTGACCTTCGGCCTGCTGGTCTCAGCGGGGGTGATGTTCATTTTCGGTTTCGCACCTTGGGCAACGTCCAGCGTGACCATGATGTTCATCTTGTTGTTCATCAACGGCTGGGCCCAGGGCATGGGCTGGCCACCCAGTGGGCGGACCATGGTGCACTGGTGGTCGCAGAAAGAACGCGGCGGCGTGGTGTCGGTATGGAACGTGGCGCACAACGTCGGCGGCGGCCTGATCGGCCCGCTGTTCCTGCTGGGCATGGCCTGGTTCAATGACTGGCACGCGGCGTTCTACGTCCCGGCCACCGTGGCATTGCTGGTGGCGGCCTTTGCCTTCATTACCATGCGCGACACGCCGCAATCGGTGGGCCTGCCACCGATCGAGCAATACAAGAACGATTACCCGGAAGGCTACAGCGCCAGCCACGAAGAAGAGTTCAGCGCCAAGGAAATCTTCGTCAAATACGTGCTGCGCAACAAAATGCTGTGGTACATCGCCTTCGCCAACGTGTTTGTCTACCTGCTGCGCTACGGCGTATTGGACTGGGCACCGACGTACCTCAAGGAAGCCAAGCACTTCGACGTGGACAAAACCTCGTGGGCATACTTCTTCTACGAGTGGGCCGGTATTCCCGGTACGCTGCTGTGCGGCTGGATGTCGGACAAGATCTTCCGTGGCAATCGTGGCCTGACCGGCGTGGTGTTCATGGCACTGGTGACCGTGGCGACCCTGGTTTACTGGCTCAACCCAGCGGGCAATCCGACCATCGACATGATCGCGCTGTTTTCCATCGGTTTCCTGATCTACGGCCCGGTCATGCTGATCGGCCTGCAGGCGCTCGAACTGGCGCCGAAGAAAGCCGCGGGAACCGCTGCGGGTTTCACCGGGCTGTTCGGTTACCTGGGGGGCTCGGTGGCGGCGAGCGCGGCCATGGGCTACACCGTCGACCATTTCGGCTGGAACGGTGGGTTTGTGTTGTTGGTAGGCGCGTGCCTGCTGGCCATTGCGTTCCTGGTTCCTACGCTGTGGCATACCAACAGCGTCAGCGAAGCGCGATCAGCTACCGCTTGAGCAATCCTTGGTACAACGCTTGAGCCGCGCCTCCAGATTCTTATCTGGCATGGCGTGGCTACGCAGGGCGTTCACGGTCTGCTCGACATAATCGCGAGTGGTGCCGTAACGCCCGCAAGCGCTTTGCAGCACATGATTGAGTACGATATCCGGCAAGTTTCCGGCATAGCTGGGCAAATGCCGCTCCAACACAAACCCCAGCGCCTGCACCTGATTGCCATCTTCCAGGCGGCAACTGAGCCAGTGCGGCCGGTACGAGGGGTAAGGCATTTCGCGCTGCCATAAGGCGTACAACGACGCTTCCAATTGGTCTTCCGGCAAACGGTAGGCAAACCCGCTGCAGGAACCCCCGCGATCCAGACCAAACACCAACCCCGGCAATTCCGGCGTGCCACGGTGCTCGTGAGACCACAGGTACAGGCCGCGGTGATAACCGTGGACCCGCGCCCGCACTCGCTCGGTCGACGAACATTCAGGACGCCAGATCAGCGAACCATAAGCAAATAGCCAGACCGGCCCTCCCTTATGCCGAGCCATAGTGGCCTGCATGGAGCTCATCAATTGTTCGTGAGTCAGTTGCGGCCCCAGATCGAGCCGCGGAGGGTAAGCCAATTGCAAAAGATCGGTTTCAATGGCGGTCATGGCGAAAAACAGTGCGCCCCCTGTGTATTACCAGTTGTAAGCAACTTTACCGTAATAAAACGCGCCGCTGTAACCGTACGGCGAAAAAGTGCTGTAGGCGAGATTGCCGCCGCTGCTGGCGTACGCGTTGACCTTCTCCGGGTATTTGTCGGTGATGTTGTCGCCGCCCAGGGTGAAGGTCCAGTTCTTCAACTTGTAGTCCGCCGAAAGGTCGAGCACCCAGGCGGCCTTGAAGGTCTGGTCGTTGACCTTGTCCGCCTGGTAACTGGTGAACTCGCCATAGCGCACCAGGTTGCTGTGCAGTGCCCAGTTGCCATAGGTGAAATCGTTACCCAGGCTCAACTTGTGCTGCGGTGTGGTATCGCCGAGCAAACCGATGCGCTCACGACGATCGACCCGCACCAGGTTGGCTCCCAGGCTGTCCAGGATCGCCGGGTTGGCTTTCACATCAGTAACCTGGGTGTGGTTGTAGTTGTAGCCGACGGTGCTGTTCCAACGGATGCCGTTATCGAACAGGTAGCGATAGTTGGCCACCAGGTCGACGCCGTCGGTGCTGGTGTCAGTGGCATTGGTGAAGTAACGGGCGCTGGTGTAGTTGATGTTACCGACACCGTTGGCTTGCAGGTACGCGATGGTCGCCGGGTTCAGGTTGAGGTTGGAGGACAGACTGATGCGGTCGCGGATATCGATGCGGTAGACGTCGAGCGTCACGGTCAGGTCATCGGTCGGCTCCAGCACCAGGCCGAGACTGTAGTTGCGCGATTTCTCGGGCTTCAGGTCTTCAGCACCGAGCAAGCGGGCGACTTGACTGCTGGCCGGAAAGGTGCCGGCCTCCTGGACAGTGCTGCCGATCAGTTGCGACGAGGTGTAGGCAAAGTTCTGTTGGGCCAGGGACGGCGCGCGGAAACCGTTGGAAACGCTGCCGCGCAAGGCCACTTGCGGGGTGAAGTCATAGCGGGCCGACAGCGAACCGCTGACGTTGGAGCCGAAATCGCTGTAATCCTCATGCCGCACGGCGGCCGAGGCGCTGAGTTTTTCGGTGAAATTGGTTTCCAGGTCCAGGTATTGCGCCCAGTTATGACGAGAGGTGCTGCCGGCGTCGGCATCGCGGAACCCACCTAAGCCCGAACTGCCGGTCTGATAGTAGGACGCCGGCTCGCCCGCTTCGATTTGATAACCCTGGCGCAGGTATTCGCCACCCAAGGCCACCGACACAGGATAGGGCAAGAACCCCACGTCGAACTCACGCGACAGGTCCAGGCTGACTTGGCGCTGGTCATTGCTCAGGGTGCCGTTGTTGAATTTGCGCGGCGTGGTCAGGCCAAGGGAGGTGTTGATGGTTTCGGTCCCCAACTCGTATTGGTTCTTGCCGTAATTGGCCGACAGGTCGTAATGCCAGTCATAGGCCAGCAAGCCGCGCAAGCCCACGACCAGTGAGGTGTCTTCCAGGTTGCCTTTGATCAACGGCAGGTAGCCATTAGGGTTGAGCGCCGCAATGTTGTTGGACGCATTGCTCGCCCGGTAAAACGCAGCCGTCTCGCCGCGCCGCTTGCTGTAGCCGCCAAAGCTATAGAGTTCGGCCGCATCGCTGAACGCATATTCGCCGTTGAACTGGAACTTGCCTTCATCCGTGGCCGGTTCGCCCTGGCGGAACACTCGTTGGCCATAGGTCGTGGAGCCTACGCTGGCGGGGCGAAAATCGTTGCCGGCGCGGTTGGTGTAATCGTTGTCGGCCCCTTCGCCCGAGAGATTGATAAAGCCGTTATCGCCCAGCGCCAGCCCGGTGTTGCCGCTGAGGTTGCGCTGGATGCCATCACCTTTTTTGTATTGGCCGAACTTGCTGGAGATCGAGCCGCCGTGGTCGGCGTGCTTGAGGATTACGTTGATCACCCCGGCAATCGCATCCGAGCCGTAACGGGCGGACGCGCCATCGCGCAGCACTTCGATATGGTCTACCGCCGACAGCGGGATCGCATTCAAATCCGCCGGCGCAGAACCACGCCCCACGGCACCGCCGAGATTGACGAAAGCGCTGGTATGCCGCCGTTTTCCGTTGACCAGCACTAGGACTTGATCCGGCGACAGGCCGCGTAACTGTGCCGGGCGCACCAGTTCGGCACCGTCCACCAGGCTCGGACGGGGGAAGTTGATCGATGGAATCAACCGTGCGAGTACCGCGCCCAACTCATCGGAGCCGGTGCTGCGCAGGGCTTCACCGGAAATCACATCGACAGGCGACAGCGATGCGCTGGCGGTGCGCTCTTGGGCGCGGGTGCCGGTGACGATCACGGTATCGAGTTTCGGTGCCTCAGCGGCGGCTTCGGCCGCGTGGACTGGATTAAATCCCACAGCGGTCAGCAAATTGGCCGACAAAAGTGCTGTGTACAACCTGTACGTCTTGTAGCTCCCCATACCGCTCCCCTTGGAATCTACTCGGAACTTCAATGCTCTGAGTTCTGACGATCGATCCGGCTGGCGGGCGGTGGCGGTCATTTATTGGTTATTGGCAGAAAGTCGGTAGTCCGTTGCTTATAGCTTAATAAGATATTTCTTACTTAAAAAATACCGAAATTGCATAAGCATAGGCGACCTGATTGTCAGCTCAGGTTCAGGCCACGCAGGACGCCAACCGTCAAACTGTAGGCGTTCAGCGACCCACCCTAGCCGCCCCTTCAAACGACTACCGAGGTCGAATCATGAAATATCTTATTACCGGTCTGCTGCTATTGGCGCCGGCTGCCACAACGCTGGCCAGCGAAGACGAAAAAGGTTTCTGGTACGCACAGACCAGCCTGTACACCCGGCATTTTTCACCGGATCCACAGCACAATAACCATCAGGATCTGATCAACCTGGAGCGTAACAAAGCGTCAGGGCGGGTGTATGGCGCAGCGACGTTTCGTAACTCGTTCAGTCAGCGCTCTTACTATGTCTACGCCGGCAAGCGCTACGATATTGCTCAATCACCGCTCTACGTGAAGGTGACAGCGGGCGCACTCCAGGGTTATCGCGGCCAATACCGCGATAAAATACCGCTCAACCGATTCGGCGTGGCCCCGGCGATCATCCCCTCAGTGGGCGTGCATGTCGGCCCGCTGGCCAGTGAGTTCGTGCTGCTGGGTTTCAATGCCGCAATGCTCACGGCCGGCGCGCGTTTTTAAGGGCGAGGTGCGTAGGCAAATACGTCGGCACGCATCTGGTGTGCATCCATGCCGGCCTCGACCAGCGCATCCAAAGTGCCATAGATCATGGCCGGAGAGCCGCTGGCGTAGACATGAACGGCCTTGAGGTCGGCAATGTCTTCACACACGGCTTCATGCAACAACCCGCAACGCCCTTCCCAGCCGCACAGATCGCTGACCACTTTGTGCAGGAACAGGTTGGGCAGTTGCTGCCACTGTGGCCAGTGTTCGATTTCGTAGAAGTCTTCGGGTCGGCGCACGCCCCAATAGAGATGTACCGGGTGCTTGAAGCCAGAGGCGCGGCAATGCTCGATCAGGCTGTGCATCTGCGCCATGCCGGTACCGGCGGCGATCAACACCAGCGGCCCGTCGGGCAACTCGGCCAGGTGAGTGTCACCAAATGGCAGTTCGACGCGAGCCATCTGGTTACGCTGCAACTGGTCCAGCAGGTTGCGGGCACTGTCTTCGCGCGCCAGTACATGCAGCTCCAGATCACGCCCGGCGTGGGGCGCTGAAGCCAGGGAGAATGCCGATTTCTCGCCGTTCTCCCGCTCGATCATCAGGTACTGGCCGGCGTGGTAACGCACCGCCTTACCGGCCGGCGCACGCAGGCGTACACGCCATACATCGCCGCCCACCTCCACGCACTCGCTCAGCTGGCACGACAATTTGCGCAATGGCAACTCTCCCGGCGCCAGCACGCCATCCCACAACACAATGCAATCTTCCAGCGGTTCTGCGATGCACGTGTAGAACTCACCGTGATCACGCACCTCACCGGCCTGCCGCACGCGGCCCTCCACCAACAGCGCCGCACACACATGGCACACGCCATTGCGACAGGCCTGAGGGCACTCATAGCCGAGGCGGCGCGCGCCTTCGAGGATTCGCTCGCCAGGGACCAACTCCAGCACGGCGCCGGAAGGTTGCAGGGTTACACGCATCAATCTATTCCCAATTCTTTCCAGATCGCATCGACACGGGCAGTGACGGCCTCATCCTTGACGATTACTCGGCCCCACTCGCGGGTGGTCTCACCCGGCCGTTTGTGGGTGGCATCCAGCCCCATCTTCGAGCCCAGGCCCGATACCGGCGAGGCGAAGTCGAGATAGTCGATCGGCGTGTTGTCGATCATCACCGTGTCGCGCTTGGGGTCCATGCGCGTGGTGATGGCCCAGATCACGTCGTTCCAGTCGCGGGCATTGATGTCGTCGTCGGTGACGATAACGAACTTGGTGTACATGAACTGTCGTAAAAACGACCATACACCCAGCATTACCCGCTTGGCATGCCCTGGGTATGACTTCTTCATGGTCACAACGGCCATGCGGTACGAACAACCTTCCGGCGGTAGGTAGAAGTCGGTGATCTCCGGGAATTGCTTTTGCAGGATCGGGACGAACACTTCGTTCAATGCCACGCCGAGAATGGCCGGCTCATCCGGCGGACGGCCGGTGTAGGTGCTGTGGTAGATCGGCTTGATCCGGTGAGTGATGCGCTCCACGGTGAACACCGGGAAGCTGTCGACTTCATTGTAATAACCGGTGTGGTCGCCGTAGGGGCCTTCATCGGCCATCTCGCCTGGATGAATCACGCCTTCAAGGATGATTTCCGCGGTGGCTGGTACTTGCAGGTCATTGCCACGGCACTTCACCAGTTCGGTACGGTTACCGCGCAGCAGGCCGGCGAACGCATATTCGGACAGGCTGTCAGGCACCGGGGTCACAGCGCCCAGGATGGTGGCCGGGTCAGCGCCGAGGGCCACGGAAACAGGGAACGGTTTACCCGGGTGTTTTTCGCACCATTCACGGTAATCCAGGGCGCCGCCACGATGGCTCAGCCAGCGCATGATGACCTTGTTACGGCCGATCACTTGCTGACGGTAGATGCCGAGGTTCTGACGCTCCTTGTTCGGGCCTTTGGTGACGGTCAGGCCCCAGGTGATCAGGGGGCCGACATCGCCGGGCCAGCAGGTCTGCACCGGGAGCATGGCCAGGTCGACATCGTCGCCTTCGATGACCACTTCCTGGCAGACCGCGTCCTTGACCACTTTGGGGGCCATGGCGATGATCTTGCGGAAGATCGGCAGCTTCGACCAGGCATCTTTCAAGCCCTTCGGCGGCTCGGGCTCCTTGAGGAAGGCCAGCAGCTTGCCGATCTCGCGCAACTCGCTGACCGACTCGGCACCCATGCCAAAGGCCACGCGCTCGGGCGTGCCGAACAGGTTGCCGAGCACCGGGATATCAAACCCGGTCGGGTTCTCGAACAGCAGCGCCGGGCCCTTGTTACGCAAGGTGCGGTCGCAAATCTCAGTCATTTCCAGCACCGGCGAAATCGGCATCTGGATACGTTTCAACTCTCCGCGCTGCTCAAGTTGCTGCACGAAATCCCGAAGATCCTTGAATTTCATTAACCATGCCACCCGTAAAATAGGCGTACATCCTACCTGCTCTGAGGGCGGCTGGCAGCTTATTGCACGCCATTATCCGTCACGGCAGAAGCGTGCGACGCGTTGAACAAGGGTTCGAGGAACGCCTCGACAAACCGCGCGCCCACATCCGAGAGGTGATTGTCGTCGGTGTACAAGGAATGTCCCTCAAGTTCGACGCCGCACCATCCCCCGGCGTCGCACAGCCTGGAGGCCGGGTCCAGCAACATGACGCCGGAGTCCGCCTTGGCAAGCTGCTCGAACACATCATAGATATAGGCTTGACGCTGGAGGTGATCCGCGACGGGCATGCCTTCTCTATCCGTCGGTCGCCCCAGCATTGCCAGGCGACTCAGACGATAAGGCGCGCTGAAGGGCAGCAGCGGCACCTCTTTGACCAACCACACGCGATGGCCGCCGGCGCGCAGCCGCTGGACTTGTGCACGCACAGCAGCGGCAAAAAGCTGCTCGGCGACAGCACGGTCATACTTGCCGGTCGCCGGGTCGTGAATCGAGGCGCCGGTATCACCGGAGTGTTCGCCATAAACATAGAGGCTCCAGCGCGCGGCCAGAACCACGTCGCTGAACGTCCCCTGCTCCAGCACTTCGGCGACGCGCTGATTGAACGCCTGGCATCCCGGTGTGCTTTCCTTGCGGTAGAACGGCGTACAACCTGAATACCCGGCCTGGGTAATGCTCAAGCCGTACCTGCTTGCGCCATCCTTGAGTGCGGGAATCAAGGCCGAAGCATGACTGTCGCCCCAAACCAGAACACGGCTGGTGGAGTCCGGGCCAAAATGACATAGCTCTCGATGATCGTTTTTCTTGTCATCCGACAGGCAATTCATCAGTTTAGGGCTCCAGACCCGCGCCTGGGCGAACTGCAACGCCTGCGGCGATAGCCGCCAAGGCGCGCCGTCCGTCCAGGTCATGCTTTTGCCGACAAGCCCCAGGCCGACCAACCCGATAACCGCCGCAACCAGAATTGAGCGCCGCCCCGCCAACAGCCGCTTCTCACGAAACGGCGCCTCGACGAAACGCCAGGACATGTAACCCAAGACCATGCTCAAACCCAGCAATCCGCCAAGTTCCCATGCCGCCAGGCCGTCAAGGCTGGCGTATTTGCCATAGACCAGCACGGGCCAGTGCCACAGGTACCACGAGTAGGAAATCAGCCCTATACCCACCATCACCCGGCTGCCCAGCAATTGCCCGACCAGTGTGACTTGCTGGCCGTTGGCCCAGATCAGCCCGACCACGCCCAATACCGGCAACAGCGCGGCAGCCCCCGGAAAATCAGTGGTGGCGTCATAACCGAACACCGCCACCAGGATCAGGGCCAGGCTGGCAAGACTGATACCTTGAGCCAATATTGGGCTTGCTCGATATGCCCGCAGCGGCATCACCGCCAGCAGGGATCCGGCCAGCAGCTCCCAGGCCCGCATGGGCAGCAGGTAAAAAGCTTTTTCTGGATAACGGGGCAGTGTCCAGACACAGGCGGCAAAGGACGCCAGCGCCAGGACCAACAAAGCCATGCGCCAGCGCTTTACCTGACTCGAGAGCAGCGTCAGTAACAGCGGAAAAACAATGTAGAACTGTTCTTCAACCGACAGCGACCACGTATGCAGCATGGGCTTCATATCGGACGCTACATCGAAGTAGCCATCCTGGCGCATGAAAAACAGGTTTGAGATGAAAATTACCTGGTTGTGAATCGAACGCCCCAGTTCCTCGTAGTCCTTGGGCGCCAGCAGGAACCAGCCCACAACCACTGCCGTCAGCATCATCACGCACAGCGCCGGCAGGATACGTCGGGCGCGCCGGGCCCAAAAATCCACAAAGCTGAAACGCCCGGCTTCACGCTCGCGCCAAATGATCGTAGTGATCAGATAACCGGAAATCACAAAGAAAACATCAACGCCGACAAAGCCGCCAGTGAAGCCCGGCACGCCGAAATGAAACAGCACGACCGCAAGCACTGCGATGGCACGTAACCCGTCAATGTCTCGTCGATAAGCAAGGGTGGTCATAAATCAGTGAGCCAGTCAGGTAAAAAGTACAAAGATTAACAATGAAAGAGATTTTTTTGTTTCTTAACTGACACGTTCACGATGAAAAGCTCCCTTTCTCGATAAAAAAAAGGCGCCCCTGGGGGCGCCATTCTTTCAGACCTGAAACGTCGTATTACTTACGCTTCATCGACAAGAAGAACTCGTCGTTGGTCTTGGTGGTTTTCAGCTTGTCGACCAGGAACTCGATGGCGGCGACTTCGTCCATCGGGTGCAGCAACTTGCGCAGAATCCACATGCGTTGCAGTTCGTCGTCGGCGGTCAGCAACTCTTCACGGCGGGTGCCGGAACGGTTGATGTTGATCGCCGGGAACACACGTTTCTCGGCAATACGACGGTCCAGGGGCAGTTCCATGTTGCCGGTACCCTTGAACTCTTCGTAGATCACTTCGTCCATCTTCGAGCCGGTTTCAACCAGCGCGGTGGCGATAATGGTCAGCGAGCCGCCTTCTTCGATGTTCCGCGCAGCGCCGAAGAAACGTTTCGGTTTTTCCAGGGCGTGGGCATCGACACCACCGGTCAATACTTTGCCGGAGCTTGGAATCACGGTGTTGTAGGCACGGGCCAGACGGGTGATGGAGTCGAGCAGGATCACCACGTCTTTCTTGTGTTCAACCAGGCGCTTGGCCTTCTCGATCACCATTTCGGCAACCTGCACGTGGCGGGTTGGCGGCTCATCGAACGTCGAGGCGACCACTTCGCCGCGCACGGTGCGCTGCATTTCAGTCACTTCTTCCGGACGCTCATCGATCAACAGCACGATCAGGTGAACTTCAGGATTGTTACGTGCGATGTTCGCTGCAATGTTCTGCAGCATGATGGTCTTACCGGCCTTCGGCGGTGCGACGATCAGACCACGCTGGCCTTTGCCGATCGGGGCGCACAGGTCGATTACACGACCGGTCAAGTCTTCGGTGGAGCCGTTACCGGCCTCCATCTTCATGCGCACAGTCGGGAACAGCGGGGTCAGGTTCTCGAAGAGAATCTTGTTTTTCGCGTTCTCGGGACGATCGAAGTTGATCGTGTCGACCTTGAGCAGGGCGAAATAACGCTCGCCTTCCTTCGGAGGACGGATCTTGCCAACGATGGTGTCACCGGTACGCAAGTTGAAGCGACGGATCTGGCTCGGCGAGACGTAAATATCGTCTGGGCCGGCGAGATAGGAAGCGTCTGCAGAGCGGAGGAAGCCGAAGCCGTCCTGGAGAATCTCCAGCACGCCATCACCGGAGATTTCCTCGCCGCTTTTCGCGTGCTTTTTCAGCAGGGAGAAAATCACGTCCTGCTTGCGCGAACGGGCCATATTTTCTATGCCCATCTGTTCGGCCAATTCGAGCAGTTCGGTAATCGGCTTTTGCTTGAGTTCAGTCAGATTCATATAGGAATGACGTAATCATTTATGGAGGGGGGAAATTAAGCTTTTGGCTTAATGAGGCCGCGCCGCAGAGAAGGCGACAGGATCGCGTACTAATCGAAAAGGAATGCGTCGGCGACGGCTTGCAGGGGGCAGTGGAGAAACCAGTGCGGGGCCGAATGTACCACCTGAGTTTCGGAGCGTCTAGCCCTGTTTAACGAAAAAGCCCCGCGATTTGCGGGGCTTTTTTCACGACGCTTAGATGTTCGCGTCGAGGAAAGCCTGCAACTGGGACTTCGACAGCGCGCCCACTTTAGTAGCCGCAACCTCACCGTCCTTGAACAGCATCAGGGTCGGGATACCACGTACGCCATGCTTGGCCGGGGTTTCCTGGTTGTCGTCGATGTTCAGCTTGGCAATGGTCAACTTGCCTTCGTAAGTGGTTGCAATGTCGTCCAGGACCGGAGCGATCATTTTGCAAGGGCCGCACCATTCAGCCCAGTAGTCAACCAGCACCGGGCCTTGAGCCTTGAGTACTTCGGCCTCAAAGGTCGCGTCGGTGACGTGCTTGATAAGATCGTTGCTCATGGATGTCTCCGGATTGTAAGCAAAAAAAACGTTGCCCATCATAGCCGCCCTTCCCCCGTTCAGGAAGCCGCCTCTGATTGAGTCTTCCTATGACGGCGCATGAGTTTGGGTATAGCCCAACTCACGGCGCTACCGGGGTGACGAAGGCGATACCGGTACGCAACGCCGCGTTGCGCACGTGCTCCTGCATGCTTTTCTGCGCCGCCGCACTGGCGCGCCGCGCCAGGGCACGCAGGATCCTGCGGTGCTCCTGCCAGGTTTCCATGGCACGCTCCGGCCGGATGAACGGTAGTTTCTGGCTTTCCAGGAACACGTCGGCGCTGGCGCTCAGGATGCTCACCATCGCCTGGTTACCACTGGCCAGCAAGATGCGTTGATGGAATTCGAAGTCCAGCCGGGCGGCGGCTTCAAAGTCTCCCGACTTGAGCACCTTGCGCATCGCCTCAAGGTTATCTTCCAACGTGTCCAGTTCATCAATCGTCAACATGACCGCCGCCAACCCCGCGGCAAACCCTTCAAGGGCATAGCGCAATTGGAAGATATCCAACGGCGTGGCCTGGGCGGCGAAGGGCCAGGCAAACCCCGGGGTCTCCTGTACCTCTTGAACGAACACGCCTTTACCTGGCTGCACACTGACCACGCCCAAGGCACTCAAGGATGACAACGCCTCACGCAACGAGGCTCGGCTCACGCCCAACTGCACCGCCAGGTCGCGTTGGGACGGCAGCGCATCACCGGCGGCGAAGCCCTGCTCCTTGATCAGTTTGCGGATGGCCTGCAGGGCCGCTTCCGGTACGGCTTGGGCGATGGAATTCATAGAAGACTCAAGGTTCCAGAGAGCTGAGCGGCTAGTTGTAAAGCTATTCGCAGCCCTCGGCAAGCCACGCCCCAAAGGGGCTCGCGCGGTTTTGGCAGCGCTCGAAAAGGGTGCGAAACGCCAGCCGACTGTTCAGACCAGTAAGACCACAAGACTCAACAAACTCCAGCGTTCCAGAGCATTGGCAGTGTCATGGCATGGGCCGTGCAATAGCTCCAGACAGAACATTCCCCCGTCTCTTCCGGAGAGTTGCCATGACCAAGCGCTACAGCGCCCTGCTCACTGCCTTGTTTGCCAGCCTGATGCTGGGCCAGGCACCCGCCCAGGCCAACGGTCTGGACGATATCGTTGCCCGCGGCACCCTCAAGGTCGCCGTACCCCAGGATTTCCCCCCCTTCGGCTCGGTTGGTCCCGATATGAAGCCTCGCGGCTTGGACATTGATACCGCCAAGCTGGTGGCCGACCAGCTCAAGGTCAAGCTGGAGCTGACCCCGGTCAACAGCACCAACCGCATCCCGTTTCTCACCACCGGCAAGGTCGACCTGGTGATTTCCAGCCTGGGCAAGAACCCCGAGCGAGAAAAAGTCATCGATTTCTCCAAGGCCTACGCGCCGTTCTACCTGGCCGTGTTCGGCCCGCCTGACGCGCCCATCAGCACCACCGACGACCTCAAGGGCAAGACCATCAGCGTGACCCGCGGCGCCATTGAAGACATCGAGCTGACCGCCGTGGCGCCCAAGGAAGCCACCATCAAACGCTTCGAAGACAACAACTCGACCATCGCTGCTTACCTTGCCGGCCAGGTCGATCTGATCGCCAGCGGCAACGTGGTGATGGTGGCAATCAGCGAGCGCAACCCGAAACGCGTACCAGCGCTGAAGGTGAAACTCAAGGACTCGCCGGTGTATGTGGGGGTGAACAAAAACGAGCCGGCCCTGCTGGAGAAGGTCAATCAGATTCTGGTCGCGGCCAAGGCTGACGGCAGCCTGGAAAAGAACGCGATGCAATGGCTCAAAGAGCCGTTGCCTGCCGATCTCTGAAGCGGAGCTGATCCATGGCCTATCAATTCGACTTTGTGCCGGTGCTGGCCAATACCGATCTGCTGTTGCGTGGCGCCTTGTTCACCCTTGAGCTGACAGCCATCGGCGCAATCCTGGGGGTGGCCCTGGGCACAGTCGGTGCCGTGGTGCGGGCGTGGAAGATTCAGCCATTTGCCTGGCTGTTCGGTGTGTATGTCGAGTTGATCCGCAACACGCCGTTCCTGGTGCAGTTGTTTTTCATCTTTTTCGGCCTGCCGTCCCTGGGGCTGAAAATCACCGAGTGGCAAGCCGCCGTGCTGGCAATGGTGATCAACCTGGGCGCTTACTCAACCGAGATCATCCGCGCCGGTATCCAGGCCATTCCTCGCGGGCAACTGGAAGCCGCCGCCGCGCTGGCAATGACGCGCTTCGAAGCGTTTCGCCACGTGGTATTGCTGCCGGCGCTGGGCAAAGTCTGGCCGGCCCTGAGCAGCCAGATCATTATCGTGATGCTCGGTTCGGCGGTGTGTTCGCAGATCGCCACGGAGGAACTCAGCTTTGCCGCCAACTTTATCCAGTCGCGCAACTTCCGAGCCTTTGAAACCTATGCCCTGACCACCTTGGTCTACCTGTGCATGGCACTGATGATTCGTCAGTTGCTCAACTGGATCGGTCGCCGATTTGTGATGAGGAACAGCCGATGAGTGACTTTTCCTTCTGGGATATCGTGCGCAACCTGGCCACCGGTCTGCAGTGGACCTTGATATTGTCGCTGGTGGCATTCATCGGCGGCGGCGTGATCGGCCTGCTGGTCATGACGATGCGTATCAGCCGCAAGGCCTTCCCGCGCAATGTCGCCCGTACCTACATCGAACTGTTTCAGGGCACGCCGCTGCTGATGCAGCTGTTCCTGGTGTTTTTCGGCATCGCCCTGCTCGGAGTGGATATCTCACCGTGGTTGGCGGCGGCGATTGCCCTGACCCTGTTCACCAGCGCCTACCTCGCTGAAATCTGGCGCGGCTGCGTCGACTCCATCGCCCATGGGCAGTGGGAAGCGTCGGCCAGCCTGGCGCTGAATCCGCTTGAACAACTGCGCTACGTGATTCTGCCCCAGGCCCTGCGCATTGCAGTGGCCCCCACCGTGGGTTTCTCGGTGCAAGTGGTCAAAGGCACCGCCGTGACTTCGATCATCGGCTTCACCGAATTGACCAAGACCGGCGGCATGCTCGCCAACGCCACCTTCGAGCCCTTCATGGTCTATGGCCTGGTGGCCCTTGGTTACTTTTTGCTCTGCTACCCCTTGTCCCTCAGTGCGCGCTACCTGGAAAGGAGACTGCATGCCTCTGCTTAGAATTTCCGCCCTGCATAAGTATTACGGCGACCATCATGTACTCAAGGGCATCGACCTGACGGTGGATGAAGGCCAAGTGGTAGCCATCATCGGCCG
This sequence comes from Pseudomonas palleroniana, assembly GCF_003031675.1. Classification (GTDB taxonomy): domain Bacteria; phylum Pseudomonadota; class Gammaproteobacteria; order Pseudomonadales; family Pseudomonadaceae; genus Aquipseudomonas; species Aquipseudomonas palleroniana. Next base: position 40,419 of record NZ_PYWX01000049.1, on the reverse strand, counting down.
CAGCGGCTCGGGTAAATCCACCCTGCTGCGCACCCTCAATGGTCTGGAGTCCATTAACGATGGCGTGATCGAAGTCGATGGCGAGTACCTGGACGCCGCCCGCGCCGACCTGCGCAGCCTGCGACAGAAAGTCGGCATGGTGTTTCAGCAATTCAACCTGTTCCCGCACCTGACGGTCGGTGAGAATGTGATGCTGGCCCCCCAGGTGGTGCAGAAAGTGCCCAAGGCCAAGGCGGCACAACTGGCCCGCCAGATGCTGGAGCGGGTCGGCCTTGGGGAAAAATTCGACGCATTCCCCGATCGCCTCTCTGGCGGCCAACAACAGCGAGTAGCGATTGCCCGTGCCCTGGCCATGTCGCCCAAAGTGTTGCTGTGTGATGAGATCACCTCGGCCCTCGACCCGGAGCTGGTCAATGAAGTACTCAGCGTCGTGCGCCAACTGGCCAAGGACGGCATGACCTTGATCATGGTGACCCACGAAATGCGCTTTGCCCGGGAAGTCGGCGACAAGCTGGTGTTCATGCACCAGGGCAAGGTGCATGAAGTGGGCGATCCCAAGTTGTTGTTTGCCAACCCGCAAACCCCGGAGTTCGCCAATTTCATCGGTTCAGTGGAACAGCCGGACTGACCAGTTCGAAATTGCCCTGGCTTTCCAGTACCGTCTGATAGCGCACCTCAAAGGCATCGGCAGGCAGGTCAGTGTCGACATCGACCTGGGCCGTCAGCCTTTTGCCCAATGCTCGTGCCATCAGGACCTGGCCCGGTAACAACTGCCCGCGAGAGGCCTCACCGGGCAGGTGTGCCAGCCCCCAATCGACGGCGCGCCCGTCCATCAGGGCATGCTTGAGACTCAGCCGCAGGCGCCCCTGTTGCCCGAACCGGAAACCTCGCCCATCTGCCGCGCCAGTGAATCGCAACGCGATGGCCGAAGGCTCTGCACACAGCACGCTCAAGTGCAGCGTGCGCGAACCGAGCGTCACCGTCGGGCTTTCGCGCAACGCCTCGCGATGAACAACGCCATAGTCGATGCGCGACTGGCTCAGCGAGAGCCGACAGTTTTCTGCCCGAACGCCCTGGGCCACCGATACCGTGCAGAACAGTGCAAGCCCCATGCATTTCAGCTTAACGGCCATGGCACACCGCCGAGGCTGTCTCGTAGAACTTGTCATTGTCGGGCTGGGCATTTACGGCAAGGTCCAACACACACGAGGAAGAGTCCGACAAGGAAACTCGCAAATCTTGCGCATCGTTAAGGTCGTTCAGGAAAATCATGCCCTCTCCCACCACACTGGTCAGAAAACGATTGTGCTTGTCGAAGACCGCAGCACCCTGGGGCAGAGGTCGACCTTGTGAGTCACTGGCAGTCAGCAGGACGCGGCGCACTTTGACCACCTCGAACGCCACGGTATTGACCGACCCTCGCCCGGCCGCGAGCACCTGGGTGCCGTTCTTCAAGTCAACACGCTTGGGCAAGGACCGGGTCTGAACTTCAAGACGGCTGCTGGTGTACGCGGGCAAGCCAGGGATCACCGCCTGCCCTTTGAAATCGGTCCACACCGGCCCCTGCGGGGTGTCGATTCTTGCAGCGCCGATGTCACCCACCGAGGCGATCCCAAACGTGTCCTGCACGGTGTAAGGCGAGAATGTCAGCCCGCCGGCGTGGGCCACGACGCCCCCTTGCAACTGCCCTGTATAGCTACTGCCCTGGGCATCTCGGCTGACCCCCAGGCCAAGTCGGGTATAACGGGGCGTCAGGTCCACCTGGCCACGAACCGACTGCTCCCGATTACTGAGGTCACGCTCGGTGCCCACCTCGTAACGCACGTAGTCATTGATCCGCTCACTGAACGCAGTGCCGGCACGGGCCTGATTCCCACGTCGGCTGACGTAACTGTTTACACGGCGCTCGCCACCCAGGGGCATGCTGACCTGCAGTCGCACGGACAAGTCATTGTCCAGGTCACGCTCACGGCGGCGGTCATCGCGCCCGGCGTCATGGCGGGACTGAGAGCCACCCACCTGTGAATCAGCGACCAATGCCACATCGGCGTAGCGGAACGACTTGTTCCAGGCAGCAAACACATGCTCGGCGGTTTGCCCGTCAAATTGAGCACTGCGGGTATAGCCCAGGGAGAACACTCCCAACGTAGGTTCAACCCAGCTCACACCCGCCGTGTACTGATGCTTGAAGCGCGACCCCAGCTCATCGGCCGTGGTTCGGCGGCCCGCTTCAACGACCTCGCGGTAACCCCGGGTCTGCTGGGTCGAACTGAGGTTGAGATCAACGTTGGCGGCCACCGGGCTGCTTACGGTGACGCTGCTGCGCGAGCCGGATACCGCGTTGCGACTGTCCCGGGACAGGTTATGACGTGCCCCGACGGAAACCCGCTGGAAAAATACACTGCTCAGCGTACCGCCGGCCGCCCCGTATTCAGCGGTGCCCAACACACCGAACCCGGCTGACGAATCGCGCCCCAAACCCCAAGTGCCACTGCCCATGGCGACGACGGGCGATGGCGCCTCATCCAGCGTGTTATCCCGTATCTTGCCGAGGGAAAAATAGTAACCGGGCGCAGCCGGGGCAGCTCCCGCGAAAGAGGCCGCGGGCACCACGAAGTTGCGCTTGGCGCCACGCACATCGATGACGCTGACCTCCAGGTCGCTGGTACCGTTGAGCAGAGGCAAGCCCGTAAGCCTGAAAGGCCCTTCAGGCACCAGCGTGCTGTGGATCAAGACGCCCGACTGACGCACCTCAATTCGCGATTGGCTTTGAGCCAGCCCCTCCACCACGGCGTTGTTGCTGCCTGCCGGCGCTCGCGACTGGCCATCAGGAGAAAACTGCACACCCGATAACTGGATACCGCCAAACAGCGGATTATTCGTGGAAATCTGGCCGGCCTGGAAAGTCGACTGCAGTGCAGCGATGTCCCGCTGAGCGTAAGCATAGAGATGCTCGGTTCGGGCGTTCCCGTTGTCGGATACATAGAATTGACGACTGCGAACAATCCAATCGCCCAAGTTGAAACCTGCCTCGGTATAGGCCGAAACGAATCGGCTCGGCCCGCTGCGCGAGCGGCTGTCAAACCCCTGCACGTCATAGTTGAACAACGCCGCGGCGCCACCTCGGGAAAAGTCTGCGGCCTCCCATTGCGGCTCACGCAGTGATTGAGTGGGTACCACCAGCGCCACTTCATTGCTGCCGGGCCGAAGCCGCACCATCGTCGTCGGGAAGGCGCCAAGGAAATCATGGCAGGCCGCACTCGAGGCGCCGCCTTCACGGACAAGACCGGCGGGCTTCACCAGGCCGGCTTTATCCAGCAAGCCCGGGGTAAAACACAGCTGCCCTTGTGCGTCGAACTGCGCATCCACCAACCCAAGCGGGTTTCCATTGATCCGCAATCCCACCACATGCACACCTTCGCGAAAACGCGCGGCACTGCGAAAGTAGTCGGAAACCTTCGGATCAATACCGTGCGTGGTCAGCGCCGCCAAGTCGAAACCTTCCCCCAGCTCCAGTGCGGGGACGAGGCCGGGCAAGCTCCATAGCGTCGCAACCCCCACAAACAGGCTGGGTCGCCTGGGCCATAACGATGCGACAAGTCTGTTACTCGATGTCATGGGTCAATCAACCCCACTGACATTGATAAGGGCCCGATAGCTGTCCGCCGAAAACCCATAGACCGTGGCCGGTTGAATCTCGACCTCAGTCAAGCCCTCCAGCCCGCCGTCAACCCTCACCGTCAGGGTTTCACCCGGCAAAATGTAGGTCCGTGGCAAAGTAGCCGCAGACCTTCGTGGCAGTAATTGCACCTCCGGCGCAAGGCGCACCACATAAAGGCTGTCGTTGTGAACGGTGAGGCGCTCCCCCGCCTGTACCCACTTCAGCAGTTCCCAAGGAGTTTGATGTACCGGCAGGTCTCGCGGATGCAGGATCAGCGGTAAATTCTGCCGCAGGGTGATACCAATGGTCGCACCACCCGCCGCACGTGCCTGGGGAATCCCCTCGAAGGTCACTCGCTTCAGCCGCTGGGCCTGGAGTGGCGCCTCAAGGGTACTGATGAAACGCACCAACTGAGTCTCACCGGCCTCCACACGCGTAATGGGCGGTGTAACAATCAATAGCGGCTCAGGATCTTCCGGTATGTTTTCAATGACCGAATGCAGCAGCGCCGGCAGCGCATCGGTATTTTTTATATTGATCGTGGCTTCGCCCTGCGCTTCATAAAGCACAACCACTGTAGTTTCCGGCAACATACCGTCCGCAGTTGCAACACCCACAAAACAAAAGAAAGACCCTGGATATAACAACCACGAACTTAGTATTACTGAAAGTCTGGGCACTCAGTACGCTCCACGACAGGGAAGTGACAATTGATAAACTGAAATCCACTTAGAAACAGCCGACAAGAAACGAGTCAGTTTCCTGATCGGCTGTATTCCAGTCGCTTAGATGTAGCTCAGTTCAAGTGTCGCGCGCCCATCCAGGGTAATGTCGCGACTCAGGTCCAGATCCTGGCCTTTATTGATCACCGCCCTGACAGCGATAGTCCCGGTCAGTTGTGCGACCGGAGCGGGAACGGCAGTGACGCCGGATCGCCAGGAGTATTGGGTAGGCGACTGCGCGACTTTTCCGTCACTGTTCTGCCAGGCACCGGCGCCGATACGCATGATGGGGTTGAGCACAACGGCCGAAGCCCTGAGGTCCTTCAGGGTGACGGCAAAACCGCCGGTCTTGCGGCCAGACACAAGGCCCAGGCCAAAGTTATGCGTCTCGGTATAGCCCGCGCCAAGCGCATTCAGGATGCCAGGCACCTTGCTGCCGGCCTGCAGGTCGACAAATTTCAGCCCGAACTTGGCGGGCGTGGTACCGCAACTGACGGTCAGCGGGGTAGTCCTTTCCGCAAGCGGATTGAATGCCGTCGGGAGCAGTTGACCCGAAGGAATTTCGCCGTAGTTGATAATGCCTCCGCCGGTCATGCTGAGGTTACACGCCGCCGGTTTGATCGTACCCCTGACGATCAGCTCGGCAGTGGTGGAAGCCTGTGCATTGAGGGTTGCGGCCAGGCAAGCGATACCAAGAGTCAATCCAACAATTTTTTTCATATTCAACCTGTCACAAAAAGTTATCAGGTGTATTTATTTTTCTTTACAAGACAAGCCATAAATAAATAACACCACGGCAAAATTGCCGAGTGACAGTCTGTCCGCTTGGTAGTTGACTAAAGAATAAGACGGCACCTCAATTATTGTGGGAGCGGTAAAAAGAAACTGTCAGCGTGGCAACCTCCAACGGTAGGTTCAACTAACATAAGGAATAAAAACTGCACGCTTGGATTGTAGGCAAAATCATAATCAGACTTAAAACCTACACTAGTTAAATATCCTACGCCGCCCCAGAAGCACTTCTACAAAAGCCTGGAAAGACAACCTACATTTCCTACAAAAAAGTCTCACATACAGCCTCAGAGAAATTCCCGAAGCACAACGCGTTGGCGCCAGCGGTCGATCGTGGCACGATGGCAAGGTTATCGACCGAGACCCCAAACCATGCCGCAATCCCAAGCCAAGAATCTGTCCCTGATCGCCGCCATCGACCTGGGCTCCAACAGCTTTCACATGGTCGTGGCCAAGGCCCAGAACGGCGAAATCCGCATCCTTGAGCGGCTCGGCGAAAAAGTACAGCTGGCTGCCGGGATCGACGACGAGCGTCAACTCAATGAAGAATCCATGCAGCGCGGGCTCGACTGCCTCAAGCGCTTTGCCCAACTGATCAACGGAATGCCCCCGGGCTCCGTACGGATCGTGGGCACCAACGCATTGCGCGAAGCGCGTAACCGCAACGACTTCATCCATCGCGCCGAAGAAATCCTCGGGCACCCGGTAGAAGTCATCTCCGGCCGTGAAGAAGCCCGCCTGATCTACCTCGGCGTTTCCCACACCCTGGCCGACACTCCGGGCAAACGCCTGGTGGCGGACATCGGCGGCGGCAGTACCGAGTTCATCATCGGCCAGCGCTTCGAACCACTGCTGCGTGAAAGCCTGCAGATGGGTTGCGTCAGTTACACCCAGCGTTATTTCAAGGACGGCAAGATCACCCCGGCGCGCTACGCCCAGGCCTACACGGCGGCACGGTTGGAGATCATGAGCATCGAGCACGCCCTGCACCGCCTGACCTGGGATGAGGCCATCGGCTCGTCCGGCACCATCCGCGCCATCGGCCTGGCCTTGAAAGCCGGCGGCCATGGCACCGGCGAGGTCAACGCCGAAGGGCTGGCGTGGCTCAAGCGCAAATTGTTCAAGCTGGGCGATGCCGAGAAAATCGACTTCGATGGCATCAAGCCCGACCGTCGCACCATCTTCCCGGCCGGCCTTGCGATTCTCGAAGCGATCTTCGACGCCCTCGAACTGCAACGCATGGACCACTGCGATGGCGCCCTGCGCGAAGGCGTGCTCTATGACCTGTTGGGGCGCCATCACCATGAGGACGTGCGTGAGCGTACCCTCAGCTCGCTGATGGAGCGCTACCACGTCGACCTGGAACAAGCGATTCGCGTGGAGCGCAAGGCTTTGCATGCGTTCGACCAGGTGGCCGCGGATTGGGACCTGGAAGACGGCGTATGGCGCGAGTTGCTCGGCTGGGCCGCCAAGGTGCATGAAGTGGGCCTGGACATCGCCCACTATCATTACCACAAGCACGGCGCCTACCTGATCGAGCACTCCGACCTCGCAGGCTTCTCGCGGGAAGACCAGCAGATGCTCGCCCTCCTGGTGCGCGGCCACCGCCGCAATATTCCCAAGGACAAGTTTGCCGAATTCGGCGACGACGGCATCAAGCTGATACGCCTGTGTGCGCTGCTGCGCTTTGCGATCCTGTTCCACCACATCCGTGGCACCCAGGAAATGCCTCAAGTGACCCTGAGGGCCAACGGCGACAGCCTCGACGTGGTATTCCCCAAAGGCTGGCTGGATGAAAACCAGTTGACCCAGGCGGATTTCGCCCAGGAAGCGGAGTGGCTGACGCGGGTAGGATTCAGCCTGAACGTGCGCTGACCCAAAGAACAAAACAAATTGTGGGAGGGGGCAAGCCCTAATGCCGGTCAGTTAAAGATTAACGCGGTCACTGTGGGAGGGGCGGTGCGACGATTCGACTTGCCCCCGATAGGCCGCGCAGCGGCCTCAAAAATGGGCCTGCTACGCAGGCCATCGGGAGCAAGCCCCCTCCCACAATTTATCCATCGTCCGCTTTATCGCTTAACTGACAGGCATTAGGGCAAGCCCCCTCCCACACTTTTTAGTTCACGGTGAGAATCGGGCTACCCAATTTCTCCAGCAACGTCGCCTGCGCACTGCGCGGGTTCTGGTTGCCGGTTGGCGTGTTGCGCACGTAGCGGCCGTCCGATTGCAGGCTCCAGCTATGCGTGTTGTCGGTGAGGTAGCTTTCCAGCTCCTTCTTGACCCGCATGATCAGCTTCTTGCCTTCCACCGGGAAGCACGTCTCTACACGCTTATCGAGGTTGCGCTCCATCCAGTCGGCGCTGGAGAGGAACATCTGCTCTTCGCCTCCGTTGAGGAAGTAGAAGACCCGCGTGTGCTCCAGGAAACGACCGATGATCGAGCGCACATGGATGTTATGCGACACCCCCATAATGCCTGGGCGCAGGCAGCACATGCCACGCACCACCAGGTCGATGCGCACACCGGACTGGCTGGCCTTGTAGAGCGCGCGGATGATTTTCGGATCGGTCAGCGAGTTGAACTTGGCGATGATGTGCGCCGGCTTGCCGTCGAGGGCGAACTGGGTCTCGCGGGCAATCATGTCGAGCATGCCCTTCTTGAGCGTAAACGGCGCATGCAGCAGCTTCTTCATGCGCAGGGTCTTGCCCATGCCGATCAACTGGCTGAACAATTTGCCAACGTCTTCACACAACGCATCGTCGGAGGTCAGCAGGCTGTAGTCGGTATAGAGCTTCGCGTTGCCGGCGTGGTAGTTACCGGTACCCAAGTGGGCATAACGGACGATCTCGCCGGCTTCGCGGCGCAGGATCAGCATCATCTTGGCGTGGGTCTTGAAACCGACCACACCGTAGATCACCACCGCACCCGCCGCTTGCAGGCGGCTGGCCAGTTGCAGGTTGGACTCTTCGTCAAAGCGTGCACGCAGTTCGATCACCGCGGTGACTTCCTTGCCGTTACGCGCAGCGTCGACCAATGCATCCACGATTTCCGAGTTGGCGCCGGAACGGTACAGCGTCTGGCGCACAGCGAGCACATGCGGGTCCTTGGCAGCCTGGCGCAGCAGGTCGACCACCGGGGTGAAGGACTCGAACGGGTGCAGCAGCAGGATGTCCTGCTTGCTCACGACGTTGAAGATGTTCTCGCTGTTTTGCAGCAGTTTCGGGATCTGCGGGGTGAACGGCGTGTATTGCAGCTCCGGGTGGCTGTCCAGGCCGGTGATGCTGAACAGGCGCGTCAGGTTCACAGGGCCATTGACCTGATACAGCTCGGTCTCGCCCAGGTTGAACTGCTTGAGCAAATAGTCCGACAGGTGTTTCGGGCAGGTATCGGCCACTTCCAGGCGCACCGCATCGCCGTAGCGCCGCGAGAACAGCTCACCGCGCAGGGCACGGGCCAAGTCTTCGACGTCTTCGGAATCCAGCGCCAGGTCGGCGTTACGGGTCAGGCGGAACTGGTAGCAGCCCTTGACCTTCATGCCCTGGAACAGGTCATCGGCGTGTGCATGGATCATCGACGACAGGAATACATAGTTGTCGCCAGCCCCACCGACCTCTTCCGGTACCTTGATGATCCGTGGCAGCAAGCGCGGCGCCGGGATAATCGCCAGGCCCGAGTCGCGACCGAAGGCGTCGATGCCTTCGAGTTCCACGATGAAGTTCAGGCTTTTGTTCACCAGCAACGGGAACGGGTGCGTCGGGTCGAGGCCAATCGGGGTGATGATCGGTGAAATCTCGTCGCGGAAGTAGCGGCGCACCCAGGTCTTGATCTTGGTGGTCCAGTGACGACGACGGATAAAACGGACCTGATGCTTCTCCAGTTCCGGCAACAGGATGTCATTGAGGATCGCGTACTGGCGATCCACTTGGCCGTGAACCAGCTCGCTGATGCGGGCCAGGGCCTGATGCGGCTGCAGGCCATCGGCACCGGCTTGCTCGCGGGCGAAAGTGATCTGTTTCTTGAGGCCGGCGACACGGATCTCGAAGAACTCGTCCAGGTTGCTGGAGAAGATCAGCAGGAACTTGAGCCGCTCCAGCAGCGGGTAGGACTCATCCAGCGCCTGCTCCAGCACGCGGATGTTGAATTGCAGTTGCGACAGCTCGCGGTGGATGTACAGGCTGCTGTCATCCAGGTTGGTCACGACGGGAACCGGGGCCGGCACAGGTGGCTCAGTCGCCACGGCAGGCGGTGCCGGCTCCAGCTCCGGCGGGGTCTCGGTGACTTGTTCAACCACCGGGTGAGCGTCTTTTACGGCAACTTCTGTAAGTCCTTCGGTATTCATCGAGTGTTCCTGTGAGGGCTATTGTTGCTCTCTAAGCAATTGGGCAGCGCGGGCGGCGAAGTAGGTCAGAATGCCATCGGCGCCGGCACGTTTAAAGGCTGTCAGGGATTCGAGGATCACCCCTTCACTCAACCAACCATTCTGGATCGCGGCCATGTGCATGGCGTATTCACCGCTGACCTGATAGACAAAGGTCGGCACCTTGAATTCCTCTTTGACCCGGTAAAGGATGTCCAGGTAAGGCATCCCTGGCTTGACCATGACCATGTCGGCGCCTTCGGCCAGGTCGGCCGCCACTTCGTGCAGGGCTTCATGGCTGTTGGCCGGGTCCATCTGGTACGAAGCCTTGTTGGCCTTGCCCAGGTTCAGCGCCGAACCCACCGCATCGCGGAATGGGCCGTAATAGGCACTGGCGTACTTGGCCGAATAGGCCATGATCCGCACATTGACGTGGCCGGCCAGTTCCAGGGCTTCGCGAATCGCCTGGATGCGGCCATCCATCATGTCCGAGGGCGCAACGACCTGGGCACCTGCCGCAGCGTGGGACAGCGCCTGTTTGACCAGCGCATCGACAGTGATGTCGTTCTGAACATAGCCGTCTTCGTCAAGAATGCCATCCTGCCCGTGGATGGTGAACGGGTCCAGGGCCACGTCGGTGATCACCCCTAACTCCGGGAACCGTTCACGCAGGGCGCGGGTAGCGCGCTGGGCGATCCCGTCGGGGTTCCAGGCTTGCGCAGCATCCAGCGACTTGAGTTCAGGTGGGGTCACGGGGAACAGCGCCAACGCCGGGATCCCCAATTCAACCCAACCGGCCGCTTCTTCAAGCAGCAAATCAATGGTCAAGCGCTCCACACCCGGCATCGAGGCCACCGTTTCCCGGCGATTTTCCCCGTCCAGCACAAAGACCGGCAAGATCAGATCATTCGTAGTCAGTACATTTTCACGCACCAGACGGCGGGAAAAATCATCACGACGATTGCGACGCAGACGGGTGGCGGGAAACAGGCGATGGGCAGGGGTAAAGCTCACGACAGACTCCTGAGCCCGCGTTTACGGGCGAGCGTTGCAGTTATAAGCGGCCATTATGACGAAGGAATGACAGTTGTGCTTATCGATGCGACCTGTAGTCGCATTCGTCGTTTATGTAGGATTTGTTCACTTCGTGACACATCTCGATACTTTCATGAATGTTCGCGAAGGCGTAGGCTGCGCGTTCATTTCGCCAGCATCCCCAGACCATGCTTCAACAATTTCTGCATGACTTCGGCTACTTTGCGCTCTTCCTGGGCACCTTTTTCGAAGGCGAGACCATTCTGGTCCTCGCAGGCTTCCTGGCTTTCCGTGGCTACATGGATATCAACCTGGTGGTCGTCGTTGCCTTTTTCGGCAGCTACGCCGGTGACCAGCTTTGGTACTACATGGGCCGCAAACACGGTCGCAAGCTGCTGGCGCGCAAACCGCGCTGGCAATTGATGGGCGACAAGGCCCTGGAACATATCCGCAAACATCCGGATATCTGGGTGCTGAGTTTCCGCTTTGTCTACGGGTTGCGCACGGTAATGCCCGTGGCGATTGGCCTTTCCGGCTACCCGCCATTGCGCTACCTGATCCTCAACGGTATTGGCGCCGCTGTGTGGGCGGTGGCCCTGGGCGCTGCGGCGTACCACTTCGGCGCAGTGCTGGAAGGCATGCTGGGGAGCATCAAGAAGTACGAGCTGTGGGTATTGGGCGCATTGCTGGTACTGGGCTTCGGCCTGTGGCTGCGTCGTCGGATCAAAAACGCCCGCATCGCCCGCGAGGCCTGTGCCGAGGCCAAGGCCCGGCTGGCAGCCGAGCCGGTTCCTGTCGCCCCCCCTAAGACACCAGTCGAGTAACCTGGCTTCTGCAGCAGTAGAGGCCAATCACGCTGAGCAGGCTGTAGCTCACCAAGCCCAGCCAGCCCAGATGGCTGGCCGGCCATAGCCCGACCAGCGGCGCCAGCCATACCAGCGGCACATTCAACACCAGCCGCAAGAGTTCGGCCTTCAGCGCCCACGGGCGATTCTCCAGGGCCACGCCCAAGGTAAACAGCCCCAGCGCCATGGCACTCCAGCCCAGTATCAACGCGGCCGTGGGCAACCCCTCGCCGAAATTCATCAAATAACTGCCAAACCCGACATACGCGGCAAATTGCAGGGCGATATAGACCTGCTGTCGCGTATCCAACGGCACTTCGAATTTGCGGAACTGGCTCAGGTCATGCTTGGCCATTGGATACTTGGCCTTTACATCCGCCGGGCGCCAGCCGGTGCGCATGAACCAGATGCGCAGCTTGTCCCACCAGCGCTCGGTGCGCCGCGCATCGTTCCACAGCTGTGCATAAAACTGCAGGTTGGCCCAGAGCGGGTTCCAACTGGCCAGGGGCGTGGTGACGCCAAAGATCACCGGCTCGTTATCGTCCTCTTCCTGGAACGAGCCGAACAGCCGGTCCCAAATAATGAACACGCCGCCGTAATTGCGATCCATGTAGAGCGCGTTCTGTGCATGGTGGGCGCGGTGATTGGAGGGTGTCACGAAGAACCACTCGAACCAGCCGAGCTTGGGCACATGCCGGGTGTGCACCCAGAATTGGTACAGCAGGTTGAGCGACGCCACACTGATAAACACCACCAGCGGCACGCCGAGCACGGCCAGGGGCAGATAGAAGATCCAGCTCAACAGAAAGCCGGTGCTGGTCTGACGCAGTGCGGTGGTGAGGTTGTAGTCCTCGCTTTGATGGTGAACCGAGTGCGCGGCCCACAGGATATTGCGCTCATGCCCCATGCGATGGAGCCAGTAGTAACAGAAGTCGTAGAACACGAAGGCGAACACCCAGGTCCACACGCTGTGGGCCGACAGTTCGATCAACGCCAGGTGCTTGAGAGCGAAGGCGTACGTCAACAGCCCCACGCCTTTGGTCAAAAGCCCCGTGGTGGTCGATAACACGCCGGTGCTGAGACTGTTGATGGCGTCCGCCACCCGATAGTTGCGTGCGCCACGCCAGCGGTCGGCGAGCAGCTCGATCACGATCAAGGCGATGAAAAACGGTACCGCGTAAGGCACGAAGTCCATGGGCTAGTCCGATGTATTTTTGTTACATCAAGGTTAGGTGTAGCGGCAGGAGATCCCATTGGCAACAGGTGACAAATTAGTAGACATTTAACGCCACGAAATAGGGAGAAGTACTCATGAGCAAAAAGATTGCAGTGATCCTTTCGGGCTGTGGCGTATACGACGGCGCAGAGATCCACGAAAGCGTGATCACCCTGCTGCGCCTCGATCAGCGTGGCGCCCAGGTTCAATGCTTTGCCCCGGATGTCGCGCAATTGCATGTGATCAACCACCTCACCGGCGCGGAAATGCCCGAGTCGCGCAATGTGCTGGTGGAGTCGGCGCGCATCGCCCGTGGTGAAGTGAAGGACATTCGCGAAGCGAGCGTCGACGACTTTGACGCGCTGATCGTGCCCGGCGGATTTGGCGCGGCAAAAAACCTGTCGAACTTTGCGGTGGAAGGAGCCGGTTGCAGTGTCAACCCGCAACTGCTGGCATTGGCGGAAGCTTTTGCAGAGGCCGGCAAACCCGTGGGGCTGATCTGCATCGCCCCTGCCCTGGCCGCAAAAATCTACGGCCCTGGCGTAACCTGCACCATCGGTAACTGTCCCGACACCGCAGCGGCACTGGACAAGATGGGCGCCACCCACCAGGAATGCGCGGTGGAAGATATCGTTGAGGACAAGGCCCGCAAGCTGGTGAGCACGCCGGCCTATATGCTTGGCAAACGCATCAGCGAGGTCGCTTCAGGCATCAACAAGCTCGTGGATCGCGTCTTGGAACTGACCCACGAGAACGAACACCCCTTGTAGTGAGCGGGCTTGCCCCGCGCTGGGCGGCATAGCCGCCCTAATCCAGCCATCGCGGTGACTCAGCTAAAACGCGGTGGCTGGGTTTGGGGCGGCTTCGCCCCCCAGCGCGGGGCAAGCCCGCTCACTACAAGGTGACGGCTCGGCGTTTTTCGGCCAGGCGACTACGGCCATACAGCACCATAATCGCCAGAATCGCCACCGCCTGTGCACTCAGCGAATACGCATCGGCATGAATGCCCAGCCAGTCGAAGTCAAAAAACGCCACCGGCCGCGTGCCGAAGATACCGGCTTCCTGCAAAGCCTTCACACCGTGCCCGGCGAATACCACCGACAGTGCGCACAACAGCGCCGCGTTGATGCCGAAAAACAGCGCCAATGGCAGTTTCGCCGAGCCGCGCAAGATCACCCAGGCCAGGCCCACCAGCAGCACCAGCGCCGTGGCGCCACCGGCCAACACGGCGTTGTGCCCTGCCGGGCCGGCTTGCAGCCACAGGGTTTCGTAGAACAGGATCACTTCGAACAGCTCACGATAGACCGAGAAGAACGCCAGCACGGCAAACCCAAACCGCCCACCGCCGCCCACCAGGCTACTCTTGATGTAATCCTGCCAGGCTGCCGCGTGGCGGCGGTCATGCATCCACACGCCCAGCCACAACACCATCACACTGGCGAACAATGCGGTGCAGCCCTCAAGCAATTCGCGCTGGGCGCCGCTCACGTCAATCACATACGCCGCCAATGCCCAGGTGCCCAGCCCGGCCAACAGCGCCAGGCCCCAACCTACGTTGACACTGCGCACTGCCGATTGCTGGCCGGTGTTACGCAGGAAGGCGAGGATCGCCGCCAGTACCAGGATCGCCTCCAGACCTTCGCGCAGCAGGATCAGCAAGCCCGAGATGTAACTCAGAGACCAGCTCAGGCCATCACCGCCCAACAGACCGGCAGACTCGGTGAGTTTGCCCTTGGCCACATCCAGGCGCTGCTGCACCTGCTCGATCGGCAAACCATCCTGCAGAGACTGTCGATAGGCCATCAACGCCTTCTCGGTGTCCTTGCGTACGTTGGCGTCGACGTTATCCAGGGAGCTTTCCACCAGCTCGAAGCCCTCCAGGTAAGCCGCTACCGACAGGTCATACGCCTGCTCGTGGTCACCGTTGCGGAACGCGATGAGGCTCTTGTCCAGGGTGGCGGCGGTGTAGTCGAGCAACTGCGCCGGACCACGCTTGACCTGCGGCGGTTGCGCGCGCTGGGCACGGAAGGTGGCGGCGACCGTCGGGCCGTCTGCTGCCAGCACTTCATTGGGGGTCTGGCGAGCGAGGTCGGCAAGGTTGAACGCTTGCTCGCTTTTGGCGGCAGCCGGGTCGGCGGTGAAACCCGCGATGTAGGTGGCCAGGTCCCAGCGTTGACGGTCGTCCAATTGGTCGGCAAAGGACGGCATGTCAGTGCCCTCAACGCCCAGGCCGAGGGTGTTGTAGATCGCGTAGAGGCTCAGGCGGTCCAGGCGCGTGGCATCGCGCAGGTTGGCGGGTGGCGGGGTCATGCCGGTGCTGGCCGGGCCGTCACCGGCGCCGGCAGTGCCGTGGCACACCGAGCAATGCTGGGCATAGAGCGGTGCGCCGCGAGTCGGGTCGGGAGTGATGGCCGGTGCCTGGCTGACTTCATAAGCCACCGCTAGTTTTGCCCCCAATTGACGGGCTTGATGGGCAACAGCCACACCGTCTTCATGAGCGGTAACTGCCGCCAGCAATTCATCGACGCCTTTGATCAGCTCTGCACGCTCAGGCCGTTCCGGCAACTGGGCGACCAAACCTTGCAGTACCCCCAGGAACTCCACCTGTTCCTGGTATTCCGACTCGTCAACCACCTTGCCGGCTTCCACCGTCGGCGGGTAGTCAGCGCCAATATAGTCCAGCAAATGCAGGGCTTGTGGGGCGCCCTCGGCTGTCGCAGCCAGCAGATTGAAGCTGCACGACATCAGCGCCGGCAACAGCAGGCAGGCGAGAAAACGAAAGGGGGCAATCATGAATGAATCTCAAAGCTAAACACGAAGTAACACATTGTTGTGCTTTAGAGGGTTTGACTCAAGGCGTAAGTGAATTGATGTGTGCAGGCTAGGGCTTTTTGAAGCCAGATGGGAGGGAATTGCCCCCTCTCACCTTTCTAATGAATTTCGTCAGTTACGCGGTTGCGCGATGCAGGCTGGCCAGGAAACCCGCCGCCCCCACGAACAACCCGGCAAACGTACGATTCATGCGTTTTTGCTGCTTCGGCGTACGCAACAGGCGCAGGACTTTCGAGGCCAACCCCGTGTAGCCCGCCATCACGATCATGTCGACACTGATCATCGTCGCGCCCAGGATCAGGTACTGGATCAGCAACGGCGCCTGCGGGTTCACGAACTGTGGCAGCACCGCCAGCATGAACACCAGCGCCTTGGGGTTGCTGGCGTTAACCAGGAACCCACGGAACATCATCGCCACCGGCTTGCCGATCGGGCGCCCCGCCGCATCATCGGTCATGTCCATGGGCAAGGCGCGCCATTGCTTGATCGCCAGGTACACCAGGTACGCCACACCAAACCATTTGATGGCGTAGAACGCCGTGGAAGACGCCGCCAGAATCGCGCCGAGGCCACCCGCGACCACGGCGATCTGCATTGCCAGGCCAATCTGCAGGCCCAGGGCGTTCCAGTAGCCGCGCAAAAAGCCATATTGCAGGCCACTGGACATCGAGGCGATGGCACCTGCGCCAGGCGAAAGGGAGATGATCCAACTGGCCAGGAAAAAGGCCAGCCATGTATCGAGAGCCATTATCCACCTCGTTGCAAATTCGTCGTAAGCGCTAAGCTAACTCCGACCACCGAAGCCTGGCTATCAATTTTTATGCAGGTGTGTTCCAGCGTCGCACCGAGCGCTGGAAGAACAAGCTGTTGGGCACCTGCACCGTTGCGCAGTGAGTACCGGCTTCCTCCAACTCGACCAGCGTGGTGTAGAGCAGGTTGATCGCCACGACACGCCCCTTCACGCCTGGCTTGTCGAGGGTGTCTATCAGTTCGACGATGTCACCCAGACGGAAGGGCCCGACGGTAAAAATCAAAATCGCGCACAACAGGTTGGACAGCACCGACCACATGGCAAAAAACGCCACGGCAGCGACCGCGACAAAACCCGACAGCGCCGTCCACAGCACCGTGGCGGAGACACCCAGGCGCTCCAACACGAAGATCAGCGCACTGCCCATGATCAGCCAGCGCAAACCACCGCGCAGGGGCATCAGCAGTTGCGGAGGGAATGGGTAGCGCTCACCCAGGCGGGTGAGCCCTTTGGCTACAAAGCGTTGCGCAAGGTAGCCGGCCAACAGGATCAGCAGGATTTGCACGCCAATCCACACCGGCTCGACCCACTGCGCCGGCAACGGCAATTGCAGCGCCTCCATCAGGACAGCGCCTCCAACTCCGCTTGCAAGGTTTCCAGCAGTTCGAGAGCCTCCATCCAGGCTTCCTCCAACTGCCCTTCACGCACCTTGAGCTTGGCCTGTTCGGCCAGCAGGTCGCGCAGTTCGTGCTTGCGTGCGGCTTCGTACACGGCGCTGTCGCCCAGGCTGGCCTCGATCTTGGCCAGACGCTCGTGCACCTTGCCCAGTTCAGCTTCCAGCTTGTCGGCTTCACGCTTGTGCGGCGCCAACTGTTGGCGCAGCGCGGCGGCAGCCTGGCGCTGGGCCTTCTTATCAGTCTTGTCCGGGTTGACCGGCGTGTTGCTGACCGGTGCGTTGCGCAGGCGGTAGTCCGTCAGCCAGCGTGCGTAGTCATCCAGGTCGCCGTCGAACTCTTCAACCTTGCCGTCAGCCACCAGCAGGAAGTTGTCGGTCGTGCTCTTGAGCAAGTGGCGGTCGTGAGACACCACCAATACCGCGCCACTGAACTCCTGCAGGGCCATGGTCAGTGCCTGGCGCATTTCGAGGTCCAGGTGGTTGGTGGGTTCGTCGAGCAGCAACAGGTTGGGCCGATCCCAGGCAATCAACGCCAGGGCCAGGCGGGCTTTTTCGCCGCCGGAGAAGTTCAGCACCGGCTCGTCGATGCGCGCACCGCGGAAGTCGAAACCACCCAGGAAGTCGCGCAAGGTCTGCTCGCGCTCGGTTGGCGCCAGGCGTTGCAGGTGCAGCAAAGGGCTGGCCTTGGCGTCGAGCGAATCCAGTTGATGCTGGGCGAAGTAACCCACCACGGTGTTCTCGCCACGGGTCAAACGACCCGCCAAAGGCGACAGCTCCCCGGACAGGTTCTTGATCAGCGTCGACTTGCCCGCACCGTTGGGGCCGAGCAAACCAATGCGCGCACCGGGCGTGAGCTGCAGCTTGACCTTCTCCAGGATGGTTTTGTCGCCATAACCCAGGCGGGCATCCGAGAGGTCCAGCAGCGGGCTCGAGATCTTGGCCGACTCGCGGAACACAAAATCGAACGGCGAATCGACGTGGGCCGCCGACAGCTCTTCCATGCGCTCCAGGGCTTTGATTCGGCTCTGGGCCTGACGAGCCTTGGTGGCCTGGGCCTTGAACCTTGCGATATAGCTTTCCATGTGCGCACGCTGCGCCTGCTGCTTCTCGTAGGCCTGTTGCTGCTGGGCCAGACGCTCGGCACGCGCACGCTCGAACGCGGTGTAGCCGCCACGATAGAGGGTGATTTTCTTCTGCTCGACATGGGCGATGTTATCGACCACGGCGTCGAGGAAATCCCGATCGTGGGAAATCAGCAACAAGGTGCCCTGATAGCTCTTGAGGAAGTCTTCCAGCCACAGAATCGCATCGAGGTCCAAGTGGTTGGTCGGCTCATCGAGCAGCAACAGATCCGAGGGGCACATCAGCGCCTGGGCCAGGTTCAGGCGCATGCGCCAGCCACCGGAGAAGTCGGCGACCGGACGGTCCATCTGTTCGTTGGTAAAACCGAGGCCGGCGAGCATCTTGCGGGCGCGGGCGTCGGCGGTGTAGCCGTCGGCGCTGTCGAGTTCCGAGTGCAGGCGGGCCTGGGCGGCGCCGTCCTGGGCTTTCTCGGCCTCGGCCAGGTCGTTTTGCACCTGGCGCAGACGCAGGTCGCCATCGAGCACGTAGTCGATCGCGATGCGGTCCAGCGTGTCGATCTCCTGGCGCATATGGGCGATACGCCAGTCTGCCGGCAGCAGGCAGTCCCCGGAATCCGGGGTCAGCTCACCCAGCAACAAGGCGAACAACGTGGATTTTCCGGCGCCGTTGGCGCCGATCAGGCCGGCTTTGTGACCGGCGTGCAGGGTCAGCTCGGCGTCTTCGAGAAGACGTTGCGGGCCACGCTGTAATGTTAGGCTTTGAAGTCGGATCATAATGGCGGCGGAGTCTACCAGCTTCGTTGGCCGCTGGCTTGGGTGTGAATATGTGTGCTGACCTGTGGAGCTTTGCCCTCTCGACTTACGCCCGCCCGGGCGTCGAGGCCGCTTGCCTGCGCCTGCAGGAACGGGGAGCGAATGTGTGCCTGTTGCTCTGCGGAGCATGGCTGGAACAGCGCGGCGTGGCAGTGCGCACCGAACGAATTCAGGCCCTGAAACACATCGCCGAACCTTGGCAGACGCAGGTAGTTGAGCCGTTGCGGCAGGTGCGTGTGCAATGGCGTGCGTTATCGCAGCAGGATGAGTCGTTGGCGTCGTTACGCGAGCGGGTCAAAGCCCTGGAGCTGGAGGCGGAACACGAGTTGCTGGCGCGACTGGAAGCTGTGTCACAAGAGTGGCCGACAGAGGCGCAGGCAAATCACCAGCCGTGGCTGGAAAGACTGGCGGCTGAGGCTGCCGCCAACCTTGACCACGACGCGCAGCGCCTGCGCGCCGTGATCACCAACACTTAGGAAGCGCTGGTTGGAGTGGTGCTGGGTGCTGCCGGTGCAGGGGTGCTGCTGGCCGGAGCAGATGGTGCGGTAGACGCTACCGGAGCAGCGGCAGGTGCTGCTGGCTTGGCCGGGGCTGGTTTAGCGGCAGCAGGTTTGGCAGCTGGCTTGGCAGCTGGCTTGGCCGCTGGTTTTGCAACAGCAGGTTTGGCAGTTGGCTTGGCGGCTGGTTTTGCAGCAGCGGTTTTGGCAGCTGGCTTAGCGGCTGGTTTTGCAGCGGTGGTTTTAGCAGCTGGCTTGGCAGCTGGTTTCGCTGCAACGGTTTTAGCAGCTGGCTTGGCGGCTGGTTTCGTAGCAGCGGTTTTGGCAGCTGGCTTGGCGGCTGGTTTCGCTGCAACGGTTTTAGCAGCTGGCTTGGCGGCTGGTTTTGCAGCAGCGGTTTTGGCAGCTGGCTTGGCGGCTGGTTTTGCAGCAGCGGTTTTGGCAGCTGGCTTGGCGGCTGGTTTCGCAGCAGCGGTTTTAGCAGCTGGCTTGGCGGCTGATTTCGCAGCAGCGGTTTTAGCAGCAGGCTTGGCGGCTGGTTTTGCAGCAGCAGTTTTGGCAACTGGCTTGGCGGCTGGTTTTGCAGCAGCAGTTTTGGCAACTGGCTTGGCGGCTGGTTTTGCAGCAGCAGTTTTGGCAGCTGGCTTGGCGGCTGGTTTTGCAGCAGCAGTTTTGGCAGCTGGCTTGGCGGCTGGTTTCGCAGCAGCGGTTTTAGCAACTGGCTTGGCTACCGCTTTTGCAGGGGTACGAGAGCCCAGTACTTTAGCGACGGCTTCCTTCACACGCCCCACGCCCTGTGCCAACTTCAGGCTTTCCTGAGCATCTTTTTTGAGTTGGGAAATGTAGGTACGGGTTTCAGCTTGGCGATCCTTGAGGGCGTCGAGCAAGTCCTCAAGTTCTTTGACAGCCTCTTTAGCTTTGGCTTGAGCCTTGGCCTTGCCGGCAGTAGCGGCGTCTTGCAGTTTGGTGCGGGATTTGTGCAGTTTTTCTTGCGCTTTACCGCGTTGTTTTTCCAGTTTGGCGAGCAGCTTTTCTGCATCGGCCAAGGCTTGGGAACACGCGCTTTCAAGATGTTCGAGCAGGCTGCCCGAAAGTTGTTGGAGCAAGTGCAACGGGGTATTTACAGGCTTCTGTTTGGCCGACATGGTTTACCTCCTGGCTGACGTGGGTGCGGCTCATACTAGCCCTCTGCTCTTACCGCCGCTAGGGCATGTTGACAGTATCATTTGCCTCGCGTTGCAACGTGAGAAAATTCTTATCGATATAACGAAAAACCACGGCACTTTTTACCGACTCACACTGGCATAATCCGTCGCACTTTCGCCGGGAGAATGCCCATGTCGCGTTACCTTTTTCTAGTGCTTGGCTTGGGGATTTGCGTGGCCAACGCGAACGAGCAATCCGCCTCCAAAACCACCGCGCCCGACCCGCACGACCTCGCATACAGCCTGGGTGCGAGCCTCGGCGAACGACTGCGCCAGGAAGTCCCGGACCTGCAGATCCAGGCGCTCGTCGACGGCCTCAAGCAGGCTTATCAAGGCAAGCCGCTGGCGCTGGATAACACGCGTATCGAACAGATCCTCGCCCAGCATGAGGCACAGAGCGAATCCAACGCCCAAGCTCCGCAGAGCGAAAAAGCCCTCGCCGCCGAACAGCAATTCCTGGCCCAGGAAAAATCAGTCAAGGGCGTGCGCGAATTGGCGGATGGCATCCTGCTCACCGAGTTGATGCCAGGCACGGGCAACAAGCCGTCAGCGACTGATGAGGTGCAGGTGAAATATGTAGGGCGGTTGCCCGACGGGACGGTTTTCGATCAGAGCACGCAACCGCAGTGGTTCCGCCTGGACAGCGTGATCAGCGGCTGGCGTTCAGCGTTACAACAGATGCCGGTAGGCGCGAAATGGCGTCTGGTCATTCCATCTGCACAGGCCTATGGCGCAGACGGCGCGGGCGAGTTGATACCGCCGTATACACCGTTGGTATTCGAGATCGAACTGCTGGGTACGCGCCACTGACCCAATAAAAAACGGTGCGCCATGCGCACCGTTTTTTGTACGGCGATCAAGGGTCAAGCCTGAGTAACAGGTTCTTCCTTGTGAGCGTTGTGCAGCACTTCGATCAAGCAGTCTTCCAGCTCGAAACGCTCATGCAACAGCGCGCCCAGTTCTTTGAATTTTTCCGCAACACATTGTCCTGCATCGCACAGGTCAGTGAACGCCAGCAGTTTCTCAGTGATGGCATCGATCCGCGGGTAGATCGTCTCGGCCAGTTCCAGCCCACGCTGATCGTCAAAGGCTTGCGCCTCCTCGGTCAGTTGCTCGTAGACACCAAAATGGCCGGCAGACACATAGTCCACCAACACACCACAGAAGTCCTGCAACGGTTCGCGGTTCTCAGCCAGAGCTTCGGGCTTGGCACCGAGAGCATCAAAGGCCCGAACCAGTTCGTGACGTGCCTTCAGCCAGCTATCGATCAGCTTGTGCACCCCACCCCAGCGTTCCTGAGCATTCTGACAACTTTCCAGCATGATGATCTCTCTTCCCTATAGGGGCGCTGCTGCCTTGTGCCCGCGCAACACTCAAGGATAAAGCAGCAGCCGGACAAGGCCGCGTCCGATAAACAGATTTGATAACGCGTGCGGGCCAGATTATGCCCGCATGACTATGGCTTCAAGGTACGCAGGAGAGAAAGTTCATACAAGTGTTTAATCCTATCCTACAACTTGAACCTCATATTCATGGCAGTGCAATGCGCAAACGTTGGCTGAACAACAGCCGCGAAAACTGCATGATTCCCAAAATAAGCATCGCTAAAAAGAACAACAGACTCCATTCGGGCAGGCTCAGGTCGAACAGCGTCCAGTTGATCTCGACGCAGTCGACGGTGCCGTTGAAGACCGACCGTACCGCCTGCCAAAAGGAAAGGTTTTCAATCATGTACTGGAGGCTCGGCCAACAATCTTGAATCTGGTCCGATGCCGCGTTCTGCAGTAATACCTGACGCACTGCGGTGATGGCGCCGAAGCATGCGCACGCCATGCTCGCCAGCCCGTACAGGTAGAGGCCCGGCCGCGCTGGGTTATGAAGGGCCGCGATCAGGTTGATCAGCGAATAGGCAGCGAGAAACAGCCGCTGTACCTGGCACAGGAAGCAAGGCTGTAACAGCGCGCCGTATTCCAGGTAGAAAGACGCGCCCAACGTCAGCCCACCAACCATGAACGCCAGGAAAAACATAGAGCGTAAGGGGGCCAAAGACATTGTTTATCCGTACCACGAAAGATAGGTCGCTACGGTAGAGGAAAGGCCCGACCCCTTTCAATACGCGCTAGAGCAGACAATTCCGCGAAACCGTAGAGACATCCCGCCAGAGCCGGGAGGAAACTCCGCAATTGCACGTAGGAATTGAAGAGCAGGACATTTACAACAAGGGTTTGTGCAAAGTTCAGGGCTGGCTGTCAGATAGCTCCGCACCAACCCTTCCCCCTTTTCGACCTCAAACCCGCGCGGGCACGGGTAATGGAGCGGCCAACAGACGGTTGTCGAGCAACCCCAGGCCCTCCTGGAACAGTTGGTTGCTGCGCTCGGTATCACCCAATTGGGCCAGCAGGCGGGCCAGCTCGGCGCAAGCCTCTGGGTTGCGCTGTACCTGCAGGCTGCTCTCCAGGTAATCCCGCGCTTTGCCCCACAAACTATTTTGCAGGCATAGGCGACCCAACGTCAGAAGCAGGCTGGCGTCACCCGAATGATCCTTGAGCCAGCTTTCGGCAAACTTGAGCTGACGGGCCGGGTCGCTGCCGCGCAACAACCCATAAAGCCGCATGAGATGACTGTCGTAGCCGCGCTTGATCGCACCGCGCAGCACTTCTTCGGCCTTGGCATCAGCGCCCAGTCGACGCAGTTGGTCGGCGTAGGCCAACACCAGTTGCGGCTCCTGGCGCTGGGCGGAAGTCAGTTGCTCCCAGGCCCGTTCAAGCGACTGCAAGCCGGCTTCGCCATGCTCTTCACGCTGGGCCGCCACGCCCAGGTTTTCACCCCAGGCGCGACGCTCCAATTCAGCCAGCTCGCTGGCAGGAAGCACCTTGTCCTTGCGCAGCTCCGGTAACAAGCGAATGACCGACGCCCAATCACCTCGCTGCTGATGCAGGCGCTGCAACTGGCGCAATACCTGAGCGTTATGCGGGTGGCGCTCGTGCATGGCCTGCAGAGTGACCAGGGCGCCGTCGGTATCGCCACGGTCCATCTGCAATTGCGCATGGCTCAAGGCAATGGCCAGTTCCGCCTGGGGCTGGCGCTCCAAAGCGCGTTCCAACAAACCGTCGGACTCTTCGTAACGCCCCTGCTCATTGGCCGCACGTGCTGCGCCAAGGTAATACAGCAAGGGTTGACGCTCCGCCTCGGCGGCGCGATGCAGATGGCGCTCGGCGCTGGCCCAGCGGCCCTCGGCAAGGTCCATCTGGCCCTGCTCGATCGCAATCTGTACCCGACGACTGCGATTGCGCCGCGACCATGGGTTGACCACCCCCCCGGAGGTGGTGATCAGGCTCAATAAAACGCGGGCCAGGTAGATCGCCAGGCCAATGGCACACACCGCCACCAACGTGGCCCACAAGCTCGACTCGTAATGCAGCACATGGGGATAGGTAATCAGCACGTAGCCGGTGTGTTTCGAAATGCCCACTGCCAATGCCAGAGCGATTGCAATCGCCAGCACCAGGACCACATAGAAACGTTTCATCGGCTCTACTCCTGGGTCGCCGGCGTGCCCGCCGATGCTTTGGCTTCATCGGCAGACAGGTGACGACGCTCAAGATACGCCTGCACTGCCGCGAGACTTGCCGCCAGGTCCGGCGTCACCACCGAAACTGCCTTGGGCTCCAGTTCAGCGATACGCGCCAGCATCGCTTTGCTCTGCGGGTTGTCCTGGTTGAAGTTGTCCTGCAGCACGCTGCGCGCCTCAGCCAGAGAGCGGCTGTACACCGCCGCCTCACCGTTGAGCGCCGCCCATTGGGCTTGCTCCAGAGCCAGGCTCAGGGCCAGGCGTACCTGGTTCAAGCCCTGGCCGGCCAGCAGTGGGCGAATATTATCGTCGGGGTTGAAGTCGATGCGGAAGTAGCGGGAAATCTGCTCCCACCATTCGCTCAAGCGGTTGTCTGTATCGGTGGTCGGACGCCCTTGGGAGGCAGGCTCGGTGAGCTGGTATTCAGGTGCGACAGCCGCCAGTTGCACAATCTGGTCACGCAGCGCGGCCAATTGCAAGTACAGCCCGGTGCGGTCCGGCTGCTCGGTGCTACGCAGCGCGGCAAGGCTCTTGGCCAACTGCTCGCGGGCGGCGAAGGAGCCGGGATCGCTCTGTTCGCGAATAATTTCGTCGGCGCCCTGGACCAGCGACTGAGCGCTGTTGATGTCCTGCAGGGCGGACAAACGCAAACTGGCCAGACGAATCAGGTGCTCGGCCTCGGCCAGACGCCAATCCTTGCGGCTGGCGCCCAGCACCGTTTCCAGGCGCTGGCTCAAACGTTGCTGGTCGCCCTGCAACTGGGCCACCAGGCGGCGGCGCTCCTCCAGCTCGTCAGCACTGGGCAACTGCGCCAGCCGCGCCGTCAGCTGTTGCTGGCTCTGCTTGAAGGATTGGGATTGGTCGTCGAGGCTTTGCACTTGGCTCAACTGCTGCTGGTTACTGGCCTGCAGGCTGCGCACCTGCCAGATTCCCCAGCCGCCGGCGGCAACACCTGCGGCGCCCAGCAGCAGGGCGAGGATCGCCAGGCCATTGCCACGGCGTGGTTCGGTGACCGGTGCAACCGGCGCATCGAGCGCGGGCTGAGCTTCATCTTTAGGCAAGGCTGTTTCGCTCACGTATCCGTCCTTTGCGTATCAGAGAGTGGGAACGGGATAGCTCCGTAACGCCACTAACAAAGCCGCGGCACTCGCACCGCGACAATCCACAACTTTTTCTGCGCCCGCAGCCCGCGCCATCTCAAAGACTCGCGGGCTGGGCACGAACAATGGCAGCCGTGCCACCTGTGGCCAGTCCGGCCCGGCCAGGGCTTGCAGGTGCAGCAAACCCTGCCCACTGCTGACCACCACGCCGTTCAAGCGTTCCAACTGGATGCGTTGCATCAGCACCCCAGTGTCATAAGCCGGCAAGAAACGGCGATACAACTCCAGATAGTCGACACTAGCACCTTGTTCGCGCAAACGCTCAGCCAGCAGCTCTCGGCCGCCCTCACCCCGCAGGATCAATACACGGGCGCCTGGGCCTGCGATAGCCTCACGCAGGGTCGGCAATGCAAGCAAGGCCTCGCTGTCGTCGCCGGTTTGCGGATATTGAACGTTGAGGCCGTGATCGGCCAGTACCTGTGCGGTGGCCGCGCCGACACTGAACCAGGACAGTTGCGGCCAGACTCGATCCAACTGCTGCAAGGCCAGGCGTGCGGCAGGCTTGCTCACCACAATCACCGCACAATAGCGGCCCAGGCCACTAAACACAGCTTGTTGCTCAGCCGTGACCGGCAAAGCTTCGATATCCAGCAAGGGCAGGCTGCTGCTGAAAATGCCGGCCTCGGACAATGACGCCGCCAGCGCCATCGACTCTTCGGCTGGCCGCGTCAGCAGCACACGCCACTGGGTCACTGCGGACCCGCCTCACCGTAGACCTTTTGCAGAATGGCGCCAGCACCCTTGGCCAACAGTTCCTCAGCCACCTGGATGCCCAAGGCTGTGGCGTCACGCTGTGGCCCACGCACTTGAGCGGTGAGCAACGTGCCGCCGTCCGGGTCGCCTACCAAGCCACGCAGCCAAAGGTTTTCACCTTCAAGCACGGCATAACAGGCAATCGGCACCTGGCACCCCCCGTTAAGGTGCTTGTTCAGGGCGCGCTCGGCGGTGACACGGACTTCAGTATCCGGATGATCAAGGGGCTTGAGCAGGGCGTGAATTTCACTGTCGGCGGTACGGCATTCGATGCCCACGGCGCCCTGCCCGCCTGCGGGCAAGCTGTCTTCGACGCTGATCGGCGAAGTGATGCGGTCTTCGAAGCCCAGGCGGATCAAACCAGCGGACGCGAGAATGATCGCGTCGTACTCTCCGGCGTCCAGCTTGGCCAGGCGGGTATTGACATTGCCACGCAGGAAGCGGATCTGCAGGTCCGGGCGACGGGTGAGCAACTGCGCCTGGCGACGCAGACTGGAGGTGCCGACGATACTGCCCAACGGCAGTTCGTCCAGAGACTTGTAGGTATTGGAAACAAACGCATCACGCGGGTCTTCGCGTTCGCAGATGCAATACAGGCCCAGGCCTTCGGGGAAGTCCATGGGCACGTCTTTCATCGAGTGCACGGCGATATCGGCTTCGTTTTCCAGCAGTGCGGTTTCCAGTTCCTTGACGAACAAACCCTTGCCGCCGATCTTCGACAGGGGCGAATCCAGCAGTTTGTCGCCGCGACTGACCATGGGCACCAGGGTCACCTTGAGACCCGGATGGGCCTGTTCAAGACGTGCTTTGACGTATTCGGCCTGCCACAAGGCCAAGGCGCTTTTACGGGTGGCGATGCGGATTTCGCGAGAGGACATGGATCAATCCGTACTGAATAGATACGGCAGATAATAACAGCTCAGGCAGACACGCTTTGATTTGAATCAGCAAGTGCGGGGCCTCCCTGGCCGCATCGCACCGGGATCGGGGCTGAAAACCTCGCCGCAGCCTTTGGGCTAAAGCTGCTGCATCATCTTGCGCACACCCGCGACATGGCGTCGGCTGACGATCAGGGCATCACCGTTAAGCCCTTTCAAAAACAGCTGAAAGTGCCCAAGGGGGGTGCGCTGCAGGCGCTCTATTCGCTCACGGGCCACCAACGCGTTGCGATGGATACGCACGAAGCGGTCGCCGAACTCATCCTCGAGGGCCTTGAGGGGCTCATCAAGCAACACCTCGCCCGCCTCGTGCCGCAGGGTCACGTATTTGTGGTCGGCAATAAAGTAGACCACCTGGTCCAAGGGGATCAGCTCGATACCCTTGCGGGTGCGCGCACTGATATGGCTGCGCGGCCCGTTGCCACTTTGGGCGGCGGGCAGCGTCAGGGCACCGAGTTGGACGCGGTTTGGGCGCTCGGCCTTTTTCAGGGCCTTGAGCAAGGCTTCGCCAGTCACCGGCTTGACCAGGAAGCTGACGCCACTGGCCTCAAGCGTGGGTGCGGCGAACTCTTCGTGAGCGGCGCACAACACCACTGCGGGTGGCGACTCTCGCTCGCTCAAGCGAGCCGCGACTTGCAGGCCATCCAGGCCTGGCATGCGGATATCGAGCAACACCACATCCGGCTTGAGGCTGTCGATCAGCGTCAACGCCTCCTCGCCGTTGGTGGCGCTCGGTTCAAGGACTGTATAACCCTCGAGTTCACTGACCAAACGGCTCAGTCGCTCGCGGGCTTGGGGTTCGTCATCAACGATCAGGACATTCATATTGCGCTGGATTCCTGCGTGAGTCTCGCACAAGGATAGCGTAGACAGGTGCGGTGACTTGCGTCACAGCGATCCACGCTAAGACTAGCGCGAGCGGCAAAAAGTGCCCCAAGAGTGGCACCCATATTTACCCGGACCTGTTCAATTGCGCCCAAGACCGCCTGCCTCAGGGCATCGTCGTAGGGTTTACTGATACACAATCCGAATACCCCCCTTTTCTAATGGATAGTCAGGGCTTCGACCGCATCACCCGACTTTGGTGCATTCACGCTCTATCAGTGCAACTGTAGACGCTCACTGAGACCACATTGCTCAATCGTCAAATATCGTTTCAATAAACATCTGGCTCCAGTCTCTTCCCGGACGCGTTCGGCGGCAAGGCACTTAGCCACCCTTTGTACAAATAAAAATGCCGACCACCCGCAGCACCGCCTCCCCAGGCAACCCTGTTATTATCGCCGGTAAACCTCCATGCCTCTTTTAAGCAGATCACGAGCGAATCCATGAGCACCGACAAGACCAACCAGTCCTGGGGCGGCCGCTTCAGTGAACCCGTCGACGCCTTCGTCGCCCGCTTCACCGCCTCCGTCACCTTCGACCAGCGCCTGTACCGCCACGACATCATGGGCTCGATCGCCCACGCAACGATGCTGGCCAAGGTGGGCGTGCTGACCGACGCCGAGCGCGACAGCATCATCGACGGCCTGACCACCATTCGCGGTGAGATCGAAGCCGGTACGTTCGACTGGCGCGTCGACCTGGAAGACGTGCACATGAATATCGAAGCGCGCCTCACCGATCGCATCGGTGTGACCGGCAAGAAGCTGCATACCGGTCGCAGCCGTAACGACCAGGTGGCCACCGATATCCGCCTGTGGCTGCGCGACGAAATCGACCTGATCCTGTCCGAGATCACCCGCCTGCAAAAAGGTTTGCTGGAGCAGGCCGAGCGCGAATCGGACACCATCATGCCCGGCTTCACCCATCTGCAGACTGCACAGCCTGTAACCTTCGGCCACCACCTGCTGGCCTGGTTCGAAATGCTCAGCCGCGACTATGAGCGCCTGGTGGATTGCCGCAAACGTGCCAACCGCATGCCGCTGGGCAGCGCCGCGCTGGCCGGTACCACTTACCCGATCGATCGTGAGTACACCGCACAACTGCTGGGTTTTGACGCCGTTGGCGGCAACTCCCTGGACGGCGTGTCGGACCGTGACTTCGCCATCGAATTCTGCGCCGCAGCCAGCATCGCGATGATGCACCTGTCGCGCTTTTCCGAAGAGCTGGTGCTGTGGACCAGCGCGCAATTCCAATTCATCGACCTGCCAGACCGCTTCTGCACCGGCAGCTCGATCATGCCGCAAAAGAAAAACCCCGATGTGCCCGAGCTGGTGCGCGGCAAAAGCGGTCGCGTATTCGGCGCACTGATGGGCCTGCTGACCCTGATGAAAGGCCAGCCGCTGGCCTACAACAAGGACAACCAGGAAGACAAGGAGCCGCTGTTCGACGCCGCCGATACCCTGCGCGACTCGCTGCGCGCCTTTGCCGACATGATCCCGGCGATCAAGCCCAAGCACGCAATCATGCGTGAAGCGGCCCTGCGTGGGTTCTCCACCGCGACCGACCTGGCGGACTACCTGGTGCGCCGTGGCCTGCCGTTCCGTGACTGCCATGAAATCGTCGGGCATGCCGTCAAATACGGCGTGGATACCGGCAAGGACCTGGCGGAAATGAGCCTGGAAGAGCTGCGCCAGTTCAGCGACCAGATCGAGCAGGACGTGTTTGCCGTGCTGACCCTGGAAGGCTCGGTCAACGCCCGCAACCACGTGGGCGGCACTGCGCCGGCGCAGGTCAAGGCAGCCGTCGCGCGCGGCCAGGCCCTGCTCGCCAGCCGCTGATGCATGCTTGTGGGAGGGGGCTTGCTCCCTCCCACATTTTGAACAGCACCAATGCTGACTATTTCTTGGCAGCGATCATCGCCAAAAATGCCGGCATCGCCGCTTCCCTGTCCGCCGCCACCTTCTGGGCATTAGGCATGGCGTGCAGTCGCTCCAGCAGCGCCTTGGCCTGCGCCAGACCTTCCAGAAAATCCAGCCCGAACAGCCTTTCGCCCACCGCGCAGGCAAGGTTCACGCTGTACATGAAATAGAGGTCGGCAATCGTAAAACTCTCACCCGCCACATACGGTGCAAACTTACCGTGACGCCCCAACGATGCGATCCCCAACAGCAAATCAGCCTTGGATTTCTCCTTGATTGCGTCCGGTACCGGCATACCGAAAAATGCCTCGGCAAAGCACGCGCGGGCCGGTAACTCGATATACAGTTCAATTTCCCGGCACAGCGCCAACACCTGGGCGCGTTGAAACGGATCGCCCGGCAACAGGGCAGGGCCTTCCTGGGTTTGCTCGATGTATTCAAGGATCACGCTGGTCTCATTGATGAAACCCTGCTTCACGCCCAGCACCGGTACTTTGCCACGCGGGCTTACCGCCAGTGCCTCTGGAGTCTGGCTTGGGAAAAACAGCACTTCCTCAAACGGCAGCCCTTTCTCCATCAGCGCCAGCTTGACCATGTTGTAGTAGTTACTGACCGAAAAACCGTAAAGCTTGAGCATTGCGCGTGCCTCCATGCCATGTGTGGGGTTGGCTGCAAGCGTTATAGCCTCCCGAACCCGACCTTGCCAGCAGCATCACTTGCCTGAATGGGCGTAGACTGGCGTCCTTTCCTTGAGGAGCCTGCCATGAGCGAGCCGACCGATATCGACAACGACGAAGAAGAGTTCACCGAGAGCACGCTGACCCAGGCGATTGAAAACCAGATCGAGAGCGACAACCCGCCTGCCGCCAAGGCCACCTTCAACAAGCTGACGCTGGTGGGTTACGAGCGCGAAGACATTCTGAATCTCATGGCCCATGTATTGGCTGTCGAAATCGACAAGATGCTCGAAGAAGACCGCGCATTCGATACCCAATGGTACGAAACCGCGCTGCGTGCATTGCCCGACCTGCCTCCGGAAAACGCCTGAATTCAGGGATATGGGTGGCAGGGAAGCCCGCTTCCTCGCCACAAACTTGCGCCATATCAAGACCCAGGAGTTTGTGACTGGACAGCCCGGCAAAGTGCGTTCACCTTATGTCCTGCTAGCCTCTAATAAATTCTAGAAAGTCTGGAGTCCTTATGTCGTATACCCCTGAGTTGGTTGCCGAACTGGAAATCCTTGCACTCTTCAACCTGGACAGCTCCCAGGAAGGTCTTAAAGTCCACCAGACCGCTGCCCCCACTGCCATCGCCGCTGCCAGGCGCCTGTTTGAAAAAGAGCTGATCACCCAACCCGACGGCGGCTACCTGACAAGCCTCGGTCGGGATGCAGCCGAGCACGCCCAAGGCCTGCTGACAATTCTGAGCACCACGAAAAAAGAAGCCGCCTGAGACCTGATACCGCCCACGGAGTCCGCTGGCTGCGGATTCCGAGGGCATTGCTGTGTAATAGTGAAAATTCTGGCGCCAAAAAGCCTTTTCCCCTCTAAACCTCCTACCCTTCTGACTGTAAACTCCTACACGGCCGCCCATGTCGGGCTCTTCGAGCCAACGCCGCGAAATGACCCGCACCCACGAAATCCGCCCCGATCTGGATGAAGGCATCGACCGCAAGGTGCTGGCCCAGTTGCGCGCACGCTTCATGACCCTGAACGAGGGCCGCATGGCCCGCGCCGTCGAAGGGCTGACACCACGCCAGCAGAGCGTCTTGGCTATGTTGCCGCTGTTTTTCCACGTCAATCACCCGCTGTTGCCTGGCTACGTGTCCGGCAGCACCCCGGCCGGCCTGTCCAACTTCGAACCCGACGCCCAAGCCCTCAATGAAGCCCAACGCCTGACTCGCTCGTTCTCCTACAAGCCACGCCCGGTCAATCAGCCCAGGCCGATCCACGGCCTGTTCCTGATGGGCAGCCTCGGCACCTTGGCCCAGGCGGATCAAAGCGATATGGACGTGTGGGTGTGCCACGCCCCGGACCTCAACGACAACGAACTGGCCGAGCTACGTAAAAAGTGCCAGCTACTGGAAGCCTGGGCCCTGACCATGGGCACCGAGGCGCACTTCTTCCTGATCGAACCGACGCGCTTTGTCCTGGGTGAGCGTGATACGCAGCTCAGCTCCGACGACTGCGGGACCACCCAGCATTACCTGCTGCTGGATGAGTTCTACCGCACCGCCATCTGGCTGGCCGGGCGCACGCCGATCTGGTGGCTGGTGCCGGTGTATGAAGAAACCCGCTATGCCGAGTTCACCCATGCGCTGATTTCCAAACGTTTTATCCGCGCCGACGAAACCCT
The DNA here is from genome assembly GCF_003031675.1 of Pseudomonas palleroniana. Lineage (GTDB taxonomy): Bacteria > Pseudomonadota > Gammaproteobacteria > Pseudomonadales > Pseudomonadaceae > Aquipseudomonas > Aquipseudomonas palleroniana. The sequence goes on along the minus strand of NZ_PYWX01000049.1, from coordinate 8,354 downwards.
CGATTTGGGCCACCTGGCGTACATTCCTCCAGGCGAGTTCATTGGCGCCGGCCTCTGGCAACTGTTCAAGGGCATCGAGTCGCCCTACAAGTCGGTGCTCAAGTTGCTGCTGACCGAGGTCTACGCCAGCGAACACCCGAACGTGCAGTGCCTGAGCCTGCGCTTCAAACGGGCGGTGTTCGCCAACCAGTTGGACCTGGATGAGTTGGACCCGTACATCGTGGTCTATCGGCGGATCGAGGAATACCTCAAGGCCCGCAACGAGCCGGAGCGCCTTGAGCTGGTGCGGCGCGCGCTGTACTTGAAGGTCAACCGCAAACTCAGCGCCGGCCAGCGCACCACCAGTTGGCAACGCCTGCTGCTGGAACGGCTGGCCCACGAGTGGGGCTGGGACCCGCGTCAGTTGACCCTGCTGGACAGCCGCAGCCAGTGGAAAGTGCGCCAGGTCGCGCTGGAACGCCGGGCGTTGGTCAATGAGCTCAATTACAGCTACCGCTTCCTGACCCAGTTCGCCCGCACCGAGAAGACCGTCAGCCCGATCAACCGGCGTGACCTCAATGTGCTGGGTCGACGCTTATATGCTGCTTTTGAACGCAAGGCCGGCAAGGTCGAGTTCATCAACCCCGGCATCGCACCGGACCTGGCCGAAGACACCCTGACCCTGGTGCAATCGCCCAATCGTAAAGAGCCCGGCCGGCACTACTGGGGCCTGTATAACGGTAACCTTACGGCTCTGGAATGGGAGCACTTCGCGCCGATCAAGCGCAGCCGCGACCTGCTGGAAATGCTCACCTGGTGCCATCGCAACGGCGTGATCGACAGCAGCACGCGCCTGGCGCTGCACCCGGGCACCAGTGACATGACGGAGTTCGAGCTGTTCAACCTGCTGGGCAGCCTGCAGCAGACCATCGCCCTGCCCTTGGTCGGCGTCGATGAAGAGCGCCTGCTGCGTTCGGCGGTTCCGGAAGAAGTGTTATTGCTGATCAATGTCGGCGTTGACCCGCTCAAACATCACCGCGACCTGAACATCCTGATGACCACCGAGCGCACCGACTCGCTCAGCTATGCCGGTGTACGCGACAACCTCGTGCTGACCCTGGATCAGGTCACGCTCAATAGCTGGAACGAGGTGATGGTCAGCCGTTACGACGGCCCCCACGCGCTGCTCGAATGCTTGCGTGACTACCTTAACCAACTGCCACCGAATCACTTGCCCAGGTTGCGGGTACGCTGCTTCTGCCACAACCGTGCGCAGTTCATTGCCCAGCGCGTCGAAGAAATCTTTGATACCGCACAAAACCTGCTGATCGGCCAAGGCAATCACCGCTACCTGCTCCAGGTGCAGCAGCATTATCACGTGATGGAACTGGTGCCGGGCCAGGCCAACCATGTGTCGCTGCCAACCCAGGACGCACTGATCGCCTACCTCAGCGAAGAACTCGCCAGCTACAGCCCGCTGCACCTGGACGCCATGGCCCTGGAAGACCACGACTTGGCGTTACTGCTGCCCATGGGCCTGGCCGATTGCGTACAGGTGTTCTACCGGGTCAATGAAGGCCATGCCGAGTTGTACGTACTGGATGAGTTCAATGCGCTCTGGCAGCAACGCCTGCCCTTTCATGACGAACAGAGCCTGTTGGCACCGTTGCAACGTTTCCTTCAATCGATCATCTATCGCCGCGAAGCCCTGTCGTCCCTGGACACGCAACAACCGCTGGGCGAAGTGCGAACCCTGTATTACCAGCTATTGCCGTCCGGCAGTACCCGTGCACGCGGCATCGAACCTCGGCCGGCACCTTCGACCCCGGCCGACAAAGCGTTTTATGAGGTGCAGGCGATTATCGGCAAAGCCGCTCACGGCCGAGTGGGCATCACGCTGTACTGCAATCAGCGCGAGTTTTCCGAACTGGAATTTGGCGACCAACTGTTTGCCGTGGTCGCCCAGGAGATCGTCGGGCAACGCCGCGAAGCCGAGCGCTACCGCTGCTACATCACCGACCTGGACCTCTCGGGCCTGCTCGGTGATGTGCAAAGCCCGAGCAACCTGTATCTGCGCTACAAGGCCGAGCTCGAACTCTCGCTCAACAAGGCGCTGAACCAGGTTTAGAGAGGAAAGGCGCCGCCATCCTTGGGCTGGCCTTCAACGCTGAGCAACTCCAGCTTGAGGGTCTTGCCGCCCGGTGCCGGCCAGTCGATGTGCTGGCCTATCTGCAGGCCGAGCAACGCGCTGCCCACCGGTGCCAGGATCGAGATTTTGCCTTCATCGGCGTTCGCGTGTTTCGGGTAGACCAGGGTCAGGTGGTAGTCCTTGCCGCTGCCTTGCTCGCGACAATGCACGCTGGAGTTCATGGTCACGACACCCGCAGGCACTTCATCGTGACCAACCACGTCTTCGGCGCGGTCGAGTTCGGCTTGCAACGCTTCGACGCCGGGAGACTCGTCGCCCAAGCGGTCGATCAATTGCTCCAGGCGCTGCACGTCAAGACGGGTGAGGATGATGGACGGTGCGGTGGTCATGATTCAGGCAGACTCCTTTTTTCTGCACAAAAAAGCAAAACCCCGCCAAAAAAGGCGGGGTTCTCGCGGACCTCGATGAGTTGAGGTGTATCTGGACACTACCACAGCGTCACAAATAAACAAGACGGCCTCAGACGCGCGCCCTGCGCTGCTCGGCTTCGGCACAAATCACCCGGCGCCGGGAATCGTCGGCAGAGCGCCATTCACGGATGTCTTCCACGTGACGAAAGCAGCCAAGGCAGACTTTCTGCTCATCCAGTCGACACAAACTGATACAAGGTGACGGCACCGCCGGGCTGACATTACTGAACAGTGGCTTTGGCGGGCGTGCAGGTGCGGGCTGGGTCACCGTCAGATCTCGTCGAAGTCCAGCTCGACGCCGGTGTAGTCGTTGACCAGGCGCGTGAGCATCTCGCTCAGCAGCTCTTCACTCTTGTCGCACTGCCATTTGCCGCTTTCTTCGTCGTAGTCGAAATGTACACCACCAGAACGCGCCGCCAGCCAGAGCTGACGCAGCGGCTCCTGACGACTGAAGATCAGCTGCTGGCCGCTCTCGAACTTGACCGTCAGCACGCCAGCCGAATTTTCCAGATCCACGTCCAGGCCGCTGTCGTCGAAAATATCTTCCAGCGCCTGCTGGGTCGAATCCACCAAGTCGTGAAAACGGGCTTCGGTCAAACTCATTGTGGCAACCTCAAAAGTGTCTGGTTCTGCTCAAGCGCCGCACCATACGGGCGAGCTTCGCCGATTGCAAAGGATACCGATTTCAACACGATTGGCGGCGTGAAATATCCTCAAGCAGCGTAGTACGCTTCCCGGCCGTCTCGGCAAACCCCCGCCGGACGGGTATTTCAGCGCATAGGCAAGCTGGCGGGTGGTCGGTATACTCGGGCGCAATTAATGCATATTCAAGGATTTCGCCATGAAGCGCCTGATCTCTTCCCTTGCTGCGCTCGTCGCGGTCGCTTGCCTCGTTAGTGCCTGTGGTCAAAAAGGCCCGCTGTACCTGCCGGATGACAGCAAAGACCCGAACGACCAGGCGCAATCGTCGCAAAAGCCATCCAAAGCGCATAAGCACGACACCTACGAATAAGGGAACTCCATGGACGCTTTTAACTACCGGGACGGCGAGCTGTTCGCGGAAGGCGTGGCGTTGTCCGCGATTGCCGAGCGCTTTGGCACCCCGACCTATGTGTACTCCCGTGCGCATATCGAAGCCCAATACCGCAGCTTTACCGACGCGCTGGAAGGCACACCAAGCCTGGTGTGCTACGCGGTCAAGGCCAATTCCAACCTGGGTGTACTGAATGTCCTGGCGCGCCTGGGCGCCGGTTTCGACATCGTCTCCCGTGGCGAGCTGGAACGCGTGCTGGCAGCCGGTGGCAAAGCGGACAAGATCGTGTTTTCCGGTGTCGGCAAAACCCGCGAAGACATGCGCCGTGCGCTGGAAGTCGGCGTGCATTGCTTCAACGTCGAATCCACCGACGAGCTTGAGCGCCTGCAAGTGGTCGCCGCCGAGATGGGCGTTCGTGCGCCGATCTCCCTGCGCGTCAACCCGGACGTCGATGCCGGCACCCACCCGTACATTTCCACCGGTCTCAAAGAGAACAAGTTCGGCATCGCCATTGCCGACGCCGAAGACGTGTACATCCGCGCCGCTCAACTGCCCAACCTGGAAGTGCTGGGTGTTGACTGCCACATCGGCTCGCAACTGACCACGCTGCCACCGTTCCTGGATGCCCTCGACCGCCTGCTGGCACTGGTCGACCGCCTCGGCGAATGTGGTATCTACCTGCACCACATCGACCTCGGTGGTGGTGTGGGCGTGCGTTATCGCGACGAAGAGCCGCCGCTGGTGGCCGACTACATCAAGGCAGCACTCCAGCGCATCGAGGGCCGCGGCCTGACGCTGATGTTCGAGCCGGGCCGCTACATCGTTGCCAATGCCGGCGTGCTGCTGACCCAGGTCGAGTACCTCAAGCACACCGAGCACAAGGATTTCGCCATCGTCGACGCGGCGATGAACGACCTGATCCGCCCGGCGCTGTACCAGGCCTGGATGAACGTCACCGCTGTAACACCGCGCGAAGGTGTTGCACGCGCCTACGACATCGTCGGCCCGATCTGCGAGACCGGCGACTTCCTGGCCAAGGATCGTCAGTTGGCCCTGGAAGAAGGCGACCTGCTGGCCGTACATTCGGCGGGTGCCTATGGGTTTGTCATGAGTTCCAACTACAACACCCGCGGCCGTACCGCCGAGGTGCTGGTGGACGGTGATCAAGCGTTCGAAGTGCGTCGCCGCGAGACGGTAGCCGAGTTGTATGCTGGCGAAAGCCTGCTGCCGGAGTAAGCCATGCTGCTGCGTTTTACCAAGATGCACGGGCTGGGCAATGACTTCATGGTCCTCGACCTGGTCAGCCAGCACGCGCACATCCAGCCCAAACACGCCAAACAGTGGGGCGACCGTCACACCGGCATTGGCTTCGACCAGCTGCTGATCGTCGAGGCGCCAAGCAACCCGGAGGTGGATTTCCGTTATCGGATATTCAACTCCGACGGTTCCGAAGTGGAACAGTGCGGCAACGGTGCACGTTGCTTTGCGCGCTTCGTGCTGGACAAACGCCTGACCGCCAAACGCCAGATTCGCGTCGAGACCAAGGGCGGCGTGATTGAACTGGATGTCCGCAACGACGGCCAGATCAGCGTCAACATGGGCGAGCCCCGCCTGGTGCCGGCAGACATTCCGTTCCAGGCTACCGAGCAGGCCGCAAGCTACGCGCTGGAGGTTGACGGCAAGAACGTCGACATCGCTGCCGTCTCCATGGGCAACCCGCATGCCGTGCTGCGGGTCAATGACATCAACAACGCTCCTGTGCATGAATTGGGGCCGAAAATCGAACATCACCCGCGCTTTCCGGCACGGGTCAATGTGGGCTTCCTGCAGGTGATCGACCGTTCCCGCGCGCAATTGCGTGTATGGGAACGCGGCGCCGGCGAAACCCAGGCTTGCGGTACCGGTGCTTGCGCCGCTGCCGTGGCCGCGATCAGCCAGGGGTGGATGGATTCGCCGTTGCTGATCGACCTGCCCGGCGGACGCTTGTCCATCGAATGGGCAGGCCCTGGCCACCCGGTGATGATGACCGGGCCGGCCTCGCGCGTATACGAAGGACAGGTCCGTCTATGAGTGAGCCAAACCAATGACCGATAAGCCTCAAGTACCCGCACAAGCATCCCCAACCGACAGTCTGGAGGCCGCTGCCGTCGCGGCGTACCTTGAGGCTCATCCGGACTTTTTCGTCGATCACGAAGAACTGCTGCCGGCCCTGCGCATTCCTCACCGGCGCGGCGACACCGTTTCGCTGGTTGAGCGCCAGATGAACATCCTGCGCGAGCGCAATATCGAAATGCGCCATCGGCTCTCCCATCTGATGGACGTGGCTCGCGACAATGACCGCCTGTTCGACAAGACACGCCGCCTGATCCTGACCCTGATGGACGCCAACAGCCTGGAAGAAACGGTGATCGCCGTGGAAGACAGCCTGCGCCAGGACTTCCAGGTCCCGTTTGTCAGCCTGATCCTGTTCAGCGACAACCCGATGCCGGTGGGTCGCTGGGTCAGCGGTGGCGAGGCACAGACCGCTATCGGTGGCCTGCTGTCCGAAGGCAAGACCATCAGCGGCACCTTGCGCGAACACGAGCTGGACTTCCTGTTTGGTGCCGAACAACGCAAGCAGATCGGCTCCACCGCCGTGGTCGCCCTCAGCCACCAGGGCCTGCATGGCGTATTGGCCATCGCCAGTCGGGATCCTGCGCACTACAAGAGCTCGGTGGGCACGTTGTTCCTGACCTACATCGCCGAAGTGCTTGGCCGCGTATTACCGCGCTTCACCAGCACCTTGCGCGCGGTGCGCTAGCCATGGAACGGCAACTGGACGCTTATTGCGCTCACCTGCGCAACGAGCGCCAGGTGTCGCCCCATACCCTGCAAGCCTATCGGCGGGACCTGGACAAGGTCCTGGCACACTGTAAAAAACAGCAGATCACCAGCTGGAAAGCCCTGGATATCCAGAGCCTGCGCAGCCTGATCGCCCGCCTGCACCAGGCCGGCCAATCTTCGCGCAGCCTGTCACGCCTGCTATCAGCGGTGCGTGGCCTGTATCACTTTCTGAACCGCGAGGGTCTGTGCGACCACGACCCGGCCAATGGCCTCTCTCCGCCGAAGGGCGAACGACGCCTGCCGAAGACGCTGGATACCGATCGCGCCCTGCAATTGCTCGATGGCGCCGTTGAAGACGACTTCCTCGCCCATCGCGACCAGGCGATCCTTGAGCTGTTCTACTCCTCTGGCCTGCGGCTATCGGAACTGACCGGCCTGAACCTTGACCAACTGGACCTGGCCGACGGCCTGGTGCAAGTGCTCGGCAAGGGCAGCAAGACCCGCGTGCTGCCGGTGGGCCGCAAAGCCCGAGAAGCGTTGCAACTGTGGCTGCCGCTGCGCGCCCTGGCCAACCCGGTGGACGATGCCGTGTTTATCAGCCAACAGGGCCGGCGCCTCGGACCACGGGCAATCCAACTGCGGGTCAAGGCGGCCGGAGAGCGAGAATTGGGGCAGAACCTGCACCCACACATGCTGCGCCACTCCTTTGCCAGCCATCTGCTCGAATCCTCCCAGGACCTGCGTGCGGTACAGGAGCTGCTCGGCCACTCCGATATCAAGACCACGCAGATCTACACTCACCTCGATTTCCAACACCTGGCAACGGTATACGACAGCGCCCATCCTCGGGCCAAACGCATCAAGGGCGGCGACTCATGAGTATCAAGCTGATCACTTTCGACCTGGACGACACCCTGTGGGACAACGTCCCCGTCATTATCAGTGCCGAAGCGTCGATGCGCGAATGGCTGGCGACCCATGCCGCCAAGGTCGGCGACCTGCCGCTTGAGCATTTCGCCAGCCTGCGCCAGCAAGTGCTGAAGCGCCATCCCGAGTTGAAGCATCGCATCAGCATCCTGCGTCACCGGATACTGCTGCACGCATTTGAAGAGGCCGGCTATCCACCGCCTGAAGCCGCACAGATGGCGGACATATGCTTCGAAACCTTCATCCATGCGCGTCATCAACTCACCCCTTTTCCCGAGGCCGAGCCCATGCTTCAAGCCTTGCGCCAGCACTTCCTGCTGGGGGTGATCACCAATGGCAATGCCGATGTGCAACGTGTGGGGCTGGCGGACTACTTTCACTTCGCCCTGCGCGCTGAAGATATCGGCATTGCCAAGCCGGATGCGCGACTGTTTCAAGAGGCGTTGCAACGGGGAGGCGTGGAGGCCGACCAGGCGGTGCATATTGGCGATCATCCGGGGGATGACATCGCTGGGGCGCAGCAGGCGGGCCTTCGGGCGGTGTGGTTCAACCCGACGGGCAAGGCGTGGGAAGCGGACAAGCGTCCGGACGCGGAGATTCGCAGCCTGACCGAGTTACCGCCACTGCTCGCCAGCTGGCAATAACTTGTAGTGAGCGGGCTTGCCCCGCGCTGGGGGGCGAAGCCGCCCCAACAAGGACATCGCGGTATTTCAGAAAGACCGAGGCGCCTGGGTTTAGGGCGGCTTTGCCCCCCAGCGCGGGTGTAGAACCGTAGACATCGTTTACATCTGAAACCGGGGACATCGTTTACACATTTGAAGCTTGGACGCGAGTCATTCCCCGTCCAAGCCTCCCCAAGGGATAGTCACACAGGTAAAGATCCCAGGCATCATCTTCAGTCTCTTTCAGCCCTATTCGCTCTCCAGCTAGCGCTTCGCTAACAAATACCAGCTTGCCCTTCCACATTATCGAA
>NZ_PYWX01000048.1 GCF_003031675.1 Pseudomonas palleroniana | reverse complement strand
TGGAGGGCAGCACCGAGCGACCTGCCCGAGGAAGAGCGCACGCGTTACTACCGGGCTGAGGTCTACCTGCACAACGGGCCTCAGGAGTACGACCTGATGGGGTTCACCCAGGAGCAGATCACCCGGGATGTGCTCGACCAGTTTGAAAGCCATCGGCAACTCCTTGGCCGTGTCTACAGCTAGCCGCTGAATGCTCGTTCCCACGCTCCGCGTGGGAATGCATCCTGTGACGCTCCGCGTCACGGCTTTTAAGAGCAGACGCGGAGCGTCGATGGCTACATTCCCACGCAGAGCGTGGGAACGATCAGATACGACCTGATGGGGTTCACCCAGGAGCAGATCCCCCGGGATGTGCTCGACCAGTTTGAAAGCCATCGGCAACTCCTTGGCCGTGTCTACAGCTAGCCGCTGAATGCTCGTTCCCACGCTCCGCGTGGGAATGTAGCCATGGACGCTCCGCGTCTGCTCTTGAAGGCGTGACGCGGAGCGTCACCGGATGCATTCCCACGCAGAGCGTGGGAACGATCATGCTGCTAGCCCAGGTTTTTGCCCAGGAGGGCGTGGTAGAGCTCACTGTCGCCCAGAATCCCCACCACCTGGTTGTTGTCATGCAACACCAGTTTGTTGCCGGTCTGATAACGAATCTGCAGTGCATCACGCATGCCGATGTTCGAATCCACCAGTGTCGGCACCCGCGCCAGACCTTCCACTGCTTGCCCCGGCGTCCAGTTCTGCAGGTTCATGGCCACGCCATTCTGACGTGCGCCCTTGATGGTGTTGCCTTCGGCCAGGTCCAGCCAGGAATCACCGCCCGGGTCCAGGCACACTGAACCGTTGATACGCTTGCAGTTGTCCAGGGTGCGCATCAGGCTGCGGCCGCACAGTACGTTCAGCGGGTTGGTATGGGCGACGAATGTGCGCACATAGTCATCCGCCGGGTTCAGCACGATCTCTTCCGGCACGCTGTACTGGATGATCTTGCCGTCCTTCATGATTGCGATACGGCTGCCCAGCTTGAGCGCCTCGTCCAGGTCGTGGCTGACGAACACGATGGTCTTGCTCAGCTTGCGTTGCAGTTCCAGCAGTTCATCCTGCAGCCCCTGGCGAATCAACGGGTCGAGGGCGGAGAACGGTTCGTCCATCAGCAGGATGTCGGCGTCCATGGCCAGTGCGCGGGCCAGGCCGACGCGTTGCTGCATGCCACCGGACAGCTCGTCAGGCTTCTTGTTGCGCCATTGGCTCAGGCCCACCAGTTCGAGCTTGTCGTCGACCAGCTTGCGGCGGTCTTTTTCCGGGCGACCCTGCATCTCAAGGCCGAAGCTGATGTTCTCGCGCACCGTCAGCCAGGGCATCAGCGCGAACTTCTGGAACACCATGGCGATGCGCTTGGTGCGCATCATTTTCAGCTCGGCAGGCGTGCAGGACGCGATATCGATCTGGCGCCCTTCATGTTCCACAAACAGTTGGCCACGGCTGACGGTGTTGAGGCCATTGATGCAGCGCAGCAAGCTCGACTTACCTGAGCCCGACAGGCCCATCAGTACGCAGATCTCGCCTTTCTCGATGTCCAGGCTGGCTTTTTCAACGCCGACAATCTGCCCGGTCTTTTTCAGGATCTCGTTACGGCTCATGCCCTGGTCCAGCAGCTTGAGCGCTTCGCGTGGGTCTTTGGAGAAGATCACGTCGACATTGTCGAATCGGATAATGCTCATGCATCACCCCCTACTTTAGCGTCGGGTTGTTTGCAGATGCGGTCGAGCATGATGGCCAGCAATACGATCGCCAGGCCCGCTTCAAAGCCCAGGGCGATGTCGGCGGTATTCAGCGCGTTGACCACCGGCTTGCCGAGGCCGTCGGCGCCTACCAGGGCCGCGATCACCACCATCGACAGCGACAGCATGATGCATTGGGTAATGCCGGCGGCAATGCTCGGCATGGCGTGGGGCAGTTCAATGCGCGAGAGCAACTGACGGCGCGAGCAGCCAAAGGCCTTGCCTGCGTCCATCAACTCTTGCGGTACATCGCGGATACCCAGGTAGGTCAGGCGGATAGGCGCGGCAATCGCGAACACCACCGTGGAGATCAAACCGGGCACCACACCCAGCCCGAAGAGGGTCAGGGTCGGGATGAGGTAGACGAAGGTCGGCACGGTCTGCATCAGATCGAGTACCGGCCGCATCATGGTGTAGAACAGCGGCTTGTGCGCGGCAACAATGCCCAGCGGCACGCCGATGACCACGCAGACCAGGGTGGCGAACAACACCTGCGCGAGGGTTTCCATGGTTTCCTGCCAGTACCCCAGGTTGAGGATCAGCAGGAAGGAGGCGATGACAAAAACGGTCAGGCCCCATTTGCGTTGAATAAAGTGAGCGAGTAGCGCAATCAGACCGATCAATGCCAGCGGATTGAACCAGGTCAGCGCAAACGTCACGCCGTGGATCATCGTTTCCAGTGTCGATGCGATTGCGTCGAAATAGTTGGCGCCATGCTTGGTCAACCATTCGACGAAGGCAGCGATGTACTGGCCTAGTGGGATTTTCTGTTCAGTCAGCATGGTAGTGAATGTCCACATGCGAAGGGGAAAACATCCCGGGCCAGCGCACCGGCCCGGGGTCAGCGGTGACTACTTGGCGAGATAAGCTTTTACGGCCTCCAGGCCTGGTTTGCCGTCCACGGTGGTTACGCCGGCAAGCCAGGTTTCAAGCACTTGCGGGTTCTTCTGCAGCCAGGCTTTCGCCGCGGCGTCGGGCTTCATTTTGTCGTCCAGGACGTTGCCCATCAGCGAGCTTTCCATGTTCAGCGTGAACGACAGGTTCTTCAGCAACTGACCCACGTTGCTGCATTCCTGGGTGTAGCCCTTGCGGGTGTTGGTATAGATAGTGGCCTGGCCGTAGTTGGGGCCGAATGAGTCATCACCCCCGGTCAGGTACTTGATCTTGAAGCGGGTGTTCATCGGGTGGGGTTCCCAGCCGAGGAACACGATGGGCTGGCCGCGCTTGGTGGCGCGTTCAACCTGGGAAAGCATCCCGGCTTCGCTGGACTCCACGACCTTGAAGCCCGCGTCTTTCAAACCAAACTGGTTCTTGTCGATCAGGGTCTGAATGGTGCGGTTGCCGTCGTTGCCCGGTTCGATGCCGTAGATCTTGCCACCCAGCTCATCCTTGAATTTGGCGATGTCGGCGAAGTCTTTCAGGCCCTTGTTGTACAGCTCTTCGGGCACGGCGAGGGTGTACTTGGCGTTTTCCAGGTTGGCACGTACGGTTTCCACGGTGCCGGCATCACGGTACTGCTTGATGTCGTTTTCCATGGTCGGCATCCAGTTGCCGAGGAAGACGTCCATGTTCTTGCCGTCAGCCAGGGACTTGTAGGTCACTGGTACCGAAATCATCGTGGTGCGCGGCTTGTAGCCCAGGCCCTTGAGGATTTCGCTGGTGGTCGCGGTCGTGACGGTGATGTCGGTCCAGCCGACATCGGAGAAGTTGACGGTCTGACATTGTGCCGGTTCTGCAGCGTGCGCCAGGACTGGCAGACTCAGCATGGCGGCCAACAACAACGAGGGTGAAGCTTTCATGGGGCTAGACTCCTGTGTTTTTTCTGACGGCATTCGCCGCGCTTTATAAGGGTTGCGGTTGGAGCGTGCTTTGAGGCGGCGCCACGGGGCCTTGCAAACGAGTCGAGACTGATCATGTACCAGTGAAAATCTGACGCCTACAGGGCGCGTCGTATCCAGTACAGGGAGGGTCGTATCCAGTGTCGGTGACGTCGCTTACAGATTTTTTAAGCCTCAAATCCAGGGTTTCCAGCGATCTGCACCGCAAAAAACGGCCAAAATGGCCCGTTGCCCGGGGGCGACGCTGGTGAGCATGGGTACGTCGGTGTGAGACGCCGTGGGCGGCAAAAAAAGCTTGATGATGCCGCCATTCAGGCGACTTGAGCGTAGCAGCTCCTGGTCGCCCGGCCTGTGCTCATCAAGAGGTTCCACGGCAATGGCTATCAGCGTTTTCGACTTGTTCAAGATCGGCATCGGGCCTTCGAGTTCGCACACCGTCGGCCCCATGCGCGCCGCGGCGTTGTTTGTTCAAGCACTGCGTGAGCGTGACCTGCTGGAGCAGGTGCGGCGCGTCGAGGTTCAACTATACGGTTCATTGTCGGCCACCGGTATCGGCCACGGCAGCGACACCGCCACCATCATGGGGTTGATGGGCGAATGGCCTGATGCAATCGACCCGTCGCAAATCGGTGTGCGCATCCATACCCTGCGCGAAACCGACACCCTGTTGCTCGACGGCCGCCTGCCGGTGCCTTTCATCTGGGCTCGCGATATGCGCCTGCTCGACGAAAACCTGCCGTTCCATCCCAACGCCATGACGTTGGTGGTGTTCGGTGATGACGGTGAGCTGTACCGCGACACCTACTATTCGGTCGGTGGCGGTTTTGTGGTGGACGAAGCCCAGGCGCAAAGCGGTGTAGCCGACATGGACCGCACCGAGCTGCCGTATGATTTTTCCAGCGCGGTGGAGCTGTTGCAGTTGTGCAAGAGCCACAACTTGCGTGTGGCCGAGTTGATGATGGCCAATGAAAGGGTCTGGCGCTCCGAAGAGGAAATCCGCAGTGGCCTGATGAAGCTTTGGCGTGCCATGCAAGACTGCGTGGAGCAGGGCCTCAAGCACGAAGGTATCTTGCCCGGCGGCCTCAACGTGCGCCGCCGCGCTGCCAAGTTGCACCGCAGTTTGCAGGAGCTGAACAAGCCCAATGTGATCGGCTCGACCTTGAGCGCCATGGAGTGGGTCAACCTGTTCGCCCTGGCTGTCAACGAAGAAAACGCCGCCGGTGGGCGCATGGTCACCGCACCCACCAACGGCGCGGCAGGGATCATCCCGGCGGTGCTGCACTATTTTATGAAGTTCAGCGAAGACGTCACCGAAGCCAACGTGGTCGACTATTTGCTCGGCGCGGCGGCGGTAGGGATTCTGTGTAAAAAGAACGCATCGATCTCCGGTGCCGAAGTCGGCTGCCAGGGCGAAGTCGGCTCGGCCTGTGCGATGGCCGCCGCCGGGTTGGCCGAAATCCTGGGCGCCACGCCGGAACAGTTATGCAACGCGGCCGAAATTGGCCTGGAACATAACCTCGGCCTGACCTGCGACCCGGTGGGCGGGCTGGTCCAGGTGCCGTGCATCGAGCGCAATGCGATTGCGGCGGTGAAGGCGATCAATGCGGCACAAATGGCGCTGCGCGGGGATGGCCAGCACTTTATCTCCCTTGATCGGGTGATCCGCACCATGCGCGACACCGGCGCAGATATGCATGACAAGTACAAAGAAACATCGCGGGGTGGGTTGGCGGTCAGCGCGGTTGAGTGCTGAGACCGTGTCGCCTGTATCGGGGGCTTGCCCCCGATAGCAATCACCCAGGCGCCACTGCTCATAAAGTGAACACCCGGACCAAAAGCGCCACCTTTTAGAGCGTCGCAAATAGATAAGTAGCTTGCGAACGATTTGCCGCTTGACCACTGGTCATCCGTGCTTGCGGTGACAGACTTTCCCTACGCCCCCAAAGCGCCTTCCCACAAGTGCTACCGTTCTGCTCACAGCCCTTGAGTAGGGCCGTTCCTACGTCTATTTCAGGTCATATCCCACGCATACCGCGCGGGCTTATATAGACGCGTCATCAGGTCGTTTTCAGGAGTTATTGAATGGCCATTCAATTTTAGGCACGGCATTTGCTCTACCCATTCAAAGCCTCTCGCCTTGCCGGATGAAGAGCGCAATAACAAGAGCCTCGCCTGAGGCCATCACCCGCTTTGTGTGAGGAGATACTGCGATGACGTCGTTCAACTCCGGGGCTCAACCCCAGAACCGTGCGCCTCAATCCATCGGCTTTTTGCTGCTGGACAATTTCACGCTGATTTCCCTGGCTTCAGCAGTGGAACCACTGCGTATGGCCAACCAGCTGTCCGGCCGCGAGCTGTATCGCTGGACGACCCTGAGTGTCGACGGAAACCAGGTGTGGGCCAGCGACGGTCTGCAAATCACCCCTGACGCCGCCATGCACAAAGCCCCGGCCCTGGACACGGTGATTGTGTGCGGTGGCGTGGGTATCCAGCGTACCGTGACTCGTGAGCACGTTTCTTGGCTGCAGAGCCAGGCGCGCCAGTCCCGTCGCCTCGGCGCGGTGTGCACCGGCAGTTGGGCACTGGCCTGCGCCGGTCTGCTCGACGGTTTCGATTGCAGCGTGCACTGGGAATGCCTGGCGTCGATGCAGGAAGCCTTCCCTCGCGTGTCGATGAGCACCCGGTTGTTCACCCTCGACCGTAACCGCTTCACCAGCTCCGGCGGTACCGCACCGCTGGACATGATGCTGCACCTGATCAGCCGCGATCACGGCCGTGAGCTGTCGGCCGCGATCTCCGAAATGTTTGTGTATGAACGCATCCGCAACGAACAGGACCACCAGCGTGTGCCGCTCAAGCACATGCTCGGCACCAACCAGCCGAAGCTGCAGGAAATCGTCGCGCTGATGGAGGCCAACCTCGAAGAGCCGATCGACCTGGATGAACTGGCGGTGTACGTGGCCGTATCGCGTCGCCAACTGGAGCGGCTGTTCCAGAAATACCTGCACTGCTCGCCGTCGCGCTACTACCTCAAGCTGCGCCTGATTCGTGCGCGACAGTTGCTCAAGCAAACGCCGATGTCGATCATCGAAGTGGCGTCGGTGTGCGGGTTCGTCTCCACGCCGCACTTCTCCAAGTGCTATCGCGAATACTTCGGCATTCCGCCACGGGATGAGCGTGTGGGCTCCAACACCACCCAGCAGGTGGCGATGATGCCGATTCCGCAGGCGCTGGTATTGTCACCGTTGTCGGGGCCGATGTCGGCGTTGAGCCAGGCTCGGAATGAGTCGACTTTTGCCAGTGTGAGGCTCTAGTCCGAGGTGCTGCTATCGGGAGCAAGCCCCCTCCCACATTTGACCGCATTCACACATCTGGATGTGTAAACACAGTCAGTGTGGGAGGGGCGGTGCGACGATTCGACTTGCTCCCGATCAGCGGCGCCTCAGGCGCCGGAGTTCTGCTTGAACTGCATCAGAGCCGGTAACAGCTGCTTGTCGATCGCCTGGCGAACGGCCGGCAGAATCGTCGCGCTGCCGGTGTACATCTGCTCCACCATGCCCTTGAGTGCCTTGGCCCGCGCCGGGCTCAAGCCGCGTACTGCGCACTCGCAGGCCTGCTCGGCGGTGGCACCGCTGGACACTTCAAAACCCAGCGAGCGCAGGTGGCCCAGCAGGTCATCCTGGTCAATCAAATCCGCGTGCATCATGACATTCATCCTGGTGTAGAGAGCGGGGGTCGATTGGGATTCTGGTAGGCCAATGACCGGTCGGCAAGGGCAGAATCCACGAATGACTCAGATGGCTATGGACAGGTCGTTTTCGGGCCATTTGCTGATGGAAGGAATAGGCACACTGGGCACCAGGCACACACCTTGAAGGTTTGGTCACCCTCGGGATGTCACGCTCACACCAAGCGCTCTGCCCCGATCCAGTCACGGCTGGACCGGGGCTTTTTTTGTCTGGAATCTGGAGTGACCGCACTGGCCTCTTCGCGAGCAAGCCCGCTCCCACACTTGATTGCATTCCAAAGGCGGAACTCGGTCAAATGTGGGAGCGGGCTTGCTCGCGAAGGCCGCGCTGCGGTCTATCGCTGCAACACCAGAATCCTGGAGAGCAACTCATCCCGGTCGATGTAGCACCCCTGGAAATGCCGCGCTCCGGACCCAGGGTCAAAAGCATTGCGCGCATGCAGGGTGCGGCGGTTGTCGAAGCACCACAGCTCCCCCGGATTCAGGCGCTTTACCAGGCGAAAACGCGCCTCGCGCGTCATGCCGATAAAGCGTCGATACGCGCGATACAGCAACGGCATCCGGGCAACGCTGGTCTCGAACGGGCCACGCAAAAAGTTGGCCATGCGGATCTCCGCCACATCACCCATGGCATCCAGTGCAATGATCGGCGCCAGGCGGCGATAGTCGCTGTGACGGTCCTTGTTGCGAAACTCCACCGGGATTTCACACAGTGCCTGGAACGCTTCGGGATCCTCCTGACGCAAGGCGCTGGCGATGGCGAACCCATCGACAAAAATGCTCTCGCCGCCGTTGGCATCGTTCACCAGGCAATGCAGCAATTGCAGCCCCGGTTGCAGCTCCCGCGTAGGCAAATCGCTGTGCAGCGGCAGGTTGAAAGCCGTGTAGGCATTGCTGTCGGCATCGGCTTTGGATTGCACGTTGAACAGCACGCCAAAGTTACTCTCGCGGATAAACGCAATACGCCTGGCGACCAGCGCGAGGGAGCCGGGCTCGGTGGGGACGCCGCGGATTTGGGTGAGGCCGCCATCGCGCAGGGCCAGCAGCCATTGCAGCAGCGCGTTGGCGTCCTCCATGACTGCCGAATAGTCGAAAACCGGTAACTGCAACTGACTGTCCCATAGCCGGGGCTTGGGTTTTGCCGCACGCCGTTCAGCACGGGATTCATCGTCATAGGCGTGAGCCCGCAGCCAGCCGGGATCGTACCGGCTGCGGTGGCCGCCGCTCCATTCCACGCTCAGGTTGCCTTGATCGATGCGCGCAAAGGTCGCACTGAGGTCGGCATCCACATCGACGATCTCAAGCACCTGCTCGCGGGTCACGCTGTACACGCATTCCGGGCACGGGCAGTTGTCCCGCAGCCACTGATGATGAAACGGGCTGACCCGCCCATCGGCCCACTGCACAAGGAGCTGATCGGCCTGCACCTGCACCTGCGCGAGGTCGCAGATCTTCGGGTAAGTACGGAAATCGGCAACAGCGGCGGCGGTTTGCATGGCGGCTCCTTATGGTTTCTTGGGTGGCAATCCAATCACTCGGCCGAGCAGGGCAGGGCGCGGCAGGTCGGCCTGTTCGGCCAGGATGGCGGCGAGTTTTTCCAGCGTGGCCTCAGTGAACGGTGTCGAACTCGGCCCCGCCAGATCGACGTGCAACAGCATCTGTTCGTTGCCCGCCAGCTCCTTCGCATCGTCCACCCCATGCAGGCTGTGATAGAGGTGCAGGCGCTTGGCGTCATGCGCGATCAGTTGGGTGTGCACTTGCACCTGCGCACCGAGTTTCACTTCGTGCAGGTAGTTCAGGTGCAGCTCCAGGGTGAACAGCGAATGGCCGCTGGCTTCGCGGTTTTCGCAGGTCAAGCCCAGGGTGTCCATCAGCGCGTCGGTGGCGTAGCTGAAGATCAGCAGGTAGAACGCGTCGCGCAGGTGGCCGTTGTAGTCCACCCAGTCGGGGTGGACCTGGGTGGTGTAGGTGGTCAGTGCGGGCATGTCAGGGTTTCCCGTTATTCGGCGAAAGTCATGCCGTGCTTGGCTTTGGTGGTTTTCACCGCTTCCAGCACCGCCAGCAG
The DNA here is from genome assembly GCF_003031675.1 of Pseudomonas palleroniana. GTDB lineage: Bacteria > Pseudomonadota > Gammaproteobacteria > Pseudomonadales > Pseudomonadaceae > Aquipseudomonas > Aquipseudomonas palleroniana. Next base: position 170,132 of record NZ_PYWX01000048.1, on the reverse strand, counting down.
GCAGTCATCACGATAGCGCTCCAGCGCCGAAATGCTGTGTTTGCCCAGTTGATCGCTGGTGCCATCGACCACGTCGTCGATCAGCTTGTCGGTCAGTTCCGGCGCCGGCAGGTAGGTCCACGGCAATTGCAGCGCCGGGCCGAACTGCGCCATGAAATGCCGCATCCCGGCATCGCCGCCCGCCAAGGTGTAGGTGAGGAAGGTGCCCATGAACGACCAGCGCAAGCCTGCGCCAAAGCGGATGGCGTCGTCGATCTCGCCGGTGGTGGCCACGCCGTCATTGACCAGGTGCAGTGCCTCACGCCACAACGCTTCGAGCAGGCGGTCGGCGATAAACCCGGGGACTTCCTTGCGCACGTGCAAGGGGCGCATGCCGAGGGACTCATACACCGTGATGGCCGCTTGAATCGCTTGCGGCGCGGTGTTCTTGCCGCCAACGACTTCCACCAGCGGCAACAGGTAAACCGGGTTGAACGGGTGACCGACCACGCACCGCTCAGGGTGGGTCGAGCCCTCGTAGAACTCACTTGGCAACAGGCCGGACGTGCTCGAACCAATCAACGCATTCGGCTTGGCCGCCGCGCTGATCTTGCTGTGCAACTCCAGCTTCAATTCCAGCCGTTCCGGCGCGCTTTCCTGGATGAAGTCGGCGTCTTTAACGCACTCTTCAATGGTGGCAACAAAGCGCAGGCGGTCCTGCGACGCACCCGGTGCCAGGCCCTGTTTCTCCAGGGCGCCCCAGGCATTGGCGACGCGCTTGCGCAGGGCGGCTTCGGCCCCGGGCGCCGGGTCCCAGGCGACCACATCCAGGCCGTGGGCGAGGGCGCGGGACACCCAGCCGCTGCCGATGACGCCACTGCCGAGGGCGGCGAAGGTTTTGATTTCAGTGATAAAGCTCATGGCAAATTCCTAAAGAGTTCGGTGATTCATGTGGGAGGGGGCTTGCTCCCGATAGCGGTAAGTCAGTCAACGAACCCTGCAACAGATCCACCGCCATCGGGAGCAAGCCCCCTCCCACAGTTTGATTAATGGCGTTTGGCAAGGCCCATTTTTGCCCGACCTTCGGCCGGGGTCAGAACCCGTGCGCCCAGGCGGCTGAGGATTTCACCGGCGCGCTCCACCAGTTGGCCGTTGGTGGCGAGCACGCCTTTGTCCAGCCACAGGTTGTCTTCCAGGCCGACCCGTACGTTGCCGCCCAGCAGCACCGCTTGCGCCGCCATTGGCATTTGCATGCGGCCGATGCCGAAGCCGGCCCACACCGCATCAGCGGGCAGGTTGTCGACCATGGCTTTCATGGTGGTGGTATCGGCCGGTGCGCCCCATGGGATGCCCAGGCACAGTTGAAACAGCGGGTTGTCGAGCAGGCCCTCTTTAATCATCTGCTTGGCGAACCACAGGTGGCCGGTGTCGAAGATTTCCAGTTCGGCCTTGACGCCCAGCTCCTGGATGCGTTTGGCGCCTGCACGCAGTTGCGCCGGAGTGGACACGTAAATAGTGTCGCCATCGCCGAAGTTCAGGGTGCCGCAGTCCAGGGTGCAGATTTCCGGCAGCAGCTCTTCCACGTGGGCCAGGCGGGTCAGCGGGCCGACCAGGTCAGTGTTGGGGCCGAAGTCCATCGGGCTTTCGCCGCCGCCGATTTCCAGGTCGCCGCCCATGCCGGCGGTGAGGTTGACGATAATGTCGATGTCGGCCTCACGGATCCGCTCCATCACTTCGCGGTACAGGGCAACGTCGCGGCTGAACTTGCCGGTTTGCGGGTCACGCACGTGGCAGTGCACCACGGTCGCGCCGGCCTTGGCGGCTTCAACGGCTGCGGCGGCGATTTGTTTGGGGGTGACCGGCACGTGCGGGCTTTTGGCGGTCGTGTCGCCAGCACCGGTGAGTGCGCAGGTGATGATGACGTCGTGGTTCATGAGGCGGTTCCTTACAGGCGTGATTTCAAGGGCGTGGCGATGCCGCTCGCGGTCGGAAGTGACCGCGAAACGGTGTTCGAAACAGGTTTACTTACTGGTCAATTGCAGGTTCGCCGCCGCCGGCTTGCCGTCGAAGGTGGTGACACCTTCCAGCCAGCGCGCCTGGTCTTGCGGGTGGTCCTTGAGCCACTGCTTGGCGGACTCGATGGGGTCCTTGTGATCCAGCAACGGCTGCATCATTCGGCTCTCATCGGCGGCGGTGAAGGTCAGGTTGGTCAGCAGCTTGTGAACGTTGGGGCACTGTTGGGCGTAGTTGGGTGAAGTCACGCTCCACACCGTGGCCATACCTTCGTTCGGGCCGAGGGCGTCGTCGCTGCCGGTGAGGTAGGTCATGGCGACGTTGACGTTCATCGGGTGCGGCGCCCAGCCGAAGAACACCACAGCCTCCTTGCGGCGTACCGCCCGGTCGACGGCGGCGAGCATGCCGGCCTCGCTGGATTCCACCAACTGGAATTTACCCAGGCCGAACTGGTTCTTGGCAATCATGGCTTTGATCTGGGTATTGGCCCCCGAGCCTGGCTCGATGCCGTAGATCTTGCCGCCCAGCTCTTTCTCGAACTTGGCGATGTCGGCGAAGGTTTTCAGGCCCTTGTCCGCCAGGTAAGTCGGTACGGCGAGGGTGGCGCGGGCATCTTCCAGGCTGGGCTTTTCGAGCACCTTGACTTGCTTGGCGTCGACGAATGGGGTGATGGTCTGGGTCATCAGCGGGTTCCAGTACCCCAGGAACAGGTCCAGGCGCTGGTCGCGGATACCGGCGAAGATGATTTGCTGGGAGGCGCTGGTTTGTTTGGTCTTGTAGCCGAGGCCGTCGAGCAGCACTTGGGTCATGGCGCTGGTGGCGATTACGTCGGTCCAGTTCACCACGCCCATGCGCACGTTCTGGCAAGACGCCGCGTCGGCAGCCAGTACGTTCGTGCTCAAGATGGCGCTGGCGCTGAGTGCAAGCACACAGCGGCTGATCAGTCGGTTCATGGTGGATCCCTCGGCAGGTCGTTATTGTGGGGTTCCGGCGTCTTTGTGCGCCGTGAGGCCAAGTTACGCAAGCCAGGGGGCGGCAAAGCGCACGGCGGCGACCAGCTCTTGCACTGCAGCGACCTGCCCCCTTGAATCCGTGCATGAACGGGAGTATCACAGTGCCACGCTGCCCGTATGACGAGTGCGCCACCATGTCCCAGGATTTCTACTTTTTGCTGATGCCGGGTTTCTCGGCCATTGGCTTTATCTCCGCGCTGGAACCGCTGCGGGTGGCCAACCGCTTTCGGGGCGAGCTGTACCGCTGGCACGTATTGAGTGCCGATGGCGGAGCGGTGTTGGCCAGCAATGGCATGTCGGTGAATGCCGACGCCGCGCTGGAACCCCTGAAAAAAGGCGCGACGTTGCTGGTGGTCGCCGGCTTTGAACCGTTGCAGTTCGCCACGCCGGCACTGGAGCACTGGCTGCGCCGTCTCGACCACGACGGCGTGACGCTGGGGGCCATCGACACCGGGGCCTGCGTGCTTGCTGAAGCAGGCTTGCTCGACGGCTACCGCCTGACCCTGCACTGGGAGGCCATCGACGCCTTCAAGGAATCGTATCCACACTTGAGCGTGACCCAGGAACTGTTCGAGATCGACCGGCGCCGCATTACCTGCGCCGGAGGCACGGCCTCCATCGACCTGATGCTCGACCTGATCGCCCAGGCCCACGGCCCTGACCTGGCGATCCAGGTGTCCGAACAGTTCGTGCTCGGCCGTATCCGCCCACGCAAAGACCACCAGCGCATGCAGATCGCAACGCGTTACGGCATCAACAACAAGAAGTTGGTGCACGTGATCGGCGAGATGGAACAACACACGGAGCCGCCGCTGAGCACCCTGGCCTTGGCCGACGCGATCAAGGTGACCCGGCGGCAGTTGGAGCGGCTGTTTCGCCTGCACTTGAATGATACGCCGAGCAATTTCTACCTCGGCCTGCGCCTGGAAAAGGCCCGGCAGCTGTTGCGCCAGAGCGGTATGAGTGTGCTGGAGGTGAGCATTGCCTGCGGGTTTGAGTCGCCGTCGTATTTCACCCGCAGCTACCGTGCGCGGTTTGCGAAATGTCCACGGGAGGATCGTCGACGGGAGGCGGTTTGACGGGCAATTATAGTTAATTATACTCAAGACTATAATTTATAGTTGAATCCATAATTTGGTATAAAAGCATGTCCAAGAACAGCGGCTTTGTGTTTCGCCGTCCCGCCCTGGCGAGCAGCATTGCCGACGGACTGGTGGGGGTGGGTATTCAGGACTTCACGTCGGGGCTGTTTCTCGCGGCCCCTCGGCGCACCGGAAAAAGTACGTTCTTGCGCGAAGACCTGATCCCGGAGTGTCAGTTGCGGGGTTGGCTGGCCGTCTACGTCGATCTGTGGGCCGACAAGGAGAAAGACCCTGCGCAGTTGATCGCCAGCGCTATTGCGGCGGCCCTGGCGCCCTACGAAAAAGGCATTCGTAAACTGGCCAAGAACATTGGCATCGAGAAACTGAGCTTTCTGCGTACCCTTTCCTGGGACTTCACCCAGCCACAACTGCCTGCTGGTGCGACGCTGACCCAGGCCCTGGAATTGCTCCACAGCGCCGCAGAAAAACCCGTCGTGCTGGTGATCGACGAGGCGCAGCACGCGCTGACCAGTGAGTCGGGCCTCAATGCGATGTTCGCTTTGAAGGCTGCCCGGGATCAGCTCAACCAGGGCCGTGACGAGGAGGGCAGCGGTTTGCTCCTGGTGTTCACCGGTTCCAACCGCGACAAGCTGGCCCATTTAGTGTTGGGCAAGAGCCAACCGTTTTTCGGGTCGAGCATCACGCCGTTTCCGCTGCTGGGTAAAGAGTTCACCCAGGCGTACACCGCACACCTCAATGCGCACCTGGCCCAGACCAACCAATTTAATGCTGCCGATATTGATGAAGCCTTCGAGCTGGTAGGCCGGCGCCCCGAGATGCTGCGCACGATCATCGGTGAAGTGGCACTGGAGTTGGGCGCGGCGAGCAATCTTGGCCAACTGCTGCACAGTCGCGCCGAATTGCTGCGCGCCGGTGTGTGGAGCGAATTCGAAAGCGCCTGGAATGCCCTGACCCTCCCGCAGCGCGCGGTGCTGCAGGTGATGGTGGAGCGTTTGCAAAGCAATGAACCCTTTGCACCCTTTACCGACACCACGATTACCGCGGTCAGCAAGACGTTGGAGGCGATGGGCAGCGATGTGGTGCCGGGCACCCAGACGATTCAGGCCTGCATCGATGCCCTGCGCGACAAGGAACTGGTGTGGAAGTCGAGCCGGGGCGGCTATGCGCTGGAAGACAAAACGTTTGGAGATTGGCTGCAGCACAAGGCCCGTACACCCAACTAAAGACAACGCAGGGTAGATGTGGGAGGGGGCTTGCTCCCGATAGCGGTGGGTCAGCTACAGATGTATCGACTGACAGTCCGCCATCGGGAGCAAGCCCCCTCCCACATGGGGTTTATTTCTTGAGCAGTGCCGCGCACGCCGCCTTGTAGGCTTCATGCTGGTATTTGTTCAGCGTCGTCGGTAGATCAAAGTTGTGCTTCTTGTTCTGCGCGTTGAGGGTCTGTGGCGACAGCAGCGTCACCTCAACCCCGTCCAGCAACTGAAACACCCCTTCAATCTTGAACGTGGTCGGCCCGCCGGCAAATTCACCTTTCTTGCTGCGTTTCTTGATGGCGATGCGCGTGATGGCGTTTTCCCGCACAAAGGCCTGCACCTGGGCGGCGAACGCCTTGACGTTGGCCGCCTCATCATCGTCTTCAAGCGCGATTTTCTTGGTCGCCAAGGGGATGTGGCTCAGCGCCTGATTGTCCAGGGAGGCGACGGCGATGATGGCTTCGCTGCCTTTGATTTCGATGCCGCAGGTCTTCATGGATAGCCTTGTCTAGAAGGTAGGTCGCAGGGATTGTCGCTTATTCCTGGCCGATCGACTCCAAAAACTCCGACCGCTCATCACTCATTCGCGCCAGGCAATCATTGTGTTGGATGGCATAGCCCTTGGTGCCCGCCACTGCCGGGAAAGTGTCCACCGCGCAATCGGCGTCACGCAGCTTTTCCCATTTCTGCTGGGCGTCCTTCAGACGAGCGGTAATGTCGGCGAGCTGCGTCTTGTTGCTGCCATAGGTCGAACCCATGCGTTCCAGAAGGCCCTGGTAGTTATCCTTGAGCAATTGCTCGGCAGTGGTTTTGTTGAAAGTGGCGCATTCCAGGGTTTGTTTGTCGTTTTCGATGCCATCGCACGGCGTGTTGTCGGTGTCTTCAGCCGCGTGGGCGGTGGTTGCGATGAGTGCCAAAGCCAGGAAAATCGATTTCATTGCGCCGTCTCATATCAAGTAATGGCCGAATTCTGGCTCAAGCGTAAGACAAAGAACAGCCACCAGTCAGGCCTGTCTTAACAGCCTTTGTCGCGGATTGACGCTTTCGGCAATTCCCCTGTCGTTTTTGCACCCGGTTCCGTCGGCCCCTGGGCATATGCTGGCCCAAAGCGCCGGCAGACGATTCGGCGCATGAATTGCCAATAAGGGGACGCCTGATGAGCCCAGCCGAATTGCACGCCGACAGCATCGTTATCGACGGGCTGATTATTGCCAAGTGGAATCGCGACCTGTTCGAGGACATGCGCAAAGGCGGCCTCACCGCCGCCAACTGCACCGTGTCGGTGTGGGAAGGCTTCCAGGCCACTATCAATAACATCGTGGCCAGCCAGACCCTGATCCGTGAGAACAGTGACCTGGTAATCCCGGTGAAAACCACTGCCGATATCCGTCGTGCCAAAGAGCTGGGCAAGACCGGCATCATCTTCGGCTTCCAGAACGCCCATGCGTTCGAAGACCAGCTTGGCTATGTCGAGATCTTCAAGCAGCTCGGCGTGGGCGTCGTGCAGATGTGCTACAACACCCAGAACCTGGTCGGCACCGGCTGCTACGAGCGCGACGGCGGCCTGTCGGGCTTTGGTCGTGAGATTGTCGGCGAGATGAACCGCGTCGGCATCATGTGCGACCTGTCCCACGTGGGCTCCAAGACCTCTGAAGAAGTCATTCTCGAATCGAAAAAGCCGGTGTGCTACTCCCACTGCCTGCCATCGGGCCTCAAAGAGCACCCGCGCAACAAGTCCGATGAAGAGCTGAAGTTCATCGCCGACCACGGTGGTTTTGTCGGTGTGACCATGTTCGCGCCGTTCCTGGCCAAGGGCATCGATTCGACCATCGACGACTACGCCGAAGCCATCGAGTACACCATGAATATCGTTGGTGAAGACGCCATCGGCATCGGCACCGACTTCACCCAGGGCCATGGCCAGGATTTCTTCGAAATGCTGACCCATGACAAGGGCTACGCCCGCCGCCTGACCAACTTCGGCAAGATCATCAACCCGCTGGGCATCCGCACCGTGGGCGAGTTCCCCAACCTCACCGAGACCCTGCTCAAGCGCGGTCACCCTGAGCGTGTGGTGCGCAAGATCATGGGCGAAAACTGGGTCAACGTTCTCAAGGACGTCTGGGGCGAATAAGTCACCGCCCACGCATTTTTCCCTCGGCCATCCGTGTCGGGGGCATCCAAACGAATTTTCTGGAGTTGAGTTTCCATGGCCAAGATCGCCCCGCAATTGCCAATCGAAGTCGACAGCGAGACCGGTGTCTGGACCTCCGACGCCCTGCCGATGCTGTATGTGCCGCGCCATTTCTTCGTCAACAACCACATGGGTATCGAAGAAGTATTGGGCGCCGAAGCCTATGCCGAGATCCTCTACAAGGCCGGCTACAAATCCGCTTGGCACTGGTGTGAAAAAGAAGCCGAATGCCACGGCCTGGAAGGCGTCGCGGTGTTCGAGCATTACATGAAGCGCCTGTCGCAACGTGGCTGGGGCCTGTTCAAGATCCAGGACATCGACCTCGACAAAGGCACCGCCAGCGTCAAGCTCGAACACTCCGCTTTCGTCTACGTGTATGGCAAGGTCGGACGCAAGGTCGACTACATGTTCACCGGCTGGTTTGCCGGCGCCATGGACCAGATCCTGCAGGCGCGTGGCAGCCAGATTCGCACTGTGGCCGAGCAAGTCTACGGAGGCTCCGAAGAGGGCCACGATGACGGCTTGTTCACCGTCAAGCCGTTGTAAGCCGAGGACCGTGCCATGGCTTTCGAAGCAATGTTCCAGCCGATCCAGATCGGCAAACTGACTATCCGCAACCGCGTGCTCAGTACCGCCCACGCCGAGGTGTATGCCACCGATGGTGGGATGACCACTGACCGCTATGTGAAGTACTACGAAGAGAAAGCCAAGGGCGGTATCGGCCTGGCGATCTGCGGCGGCTCCTCGGTGGTGGCCATCGACAGCCCGCAGGAATGGTGGAGCTCGGTGAACCTGTCCACCGACCGCATCATCCCGCACTTCCAGAACCTGGCCGACGCCATGCACAAGCATGGCGCCAAGATCATGATCCAGATTACCCACATGGGTCGTCGCTCGCGCTGGGACGGCTTCAACTGGCCGACCCTGATGTCGCCGTCCGGCGTGCGTGAGCCGGTGCACCGCGCCACCTGCAAGACCATCGAGCCGGAAGAAATCTGGCGCGTGATCGGCAACTACGCCCAGGCTGCGCGTCGGGCCAAGGCCGGTGGCCTGGACGGGGTAGAACTGTCCGCCGTGCACCAGCACATGATCGACCAGTTCTGGAGCCCACGGGTCAACAAGCGTACCGACGAATGGGGCGGCACCTTCGAAGGCCGCATGAAGTTCGGCCTGGAAGTGTTGAAAGCCGTGCGTGCCGAAGTGGGTGACGACTTCTGCGTGGGCATGCGCCTGTGCGGCGACGAGTTCCACCCGGATGGCTTGTCCCACGAGGACATGAAACAGATCGCCAAGTATTACGACGACACCGGCATGCTCGATTTCATCGGCGTGGTGGGTTCAGGCTGCGACACCCATAACACCCTGGCCAACGTGATCCCCAACATGAGCTACCCGCCGGAGCCGTTTTTGCATCTGGCGGCCGGTATCAAGGAAGTGGTCAAGGTTCCGGTGCTGCACGCGCAGAACATCAAGGACCCGAACCAGGCCACACGTATTCTGGAAGGTGGCTATGTGGACATGGTCGGCATGACCCGTGCGCACATCGCCGACCCGCACCTGATCGCCAAGATCAAGATGGGCCAGATCGACCAGATCAAGCAGTGCGTGGGTGCCAACTACTGCATCGACCGTCAGTACCAGGGCCTGGACGTGCTGTGCATCCAGAACGCCGCGACTTCCCGTGAATACATGGGCGTGCCGCACATCATCGAGAAGTCCACCGGGCCCAAGCGCAAAGTCGTGGTGGTCGGTGCCGGCCCTGCCGGGATGGAAGCGGCGCGGGTGGCCGCCGAGCGGGGCCACGACGTGACCCTGTTCGAGAAAAAAGAATTCATCGGCGGGCAAATCACCACGGCCTCCAAGGCACCGCAGCGTGACCAGATTGCCGGTATCACCCGCTGGTACCAACTGGAACTGGCGCGCTTGAAAGTCGACCTGCGCCTGGGGGTGGCGGCCGATGCCGACACCATTCTCGACCTGCGCCCCGATGTGGTGGTGCTGGCGGTGGGCGGGCAGCCGAATGTGGAGCAGAACGAACACTGGGGCGCCGCCGAAGGTTTGGTCGTGAGCAGCTGGGATGTGCTCGACGGCAAAGTCGCACCGGGCAAGAACGTGTTGGTCTACGACACCATCTGCGAGTTCACCGGTATGTCGGTGGCGGATTTCCTTGCGGACAAAGGCAGCCAGGTCGAGATCGTCACCGACGACATCAAGCCGGGCGTGGCCATCGGCGGTACGTCGTTCCCGACCTACTACCGCAGCATGTACCCCAAGGAAGTGATCATGACCGGCGACATGATGCTGGAAAAGGTCTACCGCGAGGGCGACAAGCTGGTGGCGGTGCTGGAGAACGAATACACCGGCGCCAAAGAGGAGCGGGTGGTCGACCAAGTGGTGGTGGAGAACGGCGTACGCCCGGACGAAGCCATCTACTATGCGCTCAAGGAAGGCTCGCGCAACAAGGGCCAGATCGACGTCGAAGCCTTGTTCGCGATCAAGCCGCAGCCGTGCTTGAGCGAGTCGGGTGAGGGGTACTTGCTGTTCCGCATTGGTGACTGTGTGGCCCAGCGTAATACCCACGCTGCGATCTATGACGCCCTGCGCTTGTGCAAGGATTTCTGACCCGACACCGAACCAATGTGGACTCGGTCTGAATGTGGGAGGGGGCTTGCTCCCGATAGCGGTGGGTCAGCTACAGATGTATCGACTGACAGTCCGCCTTCGGGAGCAAGCCCCCTCCCACATTAGACCTGTGTGGTCTGTGGGAGCTTCACCATGTTGAACACCTTGCTGCCTATCCTGTTATTTGCCGCTCTGGGCCTCGCGGTCCTCGGCGCCCTGCGCCGGGTGAACATGTGGCGCCGTGGTCGTGCCTCGAAAGTCGACCTGCTGGGCGGCCTGCTGGCCATGCCCAAGCGCTACATGGTCGACCTGCACCATGTGGTCGCCCGCGACAAATACATTGCCAACACCCACGTCGCCACGGCGCTGGGCTTCGTGCTGTCGGCGTTGCTCGCCATCCTGGTGCATGGCTTCGGCCTGCAGAGCCGCATCCTGGGCTACGCCTTGCTGCTGGCCTCGGTGCTGATGTTTGTTGGCGCCACCTTCGTCTACCTGCGTCGGCGCAAGCCACCGTCGCGCCTGTCGAAAGGCCCATGGATGCGCCTGCCGAAAAGCCTGATGGCGTTCTCGGTGAGCTTCTTCCTGGTGACCTTGCCGGTGGCCGGGATTCTGCCCGCCGACTTCGGCGGCTGGCTGCTCGCGGCGATCTTGAGCGTGGGGGTGCTGTGGGGCGTCTCGGAGATGTTCTTCGGCATGACCTGGGGGGGGCCGATGAAGCACGCCTTTGCCGGTGCCCTGCACCTGGCCTGGCACCGTCGCGCCGAACGCTTCGGCGGCGGGCGTTCGACCGGTTTGAAACCGCTGGACCTGCGCGATAAAACCGCGCCATTGGGTGTGGAAAAACCCAAGGATTTCACCTGGAACCAACTGCTCGGCTTCGACGCCTGCGTACAGTGCGGCAAGTGCGAGGCCGCCTGCCCCGCCTTTGCCGCCGGCCAGCCGCTGAACCCGAAAAAGCTCATTCAAGACATGGTGGTCGGCCTGGCCGGCGGTACCGATGCCAAGTTTGCCGGCAGCCCGTATCCCGGCAAAGCCATTGGCGAGCATGGTGGCAACCCGCATCAGCCGATCGTCAACGGCCTGGTGGACGCCGAGACCTTGTGGTCGTGCACCACTTGTCGCGCGTGCGTGGAAGAGTGCCCGATGATGATCGAGCACGTGGACGCCATCGTCGACATGCGTCGCCACCTGACGCTGGAAAAAGGCGCTACGCCGAACAAAGGTGCCGAAGTCCTGGAAAACCTGATCGCCACCGACAACCCTGGCGGTTTCGCACCGGGCGGCCGACTGAACTGGGCGGCGGATCTGAACCTGCCGTTGCTCAGTGACAAGGGCAACTGCGAAGTGCTGTTCTGGGTCGGTGATGGCGCTTTCGACATGCGCAACCAACGCACCCTGCGCGCCTTCGTCAAAGTACTCAAGGCCGCCAAGGTCGACTTCGCCGTACTCGGCCTGGAAGAACGTGACAGCGGTGATGTGGCACGCCGCCTGGGCGATGAAGCGACCTTCCAGCTGCTGGCCACGCGCAACATCCAGACCCTGGCCAAATACACCTTCAAGCGCATCGTCACCTGCGACCCGCACAGTTTCCATGTGCTGAAAAACGAATATGGCGCCTTCAACGGTAACTACCTCGTGCAGCACCACAGCACCTTCATGGCCGAGCTGATCGGCGAGGGCGCGCTGAACCTGGGCCAGCACAAGGGCAACAGCGTGACCTACCACGACCCTTGTTACCTGGGCCGCTACAACGGCGAATACGAAGCCCCGCGCCAGGTGCTGCGGGCGCTGGGGATCGAGGTCAAGGAGATGCAACGCTCCGGTTTCCGTTCGCGCTGCTGCGGCGGCGGTGGCGGCGCGCCGATCACCGACATTCCCGGCAAGCAACGTATCCCGGATATGCGCATGGAAGACATCCGTGAAACCGGCGCCGAGCTGGTGGCGGTAGGGTGCCCACAGTGCACGGCGATGCTTGAAGGGGTGGTCGAGCCTCGGCCCTTGATCAAGGACATCGCTGAACTGGTCGCCGACGCGTTGCTCGAAGACGCCGCACCGGCCAAAGCCCCCTTGAAACGTGAACCTGCGGAGGTGCACTGATGAGCGACATTATCCGCCGCGACCCACGGGCCGAATGGATTGCACGTAACCGCCTGCACCCGCTGCATGCGGCGATGCAGCCAGTGCAACACAGCTGGATGGGGCCCAACGGCATCCTGCGCAAGAACGTGCATGGCGTCGGTTTCATCGGCCCCAATGGCATCAAGCGCATCGACCGCAGCGGCGCCCAGCAGGGCGGCGCGAGCAAACGTACGGCTGCCGCCGAAGTGCAGTTGCCACTGCATCAGGTAGCAGCGCCTGCGTTCTATATCAACGTGGTGCCGGACATGGTCGGCGGCCGATTGAGCAGCCACGACCGCGACTTGCTCGGCCTGGCCCGACAACTCGCCGGCAGCGACGGCGCCGTGCTGGTCGTGGTATTTGGCGAGCACAAGGAAAGTACCTTTGCCACGGCCGGTGTCGATCGCCTGCTGGTGCTGGAAGGGCATGAGTTCGACGGTTATTCACCGGAGCAACGCGTGCAAGGTTTGCGCGCTGTGGATAACCAGTTCAACCCGCGTCACTGGCTGCTGCCCGATAGCCGCAGTGGCGGCGGTGAGTTGGGCCGGCGGTTTGCCGCCAGCCTCAAGGAGCGCCCGGCCACGCGGGTCTGGCAGATCAAGGGCGAGGAGTGCATCGGCCGTGCCGGCGCCGGCCAGGAAGACTTGGCCCGGCCGCTGCCACGCTTGATTCTGGCGGCCGCCGAATGTGCCGACCCGGTCAGCGAGACCCGTCACGAAGTGTTGCCCGTGGAGTTATCCACAACCCTGGCTCGCAGCCTGCCGCGAATCGAAGACCTCGGTGCGGTGGCGGTGGACCCGGCGGCGATTCCCATGGCCGAAGCCGAATTCATCTTCTCTGGCGGCAACGGCGTGAAGGATTGGGCGCTGTTCCACCAGACCGCTGCCGCCCTGGGCGCCACTGAAGGCGCGTCGCGGGTGGCAGTGGACGACGGCTTCATGGCGCGCGATCGCCAGGTCGGCGCCAGCGGCACCTGGGTCACTGCCCGTGTGTATGTGGCCGTGGGTATTTCCGGGGCGATCCAGCACCTGCAAGGCATCGGTGCCTGCGACAAGGTGGTGGCGATCAACCTCGACCCCGGTTGCGACATGATCAAGCGTGCCGACCTGTCGGTGATCGGCGAGAGTGCCGCGATATTGCAAGCCTTGATCGAGGCGGTGGCGGCCTACCGCAACGGCGCCAAGCGCGATGCAGCTTAGGACTATGACCATGACGACGAATGTAATCAGCCTGGTTTCCATTGGCGCCCATCCCACCTCCGGGCGCCCGCGTCGTGCGGAGCAGGATGCGCGTGCGGTCGAACTGGGCCTGCAAATGGCTGGGGATAAGTTGCAGGTGTTGCACGCCGGCAATGTTGCCGAACCGACGTTGCGCAGTTATCTCGGCATGGGCTTGCCGCAACTGCATGTGCTGGAACAACCGGCCGGCAGCGATGCCTTGCCGGTGCTCGGTGAGTATCTGCGCGATGCGGGGGCCCAGGTGGTGCTCGCCGGCAGCCAGGCGGAAACCGGTGAAGGCTCGGGCATGTTGCCGTTCCTGCTGGCTGAGCAATTGGGCTGGCCGCTGATCGTGGGGCTCGCCCAGGTGGAGTCTATCGACGGCGGCGTCGCCCATGTGCTGCAAGCCTTGCCGCGTGGCCAGAGGCGGCGCCTGAAGGTGCGCCTGCCGTTCCTCGCCACGGTGGATAACGCGGCGCCCAAGCCTCGGCAGAGTGCCTATGGCCCCGCGCAGCGCGGTGAGCTGGAGGCGCATGAGGTTGAAGTGCTGGAGGATGAGTTATTCACAGGCGCCGTGCTGCAACCGGCCAAGCCTCGGCCCAAACGCCTCAAGGTGATCAAGGCCAAGAGCGGTGCCGACCGGATGAAGGCGGCAACCGCCAAAGCCAGTGGCGGCGGTGGTCAGGTGCTCAAGGGCCTCAGCCCCCAAGCGGGCGCCGAAGCCATTCTCAAGCTGCTGGTTGAGGAAGGCGTGGTTCGCTGATCCTGGTAGGAGCGAGCCGGCTCGCTCCTGCATTACCCACAATCCCTGTTGAACCGTCTGTGGATAACCTGTTCGCGGTTGTCCACACCCCATACAGATCAAGCCCTGTAGCCCTCTGTACGAAAAACAACCAGTCTAACTGGCGGTTTTTTATAGGTTTTTTCCTGACTTCATGCATTTCATTGTGCAGACTTTCCCCCAAAGTCTGTTGGCGCTTCTGTGGATAAGATGTTCGCTATTGGCTGGAACCCTTATGAATAAAGGCTTTCAAGGGGTTGGTCAAAATTTGATCTATTTCGGCTTTTTGTGCTCTGAAAATCCTGAATGCCGTGTTTTGTGAAGGTTTGGAGTGGTTTTCCACAGCGCAGCTGAAGTTGCCCCCAAAGTCTGTTGGTGGTTCTGTGGATAAGGTGTTCGCGTACTAATACAGGCCACGTTTTACGTAGCTTGTAGAGTTATGGTTAAAAAATGATCAGTGCCTGCTTGATATCGTCAACTTGAATAAGTCACGGATTTTCTTCAGTTAATTTCTGAGGGGAAGCGCAGTTGCCCACAATTGCTGTGGGTGGCTTTGTGGATAAGTTGTTGGGCGAAGGCTGGAGGGCAGGGGAATCAAGAGGCATCCGGGGGCTGGATGTTTTTTGTACAAACCAGCCCCTGGAGGATCAACGCGTTATTCGTGAACCGCAACACCCTTGAGGTACGGCGCCGGAGCGGCCCCCAGGTTGCTCAACATGCGCTCGCTGTACCAATCCACGAAGTTGACTACGCCGAACTCATAGGTCTTGGAGTATGGGCCTGGCTGGTAGGCGGTGGAGTTGATACCGCGCTGGTTTTCTTCGGCCAGGCGACGGTCCTGGTCGTTGGTGGCGTCCCACACCTGGCGCATACGTTCTACGTCGTAGTCCACACCCTCTACGGCGTCCTTGTGCACGATCCACTTGGTGGTGACCATGGTTTCCTGGGCGCTGATCGGCCACACGGTGAACACGATGATGTGGTCGCCCATGCAGTGGTTCCATGAGTGGGGCAGGTGCAGGATACGCATCGAGCCCAGGTCCGGGTTCTTGATGCGCCCCATGAGTTTGGCGCAGCCCTGCTTGCCGTCCATGGTCATCGACACGGTGCCCTTGAGCAGCGGCATGCGCACGATGCGGTTACGCAAGCCAAAGCTGGCATGGGCGTAAGGGATTTTCTCGGCATCCCAGGCAGCGGCGGAGGCGGCTACATGGTCCTTGAACGCCTGGTCGGCGCGGGGGTCGGTGACGTCGTCCCATTCCAGCAGGGTTTTCAGTAGTTCGGGGTGCGAGGCGTTGCAGTGGTAGCACTCGCGGTTGTTCTCCAGCACCAGCTTCCAGTTGGCTTTTTCCATCAAGGTGGTTTGCACCGCCACCTTGGTGTTCTCCATGTCGTAGGGTTCCATGTAGTGATTCAGGGTCGACAGGAAGTCGTCGATGGCCGGCGGGTTTTCGGCCAGGCTGATGAAGATGTAGCCGCCGGCGGTCTTCACATTCACCGGTTTCAGGCCGTACTGCTTCATGTCGAAGTCGGCGCCCATCTCGGTACCGGCGAACAGCAGGCGACCGTCCAGTTCGTAGGTCCACTGATGGTAGTGGCAGACCAGCTTGGCGACCTTGCCCTTGTCGCTGGTGCACAGGCGTGAGCCACGGTGGCGGCATACGTTGTGGAACGCATGCACCACACCTTCGGCGCCACGGATCACGATGATCGGGTTCTTGCCCACTTGCAGGGTCAGGTAGTTGCCCTTGGTGGGGATCTCGCAGGTCATGCCGGCGATCAGCCACTCTTTCTGGAAGATCTCCTGCATGTCGATATCGAACAGCCGGTCATCCGAATAGAACGGTTGTGGCAGCGAAAAGGTGCGCTCGCGTTCTTGCAACATTTGCGCGGTGGCCTTGCGTGCGGGTTCCAGCGGATCGCCCAAGCTTAAGGTTGCGGTGACGTCCATCGTATGTGTCCTCATGGCCATTCAGTGTGGCCGGCGAATAGTGGCTACGGTTGTACTACGCAAGGCGTAAAGAAAGCGTCGTTGTTGGGGGTGAGTGTGGGGCCGCCGACTGCCAGAACCTTGTCCATTAGCGACATGGCCCACTCTGATCCCGACGCGCAACCCCCGTGGTATGGGGGCTGGTCGCGATAAGTATGTGAATGTCGCAGATAGGTAAATGGGCGCATTCGGCGTTACGCAAAATCGCCATCATCAGGCCGACCTACGGCTACGGAGAACAGCATGTCCAATAACTTCCTGAACCCGGTAACTACCCAGACCTGGGCCAATGGTCGGCATATCGTCCGTTGCGTCAAAGTCATCCAGGAAACCTGGGACGTGCGCACCTTTTGCTTCATGGCCGACCAGCCGATCCTGTTCTTTTTCAAGCCGGGGCAATTCGTCACCCTGGAGTTGGAAATCGACGGCCAGCCAATCATGCGCTCGTACACCATTTCCAGTTCGCCATCGGTGCCGTACAGCTTCTCGGTGACGATCAAGCGCGTCCCGGGCGGCCGGGTTTCCAACTGGTTGCACGACACCCTGCATGAAGGCCAGGAGTTGGCGGTGCACGGGCCGGTCGGGCTGTTCAATGCCATCGACTTCCCGAGCCCGAAAGTGTTGTACCTCAGCGGCGGTGTCGGTATCACGCCGGTGATGTCCATGGCCCGTTGGTTCTACGACACCAACGCCAACGTCGACATGACCTTTATCCACAGCGCCCGCTCGCCCAAGGACATCATCTATCACCGCGAGCTGGAACACATGGCGTCGCGCATCGATAACTTCAGCCTGCACCTGATTTGTGAGAAGCACGGCTTGGGTGAGCCCTGGGCGGGGTATCGCGGTTACCTGAATCACAAGATGCTCGAACTGATGGTGCCGGACTTCCTGGAGCGCGAAGTGTTCTGCTGTGGCCCAACGCCCTATATGAACGCCGTGAAACGCCTGTTGGAGGCCGCAGGCTTCGACATGGCGCGCTATCACGAAGAATCCTTCGGGGCTACGCCGCCGGAAGCCCGCGCCGACGCGGTGGAGCAGGCCGAGCAAGCCGCCGAGGCGCCGGAAATCGATCTGGCGGATTTGCATCAAGTGGAGTTCATTGCTTCAGGCAAGAGCATTCGCGTGGCACCGGGTGAAACGGTGCATGCCGCAGCGGCCAAGCTTGGGCTGTTGATTCCAAAGGCGTGTGGCATGGGCATCTGCGGAACGTGCAAGGTGATGAAGCTGGGTGGAGAGGTCGAGATGGACCACAACGGCGGGATTACTGAGGAAGACGAAGCCGAGGGTTACATCCTGTCGTGCTGCAGCGTGCCTAAAGGTGATGTGCGAATCGAGTTCTGATCCACTTTTCACGCAAGGCTTACGGTGTGACGCGGAGCGTCACGGGCTGCATGCCCACGCAGAGCGTGGGCACGATCATCACCGGCCCAGCTCGTTCCCACGCTCCGCGTGGTAACGCCGCCAGGGACGCTCTGCGTCCCGCCTTCACGCAAGGCTCACGGTGTGACGCAGAGCGTCACGGGCTGCATGCCCACGCGGAGCGTGGGCACGATCACCGGCGCAGCTCGTTCCCACGCTCCGCGTGGTAACGCCGCCAGGGACGCTCTGCGTTCCGCTTTCACGCACGGCTTGCGATGTGACGCGGAGCGTCACGGGCTGCATGCCCACGCGGAGCGTGGGCACGATCACCGGCCCAGCTCGTTCCCACGCTCCGCGTGGTAACGCCGCCAGGGACGCTCTGCGTTCCGCTTTCACGCAAGGCTTGCGGTGTGACGCGGAGCGTCACGGGCTGCATGCCCACGCGGAGCATGGGCACGATCACCGGTCCAGCTCGTTCCCACGCTCCGCGTGGTAACGCCGCCAGGGACGCTCTGCGTTCCGCTTTCACGCAAGACTCACGGTGTGACGCAGAGCGTCACGGGCTGCATGCCCACGCAGAGCGTGGGCACGATCACCGGCCCAACTCGTTCCCACGCTCCGCGTGGTAACGCCGCCAGGGACGCTCTGCGTTCCGCTTTCACGCAAGGCTTGCGGTGTGACGCAGAGCGTCACGGGCTGCATGCCCACGCGGAGCGTGGGCACGATCATCGGCTCGCGAGCTGTCAGTACCAGCGTTGGATGTCGATCAGCCCTGGCATTCCGGCATAGTTGCGGGCACTCGAATACCTCCAGTGTTCAGCCAGATCCACGTAACCCCGTTTGACCGGGTTATGGTGGATGTAATCGAGCTTCTGGTACATCACAGCCTCGCTGTACACCAACTCCGCGTGTGAGCCCTCCTGCCAAAGCTGATAAGCCCGATCCGCCTTGTGCGCGCGTTTACTGAAGCGAAGGCGTTGCAAAACCCGTTCTGCGCCTTTGCTCTGCAGGTCATCAATGATGGTTCGGGCAGTGAAGGACTTGAATCGGCTGACGCATTTGCCAAGGTCAGGCGCCTGGGCGACGAAATGCAGATGGTTCTCGAGGATGACATAGCCGTAAAGGTTCAAGGCTTCATGGCTCTGTTGGTATCGCCAGCAATCCAGAAGATGGCCGACGATGTAATCACGGGTAAACAACGGTAGCCATTCCATGACGGTACAGGTCAGGAAGTGTGGCTTTTCGGGTTCGGTGATGACGTAGCGGCTTCTGCCCATGGGGTCGTCCTTGCATCGGGGGCGGCTTGGGCGCAGAGCGCCCGGGGCATGCATTCCCACGCGGAGCGTGGGAACGATCAATCAAGGAGGGTTATTGGGCGTAGATGTGGACGACGAAGTGCTGGCCTGATGCTGTCAATTCATAGACTTTGTCGTAAATCCGCAATGTGCGCGATGGCTCTCGGATGGTGTCACCGACTTTTGCGTACTTCCTGAATTCATCCCAATCGATGACGGTGGTGCTGATAGTGCCGTCGCTTTGCAGAGTGTCGCCGTTGCTTTGGTATTCCATGGTTTGTCTCTCTTCTGGATTTCCGTTTCCAGCCGGATATGCGGCAGGCGGTTGGCCCGAAAGGCGGGCTGTGCAGCGGCCTTTTCCTTTCGGGTTCCAAGAGGTTAGTCAATGAAATTCCAGTGTGTAGCTGTCAGAAATATCAAATAACAGACTCGGCGTTACGCCAGTATCAGGCACCCATCACTGTTCGAATATCCGCGGCTAATTCTCTTACACGCTCCTCCTCGGTATCCCACGCACACATGAAGCGTGCGCCGCCTTTGCCGATGAAGGTGTAGAAGCGCCAGCCCTTGGCCGTCAGTGCGGCAATGGCTGGTTCCGAGAGCTGCAGGAAGACGCCGTTGGCCTGCACCGGGAACATCAGTTCAACCCCTGGAATATCCGCCACCAGGCTGCTCAGCAATTGTGCGCAGTGGTTGGCGTGCCGGGCATGCTTGAGCCAGGCGTCGTTTTCCAGCAGGCCCACCCAGGGGGCGGAGAGAAAGCGCATTTTTGACGCCAGTTGGCCGGCCTGTTTGCAGCGGTAGTCGAAGTCTTCAGCCAGTTTGTGATTGAAGAACAGGATCGCCTCGCCTACGGCCATGCCGTTCTTGGTGCCGCCAAAGCACAATACGTCCACACCGGCTTTCCAGGTCAGGTCGGCGGGGGAGCAACCGAGGAAGGCGCAGGCGTTGGAGAAGCGCGCGCCGTCCATGTGCAGGTTCAGGCCCAGTTCCTTGCAGGTGGCGCTGATGGCGCTGATTTCATCCGGGGTGTACACGCTGCCGACTTCGGTGGCCTGGGTCAGGGTTACCACGCGGGGTTTGGGGTAGTGGATGTCCTGGCGCTTGAGGGCGATCTCGCGGATGGATTCCGGGGTCAGCTTGCCATTTTCGGTGCGGGCGATGAGCAGCTTCGAGCCGTTGGAGAAAAACTCCGGTGCACCGCATTCGTCGGTTTCGACGTGGGCGGTTTCCGAGCAAATCACGCTATGGTAGCTCTGGCACAGTGAAGACAGTGCCAGTGAGTTGGCTGCGGTGCCGTTGAAGGCGAAGAACACTTCACAGTCGGTTTCGAACAGATTGCGGAAACCGTCGGCGGCGCGGTGGGTCCATTCATCATCGCCGTAGGCGCGTTGATGCCCCTGGTTGGCTTGTTCCATGGCGGCCCAGGCTTCCGGGCAGATGCCGGAGTAGTTGTCGCTGGCGAATTGTTGGCTCTTGTCGGTCATGGCCCATTCCTGTGGTCGATGTTGGTGCGCACTGTAACCAAGATTGTCGGGCATACGCACGCGCTGTAAATGCAGAGTCACTGGGGAATTATGCACGGTACTGAAACGATGGCTGTCGGACGTGTCCGCGATGGCGCTCTGGACCTGCTCAAGTGGCTGGCGCTGCTGAGCATGGTGCTGGATCACCTGCGCTATGTCGGCTTAAGCCTGGATGGCTTGTATGTGCCGGGGCGCCTGGCGTTCCCGTGGTTTTGCCTGGCGATTGCGGCGAATCTGCATCGGGGCCGCGACCTGCCGGCAAGGGGCCGCTGGCGCTACTTGGGCTGGTTGTTGCTGTTCAGCGTGATCAGCGAAGTGCCGTACCGGTTGTTTATCGAGGATGCCGATACGTTGAATGTGCTGCCAACCTTGGCGCTGGGTTTGCTGGTTGCCCGAGGATGGCAGCAAAAGGCCCTGATTGATCGAGGCATGGCGCTGATCGCCGTCACGATAGCCGCCCTGTTTTCAAACCACTTAATGTTCGGTTTTTTTGGTGTATTGCTGCCATTGGTGATGCTGCTGGTGTTCCGTCGCCGTTGGTATTTCAGTGTGTTGCCGGGCTTGGTCTGCGTGGCCGCCAACCAATGGCAGATATTGCTCGATAACGGCACGCCGGTTGCGCTGATGGGATTGGTTGCCTGCCTGATTGCGCCACTGGCGGGCCTGGTCTTATTGCGACACGCCAAAAACGCCTCGCCGCCCGCCATGCGCCGCTGGGCCTATAGCCTCTATCCCGTGCATTTCCTGCTGCTGCTACTCGTTCGTCAAGCTATCGCCTAACCCCTTGTGGGAGGGGGCTTGCTCCCGATAGCGGTGTGTCAGCCACTGCATTTGCAAGCTGGCCCACCGCTATCGGGAGCAAGCCCCCTCCCACATTTGTTCTGTGTTGTTCGGGCCATGTCGTAAACGCACCTTTGCGTGGCGTGCGTAGGCATTTGACCTGTCTGCGCCAGCCCTACCATCGCATCAAAGGGCCTGTATGGGCCTCACCAATACGAAAGGCTGGGAGAGACGCGATGTTCAGCAAACAAGACCAGATCCAGGGATATGACGACGCACTGCTGGCGGCCATGAATGCCGAGGAGCAGCGCCAGGAAGATCATATCGAGCTGATCGCGTCAGAGAACTACACCAGCAAACGCGTGATGCAAGCCCAAGGCAGTGGCTTGACCAACAAATACGCCGAAGGCTACCCGGGCAAGCGCTACTACGGCGGCTGCGAGCATGTGGACAAGGTGGAAGCCCTGGCCATCGAGCGCGCCAAGCAACTGTTCGGTGCCGATTACGCCAACGTACAGCCGCACTCCGGTTCGTCCGCCAACAGCGCGGTGTACCTGGCCCTGCTGCAAGCGGGCGATACCATTCTGGGCATGAGCCTGGCCCACGGCGGTCACCTGACCCACGGTGCCAAGGTGTCGTCCTCGGGCAAGCTGTACAACGCGGTGCAATACGGCATCAACACCGACACCGGCCTGATCGACTACGACGAAGTCGAGCGTCTGGCGGTTGAGCACAAGCCGAAGATGATCGTTGCAGGCTTTTCCGCCTACTCCAAGACTCTGGATTTCCCACGTTTTCGTCAGATCGCCGACAAGGTCGGCGCGTTGCTGTTCGTCGATATGGCGCACGTTGCCGGCCTGGTTGCCGCTGGCCTGTACCCCAACCCGCTGCCGTACGCTGACGTGGTGACCACCACTACCCACAAGACCCTGCGCGGTCCACGGGGCGGTCTGATCCTGGCCAAGTCCAACGAAGAAATCGAAAAGAAACTCAACGCTGCCGTATTCCCCGGCGCCCAGGGCGGCCCGCTGATGCACGTCATCGCCGGCAAGGCAGTGTGCTTCAAGGAAGCGCTGGAACCTGGTTTCAAGGCTTATCAGCAACAAGTGATCGACAACGCACAGGCCATGGCCAGCGTGTTTATCAAACGCGGCTACGATGTAGTGTCCGGCGGTACCGATAACCACCTGTTCCTGGTCAGCCTGATCCGTCAGGGCCTTACCGGCAAAGAGGCGGACGCCGCCCTGGGCCGCGCCCACATCACCGTCAACAAGAACGCCGTGCCGAACGACCCGCAGTCGCCCTTCGTGACCTCGGGCCTGCGCATCGGCACCCCGGCGGTGACCACGCGTGGTTTCAAAGTGCCGCAGTGCATCGAGCTGGCCGGCTGGATCTGCGACATCCTCGACAACCTCGGCGATGCCGATGTCGAGGCCAACGTGGCCAAGCACGTGTCTGCCCTGTGCGCTGATTTCCCGGTTTATCGCTGAGCGCGGTTTTGGAGTAATGACTATGCAACGCTACTCGGGCTTCGGCCTCTTCAAGCACTCCCTCAGCCACCACGAAAACTGGCAGAAGATGTGGCGCACGCCGACCCCGAAAAAGGTCTACGACGTGGTCATCGTCGGCGGTGGCGGGCATGGTCTGGCGACCGCCTACTACCTGGCCAAGGAACACGGCATCACCAATGTGGCCGTGGTCGAGAAAGGTTGGTTGGGCGGCGGCAACACCGCGCGCAACACCACCATCGTGCGTTCCAACTATCTGTGGGACGAGTCGGCGCACCTGTACGAACACGCGATGAAGCTGTGGGAAGGTTTGTCCCAGGACCTGAACTACAACGTGATGTTCTCCCAGCGCGGCGTGTACAACCTGTGCCATACCCTGCAGGACATCCGTGATTCCGAACGTCGTGTGAGCGCCAACCGCCTTAACGGCGTGGACGGCGAACTGCTCAACGCCAAGCAAGTGGCCGACGAGATCCCGTACCTCGACTGCTCGAAAAACACCCGTTACCCGGTACTCGGCGCCACCGTGCAACGGCGTGGCGGCGTGGCCCGTCACGATGCCGTGGCCTGGGGCTTTGCCCGTGCGGCTGACGCACTCGGCGTGGACTTGATCCAGCAGACCGAAGTCATCGGTTTCCGCAAGGAAAACGGTGTGTGCATCGGCGTGGAAACCAACAAGGGCTTCATCGGCGCCAAGCGCGTCGGTGTGGTCACCGCCGGTAACTCCGGGCACATGGCGTCGCTCGCCGGTTTCCGCCTGCCGATCGAATCCCACCCACTGCAGGCACTGGTGTCGGAGCCGATCAAGCCGATTATCGACAGCGTGATCATGTCCAACGCCGTGCACGGTTACATCAGCCAGTCCGACAAGGGCGACCTGGTGATCGGCGCCGGCATCGACGGCTACAACGGCTACGGCCAGCGCGGTTCGTACCCGGTGATCGAACACACCATCCAGGCCATCGTCGAGATGTTCCCGGTGCTGTCGCGCGTGCGCATGAACCGTCAGTGGGGCGGCATCGTCGACACCACGCCGGATGCGTGCCCGATCATTTCGAAAACCCCGGTACCGAACATGTTCTTCAACTGCGGCTGGGGCACCGGCGGCTTCAAGGCCACCCCAGGCTCAGGCAACGTGTTCGCCGCAAGCCTGGCCAAGGGGGAAATGCACCCGCTGGCCGCGCCATTCTCCATCGACCGTTTCCACAACGGTGCGTTGATCGACGAACACGGCGCTGCGGCCGTCGCCCACTAACAGGAGAAACTCCCTATGTTGCATATCTTCTGTCCTCACTGTGGCGAACTGCGCTCCGAAGAGGAATTCCATGCTTCCGGCCAAGCGCATATCCCGCGCCCGCTGGACCCGAATGCCTGCACCGATGAAGAGTGGGGCGACTACATGTTCTTCCGCGACAACCCGCGCGGCCTGCACCATGAGCTGTGGATTCACGCCGCCGGTTGCCGTCAGTATTTCAACGCCACCCGCGATACCGTGACTTACGAAATTCTTGAAACCTACAAGATCGGTGAGAAGCCACAATTCACCGCCAAGGCCTCTGGAGAGAAGGTATGAGCCAGACCAATCGCCTGTCCAACGGTGGCCGCATCGACCGTAATAAAGTCCTGACGTTTACCTTCAATGGCCAGAGCTACAAGGGCTTCGAAGGTGACACCCTGGCCGCTGCACTGCTGGCCAATGGCGTCGACATCATCGGCCGCAGTTTCAAATATTCGCGTCCACGCGGCATCTTCGCCGCCGGCGCCGAAGAGCCGAACGCGGTGCTGCAGATCGGTGCTACCGAAGCCACCCAGATTCCCAACGTGCGCGCCACGCAACAGGCGCTGTACCAGGGCCTCGTCGCCACCAGCACCAACGGTTGGCCGAGCGTGAACAACGACATGATGGGCATCCTCGGCAAGGTCGGCGGCAAGCTGATGCCGCCGGGCTTCTACTACAAAACCTTCATGTACCCGCAATCGTTCTGGATGACTTACGAGAAGTACATCCGCAAGGCTGCCGGCCTGGGGCGCTCGCCGACCGAGAACGACCCGGACACCTACGACAACATGAACCGTCACTGCGACGTGCTGGTGGTGGGCGCAGGCCCTGCCGGCCTGGCCGCTGCACTGGCCGCTGCGCGCAGCGGGGCGCGGGTGATCATTGCCGATGAGCAGGAAGAGTTCGGCGGTTCGCTGCTCGACTCCCGCGAAAGCCTCGACGGCAAGCCGGCCATGGAATGGGTCGCCAGCGTGATCGCCGAATTGAAAGCCCTGCCGGACGTGGTGCTGCTGCCTCGCGCTACCGTCAACGGCTACCACGACCATAACTTCCTGACCATTCACGAACGCCTCACCGACCACCTCGGTGACCGTGCGCCGGTGGGGGTAGTGCGTCAGCGTATCCATCGCGTACGGGCCAAGCGTGTCGTCCTCGCGACCGGTGCCTGCGAGCGTCCGCTGGTGTACGGCAACAACGACGTGCCGGGCAACATGCTCGCCGGGGCGGTCTCCACCTATGTGCGCCGCTACGGCGTGGCACCGGGCAAAAAACTGGTGCTGTCGACCAACAACGACCACGCCTACCGCGTGGCGCTGGACTGGTTCGACGCAGGCCTGCAAGTGGTGGCCGTGGCCGATGCACGCCACAACCCACGCGGCGCCCTGGTTGAAGAGGCCCGCGCCAAAGGTATCCGCATTCTCACCGGCAGCGCCGTGATTGAAGCGCGTGGCAGTAAGCATGTGACCGGCGCACGTGTGGCGGCCATCGACGTCAAGGCGCATAAAGTCACCAGCCCCGGCGAGTGGCTGGACTGCGACCTGGTCGCCAGCTCCGGTGGCTACAGCCCTGTGGTTCACTTGGCCTCGCACTTGGGCGGCAAGCCGACCTGGCGTGAAGACATCCTCGGTTTTGTACCGGGCGAAGCCCCGCAGAAACGTGTGTGTGTCGGCGGCATCAACGGCGTCTACAGCCTTGGCGATTCCCTGGCCGATGGTTTTGAAGGGGGCGTGCGCGCCGCCAGCGAAGCCGGGTTTGCACCCGTGGAAGGCACTCTGCCCAAGGCTTTGAGCCGTCTGGAAGAGCCGACCCTGGCGCTGTTCCAGGTGCCTCACGAAAAAGCCACCGCACGGGCGCCCAAGCAATTTGTCGACCTGCAGAACGACGTGACCGCCGCCGCCATCGAACTGGCGACCCGCGAAGGTTTCGAGTCGGTCGAGCACGTCAAACGCTACACCGCGCTGGGCTTCGGCACCGACCAGGGCAAGCTGGGTAACGTCAACGGCCTGGCGATTGCGGCGCGCTCCCTGAACGTGACCATCCCGCAGATGGGCACCACCATGTTCCGTCCCAACTACACGCCGGTGACATTCGGCGCGGTGGCGGGCCGTCACTGTGGGCACATCTTCGAACCGGTTCGCTACACCGCGCTGCACGCCTGGCACGTCAAGAACGGCGCCGAGTTTGAAGACGTCGGCCAATGGAAACGCCCGTGGTACTTCCCACGCAATGGCGAAGACCTGCACGCTGCGGTGAAACGCGAATGCCTGGCCGTGCGCGACAGCGTCGGCCTGCTGGATGCCTCCACCCTCGGCAAGATCGACATTCAAGGCCCGGATGCCCGCGAGTTCCTCAACCGCATCTACAGCAACGCCTGGACCAAGCTCGACGTGGGCAAGGCGCGCTACGGCCTGATGTGCAAGGAAGACGGTATGGTCTTCGACGACGGCGTTACCGCCTGTCTGGCCGACAACCACTTCCTGATGACCACCACCACCGGCGGCGCCGCGCGCGTTCTCCAGTGGCTGGAAATCTACCAACAGACCGAATGGCCGGACCTCAAGGTGTACTTCACCTCGGTCACCGACCACTGGGCGACCATGACCCTGTCCGGCCCCAACAGCCGCAAGCTGCTGGCCGAAGTCACCGACATCGACCTGGACAAGGACGGCTTCCCGTTCATGACCTGGAAAGAAGGTCTGGTGGGTGGGGTGCCGGCGCGGGTGTTCCGCATCTCGTTTACCGGCGAGCTTTCGTACGAAGTCAACGTACAGGCCGACTACGCGATGGGCGTGCTGGAAAAAATCGTCGAGGCCGGCAAAAAGTACAACCTGACCCCGTACGGCACCGAGACCATGCACGTCCTGCGGGCCGAGAAGGGCTTCATCATCGTCGGCCAGGACACCGATGGCTCGATGACCCCTGACGACCTGAACATGGGCTGGTGTGTCGGGCGTACCAAGCCGTTCTCGTGGATCGGCTGGCGCGGCATGAACCGTGAAGACTGCGTGCGTGAAGAACGCAAGCAACTGGTGGGCTTGAGGCCGGTCGATCCAAAAGTGTGGCTGCCGGAAGGCGCGCAGTTGGTGTTCGATCCGAAGCAGTCGATCCCGATGAAGATGGTCGGTCACGTGACCTCCAGCTATGCCCATAACTCCCTCGGTTATTCGTTCGCGATGGCGGTGGTCAAGGGCGGCCTGAAGCGTATCGGCGAGCGGGTGTTCTCACCGCAGGCCGATGGCAGCGTGATCGAAGCGGAGATTGTGTCTTCGGTGTTCTTTGACCCGAAAGGCGATCGCCAGAACATTTGACACCTGATCGTTCCCACGCGCTGCGTGGGGATGCATCCCGGGACGCGCGGCGTCCCAAGAGCGGACGCCGAGCGTCCATCGCGGCATTCCCACGCAGAGCGTGGGAACGATCAATTCAGAACAGGTGCTATATGACAGCAGCCAATGTTTACCAACAACGCCCTACTAACGGCGCCAAGGCCGAGTCGTCGCTGCACCATGCCGACCTCGCCAGCCTGGTCGGCAAGGGCCGTAAAAACGCAGGCGTTACCGTCCGCGAGAAAAAACTCCTGGGCCACCTGACCCTTCGTGGCGATGGGCATGACGCCGCCTTCGCCGCCGGCGTGCACAAGGCGCTTGGCATCGAGTTGCCCGGTGCCCTGCAAGTCATCGTCAAGGGCGAAACCAGCCTGCAATGGCTCGGCCCGGATGAGTGGTTGCTGGTGGTGCCCAGCGGTGAAGAGTTCGCCGCCGAGCAGAACCTGCGCGCCGCCCTGGGTGACCTGCATATCCAAGTCGTCAACGTCAGTGGCGGCCAGCAGATCCTCGAGCTCAGCGGCCCGAATGTGCGTGATGTGTTGATGAAGTCCACCAGCTATGACGTGCACCCCAACAACTTCCCGGTGGGCAAGGCCGTGGGCACGGTGTTCGCCAAGTCGCAACTGGTGATCCGCCACACCGCTGAAGACACCTGGGAACTGGTGATTCGTCGCAGCTTCTCGGATTACTGGTGGTTGTGGTTGCAGGATGCCTCGGCCGAATTCGGCCTCAGCGTAGTTGCATGATGATCGTTCCCACGCTCTGCGTGGGAATGCACCCCGGGACGCTCCGCGTCCCAACAGCGGACGCCGAGCGTCCATGACGGCATTCCCACGCAGAGCCTGGGAACGATCAAGGAGTTACCTGTTATGAGCCGCGCACCCGATACATGGATTTTGACCGCCGACTGCCCCAGCGTGCTCGGCACGGTGGACGCGGTCACCCGCTACCTGTTCGAACAGGGCTGCTATGTTACCGAGCACCACTCGTTCGATGACCGGCTCTCGGGCCGGTTCTTCATCCGCGTGGAATTCCGCCAGCCCGACGGTTTTGACGAACAGGCTTTCCGCGATGGCCTGGCCACACGCGGTGAAGCCTTCGGCATGATCTTCGAGCTGACGGCGCCGAACTATCGGCCCAAAGTGGTGATCATGGTGTCCAAGGCCGATCACTGCCTCAACGACCTGTTGTATCGCCAGCGCATCGGCCAGCTGTCGATGGACGTGGTGGCGGTGGTGTCCAACCATCCCGATTTGAAACCCCTGGCCGACTGGCACCAGATTCCCTACTACCATTTCCCCCTCGACCCCAACGACAAGCCGTCCCAGGAGCGTCAGGTGTGGCAAGTGGTGGAAGACACCGGCGCTGAACTGGTGATCCTTGCGCGCTACATGCAAGTGCTGTCGCCGGAGCTGTGCCGCAAGCTGGACGGCAAGGCCATCAACATCCACCACTCGTTGCTACCCGGGTTCAAGGGCGCCAAGCCGTATCACCAGGCGTACAACAAAGGGGTGAAGTTGGTGGGGGCTACGGCGCATTACATCAACAACGATCTGGATGAAGGGCCGATCATCGCCCAGGGCGTGGAGGTGGTGGATCACAGCCATTATCCCGAGGACTTGATTGCCAAAGGGCGGGATATCGAAGGGCTGACCCTGGCCCGTGCGGTGGGGTATCACATTGAGCGGCGGGTGTTTTTGAACGCCAATAGAACGGTGGTGCTCTGACTGACGCTATCGGGAGCAAGCCCCCTCCCACCCTGGAATTGTGAATACCTTCAAATGTGGGAGGGGGCTTGCCCCCGATGAGGCCCTCACTAACAACGCAAAAACAGCATCTGTACCCGAGCACTTAACGCGCTGCCTGCCTGGGCAACGTGGTTCCATAAAAACAACAGCGAGGTGAAAGCATGTCTGGTAATCGTGGTGTCGTGTATCTCGGCAACGGCAAGGTCGAAGTACAGAAAATCGACTATCCCAAAATGCAGGACCCCCGTGGCAGGAAGATTGAGCACGGCGTCATCCTGCGCGTGGTTTCCACCAATATCTGCGGCTCCGACCAACACATGGTGCGTGGCCGTACCACTGCCCAGACCGGCCTGGTGCTCGGTCACGAGATCACCGGCGAAGTGATCGAGAAGGGCAACGACGTCGAAAACCTGAAAATCGGCGACCTGGTTTCCGTCCCCTTCAACGTTGCCTGCGGCCGTTGCCGTTCCTGCAAAGAGCAGCACACCGGCGTGTGCCTGACCGTCAACCCGGCGCGTGCCGGCGGCGCCTACGGTTATGTCGACATGGGCGACTGGACCGGCGGCCAGGCCGAATACGTGCTGGTGCCGTATGCCGATTTCAACCTGCTGAAACTGCCGGACCGTGACAAGGCCATGGAGAAAATCCGCGACCTGACTTGCCTCTCCGACATTCTGCCGACCGGCTACCACGGTGCCGTCACGGCGGGCGTTGGGCCGGGCAGCACCGTATACATCGCGGGTGCCGGCCCAGTCGGTCTGGCCGCTGCCGCCTCCGCTCGCCTGCTGGGCGCGGCGGTGGTGATCATCGGCGACGTCAACCCGATCCGCCTGGCTCACGCCAAGGCCCAGGGGTTCGAAATTGCCGACCTGTCCAAAGACACGCCTCTGCACGAGCAAATCGCCGCACTGTTGGGCGAGCCCGAAGTGGACTGCGCCGTCGATGCCGTAGGTTTCGAAGCCCGCGGTCACGGCCACGAAGGCGTGAAAGCCGAAGCCCCGGCTACCGTGCTCAACTCGTTGATGGGTGTCGTGCGGGTGGCGGGCAAGATCGGGATTCCGGGGCTGTACGTCACCGAAGACCCAGGTGCGGTGGATGCCGCTGCGAAAATGGGCAGCCTGAGCATTCGCTTCGGCCTGGGCTGGGCCAAATCCCACAGCTTCCACACTGGGCAAACGCCGGTGATGAAGTACAACCGCCAACTGATGCAGGCGATCATGTGGGACCGTATCAACATTGCCGAAATCGTCGGCGTGCAGGTGATCAGCCTGGATGACGCGCCGCGTGGGTATGGCGAGTTCGATGCGGGCGTGCCGAAGAAATTTGTGATTGACCCGCACAAACTGTTCAGTGCGGCATAAAGCGCAGTGAAAAAATGGCGACCCTCACAGGTCGCCATTTTTTTTGATCATTTAAGTGTCGACAGCCTCAGGTAGGGGTCGGCCACTTCCCCGTTTTTGACCACGCGATTGCCACCGTAATCACACAGCAGCGTGCCGTTGCGTTGATGGATGGCTTCGGGTCGCAGCGCGTATTCAGCGGCCAGGTAATCATCGTCGGTTCCCGCCGTTTGCCCTGTCCATGTCCTGCCGTTGGCAGCGGCCGTGTATTGATAACCCTCGCCGTAAGGCGGTGGCAGGCCAGGATCCGTGTAGGCCGTTGAGTGGATAGTTTTTGTGGCAGGGCATTGGTCGATGCCGGGAGGCGGGGGTGGCAGCAGCTGGGTGCGCGCCGCATAAAGCAGAAGGCCGATTACCATAGTTCTAACTCCTTGTTAACGGGTAAACCTCGCGGGTCGTCGGTACGCGGGAGGCCAACCTGAGTGGGAGTCTCTGGGCTTTCGTTCCTTTGCAAGCTGCTACTGGAGGTTACCTGGAACGCATAAGGGCGGTCCGAAGACCGCCCTTATGCGTTTGCTTGAACTATGGCGTTATCGAGCCGCCAGCGCCCCCTGGTACACCGTCGGCCCCGTCGGCTGCTTGCTGAGCGAGCCACCTTTGGTTTCTGCGCTCACCATCAATTCCACCGGCTTGCTGATGGATTCCTGTTGGCGAGGGTTGAGTCCGATAATGCCTTTGCCGTCTTCCGGCAACAGGCCCAGTGAAACAGGTGTGCCGCCCTCGGGGATCGCCCACAGCTCCAGGCTGTGGTCCGGCGCAGGGGCGGTCGCAGCGATCGGCTGCACTTCCAGGTAATCCTTGTGCGCCATGATCTGCGCGGCCGGTTGTTGTTCGGTGGTGACCAGGGTTGCAGCGGATTTGACGCTGTCCTGGGTATAAAGGGCGCCGCCGATACCGGCAACCACCACTGCGCAGGCGCCGATGAACAGGCGAGGGCCGCTCCAGAATGAGGGTTTGTGCTCAATGACTTGGGGTTGGTTCGCAGTCATAAGTCTGTTCCTGACAAAATTTGTAGTCAGTTCATGGACCTTGCCAAGGGCGATGGGTTCCTGAACCCAGCAATATGGGCGGCGCACCTCGTCGGAATTCTCCACAACTGCGGATGCAATATTTTCTGAACTAATCTGAGGGTGGGAACATTCCTTTAGGAGTGTCAGTCAAACGCCTGCTTTTTAGCTCTTACATTCTGAGGTTGTCTTGATGAAGATTTCACGCGGTTTTGCCCTGTCCTGCCTGTTGACCGTGGCCGCCAGCCCGGTGTTTGCCGCAGGCTTCAGCTTGGGTGATGTGGCCAATGCCGTTTCCGGCGCCCAGGGCAACAACAAGGCGGCTGCCGCAGCGCCAAGTTCCCAGACCGCCGGCCTGCTGCAGGCGCTGACCTCGCAACTGAATGTCACTCCGGAACAAGCGATTGGTGGCACCGGCGCCATGCTGGGCCTGGCCAAGAACCAATTGAGCGGCACTGACTATTCGCAACTGGGCAAGAGCGTTCCCGGCCTGGATAAGCTGGCCGGCACCAACTCCCTGGGCAGCCTGGGCGCGTTGAGCGGCATGCTCGGCCAGAGCGGCGGCAGCAAGACCAGCGGCCTGGACGGTCTGCTGGGTAACGTGAAAGACACCAACGACCTGAACACCGCGTTCAGCGCCTTGGGCATGGACAGTGGGATGGTCGGCCAGTTTGCACCGGTGATCCTCAAATACCTGGGCGACCAAGGCGTGGGCGGTTCCTTGCTGCAAAGCCTGGGCAGTGTCTGGGGCGGCTGACGCGATCAGATCCGAGGTGTTTTGAGAATGTGGTGCAACATTTTTCTTTGAACCGTATGGGATGTTTTACCAACCAGGGAGACCGTTCAGCGGCACAGCGTTGCCCGGAGCGGATTCTTCAATTCATTCAGGTAGAACATCTCATATGAACATTGCCCATGCATCGAGCCTCAATAACGCCTTGCAACTGATCGCCAGGGACACCGCACTTGCATCCGCGCGGTATCAGGGAACACAGGCTCAGGCGGATGCTGTCGCCAAGCAAGACACCATGGTTCGCAAGCACCACCAGCCCCTGGGGCAGCGCTTGAGCGACACCCCTTCAGCGGATGAGCTGGCACAGGCCGTGCGGGGCGGCGGGTTACAGGTGGATATTTACAAGCCTATGTCGGACGAAGAGGTGATTGCCTCGTTGAACCCGGAGTCCATTCATCCCAGTAAGCTGACTGAAAAGCCTGCATCCCTTGGCCAGACGATGCTGGAGATCAGGTCGCTTCTGCGCTAAGGCGCTGCCTGATCTGACAACAGTTGCTGTATGCGCTGGTCCTTCTCCCTCCAGAGCTGGTTCACCCAGTTCTGGACGGTCTGGCGAAAAGCCGGATCGTTCTCGTAATCGCCCTGCCATAACGCCGGGTCCAGTTCGCGCGTGCGGATATCGATGATCACCTTCGGTACCGAGCCGCTGATCAAGTCCCAGAAGCCCGGAATCTTCTGCTGCGGATAGACCACGGTCACGTCGAGGATCGCGTCCAGTTGTTCGCCCATGGCGGCCAAGACAAACGCCACGCCGCCCGCCTTGGGCTTGAGCAACCGGGTGAAGGGTGAGTCCTGCTGCTTGCGTTTGGCCTCGCTGAAGCGCGTACCTTCCAGATAGTTGACCACCGTCACCGGTTGGCGCTTGAACAGTTCGCAAGCCTGCCGGGTAATTTTCAAGTCCTGCCCCGCCAGTTCCGGATGCTTGGCCAGGAACGCCTTGGTGTAGCGTTTCATGAACGGGTAGTCCAGCGCCCACCACGCCAGGCCCAGGAAGGGCACCCAGATCAGTTCTTTTTTAAGGAAGAATTTGAAGAACGGCGTGCGCCGGTTCAATGTCTGGATCAACGCCGGAATATCGACCCAGGATTGGTGATTGCTGATGACCAGGTAGGAAGTGTCACCGCGCAGGTCGGCGCCGCCGCGAATATCCCATTGGGTCGGGATGCACAGCGAAAAGATCAGTTTGTCGATCTCGGCCCAGGTTTCGGCAATCCACATCACCGCCCATGAGGCGTAGTCGCGAAAGCGACCGGGGGCCACCAGTTTGAGCAGGGCAAACACCATCAATGGCCCGAACAGCACCAGGGTGTTGAGCAGTAGCAGCAATGTGACAAAACAGCCGGTGAGCAGGCGGCGCATAAGCAACTCTTGGGAGGGTTTGGCGGGCCATGATAAGCAAGCTGAGTCTAGAGGCCAAATCGCAAATTGCCGGACGAATGTTTCACAATGTGCCGGGTATGGTTGAGCGAGCTAACTAAGCAGCGCTTTTGCGGTCTAGAATCCGCCTACTTCTTTCGAGGAAATCACTCCGTGAAATTGCTCCTTGCCTCGCTTGCCCTGGTCGCCTTGCCTGTCATGGCCGCCGAACCGACCCTCTACGGTCGCTACGAATACATCCAGTTGCCGGAGATCGGCCAAACCTTCAAGGCCAAGATGGACACCGGTGCACTGACCGCGTCGCTGTCGGCGCGCAACATCGAGACCTTCCAGCGCGACGGCGACGACTGGGTGCGTTTCCGCCTCGGTGGCAAGGATGCGAGCGACAAGGTCTATGAACACAAGGTGTCGCGCATCAGCAAGATCAAGAGCCGCGCCGATGAGGACGAGGACAAGGACGAAGCCACCGTGGCCAAGCGCCCGGTTATCGACCTGGAAATGTGCCTGGGCAACGTCAAGCGCACGGTCGAGGTCAACCTGACCGACCGCAGCAGCTTCAACTACCCGCTGTTGATCGGCGCCAAGGCGCTGCGTGAATTCGGCGCAGCGGTAAACCCGGCGCGCCGTTACACTGCCGACAAACCCGACTGCTGATCGAGCCCATGCCCCACATCCTGATTGTCGAAGACGAAGCGGCGATTGCCGATACGCTGATATTCGCCTTGCAAGGCGAGGGGTTCGGCACTACCTGGCTGAGCCTCGGCCAGGAGGCATTGGTTCATCAACGCCAGACCCCGGCGGACTTGATCATCCTCGACATCGGGCTGCCGGACATCAGCGGCTTTGAAACCTGCAAGCAACTGCGCCGCTTCACGGAAGTGCCGGTGATGTTTCTCAGTGCCCGGGATGCTGAAATCGACCGGGTAGTGGGGCTGGAGATCGGCGCCGACGATTATGTGGTCAAGCCGTTCAGCCCTCGGGAAGTAGCCGCGCGGGTCAAGGCGATTCTCAAACGGGTCGGCCCCAGCGTGGCGCCAACGTCATTCCTGATCGACCTGGAGCGTATGCAGATTCAGTATCGCGGCCAGCCGTTGAGCCTGACGCGCCACGAATTTCGCCTCTTGCAAAGCCTGCTGGAGCAACCCGAACGCGTCTTCAGCCGCGAGCAGTTGCTCGATGCGGTGGGCGTCCCCGCCGATGCCGGCTACGAGCGCAATATCGACAGCCATATCAAAAGCCTGCGCAGCAAGTTGCGTAATATTGCGGCGGATGCCGAACCGATCCAGACCCATCGCGGCCTGGGCTACAGCTATAGCCCGAGCCATAGCTGATGCGCCTGGGGCTGCGGATCTTCCTGGTGTACGCGTTGTTCATCGGCCTGACCGGCTACTTTGTGCTCAACACGGTGATGAAGGAAATCCGCCCCGGCGTGCGCCAGTCCACCGAAGAAACCCTGGTGGACACCGCCAACCTGCTGGCCGAGATCCTGCGCGATGACGTGAAGAACGGCACGCTCGGCGACAGCCATTGGCCGCAACTGCTCAAGGCTTATGGCAATCGCCAGCCGGGCGCGACCATCTGGGGGCTGCCGAAGAATCAGGTCAACCACCGTATCTACGTGACCGACGCCAAGGGCATCGTGCTGCTCGACTCCAGCGGCGAAGCGGTGGGCCAGGATTATTCGCAATGGAACGACGTGTACCTGACCCTGCGCGGTGAGTATGGCGCCCGTTCCACCCGCAGCGATGCGGGCGATCCGACCTCTTCGGTGATGCACGTCGGCGCGCCGATCCGCGACAACGGCCAGATCATCGGCGTGGTCACGGTGGCCAAACCTAACAGCTCGTTGCAGCCCTATGTCGACCGCACCGAACGCCGCCTGCTGTGGTACGGCGCCGGGTTGGTGGTCCTCGGCCTACTACTGGGCGCATTGCTGTCGTGGTGGGTGAGCGCGGCGTTAAGACGACTGACCGCTTACGCAGAGGCGGTCAGCGAAGGGCGGCGTGCCGAACTGCCGCATTACCGCGGTGGCGAGCTCAAGCAGTTGTCCACGGCGGTGGAACACATGCGCACGCAGTTGGAAGGCAAGGCCTATGTCGAACATTACGTACACACCCTGACCCATGAATTGAAAAGCCCCTTGGCGGCGATTCGTGGTGCGGCGGAGTTGCTGCAGGGCGATATGACCCGCGAGCAGCAGCAGCGCTTCGTTGGCAATATCGACAGTGAAAGTGCGCGCCTGCAGCAACTGATCGAACGCCTGCTGAACCTGGCGCAAGTCGAGCAACGCCAGGGCCTGGAAGAGCAGGCAAGCATCGCGCTGGCGGCGATGGTCGACGAAGTGCTCAAGGCGCAATGCGCGCGCATCGAGGGCGCAGGCTTGCACGTCGAGCAAGGGATTGCCACGGATGTGAAGGTGTTCGGTGAGCCCTTCCTGTTGCGCCAGGCCCTGGGCAATCTGCTGGATAACGCCTTGGACTTCACGCCACCCGGTGGCGCTCTACGGTTCAGCGCTCAAACGCGACACAACGACGTGCAGGTGAGCCTGTTCAACCAGGCGGCGCCGATTCCCGACTATGCGCTGCCACGTTTGAGCGAGCGCTTCTACTCGTTGCCACGCCCGGGCAGCGGGCGCAAAAGCACCGGCCTGGGTCTGAACTTTGTTGAAGAAGTGATGAAGCTGCATGGCGGTGCGTTGCAGATCGGCAATGTGCCGGGCGGTGTGCAAGTGGTGCTGCATCTCCACACAGTCTCCACACTGCCCACATAAATCTCCCACACGCGCCGCGCAGTCTCTGCCTATCAAACACAGGGAGAGACCCATGAACCGCAGTCTGCTTTTCAAACTGGGCGCGATTGCGCTGCTGATCGTGTTGTTGCTGATTCCGCTGCTGATGATCAACGGCATCATCAGCGACCGCCAGCAGCTGCGCGACGGCGTCTTGATGGACATTGCCCGTAGCTCCAGCTACAGCCAGCGCCTCACGGGCCCGGTGATGGTGGTGCCCTATCGCAAGACCGTGCGCGAGTGGAAGCTCAATGAAAAGCTCAACAAGCGCTACGAGGAAGTCCGTGAAGAGCGCGGTCGTCTGTATTTCCTGCCGGACCGTTTTGAACTCGACGGCAAGGTACAGACCGAACTGCGCGCACGGGGCATCTATCAGGCGCGGCTGTTCCATGCCGACAGTCGTATCAATGGGCGTTTCGAACTGCCTGCACAACTGGGCATCACCGAGGACTTTGCCGATTACCGCTTTGAAGCGGCGTTTCTGGCGGTCGGTATCAGCGATATTCGCGGCATCGAAAACGCGCTGAAGCTTGAGCTGGGTGGCCAGCGCCTGGACTTCGAACCTGGCTCCCAAGTGGACTGGTTGGGGGAGGGCGTGCACGTGACACTGCCTGAGCTGGACAGCAAAAAAACCAGCGTGGTGGATATCGCTTTTGACCTGCGCCTGCAAGGCACCGAGCAACTGCAAGTGGTTCCGGTGGGCAAGACCAGCCAAGTATCCCTGGCTTCCAACTGGCCGCATCCGAGCTTTATCGGCAATTTCCTGCCGGCCCAACGCGAGGTCACCGACACGGGGTTCACCGCCAACTGGCAGACCTCGTTCTTCTCCACCAACCTGGAACAAGCCCTGCAAACCTGCCTGGACGAGCGGGGGTGTAACGACTTCAACAATCGCAGCTTTGGCGTGAACTTCATCGACCCGGTGGACCAGTACCTCAAGAGCGATCGCGCGATCAAATATGCGCTGCTGTTTATTGCGCTGACGTTTGCCGGGTTCTTCCTGTTCGAAGTGCTCAAGAGCCTGGCGGTGCACCCGGTTCAATACGCCTTGGTGGGCTTTGCGCTGGCGTTCTTTTACCTGCTGCTGTTGTCATTGTCCGAGCACATAGGCTTCGCCATGGCCTATCTGTGCTCTGCTGGCGCCTGCGTGTTGCTGATCGGCTTCTACGTGTGTCATGTGCTGCGCAGCGTCAGTCACGGCCTGGGTTTTTCGGCGGGGCTCGCAGCCTTGTACGGCTTGTTGTACGGGCTGTTGAGCGCCGAGGATTACGCGTTGCTGATGGGCTCGCTGCTGCTGTTCGGGTTGTTGGGGACGGTGATGGTGCTGACACGCAAACTGGATTGGTATGGCGTGGGCAAGCGCAAGGCGGTGGAGCCTTTGGAGTCGCTGCAATGATGGGCCTGCGCGAGGATCAGCAAATCAGGGCCAAATTGGTTGCCAGGATCAACCTGTTGTTCCCTGTTTGTAGTGAGCGGGCTTGCCCCGCGCTGGGGGGCGCAGCCGCCCCAATTCGGCCAACGCGGTCTTCCAGATAGATCTCAGGCGCCTGGTTTTGGGGCGGCTGCGCCACCCAGCGCGGGGCAAGCCCGCTCACTACAAGGTCAGCCGGCGGGGGGCTGGGTTTGTTGCAGCGAAGGGCGCTGGCTGACCTCGGCGTACCATTGGGCAAGTTTCGGGTTGTCCAGGCGCCATTGCAGGTCTGGGTGGCGGAAGTCCAGATAACCCAAGGCGCAGGCCACGCTGATGGCGGCGATGTCGAAGTGGCCGGCGAGTTCGCCAAGCGCATTCGCCTCCCATTCGGCGAGGGTGCGGCGGATTTTTTTGCGTTGCTCATCGAGCCATTGGTCCCAATGCTTCTCGACCGGCCGCAGGGCGGTTTCGTAGCGCACCAGCACGGCGGCGTCCATGACGGCGTCGGCCATCGAGGCCAGGGTCAGGCGACGCCAGCGAGCGGCGCCCTCGCGAGGGATCAGCGGGGTGCCACTGTGCTGGTGGTCGAAGTAGTCGAGGATCACTCGGCTGTCGTGCAGCACCGAGCCGTCGGCCAGGCGCAGGGCCGGGATCTTGCCCACGGGGTTATCTTGCACCAGTTGCGCATCGGGGTTGACCGGTGTCGGCAGGCAGCCTTGCAGGGTGACGCGGTCTTGTTGACCGGTCTCGCTCAGTAACACGCGGACTTTGCGTACAAACGGTGAGGCAGGGTTGTGGAACAAGGTCAGGCTGGGCGCGGACATTGGGCATTCCTCGAAAAAGGGCAGCGCTAATCTAGCTCAGCGTTTGATCAAAGCCCAAGCACCGATTGCAGCAGGAACCCCCAGCCCTGCCCAGCTCAACGAATCCCACCACCCGTCCCCCAGCAATGCGGCAAACAACCCGGCGGCACTGAGCAGGCCAATCCCCAGCGGCATGGCAAACACCTTCCAGAAATTCGATTGACGCGGCTTCATGGCCGAGCCGCCTTGCGCCGCACGATCCACAGGTAAACCCCACTGCCCAGCACGATGATGGTCAGCACATCCAACACGGCCCAGAGGACTTTCATCGGCATGCCGCCGTAGTCGCCGAAGTGCAACGGTTGGGACATGCCCATGGCGTCCATGTACCACGGCCGTTCGGCGATGGCGGTGACGGCCAGGGTGCTGGCATCGATCAGTACCGGCGTGAGCAGGTGCGAGGTCAGGTGGGTGCTGCCTTTCATGAACACCGCGTAATGGTGCTCGCTGGAAAAACGCGTGCCGGGGAAGGCGATGAAGTCCGGCGTCATGCCGGGCGCGGCCTTGGCGGCAATGTTCAGCAGTTCAGTGGCGGGCGCGCGTTGGGCCAGCGGCGGGGCGTTTTGGTAGGGCTCGATCATGGCGCTGAGGCTGTCCTGGCGCCAGGCGGCGATGATCAGGTCGGCGCAGGCGCTGATCACCCCGGTCACGCCCACCACCAGCGCCCAGGTCAGGGTGACTACGCCGATCAGGTTGTGCAGGTCCAGCCAGCGCAGGCGCGTGGATTTATCGTTGCGCACGGTGGCGAATTTCAAGCGGCGCATGAACGGCAGGTACAACACCGTGCCCGAGATAATCGCCAACACAAACAGCACGCCCATGAACGCCAACATCAGCTTGCCCGGCAGGCCGGCGAACATGTCTACGTGCAGGCGCAGCAGGAACAGGGTGAACCCCCCATTGGCCGCCGGGGTTTCCACGGCTTCGCCGGTGCGGGCGTCGAGCATGAAGGTGTGGGACGCATTGGGCTCGGTGCCGGCCGTGGCGGCCATGATCGCAATCACGCCATTTTTGTCGTCTTCGTCCCAGGCCAGGTATTGCATGGCGTCGCCGGGGCGATGGGCTTGCGCTGCGCTGACCAGTTGCTCCAGGTTGAGCTGCGGCGTGTCGGCAGGCATTTGCGCCAATTGCGGCTCGTTGCCCAGCAGATGATCGATCTCATGGTGAAACACCAGCGGCAATCCGGTGAGGGCGAGCATCAGCAGGAATACCGTGCAGATCAGGCTGGTCCAGGTGTGGATGAAGGACCAGCGGCGGATGGTTGTGCTTTTCATGTTCTAGCCTTCAGACACGCCAAAGCCGCCCCGAAGGACGGCCTGGTGGTTAACTCAGCCGATCACCACTGGTAGGTGGCACTGGCGACGACGCTGCGTTGGTCGCCGAAGTAGCAGTAGGAAGCGTCACAGGTGGAGATGTAGTCCTTGTTGAACAGGTTGGTGGCGTTCAACTTCAGCGATGCGCCTTTGAGGCTGTTGTCCAGGCGGCCCAGGTCGTAATGCACGGCGCCGTCGAACACGGTGTAGGCGTTGGCCTTGCCCAGCCAGGTGTTGGCCTGGTCGCCGTAGGTGTTGCCGGTATAGCGGGCACCGAAGCCGATACCGAAACCGTCGAGTACGCCGGTGTGCCAGGTGTAGTCGGTCCATAGGGAGGCTTGCTGGTTTGGCATCAGTTGCAGGCGGTTGCCTTTGAAGTTGCCCTTCTGTACTTCGGATTTGGCCAGGGTGTACGCGGCAATCACTTTGAGGTTCTCGGTGACGTCAGACACGGCTTCCAGCTCCAGGCCTTTGACTTTCACCTCGCCGGTCTGGTCCGTGACCGACTGGCCACCGGCCCCGGTGCTGGCAACCAGCACGTTTTTCTGGGTCAGGTCGTAGACCGCGGCGCTCAATAAGGTGTTGGAGCCCGGCGGCTGATACTTGATCCCCAGCTCCCATTGCTTGCCCTCTGTGGGTTTGTACGACTGCAGTGGGTCGACGCTGGCGTTGCTCGCCGGCTGGAAGGACTCGGCGTATGACAGGTAAGGCACAAAGCCTGAGTCGAACACATAGCTCAGCGCCGCGTTACCGCTGAAGTTCTTGCTGCGGTCGGTGTTGGTCGCATCGTTCTTGTTGAAGTAGGTGGTGCCTTGGTGCACCCAGTCTTCACGCCCGCCGAGGGTCAGGCGCCAGTTGTCCAACGCCATCTGGTCTTGCATGTAGAGGCCGGTCTGGATGGTTTTCTGGTTGTAGTCGTAGTACGCCGTGGAGCGCGCCGGGCGTTCCACGGGGCGGGTATTGACCGGGTTGAAGATGTTGACGGTCCCGGCGGAACCAAAAATCGACAGATAAGACGTATCGGTACGCTGATGGTCCAGGCCGAGCAGCAAGGTGTGGGTGACGTCGCCTGTGGCGAAGTCGGCCTGGAAGTTGTTGTCGAGCGCGAATTGGCCGATGTTCTCGTCAACGTTGGTTGAGGTACGGCCGATATTGCCGGCGGCATCAACCGGGAAATAGCTGTAGGCGCCCACGGTCAACTGCTGGAACGCCAATTCCGACTTGGTGTAACGCAGGTTCTGCTTGAACTGCCAGGTATCGTTGAAACGATGCTCGAACGCATAGCCCAGTGCGTAATAAGTGCGGTCGTAGAATTCGTAGTCCGGGTCGCCCAGGTTCTTGTGATGTGACACGTCCCCCAGCGGCGATTTGATCTTGGTGCCTACGATCGGCAGGAACTGGCTGGTGGCGCCGGTATCGTCGCGTGTGAACTGCGACAGGAAAGTCAGCTTGGTGTCGGTGTCGATGTTCCAGGTCAGGCTCGGCGCAATGTTGTAGCGCTGGTTGTCGATGTGGTCGACCTGGGTGCCGGCATCGCGCACCACGCCGCTGAGGCCATAGAGGAACCGGCCTTCATCATCGAGCTTGCCGGTGCTGGCGAAGTTGAGTTGGCGGTAGTTGTCGCTGCCGTATTGCACTTGGATGGCGTTGCTCGACTCCGCACTCGGGCGACGGCTGACCATGTCCAGCAGGCCGCCAGGAGGGGTCTGGCCATACACCGAGGACGCCGGGCCACGCAGCAGCGCGAGGCGGTCGAGGTTCCAGGTTTCGGCCTTGGGGTTGGCGTAGACGCCACGCGGCAATGGCAGGCCGTCGAGGAATTGGGTGGGTTCGAAACCGCGTACACGCATCCAGTCATAACGGGTGTCGCTGCCGTAGCTGGCGGACACGATGCCGGGCATGTACTTGACGGCGTCATCCAGGTTCTGGACGTTACGATCCTGCATCTGCTCGCGGGTGGCCACGGAGATCGAGCGCGGGGCTTCGACCAGTGCGGTGTCGGTCTTGGTGCCGGCGGCGGTACGTGTGGCCAGGTAACCGGTCACGGGGCCCCAAGCGCTTTCAGTGTTGCCTTGGGCGATGATGCTGGTCTGCGGCAACGCCACGACGCCTTCGGCAATGGCCACCAGGGTAAAGGTGCCTGCGCTGCTCTGCTCCAGCTGCAAGCCGGTGCCACGCAACGCCTCCCGCAACGCGCCTTGGGCATCGAACTGGCCTTTGACCGGCGCCGAGGTCTTGCCCGACGCCAGCGTCGGATCGAGGGTCAATGCCAGCCCCGCCTGGCTGGCGATCTGGTTCAGGGTCGTGGCCAACGGCGCGGCCGGCAGGTTGTAGGCGCGAACGCTGGACGCTTGCTCGGCAGCGATCAGCGGGGTGCTGGCCAGCGGGGCGCTGAGCGCGATGGCGATGGCTAACAGGCTGGGGCGCAACAAGGTGTCTAGCGTGCGGGACATAGGTGGCTCCTGAATGGAAATATTTCTCAATTGCCTAGGTGCCGGACGAGAATCGAAAAGTGATAGGGGAGGATGAAAATATTTTTGCGCTGAGGTTTTCGAGGTGTTCTTCGGGGCCCTATCGGGAGCAAGCCCCCTCCCACACTGACTGCATTCACACACCTTGATTTGCAAACAC
Organism: Pseudomonas palleroniana; assembly: GCF_003031675.1. Classification (GTDB taxonomy): domain Bacteria; phylum Pseudomonadota; class Gammaproteobacteria; order Pseudomonadales; family Pseudomonadaceae; genus Aquipseudomonas; species Aquipseudomonas palleroniana. Next base: position 127,439 of record NZ_PYWX01000048.1, on the reverse strand, counting down.
AGTCAGTGTGGGAGGGGGCTTGCTCCCGATAGCAGTCGCCCGGCCACAGCAGAACCTACGGCTTGCTTTTCACCGTCACCCACCACGGCGTGTGCTGCTCGATCTGCACCGGCAGCGTCGGCAACAGCGCATTGAGCGCCAGGGTGGTGTCGTGCAGCGGGAAACTGCCGGTGATGCGCAGGTCGGCCACGTCTTTATCCACACCCAGGTGCCCGGTGCGGTAACGGCTCAGTTCCTCGATCACATCGCCCAGGCGGGCGTTGTCCACCACCAGCATGCCGCGGGTCCAGGCGTCGGTGGCGGGGGCGACGGCCAGCAGCGGGCCGAGGCCATCACTGCGCATGAGCACCTGCTGGCCCTCTTTGAAGATCTGTTCCTGGTGCAGCGCTTCGGGCTGGGCCGCCACGGCAGACTGCAGCACGCTCAGGCGCGTAGCGCCGTCTTCGCGCTTGACGATAAACCGCGTGCCCAGTGCGCGCAGGCTGCCGTCGCGGGTTTGCACGTAGAACGGGCGGCCATCGTTGTGCCCGGTCTCGATCAGAATCTCACCTGCCTGCAGCACGATCAGCCGGCGTTTTTCATCGAAACGCACGTCGATGGCGCTGTGGGTGTTGAGGTTGATCAGCGTGCCGTCGGCCAATTTCAGCGTGCGCTGCTCGCCGGTGGCGGTGCGTTGGTCGGCCAGCCAATAGTGGATGGGCACGTAACGCTCACCGGCCAACAGCGCCAGGCCGCACACCAGTGCGATGCTAGCGAGGCCCGTGCCCAACTTGCGCACGCGCTGGCGAATCCCTTCGCGTGACTGCAACAGCGCCGCCCGCGCCGGGCCAGAGGCTACGCTGAAGCGCTGGTCGAGCATGCCCAACTGGCGCCAGGCCCGCGCATGTTCTTCATCGCTGGCCAGCCACTTGGCGAACTCTTCCTGCTCCACCGCACTGCCGTCGCCGGAGTCGAGGGACAGTTGCCAGGCGATCGCCGCATCCAGCACGCGGGCTGAAACCGGTCTGGAACCGGTCACAGCGGTTCGCCATACAGGGCGATGTAGCATTGGCGAATGCCCTGGGCCAGGTATTGGCGCACACGGGGCACCGACACACCGAGGCGCCGGGCGATTTCGGCGTGGCCCAGGCCATCGAGGCGGTTATAGAGGAAGGCGGCGCGGGCCTTGCTCGACAGCTTGCCGAGCAGGCGGTCGATGGCCTTGAGGTCTTCGAGGATCATTTGCTGGGCTTGCGGCGACGGGTGTTCGCTTTCCGGAAGCAGCATCAGTTCGGTGAGGTAGGCCTGTTCCAACGCGGCGCGCCGGAAGTAGTCGAACAGCAAACCCTTGGCGATGGCTACCAGGAACGCCCGCGGCTCGCGAGGTTCGCGCAGCTCGTCACGGCCCAGCAGGCGCATGAAGGTGTCCTGGCTGAGGTCCTCGGCGCGGCTCGGGCAGGCCACGTTGCGGCGAAGCCATGCCAACAGCCAGCCGCGATGGTCGCGATACAACGCGCCAACCAGCTCACTGTGTGGGTTTGGGACCGACGACAAGGCATCACCGAATAAACAAGAGGTTTAAACTAACGAGAATTATTCGCGATTGTGTCAGAGGCGTCAGATGGGCGCAATTGGCGTCTGTCGGGCGGTGCTATTAAAACGATGGCGCTTGTTTACGCCGTTTCCATTGGCTCAAGCGTTCTTGCAATTGCTGGGGGGAGTCGAGGTGTTGCTGGCGTGCGCGGCTGAACAGGATGAGCATCAGTTCCGCCGTGGCCAAGGCATCGGCGCTGGCGTGATGGCGCTCGCCGACCTGAAGGTGAAAGTGGTTGATCCAATCGTCGAGCCCGGCTTCGCGAATATTCGCCTCGGGGCACAGCAGCGGGGCGATGTCGGCGACGTCGAGAAACGGATGAGCCAGGCGATACCCCAGGCTGTCCTTGAGTGCCCGGCACAGCATGTGTTGATCGAAGGGGGCGTGGAACGCCAGCAGGGGGCTGTCGCCGACGAAATCCATAAAATCCAGCAGGGCGTCGACCGGGTCGCTGCCGGCGGCGATCGCACTAGGCCCCAGGCCATGGATCAGCACGCTGGGGCTGAGTTTGGTTGCGCTGCGTTGCAGGGTCCGCTCGAACAGTTGTGAGAAGTCTATCGCACCGTCTTCGATCACCACGGCGCCGATGGACAGGACCTGGTCACGGTTGAGGTTCAGGCCGCTGGTTTCCAGGTCCACCACCACCCAACGCTGGCTGCGCAAGAGGCCGTCGCCCAGCTCCACGGCTTTGGGCAGTTGGTCCAGGCGCTGTTGTTGCGCCGTGTCGAGCCCAGGCTTTTTCGGGCGTAGCCAACCGAGCCAGCTCACAGCTGATACCGCAAGGTCAGGCTGCTTTGCAGGCGTTGCGCCTGACGCAGGGATTCACGCAGGATGCGCCGGTCCAGGTGGTTGAGGCTGTCGGGGTCGACGCGGTTGGAATAGGGCTGGTTCTCGCGGGTTTGCAACTGGTGCTGCTGCATGCGGGTTTGCTGGATAAAGTGATACGCCTCTTCATAGGCGGCACCGTCCAGCGCGTCGATGACTTCCTTGAGTACCAACTGGCGCAGGCGCTCCAGGGTGTTGTTGGCGTGGATGCCATTGGCCAGGGCCAGCAGGCGCGCACCATCGACAAAAGGGGTCAGGCCTTGCACCTTGAGATCGAGCGTGGCCTTTTCGCCGCCTTTGCGCGTCAGCACAAACTCCCGGAAACGTCCGACTGGCGGACGCTGGCGCAGGGCGTTCTCGGCCAGCATGCGTTGGAACAGCCGGTTATCCGCAACCTGATCCAGGATGCCCTGGCGCAATTGTTCGCAACCGCGCTCATCGCCCCAGACTACCCGCAGATCGAAATAGATGCTCGACCCCAGCAGATTCTCCGGCGTCGCCTCGCGTATGAACGCTGCAAAGCGTCGCGCCCATTCGGCCCGTGACAGGCACAGCTCGGGGGTGCCCGCCATGATATTGCCCTTGCACAGGCTGAAGCCGCACAACGCCAGGCTCTGGTTGATCTGCTGCGCCAGGGGCAGTAACCGCGCCCGGATCGACGCGGCTTCGGCGGCGTCCTTGGCTTCGAACAAAATACCGTTGTCCTGGTCGGTGAACAGGGTTTGTTCACGGCGACCTTCGCTGCCGAAACACAACCAGCTGAACGGCACGCCAGGGTCGCCTTTTTCGGCAAGCGTCAGCTCGATCACCCGGCACACGGTGTGATCGTTAAGCAGGGTAATGATGTGGGTGATCTGCGTAGACGAGGCGCCGTGGGCCAGCATGCGTTCGACCAGTTGGCCGATTTCGCCGCGAATCGCCACCAGGTTTTCCACGCGGGGCGCATTGCGGATGGTGCGGGCCAGGTGCACCAGGTCCACCCGTTGCAAGGAAAACAGGTCGCGCTCGGACACCACGCCACACAGGCGCTGGTCTTTGACCAGGCACACATGGGCGATATGCCGCTCGGTCATGGCGATGGCGGCGTCAAAGGCGCTGTGGTCCGGGGTCAAGAAGAACGGCGCCTGGGTCATATGCCCTTCGATGGCCTGGTTGAAGTCGCTGGTGCCGTCGGCCACCACCTGGCGCAGGTCGCGCAGGGTAAAAATCCCCAGGGGCGCTTTATGCTCATCCACGATCACAATGCTGCCTACCTGCTGCTCGTGCATCAGCGTCACCGCCTCGCGTAGCGGCGTGCCGGGTTGGCAGGTGACCGGGTGGCGCATGGCCAACTCGCCAAGACGGGTGTTCAGCGAATATTGAGTGCCGAGGGTCTCGACGGCTTTTTGCTGGACTTGTTGGTTGACCTGGTCCAGCAGGCTACTGACCCCGCGTAGGGAAAAGTCGCGGAACGGGCTGGAAAGCGCGAACAGCTTGATAAAGGCCGGCTTGTTCAATTGCAGGCAGAAGGTGTCTTCGGCGGCCTTGTGTTCGGTGCGGGTGGCTCGTTCGCCGAGCAAGGCGGCGAGGGGGAAGCATTCGCCCGTGGTGATTTCGAAGGTGGTTTCGGTGCTGTCCGGCCGCTCACCCACGACGCGGCCCTGCTTGACGATATAGAAGTGCTCGACCGGGCCGCCCGACGGTTTGAGGATGCTGTCGCCGGGGGCATAGAAGCGCAATTGGCATTGTTCAACCAGAAACGCCAAATGGGCATTTTCCATCTGGTTGAACGGGGGGAAGCGTTGCAGGAATTGCAGGGTGCCGTGGATGTTCTGCAACACGGCGGTTTTTCCCGCCTGCGTGAAAGCATCAGCTTTACTCATAACAGTGACCGCAGTTTTTTGTCGTTATCGTCCTTCATGGTCAACTCCCGTGCCGTGGGTGCCCATTGGACGTAAGTCTAGGTAGCGGTTAAACGATGCATGACTAGGGAAAAACCTTACAAGGCTATGGTGCAAAACCCGTAGAACACCCACTAGGCAAACTTTCCGACGAAGTGCACATTGTTCACCTTTCGGCAGATGTCTGACGAGTGTGCTGAAAGAGTGATGAGAACTGCTGAGAAATGTATGACCGACAACGATATTTTGAGCGATGCGGAGCGCGAGGCGCTGAGCGCCGTGATGCTGGAACCTGATTTACCGCCGCAACGTGTGCTGATTGTTGACGACGACAAGGACGCGCGTGAGCTGCTGGCGCAAATCCTGGGTCTGGACGGTATTCGCTGCATGACCGCCGAGAGCGGTGAGGCGGCGTGGAATCTGCTGAACTCCAACACCTCCATCGGCTTGCTGATTACCGATTTGCGCATGACGCCCAGCAGTGGCCTGGAACTGATCCGCCAGGTGCGCGAATCCTCTCGGGCGGCATTGCCGATCATCATCATGTCAGGGGACGCGGAAGCTCCCGATGTGATCGACGCCATGCATTTGAGCGTGGTGGACTTTCTGCTCAAGCCGATCGATAGCGTGAAGTTGGCGAAGATGGTGAAGCGGGAGTTGGGGATGGTGCAGTAGGCGCCGATAGTACTTTCAGCGACTGACGGATTTGATCCATCATAAAATTCGACAGCTCATAAAAAACCCTGGTATTTCGACCAGGGTTTTTTTCTGCGTTTAAAGAGCGTTTTTAGCCTTGAACTCCCGACGCCTGCGGTGCAACACCGGCTCGGTATAGCCATTCGGCTGTTTGGTCCCTTCAATCACCAACTCCACCGCCGCCTGGAACGCGATGTTGCTGTCGAAGTCCGGCGCCAGTGGGCGGTACAGCGCATCCCCGGCGTTCTGGCGGTCTACCACCGGCGCCATGCGCTTGAGGCTTTCCAGCACCTGGGCTTCATTGACGATGCCGTGGCGCAACCAGTTGGCGATGTGCTGGCTGGAGATACGCAGGGTGGCGCGGTCTTCCATCAGGCCCACATCGTTGATGTCCGGCACTTTCGAACAACCGACGCCCTGGTCGATCCAGCGGACTACATAACCCAGGATGCCCTGGGCGTTGTTGTCCAGCTCGTTGCGGATTTCTTCGTCGGACCAATCGGTATTGGCTGCCAGAGGAATGGTCAGGATATCGTCCACCGAAGCGCGCTCGCGCTTGGCCAGTTCGGCCTGGCGTGCGAACACATCAACCTTGTGATAGTGCAGCGCGTGCAGCGCCGCCGCCGTCGGCGACGGCACCCAGGCGGTGTTGGCACCGGCCAGTGGGTGGGCGATTTTCTGTTCGAGCATGGCCGCCATCAGGTCGGGCATCGCCCACATGCCTTTACCGATCTGCGCACGCCCTTGAAGGCCGGTGCTCAGGCCGATATCGACGTTCCAGTTCTCATAGGCGCCGATCCATTTTTCCGCCTTCATGGCTGCCTTGCGCACCATCGCGCCAGCTTCCATGGAGGTGTGGATTTCGTCGCCGGTACGGTCGAGGAAGCCGGTGTTGATGAATACCACACGCTCGCTGGCCGCCTTGATGCAGGCCTTGAGGTTGACCGTGGTGCGGCGCTCCTCGTCCATGATCCCGACTTTAAGGGTGTTGCGCGGCAGGTTCAGCACGTCTTCGATACGGCCGAACAGCTCGTTGGTGAACGCGGCTTCTTCCGGGCCGTGCATCTTCGGCTTCACGATATAGACCGAACCGGTGCGGCTGTTCTTGCGGCTGCTGTTGCCGTTGAGGCTGTGGATCGCCGCCAGGCTGGTGATCAGCCCGTCGAGGATGCCTTCGGGTACTTCATTGCCGGCGTTGTCGAGAATCGCGTCAATGGTCATCAGATGGCCGACGTTGCGCACGAACAGCAGTGAACGGCCGTGCAAGGTCACGTCCTGGCCATTCACGCCGGTATAGACGCGGTCAGGGTTCATGGTACGGGTGAAGGTCTTGCCGCCCTTGGCCACTTCTTCGGCCAGGTCGCCCTTCATCAGGCCGAGCCAGTTGCGGTAGATCACCACTTTGTCATCGGCATCGACGGCGGCGACGGAGTCTTCGCAGTCCATGATGGTGGTCAGCGCAGCTTCCATCAGCACGTCTTTGACGCCGGCGGCGTCGGTCTGGCCGACCGGCGTGCTGGCGTCGATCTGGATCTCGAAGTGCAGGCCGTGGTGTTTGAGCAGCACGGCAATCGGCTGGGCGCTGTCGCCCTGGAAACCGATGAGTTGCGAGTCGTCGCGCAGACCGCTGTTGCTACCGCCCTTGAGGCTGACGATCAGCTTGCCATCGACGATTTTGTAGCCGGTGGAGTCGACATGGCTGCCCGCCGAGAGCGGCGCGGCTTCGTCGAGGAACGCGCGGGCAAAGGCAATCACCTTGTCGCCCCGCACTTTGTTGTAGCCCTGGCCCTTCTCGGCGCCATTGGCTTCGCTGATGGCGTCGGTGCCGTACAGCGCGTCATACAGCGAGCCCCAACGCGCATTGGAGGCGTTGAGGGCGAAGCGGGCGTTCATCACCGGCACGACCAACTGCGGGCCGGCCATGCGGGCGATTTCGTCATCGACGTTTTGGGTCGTGGCCTGGAAGTCTGCGGCTTCTGGCAGCAGGTATCCGATGTCTTGCAGGAAGGCTTTGTAAGCCACCGGGTCGTGGGCCTGGCCGGCGTGGGTCTGGTGCCAGGTGTCGATCCGCGCTTGGAAATCATCGCGTTTGGCGAGTAGGGCTTTGTTCTTCGGTGCCAGGTCGTGGATAACCTTGTCGGCACCGGCCCAGAACTGGTCGGCAGTGATGCCGGTACCGGGAATGGCTTCGTTGTTCACGAAGTCGAACAGGACTTTGGCGACCTGCAGGCCACCGACTTGAACGTGTTCAGTCATTGCTTGCCTCACTCTGCGGAGCTTATGCGCTTTTTCAGATTTTCATTATGTAGTGCACGGGTTTGCATACTACATGATGACTTGCGGTTGTGAAAATTAGACTAAATACGTCGTTTAGCGACCCACTTTGGTCGTACGGTCACAGCGGAGAACGTGATGTTCTCAAAAAACGATTGGATTGTTCCAGATAAATATAAAAATGGTACACGATTTGTTTTCGAGGGCGCCTGCGTCCACCTTGTAGATTGAATTCCTGAGGGCTTCGCCATGGACCATCTTGTACTCACAATTATCGCCGCCGACAAACCCGGCGTCGTGGAACGCATCGCGCATACCATCGCCACCCACGGCGGTAGCTGGCAGGAAAGCCGAATGGCGCATATGGCCGGGCAATTCGCCGGTATCCTGCGGGTCAGTGTGCCTGCTGAAAACCGTCAGCACCTGATCAATGCGCTGGAGGACTTATCCACACACGGCATTCGCGTGCTGGTGGGTGAGGGCAGTAGCGGGCAGGCAGCGACGTCCAAGTCGATCGTGATGACCCTGGTGGGCAATGACCGCTCGGGCATCGTGCGCGAGATCACAGCGTTGTTGAGCCGGCAGGGCGTGAACCTGGAGAGCCTGAGCACGGACGTACGCCCGGCCCCCATGAGCGGTGACCCGTTGTTCACGGCCGAGGCGCTGTTGCAGGTGCCGTCGACGTTATCCCTGGATACCTTGCAGGCGTCGCTGGAAACCTTGGCGGATGACTTGATGGTGGAATTGCACAACGAGGAATGATCAACCCACAGGGTTATGCATGGAAAACTTGCATGGGCTTGTGGATAACCTGTAGAGACTCGACGCCAGGCCGCGCCGGCGTTGGCTCTCCGCCTTCTGCGCAAAAAACGAGCAGTTTCAAGGGCTTGTGCACAAATGGCGGGGATCAGGTTGTGGATAACCTTGGGGTTGATGGCTGCAAGCCACGTGCTGCGTGGCTTGCAGAGGTTTGTACGTTATTTGATCAGCGCTTGCGCACGCTCATCCAGGCATCCAGGCTGTACACCACCAGCCCCGCCCAGATAAAGGCGAAGGCAAGCAGGGTGCTCGACGCCAGGTGTTCGCCAAACAGCAGCACGGCTTCCAGCAGCACGAGAGTCGGTGCCACGTACTGTAAAAAGCCCAGTGCGGTGTAGGGCAAATGCCGAGCGGCAGCGTTGAAACATACCAGCGGGATCAGCGTCACCGGGCCGGCCGCCACCAGCCACCAGGCTTCGGAGGTGCCCCAGAACTCCAGTTGTGCGCTGTGGGCCGAGGGGTTGAACAGCAGCCATGCGATGGCGATCGGCACCAGCATCCATGTCTCTACGACCAGCCCAGGCAGCGCTTTGACGGGCGCCTGTTTGCGGATCAGCCCGTAGAAGCCGAAGGTCAGCGCCAGCGCCAAGGACACCCACGGCAAACTGCCCACCTGCCACACCTGTTGCGCCACACCCACCGCCGCCAGCCCGACGGCGACCCACTGCAGGCGGCGCAAGCGCTCGCCCAGGATCAACATGCCCAGCAGTACATTGACCAGCGGGTTGATGTAGTAGCCCAGGCTCGCTTCCAGCATGCGCCCGCTGTTCACCGACCATACGTAAGTCAGCCAGTTGGCCGCAATCAATGAGCCGCTGAGTGCCAGGATAGCCAGGCGTTTGGGATTGTCGCGCAGCTCACGCAGCCACCCCGGATGTTTCCACACCATCAACAGCAAGCCACCGAACAGCGCCGACCACAACACGCGGTGCACGATGATTTCAGCAGCGGGGACGCTGGCGATGGCTTTGAAGTAGAGCGGGAACAGACCCCAGATGACATAGGCGCTCAGGCCCAGGATGTACCCCTTGCGGGGGTTGGCGGCTTGCATTGCGGAATCCTTGCTTAGGCAGCTAACAAAGGCGTGATTGTAAGGACATTTGCCTGCCAATGGGATTGGCTTTGCTTATGTGGGAGGGGCAAGCCCCCTCCCACATAAGGCGGTCAGAACAGTTTCAGGGGTTCTTCGTTGAGGGCGGCCAGTTGCTCGCGCAACGCCAGCACCTGATCGCCCCAATACCGTTCACTGCCAAACCAGGGGAAGCTGTGGGGGAACGCCGGGTCATCCCAGCGCCGTGCGAGCCAGGCGCTGTAATGCATCAGGCGCAGGGCACGCAGGGGTTCGATCAGGGCCAGTTCCCGTGGGTCGAAGTCGTGGAACTCCTGGTAGCCGTCCATCAGTTCCGACAGTTGGCCAAGGCATTCTTGCCGGTCACCGGCGAGCATCATCCACAGGTCCTGCACCGCCGGGCCCATACGGCAGTCGTCGAGGTCGACGATATGGAACATCTCATCGCGGCACATCATGTTGCCGGGGTGGCAATCCCCGTGCATGCGGATGTTCGTGTGCGGGGTGGCTTTGTATACCTCTTCCACGCGCTTGAGCAGGTCGCGGGCGACGGACTCATAGGCCGGCAGCAGGCTTTTGGGAATGAAATTGCCTTCGAGCAGCGTGGTGAGGGAGTCGTGGCCGAAGTTCTTCACACTCAGGGCTTCGCGGTGTTCGAACGGGCGGGTGGAGCCTACGGCATGCAAACGGCCGAGCAGTTGCCCGAGGCGATAGAGTTGGTCGAGATTGCCCGGCTCCGGCGCGCGGCCACCCCGCCGGGGAAACAGGGTGAAACGGAAGCCTGCATGTTCGAACAGGCTTTCACCGTTGTGGATCAATGGGGCGACCACCGGCACCTCGCACTCGGCCAGTTCGAAGGTGAAGCGATGCTCTTCGAGGATGGCCTCGTTGCTCCAGCGCTGGGGGCGATAAAACTTGGCGATCAGCGGCTCAGAGCCTTCGATGCCCACCTGATACACGCGGTTTTCGTAGCTGTTGAGCGCCAGCACACGGGCGTCGCTGAGGAAACCGATGCTCTCGACCGCGTCGAGGACCAGGTCAGGGGTGAGTGTTTCAAACGGGTGGGCCATGCGAACTCCTGCGCGCAGCAGGGCGCCGCGTCCGGCCGGGTATGGTAACGCACCAGGCTTGAGATAGGGCGCCTGTGCCATCGCTATCGGGAGCAAGCCCCCTCCCACAATTGCCGGCGTACACGCGGTCAACTGTGGGAGGGGGCTTGCTCCCGATGACATTTTATCAAGCGCCGATAATGCCGCCGTCATCCCGCCGAATCGCCATCACCGAAGACCTCGGCTTGCCATTGGGCAGATGCTCCGGCCAGGTCGAACCGCCGGTTTCGCCGGGATGCTGGATCCCCACAAACAGCGTCTTCTGGTCCGGCGAAAAGCTGATCCCGGTGACTTCACACGCCACCGGCCCGACCATGAACCGGCGGATTTCTCCGGTGGCCGGGTCGGCACACAGCATCTGGTTATTGCCCATGCCCGCGAAGTCACCGGCATTGCTGTAGTCGCCGTCGGTCAGGATCCACAAGCGCCCGGCCTGGTCGAACCCCAGGCCGTCGGGGCTGTTGAACATGTTCTGCGGGTTGATGTTGGAGGAACCGCCCTTGGGCGTACCGGCGTGCACGCCTGGGTTACCGGCGACCACAAACAGGTCCCAGGTGAATTCGTGGGCGCCGTGGTTATCCTGATCAGCTTTCCAGCGCAGGATCTGACCGTAGACGTTTTTCTCCCGTGGGTTGGGCCCGCCCACCGGTTGGCCGTCTTCCCCGCGTTTGGCATTGTTGGTGAGTGTGCAATAGACCTGGCCATCAGTGGGGCTGACCACAATCCACTCCGGGCGGTCCATGCGGGTGGCTTTCACCACGCTGGCGGCCAGGCGCGCATGGATCAGCACCTCGGCTTGGCTGGCGAAACCGCTGCCGGCATCAATACCGTTTTTGCCATGGGTCAGCTCCACCCATTGGCCCTTGCCCTTGGGGTGGTCGGCGTTGCCATCGCCCGCGTCGAAGATCGCCACATATAAGGTGCCGTGGTCGAGCAGGTTTTTGTTGGCCTTGGGGTTGTTGTGGTTGATCGGGTCACGGCTGACGAACTTGTAGATGAATTCACCGCGCTCATCGTCGCCCATGTACACCACGGCGCGGCCGTCGCGGGTTTCAGCCAGCGCCGCGTTCTCGTGTTTGAAACGGCCCAGGGCGGTGCGCTTGACTGGGGTGGATTGCGGGTCGAACGGGTCGATTTCCACCACCCAGCCGTGACGGTTGAGTTCGTTGGGGTTCTTGGCCATGTCGAAGCGCGGGTCATGCTGATGCCAGTTGATGTCTTTGCTGGCCGCTGCCACGCCATAGCGTTTTTGCCCGGCGTCGAAGCTTTGTTGTGGGTTGCTGCTGCCGAAGCAGTCGGTGAAGTTCTCTTCGCACGTCAGATAAGTGCCCCACGGTGTCTTGCCGTTGGCGCAGTTCTGAAAGGTACCGAGGACTTTTTTGCCCGACTTGTCGGCACTGGTTTGCAACCAGGCATGACCCGCGGCCGGGCCGCTCAGGCGGATTGGCGAGTTGCCGTGGATGCGGCGGTTATAGCGCGAGTCCTGGACGAACTGCCAGGTGTCACCTTTGCGCCGCACTTCGATGACCGAAACGCCTTCGCTGGCCTGGGCCTTGCGCACCTCTTCAGCCGATTGCGGCGCGCCGCCGTGGGCGTAGAGGTAGCGATAGTTGGTGTATTCGTTGTTGATCGCCATGAGCGCACGGTTGTTGTCGCCGGGGAAGGCGAACAGGCTCATGCCATCGTTGTTGTCACCGAACTGTTGCTCCTGGGCTTTGGCGGTCCCGTTGCCGGACGGGTCGAAAGCCGGCGCGCCCTTGTGCAACGGCTGGCCCCAACTGATCAGCACCGACGCGCTGTAGCCCGGCGGCAAGGTGATGGTGTCGCTGCTGGCAGCAGCGATGCCGGTGAACCCCAGCAACGGGCTGGCGGTGGTCGCGTTAATGGCCAGGGCACTGCGGCTGAGCAGGTTGCCGCCCAGGAACATCGCGGCACCGCAGAGGGCACCGGCACCGATGAAGCGGCGGCGGGTGAGGCCGACCATCTGTTCCAGGTCGGTGGCTTGGTTTTCTTGTAACAGGCTCATTTCAGGCTCCCTCTGCGGTTTTTGCAGACACCTTAAGGAGCCCTCGTGACGAATTTGTTGCAGTTTGAAGGCGCGGCCGCGTTATACCGGCGTGCCCAGCAATACATTGTGCGGGGCGAACTGCACCTGGATAGGCTGGTTCTCGGAAGCGCCCAGCGCTTCGAGCGCGGCAGGCTGCGCCAGGGCACATAACACCAGGCCGTTGGGCAAGGTGATGCGCACTTCGCTGGGGCCGTCATCGGCGGCGAGAATCGTGTCGATAATGCCGCTCATGCAATTGTGTCCAGGTGTTGCAGCTTGTCCGATAGCGAGCAGTTCCAGCCAACCGGCCTTGATCAACGCGACCACTTCCACACCCACTGCCAGTTCCAGCCGCCGGGTACTGTCGTGAGTGATTTGCGCGTCAATATTCAAGCCAGCGGCCAGTTGCAGGCGAATGGTGTCGTTGCGGCCATGCTGTTCAATGGCGACCACCTGGCCATGCAATTGGTTACGCGCGCTGGTGCGCAGCATCAAGCGTCCCAGCAGATTGAAGTCACTGGCATCCTCGTCGGAGCCGAGCACTTCGGCCTGCAGCGCCTGCAAGCGCTGGTAGAGGCGCAATACGCGTTCACCTTCGGCCGTCAACTTGGCTCCGCCGCCGCCTTTACCGCCGACGCTGCGTTCCACCAGCGGCTTTTGCGCCAGGTTGTTCAGCTCATCGATGGCGTCCCAGGCGCCCTTGTAACTCAGGCCGGCGCTCTTGGCGGCGCGGGTGATTGAGCCTTGCTCGGCGATATGCGCCAGCAAGGCAATGCGCTGTGGACGGCGGACAATGTGTTGGCTGAGCAGGGTGGGTAGCGACATGGGAACACACTTCGATGGAATGAGTGGACGTTGCCGCCCCGGTGCCAGGGAGTCAAGTTACGCGCCCGGTTTGGGTGTGCGGGCCAGGCAGTACACGTCAACCTGGCGCGCACCGGCGTCCCTCAACAATTGTGCGAGGCTGTGCGCGGTAGCGCCGGTCGTCAGTACGTCGTCCACCAGGGCGAAATGCCGGCCTTGCACCTGGGCGTCGGCGGCCAAGGCGAAGGCGCGAAACAGGTTGCGCTTGCGCGCCTTGGCGTCGAGCGCCTGTTGCGCCACGGTTTCATGGGGGCGCAACAACAGGTGTTCGTCGCAGCTGAGGTTGAGGGCGTTACCGAGCCAGCGGGCCAGCATCAACGCCTGATTGAAACCTCGCTCGCGCAAGCGGTGACGTGCCATCGGCACGGGCAGCAGGCAGTCGGGCCGGATGATTTCAGCGTTGTCGAGACGATGTTGCACGTGGTGCCCCAGCAAGCGCGCAAGCATATGGCCCAGTGGCCATCGCGACTGGTGCTTGAAGCGGCTGATCAAGGTGTCTACCGGAAAGCCGTAGGTCCAAGGCGCAATCACCTGTTTAAAGGCGGGCGGATGTGTCTGGCATTGGCCGCAGGTCAGCCCCTCCATCGACAGCGGCAGGGCGCACACGTTGCACTGTTCCATCAGCCACGGCAGCTCGGTTTCGCAGGCGTTGCACACACAATCGGCTGATTGGGTCGCCTCATCGCAGATTAAACAGGTGTGTATGTTTTTTGACCAGATGTAAACTTGGTGTTTGTGGTCTGGTTGACAGTGCATGATTCTTCCTTAAATATGCCGAGCATCCGTGTCGCGCCTGTGGGTATTGCCCTTCCCGCAGCGCTTGCCAAAGCATAATCAAGGAATCGCCCATGAGCGCCAGCACCTCTGCCACCCTGCGTCACGACTGGTCTTTAGCCGAAGTCAAAGCACTGTTCGTGCAACCATTCAATGACCTGTTGTTCCAGGCGCAGACCGTGCACCGCGCGCATTTCGATGCCAACCGCGTGCAGGTGTCGACCCTGCTGTCGATCAAGACCGGCGCCTGCCCGGAAGATTGCAAATATTGTCCGCAGTCGGGCCACTACAACACCGGCCTGGAAAAAGAAAAACTGATGGAGGTGCAGAAGGTCCTTGAAGAGGCCGCCCGCGCCAAGGCCATCGGTTCCACGCGCTTCTGCATGGGCGCCGCGTGGAAGCACCCGTCGGCCAAAGACATGCCCTACGTGCTGCAGATGGTCAAAGGCGTGAAGGCCATGGGCCTGGAAACCTGCATGACCCTCGGTCGTCTCGACCAGGACCAGACCCAAGCCCTGGCCCAGGCCGGCCTTGACTACTACAACCACAACCTCGATACCTCGCCGGAGTTCTACGGCTCGATCATCACCACCCGCACCTACAGCGAGCGCCTGCAAACCCTGGCCTATGTACGTGATTCGGGGATGAAGATCTGCTCGGGCGGCATCCTCGGCATGGGCGAGTCCCTCGATGATCGTGCCAACCTGTTGATCCAACTGGCCAACCTGCCGGAGCACCCGGAGTCGGTGCCGATCAACATGCTGGTGAAGGTGGCCGGTACGCCGTTGGAAAACGCTGAGGACGTCGACCCGTTCGACTTCATCCGCATGCTCGCCGTGGCACGCATCCTCATGCCGCAGTCCCATGTGCGGCTGTCGGCCGGGCGTGAGGCGATGAACGAGCAGATGCAGGCCCTGGCGTTTTTCGCCGGCGCCAACTCGATCTTCTACGGCGACAAACTGCTGACCACCGCCAACCCGCAGGCCGACAAGGACATGCAACTGTTCTCGCGCCTGGGCATCCTGCCGGAAGCCCGCGAAGAGCACGCCGATGAAGTGCATCAGGCGGCGATCGAGCAGGCGCTGGTCGAGCAAAAGAGCAGCGAACAGTTCTATAACGCTGCCGTCTGATTGAAATGCGATCCAAATGTGGGAGGGAGCAAGCCCCCTCCCACATTTGATCGCGCTCAGTCTCCAGTCTTTGAATACCGAGGCCTGCATGTCTTTCGATCTCGCCGCGCGCCTCGCTGCCCGCCGTGCCGAACACCTCTATCGCCAACGCCCGCTGCTGGACAGCCCCCAAGGCCCGCAAGTGGTGGTCGACGGCCAGCCGCTCCTGGCGTTCTGCAATAACGATTACCTGGGCCTGGCCAACCACCCTCAAGTGATCGAAGCCTGGCGCGCCGGAGCGTCCCGTTGGGGCGTGGGCGGCGGCGCTTCGCACTTGGTGGTTGGCCACGCCACACCTCACCATGCATTGGAAGAAGCCCTGGCCGACCTCACCGGTCGCCCACGGGCCTTGCTGTTTACCACCGGCTACATGGCCAACCTCGGCGCGGTCACGGCGCTGGTGGGGCAAGGCGATACGGTGCTGGAAGACCGCCTCAACCACGCTTCGCTGCTGGATGCCGGCCTGCTTTCGGGTGCGCGTTTCAATCGTTACCTGCATAACGATGCCGACAGCCTTGCCAAGCGCTTGGAGAAGGCGACCGGCAATACCCTGGTGGTCACCGACGGCGTGTTCAGCATGGACGGCGATCTGGCGGACCTGCCCGCATTGGCCCGTGCAACCCAGGCCAAGGGCGCCTGGCTGATGGTGGATGACGCCCATGGCTTCGGCCCGTTGGGCGCCCACGGCGGTGGGATCGTCGAGCATTTTGGCTTGAGCCAGGCAGACGTGCCGGTGTTGGTGGGCACCCTGGGCAAGGCGTTCGGCACCGCCGGGGCTTTTGTGGCCGGTAGTGACGACCTGATCGAAAGCCTGATCCAATTCGCCCGCCCGTACATCTACACCACCAGCCAACCGCCGGCCCTGGCTTGCGCCACCTTGAAAAGCCTCGAGCTGCTGCGCACCGAACATTGGCGGCGTGAGCACCTCAATGGCTTGATTCGTCAGTTCCGTCAGGGCGCCGAGCAGATCGGCCTGGCGTTGATGGACAGTTTCACGCCGATCCAACCGATCCTGATCGGCGACAGCGCCAAGGCCATGCGCCTGTCGCAGATGTTGCGCGAGCGCGGCTTGATGGTCACCGCGATCCGCCCACCCACCGTGCCGGTCGGCAGTGCGCGTTTACGCGTCACGTTGACGGCGGCCCACAGCGAGGCCCAGGTGCAGCTATTGTTAACGGCGTTGGAAGAGTGTTTCCGCTTGTTAGGCGCCACGGAGCCCGACCATGCGTGATCGACTGATATTGCTGCCCGGTTGGGGCCTCGGCGTGTCACCGCTGGAGCCTCTGGCCGCCGCTTTGCAGGGCCTCGACGAGCACCTGCAGGTGCAGATCGAACCGTTGCCGGTACTGGACTCCAGCGAGCTGGATGACTGGCTCGACGAACTCGACGCCACGCTGGCGGACAACGCCTGGCTGGGCGGTTGGTCCCTGGGCGGCATGCTGGCTTCCGAATTGGCGGCGCGGCGCGGTGAGCGCTGCTGTGGTTTGCTGACGTTGGCGAGCAACCCGTGTTTTGTCGCCCATGCCGGCTGGCCGAGCGCGATGCCCGGCGAAACCTTCGATGCGTTCCTCGCCGGTTGCCATGCCGACTCCCAAGTCACCCTCAAACGCTTCGGCCTGTTGTGCGCCAAGGGCGCCGAAGACCCGCGCGGGTTGTCGCGTTTGTTGGTCAGCGGCGCGCCGCATACACCTTCCAGCGTGTTGATGCCCGGTCTTGAACTGCTCGCCCGGCTTGATACCCGCGCCGCTTTGCAGGCCTTTCGCGGTCCGCAGTTACACCTGTTTGCCGGCCTGGACGGGCTGGTACCGGCCGAAGCGGCCGGTGATCTATTGGCCTTGCTGCCCGATGTTGAAATCGGCCTGATTGAACAGGCCGGCCACGCTTTTCTTCTGGAAGACCCTCACGGTGTTGCGGGGGCCATCCAGGCTTTTTTGCATGAGTGCGTTGATGACTGATTTATCCCTGCCCCCTCTGCCGGGTGGCTTGCCGGACAAGCGCCAAGTGGCCGCGTCGTTTTCCCGCGCAGCCGCCAGTTACGACAGCGTGGCCGAGTTGCAGCGTGCGGTGGGCACCGCGTTGTTGGCTCGCCTTCCGCTGGCCCTAACGCCACAGCGCTGGCTGGACATGGGTTGTGGCACCGGTTTTTTCAGCCGTGTGTTGGCTGAGCGGTTGCCCGACAGCCAGGGCGTGGCGCTGGATATCGCCGAAGGTATGCTCAATCACGCCAGGCCCTTGGGCGGCGCGGGGTATTTCATTGCCGGGGATGCCGAGCGCTTGCCGCTTAAAGCTCAGAGCCTGGGGCTGATCTATTCCAGCCTGGCGGTGCAGTGGTGTGCAAATTTCGACGCGGTGCTCAGCGAGGCCCGTCGCGTGCTGCAACCCGGCGGCGTGCTGGCATTCGCGAGCTTGTGTGTGGGCACATTGCATGAGTTGCGCGAAAGCTGGCGAGCGGCGGATGGCCTGGTGCACGTCAACCGTTTCCGTGCCTTCGAGACGTATCAACAGCTCTGCGCCGCCAGCGGCCTGCGCGTCGTCAGCCTGGAGCGCCAACCCCATGTGCTGCACTACCCGGACGTACGCAGCCTGACCCACGAACTCAAGGCGTTGGGCGCGCACAACCTCAACCCGGGCCGCCCGGGAGGGTTGACGGGCCGCGCGCGGATTGCTGCACTGGTGAACGCTTACGAGCAGTTCCGTCAGGCCCAGGGCCTGCCTGCCACGTATCAAGTGGTGTACGCCGTACTGGAGAAACCTCTATGAGCGCCGCTTACTTCATCGCCGGTACCGACACGGATGTGGGCAAGACCACCATTGCCGCGGGCCTTTTGCATGCCGCCCGCCTTGCGGGCAAAAGCACCGCTGCGGCAAAGCCGGTCGCCTCGGGTTGCCAGATCACGCCCAAAGGGCTGCGCAATAGCGACGCCCTGGCGCTGTTGGCTGAATGCTCGTTGCCGCTGACCTATGCCGAGGTCAACCCGGTGGCATTCGAACCGGCCATCGCCCCCCATCTGGCGGCGCGGGAGGCCGGTGTTGCGCTGACGGTGCAGTCGCTGTTGCAACCGATGCAGCACATACTGGCGCAGCAGGCGGATTTCACCTTGATCGAGGGCGCGGGTGGCTGGCGGGTGCCCTTGGCCGATCAGGCCAACCTGTCGGACTTGGCCATGGCCCTGAAGTTGCCGGTGATCCTGGTGGTGGGGGTGCGTCTGGGCTGCATCAGCCACGCCTTGCTCACCGCCGAGGCGATTGCCCGCGATGGGTTGCCGCTGGCGGGGTGGGTGGCGAATATCATCGATCCGAAGACCTCTCGTCTGGAAGAGAACCTTGCCACCCTGGCTGAACGCTTGCCGGCGCCCTGCCTGGGGCGGGTGCCGAGACTCAAGCAGGCCGGGGCCGAAGCGGTTGCCGCGCACCTGGAACTGGATCTGCTTGACTGATTTTGGCTATAACAGGGCAATAGGCCATTAGTGTTTTTGACGGGCCTTTTGCCGGAATCTCTGCTTCAATTTACCTTCACGATTCTCTAAAGGCAGGCTTACGCCATGGAAATCTCCGGAAGCAGCGCGTTTTATTCGGGACTGAGCACCATCCAGACCGGGCAGAACCGTGTCGACCAGGCCGCCGGCAACATTGCCAGCGCCGCGACGACCCAGCCCTCGGACGCCCAACGCGACCGTTTGCAAGCCAATGGCCGTGCCCAGCCCACCAACTCGGCGAGCGATATGGTCGAGATGGCCCAAGGCAAGTTTCAAGTGGAGCTGGGCGTGAAAGTCGCCAAGGCTTCGGACGAAATGCTCGGCACCTTGATCGATACCTACGCTTAATCCTTGCGCCTATCTGCTCTTCTGTGGGAGCGGGCCTGCTCGCGAAAGCGGTGGATCAGTCTTTGATGGATTGACTGACACACCGCTTTCGCGAGCAAGCCCGCTCCCACATTTGTTCTACGTCATCCTGACGAACTTCTAAACTCCTTTGACAGTGGCAACACGCCGCAGGCCCTGCCGTGCGTGTCGTTGATGCGTGTCATGACAAATGGCGCCTGGACGATGCTTGACAACCCCAGGTCGTAAACGTATGTTTCAAACACCTGTTTGACCGCCACAACAAATCCACGCGGTTGTTCATCCCAGATACATCAGCAGAGGTTTATCGCTATGCCTGACTACAAGGCCCCCTTGCGTGATATTCGCTTCGTTCGTGACGAACTGCTCGGTTATGAAGCGCACTATCAGAGCCTGCCGGCTTGCCAGGACGCTACCCCGGACATGGTTGACGCCATTCTTGAAGAAGGCGCCAAGTTCTGTGAGCAAGTGCTGGCACCGTTGAACCGCGTGGGTGACATCGAAGGGTGTACCTGGAGCGAGTCAGGCGTTAAGACCCCTACTGGTTTCAAGGAAGCCTACAAGCAGTTCGTCGAGGGCGGCTGGCCAAGCCTGGCCCATGATGTGGAGCACGGTGGCCAAGGCCTGCCGGAGTCCCTGGGCCTGGCCGTGAGCGAAATGGTCGGTGAGGCCAACTGGTCGTGGGGCATGTACCCTGGCCTGTCCCACGGTGCAATGAACACCATCTCCGAACACGGCACGCCTGAGCAGCAAGAGGCTTACCTGACCAAGCTGGTTTCGGGCGAGTGGACCGGCACCATGTGCCTGACCGAACCGCACTGCGGCACCGACCTGGGCATGCTGCGCACCAAGGCCGAACCTCAGGCTGATGGTTCCTACAAAGTTTCCGGCACCAAGATCTTCATCTCGGCCGGTGAGCACGATATGGCCGATAACATCGTCCACATCGTCCTGGCGCGCCTGCCGGATGCACCGGCCGGTACCAAAGGTATCTCGCTGTTTATCGTGCCCAAGTTCCTGCCGAATGCAGACGGTTCGATCGGTGAGCGCAACGCCGTGACCTGTGGTTCCCTGGAACACAAGATGGGCATCCATGGCAACGCTACCTGCGTGATGAACTTCGACGCGGCCACCGGTTTCCTGATCGGCCCGGCGAACAAAGGCCTGAACTGCATGTTCACCTTCATGAACACCGCTCGCCTGGGTACCGCACTGCAGGGCCTGGCCCATGCTGAAATCGGCTTCCAGGGCGGCCTGAAATATGCGCGTGATCGCCTGCAAATGCGCTCCCTGACCGGCCCGAAAGCGCCGGACAAAGCGGCCGACCCGATCATCGTGCACCCTGACGTGCGCCGCATGCTGCTGACCATGAAAGCCTTCGCCGAGGGCAACCGTGCGATGGTGTACTTCACCGCCAAGCAAGTGGACATCGTCAAGTACGGCACCGACGACGAAGCCAAGAAACAGGCCGATGGCCTGCTGGCCTTCATGACCCCAATCGCCAAGGCGTTCATGACCGAAGTCGGTTTTGAAGCGGCCAACCACGGCGTGCAGATCTACGGTGGCCACGGCTTCATCGCCGAGTGGGGCATGGAGCAGAACGTTCGCGACAGCCGCATCTCGATGCTGTACGAAGGCACCACCGGCATCCAGGCGCTGGACCTGCTCGGCCGTAAAGTGCTGATGACCCAAGGCGAAGCGCTCAAGGGTTTCACCAAGATCGTGCACAAGTTCTGCCAGGCCAACGAAGGCAACGAAGCCGTCAAAGAGTTCGTCGCGCCGCTGGCTGCACTGAACAAAGAGTGGGGCGAGTTGACCATGAAGGTCGGCATGGCCGCGATGAAAGACCGTGAAGAAGTCGGTGCCGCCTCGGTGGACTACCTGATGTACTCCGGTTACGCGTGCCTGGCTTACTTCTGGGCCGACATGGCGCGCCTGGCCGCCGAAAAACTGGCTGCCGGCACCACCGAAGAGGCGTTCTACACCGCCAAGCTGCAGACTGCGCGCTTCTACTTCCAGCGCATCCTGCCGCGTACCCGCACTCACGTTGCAACCATGCTGTCGGGCGCCAACAACCTGATGGACATGAAAGAAGAGAACTTCGGCCTGGCTTACTAAGCCTTACCGGGTTCTGCTGAAAACCGCCGCTCCCTCGGGAGTGGCGGTTTTTTATTGGGTGCGATAAAAAACACAGCGCAACACTCAGGGATTGGGGTTGGCTGCCGTTACAGTGATGGCAATGTGATACAGGTCATATTGAATGTGCTTAACTGTGCGCAGTGAAGGCACTGTGCCATCTTTATCGGCGGGTCGGAGCTTTACCCTTGTCACGCGTGTCCGCTGTACGTTTCAGCCATTTTCTCCCCTCGTTGCTGCTATTGCTGGCCGGGCTCTCGGCTGCGTATGTCAAAGACCTCAATGTCTTCTTCACTTCGCTGTTCAACGTGCTGCCGACCTTGGTGCTGTTGCTCGGTGGTTCGTATTGCGCGGTGTATCGGCGCCAGCGTGAACTGTTCCTGATGATCACGGTGTATATCACCTACTTCTTGCTGGACACCCAGACGGACTTTTACCGCGACAATGGCCGCGTGCGTGAAGACGCCGCCGTGGTGTTTCATCTGTGTTGCCTGCTGTTGCCGCTGTTGTTCAGCATCTACGCGCTGTGGCAGGAGAAGACCCACCTGTTTCGCGACTTCATTGCCCGGTGTGCGGTGCTGATCGCCGTGGGCAGCGTTGCGCTGGCCCTAGAGCAGAGTTTCCCGCAGGCCTTGCTGAACTGGCTGGCAGAAATTCGTTGGCCGGCGCTGCATGGCAGCTGGATGAGCCTGATCCAACTCTCTTACCCGATGTTCCTGGTCGGCTTCCTGACCCTGGCCGCCCAGTACTGGTACCAGCCGCGTCCGTTGCACGCCGCGCAGTTGGTCGGGTTGTTGGGAATGTTCTGGATGTTGCCGCAAACCTTCATCCTGCCGTTCACGCTGAACATCATGTGCAGCCAGGTGATGTTGATGATTGCCGCCGGTGTGGCCCATGAGGCCTATCAAATGGCGTTTCGCGATGAGCTGACCGGCTTGCCCGGGCGGCGCGCGCTCAACGAACGCATGCAGCGACTGGGGCGCAACTATGTGTTGGCGATGAGCGACGTCGACCACTTCAAGCGCTTCAACGACACCCATGGCCACGACGTGGGCGACCAGGTCCTGCGGCTGGTCGCCAGCAAGCTGTCCAAGGTCAATGGCGGCGGGCGTGCCTACCGTTATGGCGGTGAAGAATTTGCCGTGGTGTTTGCCGGCAAGACCCTGGATGAGTGCATGCCGCACCTGGAAGAGATCCGCGAGATCATTGCCAACTACGACATCAAGTTGCGCAACCCGGACCGTCCCCATGACGATCATCAGGGCCGTCAGCGTCGCACAGGCAGCGGGGCGTCCAGTGTGTCGGTGACCGTCAGCATCGGCGTGGCCGAGCGCCAGGCCGAGCAGCGCACGCCGGAAGAGGTGCTCAAATCCGCCGACGAAGCCCTGTACTCCGCCAAGGGGGCCGGGCGTAATTGCGTGGTCGCGGCCGGGCAGACCCGGCGTGGCGCGGTGCGTATGGAGCGCGCTGCCGGTTGAGTGATGGCGCTGTATTCAGCGGTTCTACAGTGATTGTTTGCAGTCTTGGCCGGCAGTAGGTTGAAAGTATCTGCTGCCGGAGACATCGCCATGCCTGACTACAAAGCTCCCCTGCGCGACATGCGCTTTCTGATCGACAACGTGTTTGATTTCCATGGCCACTATGCGGCGCTGGGGGCTACGGATGCCACGCCGGACATGGTCAGTGCGATCCTCGAAGAAGGCGCCAAATTCTGCGAAAACGTGCTCGCACCGCTCAACCGCAGCGGTGATGAAGAGGGCTGCCATTTCGACAATGGCGTGGTCACCACCCCCAAGGGCTTCAAGGAGGCCTTCGCCCAGTACGTGGACGGCGGCTGGCACGGCGTGGCGGCAGATCCGGCCTACGGCGGCCAGGGCCTGCCGCCATCCTTGGGCCTGGTGCTGAGCGAAATGATCGGCTCCAGCAACACGTCCTGGGGCATGTACCCCGGCCTGACCCACGGGGCCATGACGGCGATCCACGCCCACGGCACCGACGAGCAGAAAGCCACTTACCTGAACAAACTCACCGCCGGCGAGTGGACCGGCACGATGTGCCTCACCGAAGCCCACTGCGGCACCGACCTGGGCCTGATCAAGACCCGCGCCGTGCCACAGGCGGACGGCAGCTATGCGGTCACCGGCAGCAAGATCTTCATCTCGGCCGGCGAGCACGACATGAGCGCCAATATCATCCATCTGGTACTGGCCAAGCTGCCGGATGCGCCAGCGGGCACTAAGGGTATTTCCTTGTTTATCGTGCCCAAGTTCCATGCGGACTCGGGTGAGCGTAACGCGGTGCACTGTGGCTCCATCGAACACAAGATGGGGATCAAGGGCTCGGCCACGTGCGTGTTGAACTTCGACGGTGCCAGGGGCTTTTTGATTGGCGAGGCCAACAAAGGCCTCAACTGCATGTTCACCATGATGAACCACGCACGGCTGGGCACCGGCATGCAGGGCTTGTGCAACGGTGAAGCGAGTTTCCAGGGCGCGATCAAATACGCCAACGACCGCCTGCAAATGCGCTCGCTGACCGGCGCCAAGGCCCCGGACAAAGCCGCCGACCCGATCATCGTGCACCCCGACGTGCGGCGCATGCTGCTGACCATGAAAGCCTTCAACGAGGGCAACCGCGCATTGACCTACTTCACCGCGCAATTGCTCGACACCGCGCATCTGAGTCACGACGCCGACCAGCGCCAGGCCGCTGAAGACCTGTTGGCCTTCCTTACCCCGATCTGCAAAGCCTTCATGACCGAGACCGGGCTGGAGGTGACCAACCACGGTATGCAGGTGTTCGGCGGCCATGGCTACATCCGCGAGTGGGGCATGGAGCAACTAGCGCGGGATGCGCGGATTGCACCGATCTATGAAGGCACCAACGGCATCCAGGCGCTGGATTTGCTGGGGCGCAAGGTGCTCGGCAGCCAGGGCAAGTTATTGCGTGGCTTCACCCGGATTGTGCATAAGTTCTGCGCGGCGCATGCCGAACATCCGCAGCTCAAGGCCCATGTGGAGCAACTCGACCAGTTGAACCAGCAGTGGGGCGAGTTGACGATGAAGGTTGGTATGGCGGCGATGAAAAACCCGGATGAAGTGGGCGCTGCGGCCGTGGATTACCTGATGTACAGCGGCTATATCATCCTGGCGTACCTGTGGCTGCGTATGGCCATTGCCGCGCAAGCGCAAGACGACATCGAGTTCGCCAAGGCCAAGCTGGGCACCTGCGACTTCTACTTCAAGCGCCTGCTGCCCCGTACAACGGGCCACCGCGCCGCCGTGGAGGCCGGCAGCGAGTGCCTGATGAGTCTGTCTGCGCAAGCATTTGCATTGGAGTGACTTAAAAATACCAATCAGTCACAAGTGGACCCTATGTGTCTTAAAAGTTGTTCGGGTACACTCGGGGCTCATAAAACCGATCCCTATCGAATCACTTTTCACGTTCTCACGAGGTTTGCCATGGCTGATTACAAAGCGCCGCTGCGTGATATGCGCTTCGTCCTCAACGAAGTGTTTGAGGTCGCCAATACTTGGGCCCAATTGCCGGCATTGGCAGACACCGTGGATGCCGAAACCGTTGAGGCCATTCTCGAAGAGGCCGGCAAGGTGACCGCCAAGTCCATCGCGCCGCTCAGCCGGGGTGGCGACGAGCAAGGCTGCCGCTGGGCGGACAGTGCGGTCAGCACGCCGGATGGATTCCCACAGGCCTACAAAACCTACGCTGAAGGCGGCTGGGTGGGTGTCGGGGGTGATCCTGTCTTCGGCGGCATGGGCATGCCCAAAGCCGTATCGGCGCAAGTCGAAGAAATGATCAACTCGTCGAGCCTGGCGTTCGGCCTGTATCCGATGCTGACTTCCGGCGCCTGCGTGTCGATCAATACCCATGCCAGTGAAGAGCTTAAAGCCGCTTACCTGCCGAAGATGTATTCCGGCGAGTGGGCCGGCTCCATGTGCCTGACCGAAGCCCATGCCGGTACGGACCTGGGGATGATCCGCACCAAGGCCGAGCCTCAGGCGGACGGTTCCTACAAGGTCAGCGGCACCAAGATCTTCATCACCGGTGGCGAGCACGATCTCACCGAAAACATCATCCACCTGGTGCTGGCCAAGCTGCCGGATGCACCGGCGGGGCCCAAGGGGATTTCGCTGTTCCTGGTGCCGAAGTTCATGGTCAATGCCGACGGCAGCCTGGGCGCGCGTAACCCGGTGACTTGCGGCTCGATCGAACACAAGATGGGCATCCAGGCGTCTGCGACCTGCGTGATGAACTTCGACGAAGCCGTGGGCTACCTGGTCGGCGAGCCAAACCGTGGCTTGGCGGCGATGTTCACCATGATGAACTACGAGCGTCTGGGCGTGGGTATCCAGGGCCTGGCGTCCGGCGAGCGCTCCTACCAGAACGCGATCGAATACGCCCGCGATCGCCTGCAAAGCCGTGCACCGACTGGCGCCCAAGCCAAAGACAAGGCCGCCGACCCGATCATCGTGCACCCGGACGTGCGGCGCATGCTGCTGACCATGAAGGCCGCGAACGAAGGCGGCCGTGCGTTCTCCACCTATGTGGCGACGCAGTTGGATATCGCCAAATTCAGCGAAGATGCCGCCGCTCGCGAACGCGCCGATAACCTGGTGGCGTTGTTGACCCCGGTTGCCAAGGCGTTTCTCACCGACCTGGGCCTGGAAACCACCGTACTCGGCCAGCAAGTGTTCGGCGGCCATGGCTACATCCGCGAGTGGGGCCAGGAACAATTGGTGCGCGACGTACGCATCACCCAGATCTACGAAGGGACCAATGGCATTCAGGCCCTGGACCTGATGGGGCGCAAGATCGTGGGCAGCGGTGGCAAGTTCTACAGCCTGTTCGCCGACGAAGTCCGTCAGTTCATCGCCACGGCGAATGCCGAACTGGCCGAGTTCACCCGCCCACTCAGCGCAGCGGTGGATAACCTGGATGAATTGACCGCCTGGGTGCTGGACCGCGCCAAGACCAACCCGAATGAGATCGGCGCGGCGTCGGTGGAATATCTGCACGCGTTTGGGTACATGGCCTACGCCTACATGTGGGCACGCATGGCCAAGGCAGCGCTGGGCAAAGAGGCTGAAGAAGATTTCTACGCCAGCAAACTGGGCACGGCGCGCTTTTACTTTGCACGCCTGTTGCCGCGTATCCACTCATTGAGCGCGTCGGTAAAAGCGGGCAGCGAATCGCTGTATTTGCTGGATGAGGCACAGTTCTAAAGGCTTGGAGGGCGTGTAAGCAATCTCTTACATGACGTGCTGCTATTCGTCCTCTATCGCCAAATTGGATCCACCGATAATCTACTTCACATGGACGTCGCGCAGGAAGCGCAAAGCAACAACACGGACACGTAGGATTCTGCCAGGATGGCGGAGTGAAATGGATGTCAGGGAAACAGTCTGCAAAGCCCCGCTTCGGCGGGGTTTTCTTTTGCCCGCGAAAAAGTCAGGCGCTTGCCTGCGGGGCATTCATCACGCCTTCCAGCAGCGTGCGCAGCAAGGCCACGGTCGCCTGCTGTCGTTGTAGATCACGGCACACCAAGCCCACTTTCAGTGGCACCCTGGGTTCACTCAAGGGTTTCCACAACAAGGCCTTGCTGTTGTGCTCGTCCTGAGAGCGCCCTGGCAGCACCGTGGCCAATTTACTGTGGGGCAGGCTGTCGAGAATGCCCACCATGGTGTTGAGCTCTGCCTGCACTTGCGGGCGCCGCCCAAGGTTGGACAGTTGGCCTTGCCAGATCTGGCGCACTTGAAACTCTTCGCCCAACAGCAACATTGGCAATTCGGCCGCCTGCTTCAGCGAGACTTTCTTGAACTCGCGCAGCGGGTGGTCCTCGGGGATCACCACCTTCAATTCATCCTCATACAGCAGCGTGCCGTGCAGCCCCGGCTGGCGTGGCGGCAGATAGCTGATGCCAATGTCCAGCGAACCGTTGAGCAGGCGCCGTTCAATTTCAAGCCCCGTCAGTTCGTAGATTTGCACGACCAAATGAGGCTGCGCCTTGCGCACACGCTCCAGCATTTGCGGAACCAGGCTGGTGTGCACCGTCTGCAGCACGCCGATGGCCAAGGTACGCATCGCCTGGCCCTTGAAGTTGCCCAAGGCTTCAACGGCTTGCTGCATGCCATCGATCAGCGGCAAGGCATGGTTGTACAACGTATGAGCGGCCAAGGTAGGTAACAGGCGCTTGCTGCTGCGCTCGAACAGGCCCACATCCAGGTTCTGTTCCAGCTGGCGGATTTGTTGCGACAACGCCGGTTGAGAGATCGAAAGGCGTTCAGCGGCACGGCCTACGTGGCCTTCCTCATACACCGCGACGAAATAACGCAGTTGCTTGAAATCCATAAGACTTACTTATCGAAAAAGCTGGAAAATCGAAATGGCCGTCGGCCCTGCAGACGCCTAGTCTAGCGCCTATTCACAGGGCGTACAGGGCCGGATCGGGCAATGAACAGCGTTTATGTTGATAGCGTTTACATAGGCAAGACAAAAAACCGCAAGGCAGTGTCGGCACCCAGCACCGATCAAGGTCGGGTTGCTATTGGAGGTGAGCTGTGAATCTGTTCCGTCGCCCCGCGCCGAGCCTGGACGATCTGATTCTGGACACTGCCGGCAATGACCTTTCCAGCGCGCGCCTGATGCCCACCGTTGCGCGCCCGCCACAGGTGTTCGTGCGTGGCCAGGGCTCCTGGCTCTGGGACAGTGATGACCGCGCCTACCTCGATTTCAGCCAGGGCGGTGCCGCCAACAGCCTCGGCCACAGCCCGCAGGTATTGATCAAGGCGCTCTCGGATCAGGCTCAAGCACTGATCAACCCGGGTAATGGCCTGTACAACCGCCTGCAACTCAACCTCGTCGAGCGCCTGTGCGAACACACCGGCAGCGACCAGGGCTACCTGCTCAACAGCGGCGCGCAAGCCTGCGAAGCGGCGATCAAGCTGGCACGCAAATGGGGCCAACTGCATCGGGGTAGTGCTTACCGCATCATCACCGCGGGCAACGGCTGCCATGGCCGCAGCTTCGCGGCCATGTCGGCGTCGTCGGGCGGCTGTGACAACCGTTTCGAACCGCAGTTGCCTGGGTTCAGCCATGTGCCGTTCAACGATCTACCCGCCCTGCACGCCGCCGTGGATGCCGGTACTGTCGCCATCATGCTGGAACCTATCCAGGCCGAAGCCGGCGTGATTCCCGCCACCGAGCACTACCTCAAGGGGGTTGAGCGCCTATGCCGTGAGCTGGGCATCCTGCTGATTCTTGATGAAGTGCAAACGGGCATCGGTCGCTGTGGCGCCTTACTTGCTGAACAGCAGTACGGTATACGCGCCGACATCATCATGCTCGGCAAGGGCTTGGGCGGTGGCGTGCCGCTGGCGGCCTTGTTGGCGCGCGGCAAAGCCTGCTGCTTCGAGGTCGGCGAGCTGGAGGGCACCCATCATGGTAATGCGCTGATGGCATCGGCCGGTCTGGCGGTTCTCGATACGGTGCTGGAGCACGGTTTCCTGGAGCAGGTGCGTGAGTCTGGCTGTTACCTCGGCGAAGGTCTCGCCCGCCTGGCCTACCGTTACGACCACGGCCAATTACGCGGCCAGGGTCTGATGTGGGGCCTGACGTTGTCGGATGATTCTGCGGATGCCGTCGTAAAGGCCGCCCTGCACGAAGGTCTGATCCTCAATGCCCCGCAACCTAACTGCCTGCGCTTCACTCCGGCGCTGACCGTGAGCAAAAGCAACATCGACGAAATGCTCCTGCGCCTGGCCCGCGCCTTTTCTCGCGTGCGTACCGCACAACTGCAATGCCGCAAGGGCATCGCCGTTTAATCCCTTATTCCTGAACCGTCTCGCGGCCTACGCGGCGCCTCCAGCCTGATTCTTTTGGCTGGGGGCGTTTTTTTGTCTGCGAAATTTTTGGACTGAAATTGTTGATTGAGCATCAGTGAAAACAATGGCTTTTTGGCAAGCGTCGGCAAGGACTGCCGACGAGGGGGCAGAGAGATTTTGCGTGCCCGCGTTTCTAGTCTATACCACTGAGTGGTATGTTTGTGGGAAGCTTTAAGCGCGGCACAAGTCCAGCAACTACTGGACCTCAAGGAGTTTGTGGAGATACATCATGATCAAAAAGTATGAAAGTGAAGCGCTGGAATCTGTTCATAAATCGGCCCAGGCGCTGCACTCGATAGGGGCAATCAGCAAAACCACTCTACGTGAGTTCGACGAGATGTGCCTTGCAACGGTCCCGGCGCAAATTCCAGCCGAACAGATCAAGCAGCTGCGTGAAAGCAGCCATGTGAGCCAACCTGTTTTCGCGCGTTACTTGAACACCAGTGCCTCCACGGTCAAAAAATGGGAATCTGGTGAGAAACAGCCCAGCGGCATGGCGCTCAAGTTGCTGAGCATCGTAAAGAAGCACGGGTTGGAAATTCTGGCTTGAAGATGGCCCAATGCCAGAACCCACTGAACCCTCGCAAACCCCCACGGTCGATTAGCTACACGGCTCACACGAGCCGATTTTCTGGAGCTGACCCTATGGATTTCATTCGTATCATCATTGCCATCCTGTTGCCGCCACTGGGCGTGTTCCTGCAAGTGGGGTTCGGTGGCGCGTTCTGGCTGAATATCCTGCTGACCCTGTGCGGCTACATCCCGGGCATCGTGCATGCGGTGTACATCATCGCCAAGCGCTGAGGCCGTCAGCCTTTGGCGATGAGTCGTGAGTTGCGCTCGTTGCGAAAGGCCAGTTGCTCAATGGTCTGAGTAGCGTGTTCGGCCTCCTCCCGCGCCTGCAGGATGATGCCGTGCTGCTCGGACTTGCTGCATACCGGGTCGGCATTGCTCGCATCCCCGGTCAGCATAAAGGCCTGGCAGCGGCAGCCGCCGAAGTCCTTTTCCTTTTCGTCACACGAACGGCACGGTTCGGGCATCCAGTCATAGCCGCGAAAGCGGTTGAAGCCGAACGAGTCGTACCAGATGTGCTGCATGCTGTGATCGCGCACATTCGGAAATTGCACCGGCATCTGTCGGGCGCCGTGGCAGGGTAGGGCGGTACCGTCCGGTGTCACCGTCAGAAAGAGACTGCCCCAGCCGTTCATGCAGGCTTTTGGGCGCTCCTCGTAGTAGTCCGGGGTCACGAAGATCAGCTTGCAGGGGTGCCCTTGGGCTTCAAGCTTGGCACGGTATTCGTTAGTGATGCGCTCGGCGCGCACCAACTGCTCTTTAGTCGGCAGCAACCCCACGCGATTGAGTTGTGCCCAGCCATAGAACTGGCAGGTGGCGAGTTCGACGAAGTCGGCTTCCAGCGCGATGCACAGCTCGATGATACGGTCGATCTTGTCGATATTGTGCCGATGGGTGACAAAGTTCAGCACCATCGGATAGCCATGGGCCTTGACCGCACGGGCCATTTCCAGTTTTTGCGCGAAGGCTTTTTTCGAGCCGGCCAGCAGATTGTTCACCTGTTCATCGCTGGCCTGGAAGCTGATCTGGATATGGTCCAGGCCGGCTTTTTTGAAGTCGCTGATTTTCTGTTCGGTGAGGCCGATGCCGGAGGTGATCAGGTTGGTGTAGAACCCCAACTGGCGTGCCTCGGCGATCAGCTCTGCGAGGTCCTGGCGCACCAGCGGTTCACCGCCGGAAAACCCCAGTTGGGCCGCACCCATTTCCCGCGCTTCGCGAAACACCTTGATCCACTGCTCGGTGCTCAGCTCCTTGCCCTGCTCGGCAAAATCCAGCGGGTTGGAGCAATACGGGCATTGCAACGGGCAGCGGTAAGTCAGCTCGGCGAGCAACCATAGCGGCAGGCCGACAGCGGGTTTTTCAGGCAAGGTTGATCCAGTGCTCAGCACGGGCGACCTCCATGAATTGCTCGATGTCTTCACCGAGTTCAGGCACACCGGGGAATTGTTTTTCCAGCTCGGCGATGATGGCCGCGACGTCGCGCTCACCGTCGATCAAGCCACCGATCAAGGCGGCGCTGTCGTTGAGCTTGATCATGCCTTCAGGATAGAGCAACACATGGCCTTTTTGCGCAGGCTCGTACTGGTAGCGATAGCCTTGGCGCCAGGTCGGTTTTTTGCTGCGATCAAAGCTCATAGGGTGATCCCTTTATGCCACACCCGTTGCTCGGTCACGCTGTGATAGGGCGGGCGGTTGAGTTCATAGGCCATGCTCATGGCGTCCAGCATGCTCCACAAAATATCCAGTTTGAACTGGAGTATTTCCAGCATGCGCTCCTGGCCTTCGCGAGTCGTGTAGTGCTGCAGGGTGATCGCCAGCCCGTGCTCCACGTCGCGACGGGCCTGGCCCAGGCGCGTGCGGAAATATTCGTAGCCGGCTGGATCAATCCACGGGTAATGCTGCGGCCAACTGTCGAGGCGCGACTGGTGGATCTGCGGGGCGAACAGCTCGGTCAGCGAACTGCTGGCGGCTTCTTGCCAGCTGGCGCGACGGGCGAAGTTGACGTAGGCATCCACCGCAAAACGCACACCGGGCAACACCAACTCCTGGGAGCGCAGTTGATCGGGGTCGAGGCCGACCGCCTGGCCCAGGCGCAACCAGGCTTCGATCCCGCCGTCTTCGCCGGGAGCGCCGTCGTGGTCAAGCAGGCGTTGAATCCACTCGCGGCGAATCTCGCGGTCCGGGCAGTTGGCCAGGATCGCCGCGTCTTTCAGCGGAATATTTACCTGATAGTAGAAGCGGTTGGCGACCCAACCCTGGATCTGCTCGCGGGTGGCGCGGCCCTCATACATCGCCACGTGGTACGGGTGATGGATATGGTAGAAGGCGCCCTTGGCCCGCAGGGCCTTTTCAAATTCTGCGGTGTTCATCGGTCTTTCAGTCATAAGAGGTCTCCTGTAGGAGCGAGTTTGCTCGCGAAGGTGGTTAGCGATGACGGGCGCGCGGTGCCCTTGAGTTTTTCGCGGGCAAGCCCGCTCCTACAGTTCGATGCTCATGCCGTCGTAAGCCACTTCGACATTGCGCCGCACCAACTCGGCCCGCTCGGGGGAGTCTTCATCGAGAATCGGGTTGGTGTTGTTGATGTGGATAAGTACCTTGCGCTGTTCAGGCAACTGCGCAAGCACTTCGAGCATGCCGCCGGGGCCGTTCTGCGCCAGGTGGCCCATCTCGCGGCCGGTACGGGTGCCGACGCCACGGCGTTGCATTTCATCGTCATCCCACATCGTGCCATCCACCAGCAGGCAATCGCTACCGGCCATGATCTCCAGCAACGGCGCGTCGACCTTGCCCAGTCCCGGGGCGTAGAACAGTTTGCCGCCGGTGCGCAGGTCTTCGACGATCAGGCCGATGTTGTCGCCTGGGTGCGGGTCGAAGCGGTGTGGCGAGTAGGGCGGCGCAGCGCTGCGCAGTGGCAACGGGGTAAAACGCAGGTTTGGGCAAGCCGGGATGGTGAAGCCGGTGTCCAGCTCGATGCGGTTCCTGACCAGGCCGCCGTTCCAATGGGTGAGCATGGTGAACAACGGGAAACCGGTGCTCAGGTCCTCAAAGACCATGTCGGTGCACCACACCTGGTGCGGGCAGCCTTCACGCAGGCTCAGCAGGCCGGTGGTGTGGTCGATCTGGCTGTCCATCAGGATGATCGCGCTGATGCCGGTGTCGCGCAGGGCACGGCCGGGTTGCATCGGGGCAAAGCCTTGCAGTTGCGCCCGGATATCCGGCGAGGCATTGCACAGTACCCAGTTCACGCCATCGTCGGAGATCGCGATGGACGACTGGGTGCGGGCCTGGGCCTTTAAGCTGCCATCACGAAAACCTGCGCAGTTCACGCAGTTGCAGTTCCACTGTGGGAAACCACCGCCGGCGGCGGAACCTAGAATCTGGACAAACATGGTCGCTCCATCAAGCAAAGCTCAAAACAAAAACGCCCCGGGCGAACCGAGGCGTTGTATTACCCAGCGGATTAACGGCTGGCGAAGTACATGGTGACT
This sequence comes from Pseudomonas palleroniana, assembly GCF_003031675.1. Lineage (GTDB taxonomy): Bacteria > Pseudomonadota > Gammaproteobacteria > Pseudomonadales > Pseudomonadaceae > Aquipseudomonas > Aquipseudomonas palleroniana. The sequence goes on along the minus strand of NZ_PYWX01000048.1, from coordinate 94,403 downwards.
TCGAAACCGATGCGCAGATCAGTGTAAGCAGGTTTGGACCAGGTCATATTCATACTCCTACCAAAGGATGGGACGTTCACTACCAACTACTACATATAGTCCACCTCCTGTCGGAGATGTTCAGATACTGCGTATGAATATTACGCAATTCTTCTCAAGTTAGCGCTGTCTCGAAAGAAAAAGCCTTTTGCAGGCCTGGCAATGATCAGCCTGCGGCTTGCCAGTGATCGCTGATACGTGGGCCGTTGGCGACACAGCGCCAGCCGCCCGAGGCATTGTTGAGTTGCCGGGCGGCCTGCAGTAAATCTTCACGCGTGCGAGATCGGATGAGTTGTTCAAGCCGCTCCAGATATCCCGACGAATGGCCGGCCAACTGCGCGTGCCAAAGCTGCTCGGCGGCTTGGGCGACAGAAAGTGCCGTGAGCTGCCGGGCCAGGTCCTGGCCCCCCAGGTCGGCGCTGCCCTCGATCAACGACGGCAGTTGTGTCAGAAAGGTTTGCAGGTGTTCGACGATACCGGCGAGGGAAACGCTGGGGGACTGCACGCCAAACAGCAGCCCGGTTTGCCCGTTGATCTGTCGCACGCCGCTGAATACGGCGTAGCCGACTTGCAGCTCGACGCGCAAGCGTTGGTAGAAAGGCCCCTGCAACAGATGCCCGAGCAGGCGCCACGCGGCCTCGTCCTCCAGGGATTGTGTGGGTGCCGGGCAAAACAGCAGTAATGCCGCTTCGTCGGACGCCGTTGCCATCGCGTGCCAGAGACGTTGACCACCGATGGGCGGGTGTTGGTACTCGATGCTCGCGGGCTGCCCAGGCAAACGAGCGGCAGCGCTTTTGATCGCGGCTTCGCATGCGGCAGGCAACCCCAGGCCCAACCCTTGCCAGCGGGCGGTGTTCCACGCTGCCGGCGTCACGCGAGGTTCGCTGCGAGCACCGGCACAGCAAGCCGGGAGCGCCTTGAGCAGTGCTCGGATAGCAATCAGCGGCGCTGCGTTGGAGGGCGTCTCATGGGCCACGGGCAGGTTAAGGTTGTGCGCCAAGGCTTCGAGCACGGCCGGCATCGGCTCGTGGAGGCCGGTCATTTTCACCCACCAGTCATTGGCGAGGGTTTCGAACGATAACTCGACGCCCGCCTGATGGGCGTTGTCCCGCAACGGCTGCAATGCGCTTTCCAGCCCGGCAGGGAGGCTTGAATCAAACTGCCAATGCAGATAGAGCGCACCTTCCTCGGTGTCATCAGCCAAGGCTTTGCTGAACGTCAGCGCGGAGGCTTCGCGTCGGCCTCGGGAACGATCCTGGGCAAAGGTGCGCAGGCCGCGATGGGCGCTGGTTTGGCCGCGAATCAGGCCGGCGCGTTCTTCTTTGACGGGCGGGCGCAGGAAGGGGTTGCCGGGTGGCAACTGCCAAGTGTGCTGGGCGGGCTTCAGCTGCAGTGAATCAAGCAGGGCCTTCAAGGCACTGACGCTGTGCTCCGACAGCGCTTGGCTTTCGTGCCGCGCCAACGCCAGGGCGCCTTGGACCTGAAGTTGACGCGCCGCCAGCAGGGCGAATTCTTCGCGCAGTGACGTCCAGTCACTGTGGGCGAAAAAGCTCAGCCAGTCGTGCAACAACATCTCGATCAGCGCCGCCGAATCAGCGTGGGTGTCGAGAGCAAAGTTGATATCCAGCAGTGCTTGCCCAGCGAACTGATAAAGCACCGAGGCCTGCAATGTGCTGGCCAGCTTTCGATTTTTCAGTTCAGCCAGCAACCCGCCGGGCGCTGCGCTGTTGAGCCAGGTACAGAGAAACTCCAGGGCTTCGCGTGGTACATCGCAGGCAATGACGTGGTGCAGGTGACCATTGGCAGTGTGCTGATAACTCGTGGCCTGGTCGCGCATCAGCGCCGGCGGAGCGGCCTGTGGGTGGCCAGCCCCGGCGGCCAGCTGTTCGCTGAACCGCCGCGCCAGCGCTTCGAGTTCGTCCCACGGCTGGGGGCCGGCAAGGCTCAGGGTCATCTGCCCACTCTGATAGAAGTCGGTGTGGAATGCCCTCAGCGCTTGCTGAAACAGCTCACTTTCCACGGGCAGGCTGTCGCGATTACCGGCATGAAAACCCCGCAGCGGATGATCATCGGCCAGACCTTCGAGCAGTGCGACCTGCCGTTGCGCTTGGGCATCCTGCGACCAGGCGACGAACTCCGCGTGCAGCACTTCACGTTCACGCAGTTGATCTTCAATTGCCAGGCGTGGATGAGCGAGCATCTCGGCCAGTCGCTCAAGCCCCTCGGCGAAGGTCGACACAGGCAACTCGAAAAAGAAGTCGGTGGTGCGCTCCCGGGTGCTGGCGTTGACCTGGCCGCCGTGACGCTGCACGTACGCCATCAAGGCGTCGCTCGCGGGAAAACGCTTGGTGCCCAGAAACAACAAATGCTCCAGAAAATGCGCCAATCCCGGCCACGCCAAAGGCGCATCATGGCTGCCGGCGGCCACCCGCAGGGCTGCGGCGCAACGCTTCAAGCGCGGTGCATGGCGTAGAGAAACCTGCAGGCCATTGGCCAGGGTCAGATGACGATGATGAGGGTGGGCCGGGGCAGGCATGGACACTTCCGAAACGTAGGGTGTGGACATGTTAACAAACCGCCGGCAAACCGGCTGGCTCAGGGTTTGTTCAGCACGCCGTAGAGCTCCGGGCGACGGTCTTGCAAGTAGTGATTGGCGGCGCGGGCCTCCAGGATTGAGCGGCGATCCAACTCGCCCACAATCAAGGCTTCATCCAGCCCGGCCTGGGCGATTCGCTGGCCGTTCGGCGCCGCAATGCTGCTTTGCCCGCAATATTGAATCTCGTCTTCATGCCCGCAATAGTTGGCGTAAGCCACATAGCATTGGTTTTCGAAGGCCCGCGCCCGCACGGTGACGTCGGCGACAAAGTCGAATGGCACCATATTGGCGGTGGGCACCAGGATCAACTCGGCGCCGGCCAGGGCCAGGCGCCGAGTGTTTTCCGGAAACTCCAGGTCGTAGCAGATCAGGAACCCCAGCTTCCAGCCATTCAACTCCACCACCGGGAAATTATCTTCCCCGGCACTGAACATCGAGTGGTCCAGATCACCGAACAGGTGAGTCTTGCGGTAGTTGCACAGGCGTTGGCCGTGGGCGTCGATCAACTGCACGGCATTGTAGATCTGCCCGTCATCGGCCCGTTCCGGGTAGCCATACAGAATCGCCAACCCGGCGCTTTTGGCCAGTGCGGCGATTGCCTGTGCCGACGCGCCGTCCTGGGCTTCAGCCAGTGCGCCAACGGCTTCGGCGCCGATGTTGTAGCCGCTGAGAAACATCTCCGGCAACACCAGCACATCGGCGCCCGAGGCCTCGTGCGCCACTTGATGCAGGCGTTTGAGATTGGCGGCCACATCCAGCGGTCGTGGTGGGCATTGGTACAGGGCGACACGCATGCTTGACTCCTTAATCCGCTAAAGCAATCGGCCCGATTTCATCGAACACATCACCCGGGCCTGGGTTTTCCGGATGAGTGCGGCCGCCGAAGTGAGTCATGATGCCCCACACCGCGTTCAGCGAGGTCTGAACCGCGCCTTCCACCCAGGCCGGGGTCCAGGATACATCGTCGCCGGCGATAAAAATCCCACGTTGTTCGGCGGGCATGTCCTTCTGCATGAAGTGCGCATACATGCGCTGGTTGTAGCGATAGTGGCCGGGCAACGCGCCTTTGAAGGCCCCGAGGAAATGCGGGTCGGCTTCCCAGGACACGGTAATCGGGTCGCCGATGATGCGCGCCTTGATGTCGACCTTCGGGTAAATCTTCTTCAGGGCGTCGAGGGCCAGTTTTACGCGCTTATCGATGGGCTGCGGGAGCATTTTCAGCGCGTCGCTCATCCAGGAGTACGACAGGCAGATAACCCCCGGTTTATCGTCGCCGTTATCGAACAGGTAAGTGCCCCGGGTCAGGCGGTCGGTCAGGGTCATGCTCATCAGGTCGCGGCCGGTTTCCGGGTCTTTGTCTTTCCAGAACGGGCGGTCGACCATGACGAAGGTTTTCGACGATTGCATGTAGCGGGTGCGGTCCAGGGCCATCCACATTTTTTGCGAGAACAGGCTTTCGTCGCACTCGATCTGGGTGGTCAACAGCCAGCTTTGGCAGGTGGTCAGCACCGCCGCGTATTCGCGGGTGTCGCCGTAGTTATCCGTGACGGCGAAACGGCCATCGGCGGCGTGGGCAATACGCTTCACCCCGGCCCGTGGCGCGCCCCGGTGCAGCGAGCTGAGGCTGGTACCCGCCGGCCAGTGGGCGCAGCGCCCCGGTACATGACGCCAGATACCCATGGGCACCTGCGCCACACCACCGACCACCAAGTGTTGGTGATCGTCGCAGTTGGTCATGACCACACGGAAGATTTCCAGCATGGAGTTGGGAAAGTCCGAGTCCCAGCCACCGGTGCCGAAGCCCACCTGGCCGAAGACTTCGCGATGCAGGAACGACAGCTTGGCGAAGGCCTTGGAGGTGGCGACGAAGTCGTAGAAAGTGCGGTCGTCCCACAGCGGCACCAGCTTATTCCACAGCTCCTTGAGACGCGGTACGTCGCGATCACGGATAGCTTGTTGGATATCACCGAACTGCGAGCCGGCTTCCAGGGCATCGGCCCAGGCGTCGGCAACTTCCTGGAACAGCACCGGCAGGTCGGAGAGTTTTTGCGCGTAGTGGGTCTGGCCTTCGAGGTCGATCACGGTGCTGCCGGAGGCCGGAGTCAGCGGGTTGGGGAAGGGTTTGGTTTCCAGGCCCAGTTTGTCCACATAGTGGTAGAACGCGGTGGAGGACACCGGGAAACGCATGCCGCCCAGTTCGGCGATGATGCCCTCGGCGCCTTCAAATGCTTGGGAGCGCAGGCGGCCGCCCATCTTCGAGGCTTCGTATACCACGGGTTTCAGGCCCAGCTTCATCAGCTCGTAAGCGGCCACCAGCCCGGCGATCCCGGCGCCGACAATGGCGACTTCAGCCCCATGCTGGGCGGCGGGAATACTGCCCAGCCCGGCGGGGTGTTCGATCCAGTCGTCAAAGGCAAACGGGAAGTCCGGGCCGAAGATGGTGATGGGCTTTTTGCCGTCTGCAGGGTGGCGATTGGGCTTTTGGAAAGTCTTTTGGTTGGCTTCGTTCATGGCACACCTGGCTGGCGACTCGGCGGGGCACGTCCCGTGGAGTATAGGAAAAGATGGCAGCCAGTTTAGGGAGCGCAGTGTTCGTTAATAAGACGCAAAGTGTCGTCGGATTGAATTGTTTTTAGTCAAGGTGACGAAGCAAGTGGTCAGATTGGCTGGCCGCGGTCCAATTTACTGCTGAGGATGATGGAGGTGGTGGTTTTCTCGACACCGTCGACGCTGCCGATCTGGTCCAGCAATTGATCCAGTTGTTCCGGCGAATCGGTGCGCAGCCACGCCACGTAATCGAACTCACCGCTGACCGCACACAACTGCTGGACCTGCGCCATGGCACTCAGCCTGCGCAACACATCCTTGCCCGAGCGCGCTTGCACGGTAATCCCCACATAAGCCTGCAAACCGCCGTCCACTACCCGCTGGCCCAGGCGCACGCCATAACCGGTAATCACTTGGGTCTTCTCCAGGCGTGCCAGGCGCGACGTCACCGTGGTGCGCGCGATACCCAGCTGCCGCGCAAGCATCGCCACGCTTTCACGAGCGTTGATCTGCAGGGCGGCGATCAGTTGACGGTCGATTTCATCGAGGACGGGCAAAGTGGGCACTCCAGTGCTGAGGGCAGTGGGCTACATGTTACAGACTTCCAGACACACAAAAGCCGCGCAATGCGCGGCTTTTGGAGTTGGTGGGCCCACACGGACTTGAACCGTGGACCAAAGGATTATGAGCCCCAAAAAAATGCCCATGCCGACTGGTAAAGTCTGCCATTGTGCTGATTTTATTGGATATTGGTAAGCATTGGGGAAGGATATCTGCTTTGAGTGTGGACACATTGTGGACACATTCGACTGTACCCGCTTGCATAGCGCTTCAAACCTTTGCACACCGTGCAATGCACTCTGATCCCCCGTGGCCCGCGCTGGGCCTACTGTGCCCAGGCATTGCACTGCCTCGGGCCTTTGCACTTTTTTCTGACGCAAAGCGCGTCGGCGGGAGGGGGATAAGTGTTTTTATCTATCATTTTTTTGTTTGGGTGATATTTTGATAGGCCTGTACGGATCGCAAACATGTACCTTTCAGGAAGCTATGAAATGAGTGAAGCCGAAGTAGACCATGAAACCCCCGCGGGCTTAGACGTAATTGACGACGAGCCTTACTCTGCTGTAAATGAGCGAAAAGTACTTATTCAACAGTATGATTACGCTGTTAGACAGTTGGTTGATATGGTAGTAGAAGGTGAGTTAACCCTTAATCCGGATTATCAAAGGCTTTATCGCTGGGAAGAAGACAAAGCTTCGCGTTTTGTTGAGTCTATTCTTATGAATATCCCCGTTCCCGTTGTATATTTTGCGGAAGAGGCGGACGGAACATTTAGCGTAATTGATGGTCAGCAACGACTAACTTCTTTGCTGAACTTCATTCGGCCAGAAGCTGGGCAAGAGCTAATGTTGAACGGATTAAAGTTGCGGCCAGATCTTAACGGAAAAAAATTTACGGAATTAAATAGAATTGATAGATCTGCTATAACTAAGCGCCCCATACGATGCATAGTCGTTCTGAATGAGTCCGATCAGGCGTTAAAGTTTGAAGTTTTTGAGCGGCTAAATACTGGCAGTTCATCCCTAACTGAACAGGAAGTTAGAAATTCTATTTTTCATGGGAATTTTAATGACCTAATTAAAGTTTTAGCTAGAAATGCTGACTTTCTTGAGATGGTTGCTTTGCCCGAGAACCATCAAAAAAACATGAAGGCCGAGGAGTTGATCCTGAGGTTTTTTGCCTACAGAGATCTTCATGAAGGAGCCGATTATCCAGGGAACTATACTGAGTATTTAAATAATTACATGGAGCAAAATAGATCGCTTACGGAAAGCCGCCGTCATCAATTGCAGGAGCTTTTCGAAACAACCATTGCACTTATCAAGGAGCATCTTGGGCCTGGTACAGCATTTCGGCGCCCTGTAGTAAGGGGGAAGGATGATCGCTTCGCTCATACGCTAATCAACGGTGCTATCTATGAGTCGCAAATGATTGGCGTTTCAAGGCTAGTTGAGGCTGGTGAAATAGGTCGTATGAATCGAGGTAAGGTTATGGACGCTTTTTCTGACGATAAGTACTGGAGTACGCTCTTCCAAGGTACAGCAAAAAAGGCAACAGCCATTCGCCGAACAGAAGAATTGTGCAAATATCTATTTGCTTGAGCACAAGGAACGAGACGGATGACATTCCATTGCTTAACGGAACTGAAACTAAAAATTGAAGAAACCGATCTGGTCGCGAAATTAGCAGAAGTGATGCTGCAAGGTGGCGAGATTGGTGCGGTCTTGGGTGAGCTAAATGATTCGTCGCCTAGAAGATCGGCAGCTAACACAATGACGAGAGCTGCACTAGTTCTTCTGACTGGTTACTTCGAGGGTTTTTTAAAAAAATTGATCGAGGAGTTTGTCGGTGAACTTAATGATCTCAAGCTTCCGCTTAATAGAGCAGGAGATGAACTTCTCCTTTCGGTTGTACAGCATAGCATTACAGAAAATAGAAACAAAGCACTTCCTAAAATTTTAAATCTCAAAGATTGTATAAGTCGCGATACGCACTTTCCTTTTTTGCAAGAGGCCATTGGGAAAACTAAAGGAAATCCCTCTGTAGATATAGTTGAAAGTCTGTTTCAAAATATAGGCATACCAGAAATAATAGATAAACTTAGTGCCAAAGATTTTCAGCTGGAAACCACCTACACAACAGTAAGTCAGAGTCAGCAGTTAAATAACCTTATAGGGTTGGCCGTCAACGGGGATTTAATTCTTCATCAAAAGATCATAGATATTATTGATGGAAAATGGATCCCCAAAAAACAAAGGCGTGATGTTGGTTATGTTGGGATAATCCAAGAACTGTTAAAAAAACGAAATAGGATAGCGCATGGTGAAAACTGGGAGGAGCAAGTAACTCCACGGGAAGTCATGGATTTCAACAGAGATGTACTACGCCTATGCACTGGAATAGCTGAGCACTTATCTCGAGAGCTAGAGTTTTATAAGAGGGCTCCTGAAGCAGTAGGCTAGCTAGCTTTATTATTTAATTATACTAAAGCACTATGCTCTTGAGCCTTGCTGCATGCCGGCTTGCTATATCCGCATTAAGTATAAAAGCAGCCGAGTTGCTGGGAGCAGGACTAGGGCCGTGCATATGCCCTGCAATTTGGCTATTCATTTGCTCAATAAGGTCAATAAGATCACATAGCACCCGCAATGCATTCACCTCTCCAGAACCTAACCAGGTATGGGGAGCCACTAAGCTCTGACTCACAGCCGCCACGCTCTTGCGTAGCCCTTGGATCCTTTCCTCCATATTGGCGCCTACCGTGGCGTTGTGCTTCTGTCCCACCACCAGGTTCAAGTCGCGCCCGGTCGCCTGGTGCAGATCATCCACAGCCGCCAGGCTCGCAGATCCGCCTGACAGCAGCTTCATTGCCCCCAGCGCCTCGATCTGCTTGATGCCCCCCACAGACTCGGTTGAGTGATCGTCTACCGTCCTGGTATGGCTTTGGAAGCGCTCGCTGTTGCCCATCGCCTCCACTTCCCGCTCGATCGCCTTGTCCTGGATCTTTCCATCCGTCTGGCGCAGCCAGTTGCCATCGGCATCGACACGCTGCTGACAAGCCTCGCTGTGCTGCCACACCTGATCGCCTTTCGGCACGCTGGGCATGCTCAGGCCGTGGGGCAGGATCGTCTGTATATACGGCTTGTGCGGTAGGCCGTAGGCAAAGCACACCACCACTTGGGTGCCTTCCTCGGGGAACGCATAGATGCCCATTTCCTCGCCGCCGGTGGGAAGCGGCAAAGGCACGCCGGTCAGAATCGGCAGTGCGGGATCTGGTTCACCATCCGGCCCCAGGACTTCGACGTCGACCGCATAACGTGGGCGGAAGTCGTCACAAATCCCGGCGCCGGCAGGGGCGTCTGCCACTCCGACAACCCGGGCAAAGCGTGGCAGGTGGTAACCGCCGGTGAGTTCAGGGAATTGCCGCTCTACGCTGCGGCGGATTGCGTCGTCCATCGGATGGCCATCTGGTTGTCGATGAGCGCCACACTGGTGATGCGCTCGCCGTGGTTGATCGTTGCACCTGGTCGCAACCCGGGAAGGGCCGCAATCATTGCGCTTTGGTTGCCCTGGTAATCTTCGAATAGCTCCACCGGCAGCTGCAGCGGCGAGCGAATTCCAAAAAAGCTGTCGGCCCAACTGCCCACAAACACCTCTCCGTCGCCCTGCTGTTGCCAGATAAAGTCGGGGATGTTGAATACCCGGGCCAGGCTGTCCATCGCTTGATAGCCGGCGGCCAGGCTGTAAAAAAATGGCGCCTTGACGCTGGCATATGGCTGTTCGGGCACGCGAAAGCGCAGGCCGGTGTGTTGGCTGACTTCGCCCAGGACAGCGCGCAGGTCGACGTGGCGCAGGTTCAACGGCATCGGGTTGGCCAGAATCGCGGCCAGTTCTCGGCAGAACAGCACCTGCTGGGTGCTGCTGGCCGTACTGGAGCGCTCGACGTAGCCAATGAAGTGCCGCTGCAGAGTGTTTTCGTTGTAGCCGATATCGAGCGTCACCAGCCCCTTTACCGGTGCCTTGGCCTGAATGGTGAACGTAGCCCGCCCGGGGCTCTTGGCGTCCAGCCGGACTTCGTTTTTGACCAGGACATGCGGCGTTCCGCCGACCGTCAGCACCTTGTGCAGCTTCATGTCGTGGGCCCGCCCAGCCAGGTGTCAATTTTCTGCAGGGTTTTTTCAAAACCGGTCAGTTCCGTGGCGGCGCCTTGACCTTCGCCGGCGGCGCCTCCAACCGCGCCACCTGGGCCAGATTGGGCCGTAACGGCGTTGCTTGATCGCCGTCCCTCTACTTTTTCCGGGTTCGACAGTTTCTCTGTCAGCGTGAACTGGATCAGCCATCCGCGCAGGTTATCGTCTTCGCGGGCGCTGACGCCCTCGGTGAAGGTGACCTGGCGCATGCCGAAGGCTGCGGCGGTGTCGTTGACGATACGGTAGGTTTTGAGCTGGCCACCGGCTTCGGTCGCTTCCACCAGGCGCATCAGTTCGCGCAACTGCACCTGGTCAACGAAAGGAATCATCAGGGTGACGGTCAGGGTTTTGGGCTTGAAACCCTTGTGGCCTTTGTCGGTGTTGCTGGTCTGCCCCGACAAATCGTCGCTCTCTATGCGCAAATTACCGGTGACTTTGAGGTTCTTGCCGCGAACCTCCTGCCCGTCCAGGAGTAAGGTCATAGGCCCACCAGCTCCTGGACAAAGCTCAGGCCCTTTTCAGATCCGACCAGCAAAGTGCCGGCACACAAAACCCATTCATGGCCCGGGGCGTCACCCGACAGCAGCGCCTTGCGAAGTTCGGCGGCGTTGCCGGGGCCGATGAGGCGTGCACGCATGCTGTTGTCGGGATGGCCGCCGGCCAGTTGTGCTTTGAGGTTGGCCAACTGCTGGTCGCGGCTCTTTTGCTGGGCCACCTTGCGTGTGGCCAGCGCTGCCAGATCCGCCATGGGCGAGCTGTCAGCAGCATAGCTTTCCAGAACGGCGATCTGGCCGGCCATGGACTGCTGCGCGGCTTTTACGACCGTGCAGCGTTCCAGGGGTAGCGCCTGCCAACGCGGCAATGTGCCGGCGGCGGGGATCTCCCACTTTTCCGTCTCCAGCTTGGACAGGTGGCGTGCACGGCGCTCGGCCCGCACCAGGTCGGGCATCGGTAGCAAGGCATTGAAGCGTGCCAGGCTGTCGGCCAGTTGATCGAGGCGGGTAGCCAGGAACATCACGCACAGCGCGTGTTGTGTCGTGTCCGGGCGCCCGCTGTCGCTGGCGTCGACCAGTTTGGCCGCCAGGTGCTGCAACAAGTTCGGCGCCGACAGAAAGCGCTGATATCCGCGCCCTTGGCCAATGCTACTTTGGAACGGCGTCACCACCAGGCACGCCGGCGCCTCGCCCATCTGTTCGTCGAGCGCTGAGCGACCTGCAGTGATCGCACCCTGGGCAGCGTTACCCACCGGGCCCGGATTGGTGCTGGTGATGTCCTTGAGGCCTGCCAGGCGCATGGCTGTGCTGGCCAGCTCACCGCCAGCCAGATTTTGTGCAGTGGACAGCTGCCCCATCCATTCGGTGGCTTGTACGGGCCAGCGCATCGCCACCGGTGACCAGCTCATGTCAGGCATTTGGCAACACCAGGGCGGGTAATTCGGCCACCAGCTCGGCGCTGGTCGGGGTCTTGCGCTTGCCTTGTTCGATCGCCGTCAACTGGTCGTAGAAGAATGCCCAGCACAGCGAGCGCCAAGCCCGAAACGCCACACCATCAGCCTGAAACTTCGGTACTGCAGGTTCATCCGCATAGGTGATCACGTCCTTGAGGTCGTTGTAGCCGGCATTTTTGGCGGTAGTGTCCAGATGCGCTTGCACGCTGGCCAGGTACTCGGCTTTACGCTGATCCCAAGTCAGCGGGGGCGGGTCGACCGCCACGGGCCGGCCCTTGACCGCGCTGATAACGTTGCCCATGGCCTGGGCCGCAAACAGTGCCTGGTATTCACTCAACGTAATTTCCAGTAGTTCGCTGGCAGGCGGGAGGTTGCACGTTGGGTTTGGAACTTCGACCAACGGAGGCGTGGCCTTGGGGTCTTGGATTTTGATTGTCGGCGCCTTCTGCGTAGAACCTTCGGGCGCCATCCAGTTTGGGTCAGGGATGCTGATCATTGGGCGCTTCCACTTTGGATCAGCCACCAGCACGGTGCGCTCGCCATGGGCGCGGGTGTCGTAAAAGCCGGCGGTAGGTGCATGAAAATAGAGAGTCATAATCAGTAACCAGTGGCCTCCCAATAAATTTCATCTGGCGAACTGAAAGGGCCAGAAATCACGGAAAATTGAGTGTTGCTGACGATCAAGGTGTTGGTGCCCGAGGCCACGTCGTCATAAAAAAGACTGGTCCGAGACGCGACGAGGGATACACACCGGTTCGGAAAGGCGATCGGAAAACTACGGTGTGTCACCTTGTCCGAAGCACCCAGCGTGATCCCCCACTGGCGGATCAGCCCGGTCTGCGCGCACTTCCACCAACCGGTCGGACTGAGGGACGCTGTGTTCTTGAAAACCGCCCCAGGTATGTCCGGGGTTGCTTGGGGCAGGTTGGTCAAGCCGCCGGCATTGCCGCTGTACATCCCCGCCACCGACAAGTTGCCGCCTTCGGTAAGCGTCATTGCATTGTTGGTGCCCCCCACATGGGTGACGACTTGCACCGGCGTATTGCTGCCGCCGCCTGAATAGACGTCTACAGATGCAAGGTGGCGTTCGTTCCAGTTGGTGGCTTTCAACATCAGGTATGCGTAGCCGTTTTCAGGGCAATCGACCTGTACAGCGGGGGATCGCGTACGCCAGTCGATAAACGCCCCCGCCATGGCGCGGAAGTCAAACCGCGTTGTTCCCGTCAGATATCCGCCGGTGAGAGGTAGTTTCGAGCCGTCCTCAATCGCGATGTTTGTCGTTCCATCGAACCTTACGCCATTGATCAGGGGCGGTTTTTCCAGCTTCGTCGCGGTGGTGGCATTGCCCGATACAGCTATTTCGTAGGTGCCGCTCAAACGGGCCTTGGGCAGCGTTCCAAGGGTCAGAGCGTTGGCATTCAAGTCGGTTAACTGCCCGCCATCACCATAGTAGGCGCCTCTGATGGTCAGGTTCCCGGCGCCGTCTAACGTTAAGGCGTTGGCAGTGGCTCCGACATGAATCACGACAGACGCCCTTGAACTGGACGTGCCGCCCGAATGGACATCCATTGCCGCCAGGTGGCGCTCAGCCCAATTGGTTGCTTTCCAAACGGAGTACGCCGCAACGTTTTGGGGGCAGTCAACCTGAATAGCGGTTTGCCGTTCTTGCCAGCTGGCAAATGCGCCGCCAATCAAGGGTGTGTTGAACCGCAAACCACCGGTGAGTTGACCACCGGTAAGCGGTAGCTTTGAGTCATCAACGATCGCGATGTTCTTTGATCCGTCGAAGGCCACGCCATTGATCTGACGCGCCGTTTCCAGGCGGGTAGCGGTACCGGCATTGCCCGTGATCTTGATGTCATAGGAGCCGGACAGGTTTACCCGGGGCACCGTGCCGGCAGTGAGCGCGCCGGCGTTAAGGTTCACCAGTCCGCCACCGTCGCCGGATATCTGTCCCGTAATCGCCACTCCAGCGTCCGAAACGCGCACGCCGTTGCCAGTCAGGTATCCATCAGTGCCCAAGCCCATGAACAGGGATTTGAAACCGGTGGACGAGCCGTAGCCGCCAATGCTGCCGACAATTTTCCCGCCGGACGTAAACGTCATCCCGCGTGCCCAGGCACTGCCAAAATAATTGCCAGCCGCATAGACCACATCACCGATCATCGTCCCACCACTCAGCGGCAGCTTGGTGGCGTCCTGCACCGCAATGTCCTGCGTACCGTCAAAAGCCACTCCATTGATTGCGCGGGGGGTGGCCAACCGAGTGGCAGAGCCTGATCGTAAATCTGGGTAATGGCCAACCTTGGCGGCGAAGTGGTCCACCAGTGGGCCGTCGATCGGGGCGACCACACGCAGATCGTTGACCTGGTTGGCGTTCACCAGGTGTGCCAAGGGGATGCAGTAATGCCAGGCACCATCGGTGTCCAGGTAGTCGACCTGGTTGGGGGCAAACACCACTTTCCAGCTGGCCAGCACGTCGTTCAGCTCGCGGCGCAGGCATACGTCCAACCATACCGGCGAAGGTAACGCCGGCGGCAGGATCGGCAAGGCGCTGGCCAACTCGACGCGAATACCCTCGATGTACGCCAGGCCTGGTTTGAGCTGATATCCAGCCGCGACCTTCTCTACCTGCAGGCCGTCGCGGTAGAAGCACGCTCGACCAAACACGTCGCGGTTGCTCTGGCGCTCGCGCTCGTCGATTCCTTTCAAGCGCACGGTAAAGTCGTGCTGCCAGGTCTTGGCATCAATGGTGATGCCGGTCAGCGCCTGGGCGCCGTCGAACACCACCAGCATGTTGCGGGTGACGTTGTTGCCAATCTGCAGCGGCGGAATGTTCTTGCGCTTCTGCTGCAGCGGCACGTAAGCCACGGCCAGCAACACGTTCTCGGCGGTTTCCAAGCCGATCCAGTTCCAGTCAAAGTCCCCCACGTCGCTTCCCAGCATCGAGCTGTAAACCACCTGGTTCGGGTTCACAAAGCCGATGTTTTGCGGCGGGATGGTGTAGGTATGGACGATTTGCGCCGCCGATGGCTTGCCGGCAGCCCGATCGACCGGTGCTGCAGGATTGAGCCCGGGCACGTTGGCAAAGATGAAACGCGCAACATCGAGACGCTGTTGCGATCCCAGTTTTTGGGCGATCAGGCTTTCACCTGCAAGGGTAATGCTGGCTCCCATGGGGGCTCCTACAGGCTGGCAATCAGCGTTCGCTGATCATCGTTAAAGTCAGCCGCGACAAGGCGCAGCGATACGGGGGTGAGGGTCACGAAGTCATAACGCCGGCAGGTACGACCGTATTGCTGAATCAGTACCCGCAACAGCTCAGGGTTTTGCGACAGTTGAGAGTCGGATAGGCGCAACATGACCACGTCCCAATCCCGATCGGGCATACGCTCGTCAATCTCGACGTAGCCCACGCCCAGGCGCTGCAGGATGCGTTTGAGCCCTGCTGTACTGCCAGCGTCGACCGCGTTGATGAAGGCGAACTTGACGCGCAGGCGGTACAAGCTTTCAGGCTCGTCCTTGAAACGGCTGATATCGCGTTGCCAGGCCAGCAGATCGAGGATGGTCAGGTGGCAGGTTTGGGCGTCCATTTGCAGCAGTGGCCACTGCAGCCAGCCTTCAACCTTTTCCCACCAGGCCTGTGCGGCGGCTTTCAATTTCGCCAGCTGCGGGCCGTCGAGCCAGAACGGTAAATTGAGCTTGATCATGCAAGCGCCACCTGCAGACTTTTGATCCTGGGAATGCTCAGCTCTGACACGATGTCGGCATTGTCAAAATGCAGCGACTCGATGCCGGCGAACTGCTGGTGTAGCTCTTCGCCCAGGCGGCTAAACGAGAACCGCGACTGTGGATAGGTCAGCGTCGGCTGATAGTCGCCCGTGCCGCTCTCGCGGAACGCCGCACGAATGAACTGTTCCACTTCCGCCTGCAGCTTGGCGCGCTGCTCAACGGTCAGAAGTGGCCGTGGCCACAGGGTCAGGCTCAGCGCGTGCTGGGTTTCGGGCATGACCATCACCAGCAAGTCATCGCCGTGGCCATGGTTGCCCTGGTCGCGGATATGGGCGTTGATTTGCTCCAGGTACGTCGCCGCCGGCACGTCTGCATCAAACAGCACGTAGGCATTTGCGCTGCCCGGGCCACGGGGCGCGCCATGCAGGAAATACACACCATCGGGCCGCACGCCCGGAAAGGCTGAAATCATGGCGCGGTAGACCGAATCGGTGTGCCATTGGTTGACCGCCGAGAACTGGTTGCGCACGCGCAAACGCAGTTGGTCGTCCGGTTCAGGATCTGCACCAGGTGCAATCAGCCAGCCGTCCGCGTTGACCACCTGGACGATGCCGGCAATCGGCACCGGCAGGATTGCGTAATAACCCGGAGCCAGGTTGTAGCCGCTGCCGACTTCCAGGGCCTGCACCGGGACTTCCAGCTGCAGTACGCCATCTGCGAAGGTGACAGCCTGGGTAGTGACCAACTGATAGGTATGCCCGTTAATCGCCGCCGACTGCACCACAATGCCGGCGGGCAGGTTCAAAGCACCACCCGGCACATCGCGGGTAAACAACAGCACGCCTTGGGCCTTGGTCGCGCCTTTGCGCTCGATGTTGACCGCCCAGGCGAGCATGTCCAGCCACTTGTCACGCGCGGTTTTCACAAAGAAGTTGGGCAGCACGGTGTCGCTGATAAATCCGATCAGCCACAGCACCGGTTTGGTCACCAGGGCAGTCATTACCCGCCAGAAAGGCGAGTAAGCGCTGGTGTTGCTCATTTTGCTGCCCTGAGCCGCCACTTCCTTTTCCCAGGCCTTGCGCAATCCGTCTTCGGTCACGGGTATGCCGGCGTCTGCAAGCGCCTGCTTGAAGTCCACGTCGCTCATAGCGTCACCTCGATCTGGCCAAACTTGATGGTTTTGGCGGTGACCAGGTACTGACCAGGCTGCACCTGGTTAATCAGTGCGGTACCGGGCACCAGGCGTTCGTCGGACTCCACCAGCAGCTCCAGCTGCTGGATGCAGTCGCGCTGACGCAACTTGCTGCGCTCGGCCACCAATGTGACCAGCAAGCCGCTATCACGGATCATGTGGGCAATGTCCTGGGCGATACTGGCCCGGTCCTCGATCAGCACCGGCTGGCGGGAAGGGTCCAGCGCCAGATCGTTGTCCAGGATCAGTAGGTCGATGTAGTCGCTCATCCGCCCACCGCCATGGCCAACATGCCTTCCAGCTCCAGCGGGTTCATCGGTTTACCGGTGTGAATGTTGACGTTCTCCACGTGGGTGCCCTTGTTTTGGGTTTGGGTGTTGTTCTGGATGCTGCTCAGCAGGCCGCCCCGGGGTACGGCATCTGGTCGCTTGGGTGAAAGGCTGGCCACCGATCCGTTGATGCGCTCCTGGCTTTGCTCGGCCTTTTGGGTCGGTGGTGCCGCCGTGACGAGCGCCGGCGGCTGCAGCACCGGCTTGGGCACGGCAAGCTGCGGACCAACCGGTGCCGGCACCGGAATGGTCTGAGCCGTCACCAATGCCGGTACCGCACGCGGGGCCTCCACAACCGCCTTGGGCTGTGCGATCTGGACCGGTGGTTTCGGCACTGGGGCCAGTACCAGGGCAGGCGCCTGTGCCTGGGGCGCCAGTGCGCTGAGCGCCGGCATAGCTGGGGCTGGTGTTTCCGGTGCTGCAGGCATCACCAGGGGGGCCGCTATGGGCTGCTGCTGGGGAGCGCTGACCAGTTTCGGTAACAACGGCGCCTCGACCTGGGGCGCGCTTATGCTCGGCAGATCCGGCGCCGCCGGCATGTCGCCAAACGCCGCGTCGATCTGCACGCCCGGGATTTTGTTGAGCATGTCGATCAGGCCATTGATCGCCTTTTTGAAAATGCTGACGATGCCGTCCCACGCAGCACTGGCCATGCCCGTCCAGCCGCCCATGGAACCGAACCAGTCAGACAGGGCCGTCAGTTGGGCACTCACCCACTTGAACGCCTCGGTGTCCATCAGCGCGCCGGTCCAGTCGTCCCAATAGATGATTGCAGCCGCGACCACGGCCACCAGGGCCGCAATCCCCATCACGATGACGCCGACAGGGTTGGCCGTCAGCGCTGCATTGACCAGCCAGATAGCGCCCTGCCACAGCAGCATGGCGCCTCGAACGATGCCCATGGTGGTGTACAAGAGCGTCAGACCGGTGACGTACAACGCGACGGTAGCCACCTGCAGCAGAAATGCCGCCACGGAGCGCAGCTGCAGCAGTTGGACCACTTTCCAGACCGTCACCAGGGCGAGCCAAACCATCTTGCTGATGCCCACGACAAAGGTCAGTGCAGCCATACCCGCCGTAAGCCCCAAAATCACCAGGCTAGCCAGGCTGACCACGCGAGTGATGTTGGGGAACAGTTGGGACCAGCGCGTCAGCGTGGTGGCCACAGCGGTAAGCCTGGCCATCAGCGGTTGGATGATCGGCATCAGCGATTGGCCGAACGCGATACGCAGCGCTTCAACGGCGGCGCCGAACTGCTGCCATGGGTCGACCATGGCCATGGCCATCTTTTCGGCGTTTTCCAGGCCACGCACATTGCCCAACTGATCCATGCCGTTTTTCAGGCGCTCGGTGTCGCCCAGCAACGTGGTGATCAGGCGAGCCGCCTCGCCGCCGAAGGCATCGCGCAGCTTCTTGCCGTTGGCCTCGATCGACAGATCCCCGAACTTGCCTTTGAGCTTGTCCAGAATGTCCATCATCGGCAGCAACTTGCCCTGCTGGTCGACAAACGACAGGCCCAGCTTTTCGGACGCATCGCTGACGTTCTCGAAAAACGATTTGTACAGGCCTCCAGCCTCGCCGCCATCCATGGTGCTGCCCAAAGTGCCCAGCACCGCCATTTGCTCCGCCAGGCTGACGCCTGCAGTGCTGGCCAGGCCGCCGGCGGCCTTGAAGGCTTCCCCGATCTGCTCGCCACTGGTGCGGAACAATCTGACCGCCGTGGCCGTCTGTCCGGTGAGAACATCAACCCATTCGCCTTTGCCCATGGCGTCGGCCTGGCCTTTGAACAGGTTGTACATGGTGCCCACATAGGAGCCCATGGTGTCCGCGTCGGATTTGGTGGCCTTGGCCAGCAGGTTGCTGGCATTGGTGAACGTGGCCAACTGACTGCCGCTCAAGCCTTTGATGGCGCCCTCGATGTGATACGCCGATGCCACGAAGTCTCGGGCGTTCTCGCCGTAGGCCACGGAAAACTCCAGCGACTTCTTGTTCAGCGCATCCAGGGCCTCTTCTGCGACGCCCAGCGAACGAACCTCGCCCAAAGCCCGGTTCATCTCCAGAGCCGGTTCCAGCGAACCGCTGATGGCCATACCGGCGCCCACCAGCCCGCCCAGGCCGATGCCCATTTGGGTGATGTTTTTCTGGCTCTGTTCGGCCAGGTCAGAAAAGCCCATTTTCACCTTGCCCAACGGGGCGGTGACCTTATCGGTCAGGCTCAAAATGAAGGCCAGGCGGGCGCTTTGGTCAGCCATCGGTGTTTATCCGTTCAATGCATGGGCAATGCCGTTGGCGATCGCAATTTCCATCCGTCGCCAATGCTCGTCCTCCAGCCACTTGGCCGTGCCCATCACCTCGGCGGTGGGCTCGGCACCTGGTAGCCAGCGACTGGCCAGGGCCACCAGCTGGCCCAGGCCGTTTTCGGTCAGTCGTTCGGCGTGGTCGAGGGCTTTTTTACGGTGACTTCAACGTCCGGGCTGTATTCCTCCAGGAGCGCGCCGGCCAGTTGCATCACCAACACAGGGTTGCCCAGCAGTGCCTTGAGGCTGGCGCGCTCGTCCTGTGCAACGGCGGTCACCAACAGGTTGTTGGCGGGCGCCACCTTGTTGGTTTGGGTCACAGCATTGAAGTACTTGGTCACGTCTTGCGGGGTCAGTTCAAAGGTGAATTCCTTGTCGCCTACTTCCAGGGTGATCACGCGTTTATCGGTCATGTGTGTTGCTCCATTCAGGGTTAAAAAGTGGTGGGAATCAGCGCAGGCAAACCCGGCGCATGTGGTCTTGCAGGCCCAGGATCATTTGCCGGCTGAGGGCAAGCTGATCTCTGAGGGTGAAATAATCCGATCGAGCGTCTGCAGCGAGTTCGGCGGATCTGCCATCAGCCAGGCCGCCGGCGCCGGCATGGCCGGAAGCGGACACGCTGCAGGTGGCGTTGACGAGCAGCCGCTGATCATCAGCGTCAACAGCGCGGCGCAAGGCATCGTTTTGGGTGCGTTCATGGGTCAGTTCCCGGGTACGTTTAAGGTCGATGGCGTCACGTTCGGCCAGCCGTTCACCGCTGATGCGTGCGGCTTCGCGCAGGCCTGCGGCTTCATACAAGGCCGCGTCACGCTCGCGGCGAGCTTCATCACGCTGGCCTCCCAGCAAGTGGTAGCCGGACCAGGTCATCAGACACAGCACCAGGACAAACATGGCCTCTCTCATCACAGGTCCGCCTTGCACATTTCGGCCTCGGCCAGCCGGCGCCGGTGCAGGCCCCGGACAAACTCCTTTTGCCCCGGGGCGGTCGTGACGTAGGCCCACACAGGCGTCTTGCCATCCGCCGCCCATGCCAGGGCATTGCAGCCGTCCTTGATGCGGCCCGCGTTGATCAACGCGACAGCCCGACTGGCACAGGTGTTTGGCGTGCCCAGGTTGTGGGCATGGCTGCTCAGGGCGTCGAACGTGCCCTGGCCCACCTGCTGATTGGTGATGCAGTCGGCCAACTGCAGCTGGCCTTTGCGGGTCACCAGTTGCTCCACCTCGCTGCAGCGAGCATCCGACCAGTAGTCACCGACCACCACCGGATAAGGGCTTGTGTAGCGGGTGATGCCCTTGCACACGGTGGGCAGGCCTTGGGCGAGCTTGTCTGCGTACACGGTGTTCTGGCCGGTGCCTTCCCAGGTGCCCAGGAACAACATCAGCGACGAGCTGCACAGCGCGATCGCGCCGGCGGCAATCTTGCCGCGCAGGCTCATGGCTTCACCTTCCAGTCACGCAGCATCTGGCGGTACTTGGGCACCAACAGCAGGATCTGCAGCACCATGTACAGGGCCGTCAGCATGTAGGCGACCGCTGACCAGTCGACCGTACCGGTCGCACCTGTCGCGGCCACGCCGATTGCGGGCGCAGCCTTGGCAAAGGCGATGGCGGTGTCCTGCGCCGCCTGATTCGTGCTCATCGCTGCACTCCTTTCTCGAAAGCAGACTGGCAAGGCACACAGCGGGTCTTGCCGCCGAGCGCCTGGCGTGCTGCGGGAATCTCGTTGTCACAGTCCTGGCAGTGGGTTTGGCTGGGGCCCGTCGACTGCGCCCTGGCCCGGGCCAGTTGCGCGTTAATCGCCTGGTCGCGCTGACGTTGCTCCAACGCCTGGGCGCGGTCGAACGGACACACCATCAGCTCAGGCCCTCGATCTCGGAGGCGTCGAGGTACGGCACGCCGTTGACGCGAATGAAGTCCGGGCTGGTGACTTCGAAAGGCAGCTTGTGCTTGGACTTTTCACCGCCCTTCGGGTCGATGCTCAGCAGGCTGGATACCTTCAACTTGCAGCCGAACGCCTCGATGCGCAGCTCGTCGTCGCCCGCTTTCGCAAAGAACACAATGTCGAAAGCTTCCAGCTTGCGGAAACTGCCAGCACTGCGCGCCGCCTCGATCAACAGATTGAAATTGGTGGAATCCAGCTCCAGATCGCCAGCTGCGGCCACGTCGCCGTCGACGTAGCCGTCAGGCACGCCCCGGGTTTGTGCGGTTTTGCTGTTGTCGGTGATATCCAGGGTGCAGCTTTCGACGTGGACCTGCAGATCGCCCAGGTTCACGTCAAAGTTTTTGCCGCCAATGCGTGACATAGGGGGTTACTCCGAATCGTCGGTGGAAAGGTCCAGGGCGATGTTCGCCGTGAGGTCTTTCGGGCAGTTGTGGGGCTTGATCTTGATGAACGCCTCGACGGCGGTTTTGCTCTTCCAGACCAGCACGATGTCGCCGTCTTTCGGCGTTTCGATCTCGCCCGGGAACACCTGGCCCGCGAACTTGACCGACTTGGCCATGCGGCGCAGAGGCGCCATCAGCGCGGTGATGTTCACGGCCATGCTGTTGGGGGTGTTGTTGAGGCGCCGATCGGCCACACGGCGAATCAGCAACGGGCGCACCAGGCGTGCGGCCTTGTCGGCCAGGCGCAGATATTCGATCACCTGGTAATCGCTGGCCGGGGTGTCCAGCATGTTGCCGTCGCCCCAATACACACCCGGATAGTCCGGGTAGGTCTGCGAAACGGAGTAGCGGGACTTGTCCAGCTCGGCGCGGATCGAGGACGGCAGCGGCACGCCTTCGGAATCGACAGGCACGGGGCCGAGCCCCAGCACTGCACCGGTGGCCACACGCATGGGGCTGTCCGCTACGCTGACAGCAGCATTCGCCAGGCGCCCAGCCAGCACGCCCAGGTCATTGCCGTGCAACTGCGGCACCACCAGGACACGCGGCGCGGATACGCCGGCGGTGATCGCTTTTTGTGCCACCAGGTACTCGGCCCAGCTTTGAAACGGGCTCAGCGAAAGGCCAGCCGTGGCCGCCATGATGAAAACGCGACGGCTGTAGGTGTTGTTCACCGAGACAGCCGCGTCATGCATGGCCGACAGTTCGGCACCAGTGGCCACCGGCTTGGTGATCACCACCGCCTCGACAGAAAAGCCCTGCTGCTGGGACATTTCCAGGGCCTTGGTCCAATCGCCATCTGCAGCGATTGGCGCCGCCAGGCACGCCCAGCGATCGCCACCGTTCAGGCGTGCCGCAGTGATCTGGGTTTTCAGGTCGCTGACGGTGACGCCCAACTGGGCATCCAGATCGCTGTCGGTGTTGAGGGCGATCAATTTGCCGGTGTTTTTCGGACCGGGACCGATGAACAAGAAATAGCGTTCGATCTCAGTTACGGCGCCCTGGCCCAGATTGAGATTGTTAACGCTGACTTTGCCAAGTGCCATGCTGTGCCTCGTTAGCGGGGGGAATTAAGGATTTGCTGCAGCACCAGGTTCACCAGCTGGCTGGTGTCACGCTCGCTGCTTACGCCGATGAACTGGCGTTTCGGCAAGGTGATTTCCCAGCTTTGCGCGCCTGTCGTCTCGGTTCGTTCGTCGTTCAGAATGCGGATCAGCAAACCGGCCTGGGCGTAATTCACGTGCTCTTGAATCCAGGCCACAGACGGGCGCGTCAGGCTCTTTTTGCCCTTCTGGCGGGTGCGAAAGCCCAAGCGGCGCAGGCGTTTTGCCTGTTTGTCTGTGCAGGCAGTGCCCGGTGGAACCTTGTTCCAGCGGCGCATCTGCGCAGCGGTGCGGCGCTCTGAAACGCCGTTGTGTTGCTGGGCGGCCACCCAGCGGGTCAGCGCATTGCGCCAACCCAGCTCTGCCTCGTTGGGGCTCAGGCGGGTGACTTCCAGCAGTTTGGCCAGCCCGGCCTCCATCTTTTTCTTACCCTTGCCTGGGGCTTTGCGCGGCGCAAACGGGGAGCCGTCGACGTTCTGCTGGTCACGAACGCTCTTGCGGTTCATGGTCCGCACGCGTTTGCTGACGTTGTTCAGCAGACGCCGGCGCAGCTGCGGCGGCAGGCTCAACAGAGCCAGTTGCGCGTTGACGCTCAGCTGGCCGCGCACGTCGAGTTCCATCAGCCTACGCGCCATGCTCGACCTCGCCGTGTTCAGCTATCCAGAGGTCAAAAGGAACAAATGCCCACGTTTTGCCGAAGGCCTCGATCTCGCCGGTGGGGTCTTCGGCCAGGTACTGCGGCTCAATGAATTCCAGCGACAGCTCCACGTCGAAACTGTCCTGGTCCAACGGTTCAACGGCGAACATCGGGGCGGGTAGATCGTGGCGGCTGCGATCGGCGTCATGGGTTTCCAGCCAACTGCCCACCAGGGCCATCAGTCTGGCCGGGTGGTCAGTGAAGCGCTCCAGGGAAAACACGGCGCGATAGCGCATGTCGGCCATGTGCAGGCCGTTGCGGTCAGGTTTCCAGATCAGTTCCAGATTGACCTGTTCGGTCCAGCTGTCGAACTGCTCCGGCAGCACCAGGTTGCGGGCCATCAGGTAGGCGGTCAGCGCCTGCAGTTGGATCATTGCAGCGATGCCGTGATGCGGCCACGGCCCTGCAGAGCGCGCACGGCCTGCTGACTGAATGCCAAAAAGGTTTCGGAACGCTCCGGGGCTTCCTTGCCGGTGTTCTCCGCGCTTTCCCGGCGCGTTACGGTGGCGAACTGGGGCAACAATTGGCCCTTGGCGCGACAGTACACCGCTCGCTTGTAGAGCATGACCTTGTGGGCATAACCCCAATCTGTGGGGGTTGCTACACCTGCGGCGGCTACCAGGCTCGATATGCCAGCGGCCTGCAGTTTCTCCTTTACGTGGCCCAGGTCGGCGTTTACTTCGACCATGGCCATGCTCAGGGCGTCTACCAGCAGCTCTACCAGGTACTCCGCCGGCAGGCGTTGTTCCCTCTGGAATTCGGACAGCGAGAGGTTCGGCCAAAAGCCGTCGTTCTCAATCGCCTGCTCCACAAAGGTGGTGGGTTTCCCGGAAAAGCTCATTGCTGGTCGCTCAAATAGGGCGGGAAACACCGTTTCAACGGGGCGGGTCATAAATGACTGTCTCGTTTCACGGGTTCCCGCTGGGGGGGGTAGTCGGTTACTCGGTGGCCGGGTTGGCCGGTTGTTTTTCCAGGGCTTTGCGGCACTTCTTGATGCGCTCGCCGTTGCCGGCCTTCGAGTACAGCTCGGTCGAGCGTTCAAGGTGCTTAAGCGCTTTGCCCCACTGTTCTGCCTCCATGGCGCGCATGCCGATCAGCTTGTGGTACTTGCTCGGGATCTGTTCCGGCAGATCCCACTCACCGTCAACACGCGGTAACAGGTCGGACAGATAGGGCTCAGGACTGCGATTGGCGGTGAATTCGTCATACGCCCAGTCGGCTACTGCATCCGCGACAAAGGTCTGAATGTCGCGCTTGAAGCGCTCCGGCATTTCCTGCCTTTGCTCGATGGCGAGGTCCGCCAGTTCCAGGCCGTCTTCAAACTGGGCTGTGTCGAACAGCCAGACCATGACCTGCACCAGGACACGGTTCGGAAAGACCAGGCCGGATTCGACGTAGCGCTGCACGTATTCCTGATACTTGGGCAGCAGCTCGTCGCGCTTGAGCAACTGTTTACTGGCCAGGTTCTTCATATCGCTCAGGCGAGCAAGGTCCAGATCCAGCCCGGCTTCCATCAGCGCTAAGTGCTTGCGTGCGTTTGCAGGGCTGCTCAGGGCCTCTGCTGGTGAGTAAGTCAACGCGGCAGCTGATGCCGCGCTGGCTACCGCTGACGCGCCCTCAGCGAGGATGCGGCGCTTGTGCTCCAGCGCCAGGCTCACTTCGCCAGCTCCAGCGAGTCGGATTCCAGGTAGGCGAATTTGCCCAACTGCTCGATCACGTAACCTTCGTTGCGACCGTTGTAGTCCTCGGTACGGCTGCGCTTCGGGTTCTCGATCAGGTGGCGGCGCCAGCTGGAGTCCTGGAAGTAAATCGACAGGTTGGCCCAGGAGGTGACCAGGATGCCTTTGGTGGGGAAGAACGGAACCATGAAGGACGGCAGGCCGCCGTAGGTCGCGATGATCTGCGCATCTTCGATCCGTTCTTTTTCGGTTGGAGTCTGGCCTTGGGCGGCATACAGCTTGCCTTTGTCGTAGGCCATCAAGTCCGAACCGATGATGGCCACCAGGTCGCCTTCGTCACGGAACACCGGGTCGATCATCTGCTTAACGTCATGCACAGCCCCGTCGAGGTTGGCATAGTCGCCGCCCTTGCCAAGCACGATCTTTTTGGCCGGGTCACTGCTCGACAGCACCTGTTCCGGGATCTGCTCACGGGCGAGCTGCAGCCAGCCTTTGTTCACGTCCTGGAGCATGGGGAACTTGCCCAGGTCGGTCTGCTGCGCCGCCTTGACGCCGTGGAAACCGATCATGATGCGGTCCAGGGCGATGCGCTTTTGGACAGCAGCCAGATAGCGCTGTGTAAAGTCGGGGAACTTCGCCCAGGCGTCGATCGTGGCGAACTTCAAAGCAACGTCAGTTTCGGTGTGAAACAGTTCAAACTCGTTGTTTTTCAGATCCAGCAGGTGACGCGGCTCGCGATCGTTTTTGTCGGTGTCGGTGCGGCTGGTCGCCGGGCCATTCAGGCCCAACAGGACTTTTTCACCCTTGATTTCGCTGACCGGCACCACGTTGATACGACCCAGGAAGTCCACGCGCTCGGTGATCTGGTCGTTCAACTCCTGTGCGTGGGTTGGCTCCACCGCGAAAGTACGAGCTGCGTTACCGACGTTGTACGCTTCGGCCAGGTCTTCCTGGAGCTGCAGGTACTGTGCTGCAGCGTGTTGGGAGAGGGCGCCCATTAGCGCAGCCCCTTCTTGGCTTGCGGCTTGTCGTTTACGCCGGTGTTGCGCCCAACCTGACGGCGGTTGGTCGGAGTGTTGAACATCTTGGTCATGGTCGCCTGCAGCTCGTCCATGCGGGTGCTCAGTTCCTTGACGCTGTTGCTGTTACGACCTTTGCCGCCTTTGCGGTTGAAGTCGCGGTCTTCATCAGCCTGGTCCACCACGTCCTGCACGGCAGTGCCTACGGCGTCGACCTGCTCCTGGGTGTCGGAGGTATCGACATCTTCAACGACCGGTTCCAGTACGGCCTGGAAGCCGGCCATCAAAATTACGAACTGGTCAAACAGCGCTTTGAGCGCCTTGGCTGTTGCTTCATCCATCGGTTTGTTCTCTTCGGGTGAGGGGGTTTCAGGGGTGCCGCTGATTTCGGCAAAGCTCTTGAACAAGCTGGTCAGTGCGGAAAACAGGCGGCGCACTTCGCCTTGCTGCTGGCCGCCTTCGCGTAAGGAGCCCAAGGCCACGGCATTGCAGAAGTAGGAGGCCTTGGAGTAGCGCTTGCCCTTGCCGGCGCCGCGAGAGAAGTAGAGTTCCTGGGTGCCCAGGCTGGCGGGGGAATCGGTCACGGCCAGGCCTGTGAGGTAGAAGCGGCCCGAGTTCGCAAAGTCGGGGGTGATCTCGACGCTGGAGAACAGCTTTTCGCCCTGGTCGTTCAAGTGCAGCAGCTTGTCGTTGGGTTTGAGTTGGGCCTCCAGAGCCACCTGGCCAGGCTCCAGTTCTGGATCGTCTTCAACGAGACGCACGGCATAAACGGTGCCGTGGGAGCCTGGCCAGCGTTCATGCTCGCTCCAGATCACTGCCGTGTAGAAAGACAGCTTGTAGGTCTCCGCGCAGTCGCGCAGTTCCTGGACAGTAATCTCGCGTTTGTCGGCGGTTGGGCCGCTAACAGCTACGCGCTTCCAGTAGGAGACAAGGGATCGGGGCATTGGTGGAGCGCTCGGTGGTGGTCGATGAACGCCAAGATAGGCAGTCGATCGACCCCGGCCAAACGCTTTGCTTGAGCGAAATTCCTATTCAGCAAAAATAGGAATTTTCCTCACAAGATGGCCGAGTTTGAGCGGAAATCGGCGCATAGACTGCGCCCCATGAACTACTCAACAGAAGTCAAAGAAGCCGCAAAACGTCTCTACCTTCGCCGTGCGTCGGTGAAAGAAATTCAGGCTCAATTGAAGCTGCCAAACGTCCGGATTATTTACTACTGGATCAGGCAGGGCTCATGGGACGAGATGCTGACGGATGAAGAACCGCTGACTGCTGTCAGCCGGCGCATCACGCTCATCCTGGAAAAACTGGAAATGCTCACCAAAGGCGAACTGGATGAACTGGAGCGCCTGACGTCGATTCGGGAGCGACTGCAGAAACAGGCCAGCCGCCCGGCTTCAACTGCGACCAGTGATGCACCCAAGGCTCAACCCGATAGCTCGCAGGGCGATCGGCAAGAGCGAGGGCAGCGCGGTGGTAAGAAGCGGGAAAAAGAGCTGAAAAACGACATCAGCAGGCTGACGGAAGTGGACTTCCTGGAGAAGTTCACTTCCAAGATGTTCGGTTACCAGCTGGAGCTGTTTGAAGCCAAGCAAAACCCGCTCACAGCGCGAATCAGGAACATCCTTAAATCTCGTCAGATCGGCCTGACGTACTACTTTGCCGCCGAGGCGTTCATGGACGCGGTACTGACGGGGGATAACCAGATGTTCCTGTCGGCCAGTCGCGCCCAGGCCGAGATTTTCCGCAGCTATATCGTGACCTTTGCCGCCGAATGGTTCGACATTCAACTGACCGGCAACCCCATCAAACTTTCAAAGGACGGCAAGCCTTGGGCCGAACTGCGCTTTCTGTCCACGAACAGCAGCACGGCCCAGGGGCACCACGGGCACGTCTACATCGACGAATACTTCTGGATTCGTGACTTCCTCAAGCTGGACGGCTTGGCGGGTGCAATGGCTTCCCACGCCAAGTGGCGCAAAACCTATTTTTCAACTCCAAGCGCTGTTACCCACCAGGCCTATCCGTTTTGGACCGGTGAAGAATTCAAGAACAGCACGCGTGGCAAAAAGCTGGCGAAGAATTGGCCCAGCGAGGCGGCAATTCATGCCGGGGCGCTGTGCCCTGATGGCCAGTGGCGCAAGATGATCACGGTTCTGGACGCGGAGGCGGGAGGTTGCACGCTGTTCAACATCGAGCGCCTGCGCCTGGAAAACAGCGAGGAAACTTTCGATCAGCTCTACATGTGCAAGTTTATCGACAGCACACAGAGCGCGTTTGGACTGAAAGACCTGGAGCGCTGCTATTCGGATCTGATGCTTTGGGACGACTACCAGGAGAAGGCGGAACGACCGTTTGGCGACAGGCCGGTCTGGCTGGGGTATGACCCGAGCCGTACCCGGGACGATGCTACCTGTGTGGTGGTTGCCCCGCCGGACGAGTCTGGCGGCAAGTTCAGGATCTTGGAGAAGTACAGCTGGCGGGGGCAGTCGTTCACCTATCAAGCGGCCCAAGTGAAGCGACTGACCGAGCGCTTCAACGTCCAGCATATTGGTATTGATACCACGGGTGTCGGGATCGGCGTTTATGACCTGGTGTGCGACTTCTACCCGAGGGCCAAGCAGATCCACTACAGCCTCGAAACCAAAACCACGCTGGTCCTGAAAGCACAAGACGTCATCCAGGCGGCACGGATCGAATGGGACGCCGGTTGGACCGACATTGCGCAAGCCTTCCTAACCATCAAACGCGGCACCACCAACGGTGGCCAGATCACGTTCAGTGCATCCAGAACGGACGCCACTGGTCACGCCGATATCGCGTGGGCGGTTATGCACGCCCTGCACAACGAACCTTTGAACACCAACAAGCGGCGACGCAGCCGCTACCTGACGAGCGGAGCCCATGCCCAAACCATCCAGAAAGCAGCAACAGAGCCGGCCCGCACCAGGGCCAACGCGTATGTTCACGTTCGGGGAGCCAGAACAGGTCCTGACCGCGAATATCGGGGAGTACCTGGGCGTGTTCGCTACCGACGACGGGCGCCTGTACAAGCCCCCGGTGTCCAGGGCCGGTCTGGCCAAGCTGCTCAGGGCAAACGCCCATCACGGTGCAATCCCCAAGTTCAAGCGCAATCTGTTGCTGCGTGAATTCCTGCCCTCTGCGGGGTGCAGTACTTACACCATGGGGTGCGCGGCTTTGGATTACATGGTGTTTGGAGAAGCCTACTTCCTGGGGCACGAGAATTTCCTCGGCCATGTCCTGGAGCTTGAACACCTGCCCGCAATCAACATGCGGGTGAAGGTAGACGGCGGCTTTGTGATGCTGTTGCCGAATGGTAAAGAACAAGAGTTTGACCAAGACGAAGTGATCCATATCAAGGACTATGACGTCGAGCAAAATATCTATGGTATTCCCGACTATCTTGGGGGACTTCAAGCACTGTTGCTGAATGAGGCGGCTACATTATTCCGCAGGCGCTATTACAGCAACGGAGCGCACGCGGGATATATTTTCTATACCAATGATCCAAACCTTTCGGAAGAGGACGAAGAAAACTTGCGCGCTCAGATCAGTGCGAGCAAGGGTGTGGGTAACTTTCGGTCGATGTTTGTGAACATCCCGGGCGGCCAGGAAAATGCGATAAAGATCATTCCTGTTGGAGATTTTCAAGCCAAGGATGAGCTGGAAAAAGTGAAGAACATTACAAGGAACGATATAATAGCTGCATGGCGGATGAATCCGGCGCTGGCGGGTATCATTCCTGAAAACACCGGCGGTTTTGGTGATATCGAAAAAATTGATCGGGTTTATACAAACAACGAAATTCGACCGATTTGTCAGCTGTTTGATCATGTCAATGAAGTACTGCGCGATGACAGGCGTATCAGTTGGCGTGAGGTAGAGTCTGCTGCAGGCTGATGATGTATTGACTGGGGGGTGGGTACTATTTCGACCAAATAGTACCCTGCGTTTACGAGGGGGAGCGTATGAGAGTCTATTGCAAAGAATGTGGCGGTAAGAGTCGAATTTCTTCTAGAAATGATATTTCTTCGGAATTTGTATCGCTTTACT
The DNA here is from genome assembly GCF_003031675.1 of Pseudomonas palleroniana. Taxonomy (GTDB): domain Bacteria; phylum Pseudomonadota; class Gammaproteobacteria; order Pseudomonadales; family Pseudomonadaceae; genus Aquipseudomonas; species Aquipseudomonas palleroniana. The sequence goes on along the minus strand of NZ_PYWX01000048.1, from coordinate 64,516 downwards.
GTGACTGCCAGGACTGCGGTCACCGTTGGGTTTCACACCTGACGTTTTCTCACACGCTCAGGCCTTCTGAGCAAATGATGGATCGTTTGGTGTTTGACCGTCTTAGCAATATGAGCAAAAGTCGCCAGATGCAAATATTTCAGCAGTTGGGTGTTAACGACGCCCGGTAACTGCGGAAGCGATTTTGAATGTCGTCAAACTCTTTAACGATGCTTGTGGACAGTTGGATTAAACCAATTCTCCCTTTTGGGGATAGCTCAGTTGTCTGAACGTCTGTGAGAAGGGCAAGCATGTATCCGTGGTTTTCTATATCGTCGGCTAGCTCAGTAAGGCAGGGGGCTGAGTGTGTCATGGCTTAACTCCGTTTGCGTAATGGCACATCGCTAATATTTTGTAATCCTGAAACATGTCAGTCAAGGGTTTGCAAATTTTTTATTTGTTTTGTAATTGCTAATATTTTGTTTGATATAATGATGCAGTTATTTATTTTTCGGATAAAGAAATGGGCGCTTATGCGCCCATTTTATTGGTTGTTATGTGTGGTGTTTACTTTGGGCTATTTTGTTTTTTATTGAGTTCATTCTAACAACGCCAAATTTTCTTTTTCCTGATTTACTCTCAAACCCCATGACAAAAAGGTCTGCTGGCATCGGAATTACGATCAAGCCAGTTCCGGGGTCATGGTAGAGCTGCTGTGTAGCCTCACGTAAGGAAAAATCAGCAGTGATAGCCAACTGCCGTCGAGCTTCATCAATTTCAATATCTGTAATGGATATATAGTTTCCGTCAATAAACATTACGCGACCTCCTTAACTTTTGCATCAGCCTCAAGTTCTTCAATGCGGCGGAGCAATATTCCGATCATTTTGGTCTGTTCTTCGGCCAATTCCTCAACAACGATTGAGCGTTTTAAGCGGTTCACAATTTCCGAATTCATGCTGCGATCGTTGTTTGTTGCCAGACTTGAAATTTTCTCGCGCAGCCCATCAGGCAGGCGGACGACAAATTTATCTGCGTTGCGGGAGTTGCTGATTTCTTCTTGCATGATGGTACTCCTTCAAACCTTGGGGGCGGGCAGGTGCGTTGCCAACAGTTCCTGAATGATTCGGGCGTCCTGGGCTGACAGGTCGCTCACGCTGCGGGCGGTGACGCTCTCCAGCTCGCTCCGTGCTTCTGGCGTTTTCATGACCAGGAAGCCAATCAGGGCGCCACCCACCAGTGCGACCGCCTGCAGCTGCGGTGACGTTGTGGTAGCCTTCAAACCGCTGCCGTTCGGTGTAGGTGCTTGCATATTGCCTCTCCTTCGTTTGGTGGTTGGTGTCGGGGAGTTGCAGCTCCTCGGCACCGTCTCTTTCAACCCTGGGTCACTGCTTTGGCGGTGAACACCGGGCGTGTCTCGCTCTGAACCTCAAACTTTCCTAAATCCACTCCATCGACGCCTTCCAGGTGCACTTCGCATGACCTGGGCGGGTTGCTGTGCTTGCGCCAGAAGTCGCTGGCAACCAGTTCGGCCAGATCCTCGGCTTTTGCGACCAGTAGGTATGTCGCTGGCAACTGCATCGCACCTGGTTCGCTGTTTACGGTGTAACGGATGTTCATCAGTCGACCTCCTGCGTTGTGTGTACCCCCCGCCCGTCTGGAATAACCGGAAGGACGTAAGGGCGGACGCTCTCAAACCCGCGTATTTGCTGGCCTGAGAATCTTTTTGCTCCTTCCACTGGGGATGGAAGGTGGTGGAAGGTGATCAGCACGCCATTCAGCTGCAGGCCGCGCAGTGCCTGGGCTGCAGCCAATTCACAGCAAACCCCCAAAAGTGGAAGGTTGGTGGAAGGTAATGGAATGAAATTTCTTCCGGCTCCTTCCAGTGGTATATGTCTTGCTGAGTGTCTGTAACTGACTGTATTCATTGATGTATTCCTATTCATTCCAGTTATTCCAGATGATTTAAGGGATTACACAGAAATGCGGCTGCTTCTTTCCCAGGCTGTTCCAGCTGCTCTCTCCTCCCGTCTGGCGAAGCTATCCAGCCTTCTTAAACACCCAGCAGTTCAGCGAGCGCTGTTCAATGCGGGAGTGGCATTTCCGGGTTTCCAAGAAGGGATGAGTCCGGCTCTGTTTCAGGGCTTTTTGCAGAAGGATTGTTGGCAGCGCTTCAAGGCCTGCTGCCCGACACGCAGTCTGGAAATGCTGAATGTTGATAGCGATCAGACCTTTGTCAGAGCTGTGGTTGAGGGTTTCCCGTGTTTCTTGGCGCCGACCGTCGCTGTCCTCGATCGTGATGACCTGCTCGTTCAGGTAGTGATAGGCCTGCCAGAACAGGGCTGCAGTCTTGTGTTCGGCGGAAAGTGTTTGCTGTCGATCGAGCGCTCGGGCATCCAGGTGCTTGGCCAGGTTCTCCATGTCACGATCGGACCAATCAGGAAACAGGGGTTGAGTGGCCATTGCTGCAGCCAGTATCTGCGCATGGACCTGTACGATCCGTGCATGGCTGACACCACCGAGAGCCAGAAAGCGACGTTCGCAGTCGCGGTATGCGTCGAAGTAACGTTGTAACCAGGCGCTTTCCTGGCACAGCACTGCAGGTAGGTAGCCGGACAATTGTTCGACCGGCATTGCCTTGAGAGCGTCCGCTACTTCCTTCAACGCAGGCGTGTGGTGATCACACGTCATATGGAAGTACCCGATACGGGTGATGATCGCCTCTGACCCTTCCACCATGGTGTTCTGTGAAATGCAGATAGCACCGCGAAAGATCAGAGCATCGGTGTCACTGTTACCTGTCTTTACGCCGGTCACACGTAGTTTGGCGTTCAGGTCGAACAGAGGCTTAATCTCGTCCCAGCTGTACTGGACGATTACCGTGCGGCCCATGGAATCGGTGGTTTCTTTGTCAGACTCAATCAGCACCACGGGCAGGTTGCTTACGGCGGACAGCGAACGCAGCAGGCCGATGGCGGATGCGCCTGAACCGCTAGGTTTGATCCCTTCCTCGTTCTTGCGACCCACCAGCCGCCACAGAAACCGAATGAGAGTAGATTTGCCCGCTCCCGCCTCTCCGGTCAGCTCCAGGAATGCCCACCCCTGTTGAACCGTCCGGATCTGCTCTGCGAATAGTGAGCCAGTCCACCAGGCGAGACTGGCCAGCCCGTTGAGCCCAAACGCTGATTTGAAGTCATTGAACCAGGACGGATCGAATGACTCGCCGCGGTGCATCGGAAAACTACGGGCGGAAGTCTTCAAACCTTGCCCCTTGATATTGAGAAAACCATGATCGTTCACCTGGATCGCCTTGCCCTTGTGGAAGCCAAATCCGGGATAGCAGTAGGCACCGGTCACCTCGTCATACCCGACAAAGGGCAAGGTCCGGACCACGGTGGGATTGCGTAGCCACTCGCTCTTGAGCATGCCCAATACCTTTTCTCCGCCCTCAAACATGCCGCCTGGCGTGCGCTCCAGGAGTGCTTTGGCGAAGCCTCGCGGCTCTGTGATTGCGCTGGGTGGCAGTGGCTCCGTGCAGTTCAGGCGGCGGTTTGAGAAGTCGAAGCGAAAGAAGTAGCGTTGCTCACCGCTTATTGCGTCACGCTCCAGGTACTCAAAGCGCGGCACGCAGTTGGCGACCTGGTTGATGGTCGTGTGCTTGGCGAATTCGGTTTGATACCCGGTCGGTTCCTCGCCTGCTTTACGCGGCATGTCGTCCATATCCTTCTGCAGCTCGGACGTGTTTACCCGCGCTGAAAACAGGCAGTGTTCAAACTCGACCAGGAAAAAAGGGCGCGACCGGCGCATGTAAAGCAAGTAGGCCTTTTTCATTGCCGAACTGGCGCAGAACAGTCGCCCCTGATACAGCGCTTCATCAATGAACACGTTATCGAGCTGACCGTCTCGATAGACGTCATCCCAATCGCGGGCACCGGTCAGTGCGACCTGGCAGCTTTCCTTCATCTTGGCCAGGCGTTCACGGTACTTGGGTATTACTTCATGACCCGCGTGATCGTCATCGAGGGCGATCACCCACCGCACGCCCTTGCCTTGGTTCGCTTCGATGATCTGCCAGGGGAAGTTGTTGCAGCTGATGGCCGCGATCGCCTTATAGCCGGCAAGCCATAAAGCGATGGCGTGGAAGATCCCTTCCACGATGAAGACCAGGTCGTCTTTCTCGTAGGCTTGGCCCTTCGGCTCCCAACCTTCGCCCTTGTACTTCATGCCCTTGCGAATGCCGGCCTTGTCGCCTTTGTTCGCTACTACGGCGCGCGCGTCGATGATGCGCTCCCAGTACCCATCGCACAGCGGAAAACGCACTGTGGCCGCATAGGAGCCGTCAGCCATCTGCCTGCGGGCCTGGTCGTACCAACCGGCGATACGTGCGGTATCAAAGCCACGGCTACGCTGTAGGTATGCGTCGGCGGTAGCGTTCGGATTATCGGCGCTCGTTGGAAAACGCTCGCTCAGGTTTTCAAACAGGTCCCTGTAGCGATCGCGGGTTTTTTCTTCGAACTGGCAGTTGTTCAGGCGGTTGCATTTGAGCTGAAACGGCTTCTGTTTGCTGATGTAGAGCGAGCGTTTGCCACAGCCCGGGCATACGCCCTTGTTGTAGTAATCGGTGGACTCGTCTTTGGCCAGAAAGTCCAGGTCGCGGTCGTTCTTGAGGGCGGGTATCACGTCCTCCATGTAGATTTTGTCGAAGTCGTCGGCGGTTAAGCGCTTACTCATGGCCACCCCTTAGTGCTGATTGGTTGTCTTGGGGTTTTTGGCTGCTCTTACTTGCCCGGCCAGCTTCGCTGCATTCTTTGCGGAGATTAACGCTCCGTCTTCTGGAACCTCCTTGGTGACTGCTGACAATGCTTTTTGCAGGCGCTCTGCCTGTTCGGCTGCTTCAATAGCCAGATGAACCATGTTGATCAACACGGCCGACTTGGAGCCCTCAGTTTTGGGGCGAATGATGTAGCGGCCTTGTTCAATCTCACGACGAATCGCTGTATCGGACTGTCCGGAGCGCCGGGCGTACTCACCAACGGTGATGTATGGCGTGTCGATTACGATCTGCATTCTGTTAACCTCTCGCAAATATTGGGGACCAAAGTTCCATATGTGGAACCAATGATGGTTCCAATATTGGAACCTGTCAAGCGAGGAGTAGTGCATGGATATGCCGGCCAAGATGAAGGCGATTCGATCTAAGGAAGGGATGACACAGGGTGAGTTCTGCCAACTGCTGGGGTTCAGCCTGAGTACCTGGAAGAAATATGAGGCGGGAATTACGGAAGTAGCACTGGCGCCGTTCCTGGTCGTGGCCAACCACCCACAACTCACGAAATACGCGCTCTGGCTGACCACTGGTAGAACTGCTGTGGAGATCGGCCAGGTGAGTCCGGTGTAACTCATGGCCATAAAAAAACTTCCATCAGGTGTATGGCTGGTCGACTGTCGCCCTGAGGGGCGCAACGGGCCGCGTTTCCGCAAGCGTGTTGCTTCGAAGAACGAGGCGGTGCACGTGGAGCGGCGGGTGATGGGCGACGGTTCGCGTGGGGAGTTCGAAGCGCCCACGAAGCGAGACGATCGTTCACTCTCCGATCTGATGAAGCTGTGGCACAAGCTGCACGGCCAAAACCTCAAGACAGGGGACGAACGTCTGCAGCTTCTCCTAGCTATGGCGGAGCGGATGGGAAACCCCAAAGCCCATAGCTTCAGCTCATCCCACTTTGCGACCTACCGCGCAGAGCGGGCAGAGGGTAAGCACACCAGGGCAACACCAGGTCGTGGATTCAGCCAGGCTGAAGGTAAGGGAAAGCCGATCAGCGCGAATATGCTTAATCATGAACTGGCTTACTTGCGGGCTGTGTTCAACGAGCTGGCTAGGCTGGGGGAGTGGACAGGGGAGAACCCGCTGGCGCTGGTGCGCAAGCTCAAGTTTGACGAAACCGAGATGGCCTACCTTGAAGCCGACGAGATCAAGCCACTGCTCGATGCGTTGGCGGTGGAGGACTCAGACGCTGGGTTGATCGCGGAGGTCTGCTTGTCGACGGGGGCGCGCTGGGGTGAAGCCGAAGGGCTGCAACCGCGCCAGGTGCGTGATGGTCTGATCAATTATCTCAAAACGAAGTCCAGCAAGAACCGCTCGGTGCCGATCACCACTGAATTCGAAAAGCGCCTGCAGGCAGCACTACCATTCCGGCCCGGTTACAACATCTTTCGAAAAGTGGTCGACCAGCTGGGCCTCGATCTGCCAGACGGTCAACTGACACACGTCCTGCGGCATACCTTCGCCAGCCACTACATGCGCAATGGCGGCGACATCCTTACCCTGCAGCGAGTGCTTGGCCATGCCACTTTGGCTATGACTCAGAAGTACGCCCATTTCAGTCCTGGACACCTCGCGGATGTGGTCAGGCTGAACCCCCTTGCAGGTATGCGTGGACACATTGTGGACACATTGACGAAATTTGAAGGCGGGTAGGCTAAAATTCGCAACGCCCCAGAAAGCGAAAAGCCGCGTAATACGCGGCTTTGAAGGTGGTGGGCCCACACGGACTCGAACCGTGGACCAAAGGATTATGAGTCCTCTGCTCTGACCAACTGAGCTATAGGCCCTTAACAGGTCGCGGATTATAACGATGGATTCTCCGCTGTGCCATCCGAAAACTCTGAAACACGCAGGTGAAGGTGGCTTGCGGCAAAAAGCTCCGGCGGCAGGGGTAGGCTGACGATGTAGCCTTGCATTTGCTCACAGCCCTCGGCGGCCAGGAAGGCTTGCTGCGCGGGGTTCTCCACGCCTTCGGCGATGATGGTGAATTGCATGCTGTGGCCCAGGGCAATGATGGCGCGCACGATGGCGGCATCGTGAGGGTCATCGGGCAGGCCGCGCACGAAGGACTGGTCGATCTTCAGGAAGTCCAGCGGCAGGCGCTTGAGGTAGCTGAGGGACGAGTAGCCGGTGCCGAAGTCATCAATGGCCAACTGTACGCCCAGGCGCTTGAGTTGATGCAGCACCTCCAGCGCTTCTTCGGCCTGGCTCATGATGAAGTTCTCGGTGATCTCCAATTGCAGGCGTCCCGGCTCCAGGCGGTAGTCGCGTAGCAGCTGTTCAATGCGCCCCAGCAGGTTGGGATGGCGCAACTGTGCGCCGGCAAGGTTGACAGAGAGTGGGCCGAAGTCTTCGAAGGCTTCTTTCCACAGATGCATCTGGCGGCAGGCTTGCTCCAGGACCCAATCGCCGATCTGCAAGATCATGCCGTTCTCTTCGGCCAGGGCGATGAAGTGTTCAGGCGGGACATCGCCGAAGGTCGGGTGGTGCCAGCGAATCAGCGCTTCGGCGCCGATCACTTCTTGCGTCGAAAGGCTGAGTTTTGGTTGGTAGTACAGGCTCAGTTCGTCGCGCTCCATGGCGCGGCGCAATTCGTGTTCCAGCGCCACACGTTCGTTGGCCTGGGCAGTCAGGTCGCGGGTATAGCTTTCGACCCGGTTGCGCCCCTTGGCTTTGGAGCGGTACATCGCAGCGTCGGCGTTCTTGACCAGGGTGGCGACATCAGTGCCGTCCTGGGGGTACAGGCTGGTGCCGATGCTGGCGGTAATAAAGAACTCGTGCTCACCGGCCTGGAACGGTGGGGTAAAGCAGGCCAGCAGCTTATTGGCCAGATGCTCGGCATCGCTGGCTTGTTGCAGGCCGGGCAGCAGGATGATGAATTCGTCACCGCCTAGCCGGGCGACGGTGTCGATATCGCGCAGTTGTTCCTTGAGGCGTACGGCGATGTCCTTGAGCAGCAGGTCGCCGATGGGGTGACCGAGGCTGTCATTGATGTGCTTGAAACGGTCCAGGTCGAGGAAAAGTACCGCGCCCTGGTTGCCGATTTCCTGTTGGGTGTTGAGCGCCGCCTGCAGGCGGTTTTCAAACAGTGTGCGGTTGGGCAGGCCGGTCAGCGGGTCATGGTGCGCCTGGTAGTCGAGGCGGGCCTGGGCGTGCTTGAGGCTGGAAATATCAGCAAACACCGCGACGAAATGCGTGATCAGTTGCTCGCGGTTGCGCACGGCACTGATGGTCAGCCAACTGGGGTACAGCTCGCCGTTCTTACGGCGGTTGGAAATCTCGCCCTGCCAATGCCCATGCGCGGTCAACTGATGCCACATCGCTGCGTAGAACGCGCTGTCGTGCAGGCCGGAGGCGAGCAGGCGCGGAGTCTGGCCCAGGGCTTCGGCTTCGCTGTAGCCGGTGATTTCGCTGAAAGCACGGTTCACGGCGCTGATGTTCTGTCGGGTGTCGGTGATCAATACCCCTTCGGCGGTGCTTTCGAACACCGTGGCGGCCTGTTGCAGTTTTTCCTGCATCAACTGGCGCTCAGTGATGTCGCGGGCGATAGTCAGCATGCAGTCTTCACCGCCGATGGGCAGGGGCCGGCTGGATAATTCACATAGGCGAATCAAACCGTCGGCGCGGCGGATGTGGCAGATAAAGTCGCGCACAAACCCGTCACGCTGCATGAGCTCCAGCATGTGCTTGCGTTCGTTGAGGTCGACCCAGATGCCCAGGTCCAGGGAGGACTGGTCAAGCGTCGCGCTGGTGAAACCGGTCAACCGGCTGAAGCCCTCGTTCACTTCAATCAACACACCATCGCGCTGGCGGCTCAACAGCAAGCCATCTGGAGAGGCATGGAATGCCTTGGCGAATTTCTCTTCAGAGGTTTGCAGTTGTTGTTGAGTTTCTTTGAGTTGGCTGATGTCACGCACCACCACCACCAAGGCTGCGGTGGTGTCGAGTTGGAAGGGTTCGGCCGAGATCAGCCCGGTAAACGCCTGGCCATTGCTGCGCAGGAAGGTCATCTCCAAGTTGCGGATGCTGGTGTTCTGCGCCCTTTGCAGCAGGTCGGGACCGACGCCTTGGACGCCCCAGATATTCAGTTCGGTGGCGGTTTTGCCCACGACCTCTTCGGCCGTCAGGCCAATTTGGTCCTCGAACGCCTTGTTGACTTCCAGCAGGCAGCCATCGGACATCCGCGCGATCACCAGAATGTCCGGGCATTGCTGGAACACAGAGGCAAACTTCTGCTCAGACAGCTGCAGCGCTTCTTCGGTGCGCTTGGCATCGCTGATGTCGATCATCAGGCCGCGCAGTACCGGCTCATGGCCGTGTTCGATCAGGCTGACAATGTCACGCACCCACAGGCAGCGGCCGTCGGCGGTGATCACGCGATAATCCACGCTATGGTCGCGGTTGGCGCGGGTTTCGCGGTAGCAATAGGCTTCGGCGCGTGTCAGGTCGGCGGGGTGGATGATGTTGCGCCAGAAGCCGGGGATCAGCCAGTGGGCGCGGGGGTAACCCAGCAGGTCTTCGGCATGGGGCGATACGTAGCTGTAGGTGAAGTCGGTGATGCTGGCTTCCCAGGCAATGGCGGACAGGCTCTCCACCAGGCCGCGATAGTGGTATTCGCTGCTGCGCAGTTCCTGTTCAAGGGCGACTCGCCGGGAAATTTCCGAACTGAGCCGACGATTAATCCGAATCACGATGGCCAGGACTGTGCTCAGCAGCAGCACGGCGGGTAGGCCGTACGTCAGCAAGTCGACCCAGAAAGTCCGGTGATCAGCGACGCTGCCTACCCAATGTTGCTGGATCGCGTCGGTTTCATCGGGGCTCAAGTCGGCGAGCACCTTGTCGAGTATGCCCACCAGTATTTTTTCATCCCGTGGTACGCCCATCGCCAGTTGATAGCGGTAGGGCGTTTCGCCGCTGACGTACAAGCCATCAAGCTTGAGCTGGCGCAGGCTCCAGACGCTGGAAGCCAGATCGCCGACCACGGCATCCACTTCGTCGGTGGCCAGGGCCTGCAGTGTCGAGCTGACGTTGGGCATCGCCACCAGGTTGAGGTCGGGGTGGTGGGTACGCAGCAGTTCGTGGGGCGCATAGTTTTCCACCACGGCAATCTTCAGCCCGTACAGACCCTTGAGGTCGCGTGGTTTGGCACCCCCTACATGGGCGAGGATGACGATGGGGAAATCCAGATAGGGGCGCGTAAAGGCCATGTAGCTTTGCCGCTCCGGAGTGGACATGATGCCGGGCAGCAGGTCGAGCTGGTTGTGTTTGGCCTGTTCAAGCACGGCGGTCCAGTTTGCAGGCTCAATCAGATTGATCCGCACGCCCAGGCGGTCCTGGATCAGGCGCACATAGTCGGCAGCCAGTCCCTGGTAGCGACCGTTTTCGTCGCGATATTCGAAGGGGGGCCAAGAGGCATCCACCCCAAGGCGCAGCTCCTGATGGTCCGCCAGCCAGCTACGCTCATCATCAGAAAGAGTCAACGCGCCAGCCGTTGCGGTCCAGGTCAGCAGCGACAGCAGTAACACAGTCGGCAGTCTGGGCATAACGGTCTCGTTATGGCACGGGGAATGTTTCGAGTGTAGACGGGCATTGCGGGGGAGGGAGGAGACAGAGTGTTTTATCTGTAGAAAGCAAAACCCCCGGCCTGGGCCGGGGGTTCTGGTATCACTCGTCGAGGAAGGAGCGCAGATGCTCGCTTCGCGTCGGGTGGCGCAGCTTGCGCAGCGCCTTGGCTTCGATCTGACGGATCCGCTCACGGGTCACGTCAAATTGCTTACCGACTTCCTCAAGGGTGTGGTCGGTATTCATGTCGATGCCGAAACGCATGCGCAGTACCTTGGCTTCACGGGCAGTAAGGCCGGACAGTACGTCGCGAGTCGCTTCTTTGAGGCTCTCAACGGTGGCGACATCGATTGGCGACTGCATGGTCGAGTCTTCGATGAAGTCACCCAGATGGGAGTCTTCGTCATCACCAATCGGCGTTTCCATGGAGATCGGCTCTTTAGCGATCTTCAATACCTTGCGGATTTTATCCTCAGGCATTTCCATGCGTTCGCCCAGCTCTTCCGGGGTCGGTTCGCGACCCATTTCCTGCAACATCTGCCGGGAAATGCGGTTGAGCTTGTTGATGGTCTCGATCATGTGCACCGGAATACGGATGGTGCGGGCCTGGTCGGCGATCGAGCGAGTGATCGCCTGACGGATCCACCAGGTGGCATAAGTCGAGAACTTGTAGCCGCGACGGTATTCGAACTTGTCCACAGCCTTCATCAGGCCGATGTTGCCTTCCTGGATCAGGTCGAGGAATTGCAGGCCGCGGTTGGTGTACTTCTTGGCGATCGAGATCACCAGACGCAAGTTCGCTTCAACCATCTCTTTCTTCGCGCGGCGGGCCTTGGCCTCACCGATCGACATGCGACGGTTGATGTCCTTGATTTCAGCAATGGTCAGGCCGGTTTCGGTCTCAAGCGCGGTCAGCTTCTGCTGGCAGCGAATGATGTCCGGTTGCACGCGACCAATGGCTTCAGCGTATTTCGCCTTGCCCTTGGCCAGCGCGTCGGACCAGCTTTCGTCAACTTCGTTGCCTGGGAACTGGCGCAGGAAGTCGGCGCGCGGCATGCGTGCATCACGTACACACAGTTGCATGATTGCGCGTTCTTGAGCACGCAGACGCTCAAGTGCACTGCGAACACGTTCAACCAGGCCTTCGAATTGCTTCGGTACCAGCTTGATCGGCATGAACAGCTCAGCCAGCGCCAGCAGCTCGGCAATTGCCTGCTTGTTGGTGCGACCGTGCTTCTTCAGGGCCTTGCGGGTGATTTCCATTTGATCGGAAACCGCACCGAAACGCTGGGCAGCGATGATCGGGTCTGGACCGCTTTCGGCTTCTTCTTCGTCGTCGCTGGATTCAGCTTCGTCGTCGTCGGAGTCGTCGTCCGCTTTTGCAACCTTGGCATCGACAGGCGGCGGCACTTCGGCAGCCGGCGGCGCAATGCCGTCGTCCGGGTCGATATAACCGCTCAGGACGTCCGACAGGCGGCCACCTTCGCTGGTAACGCGGTTGTACTCGGAGAGAATGTGGTCAACCGTGCCAGGGAAGTGCGCGATTGCGCCCATCACTTCACGGATACCCTCTTCGATACGCTTGGCGATTTCGATTTCGCCTTCACGTGTCAGCAGCTCGACGGTACCCATTTCACGCATATACATGCGCACAGGGTCGGTGGTACGACCGATATCGGTCTCCACAGCAGCCAGCGCGGCAGCCGCTTCTTCAGCGGCAGCCTCGTCGGTATCGGCGTCGGCCAACATAAGGGCGTCCGCATCCGGAGCACTCTCGTGTACGGGGATCCCCATGTCGTTAATCATGCGGATGATGTCTTCCACCTGCTCAGGATCTGAAATATCCTCGGGCAGGTGGTCGTTGACCTCGGCGTAAGTCAGATACTTCTGCTCACGACCCAGTTTGATCAACTCAATAATACGAGACTGCTGTTGCGCTTTTCCGGACATAACACCCTATCCACTGAAGGTCTTGGCGGGCAAAAAACAAGCCGAGGATTATACCCGAGCTATGACCTCACACGCCAGCTGAGGTCGGGTTTGATGCGCAAACGTTCTGTTTTAAGAGGTCGCGCATCTGTTTTGCTATCTGAATTTGCTCTTCAGCCGACAATCCCGGCTGCCTTGCTCTTTTGATGAGGTCATCGAGGGTCTGCGTGTGCTGACCCGCAGATAACCTAGTAATGGTGTCTAAAAATTGTTGTTCAAGGTTATCGCCGTCAATTAGCCACTCCTTTTCCGCGAGTGCTCTCAAGAGGCGCCCCTGTTCGGTGCCATGCCAACGAGCCATCAATTGAATTGAGTTTAGCTTGGGATTTTTCTGCACCGCCTCGATCAAGGCGATCAGTACCTGAGCATAGCTGTTGCTTTCATTGGCGAAGTGGTCGGCGCTTTCAACCTTTCCCGCCAGTTGCGGGTGATGAATAAGCGTGCGCAACGCGATAAGCATGGGCGCCTCAACCGCTACCGGAGTACGTGGCGCATAGGCTTCATCGCGGTCGCCGCGCTTGCCGTTCTTGCTCCAGGGTTTCTTGTTGTCCCATTTCTTGCCGCCGGCGCCGGGTTTCTTCGGTGTCCACTCCTGCTGGGGCGTGTAGGCCTCCTGGGGTTGGTGGAAATCGGAATAATCCGGCATGGCGTCGTAATCCATGCCTGGGTCATAGGCCGGCGGTGCGTCCGGTGGCGCGCTGTGCACCAGCTGACTGACGGCATCCCCGCTCAATCCGGTGATTTCCAGCAGGCGCATGCGCATCAGTGATTTCAGGTTGGCGCCTGGGACTTTGTCGATCAGCGGTGCCGCGAGGGTGGCCATGTGCGCCTTGCCTTCGAGGGAGCGCGGGTCGGCTTCTTCGGTCAGTTGCTGGAAGAAATAATCCGCCAGTGGCTGGGCGTGCTGATTGATGCGTGCGCGAAACGCGTCGGTGCCTTCGGAGCGAACCAGTGTGTCCGGGTCTTCGCCTTCGGGCAGGAACAGAAAGCGCGCCCTACGCCCATCCTGCAAGCTCGACAGCGTGGCTTCGAGTGCGCGCCAGGCGGCATTGCGCCCGGCTTGGTCGCCGTCGAAGCAGAACAGCACGCTGGGCACGACGCGAAACAGGCGTTTCATGTGTTCTTCGCTGGTGGCGGTGCCCAGTGTCGCCACGGCATTGCGCAGGCCTTGCTGGGCCAGGGCGATGACGTCCATGTAGCCTTCAACCACGATGATTTCATCAAGGTTGCGGTTGTGCTTGCGCGCTTCGAACAGGCCGTACAGCTCCTGGCCTTTGTGGAATACCGGCGTTTCCGGCGAGTTCAGGTACTTGGGTTTGTCGTCCCCCAGTACCCGGCCACCAAAGGCGATGATCCGGCCGCGGCTGTCGCGGATCGGAAACATCACGCGGTCGCGGAAACGGTCGTAACGCTTGCCGGTCTCGGCGTTTTCCACCAGCAGGCCAGCATCAATCATGGCCTTTTGCTGCAGCGTATCGCTGCTCAGGTGCTTGTACAGATTGTCCCAGCCGGGGGGGGCAAAGCCCAGGCCGAAATCGCGGGCGATCTCGCCGGTGAGGCCGCGCCCCTTGAGGTAATCGACGGCGGCCTTGCGCTGCGGGTGGCTTTTAAGTGCCTGGCGATAGAAGTCGGCAGCGGCGGTCAGCAGCGGGTAGAGCGGTGAGTCTGTAGGCTGTCGGGGTTTGCGCGCGCGGCCACTTTCTTCACGGGGGATTTCCATGCCGGCGGCTTTCGCCAGTTCCTCGACGGCCTGGGGGAAGTCCAGGTTGTCGTGGTCCATGATGAAGCCGAGGGCGTTGCCGCCTGCGCCGCAGCCGAAACAGTAGTAGAACTGTTTGTCGGGGCTGACGCTGAACGACGGAGTCTTTTCTTTGTGGAACGGGCAGCAGGCGGTGTAGTTTTTACCCGCCTTCTTCATTTGCAGGCGCGAGCTGACAACATCGACGATGTCGGTGCGGTTCAGAAGGTCGTCAATAAAGCTCTGGGGAATTAGCCCGGCCATGGCGTTCTCGTCATCACTGCGTGTAAATGAGGGTCCATCAAGCGCTCAAGCACAGGGATTCACGGCTTGATCAACAATTGTCTGCTTGGGCTGTCAGGGAGTGTATCTGCCGAGCATTCACTGACGTTAATTTCTATCAGTCTTCGGCTTGGAAATGTTGCCCGGGTTTCCGGTCTTGGCCAATGACGGGCCTTGGAAAAGGGGCGCAGCCGATACGATTGATCGTCTGTTGAAAAATAAGTGTGCTCGTCAGTAGCCTTGTTAGGCTCGTCAGAAGAGACGTGCACCGCTGGCAAAAGAGCCAGTCCTGACGTGTGAAGCTGTGTATCGGTCGCGTGTGCGGCGTCAACAGTGAAGCATCAAGCGATATCCGCAAATGCCAGCAGCCCGGCTGAAGGCCGGGCTTTGGCAGAAGCTTGCTACGATCGTCTGTGTATTAGTACAGACGAACGGCGCGGCGCTGTTCGCGCTGAACTTTCTTGGCGTGACGCTTAACAGCGGCTGCTGCTTTACGCTTACGCTCAGAAGTTGGCTTCTCGTAAAATTCGCGGCTACGAACTTCAGCCAGTACACCGGCTTTTTCGCAGGAGCGCTTGAAACGACGCAGAGCTACGTCGAAGGGTTCGTTCTCTTTAACTTTGACGGCTGGCATCCAGAGCTACCTTCTTTCATTACCGGGATCAACGTTCTCGTCGCAAAACATTCGCGGCTGAGGTCGTCGGTTTTTAAGGGTTGCGGATGTTAACCCCTCATTGCCCGGAATGCAAAGCCTCTGATCGAAAACCGCTAGTCGGGAGGGGGAGTGGCGACTATTATGCGCGCCTTCGAATTCAGCCTCTACAAGGCGCAAACCCATGCTAGTACTGGGACTTGAAACCTCCTGCGACGAAACCGGCGTCGCACTTTACGACAGTGAACGCGGGCTTTTGGCCGATGCACTGTTCAGTCAGATCGACCTGCATCGTGCCTATGGCGGCGTGGTGCCGGAGCTGGCCAGCCGCGATCACGTCAAACGCATGCTGCCGTTGATTCGCCAGGTGTTGGATGAGGCCGGCTGTGTGCCGACCGAGATCGACGCAATTGCTTACACCGCAGGCCCCGGATTGGTTGGAGCCTTGCTGGTTGGGGCTTCTTGCGCTCAGGCGCTGGCCTTTGCCTGGGGCATTCCAGCCCTCGGTGTGCACCACATGGAGGGCCATTTATTGGCCCCCATGCTGGAAAAAACACCGCCAGAGTTTCCGTTCGTCGCTTTGTTGGTTTCCGGCGGCCATACGCAGCTGGTTCAGGTCGATGGCATCGGCCAATACACGCTTTTGGGCGAATCGCTGGATGATGCTGCTGGTGAGGCTTTCGACAAGACCGCGAAGATGATGGGCCTCAACTATCCCGGTGGCCCTGAAATTGCGCGTCTGGCCGAAAAGGGCGTACCGGGTCGTCATACGTTTCCGCGCCCGATGTGCGATCGCCCTGGCTTGATGTTCAGCTTCAGCGGCTTGAAAACCTCTGCGCTCAATACCTGGCAGCAAAGCGTCAGCGCCGGGGACGACAGTGAACAAGCCCGTTGCGACATTGCGCTGGCGTTCCAGCAGGCCGTGGTGGAGACTTTGACCATCAAGTGCAAGCGCGCCCTGAAACAGGCAGGGATGAAGCGCCTGGTGATTGCAGGCGGCGTCAGCGCCAACAAGGCATTGCGTATCTCGCTGGAAAAAATGCTCGGCGACATGCAGGGCGACGTGTTCTATGCGCGGCCAGAGTTCTGCACCGACAACGGCGCGATGATCGCCTATGCCGGTTGCCAGCGTCTGCAGGCCGGGCAGCATGAGAGCCTGGCCATCAGCGTGCAGGCGCGTTGGCCGATGGAGCAGCTTTCACCGTTGTAAGGGGGCGGTGCGAGCCGGGTTCATCGACAGCATTTAAAAATGCCGTTCGCGCCCGGCAAACAGGTCGCGTAAATTGCCGCGGTGACGCCAGACAATCAGCAGCGTCAACACGCTCATCGGCAACAGCGCCGCAGGCTCCTGCCATGCGAGCAGGGGCAGGGTGAGCGGTGTGGCGATCAGCGCGGCCAGCGAGCTGGTGCGGGTCAGGTAGAAGGTCAGTAGCCAGGCCAGTACGGCCAGCAACGCAGCCGGCGGGTAGATCCCCAGCAGCATGCCGGCTGCCGTGGCAACACCTTTACCGCCGCGAAAACGAAAGTACAGTGGAAACAGATGGCCCAGCACGGCACACACGCCTACCCAGGCTTGCTGTTGCAGGGAAAGACCGACAAGGCTGGCGATCAGCACGGGCAACAGGCCCTTGCAGAGATCGCCGAGCAACGTCAGCACGGCGAGTTTCTTGCCGGCCAGGCGCAACATATTGGTGGCACCGGCATTGCCTGAGCCACTCATTCGCGGGTCGGGATTTCCCGTCAGGCGGCTGAGCAAAATGGCAAAGGACAGCGAGCCGAGCAGGTAGGCGAGAATCGCCAGTGACCAAAACATGCTAACTATTCCGGGCGAGGACGCCCTGATTCTAACGGGGCATCGCGCCCTTGTCGTGCTGCGGAGAAGAGTGCTTGGACAGAGTGTTTATCGAAGGCCTGGAAGTCGACACCGTGATCGGGGCCTACGACTGGGAGCGCGGCATCAAGCAATGCCTGCGCCTGGACCTGAGCTTCGCCTGGGATAACCGCCCGGCTGCGGCCGGCGACGACCTGACCCTGGCGCTGGATTACGCCAGCGTATCCGCACGTATCCAGGCATTTGCCGAGCAGGCTCAATTCCAGCTGGTGGAAACCTTTGCCGAGCGCTTGGCCGAAGTGCTGATGAGCGAGTTCCAGATTCCCTGGCTGCACCTCAAACTGACCAAGCCGGGTGCCGTGCCGGCCGCCAAGGGCGTGGGTGTGGAGATCGAGCGCGGATGTCGCTAACTCAGGTTTACCTTGGTCTTGGCAGCAATATCGAGCGCGAAACCCACTTATGCGCCGGCCTGGACGCGCTGGCGGGTTTGCTGGTCGATATGCGTTGTTCGGCGGTGTTCGAAAGCCAGCCGGTGGGTATCAAGAGCGGGCCGTTCTTCAATCTGGTGGTGTCGGGCTACACCGATCTGCCATTGATGGAGCTGGACCGTCGTTTGAAATTCATCGAGGCCGACAATGGCCGCTATGCGCCTGATCGCAAGGGCTTGCCGTTAGATATTGACGTGCTGCTGTATGGCGAGCTGGTGGGTAATTTCGATGGTTTGATCCTGCCGCGGGCAGAAATACTGAAAAACGCCTTTGTATTGTGGCCGTTGTCGTTGATGGCCCCCGATCGTGTGCATCCGGAGGCGGGCAAGCCGTTGGCTGAGCTGTGGCGTGATGCGCGGATCGAGCAGGTACTGGCGCCTGTCGGGTTTGAATGGCAGGGCCAGCAACTCACTTCGGACGTTCTTCTGTAAGCGCCGAGCTTGCTCGCGCAAGAGGCGAGTTAATCCAGGCAGTCGGTGTGACGATCCTCACGGGCAAGCTCGCTTCTACACTGAATATTGCTCTTTGTAGTGCTTCAACGCCTTGAGCCGTTCGCGCTTGAGGGCTTCGCCCAGCTCCGGGCCCTTGAAACCTTTCTCCAGCAGGGGCGCTACCGCCACTTCGCGCGCTGCCTTTGCCGCGCCGCGTAAGTAGTCGGCCTGTGGATAACTACGCTGCTCGAAACCCTTGCGGCCGCGCGCATCCATTTCACATGCCACCACAAACTCCTCGAAGCGCTGGGGTCGACGGTACACATCGAAACTTTGCAGCAACTCCAATAACGTCGAGGCTTTCAGCTCAAGTGCACGATGTCCGTGAGTGTGGTACTGGCCAACCAGCAGCGCCAAATCCTGGCAATCCCTCGGCACTTTGAAACGTTCGTTGACCGCCTTGATCAACTTCAGGCCCTTGTGCTCGTGAGCGATATGCTGTGGCAACTTATCCACAGGCGTCAGGCCCTTGCCCAGGTCATGCAGCAGGCAGGCCCAGCGCACCGTCAGGGGTTGTTGATGCCGGGCGGCCTGTGCCAGCACGCTCAAGGTGTGTACGCCGGTGTCAATTTCGGGGTGATGGGCTTCAGGCTGTGGTACGCCGAACAACGCGTTCACTTCCGGCATCAAGGTTTTCAGCGCATCACAGTCGCGCAGTACCTGGATAAACACCTCTGGCTGATCCTCCATCAGCGCCCTGGATATTTCCTTCCAGCTACGCTCCGGGGTCAGCGCTTGCAGTTCGCCGGACTCGCTGAGCTGACGCATCAGTTCCAGTGTGTGCGGCGCCACGGTAAAACCCAAATGAGCGTAACGCGCGGCAAAGCGTGCAACACGCAGCACACGGAGGGGATCTTCAGCAAAAGCTGGGGAAACGTGACGCAAGATGCGCGCAGCAAGATCGCTTTGGCCGCCGTAGGGGTCGGTCAGGTTGCCTTCATCGTCCTCTGCCATGGCATTGATGGTCAGGTCGCGCCGAATCAGGTCTTCTTCCAGCGTGACCTCGGGGCTGGCGTGAAACACAAAGCCGCCGTAGCCCCGGCCGCTTTTGCGCTCGGTGCGGGCGAGGGCATATTCGTCACCGTTTTTCGGGTCCAGGAACACCGGAAAGTCAGCGCCCACAGGCTTATAACCCTTGGCGAGCATTTCTTCGGCGGTTGCGCCCACCACAACGCGGTCGATGTCGGTGACCGGTATGCCCAGCAAGCGGTCACGTACCGCACCGCCGACTTTGTAGATTTTCATGAAAAAGCCTCCATTAGCCGCACAGGATACCGCCTGTGCCGGACCAATGGAGGCTTTGCCGTTTCAGAGGTGAACGACGGCCAGGTCCAGGCGGCCGTAGTCGTTGTCGTTGTGATCGGTGCGCGGAGGCACATGGTGAGTCTTCATCACTTGATCGCCCTGCAGGGTTTCCAGGTGAATGTCGAAGCCCCACAGCCGATGCAGATGCTTGAGCACTTCTTCGGTGGACTCGCCCAAGGGTTTGCGATCGTGCTGCTGGTGACGCAGCGTCAGCGAGCGGTCACCGCGCACGTCGATGCTGTAGATCTGCACGTTAGGTTCGCGATTGCCCAGGTTGTACTGCGCCGCCAGGGTTTCGCGGATGGTGCGGTAACCCGGTTCATCATGGATGGCCGGGACTACCAGGTCATCCTTGAGGTCGTCATCGAGAATGCTGAACAATTTGAGGTCACGAATCACCTTGGGTGACAGGTACTGCAGGATGAAGCTCTCATCCTTGAAGCTGCTCATGGCGAACTTGATGGTCGACAGCCAGTCGCTGCCGGCGATCTCCGGGAACCAGCGGCGGTCCTCCTCGGTGGGGTGCTCGCACATGCGGCGGATGTCGCGGTACATGGCAAAACCCAGCGCATAGGGGTTGATGCCGTTGTAATACGGGCTGTCGAAGCCGGGCTGGAACACCACGCTGGTGTGCGAGGTGAGGAACTCCATCATGAAGCCGTCAGTGACCAGCCCCTCGTCGTACAGGTCGTTCATCAAGGTGTAGTGCCAGAACGTTGCCCAGCCCTCGTTCATCACCTGGGTCTGGCGCTGTGGATAAAAATACTGGGCGATCTTGCGCACGATGCGCACGATTTCTCGCTGCCACGGCTCCAGTAGCGGCGCATGTTTTTCCAGGAAATACAGGATGTTTTCCTGAGGTTCGGCGGGGAAGCGCGCATTGTCTTTGTCGCTGTTTTTACCGGCACGTTTGGGAATGGTGCGCCACAGGTCGTTGATTTGCTTCTGCAGGTGCTCCTCGCGCTCTTTCTGGCGCAGGCGTTCTTCTTCGGCGGAGATCGGATACGGGCGTTTGTAGCGATCAACGCCGTAGTTCATCAGGGCATGGCAGGAGTCGAGCAAATCCTCTACCGCATCGATGCCATGGCGTTCCTCGCACTGCATGATGTACTGCTTGGCGAACACCAGGTAATCGATGATCGAGCTGGCATCGGTCCAGGTGCGGAACAGGTAGTTGCCTTTGAAGAAGCTGTTGTGCCCGTAGCAGGCGTGAGCCACCACCAGCGCCTGCATGCAGATGGTGTTTTCCTCCATCAGGTAGGCGATGCACGGGTCGGAGTTGATGACGATCTCGTAGGCCAGCCCCATCTGGCCACGGGTGTAGGATTTCTCGGTGCTAAGGAAGTGCTTGCCGTAGGACCAATGGTGATAGCCCAAGGGCATGCCCACCGAGGCATAGGCATCCATCATCTGTTCGGCGGTGATCACTTCGATCTGGTTGGGGTAGGTGTCCAGGGCATAGCCCGCCGCGATACGGCTGATTTCCCGGTCATAGGCCTGGATCAGTTCAAAGGTCCACTCGGAGCCCGTGGATATGGGTTGGCGTTTTTGCTCTTTTTTGGCGGTCATGTCACTAACCTGCGCTGGAAGAGTTCACGGAAGACCGGGTAGATATCGCCGGCCGAGACCAGTTGCTGCTGGGCGAAAGTGTCGGCAAAGGCTTCGCCGATGCGTTCGTATTCGAACCACAGGGCCTGATGCTCACGGGGGGTGATTTCAACATAAGTGTAGTACTGCACGAACGGCATGATCTGGTTGATCAGGATGTCGCGGCAGATTGGCGAGTCGTCATTCCAGTTGTCACCGTCGGAGGCTTGGGCGGCGTAGATGTTCCACTCATTGGCTGGATAGCGCTCGGCCATGATCTCCTGCATCAGTTTCAAGGCGCTGGACACGATGGTGCCGCCGGTTTCCCGTGAGTAGAAAAACTCTTCTTCGTCCACTTCCCGCGCGCTGGTGTGATGTCGAATGAACACTACGTCGATCTTGTCGTAGTTCCGCTTGAGAAACAGATACAGCAGGATGAAGAAACGTTTGGCGATGTCCTTGGTGGCCTGGGTCATGGAGCCGGACACGTCCATCAGGCAGAACATCACGGCCTTGGAACTGGGGTTGGGCTGTTTCACCAGCAGGTTGTATTTGAGGTCGAACGTATCGAGAAACGGCACACGGTGAATACGCGCGCTGAGTTTCTCGATTTCCGCCTCGATTTCCTGAATATCGCCGAAGTTGTCTGGCTCTTCACGCTTAAGACGAGCCAGTTCCTCCTTGGCTTCCTTCAGTTTTGCGCGACTGCTGCCCGACAGGGCAATACGCCGGGCATGTGCCGAGCGCAGGGTGCGAATGATATTGATGCGGGACGGGTTACCTTCGTTACTGACGCCGGCGCGCACGGTCTTGAAGGTGTCGGTGCCGGTCAGGTTGCGTTTGACCAGGTTAGGCAGTTCCAGGTCTTCGAACATGAATTCGAGGAATTCTTCCTGGGTGATCTGGAACACGAACTCATCCATGCCTTCGCCGGAGTTACCGGCTTTGCCCGGCCCCTTGCCGCCGCCTCCGCCCTGGGGGCGCTGGATATGTTCGCCGGTGGTGAATTCCTTGTTGCCGGGGTGAACCACGGTCTGCTTGCCGCCACGACCGTGGTGCAGCACCGGTTCGTCGATGTCCCGTCCGGGAATGCTGATTTGTTCACCATGCTCCATGTCGGTGATGGAGCGACGGCTGACGGCCTCTTCAACGGCCTTTTTGATGTGGTCACGGTAACGCCGCAGGAAACGTTGGCGGTTTACCGTGCTTTTGTTCTTGCCATTGAGGCGTCGGTCGATCACATAGCTCATGGGGAGCCCTCCGGGCAGCTTCACGTTACAAGCTTCAAGCCGTGAGCTGGAAGCTTAGAGACAAGCGGTCAGCTGCCAGGCCAAAGGCCTGGCAGTGTGCGCCCGTCGCTGCCTTACTGCGATTTGCGAACCCGCAGGTACCACTCGGAGAGCAGTCGCACCTGTTTGTCGGTGTAGCCACGCTCGACCATTCGTGTGACGAAATCGTTGTGTTTTTGCTGATCCTCCTTGCTGGCCTTGGCATTGAAGCTGATGACCGGCAGCAGATCCTCGGTGTTGGAGAACATTTTCTTCTCGATGACTACCCGCAGCTTCTCGTAGCTGAGCCACGTTGGGTTCTTGCCATTGTTGTTGGCACGGGCGCGCAGCACGAAGTTGACGATTTCGTTGCGGAAATCCTTCGGATTGCTGATGCCGGCCGGTTTTTCGATCTTCTCCAGTTCTTCGTTGAGAGCCACGCGGTTGAGGATCTCGCCGGTTTCCGGGTCGCGGTATTCCTGGTCCTGGATCCAGAAGTCGGCGTACAGCACGTAGCGGTCGAAGATGTTCTGGCCATATTCGCTGTAGGACTCCAGATAGGCGGTCTGGATTTCCTTGCCGATGAACTCGATGTAGCGCGGCGCCAGGTATTCCTTGAGGAAGCGCAGGTAGCGTTCGCGGGTTTCCGCCTGGAACTGTTCCTGTTCGATCTGCTGTTCGAGAACGTAGAGCAGGTGGACCGGGTTGGCGGCGATCTCGTGAGGGTCGAAGTTGAAGACCTTGGAGAGGATCTTGAACGCAAAGCGTGTCGACAGGCCGTTCATGCCTTCGTCCACGCCTGCCGCATCACGGTATTCCTGAATAGACTTGGCCTTGGGGTCGGTGTCCTTGAGGTTTTCGCCGTCGTATACGCGCATCTTCGAATAGATATTCGAGTTTTCCGGCTCCTTGAGACGTGACAGTACGGTGAACTGCGCCAGCATCTTCAAGGTGTCGGGCGCGCAGTGGGCCTTGGCCAGCGAACTGTTGAACAGCAGCTTGTCGTAAATCTTGATTTCATCGCTGACCCGCAGGCAGTAAGGCACCTTGACGATATAGATACGGTCGATGAAGGCTTCGTTGTTCTTGTTGTTACGGAAGGTGTGCCATTCCGATTCGTTGGAGTGGGCCAGCAGGATGCCGTTGAACGGAATCGCGCCCAGGCCTTCGGTGCTGTTGTAGTTGCCTTCCTGGGTGGCGGTCAGCAGTGGGTGCAGCACCTTGATCGGTGCCTTGAACATCTCCACGAACTCCATCAAACCCTGGTTGGCCCGGCACAGGGCGCCCGAGTAGCTGTAGGCGTCGGCGTCGTTCTGCGGGAATTCTTCGAGTTTACGGATATCGACTTTACCCACCAGCGCGGAAATGTCCTGGTTGTTCTCATCCCCTGGCTCGGTTTTCGCTACGCCGATCTGGTTGAGGATCGACGGGTAGAGTTTCACCACGCGGAACTGGCTGATGTCCCCGCCAAATTCGGACAGGCGCTTGGTGGCCCAAGGCGACATGATGGTGTTGAGATAGCGACGTGGGATGCCAAAGTCTTCTTCGAGGATCGCGCCATCTTCCGTGGCGTTGAACAGGCCCAAAGGCGACTCGAAGACCGGCGAGCCCTTGATGGCGTAGAAGGGCACCTTCTCGATCAGTTGTTTGAGTTTTTCCGCCAGGGACGACTTGCCGCCGCCGACCGGACCCAGCAGATAGAGGATCTGTTTCTTCTCTTCCAGGCCTTGGGCGGCATGGCGGAAGTAGGAGACGATCTGGTCGATGCATTCTTCCATGCCGTGGAAGTCTTCAAAGGCCGGGTAGCGCCGGATCACCTTGTTGGAGAATATTCGCGACAGGCGCGAATTGCTTGAGGTGTCTATCAGTTGCGGCTCGCCGATCGCCAATAGCAGGCGCTCGGCGGCGGATGCATAGGTGCTGCGGTCCTGTTTGCACAGCTCAAGATACTCTTGCAGCGTGAGTTCTTCCTGCTGTGTGGATGCGAAGCGTTGTTGGAAGTGGCTGAAAATACTCATGACGTCGTCACCTCGCTCGATACGTGGAGCCGACGCCGGATCAATCAGTCGATGCTGGCAGACATTGGCGGACGCCAATGACCGTTTCCCCCCAGAACACCCTGAAACGCTACCGATGACCCGCACGCCGGTGTACCGGCTCTCCCCTGATTTGGATGGCCTGCGCTTAAGGATAGTTCGGAATCCGGGAGGTCAAGGTGAGATGCGCAATTAGTTTGGCTGCGCCGTTCGTCAGAAACGGCGCGAGCCCAAGCGTCACGCGGGGTAGCGGGGTGTGAAAAAAATTATTGCGAATCGCCTGAGGAAATTTCCGCAGGATAGGTCGTACGCCACAACTCGAAGCCACCGTCCAGGCTATAGACGTCGGAGAAGCCCTGGCTGATCAGGTAGGCGGCGGCACTCTGGCTGGAATTGCCGTGGTAGCAGGCCACGATCACTGGCGCGTCGAGGTCGGCCGCACGGATGAAATCGGCGATGTTGTGGTTGTCCAGGTGCTGGGCGCCCTTGATATGACCCGCGGCGTACGCCTGGGGATCACGGATATCCACGACCACTGCGGCCTGCTCGCGCAACGCCTGGGCTTGTTCGGGGGGGATACGTTTGAATTCGCTCATGGCGGGCTCCTATGGCTTGGCGGCGGTCGGCTGTGTGACGGGCACGGGGGGTGGGCACTGGCAGCTCAGGCGCTCGCCGGTGTCGATGTTCATCAGGGTCATGGCGCCGCCCCACACGCAACCGGTGTCGAGGGCATACACGCCAGGTTCTTCGCACTTGCCTTCCAGGGCTGCCCAGTGACCGAAGACGATCTTCGTGTCGCGGGTCTTGCGCTCCTTATGGGCAAACCAGGGTTTGTACCCAGGCAGCGCGGTATCGACGCCTTCCTTGCTCTTGAGGTCCAGCTTGCCCTCGGCGGTGCAGAAGCGCATGCGTGTGAAATAGTTGGTGATCACTCGCAGGCGGGTGACGCCGCTGAGGTCGTTGTCCCACTTCACCGGCTCGTTGCCGTACATGCCATCGAGATAGGCGGTGTAGAGGTTGTCGTCGGCCAGCGCCGCTTCTACTTCGGCGGCACACTTGAGGGCTTTCTTCAGCGACCACTGCGGCGCGATGCCGGCGTGGACCAAGGCCGTGTTGCGGGCTTCGTCATAATGCATGAGCTTTTGTCGGCGGAGCCAGTCGAGCAGCTCGATACGATCGGGCGCTTCGAGAATTTCCCGCAGGGTGTCGCTCTTTTTCAGGCGCTCGATGTTATTGCCCGCCGCCAGCAGGTGCAGGTCGTGGTTGCCCAGTACGCACACCAGTGAGTCGCGCAAACGATAGAGGTAGCGCAGGGTTTCCAGTGACTGTGGGCCACGGTTGACCAGATCACCCACCAACCACAGGCGATCATTCACCGGGTCGAAGCCCACTTGTTCAAGCAGGCACTTGAGAGGCTCCAGGCAGCCTTGCAGGTCACCGACCGCGTAGGTCGCCATCAGTGCAGGGCTCCCGGTACCGCGAGGCGAAAGGGCGCGATGATGGCGTCGAACAATTTCCCATCGGTGGCCTTCATTTGATACGAGCCTTGCATGGTGCCGACCTTGGAGGTCATGACCGTGCCGCTGCTATAAGTGTGGCTGGCGCCGCTGTCGATCAATGGTTGTTGGCCGACAACGCCCGCGCCGCGTACTTCCTCTACCTGGCCGTCACCGTCGGTGATGACCCAGTGGCGCGACAGCAGCTTGGCCGGCACCAGCCCGTTGTTCTTCACCGTGACGGTATAGGCGAAGGCGAAACGGTTGTGTTCAGGTTGCGATTGGTCCGCGAGGAAGCGGGTGACGACGCTGACGTCGATCTGGTAGCGAGGATCGGACATGCGAGAGGCCTTACCTTAAAAGCAAAAGCGGAGGACAGCAGATGCGGATCAGTCTAGGCCATGAGGCGGGCACTAGGCCAGACTCGCTGTCTGCGGGAGCGGGTAAACCGGCTCCCACAGAGGCAGGCTTCAGTCTGCGGCGGGCGGCGGTTGGATGGCAAGCTGGTCGGCCAGGCGCACGAACGCAGCCAGGTCCAGTTGCTCCGGGCGCAGGCTGCCATCGACGCCGGCGGCTTCGATCTCGGCGTTGCTCAGCAGCGCCTTGAGCGTGTTACGCAAGGTCTTGCGACGTTGGTTGAATGCTTCACGCACCACGCGCTCCAGCAACCGATGGTCCTTGGCGGGATGCGGCAGTACGGCGTGAGGCACGAGCCGCACAATGGCCGAATCGACCTTCGGTGGCGGATTGAACGCCCCTGGGCCGACGTTGAACAAGTGCTCCACGCGGCAGTGATACTGGACCATGATCGACAGGCGACCCCAATCACCCCCACCCGGACCTGCTGCCAGACGCTCAACCACTTCCTTTTGCAGCATGAAGTGCATGTCGCGGATGATCCCTGCGTTGTTCAGCAGGTGAAAAATCAGCGGTGTGGAAATGTTGTACGGCAGGTTGCCGACCACACGCAGGCTGTTAGGCGCGGCATTGAGGCTGTTGAAGTCGAACTTGAGCGCGTCGCCCTGGTGCAGGTTGAAGTTGGACTTGCCGGCAAACTGCTGATTGAGGATCGGGATCAGGTCCTTGTCCAGCTCAACCACGTCCAGTTGAGCGCCGCTGGCCAACAGGCCCTGGGTCAGTGCGCCCTGGCCCGGGCCGATTTCCAGCAGGCGGTCTTCGGGCTTGGCATGGATGGAGCGCAGGATGCGGTCGATTACACCCGCATCGTGCAGGAAGTTTTGCCCGAAGCGCTTGCGCGCCCGGTGTTGGTAATGCTCAGTCATATACGGGTCTCGGCCATCTGATAGGCGGTTTCCAGGGCCACGTGCAGGCTGCCGGTATCGATCTTGCCGCTGCCCGCCAGGTCCAGGGCAGTGCCATGGTCGACGGAGGTACGGATGATCGGCAGGCCCAATGTCACGTTGACTGCGGCGCCGAAGCCTTTGTATTTCAGCACGGGCAAGCCTTGGTCATGGTACATCGCCAGCACTGCATCGCAGTGCTCCAGATATTTGGGGGTAAACAGAGTGTCCGCAGGCAGTGGGCCACGCAGGTCCATGCCTTCTTGGCGCAGGCGCTCTAATGTGGGTTCAATGATGTCGATTTCTTCATGGCCCAAGTGGCCGCCTTCACCGGCGTGGGGGTTGAGCCCGCAGACCAGGATGCGCGGTTGGGCGATGCCGAACTTCTGTTGCAGGTCGGCGTGCAGGATGCGTGTGACACGCTCCACCCGTTCGGCGGTGATGGCGTCTGCAATCTCACGCAGCGGC
The DNA here is from genome assembly GCF_003031675.1 of Pseudomonas palleroniana. Classification (GTDB taxonomy): domain Bacteria; phylum Pseudomonadota; class Gammaproteobacteria; order Pseudomonadales; family Pseudomonadaceae; genus Aquipseudomonas; species Aquipseudomonas palleroniana. Next base: position 37,221 of record NZ_PYWX01000048.1, on the reverse strand, counting down.
AGATGCGTCGTCACCAAGGCAACGCGCAGGCCGCGAGTCGCCAGCATCATCACGACTTGAGCGGTATGGGTCAGTTCGGCGAGGAATTCGGTATGGCCGGAGAAGGCGATGCCGGATTCGTTGATCACACCCTTGTGTACAGGGGCGGTGATCATGCCGGCGAAGTCACCGTCCATGCAGCCTTGCCCGGCGCGGGTCAATGTTTCCAGCACAAAGGCCGCGTTGGCCTTGTTCAGTTGCCCCGCAACCGCCTTGGCCGGCAACGGGGTATCCCATACATACAGGCTGTCTTTGGGGGCCGGCAGATCAGGCCAGTTGCCCGGCGCCACATCCAGCAGGTTGACGGCCACGCCCAACTGCGCAGCCCGCTCAAGGAGCAGGTCGCGGTTGGTAATGGCAATCAGGGGGTGTGGCTGTGGCTGCGAGGCGAGCAGCAGGCAGAGGTCTGGACCAATGCCGGCCGGCTCGCCGGGTGTGACTGCAAAGCGTTGGGGTTTCACTGGCTTGCCTGGTTGGTGCCTGTTTGCTCGGCGCCTGGCAGCTTGTTCTCAACGTAGGCTTCGTCACGGATCTGGCGCAACCAGGTTTGCAGCTCTTCGTCGTATTTGCGGTTACGCAGCACGGTCAGGGCTTGTTGCTCGCGAGCCTGGGTGGTGTTGTCGGTGGCGCGACGGCCCAGGACTTCCAGTACATGCCAGCCATATTGGGTCTTGAACGGCTTGGACAACACGCCTTGCGGGGTCTTGGCCATCACGTCCTGGAACTCCGGCACCAGTGCTTTCGGGTCGATCCAGTTCAGGTCGCCGCCGTTGAGGGCCGAACCCGGGTCTTCCGAGAAGCTCTTGGCCAGTGTTGCGAAGTCTTCACCGCCTTCGATGCGGTCATAGATCTTCTGCGCCAGCTCCTTGGTTTGTGCCTCGGTGCGGATTTCACTTGGCTTGACCAGGATGTGACGAACATGGACTTCGTCTTTCAGCGAGGTCTCGCCGCCACGCTTGCCCAACAGCTTGAGGATGATGAAGCCGCCTGGCGTGCGGGCAGGCTGGGTGATATCACCCACTTGCATTGCACTGAGTTCGCGGTCGAACGGAGGCGGCAACTGAGCGGCTTTACGCCAGCCCATGTCACCACCGTCCAGGGCGTTATCGCTACCGGATACGGCGATGGCGGTCTGGGAAAAGTCAGCGCCAGCCTTCAGGCGGTCGTAAACGGCCTGGGTTTTTGCCGCGGCGGCATTGAGTTGCTCTGCGTTGGCGCTGTCCGGCGTCGGGATCAGGATATTGGCCAGGTGCAGTTCCTCGGAGAGCTGCATCTTGCCCAGGTCCGAAGCCAGGAAGTTCTTCACTTCCTGTTCGGAAACCTGGACCCGCTCCGCCACACGACGCTGACGCACACGGCTGATGATCATTTCACGTTTGATCTGGTCACGAGCGTCCTCATAGGACAGGCCATCGTGAGCCAGGGCGGCGCGAAACTGATCGATGCTCATGTTGTTGCGCTGAGCGATGGTGCCGACGGCCTGGTTCAACTCTTCGTCCGAAATACGGATGCCGGAACGTTCGCCGATCTGCAGTTGCAGGTTTTCGACGATCAGGCGCTCCAGCACCTGAGGCTCCAGAACGCTGGTCGGTGGCACACCGCCGCCACGCTTGGCGATGGTTTGCTGCACTTCCTTGACCCGTTGGTCCAGCTGGCTCTGCATGATCACGTCGTTATCGACAATGGCCGCAACTTTGTCCAGCTGTTGAACGGCCGCGTGTGCCGATACGGTACCCAGGAACAGCGCGCCCAGCACGAGCGGGCGCAGACAATCAGAAAGCTTGATCTTCACGTTCACGATAACCTTGAATGCCTTTGTCGAGGAAGCTCTCTACCTTGGAGCCGGTCAGGCCGCCGAGTCCTTTAAGGACGATCTGGAAGAAGAGCCCGTGGTCACCCTTTTCGTTAAGGGGGGCGATCTGGGTATATTCGTCGTTGGAAACCCAGTAACGATTGATAACGCGCAGTTTCCAGCAGCAGTTGTCGTACTCGAAACCACCGAAGGCTTCCAGGGTACGGTTGCGGGCGTAGTCATACTGCCAGCGGGTGATCAGGTTCCACTGCGGAATGATCGGCCACATCATCGAGAAGTCGTGTTGCTGGATTTTGTAGTAATCCTTCACGAAGTTCGCGTCGCCTGGCTGCCCGTAGTCACCACCGAACTGCCATTTGCCGGTCAGCTGGTTGTACACCACCTGGTCGTTGCGATAGCGATAACCCAGGTTGACGACCTTGTTCGGGTTGTCTTCCGGTTGGTAGTGGAACATGGCGCTGCCGGAGCGAGGGCTGTGGCTGTCAGGGTCCCAGTTGTAGTCGGCAGTCGCACGCCAATCGCGATTGAAGCGGAACTCATAGTCCAGAGCGATAGGCGATACGTTCGACTGTGCGTCGGCACGGTCGGCAGCCAAGACGCCGGGCAGTTGGACTTCACGGTCCTTGAAATACAACGCCTGGCCCACGGACACACGTTGACGTTCGAAGCCGTTTTCTTCGATCCAGCGGCTGGTCACACCCAGAGACAGCTTGTTCTCGTCACCGATCCGGTCACTGCCGCTGAATCGATTGTCACGGAACAGCGAGGCGTAGCTGAACGAGTACTCACCTGAGTCGAATACCGGGATATCGCTCTGGTCCTTGTTAGGTACGTAGAGGTAGTAGGCACGCGGTTCCAGGGTTTGGCGATAGTCTTTTCCGAACCAGTTGGTATCACGGTCGAAGTACAGGCCGCTGTCAATGCTCGCAACTGGAATTGCACGGTCTTGTGAGCTTTTGAACACCCCGCCTGCGTACGGAGAAGCTCCCGGCTGAGTAGCGGCCAGTTGTGCAGCCACAATGTCATTCTTACCTTTGCTATCCAGGTCAAGATCGTACTTGGTATAGACATACTTGAGCTTCGGCGTGATAAACCCGTAAGTCCAATTCATCGGGTATTCAACAGCTGGTGCGACGGTCAGGCGCGTACCGTTTGCACGGGTAAGGCCGCTTACGTATTCATCCAGGCGCTTCTCGCCAACGGGCAGGCCATTCGCATCGAACGGGCCACCTTCTTTGTCAAAGACGTTACCGCTTCTGAGATCGCGATCGAATCGAACCGCTTCGGTCTCATAAGTAAAATTCAATCCGCCCGGATGGTATGGCAGTGCCCCGTTGAAGGTGATTTGCGGCAAGCGGTCATACGGAGTGATCTGAGAGATCGTCGCCAGCTGGTACGCTTGAACGTTCAGGCGAGCCTGATAGTTGTCACCGTTATAGGTCAAAGCGCCCTGTTGGTTGAGGAAATCTTGGCTTTGGACTCCCTCCTGGTACGTCTTGAGATCTTGGAAGTAAAACGGATCACTGATCTTGGTGTAATCCACTCGAGTTGACAGACGCGAATCGAGACCGCCACGGTGCTGCCAATTGAGCATATAGCGGGTTTTTTCGTAGTCGGTCTGTTTCGTCCGCTCATCGCTGTCATCATTCAGGTACGCGCCCCCAAACTGACCTTCACTGGACTTGGTGAGGTAGCGGAACTCGCCTTCCATCAACATGCCGCGCTTGGTCATGTATTGCGGGTACAACGTGGCGTCATAGTTCGGCGCCAGGTTGAAGTAGTACGGCGTAACTAGGGTAAAACCAGACTCGCTACCCGTGCTGAAGCTCGGCGGCAGGAAGCCGGATTGACGACGGTTGTCGATCGGGAAATAAATGTAAGGGGTGTAGAGGATCGGGATGTTCTTGACCCGCAACGTCGCGTTGGTTGCCGTACCGAAACCGGTGGCAGGGTTCAACGTGATGTTGTTGCCCTTGAGCTGCCAGGCGTTGCTGTCTGGCTCGCAGGTGGTGTACGTACCGTCTTTGAGACGGATGATCGCGTTTTCGGCACGCTTGGCGTACAGGGCGTTACCGCGGATGCGCGACTTGTGCATCACGTATTCGGCGTTGTCGATCTGCGCCGCACCGGTATCGAGCTGTACCTGGGCATGGTCACCCACGATCAGGGCGCCGTTGTCGCGCAGGCGAACGTTGCCGTTCAGCTCGCCACGGTTTTCCGCCTGATACAGGCTGGCTTCCTGGGCTTCCATCTGCATGCTGCCCTGGCGCATGACGACGTCACCGGCCAAGGTCGCGATCTGTTGTTCCTGCTCGTAACGAGAAGCCTTGGCGCCGATGAACGTCGGTGCGTCGCTCTTGGCCGTTTTGTCGTTCATGCCAGGACGCATCGGCTCGATGTACGCACCGCCGCAATAAGGGCCGGTTTCGGCCAGCTGGGCTGCGGTCAGCTTCTCGCGAGGCACCCAGTCCAGGTGGCTGTAGTCGGCGCTGCGCGAACGCAGGCCACGGCCCTTGGCTTCGGTGACCAGCATGGTCTTGGGTTCGGCGTCGGCGTTGCCGCCGGTTTCGCCTTGTGGCGTACCGTTTGCCGAGCTGACGGCAGAGCCATCATGCACCGGGCGTGGCGGCAATGGGGCTGCGGCGGTTTTCGGCGCGCAATCCCAGGCACCCGAAGCAGAGACTGAGCAGTCATACTGTTCCGCGGCGACCACGAATGAGGTGGCGAAAGGTTGCATGGCCAGCAGACTGCCGGTTACTAGCAACGGAAATTTTCTACGAAACGCGGGGGATTTCAATGCCATCTTATTAGTCCGGGCTTCCTGCGTGCCATCTGCCCGCGGTTTGGGCCGCACGCCTCTCGATGGTCTGAAAAAGATGCGTGATAATAAAGCATGCCCCGCTTGACGGCTAGCGCCGTCGGAGACCCTTGTAATGCCCGAGCAAGATCTACGTTTACAACAGCTGGAAGTCTGGCTGGATGAGCAATTGCCAATCCTTTTCAACGCCCAGGGTTGGGGGGCCGTACCCCCGGCCACATTGACCGCGGCCAGTAGCGACGCGAGTTTCAGGCGCTATTTCCGCTGGGAGGGAGGGGCGCATACGTTCGTGGTCATGGACGCGCCACCGCCCCAGGAAAACTGCAAACCTTTCGTCGAAATTGCGCATCTACTGGCGAAATCGGGGATAAACGTACCCAAAATTTATGCAGAAGATTTGCCTCGCGGCTTCCTTTTGCTCAATGACCTGGGCAGAAAAACCTATCTGGACGTGATTGACGCCGACAACGCCGATCAATTGTTTACCGATGCCATCGATGCGCTGCTGGCTTTTCAGCAGTTACCGATGGATGCGCCACTGCCCAGCTATGACGTTGCCTTGCTGCGTCGCGAGCTGGAATTGTTTCCTGAGTGGTACGTTCGCCGGCACCTGGGTATCGAGTTCGATACTCGCCAGCGCGATCTCTGGCAACGCGTCAGCGAGCAACTGATCGACAGCGCCCTGGCTCAGCCAAAGGTGCTGGTACACCGCGACTACATGCCGCGCAACCTGATGATCAGCGAGCCCAACCCTGGCGTACTGGATTTCCAGGATGCGGTCTACGGCCCGGTGACCTACGACATTACCTGTCTGTTCAAGGATGCATTCCTCAGTTGGCCCCAGGCGCGTGTGCGCGAATGGCAGCGCGGCTATTGGGAGCGTGCCGTGCAGTTGGGTCTTCCCGTGCACGCCGATTTCGAGGCTTTCCTACGTGCCAGCGACCTGATGGGCGTGCAGCGCCACCTCAAGGTCATCGGCATCTTTGCGCGCATTTGCCATCGCGACGGCAAGCCGCGCTATCTGGCGGATGTGCCGCGCTTCTTTGCTTATATAGAAGCGGTGCTTGCAGACCGGCCCGAACTGCGCGAACTGGGTGAGTTGCTTGCCAGCCTGCGCGAGCCGGTCGAGGCGAGCGTATGAAGGCGATGATCCTGGCCGCCGGTAAAGGCGAGCGCATGCGCCCGCTGACGCTGCATACGCCCAAGCCGCTGGTGCAAGCGGGCGGCAAGCGCCTGATCGAGTACCACCTGGAGGCACTGGCGAAGGCGGGTTTCACCGAGATTGTGATCAACCATGCGTGGCTCGGTCAGCAGATCGAAAGTTATCTGGGTGACGGCGCGCAGTTTGGCCTGCGTATCCAGTACTCGGCCGAAGGTGAACCGCTGGAAACCGGCGGTGGGATTTTCCAAGCCTTGCCGTTGCTGGGCGATGAGCCGTTCCTGGTGGTCAATGGTGATATCTGGACCGATTACGACTTCACCCGGCTACGTCAGCCGCTCCAGGGCCTGGCCCATCTGGTGATGGTGGATAACCCGGCGCACCACCCTTCGGGTGGTGATTTCTACCTGGACCAGGGTTTGCTTCATGATGCCGCGCCCGGTGCCGATAACCTGACCTTCAGTGGCATTTCGGTACTCGACCCCCAGCTGTTCGCGGGTTGCAGTGCCGGTGCCTTTAAATTGGCGCCGCTGCTGCGGGCGGCCATGAGCAAAGGTCTGGTAACGGGGGAGCACATGGCGGGACGCTGGATTGATGTGGGGACATTGGAGCGCCTGGCGCAGGTCGAAACCCTGCTGACTGCGGAGCGATAAGATGTTGTGGCCAGGGACGCTGATCGGCGCCGGGGCTGGCTTTGCCATTGCCAGCATTCCGGGGGCTTTGTTGGGGGCATTGCTGGGGCAGGCGCTGGATCGCCGCTTGCAGCTGCAGAGTTGGGCGCAATTGCGCGAACGCCTGGGCGGCCGGCCGGCGCTGCGCAATGACGAATTGCTGTTTGTGCTGCTGGGCCGACTGGCCAAAAGCAATGGCCGGGTGGTGGATGGGCATATCCAGCAGGCGCGCCTGGAAATGCGTGCACTGGATATGAACGAACCCGCCCAGCGCCGCGCTATCACGGCGTTCAACCGGGGCAAGTCCGGTAGCGATCGGGTGCGTAGCTATCTGCGCGTGCTCAAGGCGCAGCCCCATGCGGCAGAGGGCGTGCTGCGCGCCTGCTGGCGCATGGCCTGGGCCGATGGCAGAGCGGATGACGCCGAGCGCGACCTGATTGACCAGTGGGGCAAGTGGCTGGGGTGGACACCGCAACAACTGCACGCACTGGCGTCCGATTACACCCCTGAGCGCAAGCCGTTGGTGAACCGAGGGGGGGCTTATCAGGAGGCGTTGCGAATCCTGGGGGTCACCGCAACTACGGAGCCGTCAGTGATCAAGCGTGCCTATCGCCGCCTGCTCAGTCGTCACCATCCGGACAAGGTTGCCGGCACCGGCGCCAGCCCTGCGCAAGTGCGCGAGGCAACCGAGCGAACCCGCGAGTTGCACAACGCCTATGCGTTGATTCGCGAACGGCGCGATTTCCGGTAAGCCTCAGTCGACGGTTTGCGGGCTCAACCAGCCGCGAACCCGCCGATACAGCTGCTCCTGCTCGGCCGAGCTGTTGCCGGGCAGGGTCTTGAGTGACACCTGCTTATAGCCTTCATTCTTCCCACGCTTGGCCGCCTGAAGCCGCGCCAGGGCGTTTTTACGGTCCAGGGCATTGTCCTGATAGAAGATATCCGCCGTCGGCACTTTCAAGGCCGGGGCCACTTGTTGCAGATCCGGTTGGCGGCCCACCGGGGTTTTGCCGGCCACCAGCACCAGCTTCTGAACCTGCGCCGGTTGCTTTTCGCTCAGGTAACGTGCGGCCCACCAGGCGCCAGTGCCGTGGCCGAGCAGCACCACACTGCGCGCGCTCTGGGTCTGGGCAAAAGCCACGGCTGCGTCGATCCGGTCGAAAATACGCTTGGCGTCGGTCTTGTCCTGTTCATCCGCCCCCGGCACTACCGCAGGGTCGGTGCCTTCGGCTTCGGCGCTGGCGGCTTGTTCGATGGGCTTGGCGGCCGTGCTGCCGTCTTTGCTGCTGGTGTCGACGGTTGCCTTGGGCGCTTCGATCACCCGTGGCGGCAGGGTGTCCATGCTCACGTCCGGCAGCGACAGGCTGAGGCTGCCCCAGTTGGCATCCGGCAATTTGCGGCGCAACGGGCCGATTGCTTGCGGCCAGTCAGCATTTTCGCCGGCGCCGGGGACGATAATCACCACCCCTTCCGGTTCTGCACTGTTGGCGGGTTTCCATAAGGCCAGGAACGAATCGGTGCCGGCCTGCAATTGTTGTTGCTCGTGTTGTGGAATATTGCGCTCCAGCGCGCTGGCCTCTTCCTGGCTGCGCTCGGGCAGCGCTTGGCGCTCCGCAGGTTTTTCGGCGGCGGGCGCGGGGGCGTCAGCGGCCTGAACAGAAAAGGCGCTGGTAAATAGCAGCGACAGGCACAATGCTGGCAGTGCCGAACGGTGGTGAAAGGGCATCGTTAATTCCCGGCCAGAAATGATTCCAGCAGCCTAATGGGTTGGTCAGTATTTGTCAGTGATGTGAGACGTGGATCATGGGTTTTCGCTGTCTGCTGATTATCGGCGGTTTGTGCTGTGCCTTGATGGCAACGGCCGCGCCGGCGCCCGTTGCGCCGAAAGCACAGCTCAATGCGCAGCAGCGTGAGTGGCTGAGCCTGCATCCGGAGCTGCGCGTGGGGCTGGTGCTGCAGGCGCCTTACGCGCAATACGATCGGCGCCTGCAACGCTTGTCCGGGGCCAATGTGGAGTTGATGCAGTGGCTGGCCAAGGCGCTGAATATCGAACTGTTGTGGCGCAATTTTCCCGATCAGGAGCAGTTGGAGGCCGCCGTGCGCGACGGCGAAGTGGATATTGCGCCCGGCCTGCAGCAAACCCCGGCGGGTTTGCGCCTGTGGTTATTCACCGACCCTTACATGCGCGTGCCCCAGCATATTGTCGGCGTCCGCGAAGGCGGCGGCGCAGTGGAGCTGGAGAAACTCGACGAACAATCGCGCATTGCCGTGCGCATGCCCAGCGCCGTGGCCGATTACCTGCGCAGCACCTATCCCAACCTCAACCTGCAAGGGGTGCCCATGGAGCGCCAGGCCCTGCAGCTGCTGGTAAGCCAACAAGCGCGATATGCCGTGGTGGATGAGGCGCAACTGAGCCGCTTGTCCGGCGAAGCAGAATTTGCGGGGCTGGCGGTGGTCGGTGATATCGGCTTGCCACAGTTGCTGCGGGTGGGCACGCGTCGCGATTGGCCGGAACTGGCAACCCTCATGCAGAGCGCCTTGCGGGCGATACCCGCGCGAGACTTGGACCAGTTGCACAATCGCTGGCTGCAACCCCAGTACCCGCGATTGTCGGAATTCCCGGGTTTCTGGAAGAACCTCAGCCTGTTGCTGGGAATCTGCCTGCTGGCCTGCCTCGCGATGGTCGCCTGGCAGCGTCGCCAGCAACGCGGCCTGGAACACGACTTGCTGGCGGCACGGGAAGAAAGCGCCGCCCGCGCTGCCGGTGCCGAAGCCTTGCGGTTGACGCAGTTTTCCATCGATCAAAGTACGGTCGGCATCCTGTGGGTCAATTGGGACAGCCATGTGCGTTACGCCAATCGTGCGGCAGAAAGCATGCTCGGCTACGCCCCGGGCGCGCTGATCGAGCGGCCGCTGGTCGAGGTCGACCCGACCTTGAACATGGATCGCTGGCTCAACCTGTGGCGACGCGCCCGCGCCAGCGAGGAGGGCGGGCAAACCTTCGCCACCGATTGCGTGCGCGCCAATGGCAGTATCCTGCCCGCCGATGTGTCTTTGAGTTTCCTGCGCTTTGCTCAGGGCGAATACCTGGTGGTGTACCTCAACGATGTCACCGAACGCCGCCGTTACGTGGCCGCCTTGCTGCAAAGCGAAGCGCAGTTGCGCGAATTGTCCGCCCATTTGGAAACCGTGCGCGAAGAAGAGAAAGCCCGCATCGCCCGCGAGGTACACGATGAGTTGGGCCAGATGCTCACGGTGCTCAAGCTGGAAACCTCGATGTGCGAATTGGCCTATGCGCAGCTCGACCCTGGCCTGAATGAACGGCTCAACAGCATGAAGCGCCTGATCGCCCAGCTGTTCCAACTGGTGCGCGATGTGGCCACCGCGCTGCGCCCGCCGATCCTCGACGCCGGCATCGCCTCGGCCATCGAATGGCAGGCCCGGCGCTTCGAAGCCCGCACGCAAATTCCCTGCCTGGTACAGGTTCCGGATAACCTGCCGGCCCTGAGCGACGCCAAGGCCATTGGTTTGTTCCGGGTCCTGCAGGAGGCACTGACCAATGTGATGCGCCATGCCCAGGCGCATACCGTCGAGCTGACCCTGGTGATTGAGGGGGCAGACCTGCGGTTGACCATCAGCGATGATGGCGTCGGTTTCGTCGAAACCCCCGGCCGCCCTGTTTCTTTCGGCGTGGTCGGTATGCGCGAGCGAGTGCTGATGATGGGTGGGCAACTGAGCCTGCAGAGCGAAGTGGGGGAAGGCACCACCCTGAGCGTCACGGTGCCGTTGGATGCCTGACAACAAGAGGAAAAACCTGTGATTCGCGTATTGGTAGCCGAAGACCACACCATCGTCCGAGAGGGCATCAAGCAATTGATCGGCCTGGCCAAAGACCTGCAGGTGGTCGGTGAAGCCAGTAATGGCGAGCAGTTGCTGGAAACCTTGCGCCATGTGACGTGCGAGGTGGTGCTGCTGGATATCTCGATGCCGGGTGTGAACGGCCTGGAGGCCATTGCGCGCATCCGGGCGTTGGGCAATCCGCCGGCGATTCTGGTGTTGTCGATGCATGATGAAGCGCAAATGGCTGCCCGCGCCCTCAAGGTTGGCGCGGCGGGTTATGCCACCAAGGACAGCGACCCGGCGCTGTTGCTGACCGCTATTCGCAAGGTGGCGGCGGGTGGGCGATACATCGACCCCGACCTGGCCGACCGTATGGTCTTCGAAGTCGGCCTGACCGATACGCGGCCGCTGCATTCGTTGCTGTCGGAGCGCGAGTTCTCGGTATTCGAACGCCTGGCCCAGGGGGCCAACGTCAATGATATTGCCCAGCAACTGGCGCTGAGCAGCAAGACCATCAGCACGCATAAGGCGCGGTTGATGCAAAAGCTCAATATCACTTCGTTGGCGGAACTGGTGAAGTACGCCATGGAGCACAGGCTGCTCTGACGACATGCCCATTAGCGACACCCTGCAAAACATCACCGAGCCCATTCTTGCCGCTTGCAGCTCACCCCTTGTAGTTGCACCGTCCTGTGCCCGCCATCGCTGTAGGGCAATCCCTACCCCCAACCTTCCAACCGGCTGATGCAATTCTCTCCCAGCCCCCGATTTCCGGGGGCTTGCGCCTGGACTACGCTTGTTCCATTGCGGTCCAAAACACAAAGGTGCGGGTATGAGCGAGGCGGATACAAATGATGTGCTGGTCAGCTTTCGTGGCGTGCAGAAGAGCTACGACGGCGAGAACCTGATCGTCAAAGACCTCAACCTGGAGATTCGCAAGGGCGAGTTCCTCACACTGCTTGGGCCGTCGGGTTCCGGCAAGACGACCAGCCTGATGATGCTCGCCGGCTTCGAGACACCGACCGCCGGTGAAATCCTCCTGGCCGGGCGTTCCATCAACAACGTGCCGCCGCACAAGCGCGATATCGGCATGGTGTTCCAGAACTACGCGCTGTTCCCGCACATGACGGTTGCCGAGAACCTGGCGTTCCCGCTCTCGGTGCGCTCGTTAAGCAAGACCGACATCAGTGAGCGGGTCAAACGCGTGCTGAGCATGGTCCAGCTCGACGCCTTCGCCCAACGCTACCCGGCGCAACTTTCCGGTGGTCAGCAACAGCGCGTGGCCCTGGCCCGTGCGCTGGTGTTCGAACCGCAACTGGTGTTGATGGACGAACCCCTAGGCGCTCTCGACAAGCAACTGCGTGAACACATGCAGATGGAAATCAAGCACCTGCATCAGCGTCTCGGCGTGACCGTGGTGTACGTGACCCACGATCAGGGCGAGGCCTTGACCATGTCCGACCGCGTGGCGGTGTTTCATCAGGGCGAGATCCAGCAGATTGCTGCGCCGCGGACCTTGTATGAAGAACCGAAAAATACCTTCGTCGCCAACTTCATCGGCGAAAACAACCGTCTCAACGGCCGCCTGCACAGCCACACCGGCGAGCGCTGCGTCGTGGAGCTGGCGCGCGGCGAGAAGGTCGAGGCGCTGGCGGTGAACGTGGGTCAGGTCGGCGGGCCGGTCACGCTGTCGGTGCGTCCGGAGCGGGTCAGCCTCAATGGTTCCAGCGAAAGCTGCATCAATCGTTTTTCGGGGCGGGTGGCGGAATTCATCTACCTGGGCGACCACGTGCGCGTGCGTCTGGAAGTCTGCGGCAAGACCGATTTTTTTGTGAAACAACCGATCGCCGAGCTGGACCCGGCCCTGGCGGTCGGCGACGTGGTACCGATTGGCTGGCAAGTCGAGCACGTTCGCGCACTCGACCCACTTCTAGAGGCGAATTGATCGCCCCATGGCTTCACCAACCCTGCACGTGGAGAGCACCACAATGTTGAGATCCCTTAAGTATTCAGCGCTGGTTATCGGCTTGTTCGGCGCGACCCAGGCCATGGCCGGCCCGGACCTGACCGTCGTGTCCTTTGGTGGCGCGAACAAGGCCGCTCAGGTCAAGGCGTTTTACGCACCGTGGGAAAGCGCGGGCAACGGCAAGATCGTCGCCGGCGAGTACAACGGTGAAATGGCCAAGGTCAAGGCCATGGTCGACACCAAGAGTGTGTCCTGGGACCTGGTGGAAGTGGAGTCGCCGGAGTTGTCCCGGGGGTGTGACGAAGATATGTTCGAACCGCTGGACCCCAAGCTGTTCGGTAATGCTGCGGACTACGTAAAAGGCGCGATCCAGCCGTGCGGCGTGGGTTTCTTCGTGTGGTCCACGGTGTTGGCCTACAACGCCGACAAATTGGCTTCCCCGCCAACCAGCTGGGCGGATTTCTGGGATACCAAGAAATTCCCAGGCAAGCGCGGCCTGCGTAAAGGTGCCAAGTACACCCTGGAATTCGCCCTGATGGCCGACGGCGTAGCGCCCAAGGACGTCTACAAAGTATTGGCCGGCAAAGATGGCCAGGACCGTGCATTCAAGAAGCTCGACGAACTCAAGCCATCGATCCAGTGGTGGGAAGCGGGCGCCCAACCGCCACAGTACCTGGCCTCGGGTGATGTCGTGATGAGTTCGGCCTACAACGGCCGTATCGCTGCCGTTCAGAAAGAAAGCAACCTCAAGGTGGTGTGGAACGGCGGCATCTACGACTTTGACGCATGGGCCATTCCTAAAGGCCTGGCGAAAGACCGTGCCGAAGCCGCGAAGAAATTCATCGCCTTCTCGGTTCAGCCGCAGCAGCAGAAGACCTACTCGGAAAACATTGCCTACGGCCCGGCCAACACCCAAGCGGTCCCGTTGCTGGCCAAGGACATCCTCAAGGATATGCCGACCACCCCGGAAAACATCGCCAACCAGGTGCAGATCGATGTGAGCTTCTGGGCGGATAACGGCGAGCAGTTGGAGCAGCGCTTCAATTCCTGGGCTGCCAAATAACACCGCTTACCCCAGTGGGAGAGGCGTTGCTCTCTCCCACCAGGGTTCTGCATTTCCTTTCAAGATCCGGAGTCAGCCATGGCTATCGCCATTCCCAGCCCCACCCTCAAGCAGCGCCTGGCGCGTGCCGAACGGCTCAACCGCTGGAAGGCCCAGGCATTGATTGCACCGCTGGTGCTGTTTTTGCTGCTGGTGTTCCTGGTGCCAATCATTGCGCTGCTCTACAAAAGCGTCGGCAACGAGGAAGTGGTGGGCGGTTTGCCGCGTACCGTGGTGGCGGTCAAGGCCTGGGATGGCCGTGGCCTGCCCGGCGAACCGGTGTATCAGGCGCTGAGCGAAGACTTGGGCGAAGCGCGCAAAAACCAGACGCTGGGCGACTTGTCCAAGCGCTTGAACATGGAGTTGGCCGGCTATCGCAGCCTGCTGACCAAAACCGCGCGGGCGCTGCCCTTTACCGAGGCGCCCGGCTCTTATAAAGAAGCATTGGAAAGCCTCGATGAACGCTGGGGCGACCCCGCGTACTGGCAGGCGATCCGGCGCAATACCAGCAGCCTCACACCGTTCTACCTGCTGGCGGCTGTCGACCACCGTATCAATGACCTGGGCGAACTGGCCCCGGCTACGCCGGACCAGGCCATTTACCTGGACATTTTCGCGCGTACCTTCTGGATGGGCCTGGTGATTACCTTCATCTGCCTGCTGCTGGCGTATCCCTTGGCGTACCTGCTGGCCAACCTGCCGGCGCGCAAAAGCAACCTGCTGATGATTCTGGTGCTGCTGCCGTTCTGGACCTCGATCCTGGTGCGGGTCGCCGCGTGGATCGTGCTGCTGCAATCCGGTGGCCTGATCAACAGCGCCTTGATGAGCATGGGCTTGATCGACAAACCCCTGGAGCTGGTGTTCAACCGTACCGGGGTCTATATCTCCATGGTGCACATCCTGTTGCCGTTCATGATTCTGCCGATCTACAGCGTGATGAAAGGCATCTCACCCACCTATATGCGTGCAGCGATTTCCCTGGGCTGCCACCCGTTCGCCAGCTTCTGGCGCGTGTATTTCCCGCAGACCTACGCCGGCGTCGGCGCCGGCTGCCTGTTGGTGTTCATCCTGGCGATTGGTTACTACATCACCCCGGCGCTGCTCGGCAGCCCGAACGACCAGATGGTCAGCTACTTCGTGGCGTTCTACACCAACACCAGCATCAACTGGGGCATGGCCACGGCGCTGGGCGGCTTGCTGCTGCTGGCGACGGTGCTGCTGTATCTGATCTACAACCGGCTGGTAGGCGCCAGCCGCCTGCGCCTGAGCTGAGGAGAACTTGCGATGCTGAGCCCTTATATGTCGCCCGTCGAACGCCTGTGGTTCTACAGCCTGCGGATTCTGTGCGGCTTGATCCTGTTGTTCCTGATATTGCCTGTGCTGGTGATCATCCCGCTGTCGTTCAACAGCGGCAGTTTCCTGGTGTACCCGCTGCAAGGTTTTTCGCTGCATTGGTACCAGGATTTCTTCGCCTCGGCCGAATGGATGCGTGCGTTGAAGAACAGCATTATCGTCGCGCCGGCCGCCACGGTGCTGGCCATGGTGTTCGGCACCTTGGCCGCGATAGGCCTCACGCGCGGCAATTTCCCCGGCAAGGCGCTGGTGATGGCCCTGGTGATTTCGCCGATGGTGGTGCCGGTGGTGATTATCGGCGTGGCGAGTTACCTGTTTTTTGCGCCACTGGGCCTGGGCAACAGCTTCTTCTCGCTGATCGTTGTGCATGCGGTGCTGGGTGTGCCGTTTGTGATCATTACCGTGTCGGCGACCTTGCAGGGTTTCAACCATAACCTGGTGCGGGCGGCGGCGAGCCTGGGCGCTTCGCCATTGATCGCGTTTCGCCGGGTGACCTTGCCGTTGATCGCGCCGGGGGTGATTTCCGGGGCGCTGTTTGCCTTTGCTACCTCGTTCGATGAAGTGGTGGTGACGCTGTTCCTCGCCGGCCCCGAGCAAGCGACCCTGCCGCGCCAGATGTTCAGCGGCATCCGCGAGAACCTCAGCCCGACCATTGCTGCTGCCGCCACCCTGCTGATTGCCTTCTCGGTGCTGCTGTTGCTCACCCTGGAATGGTTGCGCGGGCGTAGCGAGAAGCTGCGCACTGCGCAGGTATGATGACCATTCAGCTGCTGAATGGCTGACAACCCCGCATAGAGAGCTACTCTTGTGCCAGCCCATCCTTCAATAAGAGGCCGCGCACATGAGTACTTCCTCATTCAAGATCGCCCACAAGTTGCTCACCGGCGCAGGTGCCATCGAGCAACTGGCCGCCGAACTCACACGCCTGGATGTGGATAACCCGCTGATCGTCACCGATGCGGCGTTGGTCAAGTCCGGCACCGTGGCGCTGGCGCTCGAGCATTTGGGCGAGCGCGACTATGAAATCTTCGACCGGGTGCAGCCCGACCCGGAAATTGCCATCGTCGAAGACTGCATGCAGGCCTACCGCGACGGCGGGCATGATGGCTTGATTGGTGTCGGCGGGGGCAGCTCCATCGATATCGCCAAATGCGTCGGCGCGTATGCCGGCTACCACGGTGCGCTGGCCGATCTGTTCGGCATCGACCAGGTGCCACGCAAGGGGCCGCCGTTGATCGCGATCCCGACCACGGCCGGTACCGGCTCGGAGGTGACCAATGTGGCGATCCTTTCCGACAAGGTCGCACAATTGAAAAAAGGCATCGTCAGCGATTACTTGCTGCCGGATGTTGCACTGATGAGCCCGCAAATGACCCTCACGTGCCCGCGCAGCGTGACAGCCGCCAGCGGTGTGGATGCGTTGGTGCATGCCATTGAAGCCTACCTGTCGCTGAATGCGTCGCCGATTACCGATGCCCTGGCGATCGGCGCGGTCAAGTTGATAGCCAACGCATTGCCCAAGGCGTACGCCAACCCGGGGCATCTGCAGGCCCGTGACGACATGGCCACCGCCAGCCTGATGGCGGGCATGGCGTTCGGTAACGCCGGGGTGGGCGCCGTGCATGCATTGGCGTATCCGTTGGGCGGTCGTTTTCATATCGGTCATGGCGTGAGCAACTCCCTGTTGCTGCCCTATGTGATGCAGTGGAACAAACTGGCGTGTGTCGAACGCATGCGCGACATCGCCGAGGCCATGGGCGTGAATGTCACCGGCTTGAGTCTGGTTGACGCGGCCGATCAGGCCGTCGCGGCGATGACGCGGTTGTGCGCCGCCGTGGAAATCCCCACGGGCCTGCGCAGCTTCGGGATTCCCGAAGACGCAATTCCGGCCATGGCTGCCGAAGCTGCAGGCATTGAACGCCTGATGCGCAACAACCCGCGCCAGCTCAGCACAGCGGATATCGAGAAAATCTACCGCGCAGCGTACTAGCCATTGAGCCAGGTCACGGTGCGCGCGGCAAAGCATGAGGTATACAATGCGCGCCATCGTGATTTAGCTCAAAAAGGTGCGTCATGCAGCCCTTCGTCATTGCTCCATCGATTCTCTCCGCCGACTTTGCCCGCCTGGGTGAGGAAGTGGACAAGGTATTGGCCGCCGGTGCGGACTTCGTGCACTTCGATGTCATGGATAACCACTACGTACCCAACCTGACTATCGGGCCGATGGTCTGCGCGGCGTTGCGCAAGTACGGCATCACCGCGCCGATCGATGCGCACCTGATGGTCAGCCCGGTGGATCGCATCATCGGCGACTTCGTTGAGGCTGGCGCGACCTACATTACCTTCCATCCGGAAGCCTCGCTGCACGTCGACCGTACCCTGCAACTGATCCGCGAAGGCGGCTGCAAGGCCGGCCTGGTGTTCAACCCGGCCACCCCGCTGAGCGTGCTTGAGTATGTGATGGACAAGGTCGACATGATCTTGCTGATGAGCGTCAACCCAGGCTTTGGCGGGCAGACGTTCATCCCCGGCACGCTGAACAAGCTGCGCGAAGCCCGTGCGCTGATCGATGCGTCCGGCCGTGATATCCGCCTGGAAATCGACGGCGGGGTCAACGTCAACAATATCCGCGAAATCGCTGCTGCAGGTGCCGATACCTTTGTGGCCGGCTCGGCGATCTTCAACGCCCCGGACTACCTGGAAGTCATCGACAAGATGCGTGCCGAACTGGCGCTGGCGCGTCCATGAGCGGCTTTGAGCGGCTGTTCCCCGGCAAACTGCCACGGCTGGTGATGTTCGATCTGGACGGTACCTTGATCGACTCGGTGCCTGACCTGGCGGCGGCGGTGGACGAGATGCTGCTCAAGCTGGGGCGCAAGCCGGCGGGCATTGATTCGGTGCGCGAATGGGTGGGTAACGGCGCACAGATGCTGGTGCGCCGGGCCCTGGCCAATCATCTCGACGCCGACGGTGTGGACGATGTCGAGGCCGAACACGCCTTGGAGCTGTTTAACGCCGCCTATGAGAGCAGCCACGAACTGACCGTGGTTTACCCAGGCGTGCGCGACACCCTCAAGTGGCTGAGCAAGCAGGGTGTGGAAATGGCGCTGATCACCAACAAGCCGGAGCGTTTCGTCGCGCCGTTGCTGGACGAGATGAAGATCGGCCGCTATTTCCGCTGGATCATCGGCGGCGATACCCTGCCGCAGAAGAAACCTGACCCGGCGGCGCTGTTCTTCGTGATGAAAATGGCCAACATCCCCGCGTCCCAGTCGTTGTTCGTCGGCGATTCGCGCAGTGATGTGCTGGCGGCGAAAGCGGCGGGGGTGCAGTGCGTGGCCCTGAGCTACGGCTATAACCATGGCCGGCCGATTGCCGAAGAGTCGCCGGCGCTGGTGATTGATGACCTGCGCCAGTTAATCCCCGGTTGCTTGGGAGCGGGCGCTGAGATAACGTTGCTCGACGTCGATTCAAACCCTTCTGGAAATTCCATCGTGGTGGTCACTCGCAAACTCTGGATGAAAGTCATCAAGGCCCTGGCCCGCTGGCGTTGGCGCGCCTGACTGATCCTGGCCGCGCTGCGGCACGTTTGCCTATCTGACCGTTTGACCCTCAAGCCACGAGGCACCTCATGATCCGCGAAGAATTCCTGCGTTTGGCCGCTGCCGGCTATAACCGTATTCCCATGGCCTGCGAAACCCTGGCCGACTTCGATACGCCGCTGTCGATCTACTTGAAACTGGCCGACCAGCCCAATTCCTATCTGCTGGAATCGGTACAGGGCGGTGAGAAATGGGGCCGTTACTCGATCATCGGCCTGCCGTGCCGTACCGTGCTGCGGGTACACGACCATCGGGTGAGTATCACGCATGATGGCGTCGAGATCGAAAGCCATGATGTGGAAGACCCGCTTGCCTTCGTCGAGACCTTCAAGGCGCGCTACAACGTACCGACCATTCCCGGCCTGCCGCGTTTCAACGGCGGCCTGGTGGGTTACTTCGGCTACGACTGCGTGCGCTACGTGGAAAAACGCCTGGGCAAATGCCCGAACCCCGACCCATTGGGCGTGCCGGACATTCTGCTGATGGTCTCCGATGCCGTGGTGGTGTTCGACAACCTCGCCGGCAAGATGCATGCGATCGTCTTGGCCGACCCGTCCCAGGCGGACGCGTTCGAACAAGGCCAGGCCAGTCTCGAAGCCCTGCTGGATAAACTGCGCCAGCCGATCACTCCGCGGCGCGGGTTGGACCTTAGCCGTCCGCCTGCCGCTGACCCGGTATTCCGCTCCAGTTTTACCCAGGATGACTACGAGCGCGCAGTCGACACCATCAAGGAGTACATCCTCGCAGGTGATTGCATGCAAGTCGTGCCGTCGCAACGTATGTCCATCGACTTCAAGGCGGCGCCGATCGATCTGTACCGTGCGCTGCGTTGTTTCAACCCGACGCCCTACATGTACTTCTTCAACTTTGGCGACTTCCACGTGGTGGGCAGCTCGCCGGAAGTGCTGGTGCGTGTCGAGGACAACCTGATCACCGTGCGCCCGATCGCCGGTACTCGCCCGCGTGGCGCGACCGAAGAGGCGGATCTGGCGCTGGAAGAAGACCTGCTGAGCGACGACAAGGAAATCGCCGAGCACTTGATGCTGATCGATCTGGGTCGCAACGATACCGGGCGTGTCTCGGAAATCGGCTCGGTGAAACTCACTGAGAAGATGGTGATCGAGCGCTATTCCAACGTCATGCACATCGTCTCCAACGTGACCGGCGAGCTGAAGGCCGGCTTGACCGCGATGGACGCGCTACGGGCAATTTTGCCGGCGGGCACTTTGTCGGGTGCGCCGAAGATTCGTGCGATGGAAATCATCGATGAGCTGGAGCCCGTCAAGCGGGGCGTCTACGGCGGCGCGGTGGGCTATTTCGCCTGGAACGGGAACATGGACACCGCCATTGCGATCCGCACCGCGGTGATCAAGGACGGTGAGCTGCATGTGCAGGCCGGTGGCGGCATTGTGGCGGACTCGGTGCCGGCCCTTGAATGGGAAGAAACCCTGAACAAGCGCCGCGCCATGTTCCGCGCGGTGGCGTTGGCTGAGCAAACCCCGCAGGGGTGAAGCCAGCTGTAGATCAAAGTGTGGGAGGGGGCTTGCTCCCGATTGCAGAGTGTCAGTTGCCAATGAGC
This sequence comes from Pseudomonas palleroniana, assembly GCF_003031675.1. Taxonomy (GTDB): domain Bacteria; phylum Pseudomonadota; class Gammaproteobacteria; order Pseudomonadales; family Pseudomonadaceae; genus Aquipseudomonas; species Aquipseudomonas palleroniana. Next base: position 17,279 of record NZ_PYWX01000048.1, on the reverse strand, counting down.
TGGCTGATCCACCGCAATCGGGAGCAAGCCCCCTCCCACTTTGGTTTTGCGCCATTTCAAGACTTGATCAGAAGTCCAGGCTCACCCCCACACTCACCCCTTGCTGGGTCAGGTTGTCATCCTTTCTTACGTTATACGCAGCCCTCAGCGCCAGCTCTTGTGTCAGCTTGTGGCTGACTCCCAGGCTCAAGCGGTCCGAGTTGCTGCGGGGCGTGTAGCCATCCAGTTTGAAGTCGATGCCCGGCACGCTGTTGAGTGAAATCTTCACCTTCTGGGTGTCGTTTTCGAACTCGTGCTCGTGGGCGACCTCGCCAAATACCTGGGTTTGCGGCGTCACGCGGTAGCTGCCCTGCAGGCCGACGCCGAGGCGTTTGGAGTCGCGTTGTTGATCGGCGAAGGTCAGTGCGGTGGAGCGGCTGTCTTTTTCCGAGTAACCCTCTACTTCGACCCGCGAGTAATCGGCGCTGATAAAGGGCGACAGGTGCCAGTCGCTGCCTGGAGCGGCAATGTCATAGCCTGCGCGGCCGCTCAAGGCCCATAGCCAGCCGTCGGTGTCACCTTTCTCCGAGCCTTCGCTGACGCCCAGGGCGAACTTGCGCTTGAGGCTGTCGAAGTCCAGTTTGCCGCCGGTCAGTGCGGCATCGGCCCACCAGTGGTTTTGCTGGTACTGCGCGAAAGCACTGCCCATGTAGCTGTTGAGTTTGTAGTCCGAATCGCGGGCGCCGGCTTCGAGAGTCTGTCGATACAGCCCGGCTGCAACGCCTACACGCCAGCTCTCGTTGAGCCGGTAGCTGCCGCCGACATTGACGTTGTAGCCATTGCCGTCACCGCTGGCCGAGCTGCCTTGACGATCGAAGTCCAAGTGCTGGCCTCCCCCCGCCACAATCGCTCGCCATTGGCCCACCGCCTGCCAGTGGCCGTTGTCGGCCTGCCACTGATTGCGCAGTTCATCCTGGTGCGCACGCAGGGTGCCTTGGGCCATCTCCGGCAGCAGGCTCAATTCCCATGGCGCCGCGAGCAGCGAATAGGCGTAGTCGGCGATCAGCTGTTGCCCAGTGATGGTGGGGTGTACCGAATCGTTGTAGATCAGCTTGGTCGGATCGGGGTTGGTGCCGCCAAGCCCATAGGTCGGGTTGGCGCAGCTGGGGTCGGTGAAGCAGGTGCCCGTGAGGTTTTGTCCGGTGGCCAGGCCGAAGCGGGCAGGGTCGGCGAAGGTTTCCTTCAACAGCAACGGGATGTTCAGCGGGATGATCTGGGCGTCGATCTGCGACAGGCGCTGGACCAGCGCCTGGTTGAAAAGGTTACTCAGGGCAGTACTCGCCCCTTGTGCCGGCGTACCGTTAATCGCCGGTGTCAGCCCCAGGTCGGGCAACATCCACACCATGATGTAGCGCGCCCCCGCTTGTTGCAGAGCTTGTGCGCTGTCGGCCAGACGCCCGCCTGCGGCAACGGCTTGGCCGGGGCTGAGTACACGGCCTTGCAAAAAGTCATTGCCGCCCCCGGAGAGGAAATACAGCGCATTGGGGTCGGCTCGCCCGCCGTTGGCCGGTAGATAACCCTGGCGGCTGCGCAGTACGGTACCGCCACCGGCGTTGCCGGGTGGAATCGCCGCGTTGGAGACGGAGGTGATGGAATCCAGAATATTGTCGGTACGGTAGCCGCCGACCGCCCAGTTGTTCCCGTCAGGCAGACCTTGTGCTGCACGAACCGGTGAGGTGGAGGCATTCAGGTCATTGGGCGCGACACCCAGCCTGGTACCCAATAAGGTCGATGAAACCAGGCCGTAGCCGCCCTGGAACGTCGGCCCGGTGCGGTTGGTAAAGCGCAAGGTGGCGCCGGCGTTGCCATCGGGGAACTGGCCGGCGTCGGCGAGGCTGTCGCCAAAAACCACCATGGTTGAGTAGGGAGATGAGGCTGCAAATGCCTGCGCGCAGGCCAGTGACAGGAGGCAGCCGGCCAATGGAGCGAAGAAAGTCGGTCTGAACATGCAAAATTCCATTTAGTTGTTTTTGTATCGCAGGTGAAACACTAGCAATGTTTTCCGGCTTTTCTTCGACGATTATGGTTTTTTCCTACAAAGAGGCGGTGGTGATGCCCCCGTATTCGTTGCTCCATATTGCACCGCTGGCGAGGCTACGTTACTGTGCCAGAACGTATGAATGAGACCCTCCCCGTGTTGATCATCAGCAAACTCTTGATGCGAGTAGTCAAGGCACACGCCCGTTGGCGTTGGCGCGCCTGACATTTTTCTCTGCCGGCCTGGCCGGACCTGTACCGATTTGCCTTCTGCACCCTCTGTTTGACGCCCTTGCCCGCTCACCCCGGCAACCGGAACGTGCGTCTGGCAGCGGGACACTCTTTTGGAAGGCGGTCATTCGAAATCAGTGAATTCAAGAGGTTTGAACCCACATGTTGCTGATGATTGATAACTACGACTCCTTTACCTACAACGTTGTGCAGTACCTGGGTGAACTCGGTGCCGAGGTCAAAGTGGTGCGCAACGATGAACTGACCGTGGCCGAAATCGCCGCCTTGAATCCGGAACGCATTGTGGTTTCGCCGGGGCCCTGCACGCCGACCGAAGCCGGCGTCTCCCTGGAAGCGATCAAGTACTTCGCCGGCAAATTGCCGATTTTGGGCGTATGCCTGGGCCATCAGTCCATCGGCCAGGCGTTTGGCGGTGACGTAGTGCGTGCGCGCCAAGTGATGCACGGCAAGACCAGCCCGGTGTTCCATAAGAACCTGGGGGTGTTCCACGGCCTTAACTTGCCGGTGACCGTGACCCGTTACCACTCGCTGGTGGTCAAGCGCGAGACGCTGCCCGAATGCCTGGAGTTGACCGCCTGGACCCAGTTGGAAGACGGCTCGGTCGACGAGATCATGGGCCTGCGCCACAAGACGCTGAATATCGAAGGGGTGCAGTTTCACCCCGAATCAATCCTGACCGAGCAGGGCTACGAGCTGTTCGCCAACTTTCTCAAGCAGAGCGGCGGCACGCGCTAAGGACTTTCCATGGATATCAAGACTGCCCTGAGCCGTATCGTCGGCCATCTGGACCTGAGCACCGCTGAAATGAGCGATGTGATGCGCGAAATCATGACCGGTCAATGCACCGATGCGCAGATCGGCGCTTTCATGATGGCGATGCGCATGAAGAGCGAGAGCATCGACGAAATCGTGGGCGCCGTGTCGGTCATGCGTGAGCTGGCGGACAAGGTCGAACTCAATACCCTCGACGGTGTGGTCGACGTGGTAGGCACCGGCGGTGACGGCGCCAATATCTTCAACGTGTCGACGGCTTCATCCTTTGTCGTCGCCGCCGCCGGCTGCACCGTGGCCAAGCACGGCAACCGTGCGGTTTCCGGCAAGAGCGGCAGTGCCGATTTGCTGGAAGCGGCCGGGATCTACCTGAACCTGACACCGGTGCAAGTGGCGCGCTGTATCGACAGCGTGGGCATTGGCTTCATGTTCGCCCAGTCCCATCACGGTGCGATGAAACACGCAGCCGGCCCGCGCAAGGATCTTGGCCTGCGTACCCTGTTCAACATGCTCGGCCCGCTTACGAATCCGGCCGGTGTGAAACATCAGGTGGTGGGCGTATTCAGTCAGGCGCTGTGCCGGCCGTTGGCCGAAGTGCTGCAGCGTCTGGGCAGCAAGCACGTGCTGGTGGTGCATTCCAAGGATGGCCTGGATGAGTTCAGCCTGGCGGCACCGACCTTTGTCGCGGAGCTGAAGAATGACCAGGTCAGCGAATATTGGGTCGAGCCCGAAGATCTCGGCATGAAGAGCCAGAGTTTGCACGGCCTTTCGGTTGAGAGCCCGGCGGCGTCGCTGGAGCTGATTCGTGATGCCTTGGGGCGTCGCAAGACTGAAAATGGCCAAAAAGCCGCGGAAATGATTGTCCTGAATGCTGGCGCGGCACTTTACGCAGCGGACCATGCCTATAGTCTTAAAGAGGGTGTCGCTTTGGCCCACGATGCGTTGCACACCGGTCTGGCTCGCGAGAAGCTCGAAGAGCTGGGAGCATTCACCGCAGTGTTCAAGATGGAGAATGAAGGATGAGTGTCCCGACCGTGCTGGAAAAAATCCTCGCGCGCAAAGCCGAAGAAGTCGCCGAGCGCCGCGCTCGCGTGAGCCTGGCGGAGCTTGAGGCTCAGGCGAAAGTCGCCGATGCCCCGCGTGGTTTTGCCAATGCCTTGATCACCCAGGCCAAGCTCAAGCAACCGGCGGTGATTGCCGAAATCAAGAAGGCTTCTCCAAGCAAAGGCGTGATCCGCGAACATTTCGTGCCGGCGGAAATCGCCGGCAGCTATGAGAAGGGCGGGGCGACTTGTCTGTCCGTGCTGACCGATATCGACTACTTCCAAGGTTCCGACTTGTATCTGCAGCAGGCGCGCGCCGCGTGCAAGCTGCCGGTGATCCGCAAGGATTTCATGGTTGACCCTTACCAGATCGTCGAAGCCCGTGCCCTCGGCGCCGACTGTGTGCTGTTGATCGTTTCCGCGCTGGATGACGTGAAGATGGCTGAGCTGGCCGCCGTGGCCAAAAGCGTCGGGCTGGATGTGTTGGTTGAAGTGCACGATGGCGACGAGCTGGAGCGCGCTCTGAAAACCCTCGACACACCGCTGGTGGGGGTCAACAACCGTAACCTGCACACCTTCGAAGTCAGCCTGGAAAACACCCTCGACCTGTTGCCGCGCATTCCGCGGGACCGCCTGGTGGTTACCGAGAGCGGCATCGTCAACCGAGCTGACGTTGAACTGATGGAAATCAGCGGCGTGTATTCGTTCCTGGTCGGCGAGACATTCATGCGCGCCGAGAACCCGGGGGCGGAGCTGCAACGCCTGTTCTTCCCGGAGCGTGGCGTGACGATCAGCGGTTCGACCCTGGACTGATGATGACCCTGCCCGCAAGGATGACCGTTGAGGCAGGGCTTGCCGCCGAGCAGGCGTTGTTGGCGGCCGTGTGTGCGGGTGAGCAGGCGTTCGGGCTGTTGTTTTGGCAGCCCAGCGATCAAGCCTTGGTCATGCCGCGCCGTTTGAGCCGGCTGCCGGCTTTCGCAACCGCCAGCCAGGTTTCAGCGGATGCCGGTTGGCCGGTACTGCTGCGTGAAACCGGCGGAGAACCGGTGCCGCAGTCGAGTGCGACGGTCAATATCGCCCTGGTCTATGCACCGCCGCGCAGCGAAGGTGACCAGAATCGTATCGAAACCGGTTACTTGCGTTTGTGCCAGCCGATCTGCGATTTACTCAGCGAGTTGGGGGGCGATGCTTCTGTCGGTGAAATCGACGGCGCGTTTTGTGACGGTCGCTACAACGTCAATCTGAACGGCCGCAAAATGGTCGGCACCGCCCAGCGCTGGCGACAAAGTGCTGGCCGCCCGGTGGGGTTGGTGCATGGTGCATTGCTGCTGGATAACGACCGTGAGGAACTGATCGCGGCGGTCAATCGCTTCAATCAAGCCTGCGGTCTCGACCAGCGGGTGCGTGCCGACAGCCATATTGCCCTGCACGAAGCTTTTCCCGCGCCGGATGCGATCGCTCGGCTGGACGCGCTGTACCGTCAAATGTTGGCCAGTTTCCTGCCGGGTTAACGGGTACCGAACACCACCATTGTTTTGCCTTTGACGTGCACCAGGTTGCGCTCTTCCAGGTCCTTGAGCACGCGGCCGACCATTTCCCGTGAACACCCGACAATGCGCCCGATTTCCTGGCGTGTGACCTTGATCTGCATGCCGTCGGGGTGAGTCATCGCGTCAGGCTGTTTGCACAGCTCAAGCAGGCAGCGAGCCACGCGGCCGGTGACATCAAAGAATGCCAGGTCGCCCACTTTACGCGTGGTGTCACGCAGGCGCTGGGCGATCTGACCACTCAGCGCGTACAGAATGTCGGGGTCATGCTGGGCCAGTTCGCGGAATTTTGTATAGCTGATCTCGGCCACTTCACATTCGACCTTGGTCCGCACCCACGCGCTGCGTTTCTGCTCTTTACCCGCCTGTTCGAACAGCCCGAGTTCCCCAAAGAAATCCCCGGTATTGAGGTACGCGATGATCATTTCGCGACCGTCGTCATCCTCGATCAAGATGGTGACTGAGCCCTTCACAATGAAGAACAACGTTTCCGAGCGTTCGCCTGCGCAGATGATGTTGTGTTTGGCCGGATAGCGACGGCGCTGGCAATGCATCAACAACTTGTCGAGATTCTTGATCTTGGGTGTGGGAGTAAGAGCAACCATGGTTGTATCCCGAAAGAACTGCAGGGTGTGATTGGATTTGTTTTTATCCAGCGGTGTCGGCATTGATACACGCTGCACAAAAGATGGCAATGCGCCATTGAATTGGCGCCAGCTTACCAGACGCATTCTGATTCGATTGATGATTTTGCCTGGCAAATGCTGTCATTGATCGCTTTCATGCGGGGCGCTGCTGTTTCGAGGCCCTGTGCTAAGCTGATGACCCTTTTTTAGCAGTGGAGTCTGGATGATGAAGGCACGCATCCAATGGGCGGGCGAAGCCATGTTCCTCGGTGAGTCGGGCAGTGGCCATGTCGTGGTCATGGACGGCCCGCCGGAGGCCGGTGGCCGTAACCTGGGTGTACGCCCGATGGAAATGCTCCTGCTCGGCGTAGGCGGTTGCAGCAATTTCGACGTGGTCAGCATCCTGAAGAAATCCCGCCAGGCCGTGGAGAGCTGCGAAGCCTTCCTGGAGGCCGAGCGTGCCACTGAAGATCCCAAGGTGTTTACCAAGATCCATATGCATTTCGTGGTGAAGGGGCGAGCGCTGAAAGAGGCTCAGGTCAAACGTGCCATCGAGTTGTCGGCCGAGAAGTATTGCTCGGCGTCGATCATGCTCGGCGCGGCCGGTGTGGCGATCACCCACGACTACGAAATCATCGAGCTGGGCTGACGGGACACGCAAAAGAAAAAGGGCGCTCGATAGCGCCCTTTTTTTGCGGGTCAGGCTCTAGGTACTTATAGGCGGTAGGTGCTCTTGGTCATGACCTTGGCCAAAAGGCTCATGCCGAACCTTACCGGCGCCGGGAAGCGGAAACCGCCGGCATCCAGTGCGCTTTCTGCGTGGTGTTCTTCATCGATGCGCATTTGCTCAAGAATGGCCCGGGACTTTTCGTCCTCCGCCGGCAATTGCTCCAGGTGTTCATCCAGGTGTTTGCATACCTGATGTTCTGTCGCTGCGACAAACCCCAGGCTGACCTTGTCGCTGATCAAGCCGGCAGCGGCGCCGATGCCGAACGACAAACCGTAGAACAATGGGTTGAGTACGCTGGGGTGGCTGCCCAGTTGGCGAATGCGCTGTTCGCACCAGGCCAGGTGGTCGATTTCTTCTTCGGCCGCATGTTCCATCGCCGCGCGTACTTGCGGCAGCTTGGCGGTCAGCGCCTGGCCCTGGTACAGCGCCTGGGCACACACTTCACCGGTATGGTTGATACGCATCAGGCCGGCAACGTGGCGGGTGTCGGTCTCGCTCATCTGCGCTTCAGGTTGCACTATGGCGGGCGATGGACGGTAAGGTTGGCCGCTGAATGGCAGCAGCGTGCGCATGGCCATGTCGGCTTGCAGCAACAGACGGTCAATCGGCGAGTAGTGACGTTGGGTAGTCATGCTGACCTCCGGGAGGAATCTCGGCGGCCAGTTTACCGCAAGAGAGGACAAAGCGTTTGTGCTGAGTCAGGGGCATGGGGTCGCAGCCTTGGGCCGCGACCTGTACCGCGAGGCTGATCAGCCCGGTGGCCAGTTCATCTGGCGCTGGCCGAGTACATGCATATGGATGTGATAGACGGTCTGCCCGCCATCTTCATTGCAGTTCATCACCACGCGAAAGCCCTTTTCGCAGCCTTGCTCTACCGCCAGGCGCTGGGCAGTGAACAGGATATGGCCGGCCAGGCTCTTGTCTTCTTCCGTCAGGTCATTGAGCGTACGGATCGGCTTCTTCGGGATTACCAGGAAATGCACCGGTGCCTGAGGCGCGATGTCGTGGAAGGCGAGGACCTGGTCATCCTCGTAGATGATCTTCGCGGGTATTTCTCTGTTGATGATCTTGGTGAACAGAGTATCCACAGCTGTTTCTCCATTATGAAAGTGCGAGGTGAGTGTACCCAGGCGGTCAGCGCGGGCAATAGGCCTTGTTGATCGCGCCTGCGATCTTGCGGGTCAGCCAGCGTGGGCTGAAACGCGGGCTGAAGGCCAGCCAGCGATTGCGTCGCCCGGGAATGATGATGGCTTTGTTCTTTTCCAGTGCTCGCACGGTATAGAGCGCCACTTCCTCAGCGCTCATCAATTGTCCGCTGCGGTCGAGCTTTGCGGCGTCCATTTGCGCGGTGCCGAAGAACGCCGTGCGTGTAGGTCCGGGGCACAAGACTGAAACTTTGATGCCGCAGGTTTTCAACTCTTCGCGCAACCCTTCGGAAAAGTGCAGTACATAAGCCTTGCTGGCGTAGTAGCTGCTCATCCACGGGCCGGGCTGGAAGGCGGCGACTGAGGCGACGTTGAGAATCTGCCCGCCCCCGTGCAGGGCCATCGCGTTGCCAAGGGCATGGCACATGCGGGTCAGGGCCAGAATGTTGACTTCGATCAGGTCTTGTTCGGTCATCCAGTCCTGGGCCAGAAATGGCCCGCTGGTGCCGATGCCGGCGCAGTTCACCAGCAAGTCGATCTGACGTTCGCCTTCTTCCAGTTCCAGCAGGAACCCAGACAAACGCAGGGGCTCGCCCAGGTCGCAGGCACGAAACAGCACCTCGACGCCAAAGCGTTGAGTCAATTCGATTGCAATGTTTTCCAACTGATCACGCTGACGGGCCACCAGAATCAGGCTGCGGCCGCGCCGGGCCAGGGCTTCGGCCAAAGCCAGGCCGATGCCGCTGGAGGCACCGGTGATCAGAGCGTAACGGGTCATGCCTTTCTCCATCGCAACGCCGCCGAGCCTGTGACAGGGACATCACAGGCGGGCGGGCGTTTCTTCACTGTTCTGGAGAGTCTACAGGTTCGGCTGCTTCATCAGCACTTTGCGCGTCTTCTTCATCAACGATAACGCTCTGATCGGCAGCGTCATCGGAGGTGATCGAGCTGTTTTCGTAGCCGCTGTCCATGTTGGCTTCGAGTTGATTCAGATAACCGTTCATACCCAGCGTAACCACGATAGCCAGCATCACCGGAATAAACGCCAGCCACAAGGTCGCCAGGACTTTTACCGCAGTGGAGTTGCGCGGTGGTGGCGCACCGTATTGGTTGGCGCCAGCGTTCCCCGGCAATACCAGCAACAAGATCGGGAAGACGCTGTTCACCAGCGGGACCAGGTTGAGGAACCATAACCAGCCGGACCAACCCAGGTCGTGCAGCCGCTGCACGGCGATTTGCACGCTGACCCAGAGCATGGCCACGAACAACGCAAAGCCCAGCAGCGAGCCCAGGATGATACCCGCGGTCGGCGAAGCGGTTGCCACGGCAAAGCCGGCAGTGGCGATGATGCCGGAGGCGACGAGCATCGCAACGGTCAACACCAGTGTCCAGGCCAGGTACCGCAGGCGGCCGATACGTCCATGGATGGTGAACACGTTGAGGGGGGCGTATTCCGGCAACTCATCGCCTACGGCTGCGCGCGGTGGGGCATAGGGCGAGGCGGCTGGTTGCGAGAAGTCTGAGGTGTGGGACGATGTTTCGTGGGTTTCTGCCAGGCTGAAGGCTACCGGCTGTTCGGCTTCGATACGTGCGTCGACGCCGGCGTTTTTCAGTGCGTTGAGATAGGTTTCTGCGTCCGGGCGGGACAGGTCACGTTTCAGCGCAACGGGGCGGCCGGTGAAGAGTTTCTCGATGGCCTCGACTTCACTCTTGAACAGCTCGGCGAGGTTCAGCTTGGCAGTGGTGCTTTCGACACCCGGGAGCAATGCTCCATCAAACACTATCTTGAAACGGTTGTCGCTCATGCGGGCATCCTTGTCGTTTGTAGTGGGAGGGTTGCAGGCCGGCTGCTGCCAGCCGGTCCGGCAATTGTATCAGCGTGGCCAGCGTAACTGTGTCACCTGCTCGCGGGCCTTGCGGTATTCGGCATCCAGGCGAGCAACGAGTTCGTCCACAGTGGGCAAATCATTGATTTCCCCGACACCTTGGCCGGCAGACCATACGGTTTTCCAGGCTTTGGCCTCGTCATTCAACGGCTTGAGCTTGGAGCCGAAATTGACTTGCGCCTTGCCTTGAAGGGCTGCGAGGTCGAAGCCGGCGTTTTCCAGGCTCTGGCGCATGAAGCTGGCGGGTACGCCGGAGACTGCTGGAGTGTGCACGATGTCGGCGGCCCGCGATGTGAGCAGCATCTCTTTATAGGCATCCGGCGCATGACTTTCGGTGGTGCCGATAAAGCGCGTGCCGAAATACGCAAGGTCGGCTCCCAACAGCTGGGCGGCGAGGATCTCGTGCCCATGATTCAGGCAGCCGGCCAGCAGCAGCGTTTTATCGAAGAACTGGCGTATTTCAGCGATCAGCGAGAATGGGCTCCAGGTGCCTGCATGGCCTCCGGCGCCGGCCGCCACGGCGATCAGGCCGTCAACACCCGCTTCTGCGGCTTTCTCGGCATGGCGCCGCGTGGTGACGTCGTGAAACACCAGTCCGCCATAGCTGTGCACGGCGTCGACCAGTTCCTTCACCGCGCCGAGGCTGGTAATGACGATGGGGACCTTGTGTTCGATACAGATCGCCAGGTCGGCCTGCAGACGTGGGTTGCTGTTGTGCACGATCAGGTTGACGGCATATGGCGCGGGGTTGTCCAACTGTGCCAGGCCCGCTTCGATTTCCTCCAGCCAGGCCTTGAAGCCGCTGCTTTCGCGCTGGTTGAGCGCCGGGAAGCTCCCGACCACCCCGTTGCGGCAACACGCCAGGACCAGTTGCGGGTTGGAAATCAGGAACATCGGCGCAGCCACTACCGGCAGGCGCAGACGTTGTTCAAGCAGAGCGGGCAGCGACATTGGAGGTACCCCGTGTGATGTGAAGTTAGAACGGTTTGACCACGACCAAAATTACGATAGCCAGCAATATCAGAACCGGCACTTCATTGAACCAGCGATAAAAGACATGGCTGCGGGTGTTTTCGCCACGGGCAAAACGCTTCACCTGTGCGCCGCACATGTGGTGGTAGCCGATCAACAGTACGACAAGCGTGAGCTTGGCGTGGATCCAGGCACCCGATTGAAAGATGCCGGGGTTAAGCGCAAGCATCCAGATACCGAATATCAATGTGGCGAGCATCGCCGGCCCCATGATGCCGCGGTAAAGCTTGCGTTCCATCACGCTGAAGCGTTCTTTGCTGACGGTGTCCTCACTTTGAGCGTGGTAGACGAAGAGGCGGGGGAGGTAGAACAGCCCGGCAAACCAGCAGACGATGCTGACGATATGAAAGGCTTTGACCCATAGATAAAGCATTTTTGATTATTCCCAGGTTCACGGTAGCCAAGATAGTAGTGGTTGACGCGGCCGTACGTCACGTTGGCGGTTGTCGCAGGACGATACGGCCCCTATTATCGACGCCTTTCCAGTGGGTTCGTTGAGGGCAGGTTTATGGTCAAGGTCGGTATCGTCGGCGGCACGGGTTACACCGGTGTCGAATTGCTGCGTCTGTTGGCCCAGCATCCGCAGGCAGAGGTGGTCGTCATCACTTCCCGATCAGAGGCCGGGCTGGCCGTGGCCGATATGTACCCGAACCTGCGAGGCCACTATGACGGCCTGGCATTCAGTGTTCCGGACATCAAGACCCTGGGCGCCTGTGATGTGGTGTTTTTCGCTACGCCCCACGGTGTGGCCCATGCGTTGGCTGGCGAACTGCTGGCGGCCGGCACCAAGGTGATCGACCTGTCCGCAGACTTCCGCCTGCAGGATGCCGATGAGTGGGCCAAATGGTACGGCCAGCCGCACGGCGCACCGCAATTGCTGGAGGAGGCGGTGTATGGCCTGCCGGAAGTCAATCGCGAGCAGATCAAACAAGCGCGCCTGATTGCCGTGCCGGGCTGCTATCCGACTGCGACCCAGCTGGGTTTCCTGCCATTGCTGGAGGCCGGGCTGGCAGATGCTTCGCGTTTGATCGCGGACTGCAAGTCGGGCGTGAGTGGCGCCGGTCGTGGCGCGGCAGTAGGTTCGCTGTACTCCGAGACGTCGGAAAGCATGAAAGCCTACGCAGTCAAAGGGCATCGCCACCTGCCGGAAATCCGCCAAGGGCTGCGCCGTGCTGCCGGTAAGGATGTGGGCCTGACTTTTGTGCCACATCTGACGCCGATGATCCGTGGTATTCACTCCACGCTCTACGCCACCGTGGTCGATCGCTCGGTTGATCTGCAGGCGCTGTTTGAAAAGCGTTACGCCAACGAGCCGTTCGTCGACGTGATGCCCGCCGGCAGCCACCCGGAAACCCGCAGCGTGCGTGGTGCCAATGTATGCCGTATTGCCGTGCACCGTCCGCAGGATGGCGACTTGGTGGTGGTGCTGTCGGTGATCGACAACTTGGTCAAGGGCGCGTCGGGCCAGGCGGTGCAGAACATGAATATCCTGTTTGGCCTGGATGAAAAGCTGGGCTTGTCTCACGCAGGCATGCTGCCTTAAGACGGCTTTGTCGCTGTGCAAAAGGCCCGTTGATCGGGCCTTTTGTGTTTTTAATGGCGCTTGAGCAGATTGATATACCGTAACAATAGTTGACCGCTTTTCTAGGAGAAGCGGATAATGCCGTCCATTACGCATAGGGCGGCGCTACGCCGGGAGATTATCAGCATGAGCGTTGAATCCTTCACCCCCACGGCTTTGCAATTCACCCACGGTGCTGCGCACAAGGTGAAGAGCCTGGTCGATGAAGAGGGTAATGATCGCTTGAAGCTGCGCGTATTCGTTACGGGCGGCGGTTGTTCAGGGTTTCAGTACGGTTTTACCTTCGATGAAGATGTGGCCGACGACGATACGATCGTCGAGCGCGAGGGCGTCAGCCTGGTCGTTGACCCGATGAGCTTCCAATACCTGGCAGGTGCCGAGGTGGATTATCAGGAAGGTCTGGAAGGTTCGCGTTTTGTGATCAAGAACCCTAATGCCACGACTACCTGTGGTTGCGGGTCTTCGTTCTCGATCTGATCGATAGCGCATAAAAAACGCCGCTTGGCCTTGATTGGCCAAGCGGCGTTTTGCTGTCTGCGATTCTCAGTGTCGTCAGGCGGGGTAGATCGCGCCCAGGACCCGAAGCCCGCGTGCACCGGTGACACTCGGGCGGTTGGCGGCGATGCCTTCGAGGCAGCAATGGGCCAGCCAAGCGAAGGCCATGGCCTCAACCCAGTCGGGGCTTACACCGTAAGAAGCGGTGCTATCGACCTGGGTGTTGGGCAGCAGTGCGGCCAATCGCTTCATCAGCGTAGCGTTATGGGCGCCGCCGCCGCAGATCAGCAGGGTCTGCGTTCCGGATTGTGCCGCTTGTAGAGATTCGACGACGGTCAGGGCGGTCAGCTCAAGCAGGGTGGCTTGCACATCCTGAGGCTGGAACGCAGGCAATTGACCGAGATGCTGTTGCAGCCATTTCAGGTTGAACACTTCGCGTCCGGTACTTTTCGGGCCTTTGGTCTGGAAGAAGGGGTCGCTGAGCAGCGCGTTGAGTAACTGCGGCTGGACCTTGCCACTGGCCGCCCATTGGCCGTCTCGGTCAAAGTGCTCACCGCGTTGGTGATGAATCCAGGCGTCCAGCAATACGTTGCCCGGGCCGCAGTCGAAGCCCGCTACGGGCTTGCCGGTTTCAATCAGGCTGAGATTGCTGAACCCGCCGACATTTAGTACGGCGCGCTGACCGGTCTGCTCGCCGAACAACGCTTCATGAAAGGCGGGTACCAAGGGTGCGCCCTGGCCGCCGGCCGCTACATCACGGCTGCGAAAGTCGCTGACCACGGCGATACCGGTCAGCTCGGTGAGCAGGGCGGGGTTGCCGATCTGAACGGTGAAGCCCCGTGCAGGTTCATGGCGGATGGTCTGGCCATGGCTGCCAATCGCACGGATATCCTGAGGCTTGAGATTTTGCTGGTCCAGCAAGGCGTGGATGCCCTGAGCGGCCAGTGTTACCCAGTGTTGCTGGGCAATGGCCGAGCGGGCTATCTCGTCCGGGCCGCTGGCGCACAGGTCAAGAAGCTCGGTGCGCAGCGTGTCCGGCATGGGAATATAGTGGTTGGCGATCAATTTGATCGTCGGGTCTTGTTCGATCAGGGCGATATCCAGGCCATCGAGACTGGTCCCGGACATCACGCCTATATAGAGCGACATACCTTAACGCTTCGCCGAAGCCAGCAAGGTGGACCGTTCCTGATCCATGCGCGCCATCAGCGGCTGGCTCTGTTGCAGGAAGCGTGCGCGCTCGGCCTTGGCGATAGGGTCGGCCATTGGCAGCTTCTGGCCCAGCGGATCTACGTGAACGCCGTTGACCTGAAACTCATAGTGCAAGTGCGGTCCAGTCGACAGGCCGGTGGTACCGATATAACCGATCACCTGGCCCTGCTTCACGTTACTGCCTGTCGATACGCCCTTGGCGAAACCTTGCATATGACCATACAGGGTACGGTAAGTGTTGCCGTGCTGGATGATCACGGTGTTGCCGTAACCGCCACGACGGCCGGCCAGCAGGACTTTACCGTCACCGGCTGCCTTGATAGGCGTGCCGCGAGGGGCTGCGTAATCGACGCCTTTGTGGGCGCGGATTTTGTTCAGAATTGGATGCTTGCGACCCATGGAGAAACGCGAGCTAATACGAGCGAAGTCGACGGGCGTACGAATGAAGGCCTTGCGCATGCTATTGCCGTCGGCAGTGTAGTAGCTGCTATTGCCCTGTTTGTTGGTATAGCGAACGGCGGTATAGGTCTTGCCGCGGTTGGTAAAACGTGCGGAAAGAATGTTGCCGGTGCCGACGACTTTACCGTTGGCGACTTTCTGTTCGTAGATCACGTCGAATTCGTCACCCTGGCGGATGTCCTGGGCGAAGTCGATGTCGTAGCCGAACACCTTGGCCATGTCCATGGTCATGCTGTGGGACAAGCCGGCGCGGGCGGCTGATTGAGACAGGGAGCTATTGATTACGCCGTGTACGTAAGCTGAGCGCATTACGGGCTTGGCGGTTATGCGGTTGAAGGTGAAACCTTTGGCGCCCCGGGTCAGGGCAATGCTTTCCAGGTCGCTGGTGCTGCTGTGCAGGTTGTTCAGCTGGCCGTTTGGCGCCATTTCGAACTCAAGCTTCTGGCCGTGCTTGAGCTGGGTGAATTGCTTGGCTTGTTTATCGCTGGCCAACACCTCATTAACGGTGGCGGCGGGCAAGCCGACCTTCTCGAACAAGGTTGATAGCGTGTCACCTTTCGCCACGATCACTTCGCGATGCAGTGGGTTCTTGGCAGGGGCGGCTGCAGGCGGCTCCTGTTCGGCCTGTTGAGTCTCTTCAGGCGTGTTTTCTATCTGTGCGAAGGGTGATTCAACTGGTGCATTTGTGGCTTGTTGGGCGTCGGAAGCGTCTTGATCTTGTGTCAGTTGTTCAACTGGGCTTTCCAGGTCAAGGCTCAGGGATGTTCGTTTGGCTTCTACGTCACTGGAAGGGAATACCAGGAGTGCCAGGCTGAGAAGAGCGGCGATGCCACTTGCGGCGAGCAAGTGGGTCTTCGGGTAAAGCGGCGGCGCTTTAGACGGTTCAGTGGTCATAAGTAATTTTGACTTTGAAGATGAAATGGAAAAGATGAATGACATGATGAAGATGAAATAACTGTATAAAATATAACCAAATCATCTGTGGCGCAAGCTCGCGAACGCTGGGCTTGCTGAGTGGTGTCCGTACGTAGGGCAAAACTTGTAATTAGTCACTGATCTTGTATGGTTGGTTCCCTTTTGAATTCGAGCCTTGCGGGTCTGTTATGAAGTCGGTTGAAGAGCAGCTAGCGCTGATAAAACGTGGTGCGGAAGAATTGTTGGTCGAGGCCGAGCTGATTGAAAAGCTCAAGCGTGGCCAGCCCCTGCGTATCAAGGCTGGCTTTGATCCGACAGCACCGGATCTGCACTTGGGGCATACCGTGCTTATTAACAAGTTGCGTCAGTTCCAGGAGCTGGGGCATCAGGTCATTTTTCTGATCGGTGATTTCACCGGGATGATCGGTGATCCGAGCGGCAAAAGCGCAACGCGTCCGCCGCTGACTCGTGAGCAGGTTCTCGAGAATGCCGAGACCTATAAGACGCAGGTGTTCAAGATTCTCGATCCGGCCAAGACCGAGGTGGCGTTCAACTCCACCTGGATGGATCAGATGGGGCCGGCGGACTTTATTCGTCTGACCTCTCAGTACACTGTCGCGCGCATGCTTGAGCGCGATGATTTCGATAAGCGCTACTCCACCAATCAGCCGATTGCCATTCACGAGTTCCTGTATCCGCTGGTCCAGGGGTATGACTCGGTGGCGTTGCGTGCGGACGTCGAGCTGGGCGGTACTGATCAGAAGTTCAACCTGCTGATGGGGCGTGAGCTGCAGCGTGCGTATGGGCAAGAAGCTCAATGCATTCTGACTATGCCTTTGCTGGAGGGGTTGGATGGCGTCAAGAAGATGTCCAAATCCTTGGGTAACTATGTGGGTATCCAGGAAGCTCCCGGCGTGATGTACGGCAAGCTGGTGTCTATTCCGGATGCGCTGATGTGGCGTTACTTCGAGTTGTTGAGCTTCCGCTCGATGGATGAGATCAACGCATTGCGTGCCGATGTAGAGGCGGGTGCGAATCCGCGGGACGTCAAGATCAAGTTGGCAGAAGAGATCGTTGCGCGTTTCCATGGTGAAGAGGCTGCGGCCAGTGCTCACCGTGCGGCGGGTAACCGTATGAAGGATGGCGAGCTGCCGGACGATCTGCCTGAGATTGAATTGGCTGCTGCAGAGGCAATGCCGATCGCGGCTGTCCTTAACAAGGCGGGCCTGGTGAAGAACTCGGCGGTGGCACGTGATCTGCTGGGTTCCGGCGGTGTGCGTATAGATGGTGAGGTGGTTGATCGCACCTTTATATACGAGCTTGGTGCTACCCATGTCTGTCAGGCAGGGAAGAAGGCATTTGCGCGTATTACGCTCAAGGCTGAATAAAGCTGAAATTAGTGGTTGACGGCGAATTATATCTGTCTATAATTCGCCCCACTTCCGGCGCAGTCGAAACTAAAAACTCCTTGGTAAACAAGAAGTTACGAAGATTCAGGCAGCGAATAGCTTCAGTTCATCGAAGCCCAGAAGGAGTTGGTAGGGCGGTGTTGTTTGGCTCTATCAACG
>NZ_PYWX01000047.1 GCF_003031675.1 Pseudomonas palleroniana | reverse complement strand
GGCGCCAACGCCGGCCACGCCACCGAAGCCAACATGGACCGCCTCGACGGCGCCGGCGCTGCCGCCGCGGTTGAAGCCCGCGCCGTCACCGCCAGTGACTCCGCCGCCATCGTGCGCGCCAAGGCCGCCCTCGACAAACTCGACATCGCCGAAGGCCTCGCCGAACTCGAAGGCGCCTCCGCCCGCGTCGCCGTTGACGAAAAACGCATGATCAACTGCCGCGCCGACCTCAACCAGCTCGTGCCTTTCAAGTACGACTGGGCCTGGCAGAAATACCTCGACGGCTGCGCCAACCACTGGATGCCGCAAGAGGTCAACATGACCGCCGACATCGCCCTGTGGAAAAACCCCGAGGGCCTGACCGACGACGAACGCCGCATCGTCATGCGCAACCTCGGCTTCTTCTCCACCGCCGACTCGCTGGTCGCCAACAACCTGGTGCTGGCCGTGTACCGCCTGATCACCAACCCGGAGTGCCGCCAGTACATCCTGCGCCAGGCCTTCGAAGAAGCGATCCACACCCACGCCTACCAGTACTGCATCGAATCGCTGGCCATGGATGAAGGCGAGATCTTCAACATGTACCACGAGATCCCATCGGTCGCCAAAAAAGCCGCCTGGGGCCTGAAATACACCCGTTCGATCTCCGATCCGAAGTTCGAAACCGGCACCGTCGAGACCGACAAGGAACTGCTGCGCAACCTGGTCGCCTACTACTGCGTGCTGGAAGGCATCTTCTTCTACTGCGGCTTCACCCAGATCCTCTCCATGGGCCGCCGCAACAAAATGACCGGCGTCGCCGAGCAGTTCCAGTACATCCTGCGCGACGAGTCGATGCACCTGAACTTCGGTATCGACGTGATCAACCAGATCAAAATCGAAAACCCACACCTGTGGGATGCCGAGATGAAGGAAGAAGCGACCCAGATGATCCTGCAAGGGACCCAGCTGGAGATCGAATACGCTCGCGACACCATGCCTCGTGGGGTACTGGGAATGAATGCGGCGATGATGGAAGACTATTTGAAGTTCATCGCTAACCGTCGGTTGTCGCAGATTGGTCTTAAGGAAGAGTATCCAGGCACCACCAACCCATTCCCGTGGATGAGCGAGATCATGGACTTGAAGAAAGAGAAGAATTTCTTCGAGACTCGGGTGATCGAGTACCAGACCGGCGGCGCGCTGAGCTGGGATTGATCAAGACGGATGCCCAATCAAACCATCAAGACGCCCTGCGTCGGCCTCTGCTCCACCGTTTACGGGGACCTGGTCTGCCGGGGCTGCAAGCGATATCACCATGAAGTGATCCAGTGGAACGGCTACAACGCCGAGGAGAAGCAGGCAGTCTGGCTGCGCCTGGAGCAACTGCTGGTGCAGGTAATGGCCAGCAAGCTGGAGGTATTTGACGCGTCTGTTCTGCGTCAGCAACTGGAAACCCGCAAGATCCGCTTCGTGCCGCACCAGTCGCCCTATTGCTGGGCATACCAGCTGATTGCCCGGGGGGCGCGGGTGATTTCCAAGTTGGAGGCCTATGGCCTGGCGTTGCTGCCGGAATTTCGTGAGCGCAGCCTGGCCGATCTGCGGGATGCGATTGACCGGGAGTTTTTCCTGCTGTCCGAAGCGCATTACGAGCGGTATATCGCGCCACGATTTCTGCAGGACGCATTCGAGCCGGCGTTGATCGCCACAGTCTGACCCGCAACACAAATAAAATGTGGGAGGGGGCTTGCTCCCGATGGCGGTGTGTCAGTCGATATATTTGTGACTGATA
>NZ_PYWX01000046.1 GCF_003031675.1 Pseudomonas palleroniana | reverse complement strand
GAATTTCTTGACGACCATAGAGCATTGGAACCACCTGATCCCATCCCGAACTCAGCAGTGAAACGATGCATCGCCGATGGTAGTGTGGGGTTTCCCCATGTGAGAGTAGGTCATCGTCAAGATTAAATTCCGAAACCCCATTTGCGAAAGCAGATGGGGTTTTGTTTTGGGCGATCGAAAAGTGGCAAGCTGGCTGCGGCGCGGCGCCCAGTGGGTTCAAGCTAATTGTCTTGAGCCGCGTGTGTCAGCACAATTACTCATCCCACGAGCCCCGCGCGCCTAACCTATCGGGCATCGGTCGCAAACATGGCCACCTATGGCTTGAAGCCTTTCGAGAGCCAAAGTCCGTGTTCACCTGACAAAACACATGCCGTTGGGGAAATCGATGCAAAGTGTTTCTGCATTTTTGGTATGGTGCAGCACATTTTCACAAGGATTGATCTTTATCCGCAGGATGCGGCGTCGACCCTCTTCAACGAGATGCTGTAGAAATGCCTGAAGCGATACCGATCAAAGATCACGAAAAAGAAAACCGTTTGGTCAACAAGCGTCTGTTCGCCTGCGCGCTGCTGGTGATTGGTATCACCTGTGCTCTGGTGGGCCGCCTGTATTTTCTGCAAGTGGTGCAATACGACTACCACTCCACGATTTCAGAAAACAACCGGGTCCACGTACTGCCAATCACGCCGACCCGCGGTTTGATCTATGACCGCAACGGCGTCGTGCTGGCTGATAACCGCCCCAGCTACAACCTGACGATCACCCGTGAGCGTACTACCGACCTCAAGGGCGAGTTGGATGCCATTGTCAATCTGCTGCACCTACCCGCCGAAGATCGTGCAGTGTTCGACAAGGCGCTGAAACAAGCGCGCCATCCGTTTGTGCCCGTCACGCTATTTTATGAACTGACTGAAGAACAGATTGCCGTTTTGGCCGTCAACGAATTTCGTCTGCCAGGCGTGGACGTTGAGCCGCAGTTCGTGCGGCACTATCCGTTGGGCCCGCATTTCGCTCATTCGATCGGCTACGTCGGTCGCATCAACGAAAAAGAATCCAAGTCCCTCGATTCTGTGGAATACCGCGGTACCCAGTCCATCGGCAAGACCGGCATCGAGCGGTTCTATGAGTCTGAGCTGCATGGCCATGTCGGCTATGAGGAGGTCGAGACTAACGCCCAGGGCCGCGTATTACGCGTTCTCAAGCACACCGACCCGATCCCCGGCAAAAACATCGTGCTGAGTCTCGACGTCAAACTCCAGGAGGCCGCCGAAGAGGCCCTGGGCGACCGTCGTGGCTCGGTGGTGGCACTTGATCCACGTACGGGTGAGGTGCTCGCCATGGTCAGCAAGCCGAGCTTCGACCCGAACCTGTTCGTCACCGGTATCAGCTTCAAGGAATACGCCGCGCTGCACGATTCCATCGACCGTCCGCTGTTCAACCGCGTGTTGCGCGGTCTTTACGCGCCCGGCTCGACCATCAAGCCGGAAGTGGCCATCGCCGGTCTCGACAGTGGTGTCGTCACCGCTCAAACCCGAGTGTTCGACCCTGGTTACTATCAGTTGCCCGACTTTGACCACAAATACCGAAACTGGAATCACAGTGGCGACGGCTGGGTGGATATGGACGCAGCAATCATGCGTTCCAACGACACCTATTTTTACGACCTGGCCCACAAACTCGGGATTGATCGGTTGCATGACTACCTGGCGGAATTCGGTCTTGGTCAGAAAGTCTCCCTGGATATGTTCGAGGAGTCTGCTGGCCTGATGCCGTCTCAAGCCTGGAAGCGCGCCACACGTCGCCAACCCTGGTTCCCGGGGGAAACCGTGATCCTGGGTATCGGCCAGGGTTATATGCAAGTCACGCCACTGCAATTGGCCCAAGCCACCGCGTTGATCGCCAACAAAGGTGTGTGGAACCGGCCGCATCTGGCCAAGACCATCAACGGTGTGCCGCCAGTGGATGAACATCCGATGCCCAACGTAGTCCTCAAGGACCCGCGTGATTGGGAACAGGTCAACCACGGCATGCAGCTTGTGATGCACGACCCGCGAGGTATCGCACGGGCCGCGGCGCAAGGTGCGCAATACCGCATCGCCGGCAAGAGTGGTACGGCGCAGGTGGTCGCGATCAAACAAGGCGAACGTTACGACCGTAACAAAACCCTGGAGCGCCATCGCGACAACGCCTTGTTCGTCGGGTTTGCCCCGGCGGAACATCCGGAGATCGTCATTTCGGTCATGATCGAGAACGGTGAGGCCGGTGGCCGAGTCGCCGGCCCCGTGGTACGTCAGATCATGGACGCCTGGCTACTCGATCAAGAGGGGCACTTGAAACCCCAATATGCCGCGCCGGCCAAAGCCCCGGGCGACCCGCACGTCTAAGCCGGGCCAGGACAGGACAGGATCAGGCTGGTCGCGCCACGCACTCCAAACCCTCATGAGCCAGCCACGGCACATCGTGGCTCGTCCAGATATGCGAAGTGGGCCTGACGCCTGGGTCATCATCCAGCGTCGCCACTCGCACGATCACATGGGGCTGATGCCCGCGTTCCGCCATCAGATGTGATCCGCAACGCGAGCAGAAATGTCTCAGCTTGCCCGGCGACGATTCAAACGTCGACAGCAGCTCCTGACCCTGTATCCAGCGAAAGTGCTCACGCATCACCCCGGCAGTGGCGACGAACGCAGCTGCATGGGTTTTGCGGCAACTGTCACAGTGGCAATGGCTGATAGGCATGTCGAGGCTGTCCACCTGATAGCGCACAGCTTTGCAGAAGCAACTTCCGTTCAACGGGTCAGTCATAAAGTACGGCGGCCGTGTCGAGGGTAGGGGCACTATCATCGCGCATAACTCAAGGTTGCGCATTGATCGATGTCGCCTACTGTCAATGGAGGAGGTGACTTATGCTTGTATTAGATCGCATCGAACGGAAAGTCCTGCTCAACGCTTCACGCAAACAGATCTGGGAGGCCCTGACCGACGCCGAAAAGTTTGGCAGTTGGTTCGGCATCGCCCTCAAAGGCAAGAGCTTCGCCGCGGGTGAAACCATCGAAGCCCCGATTACTTACCCTGGTTACGAACATGTGATGTGGAAGGCCAGGATCGAACGCATCCTGCCGCAAACCCTGTTTTCCTTCTGGTGGCATCCTTACGCGGTCGAGCAGGACATCGACTACGACAAGGAGTCCCCGACACTGGTGGAGTTCACCCTAGAGGACCGTGCGCCGGGCATTCTGCTGCGGGTTGTCGAGTCCGGGTTTGATGCTATCCCTGCCGCCCGCCGCCAAAAAGCCTTCAAGATGAACTCCCGTGGCTGGGACGAGCAAATGAACAACATAGAGACTTATCTGGGCCAAGCCCATCGGGCGTGAACCGCACGGGTTGCGGCGGGCTGCCGCCGGCGATGCCTGAATCGCACGTAAACGTGCCGTGTAGAGACGAATGCCGAGTAGAATCACGCTCTGAAAGCGATTCCTGAGGTGCGGTACGTTGGATTTACAGCAGGGTTTTGTCCTGACCCGGCATTGGCGCGACACTCCGGCAGGCACGGAGGTCAGTTTCTGGCTGGCCACGGACCATGGCCCGCGGTGTATTCGGTTGCCCGTGCAGACCTCGGTGATGTTCATTCCTCAGGTCCATCGCAAGCCGCTGGATTGGCTGCTCAAGGGCGAGCGTGATATCGAATTGCGCCCGTTGCAGTTGTGCGACTTTCATCATCGTCCGGTGCTGGGCCTCTACACTCGCCAGCATCGCCAATTGATGGACTTGGAAAAGCGCCTGCGTGCCGCCGGTGTCGATGTCTACGAAGGCGATGTACGCCCACCGGAGCGCTACATGATGGAGCGCTTCATCACCGCGCCCGTGTGGTTCGGTGGCACACCTGAGGCAACGGGCGTGTTGGGCGATGCGCAGATGAAACCCGCGCCCGACTACCGCCCGCCGCTCAAGCTGGTGTCCCTCGACATCGAGACCACCGCCCAGGGCGATCTCTATTCCATTGCTCTGGAAGGCTGCGGCGAGCGTCAGGTGTACATGCTCGGCCCACCCAACAAAACCGCTGCGGTAGATTTCAAGCTCGACTACTGCGAGACCCGCGCCCAACTGCTCGAACGCCTCAACCTGTGGCTTGCCACCCATGACCCCGATGCGATCATCGGCTGGAACCTGGTGCAGTTCGACCTGCGCGTGCTGCATGAGCACGCCCAGCGTCTCAATGTACCGTTGTTGCTGGGGCGCGGCGGTGAAACCATGACGTGGCGCGAACACGGCAGCCGCAATCACTACTTTGCGGCGGCAGCGGGGCGGTTGATCATCGACGGCATCGAGGCACTGCGTTCGGCCACTTGGAGTTTCGAGTCCTTCAGCCTGGAAAACGTCGCGCAAACCCTGCTCGGCGAAGGCAAGGACATCTCCACACCCTATCAGCGCATGGACGAAATCAACCGCATGTTTGCCGAGGACAAGCCCGCCTTGGCACGCTATAACCTCAAGGACTGCGAATTGGTCACGCGGATTTTCGCCAAGACCGACTTGCTCAAGTTCCTGCTGGAGCGGGCCAGCGTCACTGGGTTGCCGGCCGACCGTAGCGGCGGCTCCGTCGCCGCCTTCACCCATTTGTACATGCCGCTGATGCACCGCCAGGGCTTTGTCGCGCCGAACCTGGGCGACAAACCACCCCAGGCCAGCCCCGGCGGGTTTGTCATGGACTCGCGTCCCGGCCTGTACGAGTCGGTATTGGTGCTGGATTACAAAAGCCTCTATCCGTCGATCATCCGCAGCTTCCTGATCGATCCGGTAGGCTTGATCGAAGGCCTCAAGCACCCCGAAGACAGTGCGTCAGTGGAAGGCTTTCGCGGTGCGCGGTTCTCTCGCACCCGCCATTGCCTGCCGTCCATCGTCGCTCGTGTTTCCGAAGGCCGTGAAGTGGCCAAGCGTGAACACAACGCTCCGTTGTCCCAGGCCCTGAAAATCATCATGAACGCCTTCTATGGTGTGCTCGGTTCCAGCGGCTGCCGGTTCTTCGATACGCGGCTGGCTTCGTCGATCACGATGCGTGGGCACCAGATCATGCGCCAGACGCGCAAGCTGGTCGAAGCCCAGGGTTACGAGGTGATTTACGGCGACACGGATTCCACCTTTGTCTGGCTGGGCAAAGCCCATTCCCAGGCCGATGCCGGCCGCATTGGCCAGGCGCTGGTCCAGCACGTCAACGACTGGTGGCGCGAGCACTTACAGCGCGAATTCGGCCTGCAAAGTGCCCTGGAACTGCAATACGAAACGCACTTCAGCCGTTTCCTCATGCCGACCATTCGCGGCGCTGAGGAGGGCAGCAAAAAGCGCTACGCGGGCTTGGTCGTGCGCGAGGATGGCAGTGAGGAAATGGTCTACAAGGGCCTGGAAACCGTGCGCAGCGACTGGTCGCCCCTGGCGCGGCAGTTCCAGCAGGAACTCTACCGGCGCATCTTCCATCGCCAGCCCCATCAGGACTACGTGCGCGACTACGTGCGGCGCACCTTGAGCGGTGAGTTCGATGAACTGCTGATCTACCGCAAGCGCCTGCGTCGTCAATTGGATGACTACGAACGCAACGTGCCACCGCATGTACGCGCTGCACGCCTGGCCGATGACTACAACGACCGCATGGGCCGCCCGCGGCAGTACCAACGCGGTGGCTGGATCAGCTATGTGATCACGCTCAACGGCCCGGAACCGCTGGAGGTGCGGCAGGCGGCGATCGACTACGACCATTACGTCACACGGCAATTGCAGCCGGTGGCCGATGCGATCCTGCCGTTCGTCAACGACGATTTCGGCACCCTGGTCGGCGGGCAAATGGGCCTGTTCTAAAACACTTGCCGAAGCGCCGCGCAAGCCTGCACTCTTGCCCTCTGACGACCACTCGCAGACGGCGCAGCTCTCCATGACCCAGATCACCTTGACCGGCACTATCGTCGAACTCCAACCCTTGCAGCTCGAACACACAGCGGCCTTGCTCCAGGCCGCCGCCGACGGTGAGTTGTGGAACCTCAAGGTTACCAACGTCCCCGGCCCGGACACCATCGAGGCGTACATGGCGACCGCCTTGGCCGGGCGTCATGCCGGTACGGTCATGCCCTTCAGCATCGTGCGCAAGAGCACTGGCGAGGTCGTGGGCAGTACGCGCTTCTGGAAGATCGATCGGGTCAACCGCAAGCTGGAGATCGGCCACACCTGGCTGGCGCAATCCACTCAGAAATCGGCAATCAATACCGAGGCCAAGCTGTTGTTGCTCAGCTACGCCTTCGATGTGCTCGACTGCGTGCGCGTGCAATTTACCACCGACGAACTCAACGAAAACTCTCGCGCAGCCATCCTGCGTCTGGGCGCCGTGCAGGAAGGCATCGTGCGTCACGAACGCATCATGCCGGACGGGCGCAAGCGCAACTCGGTGCGCTTCAGCATCATCGACTCGGAGTGGCCGCTGGTGAAGGCGAACTTGCAGGCCAGACTAGTGCGATAAACCAGAGGGAACGCCCATGTATACGCTCTACGGTACCGACGATTCCGGCTCATGCATGATCGAAATTGCCCTGCAACGTTGCGCAGTACCGTGGCACCGGGTAGAGGCCAGCTCCTGGCAGGAGGGCGAGGGCACCGAAGCCCTGGCCCGTATCAACCCACTCAAGCAGATTCCCACGCTGGTCACCCCCGATGGGCAGGTGCTGACCGAAAGCGCTGCCATCCTGATCTACCTGGGCATGGCGTTTCCCGCGTCGGATCTATTGGCCGGCAACCGCGCGCAGATCCTGCGCGGCCTGCTCTACATCACCGCCAATTGCTACTCGGCGATCGGCATCATCGATTATCCGCAGCGCTGGCTGGGTAATGCGGATGAGGCGCTGCAGGCGCAACTGGTCAGTGGTACGCGACGCTATCTGCATCAAGCCTGGGTGATGTTCGCCGATCAATTTGCCGAACAGTTGTTCGCCCCCGGCAATGTGCCGAACGCCCTGGGCATTATGGCGGCCGCGGTTTCGCACTGGGATGAGGCGCGTGAGGTATTGACCGCCTTGGCGCCAAGCTTCGCCCAGAGCCTGGCGCACGTGGATGCCGACCCCATCGTGGCACCGGTGTTCGCCCGGCATTGGCCTCTGTGGGAAGTCTCATAATGTTTCCGCAATCAGAAGAAACAATGGCGCCTGACCCCATCCAAGCCCTTGCGTCGTGGGCGTCCTGTCCTACTCTTTCGTAAAGCGGTGTAGGAATCATCCTTGAATTTGACTGTCGCACACATGAAACTCAAGAACCCTGCATGGAATTCAAAGGAGGTGCGCATGCTCATCCGGTCGCTGACCCTGGCTACCTTGATGGCTTTAACGGGGCCGCTGTTGGCCGCTGAGGATATCAACCCGCTCAAGCAAGACATGGGCAAGTCCCGTCCGCTGGTGGTTGTGGAGCTTGATTCCGGAAACTCCACCTTGGCGACTCTTCAGAAACAACTGAGCGAGCCCGCCACCAAACAATCCTTTGAAGAACGCAATATGGTGTTCTACACCGTGAAGTTCGGTAGCATCGGCGCTGAAGGGGAAAAGTTTGCCAAGGAAGCCAAGGACAACAAGAAGCTGACGCCGCCGGAAACCAATGCGTTGATCCGGGCCCTCAAGCTGGGGGCCGGCAGCGGCACCAAGGTGATCCTGATCGGCAAGGACGGCGAGAAGAAAATCGAGAAGACCGTGCCACCGGATACCCTCGATTTGAAGGAATTCTTCAGCGCCATCGACCAGATGCCCCAGGCCGAAAAAGACCTTGCGGCACCGGCTGAACCGGAACCTGCCGCAGCGCCTCCAGCCAAGGGCGCCAAATCGGCCAAGCCCGGCAGTAAGCCCGCCGCGTCACAACTCGATGACTGAACATGCATGACACGTGTGGGAGCGAGCAAGCCCGCTCCCACATCGTATGAGTGGTATTTTCAACTTTTCGGGGCTTTGCGCACCGGAAACGGAAAGTAGAAGAACCGCAAGACCGCCACACGCTTGATCACTTCCCCAATCATCAGCGGTACCACCACCGCGATCACCAGGCCCAGACAGGCCGACATGAACGGATGCAGGCCCAGGCGCTCCATGAGGTCCACGGCCTTGTGCTGGATTTCCCCGTGAAAGATCAACACGATCAGCGTTGACTGGCCGATATACGTCATCATGCGGGTTAATAGAGGCGATACCATCAGCACCCGTGCCAGCGCCCAGCACATATACACGCCGATCACCGCCAGCAGACTGGTCCACAACCAGTGGTCATAGCGTCGTTGCGCCAGGTCCATGGTGTCGCGGCTGTAAACAAACACGGCGGCGAACAGGGCGATGGAAATCACCAGGGTCAGCAGCGAGCCCTCATGCCTGCGCAGCCAGTCGCGCAGCAGGTAACCGTAGATAAAATAGGTGCTGCTGATCAGGGTGACTTCGAGGCTGAAGGGCAGGCCGGGCATCGTCCAGGTTTGCCCGCCTATGGTCACCGGTACTTGCCAGAACCACGGCAGTACCCAGATGCCGAGCAACAGTTGCGCGACCATCAGCAGGCAACTCGCTAGCAACGGCAACTTCAGATGCTGGATCAGGCGCAGCATTAACCAACTGAACAGAATCGCCACCCAGAAGTGCGGTAAAAACCACAACGCCTGCCACGGGATCGTGTCCACCGAGGCGTACAGCACACCGCCCACATCCGGCAACAGGGGCTGCCCGCGCAGCAAATCACGTACGAGCACATACATCAGCATGGTGAAGAAAAACGGCTTGAGCAGGCCATCGGCCTTGCGCACCGCCATCTCCACAAACGGCTGTTCGGGCTTGAAAAACACGCCGGACAGAAAGAAGAACAATGGCAACACAAACGAGGCGAGTATCGGATAGAGCAGGTCCAGGGAGTTGGCGACAAACCAACTATGGCCATACACGATCACCAGGATGCCGATGCCTTTGGCGATATCCATTTGAATCCAGCGTTGTTTCACGTAACGACTCCTGATCGATCATTCATGCCTTGCGCCACGGCTTCAGCCACAGCCCCATGCCCAGCAACACCACGGTGCCTGCCAGGGTACTCAGCCCCAGTTGCAGCCACACGCCTTCAATTGAAAACAGCCCCAGCGCGGCCGCGCCCATGACCAACGCACTCAGCAGCCACTGCCGCGCCCAGGGCAGGGCGGCGAGCAATGCCTGGCGCTGCATCAGCAACAGTGCCGTGCACATCACCCCGGCCAATGCGGCCAGCGGAATGCCCGCCAGGCCAAACACAAAGGGCAAGGCCGCGAGCAACAGCACATTGACCAGGCTACCGAGCAACTCGCACCGCAGCGGCTGTCGCGTGTCGCCGGCGGCGTAGGCATAGCGCGCGAGCAGGGCGTTCCAGGCGCCGAACACCAGCGGTACGGCGAACCAGGCCAGCAGCAATGGCAACGGTGAATCCGCCGACTGCTTGGGCAGCAGCAGGGCGACCAGGCTGGGCGCCGCCGCGACCAGGCCGACGCCGGCCGGCAAGGTCAACACGCTGGCGGTCTCCAGGCCACGCTTGAGCAAAGCCAGGCGCTCATCGCCCTGGCGGCGGCTCATCATGCCCAGCAGCACCTGGTTGAGGCTCATCAGTGCAATCAGCGGCAGGTTCATCAACTTGCGCGCCAGGTTGACCCACGTTACCGCGCCTTCCCCCAGCAGCGAGGCCACCAGCCGCTCGATCAGCGCCAAACCTTGGCTGGCACCGTTGCTCAGCAGCAGTGGCCCGATGCGTTGCCCCAGCTCCTGCAACGGCGTGATGCTCAACTGCCAGCGCCATGGCCGCCAGCCTTGGCGCCAGATCGACGGCAGCAAGGCCAGTGGCATCAACAGGCTACCGGCCAGGCAGGCCAAGGCCAGTGCGCGAGGTTCAGTCGCGGTGCCTGCCAGCGCGAGGTAAGTCACCGGCGGCAGGTTGAACAACAGCGAGCCCAAGCCCGCCAGCACAAAGCGCTCGCTTGCCTGCAACGGAATACTGAATAGCGCATGCAGCATCAAGCCCGGCACGCACCAGGCCACGACCTGCAAATTACTCGCCGCCAGGGCTGTCGCGCTGGCCGCCAGCCCCGGACCGAGTAGCTGCACCAGCCAGGGGGCCAACAGCGTCAACAACAGGCTGGTCATCAGCGCAATCAGCAGCAACGCGGGAAACAACACCGCCAGCCAATCCAGGCGTTCGCTGTCCTTGCGTTGCAGGTACAGCGGCAACGCAGCGGCGCTCAACACACCACCGGCCAACGACATGCGCAACGCCTCAGGCAAGAACAGCGCGATCAGGAAGGCGTCACTGCGCTCCCCGGCGCCCCAGGCCGCCACCAGCAGCCACTCGCGCGCGAACCCCAGGCACAGGCCCAGCAGGGTCGCCAGGGTCAGCCAGACGGCGGAACCGAGCATGCTTAAGGCCGCACGCCGTCAAGCAACGGTTTGCGATACGCCACGGTCTTGTCCTGCGGCAGGCGTGCCGGAAACAGGCGGCGTGCTTCCAGCACGTTGATGCCCACCATCAGCCAGAACAGCGCCACCATCACCACGGCAAAACTGAAGTAGTGGTCAAACAGACCGCTGACCAACGCTGACAGAATCCCGGCCGTGCTACCCAGCCACAGCGCGTTGTCCTTGGTCAGGCGGATCGGGCCGGCTTCCGGGCGTGCTTCACGCCACCAGCGCACGGTGACCGCTATAAACAGCAGCATGCCGACGATGCCCGTCTTGTAGATGAAGTTCAGCCACAGGTTGGAAATCCCCAGCAGGTGCGTGCCCGGCACGGGCGGATCGACCTTGAAACCAATACCGAACGGATAGGCCGCCACTGCTTGGGGGAACATGCGGTATTCATCGACACGGACCTCGGTACTGGCGTTGCTCGACGAGAAGATCGTCGCCAGGCGGTCCTGCAATGGCGGGTAGGCCATCACCAGCGCCACGGTCAGTACCGCGCCGACCATCAGCAGGCGTCCGGTGTATGGCACGCGGCGCGTGGCCATCCAGATCAACACCAACGCCAGGCTGACCATTGCCCCACGGCTACTGGCCAGCAGCAACGCCGCCGCCCCCAGGCATGCCACGCCCAGGCCCAGCGCACGCTTCCAGCCGCGCTCGGTCATGCCGAAGCAAAATGCCAGCGGCAACAGCAAGGCCATGATCCCGCCGATGGCATTGGGGTGCATCCACGGCGAACCCATGCGTGACGACATCGCCTCCAGGCCGAATTTCAACATGTCGAAGTTGCCGTAATTGAGCAGCGCTAGGATCGGCGCAATCCCGGCCCCTGAACGGGTGCGTATGAATACGGCGATGGACATCACCAGCATTGCCAGGGTGCCCAGCAGCAAGGCCATCACCAAGGCTTCGCGGCGTTTTTGATCCACCAGCAACTTGGCGGTGAGGAACACGCCCGAGAGGTTCAGCAACCAGCGCAACCAGTTGGCCACGCCGCTGCTCTCGGCCTGGATGCTGACCTGGCCGACGATGAACGGGAACACGCTGAACAGCATCAGCCACAGCAGCATCTGGTCCGTCGGCCGGCGTGACAGGATCGGCGTGTCCGGCAGGCGGGCCAGGAAGCTGTGCCACATCACGGCGCCCCAGGTCAGCGCCAGGATCGCTTCGCTCACCGTGCTGCGGATCCCCAGGTTGATGGTCGAATAAGGCATGAACGTCGCCACCAGCGCGAAGAGCAGCAAGCCCCAGAACGGAAATCGCAGGATGGTCACGGCCGCCGCTAGGCCGACCACGGCCAGGAACGCCTTGGCGGGTGACAGTGCCAGGGCCAGCCCGCCGAACAGCAGGCCGAACAGAATCGCAACGAGGCTTGCCAGGGTTATTCTCACGTGAGTTCCTCGATCAGTTCGGCCACGCGCCGGCGATAGGCATGGTGGTTGAAACGCTGCGCCCAATGGCGATGTTGTTCGGATGAGTCTTCATCGGGCTGTTGGCTCAGGTTCACCATCAAGGCGGTCAGCGCTGCGCTGTCGGTGGGCGAAAAGCGCGCCGCCGACGGTGGCGTGATTTCATCCAGCGACGTACCGCTGGCCACGGCCACCGGGGTGCCGACACTGAGCGCTTCGATGACCGGTAAACCAAAACCTTCGGCATAGGACGGTTGCCACAGGCGCGATGCCTGCCGGTACAACCCATGTAACTGGGCATCCGACACGCCGCTCAGTGCACGAATGCCCGGCAGCGTACGCTGGGCCTCGGGCAGGTGGTCAAGGCTGCCCACCAGCACCAACTCTGGCACGTTGGGCGATTGTTGGCGGGCTTTCTGCCAGGCCTCCACCAGGAACGGTACGTTCTTGCGCAGCTCGCGAGTCCCGACCAGCAGCCAGTAGCGCTGCGGCAGTTGATAGGCGCTGAGATCTGCCGGCGGTTCGCCAAACCCATCGACCTGATTGGGCAGCACACGAATCTTGCCCGCCGCCTTGGGGAACAGGCGTACGGTTTCATCCGCGCTGTACTGTGAGGGCGTCCACACGCGGTCGGCGCTGTGCACCGCGTAGGCAATCGACACGCGATCACTGGTTTTGTAGATCAAGGCCTTCAGACGGTTGGCGTGGTAGTTGTTCAAGGTAATCTGGAACAGGTCATGCAACAGCACCACGGTACGCATGCCCTTGGGCTTGGGGGGCAATGGCAGGCCCATATTGAAGGTGCTGATGTACACATCGATGTGTTGCTCACGCAAGGCACGCGGCAGGAACCCGGCTTCGAAACGCAGGCGGTTCTGCGGCTGATGCATCGCGGTTTTCGCGCAGCCCCAGGCCGGGCAGTGGGCCCGCAAGCGGGTTTCATCGCCCAGCGGGGCCACCGTGAAACGCTCCAGCTCGATACCCGGCAGGCTGCACAGCGCATTTTCCAGCGCATACACCTGACGGCTGATGCCCGATTGCGGCGAGGTGCCGACGGTGCGGTAATCCAGACCTACACGCATGTGGGCTCCTTTTGATTGAGCGGCGAGAGCGTCGCGTACACCTGCTCCAGCTGGCCGGCGGCGACACTCCAGTCATGAGTCCGGCGTGCATAGGCGCGGCCAGCCTCGCCCATGGGCAGTGCCGCTGCGGGATATTGCAGCAGGCGCACTACTGAATCCGCCAGGCCGCTGGCAGTCTGCCCGCCCAGATAATCCACCCCTTCGACCAGGTCCAGGCCCGAGACCCCTTGTTCGGTGCTGGCCAACGGCAACCCCGCAGCCAGGGCTTCGAGTACTTTGAGCTTGGAACCGCCACCATGACGCAACGGGGCCAGGAATACCGAGCAACTCGATTGCAGCGCCAACAGGTTCGGCACAAAACCTTGCCACTCGATACGCGGGTCCTGCCAGCGTTCGCGCCAGCTGCCGGGCATGCCGAAGCCGCACACGCTCATGCGCGCATCCGGGCATTGCTCCCAGACCTTGGGCAGGATTTCATCCAATGCCCATTCGATCGCGTCCACATTGGGAGCGTATTCATAATTGCCGAGGAACAGCACACGGCGCGCCGCGGGATCAGGACGGGCACCGGCGAAATGCGCGCAATCCACGCCGTTGACCACCACGGGCACGGGCTTGCCGGCGATGTTCTCCAGCACCTGCGCGTCGCCGGCGGTGACCGCCACCACCTGCGTGGCCTGGCGCATGACGCGGCGCTCCCAGCGGCGGTATCGCCATTGGTCGTAGTGAATGAAGGGCAGCGCCCAGCGGGGCAGGCGGTCGTAGGTCGCTGCGCCGAGCGCCGATTCCACGTTGTGCTCGGTCAGCACAAAGGGTTGGGACTTGCGCGCCAGGGCATCTTCATAGGGTTGGAAGGTGTAGGAGTGTTCGATCTGCACCACATCCCAATGCTCATTGAGCAATGGGTCGAAGGTGTCCTGCAGTGCACCTGACAAGCCATTGACACTGGCCAGCAGCGGGTAGGGCGCAAACAGCCCGGCCACCAGGGTTTTCACGCTGCGCAGTGGGCGGCGCGGCAGGATGATCAACTGTTCCAGGAAGGCTTCCAGCACCTGGCGATCGGTCAGCGACACGGGGTGCTTGTCATGCAGCAACAACGTGATCCTGTGCCCACGCGCGGCCAGGCTGCGCAGCAAGTGGAACTGGCGCGTCTTGCCGCCGCTGGTGGCGGGCCAGGGCGAGTAGGGCAGTATCCATAAAATGCGCATGGCGGGCTTCAATCCCATAACAGAATTTGCAGGTTCGACTTGACCGGCACGGTCAACCCATTGGTGCCGCTCACCGGGGTTTGTGTGCCGCGCAGCGGGTCGTACAGGGTCGCGCTGGTCAGGTTCGGCAGGTGTGCGTTACCGCCCTGTGCCGACCAGAAGTACCACAGCTTATGGCCATCGGCGCGGGTCCAGCCGATGCTGAACAGGCCGTCGGGTAACTGGTCGGCGATGGGCGGATCGCCGGGCGTCAGTTGCGGCCCGCTCACATCGAGGAAGTTCTTCAGCGCTGTGTAGGACGGCTTGGGGTTGGCGTTGATGTCGAGCAAACCATAGGACTGGTCGCGCACGCTGGCCCGCTGGTCAAGGTCACTGAGGGTGAACAGGAAGATCTTGTCAAAGTCCATCGCGCTCATCAGCGCCACCCGGCGTACCACGTAGTCAGCCTGCTGCTGCCGGGTGATGAGGTCTTGCGCCTCTTTGGGCCCCGGGTAATTCGACCAGCCCCACTCGGTGCTCCACAGGGTTTTCACGCCCTCTGCGCGCAGGGACTGGTTGAGTGCCTGGGTCTTGGCGACAAAGTCCAAGTTGGCCGGATCATTGCCCTCGGGCAGCTGGTTGTAGGGGTGATAGGACACCACCGTATTCAGGCGATTTACGCCCAGGGCGCTGAGGGCGCTGAGCATGGTCTTGCCGTTGGGCATTTCGCTGAGGAAGGCCATGCCGGCCGCAACCACGGGTTTGTCCGGGTTGACCGTGCGCAAGGCGTTGGTGGTCGCCGCCAACAGGGTGAAATAGCCTGCGGGGTCGGCTACCGGGCGCCAGAAGCCGAGCAAGTTGGGCTCGTTCCAGACTTGCCAGGCGTCGACGCTGGGGTAGCGCTGGGACAACAGCGCCATGCGGTTGGCGAATACATCCGGGTTTTTCGGTGGGTACTGGTCCTGGTACGGCGCACCGGGCGGCGCCGTGGTGGCAAAGGGCGCCGAGCCCACCAGGTAGAACACCGATTTGAGCTGGTTGGTCTGCAGGTTGCCGACCAGTTGGTCCAGCGTCGCAACCTGATACTGGCCTTCGGCAGGCTCCAACTGGTCCCAGTGCAGGTCCAGGCGCACCCACTGCAAGCCCAGGGCTTTGAGTTTGTCGATCTGCTGTTGATACAGCGTGGGGCTGAACCACAGGAACTGCGCGTTCACTCCCAGGAAATCCTTCCACACCAGCACTTTGTTGCCTTTGAGCACATGGCTCTCGGCATCGGCCTGGCGGCCCCACAGAAAAACGCTCAGGCCGAGCGCGACGATCACGAGCAGTGAGGCGAACCAAGTCCGTTTATGCGCCATAGGGTGCTCCTGCGATGGCTTGCTCAAAAAGGTCTTTGAACTTCTGCGCGGTCAACGGCCACAGGCGTTCGCGGCCGATTTGCGCGGCGCGTTCAGCCCAGTCCTGCGCCAGTGTCGGCGTATTCGCCAGACGCAACAGTTGCTCGCTCAATGCGGCCACATCGCCCTGGGGAAAGATCAAGCCATTGCCGCTGGCGACCTCCTCGGCAAACGCGCGCGCATCCGAAGTGATCGCCCCACGCCCACACGCGGCGGCCCAGGACAGCGCGCCACTGGTGCCGCGCTGGCGGCCCAGCAGGCCGAGTTTTTTCGATTCGCGATACGGCAGCACCATCACATGGTGCGCCTGGATCGTCTGGGCAATCTCGCTGGCCGGCAGGTTCAGCCGCCAGTCGATGGAGCCCGCCAGGCCGAGGTCGGCGATCTGGCTATTCAACTGCTCCAGGTAATTGCCGCCTGCGCCGAACGCCATTTCGGCGGCAGTGCCACCGGCCAGGGTCAGGCGCACACGGTCACGCAATAGGGGGGCTTGCTTGAAGACGGCGGCCAGGGCCTGCAACAAGTCTTCAATGCCTTTGCCACGGTAGATGAAACCGAAGTACAGCAGGCGCAGCGTGTCCAGCGACGGCAAGGCTGCCGGCGCAATCGCCAGGTTGGCGTGGTTGATCACGGCCACTTTGCCCGCAGGTAAGCGCATGCGCTCGCTCAGGCAATCGGCGCCCAGGCGGGTGAGGGTGACCAGCCGGGTCAGGTCCTGGGCGACGCGGCGTTCTTCGCTCAAGGTCAGCGGGTCTGCCAGCACCACCGCTGCCTGGGGCAGTGGGCTGGGCAAACGTTCCAACAGGTTCAGCGGGAAGGGCAAACGCTCCCGGCGCCAGACCATGCGCTCCGGGTCATGCACGGTTGCGGTCAGCGGCAGCTTGGGGAGCGCCTTGCGCAACTCGCGCAAGGCCAGGAATTCTCCCAACCGCCCGCCGCCCAGCTCGGCGTGGACCAGGTCCACGCCTTGCCAGTCGAACGCGGCGATGGCTTGGCTGATGGCAACGCTGTTGCCTGCCACGCCGCTCAACGGTGTCACCACCGTCACCCCCAATTGCTCCAAAGCCGTCTTGAAATGGTTCGCGTAGTCGGCGATCCCGTTCTTTTCCGGCGGCAAGGGCGCAAGCAGGGCGATGCGCATCAGAACGCCCCCCGGTACTTGGCGATGTTTTGCAGCACCTTGGCCGGCACTTCGAACTTGCGTCGGTTGATGATGATGCCGTCGACTTTGCCAAACGCCGTGTTGAGGATCGACAGGGCATGCTCCACCACCGGCACCGTGCTCTTTTGCGCTTCCACCACCAGTGCGATCAGGTCGGCGCGGCGCAGCGTGACGAACGCATCGCGGTTATCCAGCAGGGCCGAAGCATCCAGCAGGACCACTTCCCCCTGTGCCGCCGGTGCCGCACCGCCGACACGCACGTTGATGCCGTTCTCTTGCAGCAATTGGCGCAATTGTTCCACCACAAAGGTCACGCCTTCACCGTGGCGCGCCGAGGTCAGCCCCAGCGTCATACCCTGTTCGGCGATGCGCTCCAGTTGCAGCAAACCGTACAGCCGGTAAATGCTCGCATTGAACGCGTTGGTGCCTTGGGCGGTGCTGGTGTCCAGCTCCGGCAGGGTGGTCCACAGCGGCAAGCCGAATTTGCGCTCCACCAGGCCGCCATCGTGAATGCGCTGGTCCAGCAGGTAGCACAGGTAGACCACCAACAGGCCGACGACGATGGCAAACGGGATCGCCAACATCAGCATCACCAGGGTTTTCGGGAAGACGCGGCCCGGGTTCAGGGTGGCTTCTTCGATCACCGCGATGTTGCTGATCTGGCTGTTATCCAGTTCACGGTCGATGCGCGACTTTTCCAGGTTGTCCACATACAGCGCGTAGTTGCGCTCGGTGGCGCTCAACTCGCGAGAAAGGCGCGCCAGCTCCGGCTCAATCTCCAGGGCCTGCTTGCGCTGGGCTTCGAGGTTGACCAGTTGTTTCTGCTGCTGAACCAACTGAGTACGCAACGCCAGGTTGTTGCTCGACTCATCCAGCAGCACGCGCTGCAAGTGGATTTCCAGGGTGTTCGGCGCACGGTTTTCCGAGCTCTGCACCGTGTTGCTTTCACTGGCGACCTGGGCCTGCATGGCAAGGATCGAGGCGTCCAGCGCTTTGACCGGCGGTGCATTGTCGGTGTAGGTGCGCATCATATCGGCCTTTTCCAGCAGCTTCTGGTTGAGCAGGCGACGCAAATCCTGCTGCTGCGGGTTCAGGGCGATCTGGCGGACCGTGGTCACTTCCTTGGGCTGGGTCTTGAGCTGGTTGCGAGTGCTCTCCAGGGCGCTGTCGGAAGAGGCGATCAGGCGGGTGGTGTTGAAGGTCTCGCCGCGCAGCACGTTGATGCGCTCGGACAAGTCCTCCAGGCGGTCGGTAATGCTCGCCGCGCCGATCTCGTTGAGGTGCGTGAGGATCTGTTGCTTATAGCTCTTGATCTCGTTGGCGCTGGTGTTGACCTGGCCCTCGTAGAACGCGTACAGGCTCTTGCGGCCCAGGGCCTGGGTGCGTTCGTTGATGTAGGTCTCGATCCAGTTCTTGACCACCATCTGGGCAATTTCCGGGTCGCCCCATTTGAAGCTGATATCCATCACCGTGGACCCCGCGGCGTGGCTCACCTCGAAGTTTTTCTCCAGGCTGGCGGCCAGGCGTTCCACCGGGGTGGTTTTTTCGACGATACCGACGGTTTCCAGCACTACACGCACGCCGTCGAACACGGCACCGATGCCGCTCTTGACGTAGTACTTGGTGCGCTTCCAGAAACCTTCCGGCGGCGGTGCATTTTCAATCACTTCCAGGTAGTGCTCGGCCACCGCGCGCACGATCGGGCGGCCGGTCAGCAGGCGCTCCTCGTCGACAATCGGGTCGCGCTGGGTGCTGGGCATCACCAGCGCCTGGCGGTTGCTGATCTCGATCGGCAAGGTCGAGTCACGCCCAGGCTTGACCAGCAGGCGTGCGGTGGACTCGTACTTGGCGGGCAGCAGGAAGGCCCCCAGTAACATGATGACCAGCGCCGCGATGGCCGCCAGCTTGAACTCATGTCTGAAGATGAAGAACAGGCGCAGAAGATCCCGAAAAGAACGGATCTCGATCATGGGATGTCGCTCCTTTAGTTGTTGCTGCCGCTGGTTCGGGTGTAGTTGTAGCCAACCCCGATCGACTTGGTGAACGGAATCAACTGGTTCAAGTAGGTATCCACCCCTTGGATGCGTTCGCCCACGTTGGATTTGGGCACGAACACCACATCGCCGCGTTGCAGGCGCACTTGTTTGCGCCCGTTAGGCCCGGTCTTGAGGTATTGGCTGAAGTCCAGGAAGTAGGCACGGTAGGCGCCCTGGGCATCTTCGCGCAGCAGCGCGACCATGCTTGCGTTGCCGGAGGGGTTCACCCCGCCGGCGCCGACAATCGCCTGTTCCAGCGTGTTGGCCGTGCCGATTTGCACTGCCGTCGGGTTGTTCACCGCGCCGCCGACGATCACCGAGTTACCCGGTGCCTGATTGATGTTCACCGTCACCCGCGGCTCGCGATACACCGGCGCCAGTTTGTTGCTCAGCTCGGTGGCCAGCTCCGAGGGCTGGCGCCCGGCGACCTGGATCGGCCCCAGGAAGGGGTAGTTGATCTTGCCGTCGGCCTGCACCGTGTACAGCGTCAGCTCATAGATGGTGCTGACGTTGAACGCTGACAGCGTCGGCATTTCTCCGGCATCGCGCACGATGCGCAACTGGTCGCCGACGCGGATACGTTCCACGGCCGGCGGCAGTTGGGCCAGTTGGTCGAGGGCGCGTTTGCCTTCCTCGACCGTCTTGTCGTCCGGTGGGACGATGCGTGCGGGCGTATTGCAGGCGGCCAAGGCCATCATGGCCAGGACGAGCAAGGTTCGTTTCATCAAGGGGGACTTCCTGTGGGTCATGTGCTCACCTCCAATAACCGGGGAACATGCTGATGCGCCGCTTTAGGGCGATGGGTAGCCGGCGTTCCTGATGGCCCAGCCGATAGCCGAGCAACTTGAACGCGCTGCGCACCAGTACTTCGGGTACGCGATGCAATGCACCGGCAGCACGCAATGCTGCGAGCTCCGCCAGTACATAGCGTTTACCTTCTCCGCCGGCATCGCCGAATGCCTCGCGTATCCACGGCTCGCGACCGTAGAACACGCCAATGTCGAAGTAGCGGTGGAACTCATCCATGAGGCGGTAATCGTGGGAGTGATACACCTGCGCGGACGCGGCGTAGCGCACCTTGTAGCCTTCAAGCAGCATGCGTGCGGCCACATAGGCGTCTTCGCTGCCGATCACGTCGGCGGGAAAACCACCGACGGCCTGCAATGCGCTGCGTCGGTACACAGAAAACGAATCGGAGCTGAAGCAGGTCTTGATCCCCAGCTCCGGAGCATCGGCCAGGCTCTTGCTGCGG
The DNA here is from genome assembly GCF_003031675.1 of Pseudomonas palleroniana. Lineage (GTDB taxonomy): Bacteria > Pseudomonadota > Gammaproteobacteria > Pseudomonadales > Pseudomonadaceae > Aquipseudomonas > Aquipseudomonas palleroniana. The sequence goes on along the minus strand of NZ_PYWX01000046.1, from coordinate 62,235 downwards.
CTCTGGTCCGGGTAGTTGAAGTGCCGCGATTGTGCGCCCAGTACCCCGGCGTCCGGGTGCGGCAGTTGGCGGCCATAGGCAACGCCGTTGAGCGGGTCTTCCTGCAATTCGCGCAACAGGTTGGCGAAGGTCTCGGGGGCTGCCGGGATTGCGTCCTGGGTCATCACGATCAACGCATCGCCGTCCACTTGCTCGCTGGCCCAGCGCCGGGTGCCGCCATGGTTGAAGTCCCGCGCGTCGATGACCTCGACCCGCGCGCCGAATTCGCGAAACCGCGCCACGGTGTCGTCGCTGGAGGCGCTGTCGACCACCAGCATGTCGTCCGGTTGCAGCGTCTGCATTTTCAGCGCCGGCAGCAGTCGTGCCAGGTGGCTGGAGGCGTTGCGGGTCGGGATGATCAACGAGGTCCGCATGTCACTTTTTCACCTCGGCCGGGGCACGCCCATAGATGTCGTCGAAGCGCACGATGTCGTCTTCGCCCAGGTACTCGCCGCTCTGCACTTCGATCATCACCAGGTCGATGATGCCGGGGTTGGTCAGGCGGTGTTTGTGCCCGGCCGGGATATAGGTGGATTCGTTGGCGTTGATCAGGAATTCGCGGTCGCCATTGGTGATTTGTGCGGCGCCGCTGACCACCACCCAGTGTTCGCTGCGGTGGTGATGCATCTGCAACGACAGCGATGCTTGCGGCTTGACCACGATGCGCTTGATCTTGAACCGGCTGCTTTCCTCCAGCACGGTGTAGGTGCCCCAGGGCCGGGTGACCGTGCGGTGCAGGCTGAACGCCGGGTGGTTCTGGCGCTTGAGTTCGGCCACGATGTAGCGCACGTCCTGGCTGCGGTGGGCATCGGCGATCAGCAGGGCATCGGGGGTGTCGACGATGATCAGGTCTTTCACGCCCACGGCGCCGAGCACGCGCTTGGGCGAGTCGATGTAGCAGTTGTGCACATCATGCAGGATCGCTTCGCCGTTCACCTGGTTGCCATGGGCATCACTCGGGGTGAGCTGGCGCAGGGCTTCCCAGGAACCGATGTCGCTCCACCCGATGTCGCAGGGCACCACGGCCACTTGGCTGGACTTTTCCATCAAGGCCACGTCGATGGAAATATCCGGTGCGCTGCCGAACGCTTCAGCGTCCAGTTCACGCTGGCGCGAGGTTTTGTTCTGCAGGTGCTGGCTGTGCTCCAGCGCCGCTTTTGCGGCCGCCAGTACGTCGGGGGCGTGGGTCGCCAGCTCATCCACCAGGGTGCTGGCCTTGAAGCAGAACATGCCGGCGTTCCACAGGTGCTTGCCGCCGTCGAGATAGCCTTGGGCGGTGGCCAGGTCCGGTTTTTCGACAAAGCGTTTGACCCGGTTGCCGGTGCTCAAGGCTTCGCCTTTTTCGATGTAGCCGAAGCCGGTTTCCGGGTGGTCGGGCTGAATGCCGAAGGTCACCAGGTAGCCGGCTTCGGCCAGGTCGCGGGCCTGGGTCACGGCTTGGGCGAACGCGACTTCATTCAAGATCAAATGGTCGGCGGGCATCACCAGCAATTGCGCGTCGCCGCCGAAGTGTTCCTGCACATGCAACGCGGCGACGGCGATGGCCGCCGCCGTGTTGCGGCCGAACGGTTCCAGCAGCAGGTCCAGGGGCAGGTGGGCCTTGTTGACCCCACGGTAGTCATCCAGGGTGCGGAACAGCAGGTCGCGGTTGGTCACCGTGAGCACGCTTTCCACGCCGGGCAGTTTGGCGGCGCGCTGAAAAGTCTTTTGCAACAGGCTCTGGCCATCACGCATGCGCATGAAGGGCTTGGGCATGTTCTGCCTAGACACCGGCCACAGCCGTGTGCCTGAACCACCCGAGATAATGCAGGGAATTAATCCGTTGAGGGTATTCATCAATACACTTCCTTGGTGGAGAGGACGGCCGGGATCGTCATGCAAACGATGTACAAGTCAAACCACACCGACCACTTGGAGATGTACTCCAGGTCGTATTCGACACGCTTCTGGATTTTGACCAGGGTATCGGTCTCACCCCGGTAGCCATTGATCTGCGCCCAGCCGGTGATGCCCGGCTTGACCCGATGCCTTGAGCTGTATTCGCTCACCGCCACTTCAAACGGAATGCCCGCCGCTTTAGTCGCCGTGGCATGTGGGCGCGGGCCGACCATGGACATATTGCCCAGCAGCACATTGAACAGTTGCGGCAGCTCGTCGATGCTGGTTTTGCGGATGATGCGGCCGACGCGGGTGATGCGTGGGTCTTCGCGGGTGGTCTGCTGTTCGGCGGTAAAGTCGCTCTGTTCGGTAAACATCGAACGGAACTTGAACACGCGAATCTCGTTGTCGTTGTAGCCATAGCGGTTCTGACGGAACAGCACCGGGCCTTTGGAGTCGAGCTTGATCGCAATGGCCGTCACCAGCATCACCGGCGAAAACACCACCAGTGCCAGGCTGGCCAGCAGCAAGTCTTCACAGCGCTTGATAAACGGTGACCACCCGCGCAGCGGCAATTGCGAGGTGTTGAACATCAGGATACCGCCGACGTCGGTGATGCGGCTGTGGCCGTAGCGCAGGGCGGCCATGTCAGGCACCAGCATCACATTCACCGACATCTGCCGCAGGCGATTGACCAGCCCGTGGATACGTTGCTCGGCGGCCCAGGGCAGGCAGATCATCACTTGGTTGACCTGTTCGGCGCGGATCAGTTTTTCCAGGTCGCGGGTGTTGCCCAGCAACGGCAGTCTGCTGAGTTCCTTGGGAATGCGCTCGGTGCGATCGTCGATAAAGCCGATCAGGCCGGAGCGGATATCGCCGTTGCGTTGCAGGTGGTCGGCCACATGTACGGCGGTGTCGGTGAAGCCCAGGATCACCGTGCGTTGCAGGTATTTGCCCTTGCGCATCAGGTTGCGATACAGGCGCAGCACCCCCAAACGCTCCACACAGAACAAACCGAGGCTGGCGATGTACCAGACCACCAGGTTGCGTGGGGTCAGTTGCGGGAAGAACTGCAGGATCTGATACATGAACAGCAAGATGCAGAACGCCGCAGACCACGCCACGATGTTGCTGCGCAGGCGCAGGCGATTACTGAAAAGCTCCTCGGAATAAATACCCAGGGCTTGAAACAGAATGATGGTCAGCACCGCAAAAAACAGCAGCAGGCCGAGGAAGTGGGAACGCAATTCATGGGCCATCGGGTCGAGGAACAATACCAGGACCAGAGGCGGCAAGATCGCAGTCAGGCCATGAATCAATTTGACGAATACAACAAAAAACTCAACAAAACCGGCACGGGTCAAAAACAGGCTGTCGACCGATGACTTCTCGCGCATAAAAACATCCCTCATCGCACTCCAAGCTCAATGTTCGAGAGTTGGTCCGATAGGCAGCGGGCTGCTATCAGGGGCAAGTCGAACGACGGCTACTCTGTGTCAAACGCAACCATTCCATTCACGTGGAGCCAGCCAAATGAAGGAGATCGGTGGGGGCAGTCGTTGAAGGATGTTTTATTTTCGAGCATTAGTCAATAACTTGACCATTTTGCGTTTTTCAAAATCTAGGCATTCTAAATAATTTTTATCTGTCATTTTATTGGCACTCCTTGTCCGATTCCGTCTGATGTCGGGTGTGATTTGGAGTGTAGAAACAAATGTGGGAGTTTTCCTGTACAAATCGGAAACCTTTTTCTAACTAGAGGTAGGAAAAGGGGGCAGGCGGAGCGTGTTGCGTGTTCTGCCGACATGATGGGCCGGGAAGAATGTATCCAGCACAATTTTTTGTAGGCGCAAGGTCAGCCACTTAGTCTGTAAGCTTTCCTGACTGGACGGCGTGAGCATGATCGATTTGGCAACCCTGGCAGTTTTTTCAGGCGCGGTCTTACTGTTGCTGTTGTCTCCGGGGCCGAACATGGCTTTTGTGATCAGTCACGGCGTGAGTTATGGCTGGCGCGGTGGCGTGGCTTCGAGCCTGGGGATCTGCGTCGCGGATTTACTCCTGACGGTTTTGACCGCCACCGGCTTGACCGCACTGGTCGCCAGTTGGCCGCCTGCGTTTGATTTGATTCGCTATGCCGGGGTGATCTATCTGTTGTGGCTGGCGTACAAGACGTTGCAAAAAAAGGCCAGCCTGGACTTGGCCCAGGTTCGTCATGTGCGCTTGGGCCAGGTGTTCCTGCAGGCCATGCTCAACAGTTTGCTCAATCCGAAGGCGCTGCTGTTTTTCATGGTGTTCCTGCCCCAGTTCGTCAGGCCCGAGGCCGGCTCCATTGCGATACAACTGTTGGTGCTGGGGTGTGTTCTGACCGTGATTGCCGGCGTGTTTCATGGATTGCTGGGGGTGTTTGGCGGTGCGCTCAGCCGCTTGTTTGCTGGAGCCGGCCAGAGCGCCAGGCTCCAGCAATGGGGCCTGGCGACGGTGCTGATGCTATTGGCTGCGCGCTTGGCGTTAATGTCACGTCCGGCCTGAGCACCGCTGTCAGCGCAACCGTGCGGCTGCCCGGGCGACAATTTCACCCCGCACCCGACGCGGCTCGGCCGTGCGTTTTCGAGCTTCCTCCAGCACTGCCTCGGGCGCGGTGTTCGGGTTGCCGGCGTCGAACGGCGGCGCTGGCGCGTATTCAATCTGCAGCTGGACCAACTGGGCGACGTCCTCGTCGTACAACTCCGCAGCCAGGGTCAAGGCAAAGTCGATCCCGGCAGTGATGCCGCCTCCGGTGAACAAGTTGCCGTCACGCACTACACGTGCCTGCACCGGGATTGCCCCCAGCGGCGCAAGCAGGTGGTGATAGGCCCAATGGGTGGTGGCCTTGCGACCGCGCAGCAGACCCGCCGCACCGAGCACCAGGGAGCCGGTGCACACCGACGTCACATAGCGCGCCGTATGGGCCTGCTCCTTGAGAAAATCCAGGGTCTGTGGGTCTTCCATCAATGCGCCAACGCCGGTGCCACCGGGCACGCAAACCACATCCAGGCGCGGACAATCGGCATAGCTCATGGTCGGTGTGAAGACCATGCCGGTGCTGGAGGTGACCGGCGCCAGGTCTTTCCACACAAGGTGCAGTTGCACATCCGGCAGTGCGCCCAACACGTCGTAGGGGCCGGTCAGGTCTAGTTGCTGGACGCCGGGGAACAACAGAAAGCCGATCTGCAAAGTCATGGATAAAGCTCCAGAAGAGGGGTGGACAGCTTCACTCTAGAGGCCTAGGCTTTGGCGCATACGCCATTGAGCCCACAGATCACGCCAATCATGCCCAAAATCATCCACGTCCTCGCTTTCGAAAATGCACAGGTGCTCGATGTCACCGGGCCGTTGCAGGTGTTCGCCTCGACCAACGATCTTGCCCGGCAGCGCGGGCTACCGTTGCCCTACGCGGTGTCGGTGATCGCTGCCCAGGCCGCGCCGGTCACGACCTCCGCCGGCCTGGCGCTGGTGGCCGAACCGCTGCCACCGGCCGATAAGCCCGTCGATACCCTGGTGATCGCCGGTGGCTGGGGCGTTTACGGGGCTGCCGAGGATCCGGTGCTGGTCGACTGGGTACGCGAAAAAGCCCGACACACCCGACGCATGGCCTCGGTGTGTACCGGGGCTTTCCTGCTGGCCGCCAGTGGCGTGCTCGACGGCCGCCGCGTGGCCACCCACTGGACCCGCTGCGAAGAACTGGCGCGCAAGTTTCCTGCGCTGACGGTGGAGTCCAATCCGATTTTCATCCAGCAGGGCTCGGTATGGACCTCTGCCGGTGTGACCGCCGGTATCGACCTGTGCCTGGCGCTGGTGGAGGAGGACCTGGGGCGCGCCGTTGCCATGGAGGTCGCGCGGCATCTGGTGGTTTTCCTCAAGCGTCCGGGTGGGCAATCGCAGTTCAGCGTGGCGCTGTCCCTGCAAAAAGGCGATAGCCGTTTTGCCGAGTTGCACGCCTGGATCGCGGACAACCTGAACCTGGACCTCAACCTCTCAACCCTGGCCGCCAAGGCGTGCATGAGTGAACGCAGTTTTGTCCGCCACTACCGTGCTGAAACCGGCCAGACCCCGGCGCGAGCGGTCGAACTGATCCGTGTGGAAGCCGCTCGCCGGCAGTTGGCCGACAGCACGCTGCCGATCAAACGCATCGCCGTGCAATGCGGGTTCGGTAGTGAAGAAACCCTGCGTCGCAGCTTTTTACGGGCGCTGGCGGTGACGCCCCAGGCTTACCGTGAACGCTTTTCACCGGTGTCGTAAGCGAGCAATTCCAGCAACGCCGCCAGGGTCGCCTGCGGCGCTTCCTGTGGGATGTTGTGGCCCACGCCGGGCAAGACTTCACGCCGGTAAAAACCGCTGAAGTGCGCCACATCGTCATCCTCCACCGCAGGAGGCCCCACACCATCATCGGCACCGCACAGCGAAATACTCGGCACCGAAATCGGTGGTTGCAGCGCCAGCGCCTGCTCGATGGTTTCCAGCGCCGGATCGCCGGGTGCGTACATGAAACGGTGGCGGTAGGAATGAATCACCACCTCGACAAAGTCCGGGTTATCAAACGATGGCGCGGTCTGGCCGTAGAGGCCCGGACCCTCGGCCCAGGTCGGTGACCACAGCCGCCACAGCAGTTCGCACAGCTCACGGCGATTGGCCGTCAGCCCCTCCACGCCACGCGGGGTGTGAAAATAGTACTGGTACCACAACCGATGCTCCGTCTGCGGTGCACGCGGCGTAAGCGAGCGGGCGATGTCCTGGATGTTGTAGCCATCCCCCGTCACCAGCCCGCGCACGCGTTCGGGCCACAGCGCCGCGACAATACACGCCGCCCGCCCGCCCCAGTCGTAACCGGCCAGTGTCGCTTGCGGGATAGACAACGCGTCCATGAAGTCCAGCAGATCCTTGGCCAGCGCCGCCTGCTGCCCGGAGCGCATCACCTGATCGTGGATAAACCGCGTCGGACCATAACCGCGCAGGTAGGGCACCAGCACCCGATAGCCGCGCTCGGCGAGTACCGGTGCAATCTCATCGTAGCCGCGAGGGTCATAGGGGAAGCCATGCAGCAGGATCACGGGCTCGCCATCAAGCGGGCCCTGGGCTTCATAGGCCACATCGAGCATGGACGTACGGACATAGAACAGCGCAGCGGTCGAGGTCATGGGGGGCTCCGATGAGTGGGCCGAAGGTTTTCAGACTCTAGACGAAACATCAGGGCTGCCAGACAGTTTTCACCCCGCTGAGCTTACGATCCAGAAACGTCGCCGCACTGATCAGCGCCAAATGGCTCAATGCCTGCGGCGTGTTACCCAAATGCCGGGCCTGGCCGTCGAACTCTTCGGCATACAAGCCCAACGGGTTGGCGTAGCGCAGCAATTGTTCGAACTCCAGATGGGCCTTTTCCACTTGCCCTGCGCGAGCCAAACATTCGACATACCAGAACGAGCACGCCACAAACGCGCCTTCGGTCCCTTGCAGGCCGTCGATCTGGCTGTCGTCGTTGCGATAGCGGTACACCATGCCGTCGCGGACCAGGCTTTTCTGGATCGCTTCCAGGGTCGACAACCAACGCGGGTCGGTGGCGGCGACAAAGCGCACCAGCGGCATCAACAGCATCGAACCGTCCAGCGCCGTGCTGCCGATGTGCTGCACAAAATGCCCGCGTTCTTCGTTCCAGAAGTTACTCCAGATATCGGCGTAGATCGCCTGGCGGGTCTGGTCCCAGCGTGCGAAGGGGGCGGGCAGCGAGCGTTTGGAGGCCAGGCGGATCGCGCGGTCCAGGGCAACCCAGCACATCAGCCGTGAATGCAGAAAGTGATGTTGCTCACCGCGCATCTCCCAGATGCCGACATCCTTCTGGTTCCAGATCTCACAGACCTGATCGACGACTTCCACCGTGTGTTTCCAACCTTCGTGGGAAATGGCTTCACCGTATTTGTTGACCAGGTATACCGCATCCATCAACTCGCCGTAGATATCCAGCTGGATCTGATCGAACGCTTCGTTGCCGACCCGTACCGGCCTGGCGCCGCCATGGCCACTGAGGTGGTCCAGTTCGACCTCGGGCAACTCCTGGCGCCCGTCAATGCCATAGAGGATATTGATTTTGGTCGGTTGGCTGCAGCAATCACTGACCCGGCCCTTGAGCCAGCGCATGTAGGCGTTGGCTTCCTCGACGAAGCCCAGGCGCATAAAGGCGTAGACGGTGAACGAGGCATCTCGGATCCAGGTGTAGCGATAATCCCAGTTACGTTCGCCGCCCGGGGTTTCCGGCAGGCCGAAGGTGGCGGCGGCGATGATTGCGCCGTGTTTACGCGAGGTCAGCAGTTTCAACGCCAGGGCCGAGCGATTGACCATTTCGCGCCAGCGCCCGCGGTAGTTGGATTGGGCAATCCAACCGCGCCAGAACTTCAAGGTGCGTTCCAGGTACAGGTCGGTACAGCCGTTGGTCACGCGTGGATCGTCAGCGCCGCCCAGCACGAACTCGGCGCCTTGTTCCTGACTGAGGCTGAAGCGGGCGACCGCCGAATCCTCTTCGAGAGTCAACGGGTGGCTGCCGACCAGGCGCAGGTCGGGCTGGCCGTCGGCAGCGAACAGCACGCCGCCCGCTTCGGCGCGGGCGCGTGTCGGCGCCCGGGCATAGTCATGGCGCACGGCGCAGCGCAGGTGAATCGTCGCCGTGCCGCTGACCACCCGCACCCGGCGAATCAGCAGCGGCAAGTCGTCGACCTCTTCACTGACGGTCAACAGATCGGTGATTTCCACCACGGCTTCGTCGCTCAGCCAACGGGTTTGCAGCACATTGGTGTCGGGCAGGTAGATCTGTTCGCGGCGGGCGTTGGGCAAGTCGGGGGTGAGCTGGAAAACACCCGCTTCAGGCGTACCCAGCAGCGCGCAGAAGATCGACGGGCTGTCGAACTCCGGCCAGCAGAAAAAATCGATGCTGCCTTGGTCGTTGACCAAGGCCGCGCTGCGCATATCGCCAATGATGCCGTGGGCATCGATCGCACTTTGAGGTTCGTTCTGGAAATCAACCATTGCCACGGAACTCCGGATAAAGGCTCATGCCGCCATCGATGAACAGGGTACTGCCGACCACATAGTCCGACGCATCACTGGCCAGCCAGACCACCGCGTTGGCTACATCTTCCACGTCGCCGACCCGACCGTAGGGAATCAGCTTGAGCAATTCTTTCTCGGCCGCGCCTTCGGTGGCCGCACGATTGATCGCCGTACGAATCGCCCCCGGCGCGATTCCATTGATGCGGATGCGTTGCTCACTGACTTCCTGGGCGAGGGTGCGCATCAGCATTTCCACGCCGCCCTTGGACGCCGCGTAATTCACATGGCCGGCCCACGGAATGACCTGATGCACCGAGCTCATGTGGATGATTTTACCGGCGGCTCGCGACACGCCCTCACGTACACCCTGGCGATTGAAAATACGCACGGCCGCACGCGCGCAGAGGAACTGGCCGGTGAGGTTGACGCCGATCACGGTGTTCCAGTCGTCGAGGCTCATGTCCACCAGGTTGGCGTCTTTTTGCAGGCCGGAGTTCGCCACCAGAATGTCGAGGTGGCCGAAGGCGTCGAGGGTCTGGGCGAACAGGCGTTCAACGTCGGCCTCCTTGGACACGTCGCCAGCGATGGCCATCGCTCGGCCGCCGCTGGCGTTGATCTGCGCCGCCAGGGCCTCAGCGGGCGCGGCCTGGGAGTTGTAGTTGAGCACCACCGCCGCGCCGGCCTCGGCCAGCGCCTTGGCCGCACCGGCGCCGATGCCGGAACTGGCGCCGGTGACCAGCGCCACTTGTTGCTGCAAGGAAATCTGCATTGCGCACCCACGTTCGAAGAGAGTCCTTTTTGAGGACAGGCTCTGCGGCGTACAAGTTCAGCTTCCAGGAGAAGAAAGCGCTCGCAGCGTCTACGAAGCCCGGGGTGATTCAAACAGGCTGACCAGGCTATGCGGTGTTTCGTGACCAAAGATCAACTCGTGCAGTTCATTGCTTTCAGCCGCCACTCGTGCGCTGCGCTGGAACATGGCCTGTTCGTATTCGTGCAGGGCTGTTTCGACGTCATCAGGGTGTGAAGCAATAGCTTTGCCGAGTTCGGCCCCGTCGTATAAGGCCAGGTTGGCGCCTTCGCCATTCGGGGCCGCAAGGTGTGCGGCATCGCCGATCAGTGTGACTCCAGGCACTCGATTCCAACGGTGTTCAACCGGCAGACTAAAAAGCGGGCGCCATACCCATTCGGTATCGCTTTCTGTGATCAGTGCAGTGAGGGCAGGGCACCAGCCTGCAAACTCCTGTGCGATCCGCGCGGCCGCGCCTGCTCGGTCGGTGAAGTCGATGGCGGCAAACCAGCTTTGCGGTTTGGTGAGCATTATGTAGGTGTGAAGCGTGGCGTCAGGCTCACGGTGTGCCTGGATCCCTTTTCCTGGTTGAAGTGCGAACAGCGCACCGGCACCGACCGCGTTGGCTGTGGCGGGATGCCGGGCGTCGCAGTCATAGAGGTAGGTTTCAATGAGCGAGCGGCCCATGTACTCGGGGATAGCGTTGCTGAGCAGCGGCCTGACCTTTGACCAGGCACCGTCCGCACCTATCAGCAGGTTGGTGACAATGTGAGAGCCGTCGGCGAATGTCACCTCATGCTGGCCTTCGCCGAGGGGGCGCACGCTATTGACCTTGTGGCCCCAACGCACGGTATCGACCGGAAGTGAGCGCAGAAGCATCTTGCGCAGCTCGCCGCGCATGACCTCTGGGCGACCGCCGCTGCCGTCGTCGGGTTGGTCGAACAGAATTGTGCCTGTGTAATCAAGTACGCGAGTCGCCTCGTGCCCCTCCAGAATCAAGGCGCGGAAATCGTCAGCCAAACCCGCAGCCTGCAAGGCCAGTTGGCCGTTGTAGTCGTGGATGTCGAGCATCCCGCCTTGCGCGCGAGCGTTTGCCGATGGCTCAGCTTCATAGACGGTGGCGGTAATGCCGTGGATGTGCAGGACACGGGCCAAAGTGAGACCGCCCAGGCCTGCGCCGATGATGCTGACGGGGATGTGCATAGTGGACCTATTGAATGTGCGGTTTCTTTCGAAAAATTAGACCCAAGAGATTACAGAAAAGGACGAACATGCCATTTTTGTCGTTTTTTCTGAAAGCCTACCACTGGCCGAAGCAAGCCATTTGCCCTGTTTAATGGGAAACATTACTATTTACACCCCCGTCTTCCCAGTGCTCACGCGATGATTCCCCAGCCGCCCCGCAGAACAGGCTTTTTCGAGCACTACGAAGAATTGGTCGGCACTTGGACACGTCGCCTGAGAAACCGTCAGCATGCCGAAGACCTGGCCCACGACACCTTTGTGCGCGTGCTCGAGTCAAGTTCCGCCGAGGTTGAGCAGCCGCGTGCCTATCTGCATCAAACGGCGCGCAATATCGCGGTGGACGCCTATCGCCGGGAAGACCGCCGGGAGGCTATGGTCCTGGATGCCTTTGACCAGCCTTCGCCTCATCAGGGCGATCCGGAGCATTACATGCATGCCATCCAGCTGGCGGAGTCCGTCGAGCGGGCCTTGGCCGAGCTGCCGCTCAACTGTCGCAAGATTTTCATCTGGCAGAAAATCGAAGGCCTGACCCAGCAGGAAATTGCCGATCGCCTGGGTTTGTCTAAAAACATGGTGGAAAAGTATATGATCCGCACCCTGCGGCATCTGCGTGATCGCCTGGATGCGTTGGCCCCATGACTCGTTTTGAAACAGGACCTTCAACGATGGATAGCCGTGCTCGCGACGAGGCCGCGCAATGGTTTGTACGCTTGCAGGACACCGAGCTGAGCCACGAAGAGCGTCAACGTTTCGATGCATGGCGAGCACAGCGGCCCGAGCACCAATACGAATTAGATGTGTTGCAAGGGGTGTGGAGCGCTGCGGACCTGTTACCCAAGGCGCGCTTGCAGGCGCTGTGCGACGCCCCGGTGACGCGGCCCAAAGGGCGCGCTGCCTGGCGTTATGCGGTGGCCGCGAGTGTGGTGGCGGTCGCCTTGGGGCTGGGCCTGTTCAGCGGGCTCGATCATCCAAAGCCTTACAGCGCCGAGTTCAGCACGCGTGTAGGAGAGCATCGCCAGGTCGCCTTGCCCGATGGTTCGATAATGGACCTGAACAGCCGCAGCGTGGTTGCGGTGCATTATGAAAAGGGCCGCCGCGCAGTGGAGTTGAAGCAGGGCGAAGCGATGTTCAGCGTGGAGCATGACACCAGCCGTCCGTTTGTGGTGGCCGCCGGGGCAGGGCAGGTGACAGTCACCGGTACGCGTTTCGATGTGCGCCGAGATGATGACCAAACCCGCGTGGTGGTCGAGGCCGGTACGGTCAACGTCACAGGGCGTGCGTCGGATCAGCTCGTGACGCTGACGGCGGGCCGCGCCACTCATGTCGATGCCCAAGGGCAAGTCGCCACTGCCTACGCTGTGAATGCCGATGAACTGACGGCCTGGCGCAGCGGGAAGCTGGTGTTCAACAACACCACACTGGGCGATGTGGCGCGCGAGGTATCGCGATACCGCGAGCGGCCATTGCGGGTCAGCTCGACTGCGGTGGGTAACCTGCGCTTGACCAGCGTGTTCAAGTCCAGCGATACCGATGCCTTGCTCAAAGCCTTGCCGCACATATTGCCGGTAGCGGTGCGCGCTTTGCCGGACGGCAGCCAGGAAATTATTTCACGCTGACATTCAGGTTTTTTTCGAGTTCTTCGTCTTCTCCTGCAACTGCAACTGGTTTGCATTAACGGATGCGCACTCTTGCGATCACAGGACTAGGTTCGACGTGAAAAAACTTGCCGTGAACAACAATAAAATTTCCTGCTGGGCGCCTCTCGCCCTGGCGCTGGCAGTCAGCGCCGCGTTGCCGGCAGCCTACGCTGGCGATGGTATCCACATCCGCGCCCAATCGCTGGGCGCGGCGCTGAGTCAACTGGGCCAGCAGACTTCCCTGCAAGTGTTCTTCAGCCCTGACATGGTCGCGGGCAAACAAGCACCCGCCGTTGACGGCAACCTTTCACCGGAACAGGCCCTGCGCCAATTGCTGCAAGGCAGCGGCCTGGATTACCAGATCGACGCCGGTTCCGTGACCTTGCGCCCAGTGAGCAGCGGCACGGGGGAAGCCGGCTCACCGGTTGAACTGGGTATTACTGATATCAAGGTGGTCGGCGACTGGCTGGGTGATGCCAATGCCGAAGTGGTGCAGAACCATCCAGGCGCGCGCACGGTCGTGCGTCGCGAAGCCATGGTGGAGCAGGGCGCCATGAACGTCGGTGACGTGCTGCGCCGCATTCCCGGCGTGCAGGTGCAGGAAGCCAACGGCACGGGCGGTAGCGATATTTCCCTCAACGTTGGCGTGCGCGGACTCACGTCACGCCTGTCGCCACGCTCCACCGTACTGATCGATGGCGTACCGGCGGCTTTCGCCCCATACGGTCAGCCACAGTTGTCGATGGCCCCGATTTCCTCGGGTAACCTTGATAGCATCGACGTGGTGCGCGGCGCCGGCTCCGTGCGTTATGGGCCGCAGAACGTCGGCGGTGTGATCAACTTCGTGACTCGCGCCATTCCCGAGAAGTTCTCCGGTGACGTCGGCACCACCCTGGAAACCTCGGCGCATGGTGGCTGGAAACACATCGAGAATGCCTTCGTCGGCGGCACCGCAGACAACGGCATCGGCGCGGCATTGTTGTACTCCGGCGTCAAAGGCAACGGCTATCGCAGCAGTAACAACTCCAACGATATCGACGACGTGATCTTCAAGACCCACTGGGCGCCGACCGACCAAGACGACTTCTCGCTGAACTTCCATTATTACGACGCCAGCGCCGATATGCCCGGCGGCCTGACCCAAAAGCAGTTCGACGCCAACCCCTATCAATCGGTACGTGACTGGGACAATTTCAGCGGGCGCCGCAAGGATGTTTCCTTCAAATACATCCGTCAGATCGATGACCGTACCCAGGCGGAAGTGTTGACCTACTATTCCGACAGTTTCCGTGGCAGCAACATTGCCAACCGCGACCTGAAGACACTCGGCTCTTATCCGCGCACTTACTACACGTTCGGCATCGAACCCCGGGTGTCGCATGTTTTCGACGTAGGCCCGAGCACCCAGGAAGTCAGCCTGGGTTATCGCTACCTCAAGGAAGGCATGCACGAGCAGGCGACCAGTCTCAACCTGGTCAACAATGTGCCCACGCCAGGCGGTCAAAGTGATGGTCATGTCTATCAGGACCGCACGGGCGGCACCGAGGCCAATGCGTTTTATATCGATAACAAAATCGATATCGGCAAGTGGACCATCACTCCGGGCATCCGCTTCGAAGACATCCGCACCGAATGGCACGACCGTCCGGTTGTCGCCCTCAACGGCAAGCGTACCGAGGAAAAACGCCGCGAGGTGCATAACAACGAACCGTTGCCGGCCCTGAGCGTGATGTACCACCTTTCCGATGCCTGGAAACTGTTCGCCAACTACGAAACCTCTTTTGGCAGCCTGCAGTACTTTCAACTGGGCCAGGGTGGCACCGGCAACCAGACCGCCAACGGCCTGAACCCGGAAAAAGCCAAGACCTACGAGGTCGGCACGCGCTACAACGACAGCGCGTGGGGCGGCGAAGTGACGTTGTTCTACATCGACTTCTCGGATGAGTTGCAGTACGTCAGCAATGACGTAGGCTGGACCAACCTCGGCGCCACCAAGCACACCGGCATCGAAGCGTCGGCCCACTACGATCTGTCCAACCTCGACTCGCGCCTGGACGGCCTGACCGCCAATGCCGGCTTCACTTACACCAAGGCCACCTCCGAAGGCGACGTGCCCTTCAAGGGGCGTGATTTGCCGCTGTACTCCCGTGAAGTGGCTACCCTGGGCCTGCGCTACGACATCAATCACTGGACCCATAACCTGGATGTCTACGCGCAATCCGGCCAACGTGCACCCGGTACTGGCACCACTTACATCACCCAGGGCACGGCCGATGGCCAATACGGCGATATCCCGGGTTATGTCTCGGTCAACCTGCGCAGCGGGTATGACTTCGGTGAGCAATTGTCCAACCTCAAGCTTGGCGTCGGCGTGAAAAACGTCTTCGACCAGCAGCACTACACGCGCTCCAGCGACAACAATGCCGGGCTGTACCTGGGTGAACCTCGTACCTTCTTCGTACAGGCCAGCGTCGGGTTCTAGACCTGCATTGAGTGGGAAATCGCCGCCGCCCCGCCCTGGGACGGCGGCGATTTGCGTTTTGCTCCTTATTTACTGAGAGGTTCTTCCTACTGCTGCCTGGAATTCTTCAACGCTGTGAGGAACCGATATCTGCACGCTTGCCACACAAGATTGGCCTGCTTGCGATTGACGATTGCAGTGAGGCAAGACGCCCAATACACAGCACTGGAGAATCCTATGTCGATATCCGCATTCAATCAGACAGTCGCTCGCTCACCCGGCCAGGCTAACCACGAAACTGCCGGTTCCGGCACGCCATCCAGTGCGCGCCGCCCAGGTGGCATGAACTATGCGCAAACGGGCAAGCATCACGGGCCGGTATTCGATACGCCTGTGCAACGACCTTTCCCTGGTCATTGCCACTCTTCATGCCCGCCCCAGCGACCGCAACCAGAGCCAGGTCCACCTCAGCGCCCGCTGCCTGTGGGCGTACAACCAAACCCGGGGCCACCGCCGCGTCCCAATCCGGCTCACTCCTCAGCCCTTGCGCAACAACTGTTGGATAATTATTGCGCGTTCAAAATGCCTCCGTTGCAGCGCGTAACCGCCGACAGTGTGCGAGCAATGGCCAATAAAGGACTGACCGGTGATCCGGTCAAAGACGCGAACATCCGCCTGGCGCAAGACTTGTTGCGCCATCCTGGCCTATTGGAGGCTCTTGATCGAGATGGCGAGACCGGCATTGAGGATGGTCATTTAACTGAAGCCAATATCGCGAGCTTTATCAGCTCCGATAATCCCCTGAAGCTTCACAGTGACAAGCAACTTGTCCAGGAACTGCTCGCTCAATTCAGTAAGTTAGCCACCGGCTATTTTCCCCCTTCGATCAAGCTCCGCGAGCTTGATCGTCTGGCGAAGCAACCACTGACGGGCATACCCGCCCAGGACAAGCTCATCCATTTGGCGAAAGAGCTCATGGTGCGTCCGGAACTCAAGGCTTCGATGGATCACGCTTTCCAGTGGCAGCGTGATCGCAAGATCTCCCGTGAAGAGTTGAAGCAGTGGCTGAAGGTGTCTGACTAGACCTGCGCAGGACACACGTTCAATTACACAGGAACCCTTCACCCAGATTTACCACGAAAAGTACATCCAACGGTGGTTGGTCATCGGTGGATGTCCTCATCTATTGAGTCAGGCCCTGGCACATGAACTCGACATCACTTGAACCTCGCCATTCCCAGCACAGTGTTTCGACACTGCCCGCGTCAGCCCAGGAGGCCACCGCTCAACAGAACTTGAAAGCGCTTGCGGTCAATCTCAGTTCCTCGCCAAAGAGCAGCTTCAGGGCGCCCACCGCCGAAGACTTCGACAGAGGGGCCAGGCCGTTTGCAGATGAGCCGGTATCCCGTCCCGCGGGGTCAATCTTTGCGATGTTCTGGAGCAAATTGTTACGCCATGAGCGCTAGTTGTTTTTGATGCGCAGATGTTATCGAGAGTGAGCCCTGGACGGCTTGGGCGGTTACAAATGCTCAAGTTTTACCAGGGATATTCCTCACCGGGAGCGGCGATTTTCCGGAACCATTATTTTTCGGCAACCACACAACCCAGGCTTATGCAGCGCTGGCTCTCAAGGCGTTTGAGACGGTCAAGCACTCGGGCTCAGGTTACGGAATCTAAATAGGGTGGGTATGAAGCATGACTGACGGGATCAATAATCCAGGCCGCCGGCTGCCTTTTTCATGGAGTGCGCCCGCTACGGGCGCGGGTGCCCCGGCGCTGGGACAATCTTCTGCGCCAGGTCTGTCCTCCAATCATTTTTTCATCGGCGGGATGAGCGGGGCCGATCCGCAGGTTGACGGCCCATCTGCCTTTGGGCGTATGAGCCCTGCTGCAAACCCCTACGCCAGCTCCGACGATCATATGTTGGCAACGGCCCTGAAAAACGAATTTTCCATGTTGGACACGTTCAAGAAGGACGGAAAGCTGAGCCAACGTGCATTGCAGCAGATTGCGGGTGAAGCGCCGAACCAGAGCGCAGTAGCCGAGCGCATCATCCTGTTGGCCCGAGAGATACTCAACCGCCCCAGGCTGAACGAGGCGATTGTCGCCAATGGCGGTTTTATCACCACAGACAGCCTTTCCAAGGCAGCCGATTCAAGGGTCGGTAACACCCACCCGGACAGGCATAGCGCAGACCCCTTTCATTCCAAGACCGACGCAGAGGTCGTCAGGGCATTCAGGGTAATGTTCGATGAGCTGCGCGACACAGCCGAGGACTACAGTTTCTTTTTTGAGAAACACCGATATGTGAAGACCGACAAGCTGCTCGAGATGAGCCAGGACCCTGACGAAACCGATAAAAAGGGTGACGTTGTGCGGGATGCGGCCACCGGGTTTCCCAAAAAAAGATACAGCGAGCAGCAGGTGTACCTGGCCAGGAATCTGGTTGAGCGCTCGGGCTTGCTGGCGTCGCTGGAGAGCAGCAAGGCCAACGGCACGCGTTTTTTTGGTAGCCACAACACTGAGGGATGGCTGAAGAACTACAGCATCGATCGGTGGCTGGAAAATGACAGGAAGGAGAAGGGCAACTGAAGGGCGCTGATCAGCGCCT
The DNA here is from genome assembly GCF_003031675.1 of Pseudomonas palleroniana. Classification (GTDB taxonomy): domain Bacteria; phylum Pseudomonadota; class Gammaproteobacteria; order Pseudomonadales; family Pseudomonadaceae; genus Aquipseudomonas; species Aquipseudomonas palleroniana. The sequence goes on along the minus strand of NZ_PYWX01000046.1, from coordinate 44,503 downwards.
TCAACGTCCCCCCATTCCTGCCGGTTTTCGCGTTATACCCGCAGTATTTTGCCGCTGACCGCCACCGCCGCCAGCAACCCACCGATCAACAGAAAGGCGGTCGCCAGGCTGCTGCCATGGGCAATGAAGCCGATCACGGCGGGCCCTGCCAAAATCCCCGCGTAACCCAGCGTGGTAATCGCGGGCACGGCAATGTGTTCGGGCATGACGTTTTGCTTGCCGACGGCGGTATAGAGCACCGGTACGATATTCGAGCAGCCGGCGCCCACCAGTGCATAACCCAACAGGGCCATTTCCCACGCCGGGGACAGTGTTGCGAGGAACACGCCGGCGGCAGCCAGCGAGCCACCGATCACGATCACCCGGGTGGGGCCCAAACGACGCACGATCGCGTCACCGGTCAGGCGCCCGGCCGTCATCGTCAGGGCAAATGCCGCATAGCCAAGGCCCGCGTAGGCTTCGTCCAGGCCACGCTCGGCACTGAGAAACACGGCGCTCCAGTCGAGTACGGCGCCTTCGGCGAGAAAAACGATAAAGCACAAACCGCCAATGAACAGCACCACCCCATGGGGAACGGCAAACGCCGGCCCCGAGCTTTCACTGCCATAAGGCAGCAAATGCGGCCCGGCCTTGAGCAAGGCCAGCCCCATGATGACGATCACCACCAGGGTTGCTTGCAGCGGCGACAAGCCCAACCCCAGCAGGCCGGAAACCCCCGCTGCGCCAACGATACCGCCCAGGCTGAACAAGCCATGGAAGCCCGACATCATGGTTTTGCCGCTGGCGCGCTCTACGATGACCGCTTGAAGGTTGACGGTTGAGTCCACGGTGCCCAAGCCTGCGCCAAACAGAAACAGCCCGGCCATCAGCAACGGAATCGAACTGACCGTGGCCAGCATCGGCAGGGCCAGGCAGATCATGAGCGTGCCGGCGCTGAGCACGCGACGGCAGCCAAAGCGTGACGCCAGTACGCCCGCCACTGGCATGGCGAGAATCGAACCCACCCCCAGGCACAACAACAGCAGGCCAAGCGTGCCTTCATTGAGTTGCGCACGTTCCTTGGCGTACGGCACCAGTGGCGCCCAGGCGGCGATGCCGAAGCCGGCAATGAAAAAAGCGATACGGGTCGACATTTGCTCCAGCCGCCCGGGAACCACGGGCGCTGGGGTGGGGATGGCAGTCATGAAGAAATCCTTGGTTTTACGTTCAATGAACGATGTCCGGCGACACATCCTTGCACATCAAGCCCTGTCGAGCGAGCCGGGCTCGTTCGCATTAGCCCATGGGATATTTTTACAACGATGGAACGCCTTGGACGATGGCGACCACATACAGGCTATCCAGTGTGTAGGAGGTGGCCTGGAAGGTGTGTAATCCCTGTGAGGACTGATGAACCCCAGGCTTCTTGCAGCGGGTTACCACCTTCCAGGCCACTTCCCACACCTGGTGTGTTCTGTAATACGCTGCTACCCAATCAGTAGGTAACCGTATGGACGAACCGATGAAAACTTCCAGGCAGCTCGCCTCATGACTCAGTTCTACGACGCACGCGGCAATATCTATGGGGTGGTCAGCCCGGCTGACTTGCGCAGCCAGGGCATCGACGTGCCAGGCAGCGCCGAGTTGGCGGCGAGCACACGGCTGGCATGGGCCGCATCGGCCATCGCGTCTGAATGTGGCTGGGGGACGACGCCGCGTCCGGCGGGTGCCAAAGCGCATCGCTGCGATGGGTTGCTGGTCGGACCGTTTCAGGCTGCGCCACCGTTTGACCTGTTGATCGTCAACACTGACGGCACACTGGCAGAGCGCAGTGGCAATGGGCTGACCATTTTTGCCCAGGCGCTGACCGACCAGGGCCTGATGGCTCAAGCGTGTGAACTGCGGGTGCATCACGATCAGCCGGCCGCCGCGTCCCCCGTGACCACTGCTGTCGAGCCAGCGATCTACGAACAGGTCGAGGGCTTTTGGCTGGCGCTGGGGCAGCCTGCGTTCGGACCTGCGGCGGTCGGCGCCAACGACATTCAAGCCGTCTCGGTGGGGCATCGCGAGTTCAGTCGCGTAGAGGCCTTGGCCACCATCAACCCGCAATGGGCATGCAGCCAGTTTGTGCGAGTGGGCAACCCCCATTGCGTTACCTTGGTGGAGCAGGTCTCGGCGTTGCCGGAAAACCTCGCGATGCATCAACCCGCCCTGTTTGAACGCTTGCAGGCGATAGCCTTCGCGCCGCCCGTTGGCAAGGGCCAACCCTGCGTGGCTGGCGTCAACCTGCAATGGGCTGCGCGAGCCTCGGGCAACCGGGTGATCGCACGGGTGTTCGAGCGGGGCGAGGGGCCAACGGCGTCTTCGGGGACCAGCGCCAGCGCGGTGGCCTGCGCAGCGTGGCGCGCAGGTTGGATTGACGCCGCTGAAGTGGCCGTGGTGATGCCGGGTGGCACAGCGCCTGTCCGTTTGCACGCAGAGGTGCAAACACTGGTGAGCGTCAGTCTGTTCGGGGCCGCACACCTGCAGCGGTAAGCAGGGAGCAACAGTGGATAGCTTGGAGTGTTGTCTGCTGTTTCGTAATTGATTAGTTGTATTGGTAAGTTTAGATGTAAGAACTTTCTTGTTTTAGAAGGCGTGCTTATTAGTTGTATTAATTGTTTTGTAAAAGTCATTTCCATTTCTGACGTACGAAACTTCTTTTTTATTTCTGAAGAGCCGAATTTTCCCTGAAATCGCTAAGCTTCAAGGCGTTCAGGCGCTTTTTCTCGGCTCGCAATCAGTACTTGCCGGGGAGAGCTTTAAATCAGCGAGTGGGTTTATCAGCGACGGGTAACAACGGATGGTTGACGCGTTTGTTTCGTCACGTTTCAAATTGATTATTCCGGAAGTGAATTCCGACTTTCAGGTACTTGCCTTCAATGGCCGCGAGTTTATTGACCAACCGTATTTCATTCATGTGCAGTTGGTCAGCGAAAACCCCTGTGCGGATCTGGAGGCACTGCTCCACCAACCGGCGTACCTGCATCTGGGGGAAGTGGATCAAGGTCTGCACGGTCAAGTCTACGCGGTAGGGCGTGGCGACCCCGGTGCCCGGCTCACCCGTTATCACCTGACGCTGGCGCCGCGCCTGGCGAGTCTCGCCCACCGCCGTGATCAGCGGGTTTTCCAGCAGCGCAGCGTGCCGCAGATCATCGCGGCCGTGCTTGAGCAACACGGCATTCTGGCCGATGCGTACGTGTTCGAACTGGGCCCCGTGGTTTATCCGCCGCGCGTTTTTTGTGTGCAGTACGCGGAGACCGACCTGCACTTCATCCAGCGGTTGTGCGAAGAGGAGGGGATTCACTACCACTTCCGCCACAGCGCGAACAATCATCTGCTGGTGTTTGGTGATGACCAGACGGTGTTCCAGCGCTTGCCCGTGCAGCGATATCACTCGGCCAACGATCCGCTGGCGGATGCGGCGGGTATCCAGCGTTTCGATGTGCGTCTGGAAACCCGTAGCCGAAAAACGGTGTGCCGTGATCACGATTTCGAGCATCCGTCCTTGCTGTTGCAAGGTGTGGCCGGCTCTGCGACACCGTCTCCTCTTGAAGACTACAACTACCCTGGGGGTTTTTCCGGTCCTGTACGCGGCAGGCAGTTGGCCTGTCGCGGTCTTGAGCGTCATCTGGCCGATCGCTGTCGGGCCTCGGGCACGAGCGACCAACCGCTGCTGCGCAGCGGCCATTTTCTCGAACTGCAGGAACATCCCGATCCCGCCTGTAACGACCTGTGGTTGATCACCTCAGCGCGTCATGAAGGCTACCAGCCACAGGTGCTGGAGGAGGCGGCGGGTGAGGCGAATACCTTCCAGGGTTATCGCAACCGTTTCACCGCAACACCTTGGCGTGCGGTGCACAGGCCACCGCTGAAACACCCCAAGCCAACCATCAATGGCAGTCAGACGGCCACTGTCACCGGGCCGGCCGGGGAGGATGTGCATTGCGATGCCTACGGCCGAGTGAAGGTACGTTTTCATTGGGACCGTCGGGACCCGACGGATGACACAAGCAGCTGCTGGGTGCGCGTGGCGTCCGGTTGGGCCGGTGACGGGTTCGGCACAACGATGATTCCCAGAGTCGGTATGGAGGTGCTGGTGAGCTTTTTGGAGGGCGACCCGGACCGGCCGTTGATCAATGGTTGCCTGCCCAATGCCTCGCTCCTGCCGTCCTACCCCTTGCCGCAGCACAAGACACGCAGCGTATTGCGCAGCCGCAGCACCCTGGGAGGCACGGGCAGCAATGAATTGCACCTCGAAGACCGCCAGGGTGCAGAACTTGTCTATCTGCGCGCCCAGCGTGACCTGGAGCAGCAAGTGGGGCATGACAGCCGCCTGGAGGTACAAGGCGACAGTTACATGCAGGTCGGTCAGACCCTGGTGATCGGAGCCGGGCAACAGGTTCACCTGACGGCGGGTGCCAGCCTGGTGATCGACGGGGGGACGCAGTTGAGTTTCAAGGCCGGGGGTGAACACCTCGTGATTCAAGCGGGCGGCATTTTCAGCAGCCGGCCCATCACTGTCGCAGGGGCGGCGGTGGCCGGCACTTTACCTTCGGATGATCGTCCGAGCCTGTCTGCCGTTCAAGGCACCCTCATGGACATGGCCCGGCAACTGGGCGCGGACTATTGCCCCGTCTGCGAGCGCTGTGGTGAAGGCCTGTGCGATCTCAGCGGGAGGGCCGCGTGATGCAAGGCATGCCTTATCCATGGATGGCCCTACAGCAACAGGCGGGACGCCATTTGTGCTTGATTGTCGACGGGGGCGCAGAAGCATGTCTGGCACTGTCGGCGGCTCGCGACGCCTCGCGATATTGCACCCTCTATAGCCAGACAGTGTTAGCGGAGTTGGCGCATACCGGCCCGGTGATCCTGTTGCTGGAGCAGGTGGGAGAACCGGCCTTGACCCGCTTGCTGCAACAGCCCGAAACGAACTGGGGGTGGCTGGGCAGCTTGCTCAACAACGATCTGACCGACGTGACCCGGCATTGGCGCGAGCGGATGCTGGTCGGCGCACCGGGGCGTCAGGCCCTCTACCGGTTTCAAGACAACCGCACCCTGGCACGCGCCTTGGCTTACCTGACTGCCGAACAGTGGCCGGTGTACCTGGGGCCACTGGCCAGCGTGTGCTACTGGCATGACGAGCGATGGTGCTGCTGCGACAACCCGGCACCGGGTGAATACTCGGTACCGGATCCCACACCCTGGTCGCAGGTCCCCAACCCCCAGGCTGCGGCCATCCTGCACGCCAATATCCTGCGCTACCTGCTGGCGGAGCACAGTGAGGACCTGGTGACGCTGGTGGAGTTTCAAGACCCGAGGATCTGGCTGAGCCAAGTGTTGGAGCAGGCCCATGCCTGGCAATGGTGCGGCCCGCAACAGCTGGAATTCCTGGTGGTGCGACGGCTGGAGGAGGCCACACGAGGCAGTGTGATCCGGTGGCAGCCGATGCAAGGCGAGGCCCCGGCGGAACATTACGAACGGTTGGTGGAACAGTGGCGAAGGGAAGGGGCGGAGCATGTCTAGCTGGATGAAAAACGTGGTGATTGTGCTGGGGGTGGTGGCGTTATCGGGGTGCGCGGGGAAAAGCGCAGACAGCTTTACGCTGGAGGTGGATCTGCCGGCGGATTTTGAACTCAAGACGGCTGCCAATTATCGTCCCGCCACCGGCGCAGCCTGTTCCCTGCCGATCCGCCGAGGCAAAAGGCCAGAGCGCAAGGTGTTTTTTACCGAGTTCAATCCCGTGGCCAATCGGGTGAGCTATGAATTGCCACTCAGCGAAACCATTGAGGGGTGTCCGTCGGTAATAAGCAGTGTGCAATTTGATGTTTATGCGAAATGGGGAAAGCAGGATTGGGATGTGGGAGGGGATCTTGCCGGTATTGGCATCCGAGACCGTTTGGCGGGTGATCTACCTGGAATGCCCGAGGACGGTGTTCAGGAGTTGAAAGGGCAATGCCGTTGGTATTTCCGCACGATAGGACCTATGCACGCGATCATCAAGATTCTGCAATGCCATTCGTTGGACGCAGCCGGTCAGCCGCAAAAGATGCAGGCTGGCGGCGTTGCCCAACGAGATCAGTTGCGAGGGAAAAAGTTAAGAATGGTATTGAAGGTTCTTGATGAAGAGTTACCTGCTTTTGATCACAGATGGATAGCTGTACCGGGCGGGTGGAAGCGCTGCCGAGGTAAAAGCTTTGAGGATATGGCCGCGTATTGCACCGGCAATGACTCGGAGTTCAAGCCTGTAAAGATGCCGGATGGGCGTATCTGTGACGTCTACCCGACATGCAATCAACAAGGAGCGAATTGATGAAACAGGATGCATGGAAGCAGGCGTTTTTCAGCGGCAAGATGCCGGCATGTGCAATGAAAGGGCACTGGGTGAGCTTTTGCCTGGTGGATGAAACGGGGAGTGGGACGGCGTACGGAGGGCTTGCCTATACGGTTCACGACAGTATGGGGTGCGAGTACAACGGTAAATTGAATGGAGAGGGGTTCGCAAATATACAGGGGGTTTACCGCGGTCCTGTCGTTCTCAAGTTCGATGACCCGTATGCCGGGGCACAAGAGCCGTATTACCGATTGAGTGCGCGCCTGACGTACAAGCTGCCGATTACCGAGATTCAAGTCCGCGCCGAACAAACACGGTTTTCTGATGCAAAGGGGCAGCGTATTCAGGGGAATCCCGCCATGCAGCGGGCAGACCGGTTTTATCATGTTGAAGTCAGCGATCTGGTCAACCATGTCGCGCACTTGCCGTCGATCGCTCCTGCGATGTTCAGCCCTCATCGGCATGCGTTGAAAATGGTGAACGACCTTGGATTCGGCCCGCCTCTGTCCTCGGGAGTGGTCTTGTTTCCCAATCAGTTCAGTGTGTTGGAAGTACGGCCCTTGCGTGCGCTACGGCCGATGCTTTCCACCGCAGATCATTTCTGTGCCTTGAACTTGTACCAATTGGCGCTGATGTCCGCCTTGAGCTACTGCGATTTTGGTCAGCAACCGCCGAAGAAACCTATCGACAAAGTGACGTTCCCGTTCAACCCTACCGTTGGCAATCTGTTTGCCGAAACGTTATCGGGGTACCACGAAGCCTGGCGAGTGGATCTCGAGCAAACGCAACGCTTTTTCCCCGTATATGAAGATGTTCCTTACTCCCGGCGTTTCGAGATCCTGCCCTTCGATCCCGAGCTGTATCCGCAAAATCATCCGGCTCGCGAAGAGGAGCAGGAGCATCCCTCGAACCTGCACTTTTTCGACGATGAAAAATTTGGTACCGACACTCAGGCGTTTATCTGCCATCACGATGAAGTCGTCCTGATCTCTGTGCGCGGTACCGTCAGCGCCGCCGATGCCCTGCGCGACGCGAACGCCCATCAGGTGGCCTTCGCCGAAGGGGGCGGCAAGGTGCATCTGGGTTTTTATGAGGCTTACCGGGCCATGCGAAACTTCGTGCTGCGCTACCTCAGCCAGTTTTATGAAGGCCAACGAATAGTCATTTGCGGACACAGCCTGGGCGGCGCGATTGCCTTGTTGTTGGCAGAGGGGCTGCGTCGTGTACCTAATCCCAGCTACAACATCCTCCTCTACACCTACGGCGCCCCCCGAGCGGCCGACAGCGAGTTCGTCGACGGCGCTTCAGCCTTGGTCCACCACCGTATCGTCAACCACAACGACCCCGTTCCCAGTGTTCCGGCCACCTGGATGAACACCACCGCCAAACTCTGGATTCCGGGCGCCATAACCTTGTTCAGCGCGCCTGCGCATGGGGGCCTGCTCTTCGCTGCCGGGCTGGTGCGGGTGGGGGGCAACCCTTACCGGCATCACGGCGAACAGCAACACTTCATGCCGATCAAACTCCCGGACGGCAGGCATTCCTCGGTGCTATGGAAGCCAGGTTGTGAGTCGCTCCAGGAAGCAGGCTGCAATCGTGCGTTGCAATTGCATGGCGACATGCCGCAGCGCGACAACCTGCTCAAGCAGCTGTTCCAGGCGCATCAGCACTTCATGACCGCCAGCTACATCCCGGCGGCATGGGCCACCTTGCGGCGCTGGCAGCAGACACTGGATAGCCAGGGCCCTCTGGTTACGCAGAGGGAGTTCGAGCTGTTGGATCGCGCCTTCGAAGACATGCGCGAGCAACTGCGCGCCAAGCGACGCGAGCTTGCCCGACGGCGCCCCGCCAATGATCGCGACTATGAACGCAACGATGCCTTGAATGCCGAGATCGACCGTTTGCATACCAGCCGCGAGCGCCTGGCAACCCTGCGCTGGCGCCGCCTTGAGGCGCGTGATGTCTACGGCAGCCAGGCGTATGGCGCTAACCTGCAACCCAGTCTCAAGCGCTGGTTCACCCATCGGGAAAACCAGGAAGTGGCCCAGCTCGCCAGTATTCCGCCACCGACGCTCAATGATCGGGTGAGGGCGCAAATACTGGACATCGACTCGATCGTCTAGCCTGGCGTGTGCGCAAACTCCACCTGTGCCGGTTGCCGCTTCATCAGCACTTTACCGTTGCGGATCGAGTACAACGGCAGGCCCTGACTGCGGATCACCTCATAGTCACTGTTGGCCGAGAGGATCAACAGATTCGCCGGTCGACCGGGCTCCAGCCCGTAGCGGTCCCCGAGGGCCATGGCCTTGGCGCTGTTGTCGGTCACCAGGTCGAGGGCCGATTGCAGGTTGCGGTAACCGAGCATATGGCAGATGTGCAAACCGGCTTCGAGTACACGCAGGATGTTGCCATTACCCAATGGGTACCAGGGGTCGACGATGGAGTCTTGGCCAAAACAGACGTTCATACCGGCTTCGAGCAATTCGTTGACGCGAGTGACGCCGCGCCGTTTCGGAAAACTGTCGAAGCGGCCCTGCAGGTGGATACTTTCGGTCGGGCACGACACAAAGCTGATACCGGAGTGTCCCAGCAGGCGAAACAGTTTGGCGCAGTAAGCGTTGTCGTAGGAGCCCATGGCCGTGGTGTGGCTGGCGGTGACGCGGGCGCCCATGTCGCGGCTGCGGGCTTCTTCGGCGAGTACTTCGAGGAAGCGTGAATGCGGGTCGTCGGTTTCGTCGCAGTGTACGTCCACCAGGCAACCGGTGCGTTCGGCCAGGTCCATGAGGAACTTCACCGAACTGACGCCTTGGTCGCGAGTGTATTCAAAGTGGGGGATGCCACCGATGACATCGGCGCCCAGGCGAATAGCTTCCTCCATCAAGGCCCGGCCATTGCGGAACGACTCGATGCCTTCCTGGGGAAACGCGACGATCTGCAGATCAATCAGGTGCGTGGTTGCTTCGCGCACCTCCAGCATGGCTTTCAACGCGGTGAGGTCGGGGTCGGTGACATCGACGTGCGTGCGCACATGCTGAATGCCATGGGCCGCGAGGGCCTCGATGGTTTTTGTGGCGCGGGCCTTGGTGTCTTCATAAGTGATGGTGGCTTTGCGTTCGCCCCAGCACTCGATACCTTCGAACAAGGTACCGCTCATGTTCCAGCGCGGCTCACCGGCGGTAAGGGTTGCGTCCAGATGAATGTGTGGTTCGACGAATGGGGGGGTCACCAGGTTACCGGCGGCATCCAAGTCGCCGGGCGATAAAATCGGCGCCGCCGTTTGCGCGCTGATGCTGGCGATCCGGCCGTGTTCCAGGTGCAGATCGTGCAGGCCTTCACGGTTGCGCAGGCGGGCATTGATGATATGCATGGGCAAGTTCCTCTTGGCTAAAAACAATCAGGCAGACAGCGCTGGACGGCTCCAAGGTTAGCATTCCCGGCCGGATTCATGCCGGGGCGTCTGCCAAGGGTGCCCGCGCGCGCAGTGCGGCAGTGAGCGCGATGTAAGTCAGCGATGCCGCGACGATGCCCACCAGTGGCGCGACCCAGGGGGAGTTGAATGCCAGCACGGTACCGACGGCATAGGCGATCAAGCCCGGCCAGTTGAAAGCCGGCAGCTGCACCTCGGCCAGGCGCGGGTATTGCCCGCGATAACGGTAAAAGAAGTCCGCCATGATCACCCCGCCAATCGGCGGTATCACCGTGCCCAGCAGGATCAGGTAAGGCACCAGCCTGTCGTACATGCCGAGCAACGCCAGCAGGGTGCCGATCACCGCGCCTGCAAGGGTGACGGTCTTGCGACGCCGGGTGCGCAGCAAGTTGCAACCGGCCACGGCAAAGTTGTAGATGGTGTTGTCCTGGGTGCTCCAGATGTTGAGCAGCAACATTGCCATCGCGGCCATGGCGAAACCTTGCAGCAGCAACACTTCCACCACATCGGGTTGTTGATAAACGATGGCGCCGTAAGCGCCGATCAACACCATCAAGCCATTCCCGATAAAAAATCCGATCAGGCTGGCCAGCACTGCAACCTTGGCCGAACGCGAGAACCGGGTCCAGTTGGTGGCCTGGGTTGCGCCGCTGACAAAGGTGCCGAACACCAGGGTGACGGCCGTGGACAGGTCCAGTTGAGCGGTCGGCACCACCGCCAACAGGCCATTCAAGCCACCCACTTTCACGGTGGCGACCCACATGGATAGAAACAATAGAATGCCCATGGCCGGCACCGCGATGTAGGACAGAATCTCCAACCCGCGATAACCCACATAGGCGGTGGCGCAAAATACCAGGCCGAACAACACCATCAAGGCCAATACGCTGCCTTGGCTCAACTCGAGATATTTACCCAGCACCACGGCGGCGGTGGCTGTTCCCCAGGCGTACCAGCCGATCTGGGTAAAACCGAGGATCAGGTCGCTGAGTTTGCTGCCCACTTCGCCGAAGCAGAAGCGCCCCATCAGTACCGAATTCAGGCCACTCTTGAAGGCGATGTAACCCAGCCCCGCAGCGTAAATGCCCAACAGCAAGTTACCCAATGCCACGACGCCGAGCATGTCGATAAAGCTGAACGCCACGCCCAGCTTGCCGCCGGCGAACATGGTTGCAGTAAAAAAGGTAAAGCCCAGCAGCACCATGGCGGTGGAAGCCAGGCCCTTGCGCGCATGCAAGGGGACTTCGCTGAGGGGGTAATCGTTGCCCGGTTCTTGCTGCGTCATGTGCCTTGCTCCCTGAATGAATGACGCAGGTCTGTTGCACCGTGCGTGCCAAATCAGTAGTGGTGACCGGCGCACGACCGCAAACGGTCTGTGTCGTCAAATAGCCGCAAAACACTGGGAGGGGCGTGCGGTGCCTTGTCGGGCACGAAAGCAGTGCAGCGATGATACAAATTGGATCAGTCGAACAGCGTGTGTGTGGTCTCGCCACGATGAAACGCAAAAGCCGCCTCAAGATCACTTTCGATGGTGCGCCCACGGGACAGGGGCGGCAGGTCATCCAGGCTGAAAAAGCCCACGTCCGTGGTTTCGAACCCCGCCGCGGGCGCGAGCTGATCCACCCGTTCGCAAAGGAAATACAGCTTGTAGAAGTCCCGCACATCCGGTCGATACAAACCCTTGGCCTTGTGGGTGACGCTGTACAGGGCCCGTGCGGTGACGCTCAGACCGGCCTCTTCGCGAATTTCCTTGACGATATTCTCGGCCGCCGACAAGCCGATATCGGCATAACCCCCAGGCAGCGCCCAACAGCCATCGGTCAGCTCTTTCACCAGCAGAATCCGTTCGCCCTCGATCACCGCACCCCGCACATCGATCATCGGCGTGGAGTAGCGCTTCGCAAAGTCCGGCACCAGCCCAGTGATGCGTTCCAGCGGCACACTGCCCAATTGCGCGAGCATGCTGTGGGCAATCTCGGCGATTTCCTCCAGGCGCTCACGCTCGAAGTCGTCGGTGCAAAAATGCAGCCCGGTGGACGCCAACGCTTGCAAGCGTTTGGCCTGGGCCAGCCAAGTGTTTTCCATGGGGTCTCCTTTGTTCTGCACAGGGCTTGCCGGTGGAAGGGTGCTACGCGGGGTATAAAAAAACCACCGCAAGGGTGGTTTCTTTACATCGCCGGTCTATTCGCCGCGATAGATGCAGCCGCTGGTGCACGTCTCGTGAATGCGGATCGCGCTGAGTTCCGGCAACAGCGGTTTCAACTCGTTCCAGATCCACTTGGCCAGCACTTCACTGGTGGGGTTTTCCAGGCCGGGAATGTCATTGAGGTAGTTATGATCGAGACGTTCGTAGAGCGGCTTGAAAATCGCCTTGATCTCCGAAAAGTCGCGAATCCAGCCGGTATGAGGGTCGAGGTCGCCGCTCAGGTGGATGGCCACCTTGAACGAATGCCCATGCAGGCGCCCGCATTTATGGCCTTCCGGTACGTGGGGCAGGCGGTGGGCGGATTCGAAAGTAAACTCTTTGAAGATTTCCACAGTGTTTTCAGCTCGGTCAGGTATCTGGCAGGCGGCGAGTTTAACAGTTTGATCCCTCGCCGCGCATACCGCTCGGTCAAAGCGCCTGCAAGCGTTCGCCCAGGCCGCCCTTATCGACCAGTTCCAGGAACTCATCGCCCAACCGCCGGCTTTCGCTCATTGCCGTTTGCCAGTACTTGTTGCGGCTCGGGTCATCGCCCATGAAGCGCTTGAAGTCGCTGCGGTCCGGCAGCTTGCCGTGGGGCAGGCGGGCCAGGTAGTCCTTGGACGGTGCCAGCAGCAACACATCCTGCAAACCCTGCTGATTGCTGCGCCGCCACGGCAGGCCCTTGTCAAACCAGCCAGGGATGACCCGGTCGGTAAAGTGCGGATACAGCACGATGTCGTCGCCGTGGTAGGGCAGGTCGAGGTGGTAGTCCAGCAAGCCGCCGTCGCGGTAGGTGCCGTGGCCGGCGCCGGGCAGGTCGCGTATGCCTTGCATCACCATGGGAATGGAGCCTGAGGCCAGCAAGGCCTGGCGCAGGTTGCCCAGTTCCAGTTGCAGGAAACGCGATGGGAAATCCGTCAACGGATGCAACGGTGGCGCCTGGCGTGGGTCGTGGATGATCAACCGTTCAAAATGCCGCGATAACCGTGCACGACCGCGCAAGTTATCGGCAATCACCGAAGTCAGGCCCAGGCCCAGGCGCCCGCGATGGTCATCGGCGAGCAGGCCATGGCTCTTGACCACCATGATGTTCAGGCGATAGTGGGGAGTGGCCAGCACCTGTGCATCACGGCCGGCCAGCAAGTCATCGAGCATGCGCCGGCAGCTTTGGGTGACCTCGGCCATGGTCACGCCTTTAGCGAAGCTCTGTTCGTTGTACAGGCGACCGAGGTCGAGCAAACCTTGTACCGGGTCGGGCAGGCAGGCACTGGCAAATCGCCAGGAACCGATGGAGGCGCCGATCAGCGCGCGCTCACGGGGAGCGCGAGGCAGCCAGTCGCCGAACAGCGCCAGGTCCAGGCCCTGAATCCCCAAGGCCTTGGGGCCACCGGCCGCACCGGGTAGGATGCCGACATCGGCGGGCTTGAGGCCCTGTTCGCGAATACGCGTCAGGGCGCGCTGGCCGGCCTTGAGGGTCAAGGCGGGAAACTTGATGTGGATGGCTGTCATACCGGTCTCTTTTGAAGCGAGCCGGCAGTATAGGAAATCTGGCCTGGCGATGGGGCCGCTGATCGATGAAAATTGCCATGGTGGCAATTCAGTTTCAGTTAAGTTGCGACGGTTAACGTGGTGACCTCAAGGAACAGCAGGATACGCAATGAAGGTAAATCTACGGGGGGGCGGTTCAATGGCATTGGTGTTGCTATTGACCAGCTCCCACCTGACGGCCCACGACCTCGGTCCGGACGAAGCCTTGCGTCTGCGTCAGAAGGGCGTCATCGCCCCTCTGGAGCACTTGCTGGGCCCGGCGCTGGAACGCTACCCCGGTGCCAAGTTGCTCGATGCCGAGCTTGAGGAGCACAAGGACCGCCCGGTGCCCTATATCTACGAAATCGAGTTGTTGACGGTGGAGGGAGTCGTGCGCGAAATCGAGCTCGACGCGAGCACCGGCGCGCTGCTCAAAGATAAGGAAGACGACTGATGCGCCTGCTTCTGGTGGAAGACAACGTTCCCCTCGCCGATGAGCTGCTGGCCGGCCTGCAACGCCAGGGCTACGCCGTCGACTGGCTGGCCGATGGCCGTGATGCAGCCTATCAGGGCAGCAGCGAGCCCTATGACCTGATCATTCTGGATCTTGGCTTACCCGGCCTGCCCGGGCTTGAAGTCCTGGCGCAATGGCGTGCGGCGTCACTGGTCACGCCGGTGCTGATTCTGACCGCCCGCGATTCCTGGGCCGAGCGTATCGAAGGGCTCAAGGCCGGCGCGGATGATTACCTCGCCAAACCCTTTCATCCTGAAGAGTTGTTCTTGCGCATTCAGTCACTGTTGCGCCGTTCCCACGGCCAGGCCAACCAGCCGACCTTGCAGGCCGCCGGACTGCACCTGGATGAGGGGCGCCAGTGTGTGCTGCGCGATGGTGACGAGATCCAGCTGACCGCCGCCGAGTTTCGCCTGCTGCGCTACTTCATGCTGCACCCCCAGCAGATCCTGTCGAAAAGCCACTTGGCTGAACATTTATACGACGGCGAGAGCGAGCGCGATTCCAATGTGCTGGAAGTCCACGTCAACCATCTGCGCCGCAAGTTGGGCCGCAGTGTGATCGAAACCCGGCGCGGCCAGGGTTACCGGTTTGGCGCCAGCCCTGCATGAAGTCCATTCAGCGGCGCCTGAGCCTGGGCCTGGTCAGTGTGATGGTGGTCGTCGGCGTGGTGCTGGCGCAGACCAGCCTGTGGTTGTTCGAAGCCGGGTTGCAACGCTACCTGGAGGCGGGGCTGCGCAACGATAGCGAGAACCTGCTGGTTGCGTTGGTGCGGGGGGCCGATGGCGTGCAACTCGATGAGCACCGTTTGTCACCGGCTTATCAGCGACCGTTTTCCGGGCATTACTTTCGGATTGATTTTGCCGATGTTCACTGGCGTTCCCGCTCGCTGTGGGACCAGGAGCTGCCGCGCCTGCCGCAGACCGGTCTCAAAGGCAACCTGCAATTGGGGCCGGAGGGCCAGCAACTGCTGGTATTGCGTTCGGACTACAAACGTTTTGGGCAGTCGATTTCCATCAGCGTGGCCCAGGACTACACACCTGTGCGGGAAAGCTTTCGCCTGATGCGGCAAATCGGTCTGGTGCTGGGGTTGGCGGCGTTGTTGCTGGTGTTGATCCTGCAACGGGTGACCGTACGTCGTGCATTGCGCCCGTTGGAGACCGCCCGCGAACAGATCGCCCAGTTACAACAAGGCCAACGCTCGCAGCTCGATACCCAGGTGCCGCTGGAGCTGGAGCCGCTGGTGGCGCAGATCAACCACCTGCTGGCCCACACTGAAGACAGCCTCAAGCGTTCACGCAACGCCCTGGGCAACCTCGGTCATGCCTTGAAGACCCCGCTGGCCGTGTTATTGAGCGCAGCGTCCAGCGAGCCGCTCAAGGACCATCCGCAACTGAGCAAGTTGTTGCGTGAGCAGCTTGAGCAAGTGCAGCAACGCCTCAATCGTGAACTCAACCGCGCACGCCTGGCCGGTGAAACCCTGCCCGGCGCCTTGTTTGACTGTGAAAAAGAACTGCCCAGCCTGTTGGCCACGCTCAACATGATCCACGGTGAACACCTGGACTTGAGCTATCAGGTGTCGCCCGGGCTGCAATTACCCTGGGACCGCGAAGACCTGCTGGAACTGCTCGGCAACCTGCTGGATAACGCCTGCAAATGGGCAGACGCCGAAGTCTGCCTGAGCATCGGCGAAACGGCGCAGACCTATCGGTTGGCCGTGGAAGACGACGGCCCCGGTATTCCCGAGACCGACCGCGACAAGGTGCTCAGCCGCGGCACGCGTCTGGATGAGCAGATCGACGGCCATGGCCTTGGGTTGGGGATCGTGCGCGATATCGTCGAGGTGTGGGGCGGGGTCTTGCAGTTGCAGGAGAGCCGGCTGGGAGGCCTGAAGGTGCTGGTCGAACTCCCCAAACGCCAGAGCTGACACAGCGCCCTCCATATTGAATCTTCTGCGGTGTTCAGACCCTGAATTGATCCATCAGCCCCTGCTGTTGATTCGCCAGGCTGTTCAACGCCTGGCTGACCCGCGCCGACTCATTGGCCTGTTCCGACAACGACTCGGTCACATCCCGAATCGTCGCCACATTACTGTTGATCTCTTCAGCCACCGCGCTTTGTTCCTCGGCAGCGCTGGCGATTTGCAGGTTCATGTCGCTGATCACGGTGACCGCCTCGCCAATCTGGCGCAAGGCCGTCACCGCCTGGCCGACCTGTTCGACACTGCCCTGAGCCTGGCGATGGCTGTTGCCCATGGCGCCGACCACCTCGGTGGTGCCGCTTTGCAATTGCTCGATCACCAGGCGGGTTTCTTCCACCGACTCCTGGGTACGTCGCGCCAGGTTACGCACCTCGTCGGCAACCACGGCAAACCCACGCCCAGCTTCACCGGCCCGGGCCGCTTCGATGGCGGCGTTGAGTGCCAGCAGGTTGGTCTGCTCGGCGATGCCACGGATCACTTCCAGCACCGAACCGATTTGTTCGCTGTTGGCTGCCAGGCCCTCGACTTGGGCCATGGCGGTGCTCATGTCGGCGGCCAGCGCACCGATGTTGCTGGTGGTACGGTCGATCACCGTCAAGCCTTCACGTGTGGCCTGGTCGGCATCGCGTGCGGCCTGGGCAGCTTGGGCCGCGCTGCGGGCGACATCCTGGGCGGTGGCGCTCATTTCATGGGAGGCGGTGGCGACCTGATCGACCTGGCGGTATTGCTGTTCCATGCCGGCGCTGGTTTCAGTGGCGATCGCGGCGGATTGGTCGGCGGTGCCACGGGCGTCCTGCACTGAGCGTTTCACTTCGGCAATGATCGGCTGCAGCTTGTCGAGGAAGCGGTTGAACCAGCCGGCCAGTTGGCCCAGCTCATCTTTTTTGTCGTAGGCCAGGCGGCGGGTCAGGTCGCCTTCGCCACTGGCGATGTCTTCGAGCATGTGCGCCACGCCGAGAATCGGACGGGTCACGCTGCGCGCCATCAGCCACACCAGCGCCAGGCCCACCACCGCAGCCAACAGGCCCAGGCTCAGTTCCAGCAGGGTGCCCTTGGCATTGTCGGCATCCAGTTGCGCTTTCAGGGCTTCGGCAGGCGCGACCAAGACTTTCTCCGGCACGTCGAGCAACACGCCCCAAGGCTTGCCCCCCGGGATCGGTGTAAACGGCGCCAATACCTTGAGTTGCTGGCCGGTGCGCAGGCTGCGGGTTTGCGTGCTGCCGGCGAGGGCGCTGATCAACTGCGCGCCGCTGGCAGTGTCGACCTGGTCCAGGCGCTGGCTGAGTTTGCTCGCGTCCGGGCTGTAGCCGGCGAGCAAGCCGGTCGGGCTGAGGATGCTGACCTGGGTCTGGCCGTCATACAGCTTCTGGCTCGCCTGTTGGCTGACGGCCTGCAAGCTGTTGAGGTTGATGTCCACCGACAGCGAGGCGATGACTTTGCCGTTGACGATCAAAGGGAACACGATACTGGTCATCAGCACGTTCTGCCCGTCGATCACATAAAAATACGGTTCGATCACGCAGGGTTTGAGGGTTGTGCGTGGGCAGGTGAACCAGGCGTTGGCTTTTTCGCCGCTGGGGCCGACGCTGGTATCGGCCATGTCGCTTTCGGGCAGTGCCATCGAGGTCAGTTTGCCCGGCGTGGGTTGCGACCAGTACAGGGCAAAGCGGCCTTTTTCGTTACTGCCCAGTTCTTTCTGATTGGCGAACAACTCGTCCTTGCCGTCGAGCGCATTCGCTTCGAACACCAGGGACAAACCGAGCAGGTCCGGGTTGGCCTGCAACGCGGCCTTGACCTGGCGAGTCAGGTCTTCGCGAGTGTCGAAGGCATCGAGAAAGCGCTTTTCAGCCTGTTCGCGCAGAAACAGCACTTGGCGGGAAAAGCCATGGCCGTACTGGTAGGCGTCCATGAACTGCTGGCGAATGCCCAATGCCTGCCCTTCACCCTGCGCTTCGATGCGCGTCTGGGCGGCTGCATCAAGCATCTGCATGCTGGACGCTTTGACCTGCTCGGAACTCTGCGCCATGCGATACAGCGACAAACCCACCAGAAGGGTCACGATCCCCAGCAGGCAAAGGCCGGCGAGCAGGGTGATTTTCCATTGAATGGAGAGCTGTCTGAGCGACATCGGGACATCCTTACCTGAAAACACATAGAGACCCGTTATCGGCGGCACGCCTGATTTCTTTATTTGCGGGGCCCAGGCTTGCCGTAACGCCAGTCAGTTAAATGGTGGATGTAGAACACAGCGTTTGGTCGCGGCAGGTTCTTTTAACTGACTGGCATTAGGACTTGCCCGGGTTTTTTGACATGCCCGCCCACCTGCTGCAAAGTGCCCGCCCTCTAATAAGACCTCCTCAGCCTGCACGCCGGCCACCCTGTTCCATGGCCGCCTGGGCGACGTATGCCTGTTCTTTTGTTTTCTGTCTTGAGGTAACCATGATTAACGCAGTAATCGCCGCGGTCGGCACCATGCTGGTGCTCAGCCTGTCCCGCGTGCATGTGGTCATCGCCATTATTGTCGGTGCGCTGGTGGGCGGCTTGACCGGTGGCCTGGGTATCGAAGCCACGCTCAAAGCGTTTAACGGTGGTTTGGGCGGTGGTGCAACCGTGGCTTTGTCTTACGCTTTACTCGGCGCTTTCGCTGTGGCGATTGCCAAATCTGGTCTGGCCCACGCCCTGGCGGACAAAGCGTTGCTGCTGGTGGATCGCCAGGAAGCGACGGGCGGCAATCACGTCAAATGGTTGTTGATCGGCCTGCTGTGGAGCGTCGCGATTGCCTCGCAGAATATCCTGCCCATTCATATTGCCTTTATCCCGCTGTTGGTCCCGCCGCTGTTGTACGTACTGACCAAATTGCAACTGGACCGCCGCCTGATCGCCTGCGTGATGACTTTCGGCCTGATCACGCCCTACATGTTCCTGCCGGTAGGCTTCGGCAACATCTTCCTCAACCAGATCCTGCTGGCCAACGTCGCCAAGAGCGGCGTAGACATCAGTCAGGTCAACGTTACCCACGCCATGGGCTTGCCGGCGCTGGGCATGGTGGTCGGCCTGTTGGTGGCGGTGTTCATCAGCTACCGCAAAAAGCGTGTGTATGACCTGGAGAAAATCGAGCGGGTCGAGCAAGTGGCGGTGCAATACAACCCGTTGACCCTGCTGGTGGCCGGGCTGGCGATCGCTGCGGCATTCATCATCCAATTGTGGCTGGACTCGATGATCATCGGCGCCCTGGCCGGGTTCCTGATCTTCTCGGTGTCCGGCATCGTGCGCTGGCGCGAGACCGACGACCTGTTCACCGAAGGCATGAAGATGATGGCGATGATTGGCTTCATCATGATCGCTTCGTCGGGTTTTGCCGAAGTGCTCAAGGCCACCGGCGACGTGCGCTCGCTGGTGGAAGCGTCGGCGGCGTTCATCGGCCATAGCCGGGGTGTGGGCGCGTTGCTGATGTTGCTGGTGGGCCTGCTGGTGACCATGGGGATCGGTTCGTCGTTCTCCACGGTGCCGATCCTCGCCGCGATTTTCGTGCCGCTGTGCGTGCAACTGGGCTTCAGCCCGTTGGCTATCGTGTGCATCGTCGGTACGGCGGGGGCCTTGGGCGATGCCGGGTCGCCGGCGTCGGACTCCACCCTCGGCCCGACCTCCGGCCTGAACATTGACGGCCAGCATCACCATATCTGGGACACCGTGGTGCCCACGTTCCTGCACTACAATATTCCATTGTTGGCGTTTGGCTGGATTGCCGCGATGACCCTCTGACAGGGTTGTCCTACAGAAATCGGACAATTGGCCGTTAACTTCTCAAGTCGCCACGAATAAGAGAGAAAAGCCATGCGTCTGAGTTTAAAGGCCAAAGTCCTGGCCCTGGCCGTCGTGCCGGTATTGCTGTTTGCCGTGGTCATCAGCCTGACCACGGTGTGGATCCTGCAGGGGCAGGCGCGCAACGAGGTGGACGAAACCCGCCAGCGCCTGCTCAACGACGCCAAGACGACGCTGCGCAGTTACGTGGAAGTGGCCATGACCACCATCAAGCCGCTCTACGACGCGGCCGCCCCCGGCGACACGGCGGCGCGGGCCGAGGTGGTCAAGCTGCTGTCCAGTACCAGCTACGGCAAGGATGGCTACTTCTTCGGCTACGACTCCGAGACCATCCGCCTGTTCAAGGGCAACAGCCCCGATGGCGTAGGCAAGAGCTTCAAGGACAACCGCGACCCCAACGGCGTCTACGTCAACCGCGACCTGGTCAAGGTCGGCAAGGACGGCACCCACTACCTGCAATACAGCTCGACCCAGCCCGGCCAGACCGAGTTGGTGCCTAAGCTCGGCTATACCGAGTACTTGCCGAAGTGGGACATGGTGATTGGTACCTCGGTCAACCTCGATGGCATTGAAGCCCAAGTGGCAGTGGTCGAGGCCAAGGTCGAGAAACGCATGGAGGGCGTGTTGCTGAGCATCCTCGGTGTGGCCGTGGTGGTGCTGCTGGTGATTGCCGCCGTGGGCATGATAGTGGCCAATACCATCCTGCGTCCGCTGGGCCTGATGAAAGCCAACCTGGACGACATCGCCGCCGGCGAAGGCGATTTGACCCGCCGCCTGGCGATCACCAGCCAGGATGAGTTGGGCGATCTTGCCGTCGCGTTCAATCGTTTTGTCGACAAAATCCACAGCCTGGTGCGCCAGATCACCGAGATGACCAGCCAACTGACCGGCCTGGTCAGCCAGGTGTCCGATCAAGCCCAGCGCTCCGAACAGGCCATGGAGCGCCAACGCCACGAGACCGATCAGGTCGCCACTGCCATTAACCAGATGTCCTCTGCGGCCCAGGAAGTTGCGCGCAGTGCCCAGGGGGCTGCCGTCGCTGCGCAACAGACCGATGCCGAAGGGCACGCGGCCAAGCGTGTGGTCGACGGCAGCATCGCGCAGATCCACGCGCTGGTGAACGATATCCGCAGCAGTGGCGTGTCCCTCGACAGCCTGCAGCAGGATGTGTCGTCGATTGTCAGTGTGCTGAGTGTGATCCGCTCGATTGCCGAACAAACCAACCTGCTGGCCCTCAACGCGGCGATCGAAGCCGCGCGGGCCGGGGAGGCCGGGCGAGGGTTTGCGGTGGTGGCCGACGAAGTGCGTGCCCTGGCCAGCCGCACCCAGACCAGCACTCAGGAAATCCAGGGCATGATCGACCGCCTGCAAAAAGGCACCGTCGCCGCCGTGGACGCCATGCGCCGGTCCAGCGACGCGGGTGACGGCACCTCGGCCCAGGCCAACGAAGCCGGAGCCTCACTGGACACCATGGCGCAACTGATCGGCACCATCAATTCGATGAACGCCCAGATCGCCAGCGCCGCCGAGGAGCAGACCGCCGTGGCCGAGGAAATCAACCGCAGCGTGCATCAGATTGCCGTGGCGGTGGACACTGTGGCCGATGAAACCCAGCAGGGCGCCCAGACTTCGCGCAGTCTGGCGGACCTGGGGCAACGCCTGGGGCAATTGGTGGGGCAGTTCAGGATCTAGAGATCGCGCATCAACAAGCCAAAGCGCACGTCCATGTCGGCCGGCAGTGGCACATACACCGTGTGCCCGTCGCCCGGCGCCACCTCAAGGGCTTCGCCTTTGGCATTGTGCAAAGTGCTCAGGTCAAAGTGGAAGTTGCCGGCGGGGGTCATCAACTCCAGGTGATCGCCCACGGCAAAGCGATTCTTGACCTTGACCTCGGCCCAGCCGCTACGGCGCTCGCCGGTCAGTTCGCCGACAAACTGCTGGCGTTCGGATACTGAACTGCCGTTCTGGTAGTTCTGGTATTCGTCATGCACATGGCGGCGCAGGAAGCCTTCGGTGTAACCGCGCTGGGCCAAGGATTCGAGGTCGGTCATCAGGTTGCGGTCGAAGGCGCGCCCGGCCACCGCATCATCGATGGCCTGGCGATACACCTGGGTGGTGCGTGCGCAGTAGAAGTGGGACTTGGTGCGGCCTTCGATCTTCAGCGAGTGCACGCCCATCTGCGTCAGGCGCTCCACATGCTGCACGGCGCGCAGGTCCTTGGCGTTCATGATGTACGTGCCGTGCTCGTCCTCGAAGGCGGGCATCTGCTCATCGGGGCGGTTGGCCTCTTGCAGCAGGAAGACCTGGTCGGTCGGCGCGCCAATCCCCAGGGTCGGCTCCGGCTGATACTGCTGGACGATCTCGCCCGTGGCGTTTTCCATCGCCGGGGTGGCCTGGTACTTCCAGCGGCAGGCGTTGGTGCAGGTGCCCTGGTTGGCATCGCGCTTGTTCATGTAGCCCGAGAGCAGGCAGCGCCCGGAATAGGCCATGCACAAGGCGCCGTGCACAAACACTTCCAGCTCCATGGCCGGCACTTGCTGGCGGATCTCGCCGATCTCTTCCAGAGACAACTCCCGCGACAGAATCACGCGGCAGATGCCTTGTTGTTGCCAGAATTCGACGCTGGCCCAGTTCACCGTATTGGCCTGCACCGACAGATGAATCGGCATCGACGGGAAATGGCGGCGCACCAGCATGATCAAGCCTGGGTCGGACATGATCAGCGCATCCGGGCCCATGGCGATCACTGGTGCGAGGTCTTTGAGGAAGGTTTTCAGCTTGGCGTTGTGGGGCGCGATGTTGACCACGACGTAGAAGCGTTTGCCCAGCACATGCGCTTCCTGAATGCCCAGCGCCAGGTTGGCGTGGTCGAACTCGTTGTTGCGCACCCGCAGGCTGTAGCGCGGCTGGCCGGCGTAGACCGCATCGGCACCGTAGGCGAAGGCATAACGCATGTTTTTCAGGGTGCCGGCGGGGGCGAGCAGTTCGGGGGCGATCACAGGGGGCATGGGCTCAAGTCGCAAAAGGTCGCGAAGGTAAAGGATCCGGGGCCGGGGTTTATTGATCCAGGTCGCCCTTTGCTGATTTTGTATCGCTGTGTATCGGCAGTGGGGGTTCGACACAGGCGCGATACTCCAGGGCGTTCCAATGGAGGCTCTGAATACCCAACAGGTAATGATCATGCGACCTATCACCTTTCTGCTCGCCGGCCTGCTGCTGACGCTTGCGCTGATTTCCAGCGTGATGGCCAGCCGTGAAACTCCCGCTGACCCACCGGGCGCCATGCCATCGCTGGCGGGGGCGGCCGAATGGCTCAACTCCCCACCGCTCGATCTGCAGGCGCTCAAGGGCAAAGTCGTGCTGGTGGATTTCTGGACTTACGACTGCATCAACTGCCGGCGCGCGCTGCCGTACGTAAAAGAGTGGGCGAAACGCTACGAACCCGATGGCTTGGTGGTCGTTGGCGTACACACTCCGGAATATGCCTATGAACAGGTCAGCGGCAACGTCAGGGACCAGGTGCGCAAGCTGGGCATCACCTACCCGGTAGCCTTGGATAACAACTATGCAATCTGGCGCAGTTTCGATAACCAGTTCTGGCCGGCCCATTACCTGATCGATGCCAAGGGGAAGGTGCGCTATAGCCACTTTGGCGAAGGTGATTATGAGGCCCAGGAACAAGTGATCCAGGCGCTTTTGCGTGAGGCCAAGGCTATCGAGTGACGGGATGGCACTCCCGGGTTCGCCTGCGGACTAAGCAAAAGGGCCGATGAAGGCCTACTGCTTTTTTGACATGGACCGGACATGAACTCAACCAACCTGCAATTCAAAACCCTGTTGTTGTTGCTGGCCCTGGTGACCGTCGCCTTTATCTGGATATTGCTGCCGTTTTACGGCGCGGTGTTCTGGGCGGTCATCCTCGGCATCATCTTCGCCCCGATGCAGCGCCGCCTGCAGCAACGCTTTGGCTGGAACCGCAACCTGACCTCCCTGACCACCTTGGCGGTGTGCCTGGTGATCGCCATTTTGCCGGTCATCATCACCAGCGTATTGCTGGTGCAGGAAGGGGCGACGCTCTACAAAAACGTCGAAAGCGGCAAGCTGGACGTCGCCGGGTATATCGAGCAGTTCAAGAACGTACTGCCGCCGTATTTCCAGCACCTGCTGGACCGGTTCGGCATGGGCAACCTGGAAGGCTTGCGCGAGAAAATCGTCAAGAGCGCGATGCAGGGCAGCCAGTTTTTTGCCTCCCAGGCGTTCAGTTTTGGTCAGGGGACATTTGATTTCCTGGTGAGCTTTTTCATCATGCTGTATCTGCTGTTTTTCCTGCTGCGCGACGGCCCGGAACTGGTGCGTAAAGTCCGCACGGCAGTGCCCCTGGCGGAGCCCCAGAAGCGTCGCCTGCAACTCAAGTTCAATCGGGTGGTGCGCGCCACCGTCAAGGGCAACGTACTGGTAGCCGTGACCCAAGGCGCACTGGGCGGTTTGATCTTCTGGTTCCTGGACATTCCCAGCGCGTTGCTGTGGGCGGTCTTGATGGCGTTTCTTTCCCTGCTACCGGCGGTGGGCGCGGGGATTGTATGGGGCCCGGTGGCCGCTTACTTTCTGTTGAGCGGTTCGATCTGGCAGGGCGTGGTGCTGACTGCGTTCGGCGTTCTGGTCATCGGCATGGTGGACAACGTGCTGCGCCCGGTGCTGGTGGGCAAGGACACGAAAATGCCTGACTACCTGATCCTGATCTCGACCCTGGGCGGCCTGTCGGTATTCGGCCTGAACGGGTTTGTGATCGGCCCGTTGGTGGCGGCGTTGTTCATGTCCAGTTGGGCACTGTTTGTAGAAACCAAACCTCGGGTCAAGCTGCCGTTGCCGTAGGTTTCAGGCGTTGAGCCTGAAATTGGATGCGCATTGCAGCTGTTTTTGCGCATCGGATAACGACATGAGCGGGCCGCTGATGGGCTCGCCATCGCTGACTACGTACCAGCAGGCGAGCAGGCCCAGCTCCCGGAGTGGGGTGGGAACGGCGCTACCAATGACGGACATGATTTGAACAGTGGGCATAAGTACCTCCAATCGCTATGGAGGTCACCTTACGATGGCTGGGTGCTCAGCAAAAATCACCTGGCTCGATAGTCGACATCAACGCCAGGCGTCAATCCACCACATGGTCCAGCATGAGCACCACTTCCTGCTCATTGAGCAGGCCCTTGCGCACCAGGTTTTCCGCCAGCAACGCCAGGAATTTGGCCGTGCGGTGGCCTTCCAGGTGCTTGAGTTCGGTCAGTGCGCTGTAGACCTTGCTGGAGGTGCAGAGGCCGGCGGTATGGTGCGGGTTTTGTGTGGGCATGGTCAGTCGTCCTTAATTGTTCTTGGCTGGACAGGTCGATAGTGAGTCCGTTTCGTGACGTAAACATGACAGGGCGGACCTTGATCGAGCAAGAAGACATTCAACCCTCATGATGTGGGATTGAGCCCCCGAGCATTGTCCTCACTGCGACCTTGGCAAGATAAATCCAGACTTCAAAGGCAAAAAAAGGCCCCGCGTGTGGGCGAGGCCTGTTTAGACGAACCTGTTCAAGTTACCAGCCGCGGCCGTAATAACCGTGAGGCGGGCCGTAGTAGCCACGTGGAGGGCCGTAGTAGACCGGCGCCGGGCGGTAGTAAACCCGTTCTTGCACATACACCGGTGGTGGCGGTGCGTAGTAGACCGGCGGCGGAGCGGCATACACCGGTTGCGGCTGGACATAAACCGGCTGCTGCACGTAGACCGGCTGGGATTGGCTGGCAACCACCGAACCCACTACAGCGGCGCCGACCAAAGCACCCAGAACGGCCGGGCCACCCCAACCACCACCGTGGGCGGAGGCTTGGCCTGCCATAGCGAGTGCGCCGACAAGCAAGGCGATTTTGGGGATTTTACGAATCATGGTCATTCCTCGGTTAGCCCCTGCGCTTGTGGTCTGCAATCAATAGACTCAAGGATTGTCGCGGGGATACTTTTAAGACAACGTATTTCTGAAAAACAGCACGGCCGATAGGTAAAGGTTGTGTAAGGTCTGTACCGATTTGCTTACTCAAAGGAGTTATCCATGCAGATGCACCCCAACAAAGACACCCAACTGTGTATGTCATTGTCGGCGCGTCCCGGGAATTTTGGCCTGCGGTTCCACAACCACCTGTATGAACAGTTGGGGTTGAATTTCTACTATAAAGCGTTCAGCAGCCAGGATTTGCCCGGCGCGATAGGTGGTATCCGGGCGCTGGGCATTCGCGGTTGCGGTGTTTCCATGCCGTTCAAGGAGGCCGCGATCGCCCTGGTGGATGAGCTGGACGATTCGGTGCAGGCCATCGACTCCCTGAACACCATCGTCAACACCGACGGCCGTCTCAAAGCCTACAACACCGACTATATCGCCATCGAACAACTGCTGAAAAAGCATGCCGTGCCCAAGGACTCGACCTTTGCTTTACGCGGCAGCGGCGGCATGGCCAAGGCCGTAGCCAGTGCCCTGCGTGACGGTGGCTATGCCAATGGCGTGATTGTTGCGCGCAACGAAGCGGCAGGCCGCGCGCTGGCGCAAAACCTCGGGTATGGGTGGCAGGCCGAGCTGGGTGACTTGCGCCCGCAGATGCTGGTCAATGTGACGCCGATCGGTATGACCGGTGGCGCCGAGGCCGATCAGTTGGCCTTTGCGACTGACGCCGTGGATGCTGCGGAAACTGTGTTCGATGTGGTAGCGATCCCCGCCGAAACGCCGCTGATCGTGCGTGGACGCGCCAAGGGCAAGCGGGTGATCACCGGGCTGGAAGTGATCGCGATCCAGGCGCTGGAGCAGTTCGTGCTGTATACCGGCGTGCGGCCGACTCAGGCGCAATTTGAGGCGGCAGTGGCCTTTGCCCGAGGCTGAAACCCACGAAAATCCAATGTGGGAGCGGGCTTGCTCGCGAATGCGGTGGGTTCAGTTAACTCAACTGTGACTGGCACACTGCATTCGCGAGCAAGCCCGCTCCCACATTTTAATGGTGTTACGCCTGTTCCAACTGCGCCAGTCGTTCTTCCAGCGCTGCGATCCGCGCCTCCAGCTCTTCAATCCGCTCCACGCTAACCCCGGCGCCACGCTCCACCGGATTGCCTCGGGCTGCGATAATCGCCTCGATATCCGCCGGATCGCCCAGCGCATGGGTGTACCGATCTTCCCGCTGTCCCGCCTGGCGCGGCACCAGCACTGCCAGCCCGCGCGCGATCAGACGTTCCAGCTGGTGCACGACCTGCTCGGCATCTTCGAAATCGTGCATGCGCCCGCTGCGGGTCAGCAGTTCATTGACCGTCTGTGGCCCGCGCAAAAACAGCAGCCCGATCAGGATCACCTGGGCCGGCACCAGCTCCAGTGCCTTGTCTACCCGGTGTTCCCAGCGATCGGCGCGGCTGCCCATGACCAGCCGGGTATAACCTTGGCCTTCCAGTGCACGCAGGCTCTGGCCGACCTGGCCTTGGCTGAGGTTGGTCACCGGCTCCCGGCTGGTCTTCTGGTTGCAGGCCAGTACCAGGGCGTTGAGGGTCAGGGGGTAGGTTTCCGGGTTGGTCGCCTGTTTTTCGATCAGGCAGCCCAGGATGCGGATTTCCGTGCTATTGAGGCGCGGCTCAGGGTTTTGGGTGTCATGCTCAGCGGTCATCGCGCGTTTCCCTATGCAGTGAGCCCACTAGCCTATGCCGGAAAAAATAAAAGACAAGCGGCGGGCAGGTCTATAATCGCTGCTGGTTCCAAACCCTGCCATCACCGTGAGACTGTCATGACTATTTCCCTGTACGCCGCTTCCGTCCCTGTCTTCAAGCAAATGCTCAACGCCCTGAGCGATGTGCTGAACAAAGCCGAAGCCCACGCTACCGCCAAGAACATCGAACCCAATGCCTTGCTGCAAGCGCGTCTGTTCCCTGACATGTTCCAGCTGGTGCGCCAGGTACAGATCGCCGTCGACTTCGCCAAAGGCGTATCCGCCCGCCTGGCCGAGATCGAAGTGCCCAAATATGAAGATCAAGAAACCACCTTCGCCGACCTGCAAGCGCTGATCGCCAAAGTGCTGGCCTTCCTCGACACCCTCAAGCCCGAGCAGATCGACGGCAAGGAAGGCATCGAGATCATCACCCGTCCAGGCACGCCGAAAGAGAAGCGCTTCAGCGGCCAGTCCTACCTGTTGACCTACGGCCTGCCGCAGTTCTTCTTCCACGTCACTACCGCTTACGCCTTGCTGCGCCACAACGGTGTGGAAGTGGGCAAGCGTGACTACATGGGCGCTTTCTAAACGCGTGACGCAGCCTGAAGCCCGGGTGGTTCATTTATGCGCCACGCCGGGCTTTTTCATGCTCCAGCTTGTTACATATCTCCATGCAACCGAACTTAGCCAAGAGGCTACTCAAGGACGTCAATCAGGCGTAACGAGACCTTGAGGCTCCCTAATGATCGTAACCACCCACAACTCCCCGACCGGGGTGAGTGCTTCCTTTGAACTTGGCGCTGAGACCCTCATCAGTGCTCCGCCGACGACCAAGCCTGTGCAGGGCGCGGCCGCCCCCGGTACTTCGCCTACTCGGCAGACGGCCAACAGCAATGACTTGGCGAATTTTCGCGACGCGTTGGTCAATGCTTATGTACGGGTAACTTCACATTTGCAGCAGCAGGAACGATGGCGTACATCGCCTACCGGCCACCCTGCGCGGTTTAACCGTGAAGAGGCTTTTACTCAGTACTTGGGTAGCCAGCAGATCAAGTTGGACCCGTATTCCAATTTCCATCTGAATCATGAGGCAAAGGCGGGACAGACCGTCAATCTGCTGCAATTCATGGCTGGCAAGGGTTGGGACCAGCCAGTCAATGAAAGTGAACTGTTGAATATGATCAAAGAGTTGAGTCGTCCAGTGGAGCATTCACCGCCCCATGGCGACCTGGGGGGCGGACTGTCATGGCCCACGGCATTGGATCAGGAGCAGCGTCAGGCTATCTACGATGCTGTGACGTTCAATGCATTGGAGTTGCCCGAGTTCCATAAGCTGAAGCTGAGCCAGAACGCCTTTGGTTTCTTGACACAAACGGTCGATTGGACAGCCGCCGAGCTGGAAAAGCCGCGTGAAACGCTGCTAAAGCTGTTGCAGAGCCCCTCCGCGCAGGCGCTGGGAATTGCGTTGCGTGACAAGTTCAAAGGCGCAGGTACGGCTGAAGAGTGGACGCTTTCGGCTTTGCAGATAGGTCTTGACTGGGATGCGCTGTTATACCCGGATAAGAAGAACCGGGTGGGAGGGTACGATTTATCGCGGCGGGAAAACTGGGGGATGCCGCTCTCTTTTGTGGTTGAAGGGTTGACCCGCCATCTGAGTCGTTCCTTTGGGCGCAACGCTGCGATCGCTGCGTACGTGCTGCTGTCCCACCACGCCCCTGAAATGCTGGTCAAGGGGGTTCCCGACAAACTGACTTATGGCTCGCCCGCCTGGGTCAGCTTGAAGGCCATCGTCGCCAAGGCTGATATGCGTGCGCCGGGGCTGGCAGCGACTAAAACCTATGAGCAATTGATCAAGGAGGATCTCAGTCCGATCAGCGCCGATGAAAAAACGGTAGAGGCGTTGGCCGGCTGGGAAGGGGTGATTCATTGGGCCGTGGCAGATGGTGCGATTGCCAAGCGGGACGATAACAATTATTCGCCAGCCGAAGTCGAGCGCGCCGGCGCAATGGCCAGCGAGCGCCTGGAAACCTTGGCCCAGGCTTCAGAGGCCTTCCGTGCACCCGTACCGACCCGTCGATCGGTTGCGCTCAAGTTGATGAAAGAGCGGCTGCCCGAAAAATACGCGGATGTGGATCTCGAAAAAAAGGTCCTGGAACCGTCCGAGAAGTGGCGGGATTACAAGGGGCCGTATTCACTACTCGATATCGCGCTCACGAATACACCTGTCAGTTGGGACTCTACCGACCCGGCCATCCCCAGCGATGTAGCACGCTATATCCGTTTTCTTCCCGACGAAATCAACGCGGCGTTCGAAGAGCAAATCCGCGCTTATTACGACGCTCTCAAAGCGGCCTCAGAAGTGACAGTCAAACACCAGATTTCACTGCTGCCACAGGCAGATAAGGATGCTTTGGAATGGGGTGAATTGAAATTTTTCACCGAGCAGACAGTCACCCGACCACTCCATTCGCCAGGCCCGTATGAACTGCCCTCCTATCTGTTCAACAAGGATTTCGAAAAGTTCGACAAGCCCAAGGATGGCCCGTTGTTCGTAGAGTCCACGTACAACGGCAAAAAGCGCGTTTACGAAGTTGACCCCACAAACGGTGTATTGCGTCATCGAAAGGACTTGGCGGAGGGGCTCAAGGGTGGGCTGCAGGGCCAATGGCAGCGCGTCGCGGGAGAAGGATCAATACCCTGGGTGAAAACCAACACCCAGCTGACTGAGGTCTCGGGTTATGACGCTCAACGAACAGCACGAGCACAGTCCGATTCGCCTGTTCAAACCTTCACCTCGCCAAGGTCACAGTTCATTGCCGAAACCGCTACGCGTTATTACTTCAAGTCAGCCCAGCGTGACGAGCTGTTCGCAGCCGCCAGGGGCGCCACCACCTTTGACACGGAAGTCACCGAGTTCGAGAAAATCCAGGCGGTCACGCGTGCGCTGATACCGGTCGCGGCGGCCGTGCACAGCTTCAAAGAGGGCAGGGTTGGTGAAGGCCTGGCGTTCCTGGCCGTCGATATCTTTGGTTTTGCGTTAGGTGGGGCCGGGGCCGCGACGAAGGTCTTGAAGTCTGGCGGCAGCGTGTTGAGCAAGGCCGGTACCTTCACTCGCGCACTGGTCAGTGCGGCCAATCCGTTTGCTGGAGGGAAAGCGCTGGTGAGCAAAGGATTACCACTTCATAAGTCAGCCCTCGGTCGAGGGTTGCTTTTCTGGAAGGCCGTTTCGGCCAACCGCAGTGTGGACCGGGTGTTCCAACATAAACCCAAAGGAGTGGTGGAAGGCACTCACGCCGGGGCCGAAACCACGAAGGTCCAGGCGCTGCTGGATGAAACCACTGGGAATTGGTACCGATACGATGTGAAAAACCTGCGGATGTACGGGCAACCGCTGACAGCGTTTCGTCCTGATCACCTTGAACCTGCCGTCGATACGTCGATAGCCGCATGAAAACGCCAGGCCGGTTCCTGAGTGAGCCGGCCTGGAGGGGGTCAGGCCGATTGCTCTTCCTTGCCCAAGCAAGCGGCAGCGGTAAACAGTACATCGGTGGACGAGTTCAGCGCGGTTTCCGCCGAGTCCTGAAGGACGCCGATGATGAACCCGACGGCAACCACCTGCATGGCGATCTCGCTGGGGATGCCGAACAGGCTGCACGCCAGGGGAATCAGCAACAGCGAACCACCGGCCACACCCGAGGCTCCGCAGGCGCAAACGGCTGCCACTACGCTGAGCAGTACGGCGGTAGGCAGGTCGACCGAAATCCCGAGGGTGTGTACGGCTGCCAGGGTCAACACCGTGATGGTAATCGCGGCACCGGCCATATTGATGGTGGCGCCCAGCGGAATCGACACCGAGTAGGTGTCTTCATGCAGGCCCAGGCGCTTGCTCAACGCCAGGTTCACCGGAATGTTCGCTGCCGAGCTGCGGGTGAAGAAGGCGGTGATGCCACTTTCGCGCAGGCACATCAACACAAGCGGGTAAGGATTACGGCGCAGTTTCCAGTACACGATGGCCGGGTTCATCACCAATGCCACGAACAGCATGCAGCCGATCAGTACGCCTAGCAGATGGGCGTAGCCGAGCAGGGCGCCGAAGCCCGAGGTGGCCAGCGTCGATGCCACGAGACCGAAGATGCCCAGAGGCGCGAAGCGAATCACCACGCGCACCATCAATGTCACGCCGTTGGACAGATCGTCGATCACCGTGCGGGTCGTCTCACCGGCATGGCGAATGGCGACCCCCAGGCCGATGGCCCAGGCCAGGATGCCGATAAAGTTGGCGTTCGCCAGGGCATTGATCGGGTTATCCACCACGCTGAGCAGCAGGCTTTGCAGCACTTCGCCGATTCCGCCCGGAGCGCTGACCGTGGTGTCGTGAGTGGCCAGTACGAGCGTCGAGGGGAACAGCGTGCTGCCGATCACCGCCACCACGGCGGCGGCAAAGGTGCCGAGCAGGTACAGGAACAGGATCGGCTTGATATGGGTTTGCTGGCCCTGTTTATGATTGGCTATCGACGCCATCACCAATACAAACACCAGGATCGGCGCTACGCCTTTGAGCGCGGCGACAAATACCTTGCCGATAAAACCGGTGGCCTTGGCCGCCTCAGGCGCAACGAGTGCCAGGAGGATGCCGGCTATCAGGCCGAGGAGGATTTGCGTGACCAGGCTGACGCGGGCTAGTCGTTGCAGAAGGGAAGGGGCAGCAGTCATAAACACTTGTCTCTAATTTTTTGAAGGTACAGCGGCGCACGCAGAAAAGGCTGTAGGACGCGAGGGCGCGAAGTCTAGCATGTCGTCATCGGTACCCCGGACGCTGCGACATCGCGTCGCCCACGCTTCAGGGCTTTCGCCAAACCTGGACACACTCTGTTAAGATTCTTGCCTCTCATCTTTCCTCTCCGTCAGCGAGCCCTTCGGGCTGTCGTTGATGTCGTTGTTTCTGGAGTTTTCATGTTGTTTCCCATCCTGCTGCTGTCGGCTGCCGGTTTTACCGTGCTGACCACAGAATTCGTCATCGTCGGTTTGTTGCCGTCCATTGCCCGCGACCTGAACGTCAGCGTGTCCCAGGCTGGCCTGCTGGTGACGCTGTTCGCTTTCACCGTGGCAGCCTTTGGCCCGTTTCTGACGGCGTACTTCGCCCGCTTCCCACGCAAGCGCCTGTTTATCACTATCCTGGTCATGTTCGGCGTAGCCAACACCTTGGCGGCCCTTGCGCCGAATATCTGGATGATGGCGCTGGCACGCTTGATCCCGGCCCTGGGTTTGCCGGTGTTCTGGGCCTTGGCCAGTGAGACCGCGGTCGATATCGTCGGCCCGGAATACGCCGGACGCGCGATCGAGAAAATCGGCTTCGGTATCGTCTGCGCCACGGTATTCGGTATCCCCGTGGGGACGCTGATTTCGGACATGTTCGGCTGGCGCACTGCGTTTGCCATCCTGGCGGTGGTAGCGTTGGCCAAGGCGCTGCTGCTGTTTCTCTATTTGCCGGTGACCGCGCCGAAGAACGATCAAGTGACGCTGCGCTCGCAGTTCAAGATCCTGCGCAACCCGCTGATGCAGGGCCATATCCTGTTGTCGATCCTGGTGTTCAGCGGCATGTTCACGGCCTACACCTATCTGGCGGACATCCTTGAGCGCTTGGCCGGGTTTGACGGCACACTGGTGGGCTGGTGCCTGATGGGCTTTGGTGCGGTCGGCTTGATCGGCAATTCCTTGGGTGGGCGTGCGGTGGATCGGCACCCGTTGATTGCGTCCATGGTGTTCTGCGGTTTCATGATTGCGGGCATGGTGGCGCTGGTGCCGGCGATTCACTCCACGATCGGCCTGGCGGCGGCGATGGCGGTGTGGGGCGTGACCCAGGCGGCGATGTTCCTGGTCAGCCATGTGCGCTTGATGAAGGCCGCGCCCCAAGCTCCCGCGTTTGCCGCGTCGTTGAATATCGCCGGGGCCAACCTGGGGATCGGCCTGGGAGCGATGGTCGGCGGGCATGTGATCGACACCCTGGGCCTGGGCAGCCTGGGCTTTGCGGCGTCCGGGTTCATTCTGGTGTCGATCCTGCTGGCGTTGTGGCTGATGAGCGCCCGACAAACGCACGCGGCCAGCGCCTGACGCCTCAGGGCAGGGCAGTAAACAGTTCCCTTCGAGCACCTTCGGTAATGGCCACGATGCCGGGGTGCTTGACCTTGCGTTCTACCGAGATCGCGTAAAACGACTCGGTCACCGCGACGGTCTGGCCGATCAGCGCCACGCCGTACTGGCGCACCACCTCGTCGGCGATCACGCTTGGCGCGATGAAGACCCCGCTGCCGGATTGGCCAAACGCCTGCATCAAGGCGCTGTCGTCGAACTCGCCGATGATCTTCGGTTGGATCTGCTGCTCGGCAAACCAGCGCTGCAACCGGCTGCGCACCACGGTTTCTGCTCCCGGAATCAACAGCGGTGCGCCCTGCAAGCACTGTGGGAAGTCGCCACCGTATTCGTCAGCTAATGCCTGGGTGGCGAAAAAACTGATGCCGCACTCGCCCAACTTCTGGCTGTAGCCTTTGATATCCAGGTGCGTAGGCATCGGGCTGTCGGAAATCACCAGGTCGAGGCGCTGGATCGCAAGGTCAGCCAATAAGCGTTCGAGTTTATCCTCGCGGCAGGTGATCCGAATCGGCTCGCTCAACTCCATGGTCGGCGCGATCAGCCGATAGACGATCGATTTGGGCACCACATCCGCGACGCCCACACGAAACAGGATCTGCTGCTCATTCGGTTGGGCGCGCAACATCGCCTCCAGTTCATTGCCGGTCTGGAACATCTGTTCGGCGTACGGCAGTGCCCGGCGCCCGGCTTCGGTCAACTCCAACTGGCGCCCGACGCGCTGAAACAGCGCTACACCGAATGTTTGCTCGAGCAGGCTGATTTGCCCGCTGATGGTCTGGGGTGTGAGGTTCAACTGCTCACAGGCGCGCACAATGCTGCCGGTCTTGGCCACTACCCAGAAATAATGCAATTGCCGGTAATTGAGCATAGGGGGCTACAGTTCGTTAAATCCGAAGTATATGTCATAAAAATACGAATTTTACTGAACTGTTCGCCTGCATAGAATGCCTCGCTATCGCAGGGCCACTATTTGGTCCCTCTGGTTCTAAGAGAGGAATACATCATGAAACTCAATTATCTGGGCGCGGCCTCGTTGCTTGCGCTTTCATTGGTAATGGTTGGCTGTGATCAAGTGGAAAAGAGTGCGCAGCAAGTGATGGGCAAGGCTACCGAGTCGGCCAAGCAAGCCATTGATGAAACTCACAAGGCCGCCGAGCAGGCCCTGAGTGAGGCAACCCACGGCTTGATCAGCCCTGAGAAGAAAGACAAGGACGCTGAAAAGGCTTCCGAGTCCGATAGCAAAGAAACCTAATTCCCGAGCCTCACCACGTCAGGACTGACCTATGGATTACCTTTTACAACTGGCTGCAAGCCCTACCGCCTGGGTGGCCTTGGCTACCTTGATCGTGATGGAAATCGTGCTGGGCATCGATAACCTGATCTTTATCTCGATCCTCACCAACAAATTGCCGGAGAAACACCGGGCGAAAGCACGTCGTATCGGCATCAGCATGGCGTTGATCCTGCGCCTGGGCCTGTTGAGCACCATCGCGTTCATCGTGCAGTTGACGGCGCCGGTGATCGAAATCTTCGGCCAGGCCTTTTCGTGGAAAGACATGATCCTGATCGCTGGTGGCTTGTTCCTGGTGTGGAAGGCGACCACTGAAATCCACCACAGCATGGACCCGGAGCCGGAAGAGAAGGTCAGCGCCGGTAACGGCGTGTCCATCGGCTTTGCGGCGGCCATTGGCCAGATCCTGATGCTCGACCTGGTCTTTTCCATCGACAGCATCATCACCGCCGTGGGCATGACCGAGCACCTGCCGATCATGATCATTGCCGTGGTGGTCTCGGTGATCGTGATGCTGGTGGCGGCAGAGCCGTTGGCCAAGTTCATCAACGACAACCCGACGGTGGTGATGCTGGCCCTGGGCTTCCTCATCATGATCGGCATGACCTTGATCGCCGAAGGCTTCGGCGCCCATGTGCCAAAAGGCTATGTATACGCGGCCATGGCGTTCTCGGCGGTGATCGAGTTGCTGAACATGGCGCGACGCAATCGCCACAAACGCCTGCTGGCTGCCAAGCAGTAAGGCTCGATAGGCAAAGGCCAACTGCGCTCCGTGAGCCCAGTTGGCCTTTTGCTGTCTGGTAGACTCCACCCACTTGATAGCTTGAGGTCCTCCATGAACGAGCCTATTCGCCTCACCCAATACAGCCACGGCGCGGGTTGCGGCTGCAAGATTTCGCCCCAGGTACTGGAAGTGATCCTGGCCGGCAGTGGCGCGCAGAATCTCGACCCCAACCTGTGGGTGGGGAATGCTTCGCGCGATGACGCGGCGGTCTACGCCATCGACGACGAGCGGGGCGTGGTCTCCACCACTGATTTCTT
The DNA here is from genome assembly GCF_003031675.1 of Pseudomonas palleroniana. GTDB lineage: Bacteria > Pseudomonadota > Gammaproteobacteria > Pseudomonadales > Pseudomonadaceae > Aquipseudomonas > Aquipseudomonas palleroniana. The sequence continues at coordinate 8,506 of NZ_PYWX01000046.1, read as the reverse complement.
CATGCCGATTGTCGATGACCCCTTCGACTTCGGCCGCATTGCCGCGACCAATGCCATCAGCGACATCTACGCCATGGGCGGCGACCCGCTGATGGCCATTGCCATTCTCGGCTGGCCGGTGAACGTATTGGCACCGGAGATTGCCCGGGAGGTCATCCGCGGTGGCCGTTCGGTATGTGACGCGGCGGGGATCCCGCTGGCCGGTGGCCACTCCATCGACGCGCCGGAACCGATCTTTGGCCTGGCCGTGACCGGGATCGTGCAAAAGCGCCATATGAAGCGCAACGACACCGCCACGGCCGGGTGCAAGTTGTATCTGACCAAGCCGCTGGGCATCGGCGTTCTGACGACTGCGGAAAAGAAGAGCAAATTGCGCGAGGTCGATGTGGGTGTGGCCCGCGACTGGATGTGCACCCTGAACAAGCCGGGCAGCCGTTTCGGCAAGTTGGCCGGCGTGACGGCCATGACGGACGTCACCGGATTCGGCCTGCTCGGCCACTTGGTAGAAATGGCCGACGGCAGTGGCCTGACGGCGCGCATCGAATACGCCAAAGTGCCGCTGCTGCCGGGCGTCGAGCATTACCTGGATCAAGGCTGCATGCCCGGTGGCACGTTGCGCAACTTCGACAGTTATGCAAGCAAGCTGGGGCGTCTTCAAGAATTGCACAAGCGTGTGTTGTGTGACCCGCAGACCAGTGGTGGCCTGTTGATTGCCGTGACGCCGGAGGGTGACGCCGAATTTCATGCAATGGCCGCTGAAATGGGCTTGAGCCTTGAGCCGATTGGCGCGTTGGGTGAGCGACAGACCCACGCGGTAGAGGTGTTTTGATGGCGACCGATTTCACCGACTACCGCGACATCTTCCTCAATGACCGGCCAATGATGGATACCCGTGCGCCGATCGAGTTCACTAAGGGCGCGTTCCCCGGGGTGATCAACCTGCCGCTGATGACCGATGACGAACGTCAACGGGTCGGCACCTGTTACAAGCAGCAAGGCCAGCAGGCTGCCATTGTGCTGGGGCATGAACTGGTGTCCGGGGCGATCAAGGCAGAGCGCATCGAGCAGTGGGCACAGTTCGCCAAGGCCAACCCCGACGGGTACTTGTACTGCTTTCGTGGTGGGCTGCGTTCGCAGATTGTGCAGCAGTGGTTGAAGACCGAGGCGGGTATTGAATATCCACGCGTCGGCGGTGGCTACAAGGCCATGCGCACCTTCCTGCTGGACACCCTGGAACAGGCAACGAACGCATGTGATTTTGTATTGCTGGGCGGCATGACGGGCACCGGCAAAACCGAAGTGCTCGGTCAGTTGCGCAATGCCCTGGACCTGGAGGGGCACGCCAACCACCGCGGTTCCAGCTTCGGCAAGCGCGCTACGGCGCAGCCATCCAACATCGATTTCGAAAATCGCCTGGCGGTGGACCTGCTGAAAAAACGCGCGGTCGGTATCGAACAGTTTGTGGTCGAGGACGAGAGCCGCATGATCGGCAGTTGCGCGCTTCCCCTGCCGTTGCATAAAGGCATGCAGACGTTTCCGATGGTCTGGCTCGAAGACAGCGTGGAGGGGCGTGTTGAGCGAATCCTGCGTGATTACGTGGTCGAACTCTGCGCAGAATTCATCGAGGTGCATGGCGAAACCGGCCAGGCCCGCTTTGCCGAGCGCCTGACCCAGAGCCTGGCCAACATTCACAAGCGCCTGGGCGGTGAACGCTTCCAACGGCTACAGGCGATCCTGCAGGACGCCTTGGCGGAACAGGCCCGCAGTGGTGCAGTCGACCTGCACCGGGAGTGGATCGAAGGGTTGCTGCGCGAGTACTACGACCCGATGTACGCCTTTCAAAAGCAAAGCAAAGGCGCCCGGATCGAGTTTTCGGGAGAGCAGGGCGCAGTGGTGGAGTATCTGCGTGAAAGGCTGGGTCGATCTTTCTGAGCCGATACAGACAATCCGCATCTGATCAAATCTATCCGGTCTTGCCCGCATGACGGCTGAGATTCGCTGCTTGCCGCACTCCTGATCTTGCTTTTGATCTTGATCTTGATCTTGATCTTAGGCGCCCCGTCAAACCACGCTGGCCGAACGCAGGCTTGAATCCGTGGATAACCCGGCAGGACGCCGGGTTAGCCGTCCTGGGCCAGGGATGGCCCATGACGGCGGCCCACGGATTCAAGCCTGTGTTCGGGCACACCGAGCTTGAGCGAGGTGCCGAGTGGTGGGGCAAGGACCTTTTGGTTACTTTTGGGTCCTTCCAAAAGTGACCCGCTGTAAGAGCGGAACCATAAGCCGCCGTTACCGCAGCAATGGATATGTACGCGATCTACCTAACATCCAGGTCGGCTGACAAACCGCCACGGGAGCAAGCTCCCTCGCCACAGGTTTCAACCTGGCACAGATACCCCGGTTGTCGCAGTGCCACCAGCCTCTGAGAGTCACTAGAGAATGACGGCCCCGATCAACCCACACACCACACCCACCAACATGGTCAACCCGGCCACCGTCACCAGCACCCGTGCATCGAAGTCTTTGCGCAGCATCAGCAGTGACGGCAGGCTCACGCTCGGCAAGGTCATCAGCAAGGCCACTGCCGGGCCGGTGCCCATGCCGAGGGTCATCATGGTTTGTACGATAGGGATCTCGGCGGCGGTCGGAATCACGAACAAAGTGCCGACAATCGCCAATGGCACCAGCCAGAGCAGGCTGTTGGCCATGGCGCCATCCACATGGGGAAACAACCACACTCGCGCTGCGCCCAGGATCAGTACGGCCAGGATATAGACCGGGATGGTGCTCCAGAACAATTGCCACAGGGTGCGCAGCCAGCGACTCAGGAACGGCTGCGATTCGACGACGCTGACCTCTGAAACTGCCTCCAATGCGGCGTCCGGCACCTGCTCCGGTCGCGCAATGCGCTGGGCTACCAGCGACACGCCCACCACCAGCACAATCCCCGCCACCAGGCGCAACGCCGTAAAACCCCAGCCCAACACAAAGCCCATGAATACCAGGGTGGCCGGGTTCAACACCGGGTTGGCAATCCAGAACGCCAACGCCGCCCCCACCGATACTTGCTGACGGCGCATGCCTGCCGCCACCGGCGCCGCGCAGCAACTGCACATCATCCCCGGCAGTGCGAACAGCCCGCCGCGCACGGTCGAACCCAGCCCGGCCTTGCCAAACAGGCGCAGCAGCCAGTCGCGGGGAATCAACACTTGCAGCAGCGAGCCGAGAATGACCGCCAGCACCGCCGCTTTCCAGATGGCCAGGAAATACACCTGCGCATACGCCAGCGCGGCCATCAGCGGCGCGGTTTGTTGATCGTTGAGGATTGACGCACCAATGCTGTGGTTATCCGCTGCCACGAATGCCTTGAAGTAGTAGGGCGACCACTTCACGTAGTACAGGCCGACGCAGGCAACCAGGAGAAACAAGGCGGGTTTCCACCAGAAAGACCAGCCCCGGGCGGGCTGGGTAGACGTGAGGTTGGGCATGCTGATGATCCGAAGCTGAGTCAATAGCGGTGCATCATACGCCCTCAGATGTCAGCGCTCACCTGGGTTGCATCCGGGCAGGTCTGCTGGCCGTTGTTCAAGCCCTGTTGGTAGTTGCGGCTCAGCAACGACGCTTTGCCGTTGTGCCAGGTCAGCGTCAGCACATACAACGTGTCGTAGTCGTTGCCGGACCAGTCGTGGGCGATGGTGTACTTCGAGCCCACCGCTTCGCTGGCGACCTTGTTGATCAGTTCCGGCAGGTAGCCATGGGACCAGGCGGTGTAGATGATCGAGTTGTGGTACTTGTCTTCCACCAGTTCGTCGGCGAGGGCGCTGGTGTCGTTGGCGGAGAACTTGATATTCACCGGCAGGCCGAGCTTGATGGCGCTGGGGCCGATGGTCATCAATGGACGAATGTAGCTGTAGGAATTGTCATGCTCACCTTCCTCGACATTTCGCGTCGGGTTGGAGGCAAACACATAGTTGGCCTTGCCGAATTTTTCCGGCAACACGCTGGCCAGGTTCATCGCGCGGTTGAGGCCCTGGCAGTTGAGCTGGCCCAGGCCGCCGGCAGGCTTTTCACCATGGCGCAGGAACACCAACGTTTGCACGCCATCCACCGGCCCGGCATTGATGAGCGGGGATTCGAGGACCAAGCCGATTGCTCCGCCGAGTAACAGCAGTGATGGCAGTAGGTAGGTGTAGCGTTTGAATCGTTGCGCAAGGCGCAAAGGTGAAATGGTCATTGTCAGTTCGAGTCTGCTTTTCAACGTTTTGGCGCACGTAAGAGTGCATTTTGGCGCGTTGGTTCGCCTGCGCGGCAGCCTAGCTTGGCTATGTTGCGTAATGATGACCCATGCAGGGCGAGGCCCGGATGACTATGATGGGGGTTTTCAGCCTGGGAATTTTCCGATGAATGCACTTGCCGCTTTCCCGATCAACAGCAAATGGCCCGCCCAGCATCCGGAGCGCCTGCAGCTGTATTCGTTGCCGACGCCCAACGGCGTCAAAGTGTCGATCATGCTGGAAGAGCTGGCTTTGCCGTATGAAGCGCACAAGGTCAGCTTCGAGACGCAGGACCAACTATCCCCCGAGTTCCTGTCCTTGAACCCCAACAACAAGATTCCTGCGATCATCGACCCTAATGGTCCGAGCGGTCAGCCGTTGGCGTTGTTCGAGTCCGGCGCGATCCTGATCTACCTTGCGGAAAAGACCAGCCAACTGCTGTCTGAGGACCCGGCCACGCGCTATGAAACGATCCAATGGCTGATGTTCCAGATGGCCGGTATCGGCCCGATGTTCGGCCAGGTGGGCTTTTTCAACAAGTTTGCCGGCCAGGCTTATGAAGACAAGCGCCCGCGTGACCGTTACGTCGCGGAGTCTCGGCGGTTGCTGGAGGTACTGGAAAAACGCCTGCTGGGCCGCACCTGGATCATGGGCGATGACTACAGCATTGCCGACATCGCCACCTTCCCGTGGATTCGTAACCTGATTGGGTTCTACGAGGCGGGTGATCTGGTGGGAATCGCCGATTTCCCCAACGTATTGCGTGTACTGGACGGGTTTGTGGCGCGTCCGGCGGTGATCCGTGGCCTGAGCATTCCTGGCTGAGCCCTGAAGAGTTGAATATGCGGACTTTCGATTTCAAGCAATTGGATGTATTCAGCGGCGTGCCGCTCAAAGGTAACCCACTGGCGGTAGTGCTGGGCGCCGACAGCCTTACCGATCGGCAGATGGCTGACTTTGCCAACTGGACCAACCTCAGCGAAACCACCTTTTTGCTGGAGCCGCGTGATGCGCGGGCCGATTACCGGGTGCGAATTTTCACCACCCTCACTGAGCTGCCGTTTGCCGGGCATCCCACACTGGGGAGCTGCCATGCATGGCTGCAAGCGGGGGGGCTTCCGAAGGGCGAAGAGATCATCCAGGAGTGCGAAATCGGCCTGGTGCGGATCCGACGTCGAGGCAATGAGTTGGCGTTTATCGCGCCGCCATTGTTGCGTTCCGGTTTGGTTGAAGCCGCTCTGTTGGAGCGCGTGCGCTTGGGGCTCGGTTTGACCCCGGAGGCGATTGTGCGCAGTCAGTGGGTCGACAATGGGGCGGGATGGATGGCAGTGATGCTGGCTGAGCGTGACCAGGTACTGGCCTTGCAACCGGACTATGCGCAACTGCAGGGTCTGGCCGTGGGTGTGATTGCTCCCTGTGACCCTGAACGTGATCCGGTAGACACGCAATTTGAAGTGCGCGCTTTCATCGCCGGTGACGGCGCTCCGGAAGACCCTGCCACCGGCAGTTTGAATGCCGGTGTGGCTCAGTGGTTATTGGGTGAGGGCCTGGCGCCCGAGCGCTACGTGGTCAGCCAAGGCACGGCTATCGGGCGAGCGGGGCGCATTTACGTTGAGCGCCAAGGCGCTGAAATCTGGATCGGTGGCGCGGTGACAGGCTGTATCGACGGACGCGTACAGCTCTAGATCAATAAATTGTTACGCGCCACGCAATACACTGTTGGCCCCTTGGCGTTTGTGCTGCCGCGGCCTCGGGGCATAAGCTTTGGCCCCAAAGATTTTGCTTCTACTGTTTTTAGCCTTCAGCCAGGAAAACCATGACCAGCCAGTTCCCACAAGCCCGTCCACGCCGCCTGCGCCGCTCTGAGCAGTTACGCGGATTGTTCCAGGAAACCGAATTCACCCTTAACGACTTGGTATTGCCCATTTTCGTCGAAGAAGAAATCGACGAGTTCGTGCCGATCACCAGCATGCCGGGTGTCATGCGGATCCCCGAGAAGAAACTGGCCGGTGAAATCGAGCGCTTTGCGCGTGCCGGGATCAAGTCGGTGATGACCTTCGGCGTGTCTCATCATTTGGATGCCGATGGCAGCGATACCTGGAAGGAGCGTGGCCTGGTTTCGCGCATGTCCTCGATCATCAAGGACGCCGTACCGGAAATGATCGTGATGTCCGACACCTGCTTCTGTGAATACACCGACCACGGCCACTGCGGCGTGATGCACGGTGCCCACGTCGACAACGACGCCACCCTGGCCAACCTCGGCAAGCAAGCCGTGGCCGCCGCCCGTGCCGGTGCCGACGTCATCGCACCGTCGGCGGCGATGGACGGCCAGGTCCAGGCCATCCGCCGTGCCCTGGATGACGCAGGCTTCACTCACATCCCGATCATGGCCTACTCCACCAAATTCGCCTCGGCCCTTTACGGCCCGTTCCGCGAAGCGGGCGGCAGCGCGCTCAAGGGCGATCGTAAAAGCTACCAGATGAACCCGATGAACCGCCGCGAAGCGGTACGCGAATCCCTGCTGGACGAACAGGAAGGCGCGGACGCCCTGATGGTCAAGCCAGCCGGCGCTTACCTCGACATCATCCGCGACATCCGCGAAGCCTCACGCCTGCCGGTGGCGGCTTACCAGGTAAGTGGCGAGTACGCGATGATCAAGTTCGGCGCACAAGCCGGAGCGATCGATGAGGCGCGAGTGGTGCGGGAGACGCTGGGGTCGATCAAGCGTGCCGGGGCGGATTTGATTTTTACGTATTTTGCGATGGACCTGGCGTTGGCGGGGATCTAAGGGGACTGCGCAAGCCTGTGACGGGGGAGGTTGCTCCGCACAGGTTTGTTTTGCTTAACTTCGAACCTATGTAGGTTCTCATTTTGGTGAGCCTAAATAAATTCGCCTATTTCTAGTTTTGTGACGAGGAAGTAATTAAATGCTTGTTGGATATAGGTGGATTTTGGTCGCTTTTAGCTCGACAAACCCGGACTTCTGAGTGGGTAACTCATCAAGCTCAATAAGGACTATTGAGTCTCCGAGCTTTAGTGCTGTCCATTCGCCATCTGGGTTCTGGATGATTTGAGCCGTTATTTGGGTAAGGCCGTTTATAATATTGATTTTTGGGGTCTTACGTGAGGAGGGGATGATGTTTTTCCCCCAAGTAAAAACCTCATCCAAATCGAGTTCGACATCCTGCTCCTCGCCGATAGCTGGTGAGATACCCATCCATAAAGCGGTGCCACTTCCTACAGGCGAGTGGAAGGACACACGTATAGTGTTCGCATCAGAAATTACTTCGCTGACTCGTATCTTCATTTCACTTCTTCGGTAGTGGAACTCTTACAACAGTGTTATCCACATTCATAGTGTTGGACTTAAGCTCCAACGTCCATGTCTCTTCATGATAGTGGTGTTTGCTTGATTTGCTGTTCATCTCATGAGATCCATAACGAATACTTCTCTTAGCGTCATTGGAAACTATCCTGTCTCGATCAGGCTTACCGGTGCGTGGATTTGTGTTCGTATGAGGCTCTGGCCCTAAAAACTCCTCCCACTTCCGGGTTGCCTCCTCCGGTTTAATTGATTCATGGGCATAAGTTTCCTTGTGATACCCCATTGCAGGCGGAGTGTTTGAAATCGAAGGACTGGATGGCTCATCACTGATCTTTGTCTTTGTGCTTGGGTCTTTAGCTTTGGTGGCCGATTTGCACCCATCCCCACCAGGACACGTGCTCAACCCGAGCGGATCCACCCACCCCGTAGGATTCGGCACATACTGGTACGCATTGATCCCACCCGCCAGCTTCACCGGATCCGGCGTCAGGTACCGACCAATATCCGGATTGTAGTAGCGATGACGGTTGTAGTGCAGCCCGCTTTCCGCGTCACAGTACTGGCCTTGAAAACGCAACGGATTGTCGATTTTGCAGGCATCAAGGCGGGCGATTTCGCCGTAGGCGCGGTAGTGCGCGGACCAGACGATTTCGCCTTCATTATCGGTCAGTTCCTGCGGCGTACCGAGGTGGTCGAGTTGGTAGTGGTAGGGTTTTGTTTCTTTCGGCCCAAAGCCTTCCAGTAAAACCAATGGGCGGAAGCTGTCGGGTTCGTATAGGTAGCTGCGATGGCGCTCCGCATGATGTTCGGCAATCAGCTTGTCGCCTTGCCAGAAAAACTCCGTGGTCGTGTCATCCACGGTTTTGCTGATGCGCCGCCCAAATGGGTCGTAGCGATAGTGGGC
>NZ_PYWX01000045.1 GCF_003031675.1 Pseudomonas palleroniana | reverse complement strand
TTGCCGGATTTGGAATACCCGGCGGAAATGTTGGTTCGAAGCGTCAGGCAGAACGGTTCGATAATGTGGAAGGGCAAGCTGGTATTCGTTAGCGAAGCGCTAGCTGGAGAACGAATAGGGCTGAAAGAGACTGAAGATGATGTCTGGGATCTTTACCTGTGTGACTATCCCTTGGGGAGGCTTGGACGGGGAATGACTCGCGTCCAAGCTTCAAATGTGTAAACGATGTCCCCGGTTTCAGATGTAAACGATGTCTACGGTTCTACACCCGCGCTGGGCGGCGCAGCCGCCCCAACAAGGACGCCGTGGTGTTTCTGAAAGACCGAGGCGCCCAGGTTTGGGGCGGCTGCGCCGCCCAGCGCGGGGCAAGCCCGCTCACTACAGAACATGTGTTCTACAGCCCTCCCTGCATTTGATCTTTATCAGGCGTCTGGAACGCCTTTTTCCCACGCCGACCAATTCTTCAGAATCGCCTGTACCAGCGGGTTACCCGTGCGGTACAGGTTTTCCAGTGCCGGCACGAACCCCCCTTGGTCTGCGTACTTCAACAGGTTGTCCACCTCGCTGTAGCCTGGGTAAGGCCGGTCGAAATCGGAGCCCGCACGCACCACGGCCAGCCGCTGGATATCCACCAGGCCTTCGCGACTGGCGCGCAGCAGGGCTTCATAGGTGGAGTTGTCTTCCTGCTGGGTGGTGCAGTATTCGCCTTTATTGTCCGTGAGCAAGCGGGTCCAGACCTCGGCGCGTTCGCTCAGGCGCGTGCCGGAGAACCAGGTGTTACCGGCCAGGGTGTCGCAACGTGTGACCTGTGGCGGTTGGTTGGCCGGGGCGGACGGGTAGTGTTTACGCCAGGCGCTGGATTCCTTGCTTTCGCTCAACTCGACTTTCTGCGACAAGGCAAACGCCTTGGCTTGCAGCTTGGGGTTGAGCTCAAACACTTCGGTCTTGTAGTCCAGCGGTGGTTTCTCGTTCGGCCCCTTGGTATTGATGCCGATGTAACCCGTCGGCCAATCCTTGGGTGCATCGCGCGAATCCAGCTCCCACTGGGTGCCGAATTCCACCAGGTAATGGGCCCAGGCGGCTGTACCGATGGTGCCGTGCTTGGGGTTGATACCGGCAATCCCGGCGATCAGGAAGTAGCTCTGGCGCAGGTCGAACTTGGGCGACAAGGCCAGGGCGAGGGTGGAAGCGGCGGCGTTGGTCTGGCCCATGCCGGTGACCAGCAGGCAAACAGCCTGAGTGTTGCAGCGTATCACTGGGTATTCGGCGGAAAGCCCTGGCACGCGGACTTCCTGCTTGAGTTCCAGACGGTCTATCCAGGTTTGCGCCTCAGGGGCGAACATGGTGATTAGCATCACCTTCGGCTTGATCGGCGCAGGCGCATCGGCCAGTACCACATGCGGCAAAAACGCCAGGCCGATGGCCAGCGAGAGACGGGTAAGCACGTTCATCTAAAGCTCCTTGATCAGAATTGGTAACCCACACCGGCGTAATAGCCCCAGCCTTCGGAGCGGGCGCGGAAGTTGCCCTCGCCGAAGTTCAGCTCGCTGCCATCCTCCCAGTTGCCGCCGTTGTGGAAATAACGACCCACCAGGGTGAAACGCAGATGGGTAAACGAGTACAGCAGCACGTTGGTGGCCACCAACGCGTTGGCGGTGCGCGCCGGGTTGTCCTTGTGCAGGCTTGAGCCGAAATCGTAGTTGGTAAAACCGATATAGGTCAGCGCCGCACCGTTATCGAACGTACTGATCGGCACGATGTACTTCATTTGCGCACGGTAGCCATCCCACGAGTATTCATTGCTGGCGCCATAGTTTTCCCACTGGTAGCGCCCATAAAAGTTGGCCGACAGGTTGACCCGCGAATGGGTGTCGATGTCGGTGCCCAGGCCGCTGTACAGGGTGTTGGCACGGTTGGACTTATTGCTGCCGTGGTCATAGATCCAGTCAAACGCGACGTACCATTCCTTGAACGGGCCGACGGCCAGGCTGCGACCTGCCAGGTAGTCGATGGAGATCCGCGGCTCGTGCTCCATGAACACGGGCGAGCCATGGTCCCACGCGCCTTTGTCATTACTGTTACCGATGCCGAGAATCTTCGGTACGTCGATATAGCCATACAGCTCGAACGGGCCCTTGCGGCCGAAGTACTCGTATTCCAGGTAGACGTCATCTTGCGGCTTGGGGCCGAAGCTGATGTCTTTGCTGCCGATCAGCGTCAGGTCCTGGTTGAACCAGTCCGACAGGTACACGCCTTTTTTTGCGGGGCCGGCATCAGGGTTCTTGGTTTCAGGACTGAGCGTTTCGCCCTGTGCTGAGTCATCGACCGGTGTCGGCTGCGCCAAAATGGGTGCGCTGAGTACTCCCGTAACGGCGGCCAGTAGCAAGGAAACACCAAAGCAAGCTTGACGCCTTGAAGTGGAGTGCATTGAAAATCCCTATTCGTACGCGGTTTGAACCCGATTGCTCGGGGTAAGGTGAACTGGGTTGCCCAGTTCATTCCGCAAACGTTTGCACGCGGCGTACCAACTTTGCTCAAAGGGTTGAGCACTATGAAAAAAATCTGAATTAATTGGCCTTTTGATCAAAAATGATTGCTAATCATTGGGTCCCTGGTTTGAGTCCAGGTCGTGGAGCCAAATAGTGAAAAAGCCTGCAGAGATGCAGGCTTTTTTTCCCGGTATTTCACCTGACAATCAAAGCGCAGAGTGTGGCAGGCGTGAAGTTGCCGCCAATCCTCGGTGAAAAATGTGCGAGCGGCTCTACCCCCACATTTTTGATCGAGTTTGCGCGGCAAGATACCTTCGTGATCAAGCGACCGGTGGCGTGATCTCTTTTTCCGACACGATGATTTTGTTCACCAGGCCGTATTCCAGTGCTTCCTCGGCATTGAGCCAAAAGTCACGCTCAGTGTCGGCGCTGATTTTTTCCGCAGTCTGCCCTGTCGCGTGGGCGAAAATACTGTCTAGGCGCTTTTTCATCCTGACAATTTCATTCATGTAAATCTCAACGTTGCTCGCCGGTCCTTGAAAGCCACCTGACGGTTGGTGCAGCAAGAACCGTGTGTTCGGAAGAGAGTAGCGATTTTCTTTTTTGGCTGCCGCGTAGATAAGTGCACCCGCGCTCGCGACGCTGCCAGAGCCAATCATGACCACTGGCGCGGAAATAAAACGAACCGCATCAAAGATCATGTCGCCCGATTCAACGTGTCCACCCGGCGAGTTAACGAAGACGTAAATCGGATCATCATTGATGGACGCGAGGATGTGCAGCTGTTGCACGACATCTTTTGCCATCCGCTCATCAACTACGCCGGTGATGAATACCTTGCGAGCCTTGATCGCATACTCCATCAATTTGGCACTGACGGCGCCCTGTTGATCCTTACTGCCCTGTTCTTGCTCGTCGTTATTCATAACGTCTCCTAGACATTTTCAAAGTTCCATTTTAGGCACCCCATCCTCGTGGGCATGCCCCGTGTCGAGGGGCGCAAAGCGACTCCCGGCACATAAACCGTTGCGACTTTAGGCGCTGGGTTGTGCATAAGTCAAAGCCTTTGGGACCTACTGACTCCAGCGCCAGCTGTGCTTTCGGATGCCGATGGATCTCTACGATTCTCAGCGAAATGGAGGGGAAAATGATTCTCCTCCTTACGATATTGGCGCGGTGAAAATAGTGAATTTTAGATTTGCAAAAAATGAAATGCCTTCTACGCTCGGATAAATCTTACAAAGGCGTGGAAGTTTTTCTCACTCTTCTGACGGATAAAGTCGTACTCAGGATGAGGACGAGCCAAGGTGCTTTTGATGGCATGTTGGCGAAATGCGTGGTGCCACGCCTTGGAGTTTCTTCAAGAGGATACAGGGATGATCCGTAGTCCGTTATCGCCTTATCAGCGCGACATTTGGGTTGCCGCTGCTCAGTTCCCAGAGAACAATCAGTACACACTCTTCTGTTACGACCGGCTCGTTGGCGAGGTGGATGAGGAGGCACTGCACCATGCGCTGACGCTGGTTGCCAGGCGCACTGATGCCTTCGGTCTACGGCTGGGGGAGGAGGGTGGGACACCTTTTCAATGGCTCGCTGAAGAGCCAGACATTCCCATAACAATCGTTGATTTCACACATGAATCGGAGCCCGACGCCGACGTCGAGGCTTGGCTGCGCAACGCCTTTGACTTCAGCTACTCCCTGGACGGTGGCCCGCTTGCGGACCTGGTCCTGCTGCGGGCCACTGAGTCGGTGTATGTGTATGTCCGTGCTCATCACATCGTCTGCGACGCTTGGGGCTTGCAGAACTTCATGGGCCAGGTGCGCGGTGAATATCTGAGGTTGACCGGCACTGCAGTAGCCGACGCGCCAGCGACGTCTTATGTTGCGGTGATCGAGGCCGATGGATACACCCAGTCCGAACAGTACCAGGAAGACCGTGCTTATTTTTCTGCGATGCTGAGCGGCGTCGAGCCTGCGCTCTTCAATCGCAAACTACCGGCCGGCGCACGGGCCACTTCACGGCATGCCATCACGCTTGAGCGATCGCTGCTCGCGGCGGTCAGGGAGCGTGGTGAATCCCCTTTCCTGTTTATCAGCGCGGCGGTTGCGCTCTACCTGGCCAGGGTGCACCGGGTCGATGAAGTGGTTCTGGGGATTCCCGTGTTGAACCGTTCCGACCGCAGTACGAAGGCGGTGGTCGGGCATTTCGCCAATACGTTGCCGTTGCGTATCGAAGTCTTGCCGGGCCAGAGCGTGGATGAATTCATCGCGAAACTGCGCCAGGAGACCCGGGAGTTACTGCGCCATCAACGCATACCGTTGGGGGATGTAGCCAGGGGCTCGGGGCTGTTGTTTGACACCACCCTTTCCTACATGCGCTGGCCGCAGGCAATCTCGATACCCAGGGTAACCTGTGAAACCGTGGCACAAACGCACGCTCATGATCAGGATGCCCTGGCGATATGGGTCTCGGAGTTCGATGACCACAGCGATGTGGTCCTGGATTTTGAGTACGCTTGCGATATCTTCGATGAAGATTTCACTATAGTGGCTGCCGCGCAGCACATCGAGACGCTCCTGCGTGCTTTGGTAGCGGATGGCGAGCGGCTGGCAGTGGACGTCGACCCATTGTCTGCCCGCGAGTACCACGACCTGGTTTACGCGCGAAACACTACCGACAAGCCATTCCCCACCGACATCACGCTGCCTGAACTGTTTGCCGGACAAGTCGCGCGAGCACCGCAGCAGACTGTCTTGATTGAGCCAGACGGTAACCGAATAAGCGCCGCCGAACTGTATCGCCGGGCGACGGAGGTAGCGATCCGGTTGCGCGGCTGCGGTGTGGTGCCTGACGACCGCGTGGCAGTCCTGGTCGAGCGGGGCAGCTACCTGATGCCAGCCATTCTCGGTATCCAGTTGGCGGGTGCGGCCTACGTGCCCATCGATCCCAACTATCCGTTGGAGCGGATAGAGCTGTTGCTGGAAGATTGTGCTGCCAGGGTCGCCCTGGTGGTGGATCTCGCGCTGCCATCGGCGGCTTGCCCAGTGTTGCGGATGGTCGACATGCCGCTGGCGCCGGGCGAGCCCCTGTTGCCGGTGGCAGGCCCCAATCATCTGGCCTACGTGATTTACACCTCGGGCTCTACCGGTACTCCCAAAGGGGTGATGGTCGAGCATCGCTCTGTTGTAAACCGCTTGCACTGGATGCAGCGTGAGTACCCGATCGATGAAACGGACGTGCTGCTGCAAAAGACACCCATATCGTTTGATGTGTCTGTCTGGGAATTGTTTTGGTGGAGTTTTACGGGCGCGAAGCTATCCCTGTTGACGCCCGGGGCGGAGAAGGATCCCCGCGAAGTGCTGCATGCCATAGAGCGTGACAGTGTCACTGTGATTCATTTCGTTCCGTCCATGTTGTCGGTAATGCTTGATTTGCTGGAGACCAACGCTAAGGCCCGAGAGCAGGCGGTGACCCTGCGGCGGGTATTTTGCAGTGGGGAGGCACTCGCGCCGACCCAGGTCAATCGTTTCAAGCGGATCTTTGGCGACACGGTGGCCTTGGTCAACCTGTATGGACCTACCGAGGCGACCGTTGATGTCTCGGACTTTGCGTGTGTTGGCGGCCCACTGTTACGGGTGCCGATCGGCAAGCCGATCGATAATATTCAACTCCACGTATTGGGAAAATGCTTCAGGCCACAACCTGCAGGTGCACCCGGCGAGCTTTATATCGGTGGTGCAGGGGTCGCGCGTGGCTATCTGAACCGGCCGCAACTGACGCAAGAGCGCTTTGTGCCCGACCCTTTCAAACCGGGCTCCAGGCTGTACCGCACCGGTGACCTTGCGCGCTGGCTTGCTGATGGCAACCTGGAGTATCTGGGGCGTGCCGATGACCAGGTCAAGATTCGAGGAAACCGGGTTGAACCCAATGAAGTCCGTGATCATGTAGAGCGCCTGCCCGGTGTGAGGTGTGCCGCAGTGGTGGCCAGTTCATCAGCCACTCGAGGAATATTCCTGGTCGCTTACTACGTGGCAGATGCCGAGTTGGATGCCGTTACATTGCGCGCCGAACTCGCCTCTGTGATCCCAGAGTTCATGATTCCTGCGTTCTTTGTGCGCCTCGACCAGATCCCCTTGACCAGCAACGGCAAGCTGGATCGCAAATGTTTGCCATTGCCACAGCGGGATTCGATGGGCGTCGCTCCGCGCACCCCCGCTGAATCATTGTTGGCGAAGGTCTGGGGTGAGGTCCTCGGAGTATCCGGCGTTGGCGTCCATGATGATTTCTACAGTCTGGGCGGCGACTCGATCCTCATGCTGCGCATACGGGCCAAGGCCGAGCGCAACGGGCTGAGTTTCAAATTGGCTGACCTGATGCGCAACCCGACGGTTGCCGGCCTCGCCGAACACGTAGTGCGGCCGAGCCTACCTCAGGGCATAGAACCGTTTGAGCTGGTCTGCGAAGTGGACCGCCCGAAACTTGAGGGCCTGGAAGACGCCTTTCCGGTCAGCAGGCTCAGCCTGGGTTTGCTGTTTCATTCCAGCCAGCGTCCCGAGTCGTCGATTTATCACGATGTCTTCCGCTATCGCTTTGAACTGGCATGGGATGCGTCAGCCTTTGGGCGTGCAGTTGACACCGTCGTGCAGCGATTCCCTGCACTGCGCTCTTCATTCGACTTGATCGGGTGCTCCGAGCCTATGCAGTGCATTCATGCATCGACCAGCAGCCAGATGAAGATAGTCGACCTCAGGGGCCTTCCCGATGCGCAAGCGCAGATCGATGATCATGTCCATCAGCGCCGCTTCCATCGCTACGCGCTGGACCAGCCGTCGCTTTACCTCTTCACGGGATTTGTCCGCGAGAGAGGGCTGGACCTGGTGTTCAGCTTTCATCACGCCATCCTGGATGGCTGGAGCGTGGGAACAATGATTGCGGCGTGGGCGGCGGCTTACCGTGGTCAGGTCTTGGCAGCAGATACTGCGCCGGCGCTCGCTACTTATGTGCGCGAGGAACGTCGCGCGCTCGCCTCCCGGGATACGGCTGATTATTGGGCGCACTTGCTGAATGGCAAGTCAATGACCAGGCTTGACGGGTTTCGCGCTCACGAGCGACTCCTGGGTGAGGAGTCAGTCATGGGGCAATGGGTCGCCTTGCCGGGCGAATTACTGGCAAGGGCTAAGACCATGGTTGCACAACGCGCGGTGCCGTTGAAGGCGCTGCTCCTGGCTGCGCACTGCCTCACGCTGCATGTGTTCTCGCGCTCAGACACGGTAGTGACCGGGGTGGTAACCCACGGTCGGCCGGACCTGGCGGACACTGACCGGATGGTGGGGTTGTTTCTTAATACTGTACCGGTCTGTTCGCAAACTGCCGGGCGATCCTGGTTCGAGGTTGTCGACGAGATACTCCGTCAGGAGCGCGATGGCCACGGACATCGCCGATACCCACTGAGCGCTATTCAGCAGGCTCAGGGTGACGTGCTTCACACCGCGTTCAACTACGTGAACTTGCATGTACTTGAGACACTGCATGAGTTGCGAGATCTTGAGGTCTGGGAAGAGACTAATTTTTCGTTGTTCATAAGTGCCATCGCCAATCCCGTGGGCGATGGCATGTACCTGCGTGTCGATACCGATGGCCACTCGATCACTCGTGCACAAGCGGACTTGGTGGGAGCGACGTTTGTTGATGTCCTGCGGCGGGTGGTCGATGCACCTGACGACCCGGTGGATTTCGCGTTCCTCGCGCCGCCACGGGGTGTCACACCGCTTCCAGAGCCGCTGGTGGGAGTGGTCACATTGTTTGAACGCCAGGTTCTGGCGAAGCCAGACAACTGCGCGATAGCCTTCAATGACGAGCATTGGACTTATCAAAAACTCGACCAGGTGTCGCATTACGTGGCCACCCGATTAAGGGCGGCAGGTGCTCATCCCGGTGCCGCCATTGGCGTGGCGATGAACCGGTCGCCGGAGATGATCGCCGTTATCTGGGGGATCCTGCGTGCCGGGCTGGTCTGTGTGCCGCTGGATGTGAGCTACCCCGCCCATCGACTTGCGCTGATTCTAGAGACGGCACAGCCTTATCGCGTGGTTGCCCATCCGCAACATGCCGGGGTCGCTGCGAGCGCCATTGTCTTGCAAGCGGAAGAAGTCGTTGCACCCATTTCCCCTGAGTCGTTCGCAGCCCCGGCCATGGATGACCTAGCCATGCTGTTGTTTACCTCCGGATCCACCGGTCGTCCCAAGGGCGTCGAACTACCGCACCGCATGTGGGCCAACTACACCCAATGGCAGCTGCGCGTACCCAGCGGTAGCCCGGGCTTGAGCACGTTGCAGTTCGCGCCCTTGAGTTTTGATATGTCGTTCCAGGAGATCTTCTCCACCTTGTGTGGCGGCGGGGAACTGCGCCTTGTTTCCAACGAAGAACGGCTTGATCCGGCGGCGCTGCTGCGCTTGCTTGAGCGCTATCAAGTTCAGCGCGCCTTGCTGCCCTTTGTCGCTTTGCAGCGGTTGGCCGAAGCATCCAACACGTTGGGCCTGCTACCAAATGCCCTGCAGGTTGTGGTGTCGTCCGGTGAGCAGTTGCGCATCACCGAGGACATCCGGGCGTTCTGCAGGGCGATGCCTGGCTTGTTGCTGGAGAATCAGTACGGACCGACCGAGACTCACCAGGTGACTTTCCACTCGTTGACGGGAGATCCCGCGACGTTTCCCGCCCTGCCGCCCATCGGCCAGCCATTGGACGGGGTCGAGATCCAGCTTCTTGATGCTGGCATGCGGCCGGTGCCTGTAGGGGTTACCGGCGAAATCTATGTCGGGGGTGAGTGCCTGGCCCGTGGTTATCATCGCGCTGCCCAACTTACCGACGAACGTTTTGTACCTCACCCCTGGCGTGAGGGCGCCAAACTTTACCGCACCGGTGACCTTGGTCGCGTATTGGACAACGGCGATGTGGTGTGGCTCGGCAGGGCGGACACGCAGGTCAAGGTGCGCGGTTTCCGTATTGAGCCGGTCGAGGTCGAGCTGGCCATAATGCGCCAAGCGCAACACCAGTCGGGCCTGGCGGGCGTTGCTGTGGTCGCCCGGGATCGAGATGGCACGGACGCGTTCCTTGCGGCTTTCCTGACCGGAGACCCGAGGAGGGTCGATCTGGTTGAATTGAAGAAGGCCCTTAGGGCCGAATTGCCGGACTTTATGATCCCGTCGTTTTTCGTCTGGGTTGACGGTTTCTCGCTGACGCCCAGCGGCAAACGCGACGATGCAGCCCTGCGGGCGATTCCACTGGCTCAAGAGGTCTTGGTCGAATACGAAGCGCCTCGCGATGAATATGAGCGCACGGTGGCAGAGCTTTTGTCTGAGTTGCTGGATGTGCCGGAAGTGAGCATTCGCGACGACTTTTTCGAGCTTGGCGGTACATCCCTGACGGCAATGCGGTTGGTGCTGACCCTTGAGAAACGGTTCGGCATCGATATTCCTATTGCCGCCTTGATCGAGTCACCCACCGTCGCAGGGCTGGCCGGACGGCTGCGTGAACGCAGCGCAGTGATGGCGTTTGATCCGCTTGTACCGATCAGGGCCAGCGGCAGCCGAACGCCGTTGTTCTTGGTGCACCCTTTGGGAGGGCACGTGCTGTGCTACTTGCCACTGGCTCGTGCGTTGCCGGCTGACATGCCCGTCTATGCCTTGCAGGCGGCGGGTAGCGGACAGGGTAGTACGCCGATCGAAAGTATCGAGGAGATGGCTGCCGAATATCTGGCCGCGGTCCGTCGTGTACAACCGCAAGGCCCCTACGTGCTGGCGGGCTGGTCATTCGGCGGGTTTGTCGCCTATGAGATGGCTCGCCAGTTGCGGGCGCTTGATCCGCAATCGGTAGAGCAAGTGATCGTCCTGGACTCGATCACGATTGATCGCGAGCGCTTCATGGGAGCATCAGATGATGCCTTGCTGCAGTTCTTTTACTGGGAGCTGGTCTGGTTTGAACGTAGCCACGAGAAAGTTGAGCCGTTGCCGGCTGAGCTGAGCCTGAACGAGAAGCTGGACCACATCGTCGAGGGCGCCATCAGCAATGGTGTACTGCCTGCGGGTACGCCGCGGGCAACGGTGCGGCGCTTGTATGAGCTGTTCCGGGCCAACTGGCGTGCGTTGATGGAGTACCGCCCGCCCGTAACCGATTGCGACTTTGCATTGTTGCGTGCCGACGGGCCATTGCCGGCTTCCCTTAAGCCTATGCATGACGCTGCCGGCACGCATTACAACGAGCCGAGCAATGGCTGGCGGCACTGGACCACCGGCAATCTCACCGTCATCGATGTCCCGGGCGATCACTTGCTGCTTATGAAAGAGCCGTATGTCGTGTCAGTGGCGGCGGCGATAACCGGGCTGCTTACCTCTTCCTCCCACACCGACGGAAATCGCCCATGACCAGCAAACGCAAGAAAATCGTGATCGTCGGCGCCGGGATCGGTGGGCTGGCGGCTGCCGCCTGTTTGAGCAAGGCAAACTTTGATGTCGAACTGTATGAGCGCGCCAAGGAATTACGCGCGGTCGGCTCTGCCCTGTCGCTGATGCCCAACGCGCTCACGGCATTGGCCAGGCTTGGTGTGACCCCGGACTTCAAAGAAGCCCAACCGTTCGAGTCCTTGAGGTTTCTGACGCGGCGCGGGCGGCCGATCAGGTCGATTGATTTCGGAAACCTGTCGCGCCAGCTCGGCCAGCCCAACCTGGCAATCCACAGGGCCAGCCTGCAACAGGCGCTGCTGGAACAGACGGCGGACTGCAAGATTGAGTTGGGCGTTACCGCAACAGGCTACGTTCAAGCGGGTGACGGCGTCGTGGTGAGCTTCAGCGATGGCCGTGAGGTACACGCTGATATTCTTATCGGTGCCGACGGTTTCAATTCAGCTATTCGCGCCACCCTGGCCGGGCCGGAGAAACCCACCGACTGGCACTACATCATCTGGCGCGCCACGCTTGCGTTCAGTCACGCCAAGATAACCGAGGGGTACGTGGCGCATTATTGGGGGCGAGGCCAGCGTTTCGGTCTGGCGGACATCGGGGGCGGCAACGTCTATTGGTGGGGTACTCGGAACATGCCCGCAGAACAGGCGCGAGACTGGCGCCGGGGCAAAGCGGGCATACAGCAGTTGTATGCCGGTTGGGCCGATGAAGTGCAGGCGGTTATCGAGGCTACACCCGAACATACGATCACCAGTCTACCGGCCCAGGACCGTCCATTTCTTGAGCGTTGGGGTGCGGGGCCAGTTACTTTGCTCGGTGATGCGGCGCACCCGATGCTCACCAGCCTGGGCCAGGGCGCGGCAATTGCGATTGAGGATGGCGCGGTGCTGGCTCACTGCCTGGCCACTATTGACGATTCCCAGGCGGCCTTGCGGGCCTATGAAGATCGTCGACGTGATCGTGCCCGGGCGATGGTTGAAAGTTCACGGGCACTGAGCTGCGTCGAGCAACTGGAACATCCGCTGCGTACGTTTGCACGTGATGTCTACTTTCGCTATGTACCGGAGCGCACCTTCACTCGTCAAAACGAGTTGGCGCTGACATTCCCGGGGGTGGAGTGATGACACAGGTTAATCGTAGGCTTTCTGCGGTGGAGCGTTGGTACTGGCTGTGTGACCAACTTTCGGTGTTGAACGTGATTTCCCGGGTGCGTGTTCGTGGCGATGTACAGCTCGACGATTTGCGTCGTGGTCTGGATGAATTGCAAGTACGACACCCGTTGCTGCGCGCCAGGATCGAGCATGATCAAGGCCTGGACCCTCGGTGGCTACCCTGCGTGCGGCCTATCCCCTTACGCACTGTTCGCGGTACGTATGACGAGCAGTGGGTGGATGTAATCAACACCAGTGAACTGGTGGAGCGTGTCGACCCGGACACCGGGCCGCTGATCCGCGCCGTGGTGATCAGTGGCGAAGACAACGTGCATGACCTGTTGGTAGTGGTGCCGCACATCATTGCCGATGGTACGACGGCATTGTCCCTGGCCGAGCAATGGCTGACCCTGGCAGCTGACCCTCACGCGCCGCGATGGACCGCGCGGGTGCTTGCACCTGCGGAAGAGTTGCGACCGGCGCGGTATACCGGCGAGGCGGCGGAACAGAGCCTCGCCGAGCAAACTTCAAGTGATCAGGCATTGATGGCGCTTTGTCGACCTGGCCGGGTTGAGCCCAGCGTGGCGGTCGCACTTGATGCGCGGCGTACCCGTCTGTTGCATCGAGAGTTGGATGGTCAGCAACTTGAAGTCCTCACGCGCGTATCCCGTGAGCAAGGCACAACGGTGCACGGCGCGTTGACCGCGGCATTGGTATTGGCGGCCGCGCGTGACGCGGACAGGCAGCCGGGATTCTTTACAGTCGGCTCACCTATCGACTTTCGGGGTGAGTTGCAGCCTGTCGTGCGTAGCGACGAGGTAGGCTCCTACGTTGCCACCGTCCCATCGGTGGTCGACGCCGCATTGCCGTTCTGGGACATCGCCCGTGCCCTCACCACCGACCTGAAGCAGCGTAAACAGCAGGGTCACCACTTTAACCTGGTGACGTTGGTGGTCGCGGCGGCGCCGCTTTCAGTGGAACAGGCCCGTCCGTTCATGGCTTTCATGGAAGCCGAGGGGCCAATCAATCTGTGCTCGTCGAACATTGGGCGCTACCCGTTTCCCGAGAGGATCGGTGCCTGGGAAGTGTCCCAAGCGCAGTTTCTGACGGGCATCTCAGTCAACGGCTATTTCGTTGCAACTATCAACAGCAGCCACGGCCGGCTGTTCTGGAATTTCACCCACATCGATGAAGCCGTGCCGGCCAGTCGAGCACAGTGCCTGGCTGATGAGTGCATTCGAGAGCTGCTGTGCGCTCTTGATCAGCCAACTCGATCCGTTCGTGAGGAGCAATGACATGATGTTCAGCAGCAAACCTTTGTCGACCGAGGGCAAATTTGTATTGATCACCGGTGCGTCCTCTGGCCTTGGTCAGGAAACTGCCTTACAGCTGTCTGAGCGCGGATTTGAAGTGATCGCCGGGGTACGTCGGCAAGCCGATGGCGAACATCTCATTGCGCAGTGCCCATCAGGGCGGATCAGCGTAGTGCTGGTTGATGTGACCGATGAAGACTCGATCAAGGCCGCGGCAACCAACGTGTCGGCGCGGGTCGGGGCGGCCGGTCTGTGGGGCCTGATCAACAACGCCGGGATTTGCGTGTCGGCACCACTGGAGTGCGTGTCCAGCGACCTGCTGCGCAAACAACTGGAGGTCAACCTGATTGGCCAGCTTGCCGTCACACGCGCGTTCTTGCCGTTGCTGCGTCAGTCAAACGGCGCGCGCCTGGTCAACATAACCTCTGGGCTGGGTTCTGTTGCGATTCCCTATCTGGGGGCTTACTCGGCAGCGCAATTTGCCAAGGAAGGTCTGAGTGATGCCCTGCGCCGTGAGCTGGCACCCATGGGCATTGCTGTCTCAGTGGTAAGCCCCGGCGCTATCTGGACACCTATTTGGGACAAGATCTCGGCTGAAGGCGAGCGTGCTCTGGCGTCGGTGCCGGAAGCTATTGCCTCACTTTATCGCGAGACCTATCTGCGGTTTCTTAAGGGTAACGAGCAGGGCGCGCGCAACAGTCTGACCCAGCCTGCCGACGTGGCTGGCGCAGTGTTCGTGGCGCTCACGGCAAGCAAGCCCAAGACTCGCTATCGCGTCGGTGCTGACGTAAGGCGCGGGACGATGCTGGCGTGGCTGCTCCCTGATGCCATGGTCGACAAGATGTTCCGGCCCATCGTGACCCCGGCCCCGGCTGAAAAGGAGGTGCAACGTGTCTGATCGCGAACTCAGGCTGGGAGAGGAACTGATTTCTCCCTTGCATTCACTTTATGACGGCTTGCAGGTCGACGGCTTACCACGTCCTGCACACTTGGCACCGAATCACCCCGTGTGGTTAGTCACGCGTTATCAGGATGCCCGGACAGTCTTGTCCCATCCCGGAGTACGGCGGGACGCGAAGCAGGCCGCTGAGCTCTATGCTCAACGTACCGGGATCCGGCGCGCGGAAATCGGTGAGTCCCTCAGTCATCACATGCTCAATTGTGACCCGCCGGACCACGCACGCTTGCAGGCCCTGGTGGGCCGCGCCTTCACCAGGCGTCAGATTGAGCGCCTGCAACCGCATATAGAGCGGGTGACTGAAGCACTGCTCGATGCCATTGCCTTGCGTGAGCAAGCCGACCTGATGGCTGACTTCGCCGTACCTTTGACCATCGCGGTGATCTTCGAATTGCTCGGCATCCCTGAGGCCGAACGCGAGCATGTGCGTGATTCGTGGGAGCGCCAGGCGCAGTTGTTGTCACCCGAGGATGCCAATGCACTGGCCGATCATCAGGCGGTGTACTTGAGACGCCTGTTGCAGGCCAAGCGCCAACAACCGGCCGACGATGTGTATAGCGCCCTGGTACAGGCCGCCGACGAGACCGGGCAACTGACGGAGCTCGAACTGGTGGGCATGGCGCATTTACTGTTGATGAGTGGGTTTGAAACCACCATGAACATGATCGGCAACGCCATGGTCACGCTGCTTACTCACCCGCAGCAATTGGCCCAGTTGCGTGCCCGGCCCGAGCTGTTGCCCAACGCTATGGAAGAGCTGGTGCGTTATGACAGCCCGGTGCGTGCGTCCATGTTGCGGTTTACGATCGAAGACATTGTGCTGGGAGACGTCATCATTCCCAAGGGCGAGTACATCCTGGTCTCCAACCTGACCGCCAATCATGACGCGGACCGATTTGACGATCCCGACGTCCTTGACTTGACGCGCGGCACTGATGGCCACCTCGGGTATGGCTTTGGTGTGCACTATTGCGTCGGTGCGGCGCTGGCACGCCTGGAAGGGCGCATCGCGATTGGCCGGCTGCTTGACCGGTTTCCCGACTTATCCCTCGCCGTACCCCATTCGGAATTGCAGTGGCTTCCGATCACTTTTTTACGGGCCTTGATCAGCGTTCCTGTCTTGCCCGGGCTGAGCGTTGCGTCCACCTCCCCACTAAAAAGGAATACACGATGAATGCCAGAGAGATTCTTACTCATAGCTTGCAGCTCCTGGAGAACGGTGACGCCAGGGGCTGGTGCGATCTGTTTCATGAGCAGGGCGTGCTGGAGTTTCCTTATGCACCCCCTGGCTGGAACACCCGCTTTGAGGGGCGCGAAGTCATCTGGGCGCACATGCGTAAGTTCCCGGAGCACCTGAGCGTCAACTTCACCGAGGTGCAGTTCTACGACACCGCCGATCCTGACCTGGCCATCGGTGAGTTCCATGGCGACGGCGTGGCTATCGTGTCGGGTGGCAAGCTCAAGCAGGATTACATCTCGGTAATCAGGTCCCGGAACGGGAAGATTCTGCTTTACCGCGATTTCTGGAACCCGCTGCGCCATCTTGAGGCGCTGGGTGGAGTGGAAGCCGCCGCCAAGATTGTCCAAGGAGTCTGAACAATGTTACGTGCAGCCGTTATCTGTGGCTTGGGTGGCTACGAACCTGAGGCAATTGTCACAAACGACATGCTCGCCGAAGAACTGGATACCTCGGATGAGTGGATTCGCACCCGTACGGGTGTGGGCCAGCGCCATATCGCAGGGGCTCACCAGAGCACTGGCGACCTGGCGATCGAAGCGGCGGCACGTGCATTGTCCAGTGCTGGATTGACACAAGTGGATGCCGTTGTACTTGCGACGGCCACGCCTGACTTTTCCTGCCCTGCGACTGCGCCGAGGGTCGCCGCCAGGCTTGGAATGAGTGGTGTGATGGCTTTCGATATTTCGGCAGTTTGTACCGGGTTTGTGTATGGGCTTGCCGTAGCCAGCTCGTTGATCACCGCGGGTGTGGTGCACAGCGTATTGCTAATTGGTGCGGACACCTTCACGCGCACCCTGGATCCTGGCGACCGCTCCACCCGGGCGCTGTTCGGGGACGGCGCGGGCGCCGTCGTACTGCGCTCCGGTGACAGTGCCGAACCTGGTGCCTTGCTTGGGTTCGACTTGGGTAGCGATGGCAGCCTGGCCGGGTTGCTAATGACCCCTGCGGTCACTCATGAAGAGCGTGCAAATCAACAGTCCACTAGCTTTTTCAGCATGGATGGACGCGCTGTATTCAACGAAGCCGTCAACCACATGACCGAGTCGGTGCAGCAGATCCTGAAGGCCGTTGGCTGGGAGGTACGTGACGTCGACCGTCTCGTTCCACACCAGGCAAACACGCGCATTCTGGCGGCAGTTGCCGATCAGCTGGACATCCCGTTCGAGCGCGTCGTGAGTAACCTTTCGGAGGTTGGAAATACCGTCGCAGCGTCCATTCCGCTGGCGTTGGTGTATGGGCATGGCGCGGGGAGCCTGCAGGAAGGTGATCGGGTTGTATTGACAGGATTCGGCGCCGGGCTCACCTGGGGTTCGGTGGCGCTGCGTTGGCCAAGGATTGTTTAAATTTCTTATTTCAGGGAGAAAAAGTATGGCTGTTACCACGGAAGACAAACTACTCACGCTGCTCAGTGATTACGCCAAGGTGCCCAGGGACAGCATTACTGTTCACAGCAGCATGCAGGACTTTGCCGACGACTCTCTAGCCATTACCGAGTTGTCGTTCAAGTTGCGAAAAGCGTTTGAGGTACCCATTGCTGACCAGGATCTCGACCCTCTGGAAACCGTTGGCGAATTACTAGAACTGGTAGATTTGCGCCTGGCGTCCTGACCCACGATCACAAACCAATGCACTGTCCTCACTCCGACCACGCCGCTCTGGCGCAATGGCAAGGGGGCATTTTGGATCAATCATCAAAGCCGTCAACGGCTGGGGGTAGATGTGAGTCAGGATTTCAATTCAAGCATCGAGTTGCAGCGGGAATCCGCTTTTTATGAGCGTGACTCCGGCGCCACAACAATCATGACCTTGGCCAACTTTCCGGATGATGTATTGCCCTTGTTGCAGATGGAAAGCCTGATGACGTTTGAGGCGATGGCCTATTTTCGCTGTGACATGTTGGTGGAGTTGGGATGCTATGACGGAAGGGCGCTGGAAATTGCCAGGCTGCTGAATGCACGCTACCTCGGTGTCGATCTTAATCCAAGGGCGATCCAGCTCTTGCAGGCTCGGATCGAGCGCGAGGGCATGTCGGAACGGGCGGGCACAATCGTCGCCGATGTGCTCAACCACATCGCTTGCGGGCAAGCGCCACTAGGCGCGCGCGAACTCTACCTTTTGCCTTTCAATTTACTGGGCAACTTTCGTGATCCGACCCGGTTGTTGAAGTCCTTGGCGGCGCGCAATGTCGCTGTAGTGATTTGCGTGTTTGGAGACAGTGTCGAAGCAAGTTGTGTCAGACAGCGCTACTACCTCAAGTGCGGGGTGGAGAACCTTGAACGCCACTCACAGGCGGATGGAATGATTTTTACCGGTATCGATGGTTTTTATTCAAGGTCTTACTCCAAGGCGGCGTTGCATTCGCTGTTGACGGAGTGCGGGCTGACGATCATTCGCACCAGTTCAAATCTGTTTGCCCACTGCGCTACGGTTTTGCCCAAGGGCGTAGGCGGCAATTCCCACTGATGGTGATTGCAACGATGCTCCGGTACGCAAGCCACAGTGTTATTTATTTTATTGTTTGAGGTTGAACTGTTATGCCCCTGATTATTTATGTTCTCGGCGCTGCAATCTTCGCGCTCACCACCAGCGAATACATGGTGGCTGGATTAATGCCTGCGTTATCGAGTGACTTCGGCGTTTCGTATGCTGCAGTGGGTTACTTGGTGACGATCTATGCCGGTGCGATGGCCTTGGGAGGTCCCTTGCTGACCGTCGCACTGCTCGCCATGCCTCGCAAGAAAGCGCTATTGGGGCTGATCGCGTTGTTCGTGGTCGGGCAGGTCATTGGCGCACTGGCACCGGGTTACGGAATTATGGTGGTGGCCAGGCTTGTCACGGCAATTGCGGCTGCCGCATTCTTTGGTGTCGCGCTGACGGCATGTTCAGAGCTGGTGGAAGGCCATTTGTTTGGCCGTGCCTCGTCCATGGTGTTGGGCGGCCTGATGGTGGGTACCGTCCTCGGATTGCCGGCGGCGACGCTGGTGGGGGACTGGTTCGGATGGCGGGTCAGCTTCGTGGCGGTGGCCGTCGTGGCCTTGCTGGTCGGGTTGCTCGTGATGAAACTGATGCCATCGCTGCCGCCGCCGCCAAGCGTTTCCTCGTTGCGTTCAGAACTGGCGGTGTTCAAGAACGGCAAGCTGTGGGAGGTTTATGCCACCAGCCTGTTGTTGATCGGTGCAACTTTCGCCGGCTTCACCTATTTCGTACCGATCCTTACCCAGGTCAGCGGTTTTTCAGCTCCGACCGTCCCTGCGTTACTGGTGGTATACGGTCTCGCAACCTTGGTGGGGAACAATGTCGTGGGCCGGTTGGCCGACCGTCACACCATTAGTGTCATCGCCTACGGCTTGGTGGCGGCGATAGCTGCCATGGTCATTTTTGCGCTGTTTGGCCAAGTCAAAGTGGTCGCAATCGCGGCGCTGGTCGTTATCGGCCTGACGGGCGTCTCAATGAACCCGGCGCTAATTACCCGAGGGGCGCGTGTCGGCCATAACAACATGCTGGTCAACTCCGTACATACGGCGTGCATAATGCTTGGCGTCATGGCGGGGTCGTGGATAGGCGGTTGGGGCATCGCTGCCGGGTTGGGACTACAGGGCGCACTATGGGTGGGCGCCGGTCTAGGGGGGTTGGCACTCCTCTCGCTGATACCGGAGTTCAGGGCCCGTACTGCTCAATCAACATTTGCGAGATAGAGGCTGGCGGATCATGCTTGTCTCCTTTCTTGTAGAAGGTAGTAACTGATTATTAACCCTTGGCTCTCTGGTTTGAGCCCCTATCTGGGTCGCCCTGTCTAGTCCTGAAATGGGTTTACACCCATTTCAGGACTAGACATTGAGCTAGAGATTCGATGTACGTCTCCACCACGTTTTTCGTGGCATCATTCTGATTAACAGGTAGCAAATGACTGGGTTTCATTTTCACGGGACAACCCAAAGAGCTCCTTGATGTTCGAACGCTATCTGCAATCCTGGAACCTGAGTGCCGACGGCGAGCCTATCGTGACGCCCGGCAGCCACTTGCTGCCCGTGCGCTGGCAAGGCTGCCCGGCGATGTTGAAAATTGCCCATACCTCGGAAGAAAAGCTCGGTGGGCGGTTGATGAGCTGGTGGGCAGGCGACGGCGCCGCGCAGGTGTACGCCCATGATGACGATGCGTTGTTGATGGAACGTGCCACCGGCCCGGGTTCCTTGATGCGTATGGCGCTCACGGGTCAGGATGACGAAGCCAGTCGGATTGCCTGCGCGACGGTTGCCAGACTGCACGCGCCGCGTCCTTCGCCACCGCAAGGGTTACTGACCCTGGACGTCTGGTTTCAGTCTTTGTGGAATGCGGCTGAGGATGAGGGCGGCAGGTTGCTCGACTGCGCAGCGACGGCGCGTGCGTTGCTGGCGGCGCAACAGGACATCGTGGTGCTGCATGGTGATGTCCATCACGAGAATATTCTCGACTTCGGTGCGCGGGGTTGGTTGGCGATCGACCCAAAGCGTGTGATGGGCGAGCGCGGTTACGACTACGCCAATCTGATCTGTAACCCGGATTTGCCTACCTGTAACGACCCGGCGCGTTTCACCCGCCAGGTTGACGTGATTGCACAAATGGCAGGCCTCGCCCGCCCACGCCTGCTGCAATGGGTAGTGGCGCATGCCGGATTATCGGCAGCCTGGTTTCATGAGGACGGAGAACGCCAGCGCGCAGAAATCAATCTTGAGGTCGTCCACCTGGCACAAAGCGCGTTGGCCCGGTAACCGACGCTACAGGCCAGTGCGGTTGAACCATCGCATCGCCGTTTCACGGCGATATTCACTCGGCGTCAGATTCATCTCGATCCGAAAGTGCCGGTTGAAGTTGGACAAGTTGGCGTAGCCCACTTCAAAGCAGATAGCCGCCACCGACATCTCGCTTTGCAGTAACAACCGGCAGGCGCGCTGCACGCGGAACTTGCGCATCAGCTCGATAAAACCATGGCCGGTGTTGCGCTTGAAGAACCTCGAGAAGCCCGCTTCGCTCATCTCCAGTTGCCGGGCGATCACCGACAGGCGTACGTCGCCGGTGAGCTCGCGGATCAGGTAGTCGAAGGCCTGGTTGATGCGTTCTGCACTGCGCGCATCCAACGTGGGGGCGTAGCAGGGGCTGGCCAGTGTCTGAACCTGCTGCTGTGGTGCGTTTTTCAGGGTGTCGAGCAGTTGCAGGAACAGGATCAGCCGTTGCAGGCCCTGGGCATGACCGATGGCCTCGATCAACTGTGCCGCCTGCGTGGCCGTGCTGCCGCTGAATGCCAGGCCGCGCCGCGCCCGTTCGAACAAGGGGCGCAAATCGCCCAGCTCCGGCAGGTTTTTACGCAAGGCGAGGAGGGCGGCGCCGTCGAATTGCAGCACCACGTCGCGCCCCTTCAGGTATTCGCCGGGGGCAAGGTCGCCGATCCAGTCGTGAGGCAGGTCCGGGCCGATCAGCGCAACATGCCCGGCGTTGAAAGCGCCGATGTAATCCCCGGCAATCAGTTTGCCGCTGCCTTGGCGGATCAGGTGGATTTCGAACTCGGGATGGTGGTTCCAGCGCGCCAGGTCGTAAGGGTAGTCATGTTCGAACCAGCGAAAGCAGCGGTCCGGTTCGGGCAGGATCACTTCAAGTTCGGCGGGGCGATGCTCGAACAGTTCGGCGCGGCTGACGGGCATGCTCATGCCTCTTTTCAAGTAAGGGAACGCCTCAAAATACGCGCACCGGCAGCCTCTGCGCTACCCAGGGTTTCGCCCTGAGCCGATACTTTTTTGATTTTGGCGACGAGGTTAAAAAAGTATCAGTCGAGCATTCGCCATGTGTTTGAGCGGGTTTGGTCAAGCTGCTGTAATCGGCCCTCAACAACAAAAACAACAGGTGGAAACCGCTATGTCCAAGCTCCCGCAAGCGTTGTTCGTGCTGGCCGGCCTGGCGCTGGCCTTGCCCAGCCATGCCGCCGACACCGTGACCATCGCCACGGTCAACAACAGCGACATGATCCGCATGCAGCGTCTGTCCAAGGTCTTCGAGCAGCAGCATCCGGGCATCCAGCTCAACTGGGTGGTGCTGGAGGAAAACGTGTTGCGCCAGCGCCTCACCACGGATATCGCCACCCAGGGCGGGCAGTTCGACGTGCTGACCATCGGCACTTATGAAACGCCACTGTGGGGCGCCAAACACTGGCTGGAACCGCTGAGCCCACTCCCGGCGGATTACGACGCCGACGATATCTTCCCCGCCGTGCGTCAGGGCCTGTCGGTCAACAACACCCTGTATGCCTTGCCGTTCTATGGCGAAAGTACGCTCACCTACTACCGTACCGACCTGTTCAAGCAGGCCGGGCTGACGATGCCCGCGCACCCGACCTGGACCCAGCTCGGTGAATTCGCCGCCAAGCTCACGGCAAAAGACCAGGACCAATACGGCCTGTGCCTGCGTGGCAAGGCGGGTTGGGGCGAAAACATCGCATTGTTGAGCACCATGGCCAACGCCTTTGGCGCACGCTGGTTCGATGAACGGTGGCAGCCTGAGTTGACCAGCCCCGAATGGACGGCGGCAGCCAACTACTACGTCAACACCCTGAAGCACTATGGGCCGCCTGGGGTTTCCAGCAATGGTTTCAACGAAACCCTGGCACTGTTCAACAGCGGCAAATGCGCTATCTGGGTCGACGCCAGCGTCGCCGGCTCCTTCACCACCGACAAAAGCCAGAGCAAAGTAGCCGACAGCGTGGGCTTTGCGGCGGCTCCCACTGAAGTCACCGACAAAGGCTCATCCTGGTTGTATGCCTGGTCCCTGGCTATCCCGGCTACGTCCAGGCACAAGGACGCGGCCAAGGCATTTATAACGTGGGCGACATCCAAGGACTACATCCAGTTGGTGGCTGATCAGGAAGGCATTGCCAACGTGCCGCCAGGCACCCGCCAGTCCACCTACAACCAGGCTTACCTGAAAGCTGCGCCGTTTGCCCAGGTGACCCTGGAGATGATGAAACACGCTGACCCTGCGCACCCCTCGGCTCAACCGGTGCCTTACGTGGGGATCCAGTACGTGACGATTCCCGAGTTCCAGGCCATCGGCACCTCGGTTGGCAAGCTGTTCTCGGCGGCGCTCACCGGCGGCATGTCGGTTGACCAGGCATTGCTTGAGGCCCAGTCGACCACCGAGCGCGAGATGAAGCGCGCCGGCTATCCCAAATAGCTACCCAATAACGCTCAAACAACTCCCCTATGACCCCCAAGGGACCACGCTCATGAAACGACTACAAGGTAAAAGCGCGCTGATCACCGGATCGGCACGCGGTATCGGCCGCGCCTTTGCCCAGGCCTATATTGCCGAAGGGGCTAGCGTCGCGATCGCCGACATCAACCTGCAACGCGCCCAGGCCACGGCGCTCGAGTTGGGCCCACAGGCTTACGCGGTGGCGATGGACGTCACCGACCAGGCCTCTATCGATGCGGCGATTGCCGCCGTGGTCGCCCATGCCGGCAAGCTCGACATCCTGATCAACAACGCGGCGCTGTTCGACCTGGCGCCGATTGTCGAGATCACCCGCGACAGCTATGAACGGCTGTTCTCGATCAACGTCGCCGGCACGCTGTTCACCCTGCAAGCCGCCGCACGGCAGATGATCAACCAGGGCCATGGCGGCAAGATCATCAACATGGCCAGTCAGGCGGGGCGGCGTGGCGAGCCGTTGGTGGCGATCTATTGCGCGACCAAGGCGGCGGTGATCAGCCTCACGCAGTCGGCGGGGTTGAACCTGATCAAGCACGGTATCAACGTCAACGCCATCGCCCCGGGGGTGGTGGACGGTGAGCACTGGGACGGGGTGGATGCGCTGTTCGCCCGGCATGAGGGGCTGGCACCCGGCGAGAAGAAGAGGCGGGTAGGCGCCGAAGTGCCGTTCGGGCGCATGGGCACGGCGCAGGACCTGACCGGGATGGCGATCTTCCTGGCCTCGCAGGACGCCGACTATGTGGTTGCGCAAACCTACAACGTCGACGGTGGCAACTGGATGAGCTGACCGCGTTTATTCAGCAAAGCTGCGATCAAAGAAATACACCGCTCCAGGCTTCAGGTTCTGCACGGTCGCCTGGGGCCTGCCGCCTTCGCCGTGCTTCTTGCGCCCGGTCTCACGCAGATATCCCGCCTCGGTCAGCTTCAACAGACGCTGACGAATACTGGTCTTCAACACCGGCCGCGCCAGCACCAGCGAAAAAATCGTGGTGGCTTCCGGCGCACTGAACTCATCCCCCAGGAACAGCAACGGCAAGCTGCTGTACAGCGACTTGGAAAACAGCCGCTCCTGGACTGCCGCGACGATCAGGTTATGGTCGAACGGTAGCTTGATGCTGCCATTTGCCAGCGCATTCAGTGAAAACCAGCCCTGGTGTTCGGCCAGCGTCACCTCATCCGCGACGATCGCCAGGTAGAAGGTGGACGACGACCAGCAACGCGGGTCGCGAAATGCGTCGCCCACGGTGCCGACCTGCTCGCACCAGGCCAGGTCCAGGCCGACTTTGGCGCTCACCCGCAAACGCTCCACCGCATCTTTGAGGCTCAAGTCTTGCACGTCGCCGTTGACCACCACGCCGGGCAGCGCCCAATGCCCGGCGAAGGGTTCGGCGTCGCGCTTATTGAGCAGCAGTTTCAATTCGCCGGAGGCGCGGCAGTAGAACAGCGCGCAGAGGTCGACGGTATGCAGGTAAGGGCTAAGTGGCATGGGAAATCCTTCGCAACAGCGGTGGCGCACAGTCTAACCAATCGAACAGATATGTCATGTACTGGTTCCAGCATAGATAAACAAATGTTTCTTGCAATGAAAGTACATGACGTGTACTTTTGTTTCCAGGCCACAGGAGAACCACCATGACCCTTGCGAAAACCGCCCTCGCTTCATTTGATGTCGATGCCCAGAAGAGCTTCACGCCACTGTGCCCCAACGAACTGCCGGTGGCGGGTGGTGACCAGATCGGCGCCGAGCTCAACTACATGGCCAGCCTCGTTGGCCACCGTGTGGGCAGCAAGGACGCCCACACCCCGCACGCACCGTGGGTGGTGACCGAGGCCAGCGCGATGTTGCAACCCACCGGCCTGCCTCACGCCGACCTCACCTGGGTCAGCCACTGCGTGCCGGGTACCGAGGGTTTTACGCTGCTCGATGAACTGCCCGCCCCGTATGACTACGACTACTTCGTCTGGAAGGGCGTCGAACCCGATCTGCACCCTTACGGTGCCTGCTATCACGACCTGCACGACAAGCTTTCCACCGGTGTGATCGAGTATTTGAAGGCCCAGGGCGTCGTGCGGGTGATCGTCGGCGGCCTGGCCCTGGACTACTGCGTCAAGACCACCGCGCTGCAATTGCTCAAGGCCGGCCTGGAGGTCGTCCTGCACCTGCCGGCCTGCCGGGGGATCAGCGAGGAGGGCAGCGTGCAGGCCGTCAATGAATTGCTCAAGGCCGGTGCCGTCATCAGCAGCACCCGCGAAGAACTGGCAGTACACGCCACGCGTTAAGGAGACTCACCATGGAAAGTGCCTACAACCACGAAACGCCGGTGATCCAGGGCTTGCTCGACACCGACTACTACACCTTCACCATGATGCAGGCCGTATTGCATCAGTACCCCAACGTCGATGTGGAATACAACTTCATCGTGCGCTCCAAGGAGAAGCTCGGCCACTTGATCCCGCAACTGCGTGCTGAACTTGAGAACATGGCCGGCTTGCAGGCCCGTGAAGGCGAATTGCGCTTTCTGTTCAACCCGCGTTTTCGCGAATACCTCACGCCGGATTACGAACGCTTTCTCGGCCTGTTCCGTTTCAACCTGCGCTATATCCACGTCAGCGAAGTCGACGGCCAACTGAATATCCGGGTTATCGGCCCGATGCTGCACTGCATCATGTTCGAACAACCGGTCTTGGCGCTGGTCAGCGAACTGCGCAACCGTGACAAATACCCCGACGTCACCTTGGAAGACGTCACCCGCAAGCTCTACCAGAAGTTCGACTGGCTGGAGAAAAACCTCAGCCGCGAGGAGCTGGCCGACTTGCGCGTGTCTGACTTCTCCACCCGTCGGCGCCTGTCGTTCAAGGCCCAGCGCGAAGTGGTGGACATCATGCGCCGCGACTTTCCCGGCCAGTTCGTCGGCACCAGCAACGCGCACCTGGCCTACGAATTCGACCTGCCATTGATCGGCACCATGGCTCACCAATGGTTGATGGTGCATCAGCAACTGGGGCGCCTGCGCGAGAGCCAGAACGCCGCACTGGAGCACTGGGTGGGTGAGTACCGTGGCCGCCTGGGGATCGCCCTGACCGATACGATCAGCACCGATTTCTTCCTCAAGGATTTCGATCTGTATTTCGCCAAGCTCTACGACGGCCTGCGCCAGGACTCCGGCGACCCCATCGCCTGGGCCGACAAAGTGCTGGCCCGCTACAAACAGTTGGGCATCGACCCGATGACCAAGGACCTGATGTTCTCCGATGGCTTGAACTTCGAGAAATGCCTGCCGATCCTGCGGCACGTGCGCGGCAAGGCCAGGTTCGGGTTTGGCATGGGCACCAGCCTGGCCTGCGATGTGGACGGTGTACAACCGCTGAGCATCGTGATGAAGCTGGTGCGGGTGCACGGCGAGCCGGTGGTGAAGTTCTCGGATGACCCGATCAAGAACGTCTGCGAAGACGCCTCGTTCTTGCAGTATGCAGCACAGGTATTCAACGTCGGCAGCGTGGAGGTGTGACATGCAAACCCAGCAACGTATCGCTCAGGAACTGAACATCGACCGCTCGCTGGTCCTGGGCGGCGAGCCCCGCGAGATCCAGCGACGTATCGACTTCATCAAGTCCACGTTGCGCCAGTCTGGTTGCACGGCGCTGGTGCTGGGCATCAGTGGCGGCGTCGACTCACTGACCGCCGGGCGCCTCTGCCAACTGGCCGTCGAGCAACTGCGCGCTGAAGCGTATGCCGCAACCTTTATCGCCATGCGCCTGCCCTACAAGACCCAGGCCGACGAAGGCGACGCCCAGGCGTCCCTGGACTTCATCGCCCCGGACCAGATCGAAACGCTCAACATTGCCGCCACGGTCGATGGCTTGATGGCCAGCCTGCGCGCCGCAGAGGCCAGCGCCAGCCATGTCGATTTCATCAAGGGCAACGTCAAGGCCCGGGCACGCATGGTCGCCCAATACGCCGTGGCCAACCTGCACAACGGTTTGGTGGTGGGCACCGACCATGGCGCCGAAGCGTTGATGGGCTTCTTCACCAAGTTCGGTGACGGCGCCTGTGACCTCGCACCGCTGTCGGGCCTGACCAAGACCCAGGTACGGCTGCTGGCCAGCGCCCTCGGCGCACCGGGCAACTTGGTGCACAAACACCCCACCGCCGACCTGGAAGAGCTGGCACCGGGCAAGCTCGATGAGCACGCCTATGGCTGTTCTTACGCCGAGATAGATGCCTACCTGATGGGCGAACCGGTGACTGAACGGGTGCGGGCAATCGTCGAGAAGGCGTACCGCCAGACAGCGCACAAACGTGCGCTGCCGATAGCGCCTGTCTGATCAACGCTCGATCGACCGACTCCAGCGCGCGTTCCACTCCGGCCGCGCCTGGTTGACCTGGTCCCAATCAATCGAAATTGCGCTCTGCAAGTAACCCTGCATGGCCTCCACCCGGCCACGGGTCTTGTTGGTGGTCGGGGTGGTCGGGTTCGACGGAATCTGGTCACCTTCTTCCAGTGCCGGCGCCTGGGCTTCGGCGGTCAGCAAAAATGCCGCGAGTTTCTGCGCCAGTTCCGGCTGGTCATTGCGCGCAATCACGCACTCGGCCACGTTCAGCACCACCGCACCTTCCTTGGGCTGGGCATATTCCATCGGGATACCGAGCAGTTTCTGAGTGGTGACCTGGGTCGGTGTGAGCGGGAAAATGGCGGCTTCGTCGGTTTGCACCATTTCAGATATTTTTGCGGAGCTGGCGATGTACTCCAGTACATTCGGGCCGATGGTGCTTGGCCAGGCCTTGAAGCCGGGCTCCACGTTGCTCTCGTCGCCGCCCTGGATGCGGTTGAACATCAAAAAACCGTGCAGGCCGAAAGTGGAGGAGGCCAGCGACTGGAACACCACCTTGTCCTTGAAGCGCGGGTCGGCCAGGTCCATCCACGAGGTGGGCGCCGCCCAGCCTTTTTCCTTGAACATCTTGGCGTTGTAGCCAAGGCCGGTCACGCCGAGCGTGACGGCCACGGCTTGATCCTTGATCTTCGCCTTGGCGGGGATCTGCTCCAGGGTCGGATTGGGCGTGAGCTTGTCGCACAGACCCATGGAGATGGCGCGGTACATGATGCCGTCATCAAGGAACATCACGTGCATCTGCGGGTTGTCTTTGTTGGCCTGGACCTTGGCGAGGATGTCCGACGACGTGCCGGGCACGATCACCACCTTGACGTTATTGGCTTTTTCGAAGGCGGGCAGCACCTTGTCGGCGTATACCCGCTCCATGGTGCCGCCGTTCATGCCCAGGTACAGCGTGGGCGCCGCCTGGGCGGTGCAAGCAAGTGTGGCGAGGGACAAGCAGGACAGTGCAATACTTAGGCTCATGGATGTTTTTCCTCTCAGGCTTGGAAACGACGAATGGAAAACGCTGCGATGGGTTGGCGGCTGGCGCCTGTGCAGACCAGGTCCGCCAGGGCTTCACCGACCGCCGGGCCAAGCTGGAACCCGGCGCCGGCAAAGCCGAAACCGTGGAGCAGGCCGGGTTGGGTGCTGCTGGGACCGATCACCGGTTCATGATCGGGGAGGTAGCCCTCGGTGCCGCTCCAGGTACGGATCGCCTGCGCGCCCTGGAGAAACGGGTACAGCTCAGTAGCGTTACGCAAGATCTCCAGCACGGCCGCTTGCCCTGGGCGCGCCGTCAGCGGGCCCAGGGCGAAGCCGCGGCCGCCGCCCAGGATGCAATTGCCGCGGGCGACTTGGCGCGCGTAAATCCCACCGCCTTCAACGCCGGTACTCACCGTCATCACCACCGGCAGCGGTTCGGTCACCAGCATCGCCGGGTGCGCCGCAGTGATGGGCACCGGCTCGCCAAACTGTGCGGCGACGGTGCCGGCCCACGCGCCGGCACAGTTCAGCAGCCAGGGCGCGTGTAAGTGCAGGCCGTTGGCACAACGCACCTGGAAACACGCTCCGTCGTGCTCAATGCCAATCACTTCGGCCTGCTCAAAGATCGTTGCGCCCAGGCGTTGCGCGGCACGCGCGAAGGCGGGCGACACCAGGCGCGGGTTAGCATGGCCGTCCTCGGGGCACAGCGAAGCACCGACCGCGATGTCGCCCACCCAAGGGAATCTGGCGCGCAGCTGCGCGTGATCGAGCAGTTGCAAGCCCAGGCCGAATCCTCGCGTCTGGTCTGCGTAAGCCTGCAACGCGGCAAAATCCGCGTGACTGCGCGCCAACTTCAGATGCCCGGAACGCACGTATTCGCCATCGATACCGATCAACCCCGGCAAGTCCGCCCAGAGCTGATGGGCACGTTGCGACAGCGGCAGTTGATGCAATGGCCGACCCTGACGCCGCACCCCGCCATAGTTGACGCCGCTGGAATGGGAGCCGCAAAAGTCCCGTTCCAGCAGCGCCACGCGCTGGCCGCGCTGCGCGAGCATCAGGGCCGCCGATGCGCCAACAATGCCACCCCCCAGCACAATGACGTCGATCATGGTTGCACCTGCACGCCAAATGGCAGCGGCTTGATCGGTGCCTGGCCGCGTAGCCGCCCGATCTGCTCAATGCCTCGGCCGCTGTGTTCGGCAATGATTTCCGCCGCCGCCAAACCGCACATGCGGCCCTGGCAGCGGCCCATGCCGACGCGGCAATGGGCCTTGACCCGGTTGATCTCCCAGTGGCCTTCGTCGACCACCGCGCGCACGTCGCCCACGCGGACTTCCTCGCAACGGCACAGGATCAACGCATCGGGCGCCTCGGCTGCCCACTGCTGCGGGAAGGGGAAGGCGGTTTCCAGGCCCTGACGAAAGCGCTGGATGCCCGCCAACTGCTGCTCCAGCCAGGCGGCGCGACGCTGATCAATGGTGATAGCCATATCTTCCAGCAGCGCCAAGGCCGCCCGCTCACCGGCCATGTGCGCAGCCTCCGCGCCCATGATGCCGGCGCCGTCGCCAGCCAGGTACACCGCGTCGGCACTGCTGCGCCCGGCGCTGTCGCGTTGCGGCAACCAGGCACGATTCAGGGCGTTCCAGGCAAATTCGCAGCCGAGCAGGTCCGCCAGCTGGGTTTCGCTGCGCAGCGCATGGGCGAAGGCCACCGCATCACAGGCCAGGCTCTGTTCAGCCCAGCGGATGGCGCTGACCCGTTGTTCACCGTCAATCTGCTTGAGCGTCACCCCCTGATGTACGGGAACCCCATGGGCCGTGAGCCAGGCGCGGTAGTACAAGCCCTTGGCCAACGTCAGCGGTTGCCCGAGCAACGCCGGCAATGCCCGGAATTGAGCGCTGAAGGGCGCGCTGTCGAGCACCGCCACCACGTTGGCCCCGGCCTTGGCGTATTGATACGCCACCAGATACAGCAACGGCCCGCTGCCGCAAAACGCCACGCGCTCACCGATGGCACAGCCTTGAAACTTCAAGGCGATTTGCGCAGCGCCAAGGCTGTACACCCCAGGCAGGGTCCAGCCCGGCACCGGCAGGATACGATCGGTGGCGCCGGTGGCAACGATGATGCGCGAGTACGCAAGGCTTTCGGCACGGCCGTGATGGAGCAGGTCCAGGCGACCGCCTTCGGCATTCCACACCAGGGTTTCGGGCCGGTAGTCGAGCAACGGCGCCAATTCATCCATCGTGCGGTGTACCGCCTCAGCCTTGCCCGCTTCAAAACCGTAAAGCTGCTTGGCCGAACGCTGGAAGTTCGCCGGTTGCCGCCGATAAATCTGCCCGCCGCCGCGCAGGCTTTCATCGATCAGGCACGGCTTGATGCCATGCTCGAGCAGGGTACGCGCCGCACTGATCCCCGCCGGGCCTGCGCCCACAATCACCACCGGCTTCATGCTTGGCGCCCCGGGTCGCGGCTGATGGCCTGGCCCTCTTCCAGGAGCGTCGAGCAGGCCCGCACGCGCCGCCCGTCCTCCAACCGTACCCAGCAATCCTGGCAGGCGCCCATCAGGCAGAACCCGGCGCGGCGCTCGGCGCTGAAATCGCTGCCCCGCAGGTGGTCGGCGCAGGTCAGGATGGCCGTGAGCAGGGTGTCGCCCAGCAGGCCCGTGGCCGGTTGCCCGTCCAGGGTAAAGGCCAGGGCAGGGCGCGTGGTTTCGGCCAATCGCTTGAACAGCGCCATCAGTGTTTCCCCACCAGTACGCGGTCCAGGCCGTAGACCCGGTCCAGTACAATCATGGTGACTGCCGTCAACCCGATCACCAGCGCCGACACCGCCGCCATCATGGGGTCGATGGATTCGGTGGCGTAGACGTACATGCGCACCGGCAGCGTTTGCGTGGCCGGTGAGCTGACGAAGATCGACAGCGTCACTTCATCGAAACTGTTGATGAATGCCAGCAGCCAGCCGCCCGCCACGCCGGGCAGGATCATCGGCAGGGTGATCTGGCGAAACAGCGTAAAGCGCCCGGCACCGAGGGATTCGGCCGCTTGCTCGGCACTGCGGTCAATGCCGATGGCGGCCGCCAATACCAGGCGCAGCACATACGGCGTGATGATCACCACGTGCGCCAGCATCAGCCAGGTGAAGCTGCCGTTGACGCCCATCAGCGCAAACAGACGCAGCATCGCCACCCCCAGCACCAGGTGCGGGATGATGATCGGCGACAGGAACAAGGCACTGCAAAAATTGCGTCCGGGGAACTGATAGCGGCTGATGGCCAAGGCGGCGGGCACCGCAATCAGTGTGGCCAGGCTTGCCGCCGTGAAGGCCAGGACCAGGCTGTTATAGAACGCCTGGATAAAGTCCGCGCGCTCGAACACCGCACGAAACCAACGCAGGGAAAACCCCGATGTGGGCAGGCTCAAGGTGTTTTCCGGGGTGAAGGCCACCAGGCACACCACCACCAGCGGCGCCATCATGAACAGCACCACCAGGCCGTGAAAACCCAGGGCCAAAGGACCGTTTCTGGACATGCGCTTAAACCCCCAGGGACTTTTTGTAGCGGCTTTCGACCATGCGGTTCCAGCTCAGCATGATCAGCAGGTTGACCAGCAGCAGCACCACCGCGATGGTCGCGCCCATGGGCCAGTTGAGTTCCGAGAGGTACTGGTCGTACACCACGGTGGCGACCATTTTCAGGCGCCGCCCGCCCAGCAGGCCGGGAATGGCGAATGAGCTGGCGGCCAGGCCGAATACGATCAAGGTGCCGGACAACACGCCGGGCATCACCTGCGGCAAGACGATCTTGCGCATCACCGTGGCCTGGCTTGCGCCCAGCGAAAGCGCCGCCTGTTCAGCCGACGGGTCGAGTTTTTGCAGCGAGGTCCACACCGGAATGATCATGAACGGCAGCATCACGTGCACCAGCGCGATGATCACGGCAAATGGCGTGTACAACAGCTTCACCGGGCGCCCGCCGAGGGCCTGGATCACTTGATTGACCAAGCCGTCGGCGCCCAGCAGCAAGCTCCAGCCGAAGGCGCGCACCACCACCGAGATCAACAGCGGGGTGAGGATCAGGATCAGGAAAATCGAGCGCCACGGGGTGCCCATGCGGCTGAGGATGTAGGCCTCGGGCACGCCGATGACCACGCACAGCAAGGTCACCAAGGCGCTGATCCAGAAGGTGCGCCAGAAGATTTCGTAGAAATACGCATCGCGCAGCAACGACAGGTAATGGGCCAAGGTCCACTCATCGGCCTTCACGCCGACCTGATAGTCGAACACGTTGAACGACAGCACCAAGGTCAAGCCCAGCGGCAGCAGCAACAGCCCGGTAAACAGGGCCAGGGCCGGCAACGACAATAAGTAGCCCCGACTCATGGGCACACCTCATCCGCCGCCAAGACGCGCAACAACTCGGCTTGCCACTGCAGGCCCACCGCCGTGCCGCAGCCCAGTGGCACGCTGCCGTCGTTGCTGCAGGCCACGGTGATTTCGCCGAGCGGGGTGTGGACGCGGTACAACCATTGACTGCCGAAGAAGTAGCGGTCGCGCACGCTGCCTTGCAGGCGGCCGAGGCCGGCGTCTACCAGTTGGATTTTCTCCGGGCGCAGGCTCAGGGTCAGTTCACCGCTGCCGCCTGCCTGGCGCACTTGCGGGTTGCCGAGTGCGTCGTAGTCGCCGGGCAACAGGTTGGCTTTACCGACGAAGTCCGAGATAAACCGGGTGCGTGGGTGCTCATAGAGTGTGTACGGCGCGTCGATCTGGGTCACACGCCCGGCCTGCATCACCACTACGCGGTCGCTGATCGACAGCGCTTCGGCCTGGTCGTGAGTAACCATCAAGGTAGTGATGCCCACGGCGCACTGGATGCGGCGAATTTCAAATTGCATTTCTTCGCGCAGGCTGGCGTCGAGGTTGGACAGCGGTTCGTCCAGCAGCAACACCGGTGGTTCGATCACCAGCGCACGCGCCAGGGCCACCCGTTGGCGCTGGCCGCCGGACAGCTCGCGCGGGTAGCGCTCGGCATGTTGCGCCAGGCGTACCAGCTCCAGCACGTTTTTGACCTGGGTGGCGATTTGGCTGGCCGGCACTTTGCGCATCTTCAGGCCGAACGCGACGTTGTCGCGCACGCTCATGTGCGGGAACAGCGCGTAACTCTGGAACACCACGCCCAGGCCGCGACTGGCGGGCTTGGCGTGAGTGATGTCGCGACCGTCGAGCAGGATTTGCCCGCCACTGACGTCCACGAAGCCGGCGATCATTTGCAAGGTGGTGGTCTTGCCGCAACCCGAAGGGCCGAGCAGGGACACGAATTCGCCTTTTTCCACCGCAAGGTCGGTAGCGACCACCGCGTCGACGGCGCCATAGCGTTTGCTCAAGGCGTTGAGTTGGAGAAATGCCATAGTGCGTTCCACCTTTTTGAGTCGCGTCGAGACGCGCTTTTTTGTTTTGGGCAGATGCGAAAGAAGTGTCGCGGGTGCGTTGGCGCTCGATCTCAAGTCGGCTGCCGATTGTTGTTCATTTCGCCCCTGTGAACGCAGATTAGGACGAAGAGCCGGAAGGGTGGAAGATGGAATTTCACTGAATGAAGTATTATTTTCGGTTTTATTCAATAGTCAGAATAGTTGAGGCTTTTTGATGGAAAATAATTCCACTGAACGGAATGTTGAGGGCAAGGAAGTCGGCGCGGGCAGTGTGTCTCGGCTGTTTGCGTTATTGCGCACGCTGGGCACGGTACCGGAGGGCGGCGAACGCGTGACCCAACTGGCGCAGCAGGTGGGCCTGTCCCAGCCCACCACCCACCGCCTGCTGCGCAGCCTGGTGGACGAGGGCATGGTCGAGCAGGATGCGCGCAGCAAGCGCTACCGCCTGAGCCTGGAGTTTTTCGCGCTGGCGGCGAATGCAGGCAAGACCGGCAACCTGCGTGACCTGGTGCGGCCAAGCCTGCTGCGCCTGAGTGCGTCCCTGGGCGACTCACTGTTTTTGCTGGCCCGCAGCGGTTTTGATGCGATCTGCCTTGACCGCAGCGAAGGTCCATACCCGATCCGCACCTTCACCGGCGATATCGGCGGGCGCG
>NZ_PYWX01000044.1 GCF_003031675.1 Pseudomonas palleroniana | reverse complement strand
GTGTGTCAGTCAATACATCCACTACTGACACACCCCCATCGGGAGCAAGCCCCCTCCCACAGTCGAATCGCATTTCAAGTCTCACATAGCAGGGGATTTCAGGCCGTTTCGACGGCCTTTTTTTTCGCCTCGAGAAATACGGACTGCATATATATTTATGGAATAAACAAATGAAAAAATAAGATTTATAGATATATAAATCAGCTGATATGGTCTCTCCCATCTTGGCGCAATCGCCACCCAGCGAACCGCCGACACTTGCTCAAGGAATACCTGCATGCTGGTCGTAACACTTGGAGGCAGCCCTAGCCAGCGTTCCCGCTCTGGGGTCTTGCTGGAGAAAACCCGTCAGTGGCTACAGCAAAAAGGCGTGGAAGTGGTGAGTTATCAGGTACGGGACTTCCCGGCCGAAGACTTGCTGCACGCCCGCTTCGACAGCCCCAAAGTCATCGACCTGTTGCAGCAAGTGGCCAACGCCGACGGCCTAGTCATCGCCACGCCGGTGTACAAGGCTTCATTTTCCGGCGCGCTGAAAACCGTGCTCGATCTGCTGCCCGAACGCGCCCTGGCGCACAAGATCGTGTTGCCCATGGCTACCGGTGGCAGCATCGCCCACATGCTGGCGGTGGATTACGCCTTGAAGCCCGTGCTCTCGGCCCTCAAAGCCCAGGAATTGCTGCACGGGATCTTTGCCGAAGACAGTCAGATCGCCTACGGCGAAGGCAGTGCCCAGGCGCAACTGGTGCCCGTGCTCGAACAGCGTTTGCATGAGGCCCTGGAGACACTCTACGACGCCATGGCCCGTCGCCCGAAACCGTTGGACCCCCACGTGTTGAATGAACGTTTGTTGAGTGCTCGCTGGAGCATTTAAGCCGTACCGTTTTTTGTAGTACTCACCTTACTCAGCCGCCAACGGCCAAGCAGGTGCAGCCAACCCCCTCATCGCAAATTGGAGAGAGCGCCATGCGCACTGT
The DNA here is from genome assembly GCF_003031675.1 of Pseudomonas palleroniana. Classification (GTDB taxonomy): domain Bacteria; phylum Pseudomonadota; class Gammaproteobacteria; order Pseudomonadales; family Pseudomonadaceae; genus Aquipseudomonas; species Aquipseudomonas palleroniana. The sequence continues at coordinate 34,563 of NZ_PYWX01000044.1, read as the reverse complement.
CATCTTGCGTCGTGGTCTGGTCGCACTGTTTGCTGCGGCTGTGTCCTTCGGCGCCATTGTTCAAGCTCAAGCGGCCGAGACCTTGCGGATCGGTTATCAGAAGTACGGCACCTTGGTGTTGCTCAAGGCCAAGGGCACCCTCGAGAAGCGCCTGGCCGCCCAGGGCGTGCAAGTGCAATGGACTGAATTCCCCGGTGGCCCGCAATTGCTGGAAGGCTTGAACGTCGGCTCGATCGACTTCGGCGTCACCGGTGAAACCCCGCCGGTCTTCGCCCAGGCGGCTGGTGCCGATCTGCTCTACGTCGCCTACGAGCCACCGGCGCCCACCAGCGAAGCGATCCTGGTGCCGAAGGATTCGTCGATCCAATCGGTGGCCGAGCTCAAGGGCAAGAAAATTGTGCTCAATAAAGGCTCCAACGTGCACTACCTGCTGGTGCGTGCACTGGAAGACGCCGGCCTCAAATACACCGACGTGCAAACCGTATTCCTGCCGCCCGCCGATGCCCGTGCTGCTTTCGAGCGTGGCAGCGTGGATGCCTGGGTGATCTGGGACCCTTACCAGGCCGCCGCTGAAAAACAACTGCAAGCGCGCACCCTGCGTGACGGCACCGGCATTGCCGACAACCATCAGTTCTACCTCGCCACCAAGCCTTATGCCACACAGCACCCGGACGTCATCAAGGCGCTGGTGGAAGAAGTGCGTGCGGTGGGCGAGTGGTCCAAGGCCAACCCGCAGGAGGTCACCGAACAGGTCGCACCGCTGCTTGGCCTGCCGGCCGACATCACCCTGACTTCAGTCAAGCGCCAAGGCTACGGCGCACTGTTCCTGACGCCGGCGGTGGTCGCCGCTCAGCAGAAAATCGCCGACAGCTTCTACCAACTCAAATTGATCCCCAAACCCTTGAGCATCAAGGACGTGATCTGGACTCCACCCGCCGCCGTCGCCAAAGCGCCGTAATCCGACTTCTTCAGGAGACAACTCCATGAGCCTCAATATTTTCTGGTTTCTGCCTACCCATGGCGACGGCCATTACCTTGGCACCGCCGAAGGCGCTCGCGCCGTCGACCACGGTTACTTGCAGCAAGTGGCCCAGGCCGCCGACCGCCTGGGCTTCGGCGGCGTGCTGATTCCCACTGGTCGCTCCTGCGAAGATTCCTGGCTGGTAGCCGCTTCGCTGATCCCCGTGACCCAGCGTCTGAAATTCCTGGTCGCGCTACGCCCCGGGATCATTTCCCCGACGGTGGCCGCGCGTCAGGCGGCGACGCTGGATCGCCTGTCCGGTGGTCGTGCGCTGTTCAACCTGGTCACGGGTGGCGATCCGGAAGAATTGGCCGGTGACGGCTTGTTCCTCAGCCACGAAGAGCGCTATCAGGCCTCGGTGGAGTTCACTCGGATCTGGCGCCGCGTGCTGGAAGGCGAAACGGTGGATTACGACGGCGAGCACATCAGCGTCAAAGGCGCCAAGTTGCTCTACCCACCCATCCAGCAACCGCGCCCGCCGCTGTATTTTGGCGGCTCCTCCGAAGCGGCCCAGGACCTGGCTGCCGAACAGGTGGAAATGGTGCTCACCTGGGGCGAGCCACCTGCTGCCGTCGCCGAGAAAATCGAACAGGTACGCGCCAAGGCCGCCAAGCTTGGGCGCACCGTGCGCTTCGGTATCCGCCTGCATGTGATCGTGCGCGAAACCAATGAGGACGCCTGGAAAGCCGCCGACAAGCTGATCTCCCATCTGGACGACGACACCATTGCCCGTGCCCAGGCTTCCCTGGCGCGCTTTGATTCGGTTGGCCAACAGCGCATGGCCGCGCTGCACGGTGGTAGTCGCGACAACCTCGAAGTCAGCCCCAACCTGTGGGCCGGCGTCGGCCTGGTGCGCGGCGGTGCCGGTACGGCACTGGTGGGCGATGGCCCGACGGTAGCGGCGCGGGTCAAGGAATACGCAGACCTGGGTATCGATACGTTTATCTTCTCGGGTTATCCCCACCTGGAAGAGTCGTATCGGGTGGCCGAGCTGTTGTTCCCGCACCTAGATATCGAACGCCCCGAATTGCCGAAAAGCGCCGGTTACGTCAGCCCGTTCGGTGAGATGGTCGCCAACGACATCCTTCCCAAAGCTGCATCACAGAGCTGAGGCGGCGCCATGAATCTTGAAAAATTGAGCCAGCGCATCGCGCCGTGGCTGCTGCCGATCCTGTTGTTGGCGATCTGGCAGTTGTCGGTGTCGGCGGGCTGGTTGTCCACGCGCATTCTGCCGGCGCCGAGTGCGGTGATCGAAGCCGGGATCAATCTGGTGCGCAGCGGCGAAATCTGGACGCATTTGGCGATCAGCGGCTGGCGTGCGGGCCTTGGGTTCTTGATCGGTGGCAGCATCGGCCTGGCCCTGGGCTTTATCACCGGTTTGTCGAAATGGGGCGAGCGCCTGCTGGACAGTTCGGTGCAGATGATCCGCAACGTGCCGCACCTGGCGCTGATTCCGTTGGTGATCCTGTGGTTCGGCATTGACGAGACGGCGAAGATTTTCCTGGTGGCGCTCGGCACGTTGTTCCCGATCTACCTGAACACCTACCACGGCATCCGCAACGTCGACCCGGCGCTGGTGGAAATGTCGCGCAGCTATGGCCTGTCCGGGTTCAGCCTGTTCCGTCAGGTGATTCTGCCGGGGGCGCTGCCGTCGATTCTGGTGGGGGTGCGCTTCGCCTTGGGCTTCATGTGGCTGACGCTGATCGTGGCGGAAACCATCTCGGCCAGCTCCGGCATCGGTTATCTGGCCATGAACGCCCGCGAATTCCTGCAGACCGACGTGGTGGTGCTGGCCATCGTGCTTTACGCGGTCCTCGGCAAACTGGCCGACCTTGCCGCCCGTGGCCTGGAACGTGTGTGGCTGCGTTGGCACCCGGCTTACCAAGTCAATAAAGGAGGTGCGGCATGACAGCTCAACAACCTCCGCGCCTGCTTAAAGGCATCCCGCTGGCGGTACGCAAATTGCGCAAGGCCTTTGGTTCGCGGGAAGTGCTCAAAGAGATAGACCTGCATATCCCGGCCGGCCAGTTTGTGGCCGTGGTTGGCCGCAGCGGATGCGGTAAAAGCACCTTGCTGCGCCTGTTGGCGGGTCTGGACAAAGCCAGTGGCGGTGAGCTGCTGGCGGGTTCCGCGCCGCTTGATGAAGCGATTGAAGATACGCGGTTGATGTTCCAGGAAGCGCGCTTGCTGCCGTGGAAAAAGATCATCGACAACGTGGGCCTTGGCCTCAAGGGCAACTGGCGTCCCCAGGCCCTGGAGGCGTTGGACGCAGTGGGCCTGGCCGAACGTGCCAATGAGTGGCCGGCGGCCTTGTCCGGTGGCCAGAAGCAGCGCGTGGCCCTGGCTCGCGCGTTGATTCACCAGCCGCGCCTGTTGCTGCTCGACGAGCCGCTGGGCGCGTTGGACGCGCTGACCCGCATCGAGATGCAGCAACTGATCGAAAACCTGTGGCGCAAGCACGGCTTTACCGTGTTGCTGGTGACCCACGATGTCAGCGAAGCCGTGGCTATTGCCGACCGGGTGATCCTGATCGAAGACGGTGAAATCGGCCTGGACCTCGTTGTCGACCTGCCACGCCCACGAGCCCGAGGCTTGCACCGCCTGGCCGCACTCGAAGCCGAAGTGCTCAACCGTGTGCTGTCGCTGCCTGGCTCGCCGCCGGAACCGGAACCTGTTTCACCGCTGCCTACGCAATTGCGATGGGCTCAATAACTCACTTGTCCCATGAAGGAAGAAGACCATGACTATTAAAGCTATCAACGTGCGTAACCAGTTCAAAGGCACCATCAAGGAAATCGTCGAAGGCGATGTGCTGTCGGAAATTGACGTACAGACCGCATCGGGCATCGTCACGTCCGTGATCACCACCCGTTCGGTCAAAGAGCTGGAGCTGGTGATTGGCAGTGAAGTGATTGCCTTTGTGAAATCCACCGAGGTGTCGATCGCCAAGTTGTGATCGTTCTTGAGGCCGCCATCGGGGCAGCCCCCTCGCACATTTGATCGGTGAATAGATTCAAAGTGTGGGAGGGGGCTTGCCCCCGATGAGGCCCTTTCAACCACCCCGGAACTCAACGCTTGGGCAGGTAAGCCGGCAGGTACAACCCCACATACGCGTCAAACACCCGCATTCCTTCTTCCGCCATGCGCGGCGTAATCAGCCCATGCTGATGCACCGAGCGCGCATAGACGCGGTCGCTCAGCTCCAGTGCCAGTGCAAACACATCCACATCGGCAGGTAAGGTCGGCACCTCGAAATGCCGATTGAACACGGTGAGCATCAAGTCGCCCAATTCCAGATCATGCTGGCGGTCGGCCTGGGTCACTTCGGTCAGCCCGTGCTGGGCCAGGATCAGCTGGCGAGCGGCGGCGTCCTGGTCGTAGATGGCGAGCATGCGCTGTTCGACGATGTAGGACAGATCGCGCCAGTGCTTGAGTGACTCATGCTCGATGGGTGCCTGGATGGCGGCCCGGAAAGCGGCGTGCACATCGGCGGTCAGCGCTTCCAGCAGCGCCGGCACACTGGCGAAGAAGTGATATACCGACGACGGCGGGATCTGTGCCCGCTCGGCCACGCTGTAGATCGACAGACTCGCCACGCCTTCGGCGGCCAGCAAGGTGCGGGCGGCGTCGAGGATCGCATCAATCCGGGCCTGGCTGCGGGCGCGGGGTTTGCGAGGGGCGGTGGGGCGGGTAGTCATGCACGTCTCCTACAAGGCAGCGGGCATTGTATGAGCAGGAATCTGTGTTGTCTTCCAGGCCGCCATCGGGAGCAAGCCCCCTCCCACAGTTTGATTTGTGAATACATTCAAGTGTGGGAGGGGGCTTGCTCCCGATGAGGCCAACCCAGTGTCCTAGCACAAACGCATAAAAAAACGCCGCCGACCAAAGTCGGCAGCGTTCGTTATCAGCGCAGCAACCGTTTATACGGTATGCAGGTACCAGTTGTACTCAAGGTCGGAGATGGAGTGTTCGAACTCTTCCAGCTCACTTTCCTTACAGGCGACGAAGATATCGATGTATTTAGGATCGATGTACTTGGCCATCACCTCGCTGTCATCCAACTCACGCAGGGCATCGCGCAGGTTGTTCGGCAGGCTCTGCTCGTTCTGCTCGTAGCTGTTGCCTTCCACCGGTGCGTTAGGCTCGATCTTGTTGGTCAGGCCGTGGTGCACGCCTGCCAGGACCGAAGCCATCAGCAGGTAGGGGTTGGCGTCGGCGCCGGCCACACGGTGTTCGATACGTACGGCATCGGACGAGCCGGTCGGTACGCGAATCGCCACGGTGCGGTTGTCCAGGCCCCAGCACGGCGAGTTCGGCACATAGAACTGCGCGCCGAAACGCCGGTACGAGTTGACGTTGGGGCACAGGAACGCCATTTGGGCGGGTAGGGTCTCGAGCACACCGCCGATCGCGTGACGCAATGCGGCGTTCTGCTCGGGATCCTCGCTGGCAAAGATGTTCTTGCCGTCCTTGTCCAGGATCGAAATGTGTACGTGCAAACCGTTGCCTGCCTGGCCTGGGTAAGGCTTGGCCATGAAGGTGGTGTCCATCTCATGGTCGTAGGCGATGTTCTTGATCAGGCGCTTGAGCAGTACGGCGTAGTCGCAAGCCTTGATCGGGTCGGCCACGTGGTGCAGGTTCACTTCGAACTGCGCCGGGGCGCTTTCCTTGACGATGGCGTCGGCCGGGATGCCTTGCTCTTTGGCACCTTCCAGAATGTCCTGGAGGCAGTCGACGTATTCGTCGAGGTCGTCGATCAGGTAGACCTGTGTCGAGTGCGGGCGTTTGCCGGAGATCGGCGAGCGGGGCGGTTGTGGGCGGCCATTCACGTTCTCCTGGTCGATCAGGTAGAACTCAAGTTCGAAGGCGGCGCAGATCGTCAGGCCGAGGTCGTCGAATTTGCTGACAACCTGGCGAAGCACTTCGCGCGGATCGGCGAAGAAAGGTTCACCTTCAAGTTCGTGCATGGTCATCAGCAGTTGCGCGGTTGGGCGCTTTTGCCAAGGTTCATTGCACAGGGTATCGGGGATTGGATAACAGATTCGGTCAGCATCACCGATGTCCAGGCCCAGGCCGGTGCTTTCCACCGTCGAGCCGTTGATATCCAGGGCAAATAAAGAGGCAGGCAGGTTGATGCCCTTCTCGTAAACCTTGTGGAGGCTGGTGCGTTCGATGCGCTTGCCGCGCACCACACCATTCATATCCGCAATTAGAAGGTCTACGTACAGAACCTCAGGATGATCCTTAAGGAACGCGTTCGCTTCGTTAAGCTGAACGGCACGCGGGGGTACCGACATGATGCAACACCTTTGTTGTTAAAAATATCAATCATTGATCTTTTCTGGTTTCAGTCAACCCGAACGGCATGCCGAAGTCAAGCGAGGCATTTTTCGCCCTAAAAAAGCGCCGCGAGGGCATTTTTGGGGCTTTTTGGGGCGGTTTTTTGGGTTTGAAGGGCTTGGGACTCGCAGGCTTGAGCGGGCCGTGTTGTATTTTTTACGGGGGTGTTGTGTAAAAAAATGAACAAGGCTAAGCTCGATTCAAACCCATAACAGCAATAATACCGGGGTGTTTCATGTTTCACCTGCCGCCATTCGGCGTCTTTGCCTGCTTGCGCCAGGCGTTGTCCGCAGTCCGTTCACCCCGCGTGAATGCCCGCGTACCGGCCAATATTCTTGACGGCCTGTCCGACCTCCTTTTTGCCTTCTCAACTGTGACTGACCGGCTGCCGTCCACGCTGCCGATCATGATTCTGCACAACTTTGGCCTGAGGAATGCAACGCAGCAGCAAATGACGGGTAAGCTCCTACCTTGAACGAAAAAGCGACGCGGATGCTGCGTCAACCAACGCCTGACCTTTAATGGATGTCAGGAAACCCAGCCCAGAGGCATTTATGAGTAACAACCTCGACCAGCTCACCGATTGGTTGAAAGACCACAAGATCACAGAAGTCGAATGCATGATTGGCGACCTCACCGGCATCACCCGGGGCAAGATCTCGCCGACCAACAAGTTCATCGCCGAGAAAGGCATGCGTCTGCCCGAGAGCGTGCTGCTGCAGACCGTCACCGGCGACTACGTCGAAGACGACATCTATTACGAATTGCTCGACCCGGCCGACATCGACATGATCTGCCGCCCCGACCAGAACGCCGTATTCCTGGTGCCTTGGGCCATTGAGCCGACCGCCCAGGTGATCCACGACACCTACGACAAGCAAGGCAACCCGATCGAGCTGTCGCCGCGCAACGTACTCAAGAAAGTCCTCAAGCTCTATGCCGATAAAGGCTGGCAGCCCATTGTGGCGCCGGAGATGGAGTTCTACCTGACCAAGCGCTGCGAAGACCCGGACTTCCCGCTGCAACCGCCGATTGGCCGTTCCGGCCGCCCGGAAACCGGTCGCCAGTCCTTCTCTATAGAAGCGGCCAACGAATTCGACCCGCTGTTCGAAGATGTCTACGACTGGTGCGAACTGCAGGAACTGGACCTCGACACCCTGATCCATGAAGACGGCACCGCGCAGATGGAAATCAACTTCCGTCATGGCGATGCCCTGTCCCTGGCCGACCAGATCCTGGTGTTCAAGCGCACCATGCGCGAAGCCGCGCTCAAGCACGACGTGGCCGCCACCTTCATGGCCAAGCCGATGACCGGCGAGCCCGGCAGCGCGATGCACTTGCACCAGAGCATCATCGACATCGCCACCGGCAAGAACGTCTTCTCCAATGAAGACGGGACCATGAGCCAACTGTTCCTCAACCACATTGGCGGCCTGCAGAAATTCATCCCTGAATTGCTGCCGCTGTTTGCCCCCAACGTGAACTCGTTCCGCCGTTTTCTGCCCGACACCTCGGCGCCGGTCAACGTGGAATGGGGCGAAGAAAACCGCACCGTCGGTTTGCGTGTGCCGGATGCCGGCCCGCAGAACCGCCGCGTGGAAAACCGCCTGCCGGGTGCCGACGCCAACCCGTACCTGGCCATTGCCGCCAGTTTGCTGTGTGGCTTCATCGGCATGGTCGAAGGCCATAACCCAAGCGCGCCCGTGGTGGGCCGTGGTTACGAGCGACGCAACCTGCGCCTGCCGTTGACCATCGAAGATGCCTTGGAACGCATGGAAAACAGCAAGACCATCGAGAAATACCTGGGTCGCAAATTCATCACAGGCTACGTCGCGGTCAAGCGGGCCGAGCATGAAAACTTCAAGCGCGTGATCAGTTCATGGGAGCGGGAATTCCTGCTCTTCGCCGTCTGACGCCCCGGGCGCACTGTGGGAACAGCGCGCCCTTCACTGAAAAGTCTAGGAGATTGGTATGTCCAGCAACAACCCGCAAACCCGTGAATGGCAAGCCTTGAGCAGCGATCATCACTTGGCGCCGTTCAGCGATTTCAAGCAATTGAAAGAGAAGGGCCCACGGATCATCACCAAAGCCCACGGTGTTTACCTGTGGGACAGCGAAGGCAACAAGATCCTCGACGGCATGGCCGGCCTGTGGTGCGTGGCGGTCGGTTACGGTCGTGATGAGCTGGCCGACGCCGCCGCCAAGCAGATGAAAGAGCTGCCCTACTACAACCTGTTCTTCCAGACGGCTCACCCACCGGTACTGGAACTGGCCAAGGTGATTGCCGACATTGCACCGGCCGGCATGAACCATGTGTTCTTCACCGGTTCCGGCTCCGAAGGCAACGACACCATGTTGCGCATGGTCCGCCACTACTGGGCGATCAAGGGCCAACCGAACAAAAAAGTCATCATCAGCCGCAAGAACGGCTACCACGGTTCCACCGTGGCCGGCGCGAGCCTGGGCGGCATGACGTATATGCATGAACAGGGCGACTTGCCGATCCCGGGCATTACCCACATCGCCCAGCCTTACTGGTTTGGCGAAGGCGGCGACATGAGTCCCGAGGAGTTCGGGGTCTGGGCCGCCAACCAGCTGGAAGAGAAGATTCTGGAGCTGGGCGTGGACAACGTCGGTGCCTTTATTGCCGAGCCGATCCAGGGCGCTGGTGGCGTGATCGTGCCGCCGGATACCTACTGGCCGCGCATCAAGGAAATCCTGGCCAAGTACGACATCCTGTTTGTCGCCGACGAAGTGATCTGCGGCTTCGGCCGTACCGGTGAGTGGTTCGGCAGCGACTTCTATGACCTCAAGCCGCACATGATGACCATCGCCAAGGGCCTGACCTCGGGCTACGTGCCCATGGGCGGCCTGATCGTGCACGACGATGTAGTTGCCGTGTTGAACGAAGGGGGTGATTTCAACCACGGTTTCACCTATTCCGGCCACCCGGTGGCTGCGGCGGTGGCCCTGGAAAACATCCGCATCCTGCGCGATGAAAAAATCGTGGATCGCGTGCACGAAGAAACGGCACCGTATTTGCAGAAACGTCTGAGGGAACTGGCTGACCACCCGTTGGTGGGTGAAGTTCGCGGTGCAGGCATGCTGGGTGCGATCGAGCTGGTCCAGGACAAGGCCACCCGCAAGCGCTATGAAGGCAAAGGCGTGGGCATGATTTGCCGCAACTTCTGCTTCAACAACGGGCTGATCATGCGCGCCGTGGGTGACACCATGATCATTTCGCCGTCGCTGGTGATCAGCAAGGCCGAAATCGACGAACTGGTGACCAAGGCGCGGACGTGCCTGGACCTGACTTTGGCGGCATTGCAGGGCTAAGTGCTAGGCTCAGTACGCGGTTCACTGAGCAGTTATAAATGTAGGGGCCTTGGTTGAAAGCCGGCCCCTGAACTTGCCAGACTGTCCCCCTGTTTTGTTGCCCTCCGGAAGGGCCGCCGAACATAAAAGAACGTGGCCCAAAAAAGAAAAATTGGAGCATCACCATAATGAAGGCATTAGGTTTGAAGAACGCTGGCAAGACTCTCCTCGCCTTGTCCCTGATGGGCGCAATGGCGGGTGCGGCCCAGGCAGACGATAAAGTGCTGCACGTCTACAACTGGTCTGACTACATTGCACCGGACACCATCGCCAACTTTGAAAAAGAGTCGGGCATCAAAGTGGTGTACGACGTTTTCGACAGTAACGAAACCCTGGAAGCCAAGCTGCTGGCAGGCAAGTCCGGCTACGACATCGTCGTTCCGTCGAACAACTTCCTCGCCAAGCAGATCAAGGCCGGTGTCTACCAGGAGCTGGACAAGTCCAAGCTGTCCAACTACGACAACCTGAACAAATCCCTGCTTAAAGCCGTGTCGGTCAGCGACCCGGACAACAAGCACGCCTTCCCTTACATGTGGGGCTCGATCGGCATCGGCTACAACCCGGAGAAGGTCAAGGCCGCGCTGGGCGTGGACAAGATCGATTCGTGGGACGTGCTGCTCAAGCCTGAAAACATTGCCAAGCTCAAGAGCTGCGGCGTGAGCTTCCTCGACTCGCCGACCGAAATGCTGCCGGTGGCTCTGCACTACCTGGGCCTGCCAACCGACACTCAGGATAAAAAACAGCTCAAGCAAGCCGAAGACCTGTTCCTGAAAATCCGTCCGTCGATCAGCTACTTCCACTCGTCCAAGTACATCTCGGACCTGGCCAACGGCAACATCTGCGTCGCCGTGGGTTACTCGGGTGATATCCAGCAGGCCAAGTCCCGTGCGGCCGAAGCCGGCGGCAAGGTCAAGGTGGCCTACGATATTCCGAAAGAAGGTGCAGGCAGCTTCTATGACATGGTCGCCATCCCTAAAGATGCCGAAAACGTCGACGCCGCCTACAAGTTCATGAACTACCTGCTCAAGCCGGAGGTCATGGCTGCGATCACCGACAGCGTGCGTTTCCCGAACGGTAACGAGAAGGCTACCGCACTGGTCGACAAGGAAATCACCAGCGACCCAGGCATCTATCCACCAGCCGATGTGCAGGCCAAGCTCTACGCCATTGCTGACTTGCCGGCTGCGACCCAGCGTGAAATGACACGCAGCTGGACCAAGATCAAATCCGGTAAATAAGCCTCAAGGCCGGAGGGGAGTGTGGGAGGGGGCTTGCTCCCTCCCACATAACCCGCTCCCACACATTTAAATGACAGAAAGTTTTGCCGGATCGGTTTATCGAGGGTAAGTTGCGCGCCGGTTTTGTTGCCGGGCAACAACTTTTGGGCCCAACTATTTAAGAGGACCTCCACTTGCCAATTTCTTTATTTCGCAAAGCCTTGCTGGTGGGTGCAGGTATCACGCTGGCTGTCAGCGTGCAGGCCGCCCCGACTGTGCATATTTATAATTGGTCGGACTACATCGGTACCGACACGCTGGCCAACTTCGAAAAGGCTACCGGCATCAAGCCCGTGTATGACGTGTTCGATTCCAACGAAACCCTGGAAGGCAAGTTGCTGGCCGGGCGCACCGGCTACGACGTGGTCGTGCCGTCCAACCACTTCCTCGGCAAGCAGATCAAGGCCGGGGCGTTCCAGAAGCTCGACAAGTCTTTACTGACGAACTATTCCAACCTTGACCCGGCGCTGCTCAAGCGTCTGGAAAAGAACGATCCGGGTAACCAGTACGCAGTGCCGTATCTGTGGGGCACCAATGGCATCGGTTACAACGTCGACAAGGTCAAGGAAGTGCTCGGCGTCGATCATATTGACTCCTGGGCCGTGCTGTTCGAACCGGAAAACATGAAGAAGCTGGCCACTTGCGGCGTATCGTTCATGGACTCGGCGGATGAAATGCTGCCGGCGGTGCTCAACTACATGGGCTTGAACCCTAACAGCACCAACCCCGAAGACTACAAGAAGGCCGAAGAAAAGCTGCTCAAAGTGCGGCCCTACGTGACCTATTTCCATTCTTCCAAATACATTTCCGACCTGGCCAACGGCAACATCTGCGTGGCGGCAGGCTTCTCCGGCGATGTGTTCCAGGCCAGATCTCGCGCGGCTGAAGCGGACAAGGGCGTGAACATTGCCTACGTGATTCCGAAAGAAGGCGGCAACCTGTGGTTTGACGTGCTGGCGATCCCCAAGGACGCCACCAACGTCAAGGAGGCCCACGCCTTCATCAACTATTTACTGCAACCTGAGGTGATCGCCCAGGTCAGTGATGTCGTCGGTTATGCCAACCCTAACCCAGGGGCGGACAAGCTGATGAAGCAATCGATACGCACTGACGCAGCGGTTTACCCACCGCAGGCGGTTCTCGACCGGACATTCGTCAACTTCGAGTTACCCCCGAAAGTGCAGCGTTTGATGACCCGTAGCTGGACCAAGGTCAAGACGGGCAAGTAAGGCTCAAACTATCCAAGGTTTCGTCCGTATTGGTCGAACAGAAAACTTTGTTGGGAGTTTCGCAAATGGCAGTTGCCTCCGGCGCCTATAAGAAAGCCCTCGAGGGCGACCAGACACCGAAAAAGGTGTTGGTCAAAATCGACCGGGTCACGAAGAAGTTCGACGAGACGATTGCCGTGGACGATGTGTCCCTGGAAATCAAGAAAGGCGAGATCTTCGCCTTGCTCGGCGGTTCGGGCTCAGGCAAATCCACCTTGCTGCGCATGCTCGCAGGCTTCGAGCGCCCAACGGAAGGTCGCATCTACCTCGACGGTGTGGACATCACCGACATGCCGCCCTACGAGCGGCCGATCAACATGATGTTCCAGTCCTACGCCTTGTTCCCTCACATGACCGTGGCGCAGAACATCGCCTTCGGCCTGCAACAGGACAAGATCCCCAAGGCCGAAATCGACGCCCGGGTGGCCGAGATGCTCAAGCTGGTACAGATGAGCCAGTACGCCAAGCGCAAGCCGCACCAGTTGTCCGGTGGTCAGCGTCAGCGTGTGGCCCTGGCCCGTTCCCTGGCCAAGCGCCCGAAACTGCTGCTGCTCGATGAGCCGATGGGCGCGCTGGACAAGAAACTGCGTTCGCAGATGCAGCTTGAACTGGTTGAGATCATCGAGCGCGTGGGTGTGACCTGCGTCATGGTGACCCACGACCAGGAAGAGGCCATGACCATGGCTGAACGCATCGCGATCATGCACCTGGGCTGGATCGCCCAGATCGGCAGCCCGATCGATATCTACGAAACCCCGACCAGCCGCCTGGTGTGCGAGTTCATCGGCAACGTCAACATCTTCGACACCCAGGTGGTGGATGACGCCGAAGGCCACGCGGTGCTCAAGTGCCCGGACCTGGACCGCGACATCTACGTGGGCTACGGCATTGCCACCTCGGTGGAAGACAAATCCGTGACTTACGCCATTCGCCCGGAAAAACTGCTGGTCACCACCGAAATGCCGACCTGCGAGCACAACTGGTCCAGCGGCAAAGTGCACGACATTGCCTACCTGGGTGGCCATTCGGTGTTCTACGTGGAACTGCCGAGCGGCAAACTGGTGCAGTCCTTCGTGGCTAACGCCGAACGCCGTGGCCAGCGTCCGACCTGGGGCGACCAGGTCTACGTGTGGTGGGAAGACGACAGCGGCGTGGTACTTCGCTCATGAACATGAAGAAGCTCAAGCGCCAGTTGCAACGAATAACTCCCGATGGTCGACACGTGGTTATCGGGATTCCATTTCTTTGGTTGTTCCTGTTCTTCATGCTGCCGTTCTTCATCGTCTTGAAGATCAGCTTTGCCGAAGCCGACGTCGCGATCCCGCCTTACACCGAGATCTACACCTTCGTTGAGCAGAAACTGCAGGTGGTGCTCAACCTGGCCAACTACTCGATGCTGGGTGACGACGAGTTGTACATCGCCGCATACCTGGGCTCGTTGAAGATGGCGTTTTTCAGCACGCTCCTGTGTCTGTTGATCGGCTATCCGATGGCCTACGCCATCGCCAGCGCGCGCAAAGAGATGCAGACCGTGCTGGTGTTGCTGATCATGATGCCGACCTGGACCGCGATTCTGATCCGTGTGTATGCGTGGATGGGCATCCTCAGCAACAACGGTTTGCTCAACGGCTTCCTGATGTCCATCGGGTTGATCAATGAGCCGCTGCAGATCCTCAATACCAATATTGCGGTGTATATCGGCGTGGTCTATTCGTACCTGCCGTTCATGATCCTGCCGCTGTACGCCAACCTGGTCAAACACGACCAGAGCCTGCTGGAAGCCGCGTCCGACCTGGGTTCGAGCACCTTCAACAGTTTCTGGAAGATCACCGTGCCGCTGTCCAAGAACGGCATCATCGCCGGTTGCATGCTGGTGTTTATCCCGGTAGTGGGCGAGTTCGTGATCCCGGAACTGCTGGGCGGCCCGGAAACCCTGATGATCGGTAAAGTGTTGTGGCAAGAGTTCTTCAATAACCGTGACTGGCCGGTGGCCTCAGCCCTGGCGGTGGTGATGCTGGCGATCCTGATCGTGCCGATCATCCTGTTCAACCGCAGCCAAGCCAAAGAGATGGAGGGCAAGATATGAAGCGCGTCAGTTTCTCAAGCTTCATGCTGGTGGCGGGGTTGCTGTTCATCTACCTGCCGATGCTGATCCTGGTGATCTACTCGTTCAACGAATCCAAGCTGGTGACAGTCTGGGGCGGTTGGTCGATCAAGTGGTACGTGGGCCTGTTGGACAACACCCAGTTGATGGGCTCGGTGGCCCGCTCGCTGGAAATCGCCTGCTATACGGCGGTGGCTGCGGTGGCCCTGGGCACCTTGGCGGCCTTCGTGCTGACGCGCATCAGCCAGTTCAAGGGCCGCACGCTGTTCGGCGGCCTGGTGACCGCGCCGTTGGTGATGCCGGAAGTGATCACCGGTCTGTCGCTGTTGCTGCTGTTCGTGGCCATGGCGCAAATGATCGGCTGGCCCCAGGAGCGTGGCATCGTCACCATCTGGATCGCCCACACCACTTTCTGTGCGGCGTATGTGGCGGTGGTGGTGTCGGCACGCCTGCGTGAGCTGGACCTGTCGATTGAAGAAGCGGCGATGGACCTGGGGGCGCGACCGTGGAAGGTGTTCTTCCTGATCACGATCCCGATGATCGCGCCATCGCTGGCGGCGGGCGGCATGATGTCGTTCGCCTTGTCGCTGGATGACCTGGTACTGGCCAGCTTCGTATCGGGCCCGGGCTCGACGACCTTGCCGATGGAAGTGTTCTCGGCGGTGCGCCTTGGGGTCAAACCCGAGATCAATGCCGTGGCCAGCCTGATTCTGTTGGCGGTGTCGCTGGTGACCTTCCTGGTGTGGTTCTTCAGCCGTCGTGCCGAAGAGCACCGCAAGAAAGCCATCCAGCAAGCCATCGAAGAAGCGGCGGCGGATGGCTGGCAGCAGCCGGACAAGCGCCGCGCGACTGCACCGGTCTAATCAGGTCTACCTGAAGAAACTGGATCAAACTGTGGGAGCGGGCTTGCTCCCACAGTTGTTTGCATTTCAAGCCCAGGGCGATTTGCGGATGACTTCAACAAAATTCATCGGCTTGAACCCTGGCTCCTGATCCACCAGTACATCCGTCTTCACGTTGCCGAACGTGGTCTGTGGGCGATGGCGCAAGCCGTCGGCAAAGGCGCAGATGATGCACTCCTTGAACCCTTCACCCCGTGGATGCGCATGCACCACCGCCTCGCGCTGCACGCTGGAAAACGCTGCGTAATCCATACCCAGGACATCCATCTCGACGCCGGCCGTCACCAGCGCAACGGTTGGGCGTAGATGCTGCGGCACGCCCGGTGTGGTATGCAGGGCGATGGACAGCCATACCTGTTCGATGTCGTCGTCACTCAGCCCGTAAGGCTTGAGAAACGTGGCCGCCGCATTGGCGCCGTCCACTTCGAAACGTTCGTTGTCACTGCGATGGCCTTCGACCAGGCCCAGGTCATGGAACATCGCGCCGACGTAGAGCAACTCCGGGTTGTAAGCGAGTTGTTTGCGTTCACCGCTTAAGGCGCCGAACAGGAAAACGCGGCTGGAGTGGTGATAAAGCAGGTCGGATTCGACGTCGCGAATGTATTCGGTGGTGGCCTTGGCCAGTGCGCTGTCGGGGATCTGGATACCGGCGATAGTGGTGCTCATGATGGCTCTCCTCTGGAAAGATTCCAGTCTGGTCGTGTGCCTGCAAAGGGGCCATCGCGGCGAGGGAGTGATCCCGGCCAATGTGGTTGCACATCGTGCCAAGGCTGTACGCGATCAAATGTGCGATAGCATCACCTGGGTATGCCTGATAGACCGAGTCGCCTGCATCGCAGGCAAGCCCGGCTCCCACAGGGTTTCGCGCCAGTCCAGAGATAAGGTTTACTCATGCAAAAAACCGTTGCCATTCTGATCTTTCCCGGCGTCCAGTCGCTGGATGTGACGGGGCCGATGGATGTGTTTTGCGAGGCCAACCGCTTTTTGCCGCCGCAGGACCATTACCAGCTGGAAGTCATCGGCCTTGGCCATGGCTCGATGGCGGCCTCCAATGGCCTGCCACTACAGGCCCATCGGCATTACCGCGAAGCCCTTGAACCCTACGACTTGCTGCTGGTCGCTGGCGGCCCGCAACTACCCTTCGAGGATTTCGGTGCCCCCTTCGATGACTGGCTACGCGGTGCAACACAGAGAGCACAACGCTTCGGTTCGATCTGCAACGGCGCCTTCCTGCTGGCCCGCGCTGGCCTGCTGGATGGAAAAACCGTCACCACCCACTGGAACGACGCCGCAGATCTGGCGCGTCTGTGCCCTACAGCCCAGGTCGATGCCGATCGCCTCTACGCACAGGACGGCAACCTCTACACGTCGGCAGGTGTGACCGCAGGCATCGACTTGTCGCTGTACCTGTTGGCCCAGGACCATGGCCCGGAAGTCGCGCTGAGCGTGGCCAAGCGTCTGGTGGTGTTCACCCAGCGTTCCGGTGGGCAGTCGCAGTTCAGCCCGTTCCTCACGCCCCACGCCGAAAACACCTCGGCGGTGGCGCTGGTGCAGTTGTACGTGTTGGCGAACCTGACGGGGGATTTGACCATCGCCGATCTGGCCAAGGCGGCCAATATGAGTGCACGCAATTTCTCCCGGGTATTTGCCCGTGAAGCACGGATAACGCCGGCTGAGTTTGTCGAGCGAGCCCGGGTGGATGCGGCGCGGGTGATGCTCGAAAGCAGCTGCGCACCGCTCAAGACCGTGGCCTACCAATGCGGCTTTCGCGATGCCCAGCACATGCGCAGTGTATTCAATCGCCGACTGGGCGTGACCCCGCAACAGTTCCGGCTTAACTTTGCGGCGCCGGTTTGAGCGTGTCGTAGGCTTCCAGGGCGCGCAGCGTATGGAGCTGGCATTCAACCTGCTGCGCCAGTGGCGCCTGAGCCTGATGGATATCGCAACGCAAGTGGGCTACCAGTCCCAGGCGGCGTTCAGCAAGAAATTCAAGGAAACCTACGGCGAAGCGCCGGGCCGGGTGCGGGCACAGTAGTCGCTGATACAACGCAGATCCAAGTGTGGGAGGGGGCTTGCTCCCGATAGCCGTGTGTCAGTCAGCTCATCTGTAACTGAGACACCGCTATCGGGAGCAAGCCCCCTCCCATATTGATCGGGTTATCGGGCGGGCAATAGTTTCAGGGTGCCACGGGTATTGGCCGTAACTTCCTCATCACTGAAATGTGCCTGTTCATACCCACCTTCGATGTAGGTTTGCGCCTGATCACTATAGTGTCGATCAAACGGCACGCCGCTTTGCCCCACCGGGTTGATGGTCAGGGCGTGGGCCGGGTCGGCGAAGTCGATCAGGCGGCGGGTCGACGGGCCATAGGTCACCGGCCAGGGCGCGGGGCCGATCATCGCCGATTGGTTGTTGGGTACCTCGTGGGTGCCGGGGGCGGGGAACGGGCCGACGTTGAAGAGCTTGTCCAATGGCTTCTGCATGCCCAGCGGGTGCCCGTGGGTCAAGGTGTGCGCTTTGCCCCACTGCCACTGGCCGGGGTCATCGCCGAGCGTGGCCTTGAGGTGCGCCAGGCTATTGTCCCAGGCGAGCTTGACGGTGTCGGCACGCGTGCCGTTCCACCACGGCGAATCCGCTGAAGCGGCCAGGCGGGGCAATGCGGCGTCGATCATCCGGGTGGTGAGCAGGGTCTTGAACAGGGCGTCGCCCAGCTTCGGGTGGAAGGTGGCGTCGGTGAGGTTGAACAGGAACTGGTTGAACAGCGTGGCGCTGGTGGAGCCCAGCGGGTAGTCACCCTTCCAGTTTGCAAGCTGTTCCACCAGTTTCAACTGGGCCGGATCCTTGACGACGTCACGCAACACCGGCAGCAACGGTGCCAGCAACCGTGGGCCGTAGGCGGTGGTGGTGCCCAGCTGCAAGGCCTGGCTGTTGTTCACGTTCCACTTCACGCTGTTGTCGCTCAATTGTGTATTCAACTGCTGCCCACGGTCGGCCAGGTTGTAATAGCCGGGGATTTCCATGCCGGTGGGTGAGGCCGGCTGGGCGTTGGCCGACACCACATAACCACGCGCCGGATTCTCTTCCTGAGGGTTGGCGCTGAACGGGTAGAAACCCAGCTTGTCGGCCTGGGCGGTGCTACCGTCGAGGATGAATGCCGGGTTGACCCCAGCCGGGCGGATCGGCAATTGCGCTGCGGCCCACCAACCGATATCGCCCTTGGCATTTGCCCACACGATATTCAGCCCGGGGGCCGACACCTTGGCGGCTGCCGCACGGGCCTTGGCCAGGGTGTCGGCACGGTTGAGTTCGTAGAAGCCTTCGAGGATCGGGTTTTCGGTGTCGAGGAACGCCCACCACATGGCAATCGGCGTCTTGCCGGCATTTTCGCCGAGTACGTCATTGATGATCGGACCGTGGGGCGAGCTGCGCAGCGTCAGGATGACCGGCTCCTGGCCTTTGACGGCAATCTGCTGTTCGCTGCTGGTCAGGTCGGTCCATTGGCCGTGGTACCAGACCTGGTTGGGGTTATCCGGGTTGACCTTTTCGGCGATCAGGTCGAGATCATCGTTCTGGAACATGGTCAGGCTCCAGCCGAAATCCAGGTTGTGCCCCAGGAACGCCACCGGCACCAGCGCGTTGTGGTAGCCGTACAGCTCAAAGCCCGGCGCCGACAGTTGCGCCTCGTACCACACCGACGGCACCGAGAAGCGGATATGCGGGTCACCTGCCAGCAACGGTTTGCCGCTTTGGGTGCGGCTGCCGCTGATGGCCCAGGCGTTGCTGCCCTCGAACTGCGGCAGGCCGTTATCGGCCAAGGCCCTGTCACTCAGAGCGGCGAGGGCGCCGAGGCTTTTCCAGTCGCCGGCGGCCAGGTTGAGCGCGCCCTTGGGTTGCCAGTCCAGGTCGAAGACTTTCAGGTAATCGCTACCCAGCTGGTCGCGTACATAAGTCAGCACAGGTTCGGTACGAAACGCGACGGCAAAACTGTAGGCCATGTACCCGGCGACGCTGATGGTGTCTTCGGGTGTAAAGGGCCGCTTGGTGATGCCCAGCACATCGAACTCCATGGGGCTGGCGTGGCTGTCCTGATATTGGTTGATCCCGTCCAGATAGGCTTGAAGGGCCTTCCAGGCGCTTGAGTCGTGGTCGATGTGTTCCACGTAGCTCAAGGCCCGTTCACGAATACGCAGGCTGCGGAACAGTTTGTCGGTTTCCAGCAGCTTGGGGCCCAGCACCTCGGCCAGCTCGCCACGGGCCAGGCGCCGCATGATCTCCATCTGGAACAGGCGGTCCTGGGCATGCACATAGCCCAGGGCGCGATACAGGTCGGCCTCATTCTCGGCGCGAATGTGCGGCACGCCACGGTCGTCGTAACGCACCGTGACGGAGCCTTGCAGATGGTTGAGCATGACTGTGCCCTGACGCGTGGGTTGCTTGCTGTAGACATACCAGCCGGCGCCGGCCAGGAGGGCGGTAATCAGTAGGGCGAGCACGGTCAGGCTGCGTTTCATGGACGGTCCTTGAGTCAGTCACCTGGGAGGTCAACGGAGTCTAATCGGTTTGGTGGCGACTGAGGGAAATGCTGACGCGCCGTTGTGACAGCCAAGGTTCAAGCGGCCAGCGCTGCCGATGAGCTACTATTGCGCCCGTCGTCCTTGAGCCTTTTTTCATGACCTGCGCCACGCAACCCAAGCCAGTTCCCAGCCCTTCAGACGTGACCTACGCCTGCAGCCTGGAAGCGCAATCGCTGATCAGCCGCTTTTTGCAGCATCCGCCGGCAGGCTTTGACGCCCGGCTGTCCGACCAGGGGGTGCCGTACTTCTTCACGCCATTCGACCTGTTGACCACTGCCGACGAGGACTTCGTGAAGCGTGTGCGCGGCTGGTCAGGCTATGCCTTGTGGCATTCATGGTTGCGTATCGACAGCTGCTTTGTGGGCACCACGGTCAGTGAATATGCGCCGTTCCCCCAGGGCGTATCGCCCCAGGAGCTTGCGCAGTGGCTGCAAGAGGAATGCGTCCCGCAGCGCAAACTCACCATCGTCAAAGACGTGCCCCACGACTCCCCGCTGCTCAGCGAGGCCGACAACCGCTACGCGCAAGCCTTGATCGATGAGTGCACGCGGCGTGGTTTCATCAGCCTCGAGGGCCAGGCACTGGCTTATGTGCCGATCAACTTCACCACCATCGACGAATACCTTGGGCGCTTGTCCCACAGCCGTCGGCGCAATATCCGACGCAAACTGCGCAGCCGCGAAGCGTTGCGCGTGGAAATCCTCGACACCGGCGATGAGCGCTTCAACGATGATGCCTGGCTGACGCAGTTGTACGGTTTGTACAAGGCGGTGTACGACCAGAGCGAGATCCATTTTGACCTGCTCACGCCGGAGTTTTTCACCGGTTTGCTCAGGGACGCCGGTACTGACGGGCGCGTGTTCTGCTACTGGCACTGCGACGAACTGATCGGCTACAACCTGTGCTACGTGGAGGGCGACAAGCTGCTCGACAAGTACATCGGGCTCAATTACCCACAGGCGCTGGAGTTCAACCTGTACTTCGTCAGCTGGTTCGTGAACCTGGAGTACGCGGTGGCGAACGGGCTGAAGTTTTATGTGGCGGGCTGGACCGACCCGCAGGTCAAGGCCAACCTCGGTGCCGACTTCACCTTCACGCGCCACTTGGTATGGGTGCGCAACCCGTTGTTGCGCAAGCTGGGCAACCGTTTGCGTCATCATTTTGAAAGCGACAACCAATGGCACCAGGAGCACACCGCATGAGCCTGGACCGAGCCCCGCTGATTCTCGATTTCGATGGTGCCGTCAGCGACATTGCTGGCGCGATCACCTTACCGCTGCAGGCCTGGCAGGAGAAAATCCGCTTCGGCTGCCGTTGGGCCCAGTTCAAGGAACTGGAAACCGCCCTGCACGCGCAGATGCCCAGCGATTACGGTTGCGTGTTTACCGGCAGCGGCGACTATCACCATCTCAGCCAGCTCCTGTTGAACCGCCTGCCCGCGCAGCAGAAGTACCAACTGATCATCTGCGACAACCACCCCGACAACATGCGCTACCCGTTCGGCATCCACTGCGGTTCGTGGGTGTATTGGGCCAGCCGTCTGCCTCAGGTCGAGCATGTGCATGTGCTGGGGATCGGTTCGCAGGACATTGCCTTGGGCCACGCCTGGGAGAATCACTGGTCGCCGCTGCTCAAACGCAAGCTGACCTACTGGAACGTCAACGTCGATACGCGCTGGATGAACTGGATCGGCGCCGGGCCGAGCAATCGTGCCTTCAGCCATCCGGATGAGTTGATGCGTGCGTTCCTGGCGCAGCTTGATCGTTCGCTGCCGGTTTATCTGTCCATCGACAAAGATGTGCTGAGCCCCCAAGTGGTGAACACCAACTGGGACCAGGGTGAGTTCCTGGAGCAGCATTTGAATGACCTGATCGACGCCTGCCAAGGCCAGATCATTGGCGCGGACGTCACGGGTGACGTCTCGGCCTACCACTATGAAAGCAAGTTCAAGCGCTGGCTGAGTGCATCCGATGGCCAGGAAGAACTGCCTGAGGCGCAGGTGCAGATCTGGCAACAACAGCAGAACGCATTGAATGGTCGCTTGGTCGCGCGCATCAATCAGGGTTGGAAACGATAACCTTCAGTTGGGCGAGGACTTGTTCGAAGTGTTCGTCGGTCAGCCAATGGCTGTTGCTGATCGACAGGGTGCGGCGGGCGAAAGCCTGGGCTTGGGGGAGCGGGCTGCCAGGCGCCAGCAAGGGGGCCACGTCGGGGTAATCCGGCAAGGTGTGAATGAACAGGCGCGTCACGCCCAGCCCCGCGGTCCAGAGCTGCGCCATCGCCGTATCCCGGGCCTGTGCCGAGGGCATCACCACCATTAGAAAAGGCCAGGTGCCTTGCTGCCCGGGTCGGTCCAGGATGACCGAGACACCGGGCAAGGCATTCAAGCGTGCCGCACGGCGCAACGCGCGGGTGCGGCCTTGTTGCAGGTGATCGGGCAAGCGAGCCAGCGCCGCCGCGCCGACCCTGCGGCGATAGCCACCCAGGGCATGCAGCGGAATGTCGTTGACCGAAAAATCATCACCCACGGCGGCGACTTCATCGCCTTGCGCCAGCGCCGTGCGCAAGGCCTTGCCATACACGTAATACAAGCCGTACGGCCGATAAAGCAGGGCGTATCCCCACAGCTCGGCGCTGCGCTGCAACTCCCAGCGCAGGCTGAACGGCAGGTCCTGGCGAGATTGGCGGTGCAGCGCTTGATGCAACACCGGGTCACGGCTGAACAACACCCCGCCTTCTGCCGTCGTCAGGCCTTTACCCAGCGCCATGCTGAAAAAGCCCACGTCGCCTTTGAGCCCGACGCTCTGCCCATCGTCCAGCGCACCCATGGCTTGCGCGGCATCTTCGATGACCGCTGCGCCGATGGCGCCGGCAATGCGCTTGGCGGTTCCGACATCAGCCACGCGTCCGGCCAGATGGGTGACCACCACCGCCAGGGTAGTTTCGTCGCACAACTGCACCAGGTGCTGTTCGTCCAGGTCGATGCTGTCGGGTTGCAAATCACAGGGCACCACCTGCAACGGTGGGCAGTAATGGGCGGCCAAGGCGACCAGCGGGCAGGTATAGGCCGGCACGATGAGCCGGGTACGGCCCGGCATGCGCCGTTGCAAAACCCTTAGGGCGATCACCAGTGCAGCGGTCCCGGAGCACGTCAGCGCCGGCAGCGGAATCGACAGTTGACGGGCCAGGGCAGGGGCCAGGTCGCCCGAGAGGCCGAGCAGGTCCCGCCAGCGCAGGGGCAGCCCTGCGGTGGGCGGAATCTCGCGAGGCATCATCAGGCAAGCGTCTCGGAGCGACCGGCACCGATGACTTTTCCGGCTTCGTCTTCGCTGCGTGCCAGGCACAGAATGCCGGCAATGATCAACGCGCCGCCGACGATTTTCGGCAGGGTCAGGCTGTCATCGAACAGCCACACGGAAATCAGCGTGACACTGATCAGTTCCAGGTGAGAGGCCGCAAAAGCCGGGCCCACCGGGGCGTATTTGAGCAAGGTCATCCAGGTGAAGAACGCGCCGATATAACCCACGAAGGCGCCGTAGATCCATGGGGCGCCAAATACGCGTATCAGCCAGGCGGTGTCCATCGTCAGGGGTTCTGCATGCACCGAGGCGAACTTGAAGCTGACCTGCGCCAAGGTGTCGAAAATGATCAGCGCGAGAAAACCCAGGATATAAAAGCGTTTCATTATTCAAACCCCACGACGGTCACGCCACAGGCGATCAGCATGATGCCGATCAACCGCCATTTGCTAAGGCTTTCCTTGAACAGGAAGCGACCGGCAATCATGATCAGCACAATGTTGATGGAGCCCAGCATCACGCCGACCGACAACGGCACCAATGTCAGGAACGCCAGCCACAACACGAATTCGAAGACATAGCAGAGAACGCCAATCCAGATCCACGGCCGCTTGAGCATGTGTTTCCAGTGGGCCAGGCCGTCATGCTCGGCGCTGGCTGAAGCCGCTGCCTTGAACGCCAACTGGCCGGATGTATCGACGATGACGTTGAGTATCCAGAGGATAATGGTTAATTGGCTCATGTGTTCCTATGCTTACAATCCTGCCGAAAACGTACGATACAGTAGCCTGTCGCCGGGGTGACTGGAGTTTGCCGGTCGAACAGCCTGTGTTCAGTTTGATGTCTTGCTCCACTGGCAATAGCAGCCCACCGCCAGGGTGTGGGTGGCGTCAACTTCGCGCCCGGCCTCGAGGGCTTTCAAGATCGGTTCGATAAAGCTGTTACTGGAATTACAGGTCAGCCCTTCACTGTAGGGGCCGAAATACGCGAGCTTGCCCGTGCGGTCCCAGATACCCACGGCAGGTGTCGCCGGCACCTGATCGGCGCCGGGCAGGGCGGCAAGCGTTTTCATCCTGTTCAGGTTGTCGGGCAGTTGACCGTGGCTGCCGGCCTTTTGCAGGGCATAAAACTCCACGCCCTGAGGCGCGTACTGCTCGATCAGCTCGCCCAGATGCTGCTGGTTACCCACGTTGCACGGGCACGCCGGGTCCCAGAAGTGCACCAGGCGGATCGGCCCCGGGCCCGCGAGTTCGGCGGGCAGGCGCAGAGTGTCGCCGGAGAACACCGCCGTATGTTCGCTGAAGGCGCGCAGGTAGCGGCCCTGGAACCAGTCATAGGCCGTCCACAGCACAGCGGTGCAAATGGCCAGAATCAGGCTGGCGAACAGGGCAGTGCGCAGGTGCTGTCGCATTCGGATCTATCCTCGGAGGTCGCGTAGCTTGCCATGCTTGCTCTGACAGATGAATATCGCAGGTCGATATTCATCTTCACCCTCAGTCTGGAAGCCTTTATGCCCGTCACTTTTGACCCCGATCATCTACGCGAAAGCTTGCGGCCCCTGGTGGATGCGCAGCCGCTTTCTGTGGAGGCCCGGGTCTACCAGCGTTTCTACGGGCTCGACCTGCCTGCGCGCAAAGTGCCGGCGGTGAGTCGCCTGGGGCGCTTCGAGGTGCAAGGCTTCCAAGTGGTGGCGCAGGTGTGGTGGCCGGCACAGCCGGTGGCGACGATGTTCATGTTCCATGGCTTCTACGACCATATGGGACTGTATCGCCACGTTGTGGATTGGGCGCTGGACCAGGGGTTTGTGGTGATCGCCTGCGATTTGCCGGGCCATGGCTTGTCCAGTGGCGCCCGTGCCAGCATCGATGATTTTGCGGTGTACCAGGCGGTGGTGCAGGCGCTGTTCGCCCAGGCTCAAGCCCTGCAACTGCCGCAACCCTGGCACCTGTTCGGGCAAAGCACCGGCGGTGCAGTGGTGGTCGACCACTTGCTCAACCATGGCGTCGACAGCCCGGCCCAAGGCAAGACCTTCCTGCTGTCGCCCTTGGTGCGGCCACGCGCCTGGGGCTGGTCGCAGGTCAGCTATTACTTGCTGCGCCCGTTTGTAAAAGGCATCGCCCGCCGGTTCAGCGAGAACACCCACGACCCGGATTTCAAACCGTTCCTGGAAGCCGACCCGTTGCAACCCCGCCAACTGCCCACGGCGTGGGTCGGCGCGTTGGCGAGCTGGATCAGGCGCATCGAAGCCGCGCCGCGCAGCCCACGGCGGCCAGTGATCGTGCAAGGCGAGGAGGATATGACGGTGGACTGGCAGCACAACTTGCAGGTGCTGCGGGGCAAGTTCGATCAGCCTGAGGTGTTGATGCTGCCGCGTGGCCGGCATCATCTGGCCAATGAAATTCCAGAGATTCGCCGGCAATACTTCAGTTTCCTCACGGAGCATCTGAAGTAGCACAATCCAACTGTGGGAGGGGGCTTGCTCCCTCCCACATGGGTTATTGCGACAGGCTGGAGGTGCTTTGCCCGACTGCAAGCCCTGCGCGAATGGCGGCAAGGGCAGCCTGGTAATAGGCCTTACCCTCCGGCGACTCGGCAAATGTCGCGAACTCTTCCAGCTCCGGGTCGGACAGGTTCCGATAGACGTACAACAGCGTGTTGTTCAGGTCATTGCCGATCTGCCGCATCAGGCGCTCGCGCTGCCCATTCAACATGCCCTGGGCCTGGCCGCCGCCCAGCAGGCCGGGGATCATCTGGCTCAAGCTGTCAGCCGCGACACCGGCAATCGCCAGGCTGACTTCCGCACCGGCTTCGCGCGCGGGCAGGGCCTGGGCCAGGTGGCCGATGATCAGGCTGCGGGTTGCATCGGCTTCCATGTGCGGCAAGCCTTGGGCGTTTTTCGCCAACTGGTCGCGGCGGGTGGCGAGCAGTTCGGCGTCGACAATCTTGCGGCCCAGGGGCGACTGAAAAAACGCCAGCGCGGGCTTCGGGTCTGCCAGGTGCTGGCGCAATTGCGCTTCGGCGCGCTGGTCCATGGCCTGGGCGGCAAAGCGTTTGTTGCTGTTGTCCACCAGCGCCTGGTACACCGCCGGCGGCAGGCTATTGCGGTAGCGTTGTTGGGCGGCACTGAGAGCGTCATTGAAGTGCGCACGTTGTTCGGCCCAGCCGGCGACCTTGTACAACTGGTCATGGCTGTCTGCCCAGGCGGGCAAAACGCAGAACATCAGCACGGAAAAAAACAAACGACGCATAGGGACTCCTGTCAGTCGGCCACTATTGTCCGTGTCAGGCGTAGGATTTGTCGAGAAGTCCTATCAGTCACCTGACTAAAGTGTATTCAGACGCTCGGCGGCTCTGTCGAATTCACAGGCGTATGGATACTATGCGCGCCATGCAAATATCCCTCGATCACCCGCTGCTGCAACGTATCGTCGACGACCTGGCCGAAAAAGGCTGGTCGCAGCAAAATGGCTTCCTGCCCCAGGCTCTGACCCTGGAGCTGGCGGCCGAGTGCCGTAAACGTGCGGCCGAAGGTGAGCTGGCGCCTGCCGCTGTCGGGCGCGGGCCGGCCCAGGAAATCCGCGAGGGGATTCGCGGTGACCATATCCAGTGGCTGGAAGAGGGCGACGCGCCGGTATGCGAGACCTACATGAGGTTGATGGACAGCCTGCGGCTGGCCATGAACCGCCATCTGTTCCTGGGCCTTGAAGACTTCGAAAGCCACTTCGCGATGTACCCGCCGGGTGCGTTTTATCTCAAGCATCTGGACCGTTTTCGCGATGATGACCGGCGCACGGTGTCGGCAGTGGTCTATTTGAACGACGCCTGGTTGCCTGAGCATGGCGGCCAGTTGCGCATGTACCTCAAGGATGGCGTGGAATACGATGTGCAGCCCACCGGCGGTTGCCTGGTGGTGTTCCTCTCGGGTGAAGTCCCTCACGAAGTGCTGCCCGCCACGCGTGAGCGCTTGTCCTTGACCGGCTGGTTTCGTCGACGGGGCAACGAGCCGTTTTAAACATGGAAAAGATTCTGGTCAGCCGTTGCCTGCTTGGGCACAAGGTGCGCTACGACGGTGGCGCCAGTGGCCCGTTCGACCTATTGACGCAGTGGCAGGCCGAGGGGCGTGTGGTCGCGATCTGCCCGGAGGTGGCGGGTGGCTTGCCGACGCCACGGCCGCCCGCCGAGATTGCGGGTGGGCAGGGCGTCGATGTATGGGATGGGCGTGCCCGAGTGCTGACCGCCGAGGGCGAAGACTTCAGCGGCGCCTTCGTCGAGGGCGCCCGCCAGGCGTTGGCATTGGCGCAGCGCCACGGTATCCGCATCGCCATCCTCAAGGCCAACAGCCCATCCTGTGGCAACCGGCTGATCTATGACGGCACCTTCAGCGCCGTCAAGGTGAGCGGCGAGGGCGTGACGGCGGCGCTGCTCAAGCGCCATGGGGTGTTGGTGTTCAGTGAGCAGGAGTTGCCTGAAGCGGCTCAGGCATTGGCGCAATTGCAGGCGGTTGGTCCTTGAACCATTTGTGCGAGAGCGCTTTCAAGCGGCCATCGGCCTTGATCTGCTGCAGCGCCCTGTCCAGGCTGGTCTTGAACGCCGGGTTGCCCTTCTGAAACGGAATCGCCAGCTCCGGCTTTTCCAGGTAAGCCTCGCTGAAATCGAACCGATCCTGCAACTGCGCAGTCATAGCGATATGGTTGATGGCCACGTCATATTTGCCGGTTTCAACGCCCGGTAGCAGGTCGCTGTCATCGGTGGTGATAAAGGAGGGGCGCACGTCCAGTTCCTTGGCCAATTCTTCACCCAACTCCACTTCAAAGCCGGTTAGCTTATTGTCGTCCTTGAAGTTGAATGGCGGGGTGTTGGCTTGCACTGCGATGCGCAGTTCGCCGCGATCAAACACATCGTCGATCAGTTCGGCATGAGCCAAGGGGCTCAAAAGAGGCAGTAAAAGTACAAGGCCAGGCGAAAAGCGCATGGTCGCTCCTAAGGAATTGAGCTGTACGAGGCACCGTCCAGCATCGCTTTGCTATTGTGTTGAGTGCCTTGGACAGCAATTTGTCGCGAAGTTGTCATAACCCAACAGATTTCCTGCAGAAACTGGAGAAGCGAATGAAAGCCCTATCAGTCCGAGCAACATCCGCCCGTGCAACGATTGCCAGCCTGTTGCTGGGTGCCTCGATGTTGGCCACCGCCGCCGATGGCATCCCGCGTAGCGCGCCACCTGAAGGTGCCAAAGTGTTTATCGTGTCGCCCAAAGATGGCGCCACTGTGGATAAAACCTTTACCGTCAAATTCGGCATGGAAGGCTTGAAGCTCGCGCCGGCCACTGACCAGACCCCGGGCACCGGCCACCACCATCTGCTGGTTGACCAGAAAGAGCTGCCTGACGCCAGCGTACCGATCCCGGCCACCGACACCGTGATCCACTACGGCAAGGCCCAGACCGAGACCGAATTGACCCTCACCCCAGGCAAGCACACCTTGCAACTGGTGGCCGGCGACAAACTGCATATGCAGTTCAACCCGACTGTAGCCTCGAAAGTGATCACGGTTAACGTCAAGTAAGATTTGTTCAGACAAAAAAATGGGAGACCCCTGCGGGTCTCCCATTTTTATGGGTAGGCGCGGGTTCTTAGAACAGAACGCGGCTACGAATCGTGCCCTTGATGTGCTGCAACTTCTCTTGCGCCAGGTCCGAGTACTCGGCGTCGACGTCGATCACCACGTAACCGACCTTCTCGTTGGTCTGCAGGAACTGACCGGAGATGTTGATGCCGTTCTCTGCGAAGACCTTGTTGATCTCCATCAGCACGCCAGGGATGTTCTGGTGGATGTGCAGCAGACGGTGCTTGCCAGGGTGAGCCGGCAGGGCCACTTCCGGGAAGTTCACCGACGATACGGATGTACCGTTGTCGCTGTACTTGACCAGCTTCTCCGACACTTCCAGGCCGATGTTGGCTTGGGCTTCAGCGGTGGAACCACCGATGTGCGGGGTCAGGATCACGTTGTCCAGGCCGCGCAGCGGGCTTTCGAAGATGTCATCGTTGGAGCGAGGCTCTACCGGGAACACATCGATGGCGGCGCCGATCAGGTGCTTGTCCTTGATCGCGGCAGCCAGGGCATCCAGTTCGACCACGGTGCCGCGTGCGGCGTTGATCAGGATGCCGCCTTTCTTGATGGCACGGATTTCCTTCTCGCCGATCATCCACTGGGTCTCGGCGGTTTCCGGAACGTGCAGGGTCACGATGTCGGACATGCCCAGCAACTCGGTCAGGCTGCCCACTTGGGTGGCATTGCCCAACGGCAGTTTGGTCAGGGTGTCGTAGAAGAACACCTGCATCCCCAAGCCTTCAGCCAGGACCGACAGCTGAGTGCCGATCGAGCCGTAACCGACGATACCCAGCTTCTTGCCGCGGATTTCGAAGGAGTTGGCCGCGCTCTTGATCCAGCCGCCACGGTGGCAGGATGCGTTCTTCTCAGGAATACCGCGCAACAGCAGGATGGCCTCGGCCAGCACCAGTTCCGCCACGGAACGGGTATTGGAGTACGGTGCGTTGAACACCGCGATGCCGCGCTCGCGCGCTGCGTTGAGGTCGACCTGGTTGGTGCCGATGCAGAAACAGCCGACCGCCACGAGTTTCTTGGCGTGATCGAAGATCTCTTCGGTCAGCTGAGTGCGGGAGCGAATGCCGATAAAGTGCGCGTCGGCGATCTTTTCCTTGAGCTGGGCTTCCGGCAGAGAACTGGTGATGTACTCAATGCTGGTGTACCCGGCGGCTTTCAGAACGTCGACAGCCGATGGGTGGACGCCTTCCAGAAGAAGGAACTTGATCTTGCTCTTATCGAGAGAAGTCTTGCTCATCTGCGTAAACCTGTATCCCGGAGAAAAATGGCAGGGAGTCGAGCAGCGCAAGCTGACCCGGACGGCAGGAAAGCCGTCACCGCAGAAACGCCCTTGGGCTCTGTCCTGCGGGGGCGGTATGCTAGCATACGCGCCCCGCTAACACTCATTCCTGCGACGTGAAGCGTTCTCAGGATGACCATGAATTGTTCGAGAGTTCTGTCGATGACCCATCCTGCCCTGATTGATGAGCTGAAGACCCTGGTTGAGCCCGGCAAAGTGCTGACCGATGCAGACTCCCTGGAGGCTTACGGCAAGGATTGGACCAAGCACTTCGCCCCTGCGCCTACCGCCATCGTCTTCCCCAAGACCATCGAGCAGGTGCAAGCCATCGTCCGCTGGGCCAACACGCACAAGGTGGCGCTGGTGCCGTCCGGCGGTCGTACCGGCCTGTCGGCGGCAGCGGTAGCGGCAAATGGCGAAGTGGTGGTGTCGTTCGACTATATGAACCAGATCCTCGACGTGAACCTCACCGACCGTACCGCCGTGTGCCAGCCGGGCGTGGTCACCAAGCAGTTGCAGAACGCTGCCGAAGAACAGGGCCTGTACTATCCGGTGGACTTCGCTTCGTCCGGTTCCAGCCAGATTGGCGGCAATATCGGCACCAATGCCGGCGGGATCAAGGTAATTCGCTACGGCATGACCCGCAACTGGGTTGCCGGCATGAAAGTGGTCACCGGCAAGGGTGATGTGCTGGAACTGAACCGCGACCTGATCAAGAACGCCACCGGCTACGACATGCGTCAGCTGTTCATCGGCGCTGAAGGCACCCTGGGCTTCGTGGTCGAAGCCACCATGCGCCTGGACCGTGCGCCGAAGAACCTCACCGCGATGGTGCTGGGTACCACCGATTTCGACTCGATCATGCCGGTATTGCATGCGTTCCAGAGCAAGCTGGACCTGACCGCGTTCGAGTTCTTCTCCGACAAGGCCCTGGCCAAAGTCCTGGGGCGCGGCGACGTGCCGGCGCCGTTCGAAACCGAGTGCCCGTTCTACGCGCTGCTGGAATTCGAAGCGACGACCGAAGAAGTCGCCAACCACGCCCTGGAAACCTTCGAGCACTGCGTCGAGCAGGGCTGGGTGCTGGACGGCGTGATGAGCCAGAGCGAAACCCAGCTGCACAACCTGTGGAAACTGCGCGAGTACATCTCCGAAACCATTTCCCACTGGACGCCGTACAAGAACGATATTTCGGTCACCGTCTCCAAAGTACCGGCGTTCCTGCAGGAAATTGACGCAATCGTCGGCGAACATTATCCGGACTTCGAGATTGTCTGGTTTGGTCACATCGGCGACGGCAACCTGCACCTGAATATCCTCAAGCCGGAAAACCTGAGCAAGGATGAGTTCTTTGCCAAGTGCGCTACCGTGAACAAGTGGGTGTTCGAAACCGTGCAGAAGTACAACGGCTCGATCTCCGCCGAGCACGGCGTGGGCATGACCAAGCGCGATTACCTGACTTACAGCCGCTCGCCGGTTGAGATCGAATACATGAAAGCAGTGAAGGCGGTGTTCGACCCGAACGGGATCATGAACCCTGGCAAGATCTTCGCTGTTTAACCGCCCCGAAGGAGTCGTTTCATGAGCTATCAGCACAAGTATGTCGATGGCACCAACATCCACTTTCCGCTGGGTAAAGTGGTGTGTATTGGGCGCAACTACGCTGAACATGCCAAGGAGCTGGATAACCCGGTGCCGACCGAGCCGCTGCTGTTCATCAAGCCGGGCAGCTGCGTGGTGCCGCTGGAAGGCGGTTTCAGCATTCCGACCGAACGCGGTTCGGTGCATTACGAAGCGGAGATCGCGGTGCTGATCGGCAAACCGCTGTCGAACAAGCCCAGCCGCGAAGAAGTGCTCGACGCGATCTCCGGCTTCGCCCCGGCCCTGGACCTGACCCTGCGCGACAAGCAAGCCGAGCTGAAAGCCAAGGGCCTGCCGTGGGAAATCGCCAAGTCCTTTGACGGCGCGGCGGTGATTGCACCATTCGTGGTCGGCAGCACCTTCCCGGACGTGACCGATATCGGTATTCGCCTGACCATCAACGGTGAAGTGCGCCAGGACGGCAACAGTTCGCAGATGCTCAACCCGATCATTCCGATGATCCAGCACATGGCCGGCTGTTTCTCGCTGCAGGCCGGCGACGTGATTCTCACCGGCACCCCGGCCGGCGTGGGGCCGCTGAACGTGGGTGATGAGTTGGTGCTGGAGTTGCCGGGCGTGAGCCAGTTCGAAAGCAGCGTTCGCTGATTGCCTGCGTTAGTGTCGCCAAGGAGCGAGCAAGCTCGCTCCTTGGCGACACCATCCGGCCTCTGGCTCGCCGCTGCAGTGAAGGTTTTGCATTTTTTTCACACGCCATCCGGATAATCCGTAGCTTCCTGCGCGCGGGTTTTCTGATCCTGTGCTATCCCCTATAGCTGTCTTTCTGGAAAGCGCTCAATGGCCGTGTCTCTCCCCTCGTCGAAACCCAAGCTTCGCTCACGCTTTGCCCTGCGCTGGTATTCCTGGCTGTTTTTGGCTGGCACGATCACCTATGGCGTCGCCTGGGCGATGCATTGGGATGATCGGGGCGTGTTGTGGGTTGCCGAACGCTTCCAGACGCCGTTCGAGCGTCAGGCCAGCGTATGGCTGCCTGACTACCGTGCGGTGATTGACGCCAAGTTGCTGCCCGGCATGGAAAAGGATGAGGCTTCGGATGTCTCCTACAATCCGCAGACCAAAACCCTGTTCTCGGTCATGGGCAAGAACGCCTTCCTCGTCGAGTTAAGCCTGCAGGGCGATGTGCTGCGCAAGATGCCGCTCAATGGCTGGAGCAACCCGGAAGGCGTGACGGTGATGGAAAATGGCCTGATGGCGGTGGTTGACGAACGCGACCACAGCCTCACCGTCGTCAAGGTGGATGCCGCCACCACCCAGCTGAACAAAGCAGATTTCACCAGCTATGACCTGGGGCCGTCCAAGGATCAGAACAAAGCCTTTGAGGGTGTAACTTGGGACAAGCGTAACCAACAGATCGTACTCGGCGAAGAGCGCCCACCGGCGCTGTTTACCTGGAAATCCGATGGCAACACCTTGACGGGCGACAAGCAAAAGCTTGCCAGCACCGAGTTGGACATGCGCAACCTGTCCGCCCTGGCGATTGACCCGCGTACCGGCCACATGCTGGTGCTGTCGGCGGACTCCCACCTGCTCCTGGAGTTGGATGAAAAGGGCAAGCAAGTCAGCTTCATGACCCTGCTCGGTGGCTTCAACGGCCTCAAGCACACCATCCCGCGTGCGGAAGGTGTCACGATGGATGAGGACGGTACGGTGTATATCGTCAGTGAGCCGAACCTGTTCTATCGCTTCGAAAAGCAGAAATAGACTCCCTGATGCGTCGAATTGCCCGTCCCAGACCCGCGTTGTTCTTGCTCTTGCTGGCCGGCCTGGTTTGTACCGGGCTGGTCGCGCAGCACTTTCGCTTGTTCGAGCGGGCCTGGTTCAACCTCCAGACGTGGCGTCATCCGGCTGACGAGCGCTCCATTGGCCTGGCCGATTACCGCGTCACCCTCGAGGCCAAGGTCATCGAAGGGCTCGATGATGATGTCTCGGCGCTCACCTATGATCCGGTGCGTAAAAGCCTGTTCACGGTGACCAATAAAAACCCCGAGTTGATCGAACTGTCCCTGGACGGCGTGATTGTGCGGCGTATCCCGCTGATCGGATTTGGCGATGCCGAGGCGGTGGAGTTCATCAGCGACAACATCTACGTGATCAGCGATGAGCGCCAACAGCGGCTGATCAAAGTACATGTGAACGACGACACCCAGTTTCTCGACGCCGCCGATGCGGAGCAGATGACGTTGGGCGTGCACAGCGGCAGTAACAAAGGGTTTGAAGGGCTGGCCTACGATTCGGTGGGCAAGCGCCTGTTCGTGGCCAAAGAGCGCGACCCGATGCTGATCTACGAGGTGCGCGGTTTTCCCCATTTTCAACCGGAAAAAACCTACTCGGTACACGTGATCAACAACCCCAAGCGCGATGCGGGAATGTTTGTGCGCGACCTGTCGAGCCTGCAATACGACGAGCGCAGCGGCCATCTGCTGGCGCTGTCGGATGAGTCGTTCCTGGTGTTGGAGCTGGATATCGACGGTCGCCCGCTGAGCAGTCTGTCATTGCTCAGCGGGCGCCATGGCCTGACAAAGCGGGTACCGCAGGCCGAAGGGATCGCCATGGATGACACGGGTACGTTGTACCTGGTCAGCGAGCCGAACCTGTTCTACGTGTTCAAAAAAACCTAACTTCTGACACTCCATGTGGGAGGGGGGCAAGCCCTAATGCCAGTCAGTTAAGCGATAGAACGGACGATGAATAACTTGTGGGAGGGGGCTTGCTCCCGATGAGGGTGTGCCAGTCAGCAGTTTATCGACTGACCCACCGCTATCGGGAGCAAGCTGAACTGGCCTAATGATTTTGGACACTTCAATCGGGCGCTATGATAGCGCCCAAATCTGAGGTGTTTGGATAT
>NZ_PYWX01000043.1 GCF_003031675.1 Pseudomonas palleroniana | reverse complement strand
TTGATCCCACCCGCCAGCTTCACCGGATCCGGCGTCAGGTACCGACCAATATCCGGATTGTAGTAGCGATGACGGTTGTAGTGCAGCCCGCTTTCCGCGTCACAGTACTGGCCTTGAAAACGCAACGGATTGTCGATTTTGCAGGCATCAAGGCGGGCGATTTCGCCGTAGGCGCGGTAGTGCGCGGACCAGACGATTTCGCCTTCATTATCGGTCAGTTCCTGCGGCGTACCGAGGTGGTCGAGTTGGTAGTGGTAGGGTTTTGTTTCTTTCGGCCCAAAGCCTTCCAGTAAAACCAATGGGCGGAAGCTGTCGGGTTCGTATAGGTAGCTGCGATGGCGCTCCGCATGATGTTCGGCAATCAGCTTGTCGCCTTGCCAGAAAAACTCCGTGGTCGTGTCATCCACGGTTTTGCTGATGCGCCGCCCAAATGGGTCGTAGCGATAGTGGGCAGTTTGCCCGTTGGGCTTGGTGAGGCCGATCAGGCGGTGCTGGCAGTCGTAGCGGTATTCGGTGACGAGTTGCTGGCCTTTGCCGCGTCGCTCGCGGATCAGGTTGCCGAAGGCGTCGTAGTCATAGTGCTGATCGCCCTGGATCATCAGGCGATTACCCGCAACGATGTCCGGGCCGGGGCGGTTCTGCATCAGCAGGTTGCCCGCCGGGTCGTGGCCGAAGCGTTCCTGTACGTCTTGCGAGTGGTTGGCGCGGGTCAGGCGGGCGAGGGGGTCGTAGTGGTAGTCGTGCTGGCCCTTGCGGGTGTCGAGCAGGCGGGTGAGGTTGCCGCTTTTGTCGTAGTCGTATTGGCGTTGGTA
>NZ_PYWX01000042.1 GCF_003031675.1 Pseudomonas palleroniana | reverse complement strand
AGCAGCAGAGCCGCCCCGCTGTCCGCAATCATGAAGCCTTGACGGTCCAACGGCGCATTGACGTCCAGCGGCACATACACCGCCGCGCACTTGCTGATTGCCAACTGGCTGACCAGCAGGTCCACGGAACGCTCCAGCAAAATCGCCACGCGGTCGCCGGGCGCAACGCCTTGACCGAGCAGGTGATGGGCCAGGCGGTTGGCCCGTCCGTTCAGTTCGGCATAGCTGACCTGTTGCTCGCCATGCACCGCCGCCACCGCCTGGGAAGCCGCCGCCGCATGGGCTTCGAACAGCGCGTGCAAGGTGCAGGTGTGCGGGTAATCCCTGGCAGTGCCATTGAACGCCTGCAGCACCTGATGACGCTCAGCCGGCGGCAGTATCGACACACCGTTGAGGGGCGCCGATGGCGTATGGTCCAGCGCATCGACCAACTGTTCGATGACGGTATTGAAGTAGACACCGATTTTTTCCGCGTCCAGCGTGGCAACCGCCAATATGCTCAGGCTGAACTGCTCGCCCAGGTCGTTGACACTCACGCTCAGCGGGTAGTTGGTGCGCTCATGCACATCCATCACCGCAATGCCGCGCCAGGCATGCTGGTACTCGGCCTGCTCGGCCGCCGACGGCAGCGCACTGTGCCGATAGTTGAGCAAGGCACTGAACAACGGCACGCTCGCCGGCACCGCGCTGCAACGTTGCGCCAGCGCCAGTGCGGCGTGCTCATGGCCGAGCAAGCCACTCAGGCGGGCGTGGGTGGCCTTGACCGCCGCCTGCACCGGCTGGTCATCGATATCGACACGCAGCGGCAGGGTGTTGATAAACATGCCCAGCGCCCGGTCGGCGCCGTCTCCGCCCTGCATGCGGCCCATCATCACCGTACCGAACACCACGCGGTCGGTCTGCGCGATAACACTCAGCACCCGCGCCCAGGCCAGGTGAAACACGCTCGCCGGGCTGACGCCCAGTTGCCGGGCATGTACACGCAGCCGGCGGCTCAGGCCCGCGCCGAGGGTCAGTTCGGCTTCGTCGATGTCCGCCCCGTCATCCTCGACGCTCTGCAGGCTAAACGGCAGGGTCGGCTCCTCGATGTCCGCCAACATTTCGCGAAAGAACGCTTCATGCTGCTGCTCACTGATGCCCAGACGCGCCTGGGCGACGTAGTTGCGATAGGGCACCGCCGCTCCCAGGCGGTCGGCGTGATCCAGCAGATACGCCTGCATTTCATGCTGCACCACCTCGACAGCGGTGTGATCGAGCACCAAGTGATGGAAGACAAAGAACGCGACGATTGTCCCGCGTGCCGCATCATGGGCGTAGACCAGGCGCATCAGCGGTG
Source organism: Pseudomonas palleroniana (assembly GCF_003031675.1). GTDB lineage: Bacteria > Pseudomonadota > Gammaproteobacteria > Pseudomonadales > Pseudomonadaceae > Aquipseudomonas > Aquipseudomonas palleroniana. The sequence continues at coordinate 66,575 of NZ_PYWX01000042.1, read as the reverse complement.
CCTGGTTCAGGTCGAGACGGGCGTAGCGCGCCCGCACGTCGGCACGCAGTTGCTCGGCGACTGGCGTTGCGCCAGGGGCCGGCGTGAACGGCTCCACCGGCAATGGCGCATGGCGCAACACCACTTGCATCGGCTGCTCCAGCCCTTCCCAGAGCACGGCGGTGCGCAGGATGTCGTGGCGCTCGACCACCTGTTGCAGGGCTTGGCAAAACGCCTGAAACCGCGCGCTATCCGCCAATTCGAATTGCGACGTGAGGACGTACGGGTCACGGTGCTCGGCCGACAAATGCAGGTAGAGAATGCCCTCCTGCAACGGCGCCAAGGGATAGATGTCTTGCACATTGGCCGCACCACCGGGCACCGCGGCGACGATCCGGTCGATGCTCGCCTGATCCAGTGTGGCCAGGGGCAGCAGGTCCGGGGTGATCCGGGTGCAGCCGGCCTCGATGCGATTGGCCGGTACCGCCACTTCGTGGCCGGCGCCCACCGCCGCCGCCAGGGCCGCCAGGGTCGGCTGGCTGAACAGCACGCGTACATCGGCGCTCAGGCCCACCTGGCGCATGCGTTCCACCAGGTTGACGGCCAGCAACGAATGCCCGCCCAGCTCGAAGAAGTGGTCATGCCGCCCCACCCGCTCGACTTTGAGCACATCGGCCCAGAGCTGCGCGAGGGTGGTTTCCACGTCGCCCGCCGGGGCTTCATAGCCTCGGCTGAGCAATGCTTCCAGCCCGGGCTCCGGCAGGGCCTTGCGGTCGAGCTTGCCGTTGGCGGTCAGCGGCAGGCTATCGAGCTGCACGTAGGCCACCGGCACCATGTATTCCGGCAACTGCACCTGGACAAAGCCACGCAGGCTCTCGGCGTCCAGCGCATCGTCGGCGGTGAAATAGGCGACCAGCCGCCCGTCACGGACCAGCACCACCGCTTCACGGACCTGGGGATGGGCGGCCAGGCAACTGTCGATTTCGCCCAGTTCGATGCGTACGCCACGGATTTTCACCTGGTCATCGTTACGCCCCAGGTACTCCAGGGTGCCGTCCTCACGCCAGCGCACCAGGTCACCCGTGCGGTACATGCGCGCTTGCGGGTCGCGGCTGAACGGGTCCTGAAGGAAGCGTTCGGCGCTCATCTCAGGGCGGTTCAGATAACCCCGGGCTACCCCGGCACCGGCCACATACAGCTCGCCGGCCACTCCTTGCGGCAACAGTTGCCGTTGCGCATCGAGCACGTACACCTGCGCGTTGGCCACCGGTTTGCCGATGTGCAGGGGCTTGCCCGCTTCGATCAAGCCGGAGGTGGCAACGACCGTAGCTTCGGTCGGACCGTAGTTGTTGACCAGCTTGAAGCGCCGAGGCGTGTGGAACTGACGCAGACGGTCACCGCCAATCAGCAAGGTCTTGAGCGTCGGGTGTTCCAGGTGCTGGCTGAAGGCGTACTCGGCCACCGGCGTCGGCAGGAAGCTCACATCCAGCGGCTGGGCGACCCACCATTGCAGCAGTGCGTCGATGTCTTCATGGGCTTGCTGCGCAGGCGGCAGGTGCAGGGTCGCCCCCGCGCACAAGGCCGGCCAGACTTCCCAGGCCATGGCATCAAAACCGAAACCAGCCACGCTGGACGTCTGGCTGCCGGCGTGCAGGTCGAAGGCATCGCAATGCCAGTTCACCAGGTTCTCCAGGGTCTGGTGTTCGACCATCACCCCTTTGGGCTGGCCGGTGGAACCGGAGGTGTAGATCACATAGGCCAGGTGCGCCGGGGTCAGGCCGGCCACGTGCGGGTTGTCGGCAGGCGCGGTGTGCCAGGCAGCCGAATTCAGATCGATGACCGCAACCGGCAGCCCGGCGACCAGGCCGGCGGTCGCCGCCTGCACCAGAACGGCCACGGGCGCGCTGTCTTGCAACAGGTAGGCAATACGCTCCTGGGGGTGCGCCGGGTCAACCGGCACGTAGGCCGCGCCAGCCTTGAGGATCGCCACCAGGCCCACCAGGGTTTCGACGCTGCGTCGAGCGCAGATCGCAACGCGATCGTCAGGGCCCACGCCCCGTTCGATCAAATGGTGGGCCAGTTGGTTGGCCTGCTCGTTGAGCTGTTGATAGCTCAGTTGCTGCGCGCCCTGGCGCACGGCCACCGCCTGGGGCAACGCCCGTACACGCGCCTCGAACCTGGCATGAATGGTCTGCCCACGCGGGTAATCCCTGGCCGTGTGATTAAAACCGACCAACTGAAGGCGCCGCTCTTCGGCGGGCACGATCGGCAAAGCCTGCATCGGCGTGGCGTGGCCCTGCTCCAGCGCCTCGACCAGGCTGTGCAGCGCGGTGAGCAGATAACCGAGGATGCGCGCCAACGGCATGCTGGCGACGCCTTGCAGTGTCAGGTTGAAATCCTCACCGACATCATCCACCGACAGCACCAGCGGATAGTTGCTGCGCCCCTCGCCGCCCAGCAGCTCGATACCGTCCCATTGCGGCCCGCTCGATGCCGACGCGTGGCTCTGGCGATAGTTGATCAAGGCACTGAACAACGGCGTAGGCGCGGCCACGCCGCTGCAACGCTGAGCCAGCGCCAGCGGCGCGTGCTCATGCCCCAACAGGCGCGTCAGGCGCACATGGGCGGCCTTGGCCGCGGCCTGTACGTCCAGTGCGCCCACATCCAGACGCAGCGGTAAGGTATTGATAAACAGCCCCAGCCCGCGCTCACTGCCCTCGGCACCGCCCATGCGCCCCATCAGCACGGTGCCGAACACGACATCGTCACGCCCGGAAATACGCCCCAGCACCTGGGCCCAGGCCAAATGATGCAGGCTGGCGACGCTGACCACCTGCTGCCGGGCCTGGGTGCGCAGGCGTCGACTCAACTCGGCGTCGAGTCGATGCACCTGTTCGCCGACCTGCTCGTCGCCCTGCACATCCTGATGACCGAAAGGCAGGGTCGGCTCATCCAGATCGCCAAGCATGTCGCGAAAGAACCCTTCATGCTCCTGCTCGGTCGTGCCCAGGCGTGCCTGGGCCACATAGTTGCGGTATGGCACCGCCGCGCCGAGCTGTTCGGCATTGCCGTACAGACAGGCATGGATCTCCTGATACACCACCTGCATGCCCACATGGTCAATGGCGATGTGATGGAACAGCAACATCGCCACCCACCGCTGGTTGGCCGGGTCTTCGGCGAACACCACACGCAACAGCGGCGCCTGGCCCAGCGGCATATGCATCGAGCGGGTGTCGAAGCGTCGGTACAACTGCTCGGTGATCGGCCCTTCAGCCGGGTCGAGCAGCACCTCGTCGATCATCAGTTGCGACTCGCGCCAGACCACTTGCACCGGCTCATCCAACCCCTCCCAGACAATGCTGGTGCGCAGGATGTCGTGACGGTTGACCACCTGCTGCAGGGCCTGGGCAAAAGCCTCCAGGCGCGGCCGCGTGGTGATCGCGAACTGTGAACGCATCAGGTAGAGGTCGCCTTGGCGCGCCGTGACGTGGTGGTAGAAAATCCCCTGCTGAAGCGCCGCCAGCGGGTAAATGTCCTGCACATTTGCGGTGCCGCCGGGCACCGTGGCGACGATACGGTCAATCGCCGCCTGGCTCAGGTTGACTAGCGGCAGCAGCGCCGGGGTGATCCGGGTGCAGTCGGGGCGGATGGCATTGGCCGGAACCTCGAGTTGCCCAGCGCGCTGCGCCGAGTAATCGCCGGCCTTGATCAAGGCGATCAGCGCGGCTTTATGCTCGCGCAGCGATGCCAGCACGCCCGGCTCGCTCAAGGCCAGCTTGTTGCCCTGCAACACGAGTTGATCGCCCTTGACGGACAGCTGCACATCCTTTTGCTTCAGTGTCGCCAACAGTTCGATAACACTCACAGGACCATCTCCATTCTTTCCGTAATTGCCGCGTACTCCCACAGCGTGGAGTGTTCGAACAGCGCCTTGACGTTGGCCTCGATGCCTTCCTGGCGTAAGCGCCCGATCAAGCTGACCGCGAGTAACGAATGCCCACCCAGCTCCAGGAAGTTGTCGTGGCGACCCACGCGCTCGACCTTCAACAACTCTGTCCAGAGCCGCGCCATGGCGGTTTCAATTTCGCCCTGAGGGGCTTCGTAGGCATGGGTGCGCAGCGCTCCCACGTCTGGCGCCGGCAGGGCCTTGCGATCAAGCTTGCCGTTGGGGCTCAGCGGCAGCGCGTCAAGGTGCACGAAGAGTTGCGGCACCATGTAGTCGGGCAATTGCTCCAACAGATGCGCACGCAGCGCCTCGGTGGCGGCCGGCACGCCGGTGTAATAGGCCACCAGGCGTTTGTCGCCCGGCACGTCCTCACGGGCCAGCACCGTGGCTTCCTGGAGATGCGGGAACTCGCCGAGGCGTGCCTGGATTTCCCCCAATTCGATACGCACGCCACGGATTTTCACCTGGTCATCGTTGCGGCCCAGGTACTCGATGTTGCCATCGGGCAAATACCGAGCAACGTCACCGGTACGGTAGATTCGCCCAGCACTGTAAGGGTCCTTGAGGAAACGCTCGGCGTTCAACTCGGGACGGTTCAGGTAGCCTCGGGCAACCTGCACACCACCGATGAACAGCTCGCCACTGACACCCAGCGGCACCGGCTGCAAGTGCGCATCGAGCACGTACATGCGCACGTTGCCAATCGGCTTGCCGATCGGGGTGTTGTCCGGGGTAACCGCGCCGTTGCAATCCCACGCCGTGACCTCTACCGCCGCTTCGGTGGGGCCATAGTGGTTGAACAAGGCGCTGCCCGGCAGTTGCGCCTTGAAACGGCGCACCAGGCTGCCCGGCAAGGCCTCGCCGCTGCACATCACCCGTACCAGCCCGGCCGCCTGGCTGACATCGCCATGGGCCAGGAACACATCGAGCATCGAGGGCACAAAATGCACCGTGGTGATCCGTTCGGCCTGGATCACCTCACACAGGTAGGCCGGGTCTTTGTGCCCACCGGGGCGAGCCATGACCAGGCGCGCACCGGTGAACAGCGGCCAGAAGAACTCCCACACCGACACGTCGAAGCTGAACGGGGTTTTCTGCAGGAGCGCATCCGAGCCGTCCAGGCGATAGGTGTCCTGCATGCACAGCAGGCGGTTGACCACCGGGCTGTGTTCGTTGATCACGCCCTTGGGCTTGCCGGTGGAACCTGAGGTGTAGATCACGTAGGCCTGATGCTGCGGGGACAATTGGGCAATCAGCGGGTCGTTTGCCGGTTGGTGCTGCCAAGTGACGTGCTCCAGGTCGACCACCGGCACGCCGACGTCACCGAGCAAGGCGCGGGTAGAGCCTTGTACCAGGACCACCGACGGCGCGCTGTCTTCCAGCATGTAGGCCAGGCGGTCCAGCGGATACGCCGGGTCCAGCGGCACGTATCCGCCGCCGGCCTTGAGGATCGCCAGCAACCCGATGACCATCTCGACGCTGCGCTCAACACAGATGCCGACCCGCGACTCCAGTCCTACGCCCTGTTCGAGCAGATGATGGGCGAGACGGTTGGCATGTTGGTTCAGCTCGCGATAGCTCAGGCGCCGGCCGTCCGCCTGCAGCGCAATCGCGTCCGGCGTGCGTTGCACCTGGGCTTCGAACAAGCCGTGAATCGTCTGTTGTACCGCGTGGTCCCGGGCGGTGTCGTTGAAGCGCTCCAGCAGGGTCTCACGCTCGGTTGCCGGGATTACCGAGAGGTGCCGCACGGCAGTGTGCGGCGCCGTCTCCAGCGCCTCCACCAATTGCTGCAAAGCAGTCTGCATGTAGGCTGCTACGCGCTGGGCATCCACGCCGCTGGTCTGTACGCCGAGCAGGAAGCCTTCGCCTTGGTCATCCACCGACAGCATGCACGGGTAGTTGGTGCGTTCACGAACTTCCAGCACCTGCGCGCCGGACCAATACTGCGGCCCTTCGCGCTCCAGCAACGGGCTGTGTCGGTAGTTGAGAATTGAACTGAACAGCGGCGACGAAGCCGGCACGGCGCTGCAGCGCTGCGCCACCACCAATGGTGCATGTTCATGCCCCAAGAGTGCCGAGAGCCGGGCGTGTACAGCGCGCACCGCGGCGCGCACGCCTTGCTCATCGACGCTGACCCGCAGCGGCAAGGTATTGATGAACATGCCCAGCGCCCGATCAGCGCCGTCGCCACTTTGCATGCGCCCCAGCAACACGGTGCCGAACACCACATCATCCCGCCCGCTGACGCTGGCCAGCACCCGCGCCCAGGCCAGGTGGTGCAGGCTGGCCGCGCTGACACCCAAGTGGCGCGCCTGCGCCCGCAGGCGCCGGCACAGCCCAGCTTCGAGCTGGATCTTGGCTTCTTCAGCCGCGAGCCCGTCACCCTGCACTTCCTGCAGGCCGAACGGCAGCGTCGGCTCGTCGATGTCGCCAAGCATTTCGCGGAAGAACTGTTCGTGGTCGGCCTGACTGACGCCCAACAGCGCCTGCGCCACGTAATTGCGGTACGGCATTGCCGCGTCCAACTGCGCAAAACCGCCACTGCGGTAGGCAAGGACCTCCTCGCTGATCACATCCAACGCCGTGTGGTCCATGGCAATGTGGTGGAACAGCAACATCGCCAGCCAGCGCTGGTTGGCCTCATCGTGCACGTAGGCCAGGTGCAGCAGCGGCGCCTGGCTCAACTCCAGCCGCACCCGGCGCGGGTCGAAGTGCGCGTGCAATTGCTCCAGCATGGCGCCCCGGGCCGGATCGAAATGCAATTCTTCGAGGGGCAGCTCGGCGTGGCGCAGCACCACTTGCACCGGCTGTTGCAGGTCCTCCCAGTAGATCGCGGTACGCGTCATGTCATGCCGGTCAATCACGGCTTGCAGCGCCTGGATGAAGGTCTCGAGCTGCGCACGACTGTCCAGGCTGAAGGTCGCCTGCAACAGGTAGGGGTCGCCCTGCTCGCTGGTGATGTGGTGGTACAAAATGCCCTGCTGCAACGGTGCCAGCGGGTAGATGTCCTGTACATTGCGCGCCCCGCCCGGCACCCGCGCGACGATACGGTCGAGGGTGTCCTGCCCGAGGTCGATCAGGCTCAGCATGTCGGCGCGGATGTGCGCGCAATCCGCCGGGATACCGTTGGCCGGCACCTGGATTTCACTGCCGCCTCCCACCGCTGCCGCGAGGGCCGCCAGTGTCGGCTGGCCGAACAGCACGCGCACGTCGGCGCTCAGGCCCTGTTGGCGCATGCGTTCGATGAGCTTGACCGCCAGCAGCGAGTGGCCACCCAGTTCGAAGAAGTTGTCTTGGCGCCCCACGCGGGCTACACCCAGCAGCTGGCTCCACAGTTCCGCCAGGGTGGTCTCGATGGCGGTGTGCGGGGCTTCATAATCACGGCTGGCGAACGCCTCCACATCCGGCACCGGCAAGGCGCGGCGGTCGAGCTTGCCGTTGGGCGACAGCGGCAGCGCGTCCAGATGCACATAGGCCGCAGGGATCATGTAGTCGGGCAGCAGCGCCTGCAGATGCTCGCGCAGCACGTCGACACCCGCAGGCTGCGCCTCGGCGTGGGCGGTGAAATAGGCCACCAGGCGCTTGTCGCCGGGGCTGTCTTCGCGCACCAGCACCGCCGCATCGCGGATGCCCGGATGCTGGGCCAGGCGCGCTTCGATCTCGCCCAGTTCCACACGGAAACCGCGGATCTTGATCTGACCGTCGTTACGCCCCAGATAATCGATTTGACCGTCGGCCTGGTAGCGCCCCAAGTCACCGGTTTTATACAGGCGGCCGTGGGGCATGAAGGGGTCGGCCAGGAAGCGTTCGGCGGTCAGGTCATCGCGGTGCAAATAACCACGGGCCACGCAGGCGCCGCCAATATAGATTTCACCGGCAACTCCCAACGGCACCGGTTGCAGGTGTTCGTCGAGCAGGTAGATCCGCGTGTTGGCCACGGGCACGCCAATCGATGGCAGCACCGGCCAGGACCGCGCATCCCCCTTAAGGGTCAGGGCCGTGGTGACATGGGATTCGGTCGGCCCATAGTGGTTGTGCAAGCGGCAGCCAGGCAGGCGCTGGAACAGCTCGCGCATCGGTTCGCTGATACGCAGTTGTTCACCGGCGGTGATCACATCCTGCAGCGCACAGGGCAAGCGCCCCAGCTCAGGCGTCTCGGCCACGGCTTCGGCCAAGGCCTGCAGGGCAATGCACGGCAGGTACAGGCGTTGCACGCGCTGCTCGCAGAGATGTCGGAACAGTGCGCGGAAATCCAGGCGCAAGTCACCCGGGATCAACGACAACTCACCGCCTGCGCACAGGGTGCTGAAGACCTCCTGGAAGGCCACGTCAAAGCCCAATGCGGCAAACTGCAGGGTGCGCTGGGCCGGACGGCCATCGGCCAGGGTTTGCGCAATCTGCCACTGCATCAGGTTGACCAACGGCCCGTGAGGCATGGCCACGCCCTTGGGCTGGCCGGTGGAGCCGGAGGTGTAGATCACGTAGGCCAGGGCGTCGGCATTCAGGCCCGCTACTTGCGGGTTGTGCGCGGGCTGCGCAGCGAGGCCGTCAACCGCATCCAGCAACAAGGTCGGCACGCTGCACGGGTTGAAACGTTGCGCCAGGCGCTGCTGGGTCAGCAAGGCCCTGGGTGCGCTGTCTTGCAGCATGTACCCCAGGCGTTCGTCCGGGTACGCCGGGTCCAACGGCACATAACCCGCGCCGGCCTTGAGAATCGCCAGCAGGCCGGCGACCATTTCCAGGCTGCGCTCGGCGCAGATCGCCACGCGGTCATTGGCGCCGATGCCGTCGGCGATCAGGCGGTGGGCAAGCCGGTTGGCCAGGGTGTTCAAATCGCCATAGCTGAGTGACTCGCCGGCATAGGTCACGGCGATTGCCTCCGGCTGGCGCTGTGCTTGTGCTTCGAACAGCGCGTGCACGGTCGCCGTGGGCGGGTATTGAACATCCATGGCGTTGAAGTCGGCCAGCAACACCTGACGTTCAGCGTCCGGCAGGATCGCAAGGCTATGCAACGCCTGATCCGGCTGGTGCTCCAGGGCGTCGGCGATGGCTTCGAGTACGCGGTGCATGTAGCCGCAGATGCGCTGCGGGTCGACGCCGGCCACGGCTTGCACGCTCAAGCCGAAGGCATCACCGAGGTCGTCCACCGACAACATCAGCGGGAAGTTGGTGCGTTCTTCGCCGCCGACCATTTCCACCCCGCCCCAGACCAGGGCCTTGCCGGCATCTTCCGCCGATTGTGCGCCGACGGCGGCATGCCGGTAGTTGAGCAAGGCGCTGAACAGCGGTGTCGGTGCCACCACGCCACTGCAACGTTGTGCCAGGGACAGCGGCGCATGTTCATGGCCAAGCAAGGCGGCCAGGCGCGCATGGGTGGTTTTCAGCGCACGTTCGACACCCTGGTCGCCCGCTTCAACGCGCAATGGCAAGGTATTGATGAACATCCCGAAGGCACGGTCGGCGTCTTCGCCGCTGCTCAGGCGGCCCATCAACACGGTGCCGAACACCACGTCGCGGCGTGCGGCCAGATGCCCGACTACCTGGCCCCAGGCCAAGTGGTACAGGCTGGCATTGCTCACGCCCAGGCGCCGGGCCTGGGTGCGCAGGCGCTGCCCGAGCAGCTTGGCCACCGGCACGCTGGCTTGGGTCACCCCTTGGCCATCGCCCTGCACATCCTGCAAGCCGAACGGCAAACTCGGCTCGTCGACGTCGCCCAGCATCTCGCGGAAAAACGCCTCGTGGGCGGCCTGGCTGGTGCCCAGGCGGGTCTGCGCCACATAGTTGCGATACGGCACCGACGGCGCCAACCGATCACCGCGACCTTGCATCACGGCCTCGATTTCCTGGCCCAGCAGCGCCAGCGAGGTCGCGTCATCGATCAGGTGATGGAATTGCAGGACCGCAACCCAGCCGCTACCCGGCAGGTCTTGGGCGATATGCAGGGCCATCATCGGCGCGCGGGTCAGGTCCATGCGCGTGTGACGTGGGTCAAAGCGCTCGGACAGTTGCGTGGCCACCGCTCCCTCTGCCGGATCGAACTGTACTTCCTGCACGGGCAGGCGTGCCTCGCGCCAGACCACTTGCACCGGCTCGTCGAGACCTTGCCAGGCCACCGAGGTGCGCAGGATATCGTGGCGATCAATGACCTGTTGCAGGGCCTCGACAAAGCTCTGCACCTGCTCGCGACCGGACATGCGCAACACCGCCTGCAACAGGTAGGGGTCGCCCTCGGTGCTGGCCTGGTGGTGGAACAGAATGCCTTCCTGCAACGGCACCAGCGCATAGATATCCTGTACGTTGGCGACACCGCCGGGGATGCCGGCGACCACGCGGTCGATCTGCTCCTGGGGCAAACGCGTCAGGGGCAACATGGCCGGAGTGATCCGCGTGCAATCGGCCGCAATCGCATTGGCCGGCACCTGTACCTGGTGTCGGCTGCCGGCGGCAGCGGCCAGCGCGACCAGGGTCGGCTGACCGAACAGCACGCCCACATCGGCGTTCAGGCCGACCTGGCGCATGCGCTCGATCAGCTTGACCGCCAACAGCGAGTGGCCGCCCAGCTCAAAGAACTGATCATGCCGCCCTACCCGCTCGACGCCCAAGAGTTCGCTCCAGAGGCGCGCCAGGGTGGTTTCCAGCTCACCTTGCGGCGGCGCGTACTCGCGTCGCGCAAAGGCTTCGGTATCCGGCGCCGGCAGAGCCTTGCGGTCCAGCTTTCCGTTGGTGGTCAGCGGTAAACTCGTCAACATCACAAAGGCGCTAGGCACCATGTACTCGGCCAGGGACACGCGCAGCTGCGTGCGCAACTCGGCGGCCGATGGTTCAGCGCCGTCGGTGGCGATCACATAGGCCACCAGGCGCTGGTCTCCCGGCTCATCTTCGCGGGCGATCACCACCGCTTCGCGCACGCCTTCACAGGCGGCCAGGCGGGCCTCGATCTCACCCAGCTCGATACGGAAACCACGGATCTTCACCTGGTCGTCGTTACGCCCCAGGTAGTCGATGCTGCCGTCCGCCAGCCAACGACCCAGGTCGCCGGTACGGTACATACGTGCGCCCGCAGTGGTGGCAAACGGATCGTCAAGGAAGCGTTCGGCGTTCAATTCAGGCCGGTTCAAGTAACCACGGGCCACGCCTGCGCCACCCACGTACAACTCACCTTCCACGCCGTGCGGGACGGGCTGGCCCTGTGCATCGAGGATGTACAGGCGCAGGTCCGGTATGCGCCTGCCAATCGGGCTCGTGCCGACGCGCTCGGCGTCAGCGGCGGTCAGTGCGCGATAGGTCACATGCACGGTGGTTTCAGTGATGCCGTACATGTTCACCAGTTGCGTACCGGCGTTGCCTAGGCGTGCGTACCACGGCTTGAGAATCCCCGGTTCCAGGGCCTCGCCGCCGAAGATCACCTGGCGCAGGGAGTGCTTGAGTTCGCTCTGGCCCTGGGCCGCAATCAATGAACGGAAGGCACTCGGCGTCTGGTTGAGGATGGTCACCCCGGCGTTGCACAACAGCGCATAGCAGGCGTCCGGCGAACGGCTGGTCAGCTGCGGCACCACCAGCAACTGCCCGCCATGCATCAGCGCGCCCCAGATTTCCCAGACCGAGAAGTCAAACGCAAACGAGTGGAACAGTGCCCACACGTCTTGCTCGTTGAAGTGGAACCAGCCCTCGGTGGCGCTGAACAGGCGTGCCACGTTGCAGTGTTCGATCATCACCCCCTTGGGCAAGCCGGTGGAGCCGGAGGTGTAGATCACGTACGCCAGGTTGGCCGAAGTCAGGCCCGGTACGTGGGGATTCTGAGTGGACTCACCCTGGCAATCGCCGCCGTCCAGTTCGAGCACCGGCACCGACAGCTCGGTCACCAGGGCACGGGTCGCCTGCTGCACCAGCACCGCTACCGGCGTGCTGTCTTGCAGGGTGTAGCTGATGCGTTCCTGCGGGTACGCAGGGTCAATCGGCACGTAACCGGCCCCGGCCTTGAGGATGCCGAGCAGGCCGATGATCATGTCCAGCCCGCGCTCGACACAGATCGCCACCCGGTCATCCGGGCGCACGCCCAGGCTCAGCAAGCGATGCGCCACCTGGTTGGCGCGGCGGTTCAAGTCGCCATAGCTCAAGTGTTGGCCGTCGAAAATCAGCGCTGTCGCATGGGGCCGCGCTGCCGCCTGCGCCTCAAACTGCCCATGGAGAGTGGCATGGCTGGGGTACGTGCCGACGTCGGCATTCCAATGCTGCATCAGCGCGCGGTCGGCTTCGGTGGTCAACGAAAACTCAGCCACGGCCAGATCGGCATTCTCCAGGGCCTGCTCGAGCACGTGGGTAAAGCGCTCGGCCAGGGCCTCGATATCATCGGCGTTGAAATACGCCTCGTTATAAACGTAGTGCGCCCACGCCTTGTCCTTGTGATTGCTCGCACGCAGGTGAAACGCCAGGGGCATCTGCTCGTGGTTGTTGGTGACTTTGAGCAGGTGCCCGCCCTGCTCGGCGAACTGGTACAGGTGGTCGTCCTGTTCGTAAGACAAGGTCAGGTCGAACAGTTGGCCCCCTTCGGTCCGCAGGTTCATACCGCTCAGAGGGAAGCGTTGGTGGCGATAATCCTGCTTGAGTGCGTCGCGTACCGCGCCGACCAGGGCGCTGAAGGTCAGCTCGCGACCGAGGCTGAAGCGCACGGCGCTGACCTGGGTAAACAGACCCAGGGTGGTTTTGAACTTGGCCGAGCGGTTGAGCAACGGCAAGCCCACCACCCATTCATCGCGCTGGCTCACACGCGTGAAGTAGACATACATGGCCGCCAGCAACACGTGGTAGGTCGAGGCCTGGCAGGCTTGCGCCAGCTCTCCCATCCGATCGTGCAACACCACCGGGAACGGCCGCACATAGTGCCGGCCAGGGGCTTTGCCCTTGGCATGCTGGTTCTGATAACGCGGGGTAAACAGCGCTTCGGGCAAGGTCTGATACTTGTGCTGCCAGTATTCGCGATCCTTTGCATAACGTGCCGACTCGCGGTAACGCAGGTCGTCGTCAATGAAGTCGACATAGGAGCTGGCCTGCATGTCAGGCTGTCGCGCCTCGGCGAGGTCGCTGTAGATGCCGCCCAGCGACTGCAGCATTTCTCCGAAAGCCCAGCCGTCGAGAATGATGTGGTGGGCCTGGCTGGCGAAGTAGTAGTGCGCCTCCCCCAACTTGATCAGGAAAAAGCGAAACAGCGGCGCCTGGGTCAGCGAAAACGCGCGGGCCATATGCTCGCCCATCCATACCAACGCGGCGCTGGCAGGATCGGCGTGTTCAGAGAGGTCGAGCAGCGGAACCTCCACCGGCACAGTTGGCGCAATACATTGCAGCGGCACGCCATCGGCATCGGTGGCATCCAGCAGCGTGAGGCGCAGCGCGTCGTGCTTGGCCACCAGCAACTCGGCGGCGCGTTGCATCCGTTCGGCGTTGATCGGGCCGTTGAGTTCCAGGTAAGAGCCGATGTTGTACAGCGGCGATTCAGCCTGCGTGATCTGGTCCAGCCAGATGGCTTTCTGCGCGGCGGTCAGCGGGAATGTCTGCGGCAACTGCACGGGCGAATTCATGCGATCACCTGCGCGGTAAACCCTGCCACGGCAAGGTTGCTTGATAGGACTTTTTTCGCGACAAGGTCGCCCATGGCCACTGCAGAAAAACGTTTCATAAAAGCCTTCTCAGAGTTTTGTCAGTGCCACCTGGGTCACAGCGCAGCAGCGAGGGAAATTGAGGCAAAAATCGTTAAAAACGTCAGACCAATGGGCAACTCAATCTGCCTATACGGCCTCGTACGCCGGAAAAAAAAGCCGCCCACAGCGTGACCTGATAAGCGCATTGGCAAATTTAATCATCGGCGTTTTGGGCTGTATGTCACCCGAATCCCGGACAATCACGGGACACGGAAATATTTCGCAATTTCTCGATTATCTTTTTGATATTTAAGAATTTTTAAGAACAAAAAAGCACGACACCGGCAGTTTTGAAAACTATAGGTGTCGTGCTTGGGGGAAAGGCGTCGGCATCGCCTGGATCAGGCGCGACGGTCCTCGGCGACAAGGCTCACATCGGAGACGATATGGCCGTCGACCAACTTGACGATGCGGTCAGCCAATTGGAAGTATTGATCATCATGCGTAATGATCAGCACGGTCTTTCCGCGACGCTTGAGCTCCGGCAGCAACTCTTCATAGAAGAAGCGCTTGAACGGAGGATCCTGGTCCGCCGCCCACTCATCGAGGACATACACCGGGCGATCTTCCAGGTAGGCACACACCAGGGCCAGGCGTTTTTGCTGGCCGTAGGACAGCTCTTTGGTGGTGGAATACCCCAGCCCTTCGATCTTGATTTTTTCGGCCAGGCCCAGTGCGGCCAGGTACTTCTGCGCCTGGGCCGGATTGACCTCCTCACCTTCAGGACCGATCAGGCGGTTGAACAGATGGAAGTCGCTGAATACCGCGGAAAACAGGTCACGGTAGTCACTGCGGGTTTCATCGTTGACGGCGACGCCGTCGAGCAATATCTGCCCGGCCTGGGGCACGTACAACCCGCACAGCGCCTTGACCAGGGTACTTTTGCCGCAACCGTTGCCGCCGATGATGTAGATCAACTCACCGCTGTTGATGGTCAGGTCGACCGGCCCCAGCGCGAAACCGTTCTCCGCGTCGGCACCACGATAGTTCATCACCACACCCTTGAGCGTGATCTGGCGCCAATGCTTCTTGTGCTCCAGACGCAGGACATTGGTGTTATCCGGCTCGTCCTGTTCGGCGTGGTGTTCGTTGATCAGGAAACCAAATTCCGCGAGACGGCTGACCGCAATCCGCCCTTGCGCCACGACCGGCATTGCACCGATCAGCAACCCCAGCGGCCCCAGGATATACATCACCGTCAACACGCTGCCGGTCATCACTTGACTGTCAGCCACCATCAGCAACGGCAACGCGAACACCAGGCTGCCGATCAGCAGTGACTGGGTGACCAGCCCCATGTTTTCCGCACCGAGGTACCACATATGCTCGATGAAATTGAAGCGCGCCACCCGCGTGGACGACTCCTTGATGGCAGAACGGCCAAACCAGCGGCGGCGAATGCCATTGAGCTTCAACTCCTTGAGGCCGAAGACCAACCCGTGCGTGTGTTCGTTGAAAGCGGTGAACTCATCACGCACGCGGCCGGTGAACTTTACGCCGCCGAGAAACAGGAAGACGTACAGAATCGCACCCACTGCCAACAACGCCAGGGTTAACGCAAACACCGTCCACGACAGGTAAGCCAGGTAAGCCAGGCCGCACATGAACACCGTGCATTCCACCAGGACCACGGGCATCACCAGCAGCGTCGCATTGAGCTGCGGAATATCGGTGGTCAGCAGCGTCAGCACATTGGGCGGGCCGCGCCGATCCACTTCTTCGAGGGGCGAAGAAAGGATTTTCTGGCACAACGCTATGCGCAGGCGCGTCATCAATTTCATGTTGGCGTACGCGGGAAACAAGGTCGCGCCGTTGCGAAACGCCAGCGCCACCACACTCAAACCGACAAACCAGTACAGCAAGTGCAACCGCGATCCCTGCTCGTAGATCGCCTGGTTGATCACGTTCACCACCGCGATCGCCGCCACGCCACTGATGATGCCGGTAACCACTGAAAAGAAGGCCAGCCAGGGATGATTTTGCCAAAGCAAGCGCAAGACCGAGCCCGGCTTGGGCGGCTTCTCATGCTCTTTATTCATGGATTAACTCCTCAAATACACTCAAGACCGGGCAAGGCCCGTCAGGCAAACCGCTGCGACTGGCCAGGGTGCCGGAGCCGCAAGTGTACGGATTGCCCGGAATTCGGCTGTCCCCGAAAGCCTGTACAAAGCGTTGAGTGAGGCAAATCCATGAGGGGCAAGCGGCTGAGGCTTGAATGTCCCCGCTTTCTATTACAGACCGTCGCGCAATGAGTGGGCCTAATACGGACCCGAGTTGAACCCTTCAGGAGTGAACGATGGCTGCACTGCTCGCTCACCAACAACTTATAAAAACGGCGCCATCAAGGATGATTGGACTATGGATCTGACCAGCAGTATTCGAAATGCGGACAGCCCACACTTCTATTTCATACTCGGCGAGTTGATCTCCAGTACTGACCAGGATCACTTCGCACTCAACATGCTCAAGCTGATCGACAAACTCTTACCGGTCACGGCGTTGACGCTCAGCGAATGGACACTCGATAAGTCAAACGCTCAACTGACCGACATCAAGCCCTTGGGCAATGCCGGCGACCCCGCCGACTTCCCTGCACCCGACGCAAGCCTTCCTGCCCATAACCCTCAATTGCTCAAGGAGGTGCTGGAGATGGAAGGCTCGCTGTTGATCCGTATGAACACGCGACCCAAAGGTGCAGCCGGCAAGGGCACGCGCCGTGCGGCGCACCAGTGCACGCTGGCGTCACGCGACGGCAACCGGCGCTGCGTGGTGACCTTGTATCGGTCGCCCACGCACAAGGATTTTTCCTTGAGCGAATTGTCGCTGCTCAAGAACCTCTCCGAAGCCCTGCTGCCGCTGATTGAAAATTATGCCCAGTTCAGCCGCCAGAGCTCACTGCGAAAAATGGGCAGTTGGATGGCGACCCTGGTCACCCATCAGGAACCGACGCACATTCATCGCGAATTTCAAAAGCGCCTGGCGTTGTGCGACATCACCTTATCGACCCGCGAACAGGAAGTTTGCCTGGGTTTGCTCAACGGCAAGACGGTGCCGGAAATAGCAGAAACGCTGCAGCTGAAAAATAGCTCTATCGAAACCTACCTCAAGCGTGCCACCGCAAAGCTTGGGGTCAGCGGCCGACATGGATTGACCCGATGGATGGTCGGCGCCTAGCGCAACTCAAGCAACGGGTGGCTACGCAGCCACCCGTGCCCCTTTTCAAATGAGGCTGGCTCATGAACAAGTTTGCTTTCTCTCTGGTAACGGTTGCAGTGGCACTGAGCGGCTGCTCGCTCATCCCCGATTACCAGCAACCGGCCGCACCCGTGGCGCCACAGTACCCCCAAGGTCCGGCATATGCCGCTGCCGCTGGGACGGTCAGCGAAGAAGCGGCCAGCCAGGGATGGCGCACACTGTTTCGCGACCCGGCCCTGCAGCAACTGATTCAGACCGCCCTGACCCAGAACCGCGACCTGCGTGTGGCCGCCCTGAATGTCGAAGCCTACCGCGCGCAGTACCAGATACAGCGCGCCGACCTGTTCCCGGCGATTTCCGCGGGCGTCGGCGGTACCCGCCAGCGTGTGCCGGCGAGCATTACCCGCACCGGCAAAGCGGCAATCACCTCCACCTATTCGGCGACGCTGGGGATGAGTGCGTACGAACTGGATTTCTTCGGCCGCGTCCGCAGCCTCAGCGAGCAGGCGATGCAGGCTTACCTGGCCACCGAGCAAGCACGCCGCAGTGCGGAACTGAGCCTGGTCGCCAGCGTCGCCAATGCCTACCTGACTTGGCGCGCCGACCAGGAGTTACTGGTGCTGACCCGCCAGACCCTGGCCTCCTACGAGGAAAGCCTGCGCCTGACCACGCGCAGCCTGGCGGTGGGGACCGCGTCGTCACTGGACGCCGCACAGGCGCAAACCAGTGTCGAGAACGCCCGCGCCAACCTGGCGCGCTACGAGCGTCAAGTGGCGCAGGACCGCAACAGCCTGACGCTGTTGATCGGCGGCGCACTGCCGCCATCCTTGCCGGCGCGGCCGCTGGCCAGTGACTTGATCGCCCAGGTGCCTTCCGGCCTGCCGTCGGACCTGCTGCAACGCCGGCCCGATATCCTGCAGGCCGAATACCAGCTCAAGTCCGCCAACGCCAATATCGGCGCGGCCCGTGCCGCGTTCTTCCCCAGCGTCAGCCTGACGGCGAATGCGGGCGCCTCCAGCTCCCAACTGTCCAGCCTGTTCAAGGGTGGCTCGGGCAGTTGGACGTTCCAGCCCCAGATCAACCTGCCGATCTTCAATGCCGGCAGCCTGCGCGCAAGCCTCGACTATTCCAAGCTGCAGAAAGACATCGGTATCGCACGGTATGAAAAAGCCATTCAGACGGCGTTCCAGGAAGTCTCCGATGGCTTGGCGGCACGCCAGACCTATGACGATCAACTGAGCGCGCAACGCGACCTGGTGCGGGCGAACCAGACCTATTACGACCTCGCGCAACGTCGCTATAAAATCGGCGTGGACAGCAACCTGGTCTTTCTCGATGCACAGCGCTCGCTGTTTTCCTCGCAACAGACGCTGATCACCGACCGGTTGGCGCAACTGGTCGCCGAGGTCAACCTGTACACCGCCCTGGGCGGCGCCTGGGGAGAACCGACCCGCCTGGCCGTTGCCGAGACGCGCCCATGAGCACCTTCGAGCCCGGGCAATATGTACGCCTGCGCTCGGGGGGCAAGAGAATGCTGGTCAAACCAGCCCAAGACAGCACGCACCTGCCCAACACCACGCTGGTGCCCTGTGAATATCAAGAGAAAAAACGCACGGTCGTAGGGTTTTACATCGCCGCCAACCTCAAGTTGGCGGACGCGCCGCCGAAGGCGTCACGCGAGTGAGCACGTCGGCGCTCCAAATCAGCCCCAAGCTTGAGCTGACTTCAAATCACAACCGGACAGTTGTTGATTCATTCAAATTCTAAAGGATTGGAATATGAGCAAGATTGATTTTTCCTCAGTAAAGAAACTGGCGAACGATGCAGCGTCGTTGATGCCGTCAATCGCCGGCAAGAAAATCCTCATGGGGTTCTGGCACAACTGGCCGGCGGGTTCCAGTGACGGTTACCAGCAGGGGCAGTTCGCCAACCTCAACCTGGTGGACATCCCCAAGGAATACAACGTGGTGGCTGTGGCCTTCATGAAAGGCAACGGCATTCCCACGTTCAAGCCTTACAACCTGTCGGACGAAGAGTTTCGTCGCCAGGTCGGGGTGCTCAACAGTCAGGGCCGCGCCGTATTGATCTCCCTCGGCGGTGCCGATGCGCATATCGAGTTGCATGACGGTGACGAGCGACCGCTGGCCAGGGAAATCATCCGCCTGGTGGAAACTTATGGTTTTGATGGACTGGACATCGACCTTGAGCAGAAAGCCATTCACACCGCCAACAACAAGACCGTTTTGCCGGCTGCACTGAAACTGGTGAAGGATCACTACGCGGGCGAAGGCAAACATTTCATTATCAGCATGGCACCGGAGTTCCCGTATCTCGTCACGACCGGGGCGTACGTCGCCTACATCCAGGCACTGGAGGGTTACTACGATTTCATCGCGCCGCAGTACTACAACCAAGGGGGCGACGGTGTGTGGGTCCAGGAAGTCAACGGCGGAAAGGGTGAGTGGATTGCCCAGAACAATGATGCGCTGAAAGAAGACTTCCTGTTTTATCTGACTGAAAGCCTGCTCACAGGCACTCGTGAATACATCAAGATTGCCGCCGACAAGTTCGTGATCGGCTTGCCTAGTAATGTCGATGCGGCGGCGACCGGGTACGTGATTGACCCGGCGGCGGTGAGCAATGCCTTCAAGCGCCTGGATGCGGCAGGGTTGTCGGTCAAGGGGCTGATGACCTGGTCGGTGAACTGGGATGACGGCCTCAACAAGCAGGGAGCCCACTACAACTGGGAGTTCCGCAACCGTTACGCATCACTGATCCATGGCGACAGTGGCAATGAGCGGCCTTCGGCGCCGGGGAGCTTGTCTTCCCCAGCCCGGACGGAAGTCAGCGTGACCTTGAACTGGAGCGCTGCCAGCGGTGTGCGCCCGATCGAGTTTTATACCTTGTATCGCAATGGCAGCCCGGTAGGCCAGACCGCTGCGTTGACCTTTACGGACGATGGCCTGACAGCGGATACCCAGTACAGCTATTTCGTCACCGCCACCGATAGCCAAGGCAACCAGTCGTTGCCGAGTGTCAGCCTGAACGTCAAGACCGCAGGTGGAATGACTGACCCGCAATACCCGGAGTGGCAACTGAATCATCACTATCGCAAGGACGATGGGGTGACGTATGAAGGCAATCGCTACGCGTGTATTCAGGAGCACACCTCCAATAGCGGTTGGGCCCCGAATGTTGCCTTTACCCTTTGGTCCAGGGTGGCGATTCAACGGCGGGCGTGATCCGCCGCAGACGATAACCAAGAGGACGCATTGCCGGCCGCATAAACAAAATGCCCGTACCTTTCGATACGGGCATTTTTGTTTATGTGCCTGGGCTGATTATCACGTGTGAAGCAATAAACCCTTCGTGGCTTTTTCCACGGCCTTTTTGGGCCCTCGAATACCGATCCCAACCAGGTTCAGATGCTGGGGGTCTTCTGCCAGAAATGCCTCACGGTTCGCCTGATCGTGGCCGGTTGAAAACATCGCAAAGACGTAGGGCACTATCGTGATATCGCGTGCCAGAGCTACGCGATGGGCAGTCTGGAGGCCCGCCAGATCGGCTTCGAATATCAGCATCGGCTGTCCCAGCATCTTTGCATAAAGGTGGCCATTCGCATCGACATAGGCGTCGCCCATGGCTTCGGGAGCCGCCGACGCGATACCGGTTGCAAGAAATGCGACGACGTTCAAACGCTGCCAGATCTTCAAGTCGTTGCGCACGATGATCGCGACTTTGGTGTCGAACATTAGCGGCTCCAATACCGTTTTCATTGGGGGCGGAATTAGCCGGTATTATTCGCAGCAATGACGTCAGCGGCTAGAACGTTTGTGCATGCCCGCTGCGCGGCGCGCACCTCATAGGAGAAACCTGACGGTTGTTAGCTGAAACAACGTTCTTGCAACACGCTTTTCACCAGCGTGCGCGTCACCGACAAAACCTCTTCTACCTGCCTATCAAGCGCTGCTGGGGATGCTGCCTCTTCCAGTTTGAGGACGCGCAGCGGGTGACCACAGACTGATCCCAGCCAGGTGAGACGGGGTATCGGGCTGACTTCGACATCCAGTAAAAAGCAGCCCTTGGATACACCGCGCAGCAGTTGGCTGGCCTGACAGGGGGTTGCCGGCGCCGAGGCTGTCGGGTTGGAGCCCGACTGCAGCCAGTCGAGCATAAACGCCCTCGATTGCCGGACCGCCAGGTAGGCGACCTGATCCCAGTCGTCAATCGCCATGTGCAACGCGTCAATCAGGTATTTGGGCAAAGCGGCGCTGGTCACGATGACCACCCCGGTATCCGCCAGGGGTTCTTTCACCCAGATTGCAGACTGTGATATCGCATGCATGATGGTACTCCCGGCAGGATTCTGGACGCGAGCGTGACTCCAGGCAGCGTTACGTTTAACCGTTACGGAACAGGAAGCTGTAGGCGTTCAGCGCCGGCACCCCGCCCAGGTGTGCGTAAAGCACTTTCGAGCCTTCGGGGAATTCACCACGACGCACCATTTCAATCATGCCGTGCATCGATTTACCTTCGTACACCGGATCTGTCAGCACCCCTTCAAGGCGGCCGCACAGGCGGATGGCTTCCAATGTGCCTTCGTTGGGCAAGCCATATTCGGGGTAGGCAAAACGCGTATCGAGCACCACATCCGCCTCGGTAATCTCTTGACCCAGCTCCACCAGCTCAGCGGTGTGTCGAGCGATACGCAGGATCTGTGCCTTGGTCTGTTCCGGCTTGGCCGAAGCATCAATACCAATCACCTTCCTGGAACGACCGTCGGCGGCGAAACCGACAACCATGCCCGCCTGCGTACTGCCGGTCACCGAGCAGACCACGATGTAGTCAAACTGGAAGCCCAGTTCTTTTTCCTGCTGCCGCACTTCTTCGGCAAAACCGACGAAGCCCAGGCCGCCGTAGGGGTGCTCGGAACAACCCGCCGGAATCGGAAAGGGTTTGCCACCCTGCTCCACGACATCACTCATGGCCTTTTCCCAACTTGGCCGAATGCCAATATCGAAGCCTGCTGCGTCAAGCCGCACGTCAGCGCCCATGATGCGCGACATCTCGATGTTGCCTACGCGGTCATACACTGCGTCGGAATAGTTCACCCAGTTTTCCTGCACCAGCACGCACTTCATGCCCAAGTGAGCTGCGACTGCAGCGACCTGGCGGGTCTGGTTCGACTGAATGCCACCGATGGACACCAGCGTATCGCAGCCTTGCTCGATCGCCTCGGGGATCAGGTATTCGAGCTTGCGCGTCTTGTTCCCGCCAAAGGCCAGGCCGCTATTGCAGTCTTCACGTTTGGCATACAGCTCGACCTTGCCCCCCAGATGTTCACTCAGGCGCTTCAAGGGCGTGATGGGAGAAGGACCGAAGGTCAACGGATAACGTTTAAAACGATTCAGGTTCATGACTGTGCTCCTTGATAGTGGATATCCAAACGCCAGGCCGAGAGAAAGAGGCCACATTCCGGGCTCTTTCAGGAGGGCTTCGATGAGTTAAATACTAAGAAGAATTCAGAAAATATGTGTTGCAAGTTTTTTCCATTTGGAAAAACATAATTTCCAGCAATTCACATCACACACACTTTTAATGTGTAAAACACGATATGAAAGCAACAAATAATCGCCACAAGCCGGGCACTACAGTCCCAGAGCCGCAGCCACTGGATCGAACCGACCGCGCGATTCTCAAGGCCCTGCAACGAGATGCCTCCATCTCCAATGTGGCGCTTGCGGAGAAGGTGAAATTGAGTGCCCCGGCCTGCCTCAGGCGTGTCGAGCGGCTCAAGCAGGTCGGCCTGATCAAAGGTATCGTCGCACTGCTGGACAATGACGCGCTGGACGCGGGGATGGTGGTCTTGATCGGTGTCGTGCTGGACCGCTCCACACCGGAATCTTTCGCCGCCTTCGAGGCGGCCGCACAAAAAGTCTCCGGCTGCATGGAATGCCATGTGGTGACGGGAGAGTTCGACTACTTCATGTTGATACGGACCAAGGACAGCAACAGTTTCAACCGGCTCCACGCGGAGCAATTGCTTTACCTGCCCGGCGTTCGCCAGATTCGGTCATTCATGGGGCTGCGCCAGGTCCTGTCGACGACCCAGATTCCGTTTTGAGGCTTGAACCAGATTCGAAAGGCTGCGCGTTTTTCGTTGATCGGCGAGTTCCCGCCAGAACCTGCCTGGAATCTGAGCAAAAAAAAAGCCACTCGATTGAGTGGCTTTTTCTTTGTGTCTGGAGCGGGAAACGAGACTCGAACTCGCGACCCCGACCTTGGCAAGGTCGTGCTCTACCAACTGAGCTATTCCCGCTTGGTGTTGCGCATTCTATAGATTTATCAGAACCCGTCAACCTCTTGATTCAAAAAAGTTTATTTCTTTTCAACGGTAGTGCGCAGATGAGGCCAGGCAGCGCGCAGGTATTGGAGCATGGACCACAGGGTCAGGCCGGCCGCAATCAGCAGCAAGGCGTAGCCAATGAATACCCAGAACGAAAAGTCCGAAGGGTTGGCCAGCAGGATCACCAGGGCGAGCATTTGCGCGGCGGTTTTCCATTTACCCAGGTTCGATACGGCAACATGGGCGCGGGCACCGATTTCGGCCATCCATTCGCGCAGGGCCGAAACGACGATCTCGCGACCGATGATCACCGCGGCCGGCAAGGTCAGCCACAGGTTACCGTGCTCCTGCACCAGCAGGACCAGGGCCACCGCGACCATGAGCTTGTCTGCCACCGGGTCGAGGAACGCGCCGAACGGCGTGCTCTGTTCCAGGCGGCGGGCCAGGTAGCCATCGAGCCAGTCGGTGGCGGCGGCAAAGGCAAATACCGAACTGGAGGCCGCATAGCTCCATTCGTAAGGTAAATAGAACAGCAAAATAAAAATCGGAATAAGCAGGACGCGTAGAACGGTGATCAGATTAGGGATATTCATCGGCACAACTGGCTACGAGGTGAGAAGGCATTCTATTCGCTGTGCAGATTCGCATAAATCAACTCAGCGAGCTTTTTACTGATACCGGGTGCTTTGGCTATTTCGTCAATGCTGGCACGGGACAGCTCCTGCAAGCCACCAAAATGTTTAAGCAGGTCGCGACGCCGTGTCGGGCCAACCCCCGCCACCCCTTCCAGGGTTGAGGTGCGCCGGGTTTTGCCACGCCGGGCGCGGTGACCGGTAATGGCAAAACGGTGGGCTTCGTCGCGAATCTGTTGAATCAGGTGCAATGCAGGTGAGTCGCCCTTCAAAGTGAACTCATGGGCGGCATCATTCAAGTACAACGTTTCGAAACCGGCCTTTCGCGTGGTGCCCTTGGCCACACCGAGCAGGATCAGGTCGGGCACCGCCAGTTCGTTGAGCACGTCACGCGCCATGGACAACTGGCCCTTGCCGCCATCCACCAGCAGAATGTCGGGCAGCTTGCCCTCGCCGTCCTTCAATTTGCTGAAGCGTCGTGTGAGCGCCTGATGCATGGCGGCGTAGTCATCGCCGGCGGTAACGCCTTCGATGTTGTAGCGCCGGTAATCGGATTTGATCGGCCCTTCCGGCCCGAACACCACACAGGAGGCCACCGTGGCCTCGCCGCTGGAGTGGCTGATGTCGTAGCACTCCAGGCGCTGCGGTGGCTCGTCCAAGTGCAGGACCTCTGCCAGGGCGTCAAAGCGTGCGGCAACGTGCTGTCGATTCGCCAGGCGTGCGCCCAGGGCCTGCTCGGCATTGGTCACGGCCAATTGCTGCCAGCGCGCACGGGTGCCGCGTACCCGATGGCTGATGTCCAGCTCACGGCCACGCAGCTCGTGGATGGCCTCGATCAGCGTGGGAAAGTCTTCATGCACCACGTTGACGATCAGCTCCGACGGCAAGTCGCGCTCCGGACTGCTGACATAGTACTGGCCCAGGAACGCGGCCATGACTTCGGCGACGTCTTCGTCGATGCCGGTCTGCGGGAAGAAATTCTTGCTGCCCAGCACCCGCCCGCCCCGCACGCTGATCAGGTGCACACAAGCACCGCCCGGGTTGACGAAAGCGGCGATCACATCGACGTCACCGCTGCCACCTTCCAT
The DNA here is from genome assembly GCF_003031675.1 of Pseudomonas palleroniana. Taxonomy (GTDB): domain Bacteria; phylum Pseudomonadota; class Gammaproteobacteria; order Pseudomonadales; family Pseudomonadaceae; genus Aquipseudomonas; species Aquipseudomonas palleroniana. The sequence continues at coordinate 41,691 of NZ_PYWX01000042.1, read as the reverse complement.
GCTTTGCTGGTCCTGGACGCGACGCAGCAGAGAGATCTGGTCACGCAGCTCAGCGGCGCGTTCGAAATCCAGGGTATTGGCGGCTTGCTCCATGGAAACCGAGAGTTCATCGGTGAGTGCATTACTGCGCCCCTCCAGGAACATGACGGAATGGCGAACATCCTCGGCATACTCCGCCGGTTCCACCAGGCCCACGCAGGGCGCCTTGCAGCGCTTGATCTGGTATTGCAGGCACGGCCGCGTGCGGTTCTTGTAGAAACTGTCTTCGCACTGACGCACAAAAAAGGTCTTTTGCAGCAAGCTCAGGCTTTCACGAATCGCACCGGCACTCGGGTACGGGCCGAAATACTTGCCCTTCTGCTTCTTCGCGCCCCGGTGAATACTCAGACGTGGGAAGGCGCCATCAGATAAAAACACATAGGGGTAGGATTTGTCGTCACGCAGCAGGATGTTATAGGGCGGACGCCATTCCTTGATCAGCGTCTGCTCAAGTAGCAGCGCTTCAGTCTCGTTGGCGGTAATGGTGGTTTCGACCTGGGCGATACGCGCCACCAGCGCAGCGGTTTTCGGCGCGAGACCGGTCTTGCGAAAGTAGCTCGCCAGCCGATTCTTCAGGTTCTTGGCTTTGCCGACGTAAAGCAGCCGCGCCTCGCTGTCGAACATGCGGTATACGCCGGGGCGGCCACTGCAGGTCGAGAGAAAGGCGCTCGGATCAAACGGTGTGGTCATGTCAGGCGCTGGCGTCCACCATGCCGTGGCGCACCGCGAGCAAGGTCAATTCAACATCACTGCTGATGGCAAGCTTCTCGAAGATACGATAGCGGTAGGTGTTGACGGTTTTTGGCGACAGGCACAGCTTATCGGAGATGGTCTGCACCTTCTGGCAACCCACGATCATCAAGGCGATCTGGATTTCCCGTTCCGAAAGTGCATCAAACGGCGAGTCACTGGTGGGCTGAAACGATTTGATCGCCAACTGCTGGGCAATCTGCGGGCTGATATACCGCTGGCCGGCAAACACCAGGCGAATGGCTTGCACCATCTCCGCCAGGCCCGCGCCCTTGGTCAGGTAGCCCGCCGCGCCTGCTTGAAGCAGGCGTGTTGGAAACGGGTCTTCCTCGCACACGGTCACCACCACGACTTTGATATCCGGATGGCTGCGCAACAATTTGGTAGTGGCACCAAGACCGCCGATCCCGGGCATCTTGACGTCCATCAAAACCACATCGGGTTTCAACTCCCGGGCCTTGATCAGGGATTCCTCCCCCGATTCGGCCTGGCCGACTACTTGCAGGCCATCGATGTCAGCCAGCATTCGTGTAATGCCTGTACGAACGAGATCATGGTCATCGACTACTAGCACCCTAATCAAGCAGACACCTCGCGATATGGTCTTATAGGTTGCTGAACACCTTAGCAAAAAACCAAGGCGCAGACCTAGCTGCAAGCGTCATATATATAGAGTTTGGATACATAGCGGCCACACAGCGCGACGCGATTAGCGCAGTTTGCTGTGAGAACGGTCAGGATTTACGGGGGTGCGACCTGTTTTTTTCCCGTTCAACCCAACTGAGCTGTCAGGAAGGTGAGCGACAGACCCTTTCCATCCGCCAGAAGCAGCCTTCGTCACCGACGATACTCAAACCCATGCGCTGATAAAGCCGCCTGGCCGGGTTTGTCTTGAACACGGTCAGGCGCAGCAGACCCTGCTCGCGAGCCTTCAGCGCCATCTGCGCCAACACCCAACTGCCAGCACCTTGCCCGCGCGCACCTTCGAGCATATGCAACTCGCGGATGTACAGCGCCGCGCTGTCACAACTCACGCTGATAAAACCCATGACACGCTCATCGCGGCAAACCAGCCAGTTTTCCCGACAGGCCCAGGCGGTATCAAAGCCATTATCCGACCATGACAAACCATACTGCAGGTAATAGTGGTTCATCGCCTCGTAGGTCAGGGTCCGGGCAAACAAGCGGTCCTGAGAGGTCGCTTCGCGCAGGTGAAACCCCATGAGGTTGCGCTCCTTCAACTCAAAGGTCGACTGCGTAGCCGCTCCAGCCGCCATCGGTACGCTGGGCAACCAGGAGTGCATCGCCAACACCCGGCGCGGCAGCCACCAGGCGCCCCTCGGCGTCCCATATGGCACTGCGACCGGCGCAAGCCCAGCCGCCAGACGGGCCACCGTGGTTGGCCATTAACACCAGCAGGCCATGTTCAACAGCATAGCCCTGGAGCAAGGCACTGTCCGTCGCATAGCCGCCTTCGCTGATCAGCACGCCGGCGGCGTACACACTGGCGCCGGCTTGCGCGGCCTGGCGTGGGAGAAGTCAGCGCAAACCGCCAACGCAATCCGCTCGCTCCCGAACTCAAGCGCCCGGCCACCCTGCCCCGCGACAAATGCCACCTCTTCGCCTGGGTGCAGATGTTGCTTGATGTAGACCGCCAATGAACCGTCTGCCGCCAACACCAGCGCACCAATCGATACGCCCGCCTCTGGCGCCAACCGGATCGGCATCCCGACCACCACCGTCAAGCGCAGTTCACGTGCGCTGTCGCGCAGCGGTGCCAGCACCCGATCGTGTGGATCAATCGCCAATGCCGCGGCCAAGGACGGCTCATACCCGGTCAACGACAACTCCGGAAATACCAGGCATTGCACACCACGCTCGGCTGCCGCCTGCATGAAGACCCGATGCCGTTCGATATTGGCCGCGACATCACCCGCGATGGAAATCGATTGAGCCGCAGCAAGGGTCAAGGCAGTCATGGTTACGTCCAGGCAGTCATCAAGGTTCTGTGAGCATATCTCGGCCTATAGTCGTCAGTCCTCTCAGGCAATAGAAATTACTGATTGAATCCACCCGTGCGCCTCTAGTAAGCTCCTCCCATCTTTCGGAGACACACCATGTTGCAACTCACCCACACTCAGGTTTGCCCTGCTGCCAGCGCCCAGCGCTCGGTATCGGCTACCCGTGTGAGCGGTTCGAGCGCAGCTGTAAGCTTTTATTTTGGGTATTGGTTTAGCCACTGGCGCGCCTGATACCTGAAATCGGCGCCCACTACTCAAGGGGTCGCCTACCAGAGAAATCTAAACCCCCGGTCGGCTCCCCGATCGGGGGTTTTGTTTTTTCAGGCCCCACTTATTTTCGGAACACTCAAGGAAATCACGACATGAACTACGCCACCTATTACCGCTACGACACCTGCACTGCCTGGCGATTTAGCAAGCTCCGTTCGGGACAGCCTGCCGCCTCCGATCGGTCACCTATTGGTGGCAAGCCAACACACGCAGCCAATACGGCCAATTGTCGAACACCCCAGTAGGGCAGAGCGCGCGGGAACAACCCGCCGCTTGCCCAGGAAGCCTTGAATATGAACTCCTCCGTCGCCGCTCTGCCCGTTTCGAACCTGAACAGCGCCAATGAAGCCCTGACTCAGCGTCTGCCCAGTTCCCTGGATTTAAAGCACCAATTGCCTCTCAGCCCGTTCCTCGTTGAACAGATCCACGCCCATCGCCAAGCCGTGCGCGCCATTCTCAATGGCGAAGATTCACGCTTGCTGGTGATTGTCGGCCCGTGTTCGATCCACGACCCGGAATCGGCCATGGAATACGCACGCAATCTGCAAAAGCTCGCCCGGGACGTCAGCGACCAGATGCTGCTGGTGATCCGCGCCTACGTCGAAAAACCGCGCACCACCATCGGCTGGAAAGGCCTGGCCTACGACCCACACCTGGACGGCAGCGATGACATGGCCACCGGCCTCAGCCTGTCCCGCGAACTGATGCGCGAAATGCTGCGCCTGGGCCTGCCGGTCGCTACCGAACTGCTGCAACCCATGGCTGCGGGCTACTTCGATGACCTGCTCAGCTGGGTCGCCATCGGCGCACGTACCACTGAATCGCAGATCCACCGCGAAATGGCCAGCGGCCTGGGTATGCCCGTGGGCTTCAAGAACGGCACCGACGGCGGCGTCGCGATTGCCTGTGATGCAATGCGCTCGGCGTCTCACCCACACCGCCATTTCGGCGTCGACAGCCAGGGCCATCCGGCGATCATCCAGACCCCCGGCAACCCCGACACGCACCTGGTGCTGCGCGGCGGTCATCGTGGGCCGAACTACGATGCGCAAAGCGTGGCGCAGGTGAAGCGCGACCTGGCCAAATCCAAGGTGGCGGCGCGGATCATGGTTGACTGCAGCCATGCCAACAGCGGTAAAGACCCGCTGCGTCAACCCGCCGTATTCAACGACGTGCTGGAGCAGCGCTTGCAGGGCGATACCTCGCTGATCGGCATGATGCTCGAGAGCCATTTGTTCGAAGGCTGCCAACCGCTGAGCCCGGCCATGAAATACGGTGTGTCGGTGACGGATGGTTGCCTGGGTTGGGACGGCACCGAGCAGTTGTTGCGCAGCGCCGCCGAACGTCTGCGCCTGCATCGCAACGCCAGCTGACGCCTGCAGGAGCGAGCCAGTCTCAGCCCCCTTTCACTCCCCCTGGACTCGGGCTGAGGCTGCGATTCGTGATTTGCAGTCAAGAGTCCTTTTCGGATCAAGCGGTTTTTCCGAAGGAACGACGGGCGGATACTCGGCTTCGTTGTTTATCGCCCTTCAGGAGTTACCGATGTCTATTCCCCAACAACCTGTTCCGGCCTTCGGCCTCGGCACTTTCCGCCTGCAAGGCCAAGTGGTCATCGACTCCGTCAGCACCGGCCTGGAACTGGGTTACCGCGTCATCGATACCGCGCAGATCTACGAGAACGAAGCACAAGTCGGTCAAGCCATCACCGACAGTGGCGTGCCGCGTGATGAGCTGTTCATCACCAGCAAGATCTGGATCGCCAACTTCGCCGAAGGCCAGTTGATTCCAAGCCTCAAGGAAAGCCTGCGCAAACTGCAGACCGACTATCTGGACCTGACCCTGATTCATTGGCCATCGCCGGAAGACCAGGTGCCCGTCGCCCAATTCATGGAGCAGTTGCTGGAAGCCAAGCGCCTGGGCCTGACGCGCCAGATCGGCATTTCCAACTTCACCATCGACCTGATGAAGCAGGCCATTGCCGCAGTGGGCGCAGAGAACATCGCGACCAACCAGATCGAACTCCACCCTTACCTGCAAAACCGCAAGGTGGTGGACTTCGCCACCGCCCATGGCATTCAGATCACCTCGTACATGACCTTGGCCTACGGCGAAGTGTTGAACGACCCGGTAATCCAACAGATTGCCGAACGCCATCAGGCCACCTCGGCGCAAGTCACCCTGGCCTGGGCCATGCAGCTGGGCTACGCGGTGATCCCGTCGTCGACCAAGCGGGCCAACCTGGCAAGCAACCTCAAGGCCCTGCAACTGACCTTGAGCCCGGCCGATATGGCGCAGATTGCCGGCCTCGAACGTGGCCACCGCTTGACCAGCCCCAAGGGCATCGCACCGAAGTGGGACTAAACCCCGGCCACGGGGCGGCGGGATAACTCCCGCAGCCATGGCAACACCCGCAGCCCCTGGGGGGACGCGGGTGGATCGATGATGTCCATGAAGTGTTCAAGATTGACGTTGTCCGGCACACCCGGCAGGCGTACCAGCACCGTCGGCGTTGCACCGGCGAGCGCTCCCATGTCGAGCTGGTCGTAGACCAGCACATGGCGCACCTGTGGGTTTGGCCCGTCAGCACAGGCCGCCAGCCCCGCATTGATGATCAGCACATCGAAGGGTTCGGCCGGGATGGCCGTCAGGATCTGGACCTCTTCGAAGGTTTGCACCGGCACAATCCGGTGATACCCCAACTGGTTGAGCATTTTTTCGATGTACAGCCGTTGCAGGTGCTGTTCATCGGCAATCAGGATAGTCAGTGCTTTGTTCGGCATGGCAAGCCCCTGGGCTGGCAGTACTCGTCAGTGAGTGCCGACCATTTTCCAGACATACCTCGACGACAAAATCAGGCATGTTCCCCCTTCGCGTAGGAGTTCTCCCAAATCCACCGAATGGCCATCAACTGCGGTCAAGGCCGCTTGCAATACATGCTCAGGCCACGCTGCAAATCATCGATCGCGTCATCCAGCGCTTCAACCACTGGCCCCAACGCTTCGCGGTCGCGGCGCTCACAGACGGTCGCCAACGCTTCACACCCCTGGATCAGCGTGCGTGCCTTGACCATCCGCGCCCCACCCTTGGCACGATGGGCCAGGTCGTGCAGCCCGGCGAAATCGGCTTTGCGTTGCAGCGTCGACAACAGCGTGCGATCCGCCGCCAGACTGTCGAGCAGTGGCATCAGTAATTCTTCAAGGACATGGGGATCTCCACCCGTCAATGCGGCCAAGGTGCTCAAATCGAACGCGGCCACTTCTGGTTCGCAAAGGCTGGCGGTGAGGGGAGCCAACGCGCTCCGCAGATCCTCGAGCCCCGTGGGCTTGAACAGGCACCCGTCCATGCCGGCCTGCCGGCAGCGCTCGGTTTCTTCGGGTTGCGCGTTGGCGGTGAACCCCAGCAGCAGGCACGGCGTCAGGCCCTGTGCGCGCTCCTGTGCACGAATGTCCTGCGCCAACTGGTAGCCGTTCTTGAGCGGCATATTGCAGTCCGTGATAACCCCGTCGAAGTGCCCGGCCTGCCACTGCGCCAGCCCTTGAATTCCGTCTTCGGCCGTGGTGATTTGATGCCCCAGGAAATTCAACTGCCGGGCCAGCAGCAGGCGATTGGCCGGGTAGTCGTCCACCACCAGAATGCGCAGCGCCCGGGCCGACGGGGTCTGTACGCCCGCCGGCAGCGCCTGGGCCGGCAATGCAGCGGCCCGCGCCAGCCTCAACGTCACATCGACTCGAGTGCCCTGCCCCAGCACACTGCTCAGGTGCAACTGCCCCCCCATCATTTCACAGAGGCTGCGGCTGATGACCAGCCCGAGGCCAGAGCCGCTGCGGGCCGACTGCTCACTGTTGCCGCCCTGGACAAAAGGGTTGAACAGCCGTTGTTGATCCTGGGCACTGATACCGACGCCCGTGTCCTGCACCCACAACTGCACGCTCAAATACTCGCCTTCATCAAGCACCTGGGCACCCAGCTTGACCTGGCCCTGCGGTGTGAACTTGATCGCGTTGCTCAGCAAATTGGAGATCACCTGTTTGAAGCGCAGCGGGTCGAGCATCACGATGTGCCCCTTCAGCGGGTCCAACTCAACCTGCAGCACCAGCTCCTTGACCCGTGCCAGCCCCTCGAACACACGCACCACCGAGGCCAGCAACTCATGCAGACTGGCCGGCTGCAATGCCAGTGACAAATGCCCCGACTCGATCCGCGCGATATCGAGGATATCGCCGATCAGCTCCAACATGCCGCGCGAAGCCACCGAGGCCACTTCCAGCGCATCACGGTCAGCCCGGCCCTGCTCGGCATTTTTCAGGGCCAGCTCGATCATGCCGATCACCGCGTTCATCGGCGTGCGGATTTCGTGGCTCATCGTCGCCAGAAATGTGGTCTTGGCCCGGTTGGCGGCGTCGGCATCATCCTTGGCCTCCTGCAATTGGCCCAGCAGCCGCTGACGCTCGCTCACATCCAGCCAGCCGGCGATCATGCCCACCACCTTCTCATCACGATCACGGTACGGCAGCATCCACTGGTAGATCGTCAGCACCTCTCCCGTGGGCACCTTGAGTATGCGGTCCTGAATCTGCGGCTCGCCGTCAGCCATCAACCGCAAGTAATCCTCATGGAAGGACCGGGCCTGCGGGGGATTGCCCGTGTCGGTTTCCACCACGGTCTTGCCGATCACGTCTTCGAGCTTGAATCCAAACACATCCAGATAGGCGCTGTTGCAAGCCATCAAGCGCCCCTGTCGGTCACGCACATAAATCGGGTGCGGCGTACCGTCGATCAAGGCGCGCATGAAGATCATCTGATCACTCAACGCCCGCTCGGCCTGCACCCGCTTGCGGATCAAGCTGCGCAGATAAATGGCCCAGCCCAATGTGACCAGCAGCAACAGTGCCGCCAACCCGAAGCCTTGAATGATCGCGTTGCGGTGACGCAACCAGTAACTGTCCTCGATGATGATGTCGTTGCGCCAACGACCTATCAATTCATCCATTTCCTGAGGTGTGATACTCAGCAACGCCTTATCGAGGATCGAGTACAGCTCCAGCTGACTGCGATTGACGCCAAACGTGACGCGAGCCGGCTCGGAGCCAACCGTGCTGGATACCCGCAATCGGTCGCGGTAGTACCGCGCTATGAGGTAGCGCGCACTGATCAGCGAATTGACCGCGCCGTCCACTCCCCCATTGGCTACCAGCGCCATGGCTTGCTCCGGGTTCTCAACGTCGACAAATTCAACCCCCGGGAAATTCTGCGTGATCGCATCACGCAGGCCATTGCCGGGGATCAGCGCCAGGCGTTTGCCCACCATGTCTTCCAGGGTGAGCGGGCTGCGTTCGTCACTGCGCGTGACCAGCACAAAGGGATTGGTGAGATAGGGCCGACTGAAGCGTATCTTCTCGGCACGCTCGACGCTGGGGGTGACCACCGCCAGCATGTCCGCCGCGCCCGTACTGACTTGATCGATCTGCTGCGGCATTGAAGTGCCCGAGACCACATCGAACTTCAAGCCGGTACGCAGGCTGATGCGCGACAACACTTCGGCGCTCAACCCTTCGAATTGCCCGTGCTCATCGAAAAACGACAATGGTACGAATTTGTCGAGCGTCGCGACCTTGACCCGCGGATGTTTCTGCAACCAGCGCTGTTCGCTGGCACTCAGGTGCAAGCGGCCGGTAGCGACGATCCCGAGGTTGCCGGCGCTCCAACGACGCAGGATTTCCATCTGCTCGCTCGCCGGAATGACCGCCAGGGCGGTGTCCAGTATGGGCAGCAAACGGGTATTTTCACGGGTGACGGCAAAGGCAAAAGGGTTGACTTCCAGGGCAGAGAAGTCGGCCATGCGCACGTTATTCAGATGGTTGTGGTTGATCAGGTAACTGGTGCTGATGGCATCGCCCAGGTACACATCGGCGTTACCAAACGCCACCGCGCCGAGGGCTTCGACGGTCGAGGGAAACAGCTCCAACCGGGCACGGGGATAGAAGGCCTGCACCGCGGCGGGCTGCATATAGTGATAGAGCATCGCCACGCGTTTGCCGGCCAGGTCGTCACTCAGCGCCTGGCTGTCACCGGTGCGGGTCACCAACGTGGGCTGATCATTGGCATAGGAACGGGACAGGCGCAACTGCGGGTCGGCCGCTTCATAACCATTGGCTGAGCCGAGGAAATCCACGCTGCCTTGTTTGAGCGCCTCAATGACCTCATCACGGGTATCGTAGCGCCGCACCTCAATGGGCATATTCAGGATCTGCCCGATCAAGGCGGCGTAATCGGCAGTGACCCCTTCAAGTTCGTCGTTGTTATTGGTCAAGTCAAAAGGCGCGTAATCCGGGGCGGACACGCCCATCACCAAGGTTCGCCGCTCGCGCAGCCAGCGCAGTTGAGCTTCATCCAGCACCACACTGGCTTGCTCCACCCGCGAATGCCCCAACAGCCGCAGCGTGCGCGGCTCATCGAGAGCGGCCGCGCACAGAGGCAACAGGCTCACCAGCCAGATCGCGGTAAACCTCAAAAACGTGGCGCGGGTCATTTCAGATCAGATGATTGCGTTGGGCAAACTTGGACAGATGCACCACCGATGACATATGCAACTTCTCTTTGAGTCGAGTCTTGTAGGTACTGACGGTCTTGTGGCTCAGCAACAGGTCTTCGGCGATATCCTTGTTGCCCAGGCCCTGGGCGAGTTTTTGCAGCACCATCAATTCGCGGTCTGACAGTGCCTCCACCATGGCCGCCTCCGTCACTTGCAAATCATCGCGACGCACCGAGCTGGTGGCGATACTGGGGAAGCAACTGTAACCGGACATGATCGCCTTGATCGCCTTTTGCAGTTCGTCCAGTTCACCGGTCTTGGCGACAAACCCCATGGCCCCGGCACGCATGCAGCGGGTGGAAAAAAACACCGCCAGGTACGACGTGAGCACCAGGATCTTGCACGGCAAGCCCAGCGACTTGATCCGGCTGATCACTTCCAGCCCACCCATCTTGGGCATTGCCAGGTCCATGATGATCAGGCTGGGACACTTCTCCCGCGCCAGTTGCATGGCATCCGCACCGTTGCCCGCCTCGTAGATCTCATCGAAACCTTCCAGCTTCAATAGATGCCTGACCGTGGCACGGATAAACGGGTGGTCTTCCGCGATTAACGCTGTGGCCATAAAACTCCCCTAAGTAGACACCCTTTCACATTACGTAGGGCCTCGGCACCTGTGAGAAATGACAGTCCCGACCAACGGTACTGCGCACATTCCAGGCAATCACCAGGCGCTGCCGGCCCCTTCAATTGAAAACACCACGAGCACGCGAAGCCGGACCAAAAGGCCCGTCAGCCGCAAGTGCGCAACCTTAACAACGTAATAACGCCCCATCTGAAAGGATAATCCTAATTGAGTGTAGGACTTTTCCGCGCACAACCCTGCCAATCCTTGGACCCGCCGGGTTTTCATAGGAGGCTCAGTCGGTGGTACTCGGGCTCCAAAAGGCCTGCACCACCAGAGTTGACATGGAAATACGCGTCACCAGCGCATCCAGTTCATCCCCATCGACCGACGTCGCGACCAGGGTTGCCTCGATTTCCACTTCTTCGCTGCCGAACGGCCGCACGTCGACATCACTGGCTGGGTAATTGCACCGTGCCAACTCGGCTTCCAGCAACACCATCACCGCCTGTTGCTGGCTGCGCCGCGCAATCACATAGAGAATATTGGTGACCTCTGCCGACACCACATCCAACGGCTGGCGGTTGATGTTATTGACGATCGGCCGCAGCAGCGTGTTGGCCGCCAGTATAAACAGGGTGCCCAGCAGCGCTTCGAGAATGAGGTCGGCGCCGGCACAGGCCCCCACCGCCGCCGAGGCCCAGAGGGTAGCGGCGGTGTTGAGCCCACGCACATTGCCCTCTTCCCGCATGATCACGCCCGCCCCCAGAAAACCGATGCCCGACACCACGTACGCAACCACGCGCACCGCGCCTTCCGCACCTCCGAGGCGGTTGGCCATGTCGACGAAAATCGCCGCCCCCACGGCGACCAGCACGTTGGTACGCAGGCCTGCCGTACGCTGACGGTACTGGCGCTCAAAACCGATCAGGCCGCCCAGAATAAACGCCGCGGTGAGGCTGACCACAGTATCCACGAGGGAGTTGAGGTTGATGTTGTTGATTGCTTGCATAAGGATTCTTCCCTGCTCATTACCCGCCAGAATTACGGATGTGGAAACCCTTCACTACCGGGGCACGGCGTGTCGGCATCAACCCCATACCGCAGGTGTGGCAACGGGGTGATGTCAAGGATCGAGCAGTACGCAGCGCCCATCATAAAAGGCAGGCGCATGCGTGGCATCCCGGCGTGAGCCAGGTGCTGATCAGCGTCATGAGAGGGATTCGGGCAGGTGCCAGGACTGGCCGCTGCCGGGATGCCGCTTCTCGCAATTCAAGGCGAGACAACGGCATCGCAAGAACGCGCGTTATCTTGCCAAGTAGGTGCCGGTTACCGAAACCGGCCGACAACTGTCACTCGAACAAGTACCCACTGAGGGTCTCCGCTATTGATGAAAACGCGCGAAGCTTACGCCCCGTTTGCGCGGGAGTAAACCGTAGGAAAGTATCCGCATGGTGAATGAGACAATTCTTCAGGGTAAGTTCAGGCAGGTGATTTTCAGGGCGCGCCCGGTCGATCCCTCGCCACCACCGCCAAGTAATCATCAACCTGCCCATCGGCCAGCGCCTTGATCTGTATCGACACCCGGTTCACCCGCCGCCCCATCTCGATGCCCTCGCGGGTACGCACCTGCACATAACCCAGCCTGGGCCAGAAACGCTCGGCCTTGGTATTGCCGATGACTACCGTCAGCCGAAGCCATCGGGCACCGCGCTTCGCCGCCCATGCTTCAAGGTCTTCATGCAAGCGATGAGCGAAACCGGTGCCATGCATACGCTTATCGACCAACAGCAACCCGATATGCCACACACCGGCTGCCAGCAAGTCTGCGGCGATATTCACCACGGCGACCAGTTGGTCATCACCCCCCCGGTAACCCAGCCAGTACATCCGGCTGCAGCTCCAACCTGCGGGCAGACAGCCCTGCAACTCCTCGTGCGCCTCGGTCGGCGTCGCCGGTTCGCCATTCACGGCGATGAAGTAATCCGGCGCCCGCTCAAACAGCCGTTGCAACTGGGCCTCATCGCAACTGCCCAACTCACTTACCCGAACACCCTCGATAGAGCAGTTCGGTATCACCTGAGCATCAACGTCCATGTCCATCCTCGTTCAATCATCCCGCGTGAGCACTTCCAGCAATTCAATTTCAAAGCGCAGATTGCTGTTGGGCTTGATATGCGCACCCATTGATTGATCGCCATACGCCAAGTGCGCCGGCACGAACAACGTGCGCACACCGCCCACCTGCATGCCCATCAGGCCCTGGTCCCAGCCCTTGATCACCCGGCCCGTGCCGATCACACACTGGAACGGTTTGCCGCGCTCCCAGGACGAATCGAACACCGTGCCATCCTCCAGGGTGCCGGTGTATTGGGTGGTGATCAACGCGCCCTTGACGACGGCCTTGCCGGTGCCGGGGCGGATGTCGGTGATCTGAAGTTCGTCAGTGCTCATGGGGAATCTCGTTGTCGGCGCAAAGGTTGGGGGTTTTCCCAGAATTGGTGGGGTTTGGCAAGTGGGCGCAACGGCCGGCTCAACGAGCGGCTCGTGACCAGGAAACCTCAAAAAGGCGCTGGGTCACGTTGGCGGTTTGCGGTTTCCCTACTAAAGAACGCGATTTTCCCCAGCCAAAAATCACTCCCTGCTTATTCTCTTGTCCCAGCGACTGAAGACAACCTATGAACAGACAATCATCTGATCAGCGAACCTCACAATGACAATAGGCTCAAGCTTCAACTATCCAGCCGACATCGCCCACAAGCATCATCGGAAAAAGCGCTCTCCCAATGATAAATGGAGAGCCAGATTCCCTAACCCGCCAGACTTGTGCTTTGACTATCGCGCACTGGTAGAGCAAAAAAACGGTATCGCACAAGCCACGCAAAACCATCATAAAATCTGCATTATTGGGGCAGGCATTACAGGTTTAACAACCGCACGAGAACTACATCGGTGCGGCTTCACAAACATTACGCTCATTGAAAAGTCCAAGCGCATCGGCGGCAGGCATCTCACAGTCCTTGGGAGCAACAATAGCAATACCCTCGGCCGCCCGCCTTTTGAAATGGGCGCCATGAGAATGCCTTTTTTCAATACGTCCGATGAGCCCCCAAAAGAAGGGCGCTCACTCATGGCTTATTATGCGAGCGTATTTGAATTGGTTCATTCAGACTTCCCTAACCCAGGCAGTCCTGCCGTTCGGTCAACTGGAATATACCTACGAGAAGGGAGCATAGACGGCCACATCGAGCCCACCCTGCTTATATGGAAAAACACCGATGGAAAAACAGTACCACCGGGTGAAACCCTAGGTGCTGTCTTCGCAAAATGGAAGATTTTCGCTGAACGAATGACCGTGCATGTATCGGAGCATTACGGCTGCGAACACTGGGATGATATGTGGGCTTCCATCGTCAAAAAATACGAAGGTATTTCATTTCGCGACCTGGTAAAAATGCCCGCTATTGATAGATGGCAGGCCAGCGATCCAGGCAATTTTGGCGGGCTGGGCATGACCGCACAGGAGTCAGCTGTTTTCTACTCTATTGGAATCGGTGATGGCAGTTGGGGAGCCTTCTATGACGTTTGCTCAATTTACCCCCTACGCACTGCGATATTTGGGTTCAGCAGCCATCTGCAATTGATCCATGGACGCGTAAGCGCAGATGGAACCCCGGTAGCCTCGCCTTATTTGGACGCTACAGAAACTGTGGACTCCAGCGGACTTCACTTTAACAAACCCAAGTACGTAGGATTAGGCGCTCTCGCAGAATCTCTCTTATTCATAAAATCAGACGAGACCCAGGAATCATTGTATGAATACCTGATGAAGAGTTCTTCCGGCTTGCTGACCAGCAGTTCAGTGACAAAACTGAAAAAACTTAAAAATGGTCAAATACGCGTTTACTATGACTGGAACGCCGCACATCCAGATGAGACGGAGAAGAAATTCATCGACGCTGACTCGGTTGTCATGACGCTCCCTTCGTGGCTGATAGAGACACAAATTCTTCTCGAAAACTTCGATCAGACAATGCTCCCATTCGAGATAGTAGCGGCCTACAAAGCCGCTCACTGGGAAACCAGTTGCAAAGTGTACGCTCCGCTTAAAAAGTCTTTTCTCTCACATAACAAAACCATTCCCCAAACCATCGTTACCGATAGCTTGGTCCACGATGTCTATACCTACCGCTACAACAAAAACAACACCTACGACTGCATACTGCTCAGCTACACATGGGAAGATGACGCTACAAAACTTTCGATATTCAGCGACAAGGAGCTTGTGAACAAGTGCATAGAGGAACTGGACAGGATCCTTTTAAAATCAAGCAATATAAAACAAAAAATATCACCTTATATCGGCCGCGAACAAGCGGTAGTCCAACGCTGGATGAATAATAAAAACTCACTCGGTTGTGCAAAACTCTATCGTGCAGGCGCCTACTACGAGGCAGTGACCTTGATGAAATACAACAGAGAGTTTTCTTACACATCGGACCTTTATCTCTGCGGTGAATCCTTTTCTGTCGATGCCGGCTGGACTGAACCCTGTTTCAGAGGTGCGATTGATACGGTGATCCACATCTGCAACAAAACCCAAGCGCTTTTTAATGGAGGTTTTATCATTCAAAACTATCCAGCGTATAAAACGCAACTCAATCAACAGAAATAGACTACTACGCAGTAGGAACCATCCGACTTTCATTCAAACAAGTTGTCACCTCTTATAAACGCCCAACCATTTCCTGGTTGTATAACAATAAGAGGTCATCTTCATGAGCGAACCAATAAGCCCCGCCCGCGTAGCGGTCATCCAGCTTGACCCTCAAGTCGGTATCGACAACCGCGCCAACAACCTGCACCAAAGTCTTGCATTGGCAACCGAAGCCGTGAACGGCGGCGCCAACCTGATCGTACTGCCCGAACTTTCCAATTGTGGGTACTTCTTCAGCAGTCGCCAGGATGCCTTTGATCATGCCGAAACGGTACCGGACGGCGCCAGTGTGCGGGCGTGGATTGATTTTGCCTGCAGGCACCAGGTGTATCTGGTTGCGGGCTTGAGCGAAATTGACGACACGCGGTTGTTCAATACAGCCGTCCTGTTAGGGCCCGACGGGTTTATCGGAAAATATCGCAAAGCTCATTTGTGGAACCTGGAAAAGCTCTGGTTTTCCCCCGGAGATACAGGTTTTCCGGTGTTTGAAACGCCCATCGGCCGCATCGGTTTGCTGATCTGCTGGGACATCTGGTTTCCAGAAGTACCGCGCATTCTCAGCCAGCAAGGCGCCGATATCATTTGCAGTCTGAATAATTGGGTTTGGACACCACCGCCGTTATTCGACGACGCAGGCAAATGCATGGCCTCGTACCTGACGATGACCGCGGCCCATGTGAACAACGTATTTATCGCGGCTGCCAGCCGCATTGGTGAAGAGCGCGATGCCCGTTATCTCGGTTGCTCGCTGATTGCAGGAACCAATGGCTGGCCTATCGGCGCTGTCGCTTCGCCCAATCGCCAGGAAATCCTGTTCGCAGACATCGATATCACCAGTGCCCGAAGTGCGCCAATCTGGAACAGCCTCAATGACCTGCAACGCGACCGACGCACTGACCTCTACGATCAAATGCTCGGGTATTGCCAACACCCTGCCCTGCCACGCTGATCGGAGGGGCACCCATGGAAACGTTATTTACCAAGGCAACACTCGTCCGATCGAGAGCCGATACCACGGTCTTCATCCTGGGTTTGATAAGCGTATTGCTGGTGTTCTGGGTCACCCTGAGTCATCAAGGGTCTTGGCCGGGCTATGCCGAAATGACCGAAAGCCTGCCCCATCCCGCTGCCTGGCTGCGCTGGATACTCGGGGACATCAGTGAAGTTGCCTTCTACAAGCACGAGCTTGCTTCGCTCGGTTTGCTGGGTGGCGCCTACCTGGCTTGGTGGGCAAGCAAGCGCGGGAAAACCTGGCAAGGTTTTTCCATTTCCTATGGTACCGGGCTATGGCCTTGGCTAGTCACCAGCTCACTGCTGGGGCTACTGCTGAGCAACTTGTTATGGGGGTGGAGCGTCAGTTCCGAGACATGGCAACCGACGTTTGCAGCCTTCGTCTCATTGCCGGCGGCGATGGTGCTGATGTTCGGTGGAGGCTGGAAGGTTACGCTCAATAGTGCGTTATTAGGGGCACTGCTGGTTACGCCGATGTGTCTCTTGATCGTGAACTTTGTATGCACGCCACTGGGCTTACCGGTGGTGATCGGCAATGTGCTGGGCATGGCGACTGGGAGTGTCATCGCGTTCCTGCTTTGCCATCGTCTGCCTGCACTGGTGCGGTCGGACTACATCGCGCCCATCAGACCCATGCCGGCCAAGCCACCCACTTATGGCGTAGTGTGGAGCCTGCGCCGGGTGTTGGCGGACTTCTCTGAAGCGCCCTTTTTCGGAAATGAGCTGGCCAGCCTTGGGCTGCTGGCCGGGGTGCTACTGGCATACGCCCTTAACCCGCTCAGTCCGGCTTATGGGTCGGGCCTGGTGTTGCATATGATCGGCGCGCAGGCCCTGACATCCGCGCTGGGTGTGGTGATCTGGCGGCAACAATGGATCAAACGGGGCTGGTATCCAACCTACGTTCCGCTGGTATCGGTGGTGCCTGCGGCAGTATTGGCACACGGTGGCAGTTGGACGGTGATCGGCTCAAGTGCCTTACTGGGCGCACTGATTGCACCGCCCCTGGCCTGCGCAATGGCTGGGCGAATGCCCCCGCACTTTCATCCGTATATCGGCAATGTAATAGCGATGGCGCTAAGCACGCTGCTGGTGGTGCCGCTGGTGGGCTGGTTAGCCTGAGTCACTGAGGTTTTCCCACGCTGTACATTGAACAGCGTGGGAGCAGCCAAACATTTCGACCTCACAACCACCGCCAAAACCGACTCCAGAACCCCCGCCCCAAATCATCCTTGCACCCGGCATATTGCGCCGCATACATCTGCGAGCGTGCCTGCACCTTGCTCGCCACTGGTGGCAGCCAGGCTTTGGCGGCGTAGGTGCGTTGGCGGTAGCCGCCCCATCCTTCGTGGTAGTTCAGGTATTGACCGTAGGCGTCGTATTTGTACACGCCATTGATGGTGTAGGTCTTGTCCATGTACCAGCCGACAAAGTCGATCGCGTCGTCGAAGTCCTGGCGGCTGGCGCCGCTGCGGCCGGTGCTTTTGCGGTAATCGTTCCACACCTCATCTTTGGCCTGCGCGTAGCCGGCGGCCGTGGAGACGCGGCCCCAGGGAATGATCCAGAGCAGATATTTACGCGGGGCCAAGGCGTCCTGCCGGAAGCCGGACTCCTGGTACATGATGGCGAACGGTACCTGGATCGGCACGCCCCAGCGCTTTTGCGTGACTTTGGCGGCGTCGTACCAGTCGTCCTTTTCGCGGAAGATGCCGCAGATATCATTGGGTGTGCGTGGCGGCGAGGTGCCGCAGGCCGCCAGCAGTGAGGTGAGTAACAACAGTCCGACGGCTTTGCCTGCGCTCAAGGGGCACCTTTGTGTGATACGCGTAAAAAGCCGGCATTTTACGCGTTCAGCGAAGCGGCGTCCTTGCCGCAAACAGCTTTACGCCAAAGGTACGCGACGCGTTGTCAGTGCCAGGCGCCCTACCAGGAAACTCAAGGCAGCACCCAGCAACAGCATCGCCAAGGTGCTCCACGCTGCGCGGGACACTTGCTTGGCCGCCACTTCACCGGCCTCACGAGCCTTTTGCTCGGCCTGTTGCTTGAGCTCATCGACCTTCTGCACGGCTTGTTGATACGCCTGAGCATAATTGTCGACGATCTGGGTGGCCTCAGCCTTGCTCTTGCCGGTACGGGCCGCAACGATGTTGATCAGCGCGTCTTTATCCGCGGCATTCAAGGCAGGCTCGCCGGAGGCTTTGACTCGATCGAACCACTGCTTCAACGCATCGCCGGCCTGGGTCGGGTCCGTAGCGGCAGCCGTCGCCGATTGCTTGCCATCGGCCGTCGCCTGATCGGCTTTCTGCTCAATGTTGGCCGGGTCCAGTTCAGGTTTACCGCTTTGCTTGAGCAAAGTGTCGAGCTGACTTTGCAGGCTGTTCCAATCCAGGTGGATGCCCTGCTCGTCCAGTTGCTGCTTGACGCTATCACTGATACCCGGCGCCACAGCGGCGATGCCACTGCCGGCAGCGGACAGGCCCTTGCCCACTACATTGCCCGCCGTACCCACAACGCCGGAGGCCAATGCCGCCAACAGCCAAGTGGTGAACAAGGTGGTCAAGGTCCAGGTGAGTACGCCGTGCAAGCCACCGCGATCCGGTGCGGTACGCCCCGCCACAAACGCGCCAGCGGCAATTGCCAGCAGCGTGGAGACAAACAACCAGATACCTGCGCCCGTACCAAAACCCCGCAACGGGTTACCCGCCTCCATCGGATCGATGGCACTGGCGCCGATGGCAGTGCCCAACACACTGAGCACCAGGTAAGTCACCAGGGCAATTGCACTACCGGCCAGCACAGAGCTCCAGGACACGCGAAATGCAGAACGATGGGTTTCATAGACAGTGGTCATGTTCGATCCTTTGACAGTGATTGACCATTTCAGTCTGGCGAGCGCGCTGTCCGGCGTCCTCGTTCAAATGCACCATGCCACCTGGTGCATTCGCACCCCCGCATGGGGAATTGCTCTGCACTATCCTGATGCCCGGATGTCGTACTTCCATGCGCCCAAAACCCAAGGAGATTCTATGACCCGGGACGTTCTTGCCAAAGAAACCAACCGTCGCCAACTGCAGCAGATCATTTCCGGGTTGTCCGACGGTGTGATTCTGGCCGAAGTCGACCAGACCATTCTCTGGGCCAACGAAGCCGCACTGCGCATGCACGGTGTGGAGTCCGTCGTAGCATTGGGCGCCAATACCCAGGAGTACGCGCAGCGCTTCGCCCTGCGTTATCGCAACAACCACCCGGTGCAACTGGAAAACTACCCCCTCGCTCGTGCAGCGGCGGGCGAAGAGTTCAGCGATGTGATGGTCGAAGTCACCCCCTGCGCAGAGGAGGAGAAAACCTGGGTACACCGCCTGCGCAGCCTGGTCATCACCGACTCACACGATGAACCCGAACTGCTGGTGCTGATCCTCAGCGACGCCACCGAATGGGCCAGCGCCGAGCAGCGCTTCGAAAAAACCTTCAATGCCAACCCGGCACCGGCGGTGATCTGCCGCTTGAGCGACCTGCGCTACATCAAGGTCAACCAAGGCTTTTTGGAGATGACCGGCTACAACCGCGATCAGGTCATCGGCAAATCCGTCTATGAACTGGACGTACTGGAGCAGGCCGAGCGCAAGGACCTGGCCATCCAGCGTCTGGGTGAAGGCTCGACCATCCCGCAGATGCAGGCCGAACTGCGGCTGCCTGAAGGGGGTAGCAAACTGGTGATCGTCGCCGGCCAGCCGCTGGACATGAACGAAGAAGACTGCATGCTCTTTTCGTTCATGGACCTGGAGCCACGACGCAAGGCGGAAATTGCCTTGCGCCAGAGTGAAGAGCGCTTCGCCAAGTCGTTCCGACTGACGCCCGTACCCACCCTGATGTGCAGCGCGGACAACCGCCAGGTCGTGGATATCAATGAAGCCTTCATGGATATCACCGGCTATACCAGTGAGGAATTGATTGGCAAAGCCATTGAGGAAATCGACTTTATCGACAACCCTCAAGCGAGTGAGCAACTGTTTGCCAACCTGGAAAAAGCCGGTCGGCTGGAAGGCCAGGACATCAAGGTGCGCAAGAAAGGCAATGAAGTGATCGACTGCGTGGCCTCCGCCGACACCGTGATCATCCAGGACGTGCCCTGCTACCTGCTGGTGCTGATGAACATCACCGAACGCAAGCGCACCGAGCTTGAACTCGTCGCGGCGATCGAGGAAGTGATGCAGGACGCGTCCTGGTTCAGCCAGACCCTGATCGAGAAGCTCGCCAACGCCAAGAGCGTCAAGAGCCCCAATTTGCCGAACGTGGCCTTTACCGACCTCACCGCTCGAGAGCGCGATGTACTGGGCTTGATTTGCGAGGGGCTGGCCGACAAGGAGATCGCCTCACGCCTGAAACTGGCGCCCAATACCGTGCGTAACCATGTCGCCACGGTGTATTCCAAACTGGGGGTGCACAGCCGCAGTGGAGCCATCGTCTGGGCCCGTGAACGCGGGCTGTTCGCCGGTGAGTTGCGCCTGAAAAATAAACCATGAAAGTGCAAATGCACTAGTGCGACTAGTGCGAACTCACCTTATTGCGGCCCAGGCTAAGCCATAACCTTCAAGGCATCGTATTGATGCCATGAAGGAACCCGCATGTTTACCGTCTCTCAATTGCGAAACTGCATCGAAGAAGGCCTGTCGCCACTGACCTGCGAATTCACCCTGTGCCGGGACGCATCCCTGACCCTCAAGGTCTTCGACGCCGCAACGGGCCGGGTTGACTTGGTGGTCACCGGGATCAGCACCAACCGACTACAGACCCCGCAAGAAGTCGCCAAGATGGTCGAAGAGCTGCGCTACGAGCTGGAAAGCAACAACGTGGGCAAGCTTACGCTGGATGATTTGCCTTCAACGACGCCCCAATGAAATAGAACACTCCACCGCCGACAATGAACGCCCCCAGCATGTAGAACAGGGTGTGGGCCGGCAGGTTGGCCAATACCAGCCCGCACAACACCGGCCCCAGCGCGGCGCCCAGGTTGGACAGGTTCTGCGCCCCGTAATACATGCCACGCAAGTGGTCCGGGGCGATCCGGTCGATAAACATGTACTCGGCCGGGAACACGATGATTTCCCCCACGGTAAATACCGCCATCGCCACTACCCACCACACCACGCTGGTGGCCAGCGCAAAGCCGATCAAGCCCAACATGAACATGCCCAAGCCGGCGACCAGCCACTGGCCCAGGTAGCGGTGCGAGATGCGCCGGCCGATCACGTACTGCAAGGCGATAACCCCCACGGCATTGGTGGTGAGCACGGCGCTGATCACGGTGTAGGTGTATTGCGCCGTCGTGGTGGTGACCAGGTACTGCGACAGCCAGGCGGTGAATTGGCCGAACACAACGGCGCTGAGTACGCCGCCCAGGGTAAAGCACACCAGGCGATGATCTCGCAGCAGCACACGGCCTACGGCCATGAACGGCACGGGTTTTTGCGTGGCATCGACGCTGGTCAGCGTGCGATCGCCCCAGCGCCAGTACAGCAGGAAAAACCCGACGCCCAACAGCGCCGACAGCAGAAACGGCAGGCTGATATCCAGCTTGGCCACTACCGCCCCGAACGCCGGCCCGATCGCATAACCGATATTGGTCAGGGTGTACTTGATGGAAAACACTTCACTGCGCGCGTCTTCCGGCAACAGGCTGGCGAAGCCGGCTTTGACCGCAATATCGATCACGGCATAGGCCAGGTTGATCAGGATCAGGCAGCTGTAGAACGCCCAGATATTCCCCGCGAGCACCGTGCCGATAAAGCCCAGTACAAACAGCGCGCTCAAGCCGAGCAGCAGGCGATAACTGTTGATGCGGTCGACCAGAAAGCCGCCGTAGACACTGAGCAGCGAGCCGACAATCAACGAACTGCCGATCACCAGGCCAACCTGTGAGATATCGAGGCCAAAGCGGCTGGTGAGGTAAATGACCAGGTAGGGAAAGGTGATTGCCTTGGCCAACGTCAGCATCAATGTGGCGGACAGCAACAGGTTAACCGTGCGGGGGTAGTTTCTTATTGTGGCAAGCATCCTGCTCTCTTTCTTTGAAGGTAACGCGGTCCGTCGGGCCGGTTACCTTAACGCAAGAGCAGGGTGTTACGGGAGGTCATTTTTTAACGGGCGTGATCTCGAGAATGGTGCCGTTGGTGGTCTTGAGCAACACGAATTTATCGCCGACCCGCGCCCACTGGCTGTCGGCTTCAGGCTGCTTGAGACCGTGTTTTTTCCAGTTGCTGATCGCCGATTCCTTGCGCATCAGGATATCCGGGGCACGGTCGCCTTCCTTCAAGTCACGGGCGTTGATGCTTGAAGGCTGCACGGTTTCCTGCGGAGCATCACTGGCTTGCACGACGAAGCTGGCAGTGGACAGGCCGGCGGTGAGCAGCAGGCAGGCAACGAGGGTTTTTGACTTCATGGGTACTCCTTCAATGAATGATGCGTACCCAGCTTACGACCGCCTACCGGTCTGAACATTCAACCGGCAATCGGCGATAAATGGATCAGGGCAGCTTCGCTGCCCAGCGGGAGCAAGCTCCCTCGCCACAAAGGCATGCCGTCATAACCAAGCGGCGTCCCAAAGGGAGTAGTCGCCTATATGCTTGACCAGGCCGGCTCGCAGAGGGTTGGCAATGACATAACGAGCCATTCGGATAAGATCTTCTTCTGCGCGGACCGCACGATCATAGTATCCACTCTGCCAGAAAGCACCTTGCGTATGACAAGCACGATTAATGGTCAATGTGCTTCTCGACTTCACACGTCTCATCACCTCGGGCAACGCTGCCTTCCTCAGTTCAAATAGCCAATGAAAATGGTCCGGCATGATGACCCATGCCAGTGAATCAACAAGATTGAGGTCATGAGCTTGCTTGAGTTCGGCAACCAGTAGTCGCCCCAAGCGAAGGCTGGTAAATACCGGGCGGCGCTGATAAACCACAGAGGTGACCAAGTAGGCACGACCAGACTCTGAATAACGACCACGTCGTAACAGATGAGAATTGGGTTTTTGAAGCAATCCTGCGCTCCTGGATTAAATGGGTGCCTCATTCAACCTAGCAGGCACCCAGCCTCACCTTGCTGAATACAGTTTCCCAATATTTCCCCTGTGGCGAGGGAGCTTGCTCCCGCTGGGCTGCGCAGCAGCCCCAAAAAGCCCGAACTCAAACTGCCTGGACGAACACAATAAATAGATGAGGGCAGCTTCGCTGCCCAGCGCAAGCAAACGCCCTCGCCACAGAGTGCTATAGGGCCGCAGCGGGTGTGCCCTGATGAAACACCATCCGCCACTGCCCTTCCTCCTCCCGCCACACCGAACTGCGCAGCGAATCGCCCACACCTTCCCGGTGGCAGCGATAAGTCACCAGCGCAACGCCTTGGCTCAGGAGATTGAGCGCAAACTCAGTAATCCGGCGTTCGCAAAACACTTCATCCTGCAACCCGGCAATCACCTGAGCCCTGCTACCCCACACATGGCCGCTGGCACCAAACTCAACGAAATCATCCGCCAGCAACTGCGACAGCCGCGCCGCATTCAAACGGGTGGCACCGCCTTGCAGCTCCCGCTCCAACTGGAACAAAAGCGCTTCCAACGTCCCCATTGCTCGCATGAAATAAATCCTGTAATTTTTCATGAAATTATTCGACATAAATTTCATGAACCCACAAGAAGAACTTGCCGTCCTGGCCACTCTCATCCACGACCTGCGCAAGCACAAGAAACTTACCCTGGCCCAACTCGCGCAAAAAATCGAGCGCTCGGTGGGTTTTCTGTCCCAGGTCGAACGTGGCCTGTCGCGACCGACGGTGGCCGACCTGACCGCCATCAGCCATGCCCTAGACGTGCCCACCACCTACTTCTACAGCCTGCCCAAACCCAAGGCGGTGGACTGGGTCACCCGTCCCAACGAGCGGCGTACGGTGTATTACGCCAATGGCATCACCGACATTCTGGTTTCGCCCAGCATGAACGGCGCCTTCTCGATGCTCGACAGCCTGCTGGCACCCGGTGCCAACAGCGGCGAACAAACCATGAGCGACCGCGCCGAGCAGGCCGGCTTCGTGCTGGAGGGTCAATTGACGCTGTGGGTGGAGGGCGAAGCCGAGTCGGTCACCCTGGGCCCCGGCGACAGCTTCCACCTGGCCAGTTTCGCCCACTGTCGCTACGCCAACCTGACCGATCTGCCCGCCCGCGTACTGTGGGTTTACAACTAGGAGCTGCACCCGTGAAAAGCCATTGCTCGACGTTGCTGGCCGAAGTCCGGACCTTTCGCCAGAACCACCCCGACGTACGTTATGTCGACCTGATCGCCCTGGATATCCCCGGGCACTTCTACGGCAAACGCTACCCCGTGGAGATGCTGGAAAAGGTCGCCGCCGGCAGCCCCTTGAAGCTGCCGCAAAACGCCGTGCTGCTGGGCGTTCAGGGTGGGTTGTTCAAGATTGGTGACTACTGCTTCAACGACGGCGACCCGGATGCCAACCGCCGCCTGGTGCCGGGTACGCTCAAACCCGTGACCTGGGAAAAACAGCCACTGGGCCAAATGCTGATCACCTCCGACGGCACCGAAGCGCCCATCGAATTCGAACCCCGTGAAGTGCTGGCCAAGGTGCTGGAACGCCTGCAACACAAGGGCATCCACCCGGTAGTGGCGTTCGAACTGGAGTTCTATCTGTTCGACAAGCAACTCGACAACGGCCTGCCGCAATTTGCCCGCGACCCGCTGAGCGACGACGCCGATGACCAGCCCAACCTGCATATCGAACGCCTGTCGCGCTTCAGCGAGGTACTGGACGACATGGCACAGACCGCCAAGGACCAAGGCATCGACATCACAGTGATCACCGCCGAGCTCGGCCCCGGCCAGTTCGAGATCAACTTCGGCCATCTGGACGACGGCCTGCGCGCCGCCGACTGGGCCGCCCTGTTCTGCCGCAGCACCCGTGGCGTGGCGCTCAAGCACGGTTACCGCGCCAGTTTCATGGCCAAGCCCTATCTGCAATATCCCGGCAGTGGCATGCACGTCCATGTGAGCCTGTATGACGCGGCGGGCAACAACCTGCTGGCGGCGCACCAGCAACAACCGCTGCGCCATGCCGTGGCCGGTTGCCTGGAGTTGTTGCCGCACTGCATGCCGATTTTCTCGCCCAACCACAACGCCTTCCGCCGCCTGGGCGGTACGGTCAACGCGGCGACCCGCGCCAGTTGGGGTTTTGAGGACCGTGACGCCTGTGTGCGCATCCCCGAGTCCGACCCACGCAACCTGCGCATCGAGCATCGCCTGGCCAGTGCCGATGCCAACCCGTATCTGGTGCTGGCCGCCATCCTCGCCGGTTTGGAGCATGGCCTTGAAGCCAAACGCGAACCCATCGCACCGCTCAACGAAGACCGCACCAGCGGCGCCGACTTCCCCCTGGAAATGCTCGACGCCGTGCGTGCCATGCAGCACCAACCGGTATTGCGCGATAAGCTGGGCGGCGAATTCGTCGACGTGTATTGCGAAAACAAACGCCAGGATCACTTGGCCTTCCACCAAGAGATCGCGGCACGGGAATACCGCTGGTTTCTCTGAACCGCCCCCACCCTGCATGGACTCACCGATGACCGAACAAAGCGCCCCGGCCCTCAAGGAAATCTTCAACCTCGAACGCCTGCAACACATCGCCACCGAGATGACGGCGGTGTACCCGGATTTCGACGCCAAGGGCTTCCTCAAGCGCGCCAAGGCGGGGCTTGCCGAGTTGTCGGTGATGCAGCGCATGGCGCGGGTCAGTGAAAGCCTGCATGCGGTCATCCCACTGGATTACCCGCACACCCTCAAGCTGCTTTATGCGCTGGCCCCGCGCCTGAACAGCGGGTTCGTCAGCCTGTTCCTGCCGCACTACGTGGCCAGTTACGGGCGTGACGACTTCGAGCGCTCCATGGCCGCGCTCAAATACTTCACCACCTTTGGTTCAGCCGAATTCGCTATCCGCCAGTTCCTGCTGGATGACTTCGAACGCACCCTGGCGGTGATGCGGACCTGGTCGCTGGATGACAATGAACACGTGCGTCGCCTCGCCAGCGAAGGTTCGCGCCCTCGCCTGCCCTGGTCCTTTCGCCTGGGTCAAGTGCAAGCCAACCCCGAGCTGTGCGAGGTGATCCTCGACAACCTCAAGGCCGACAGCAGCCTGTACGTGCGCAAATCGGTGGCCAACCACCTCAACGACATCACCAAGGACCACCCGGACTGGGTGCTCACCCTGATCGAAGGCTGGTCCCTGGATAACCCGCACACCGCCTGGATCGCCCGTCACGCACTGCGCAGCCTGATCAAGCAAGGTAACAGCCGCGCGCTGACGATCATGGGCGCGGGCGCCAAAGCCGAGGTGAAGATTCATCACCTTTGCGTCACACCGGCCGTGATCCGCCTGGGGGAACGCATCAACCTGTCTTTCAGCCTGGAATCCACCGCCGCCGCTGCGCAAAAGCTGGTGGTGGACTACGCCATCGATTACGTCAAAAGCGCCGGTCACAGCGCGGCCAAGGTGTTCAAGCTCAAGGCATTTACCCTCGGCGCAGGCGAGCGTCAGAGCATCCGTCGTGAACAACATATCCGCGAGCTGACCACGCGCAAGCACTACCCCGGCAAACACGCGGTACATGTCTTGATCAATGGCGAAAAGCTTGCGAGCGCCGAATTCGAACTGCTGAACCCCTGACATAAATCATAGAAAAGGCTCTATCTCGGGCCTTACAGCCAATATATTGTCGAACAATCCTGGCCTTTATTGTTGCGATCCATTATCATTCGCCGCCTTCTCACTACCCATCGGGTAGTTGTTTCAATGTGTCACCCGAGGCGCCAATGTCCCGTTTGTACCGTTTTCCGTTTCACCGCCCGTTGCTTGCCCTCAGCCTGGGCCTCGCTGCCCAGTCCACCTACGCTGCGTTGCAACCCATGGCCGAAGCCCCGCTGGCCAGCGACACCGAACTGCACTGCCACTTCAACCGCGACGCCAGCACCGACTGCACCACCACCTACCACTACACCATCCTCAAGCCCAACGGCCGCGAAATGCTTTCGCGCATCGACTTCGATTACTCCGAAGGCGACACCTTTGAAGTGATCAGCGCGCAATCCACCCAACCCGGCGCGAAGCCGGTAGCACTGGGTGCCGCACAGATCGACACACGCACCGCGCCCAACCCGGACCAGGGTTTCAGCCGCGACAAGCAGACCTCCCTGGCCTTCCCCAACTTGCGCGTCGGTACACAGATCCGCCTGACCGTGCGCGAACACAACCCCGCGAAACCGCTGATGACCCAGTTTCACTACGCGCTCAAGTTCGGTCCCAGCGCGACACGGCGCGACCACTTCAAGGCGCGCTTTACCGCCGAACGGCCGATCGAATGGCGCAGTGAATTGTTCGAGGGTTTCAAGGTGACGCCCTCGGCCAACGGCAAGACTCTGGACGTAGTGCAAACAACCCCCGCCTACCTGAACTACATCAACGAATCCGCCAACGCCGCCCTGTTGCGCATCCCGCGCCTGGAGGTGGGCAGCGCACTGGATCGCCAGGCGTATTTCGGCGATTTCGCCCAACGCTACAACCAGATCCTTGGCGCCAGCCTGCCCACGCAAAGTGCCGCCGCCGTAGTCGCCGCACGCGGCCTGGCACCGGCCGAACAAGTCGCCGCACTGATGCAACACATCAACGACCATTACCGCTACCTGGGCGACTGGCGCGCCACCGAACGCGGCTACGTGCCGTTCAACCTGGCGGAAATCGAGCAGCATGGTTATGGCGACTGCAAAGACCTGGCGATTCTGCTGACCGCCATGCTCAAGGCCAGTGGCATCAAGGCCGAGACGGCCTGGGTCAGCCGTGGCGATGTGGTCGAGTCCTTGCTGATCCCCGGCACCCTCGCCCCGAACCACGCCATCGTGCGTGCCGAAGTGGATGACCAGGTGTGGTGGCTCGACCCGACCAACCCGGTGTTTGCGCCCGGCCAGGTGATGCCGGACATCCAGGACCGCTGGGTACTGGTCAACGATGCCCAGGGCCAGGTACGCGAAGAACACATCCCGCTGGAACGCCCCGAAACCACCCTGCTTCTGGATAAAAAAGTCCACTTCGACAAACAGGGCAACGGCGCGATCCAGGCCACCATCACCTTCAGCCGCCTGCCGCTGATGCAACTGAGCGTCGCCGACCGCCAGCAAGGCGCCACTGCCACCGACCAGAACATCTGCGCCAACTTCGGCAACGAGATCAGCGACTGCCACATCACCCGCGAGCCCACCGCCTTCGTCATGCACGATGGCTATACCGTCAAAGCCACCTTGAACGACCAGCATGCCCTGGAAAAACTGGCGAACGATTACGTCTACAGCGATGCATCCTTGAAAGAGCGCTGGGACAGCTTCATCAACTATCGCCGCCACGGACAACAGGCTGAACTGTACCTGGGCAACCCCGAAACCAATGACTACACCATCACCCTCAGCGGCGGGCAAATGGAAAAAGCCATCCCCGGATGCCAAGTGCGCTCGCCCTGGTACGACCTGGACCTCGACGGAACCCTCAAGGATGGCGAACTGCGCTACCACTACCGCTTGAGCCAGAAAAAGCGCTGGCTGACCCACGATGAGATTGCCAGCGAGGCGTTTGGCACGATGATTGAGAATGCGCGCGCGTGTGCCGAGCAGGTGCATCAGGTGGTGAAGCTTTAAGGTCACCCTGACGCAACACAGTCCAATTGTGGGAGGGGGCTTGCTCCCGATAGCAGCCGGTCAGTCAACACATCTGTGACTGAGCCATCGCTATCGGGAGCAAGCCCCCTCCCACATTTTTTTATCCGGTTTATTCAGTCAGGCTCGTTGAGCAGCAACGCTTGCTCCCGTGCGCACAACTCCACGACGTAATCCCACAACACCCGCAACCTCACGGATTTGTGCAACTCCCGCCTCGAGCTGATCCAGTAACTGCGCTGAATACTCTCCCCCGGCAACAACGCCACCAGATCCGCATCCCCCGCCGCCATGAAGCACGGCAGTACCGCGATGCCCAACCCCGAACGCGCAGCCTGGTGCTGGGCAATCACGCTGGTGCTGTGGAAGACCACTTTAGGGTTTCGGCAGAAGCTGCTGAGGAATTTCAGTTCCTGGCTGAACAGCAGGTCATCCACGTAATCGATCCATGAATGGGTGGCGAGGTCTTCACGCTTTTCGATCGGCGGGTGACGCTCCAGGTAGGCGCGGCTGGCGTAGAGCGCAAGGCGGTAATCGGTGAGTTTGCGCGTGACGAGTTGGTCGACGCTGGGGCGTTCGAGGTGAATGCTGATTTCCGCTTCACGGTTGAGGATGCTGACGAAGCGCGGCACCGCCACCAGTTCCACTTCCAACCCCGGATACCGCTCGAACAGCCCGCCCATGCGGCCGGCGAGGAACATCACCCCCAACCCTTCGGCCACCCCCAGGCGGATCTTGCCCAGGGGCGCGGCTGAATGAGTGAGCTCGTCTTCGGCCAGCAATGCGACGTTTTCCATGGCCTCGGCATGCTTGAGCAACGCTTCGCCCGCGGGCGTCAGTTCGTAGCCCTGGGCGTGCTGCACGAACAGCGCCGTGCCGAGGCTTTTCTCGATGGCTTCGATATGCCGAGCGACGGTGGCGTGGGTGGTTTTCAAGCGTTGCGCGGCGGTGAGCAGGCGGCCACTGCGCTGCAACTCCAGAAAATACCGCAGGTCGTTCCAGTCGAACATATCGCCTCCGTTGCGCAAGTCCCATGCACGCTGTTTAAAAACGCACAGCAGCTGGGTAAAAACTAACATTTTTAAGACGAAAACTAACAACTAGGATGAAGCCAATAAGAAAAACAAGCGAGACCCGAGATGCCCAGTGCAACTGCTCAATACGATTACGTGATAGTGGGCGCCGGCCCGGCCGGCTGCCTGCTGGCCAATCGACTGTCGGCCAACCCCGCCCACCGTGTGCTGCTGCTCGAAGCCGGCGGCCGCGACAACTACCCCTGGATCCATATCCCCGTCGGCTACCTGTTCTGCATCGGTAACCCGCGCACCGACTGGTGCTTCAAGACCGAAGCCCAGGAGGGCCTGCAGGGCCGTGCGCTGAGCTATCCACGGGGCAAGGTGCTGGGCGGTTGCTCGTCCATCAACGGCATGATCTACATGCGCGGCCAGGCCAAGGACTACGACGGCTGGGCGGCGGCGGGCAATCCGGGTTGGGCCTGGAAAGATGTACTGCCGCTGTTCAAGCAGAGCGAAAACCATTTTGCCGGCAGCTCTGCATTTCACGGCGATGGCGGCGAGTGGCGCGTCGAACAACAGCGTCTGCACTGGCCGATCCTCGACGCATTCCGCGACGCGGCCGCGCAAAGCGGCATCGCAGCGCTCAACGATTTCAACCAGGGCGATAACGAAGGCTGCGGTTACTTCCAGGTCAACCAAAAGGCCGGCGTACGCTGGAACGCAGCGAAGGCGTTTCTCAAGCCGATTCGCCAGCGGCCCAACCTCACCGTGTTGACCGAGGTGGAAGTCGACCGCGTGTTGCTGGAAAACGGCCGGGCAACCACCGTCCTAGGCCGTCAGCATGGCCAGCAGGTCGGCTGGAAGGCGCGCCAGGAGATCGTGCTGTGCGCCGGTTCCGTGGGCTCCCCGGGCATTCTGCAGCGCTCTGGGATAGGTCCTTCCAACGTGCTCAAGCCATTGGGCATCAATGTGCTGCATGACCTGCCGGGGGTGGGCGGCAACCTGCAGGACCACCTGCAGTTGCGCCTGATCTACAAACTGGAAAACGCACGCACCCTGAACCAGATCGCAGGCTCGGTGTGGGGCAAGATGGGCATGGGCCTGCGCTACCTGTATGACCGCAGTGGCCCGTTGTCGATGGCGCCCAGCCAGCTCGGCGCGTTTGCCCGCTCCGGCCCCGAGCAGACTTCGGCCAACCTTGAATACCATGTGCAGCCGCTGTCCCTGGAGCGTTTTGGCGAGCCGTTGCACGGGTTCCCGGCCTTTACCGCCTCGGTCTGCGACCTGCGCCCACACAGCCGTGGCCGCATCGATATCCGTTCGGCCAACCCGGCAGATGCCCCATTGATCCGGCCCAACTACCTCAGCCATCCGGAAGACCTGCGAGTGGCCGCCGACGCGATCCGCCTGACTCGGCGGATTGTTGCAGCGCCGGCGCTGAGCCAGTTCAAGCCGGTGGAATACCTGCCTGGTGACGCACTGCAAACCGAAGAGCAACTGCACGAAGCCGCCGCGCGGATCGGCACCACGATCTTCCATCCAGTGGGCACCTGCCGCATGGGCGATGACAAGGACGCGGTGGTCGACGCGCAACTGCGGGTGCATGGCGTACCCGGCCTGCGCATCGCCGATGCGTCGATCATGCCGCGCATCACTTCCGGCAACACCTGCTCACCGACCTTGATGATCGCTGAGAAAGCGGCGCAGCTCATCTTGTCGCCCAATACTGTAGAAGCGAGCTTGCTCGCGAAGAACGTCAACGAAAACGCAGCGCATCCGGCTTAATGAGGCAATGAATGAAGCAATAGCGGCGCCGCCCCCGGCGCCGACAGTGGAACAACAATAAATAATCACTGTGAGGGCTACCCGATGTCAGAACATGCTCAACCCCTGGGCTCGGTAATCGACGCGAGCACCAGCAACGACTCAAAGAAAGTCATCTTCGCCTCATCCCTGGGCACGGTGTTCGAGTGGTATGACTTTTTTCTCTACGGCGCCCTGGCGGCGGTCATCAGCAAACAGTTCTTTGCGGGGGTCAACGACACCACCGCGTTTATCTTCGCGTTGATGGCCTTTGCTGCCGGCTTTGTGGTGCGGCCGTTCGGCGCCCTGGTATTCGGCCGCCTGGGGGATATGATCGGGCGCAAATACACGTTCCTGGTCACCATCATCCTGATGGGCGTGGCGACCTTTTGCGTCGGCTTATTGCCCAACTACGCCAGCATCGGCATCGCCGCGCCGATCATCCTGATCGTACTGCGCATGCTGCAGGGCCTGGCACTGGGCGGTGAGTACGGCGGCGCGGCCACCTACGTGGCCGAACATGCCCCCGCCGGCGAACGCGGTTTGCACACCAGCTGGATTCAGTCCACCGCCACCATTGGCCTGTTGTTGTCACTGCTGGTCGTGCTGGCCTGCCGTTACTTCACCGGCGACCAGTTCGAGGTGTGGGGCTGGCGTATCCCGTTCCTGTTCTCCATCGTGCTGCTGGGCATTTCCACTTGGATTCGCATGAGCCTGCACGAGTCGCCCGCGTTCCTGAAAATGAAAGAGGAAGGCAAGGCCAGCCGATCGCCGATCCGCGAATCCTTCGGCAAATGGGAAAACCTCAAGGTGGTGTTGATCGCCCTGTTCAGCATCAACGGCGGCCAGGCGGTGACCTTTTACGCGGCACAATTCTATGTCTTGTTCTTCCTCACCCAATTTTTGAAGATGGACCCGGCCCTGGCCAATATGCTGCTGATCATCAGTGTGGTGATTGGCGCGCCGTTCTTTATCCTGTTCGGCTGGCTGTCGGACAAGCTGGGCCGCAAACCGGTGTTGATGCTCGGCCTGCTGCTGGCGACCGTGCTGTACTTCCCGATCTTCAAGGGCCTGGCCCATTACACCAACCCGGCGATGGACCAGGCCAGCCGCCAGGCACCGATCACCGTCTTGGCAGACCCTGCCACCTGCACCTTCCAGTTCGATCCAGTGGGCAAGGCACGTTTTGACAGCCCGTGCGACAAGGTCAAGACCTTCCTGGTCAAACAAGGCCTGCCTTACCACAGCGCCGCCGCCCCGACAGGCAGCTCGGTGCAGGTCAACGTGGGCGATGTGCGCATCGACGGTTTCGACGAAGCCGCCCTGCGTGGCGCTGTGACCTTGGCCGGTTACCCGACATCAGCGGATGTGGCCCAGGTCAACAAGGTGATGGTGGTGGTGTTGATCGTGGCGCTGATCCTGATTGCCGCCATGTGCTACGGGCCGCTGGCGGCGTTGATGGTCGAGCTGTTCCCGACGCGGATCCGCTATACCTCGATGTCGCTGCCCTACCATATCGGTAACGGCTGGTTCGGCGGGTTCCTGCCGACAGTGTCGTTTGCGCTGGTGGTGTACACCGGCGATATCTTCTACGGCTTGTGGTACCCGGTGGTGGTCACCGGGGTGAGCTTGATCATGGGGTTGTTCTGCCTCAAGGAAACCCGGCATGTGGACATCAATAACAACTGATCCGCTCTGCTGATCCCTTGTGGGAGGGGGCTTGCTCCCGATAGCGGTCGCTCAGTCAATGCACTTGTGACTGAAGCACCGCCATCGCAAACAAGCCCCCCTCACATTTTGCTGTACATCCATACAGATAACAGTTGATCAAAACCCTCCAACTGCGCATCCTGCAAGGCATCAACCCGATCTGATGTGATGACCATGCGGCTGTACCTTTGTGAAAAACCCTCCCAGGCCAAAGATATCGCGGCCGTGCTCGGCGCCAGCCGGCGCGGCGACGGGTGCTGGCTGGGCATTGGGGTCACAGTCACCTGGTGCATCGGCCACCTGCTGGAAACCGCCCCGCCGGATGCCTACGACGCCAAATACAAACGCTGGGTACTGGCCGACCTGCCGATCGTCCCGCAGAAGTGGAAGATGCTGGTCAAGCCCAAGACCGCCAGCCAGTTCAAGGCGGTCAAGCGTCTGCTGGGGGAAGCCCAGGAGTTGGTGATCGCCACCGACGCCGACCGCGAGGGTGAAATGATCGCCCGTGAACTGATAGAGCATTGCCGCTATCGCGGGGCCATCCAGCGGTTGTGGCTGTCGGCGCTGGATGACGCCTCCATTCGCAAGGCCCTGGCCGCACTCAAGCCCGGCGCTGAAACCTTCAGCCTGTATCACTCGGCCCTCGGCCGTTCACGCGCCGACTGGCTGATCGGTATGAACATGAGCCGCTTGTTCACCCTGCTCGGGCGCCAATCCGGTTATCAGGGCGTATTGCCGGTAGGCCGGGTACAGACGCCAACCTTGCGCCTGGTGGTGGACCGCGACCGCAGCATCGCCGACTTCGTGCCGGTGGCCTACTGGGCCATCGATGTCGACCTGCGCCACGAGCGCATGACCTTCACCGCCCAATGGCGTGCAGGCGAAGATGCCTGCGACGACCAGGGTCGTTGCCTCAACCCACAGCTGGCTCGGGAGGCGGCCGACGCCATGAGCCACGCCGCCACCGCGCGATTGATGAAGTTGCGTACCGAGCGCATGCGCGAGGTGGCCCCCCTGCCCTTCGACCTGGGCACCCTGCAGGAAATCTGCTCGAAGAAGCTCGGCCTCGGCGCCCAGGAAACCCTGGACATCGCCCAGTCGCTGTACGAAACCCACAAGGTCATCACCTACCCGCGCAGTGATTGCGGCTACCTGCCGCTGAGCCAGCACCACGAAGCGTCGAACATTCTTGCCGCACTGGCGCGGGCGGACGCGACGCTGAATGAACTGATGCCCCATGTCGACCCGCAGCGCCGCTCACGGGCGTGGAACGACGCCAAGGTCAGCGCGCACCACGGCATCATTCCCACGGGAGCCGGCAAGGACGTCACCCAACTGACCGGCAAACACCGCGCCGTTTACACCCTGGTTCGCGCGCGCTACCTGGCGCAGTTCCTGCCCAACCACGAGTACGATCGCACCCAGGCGGACTTTGACTGTGCAGGCCAGGCGTTGCGCGCCGTCGGTAAAGTGATCATCGAGCCGGGATGGAAGCGCGCCTTGCCCGAAGCGCTGGCGCCCGCCAAAGGCCGCGAGGCGCCGGCCCCGCAGGCTTTGCCGACATTGGTGCAAGGTCAGGACTGCAGCGTAGCCAAGGTCAACCTGAAAGACCTGTGGACCCAGCCCCCCAAACCCTTCACCGAAGGCGACCTGATCAAGGCGATGAAAAACGTCGCCAAGCTGGTGGAAGACCCGCTGCTCAAGCAAAAGCTCAAGGACACTACCGGTATCGGCACCGAAGCCACTCGCGCCGGGATCATCCAGGGGCTGTTGGACCGTGGGTACCTGGTGAAAAACGGCAAGGCGCTCTGCGCCACCCCGGCGGCATTCAGCCTGATCGACGCAGTGCCCCGCGCTATCGCCGACCCCGGCACTACCGCAATCTGGGAACAGGCGCTGGACATGGTGCAAAGCGGAGAAATGAGCCTGGAAGAATTCGTCGCCAAACAAGCGGCCTGGATGAGCAAGCAAGTGGCTCGCTGCAACGGCATGCGCATGACCATCACTGGCCCGGCAAGCCCTGGCGGCAAAAGTGCTCCCCCTTGGAAAAAGAAACGAAAAAGCGCACCCCGCAAGGCCGCAGCCGCCCCAAGGCGGGGGAAAAAGCCCGCAAACAGCGGGTAACCGTCAAAAAAATCCAGCGAATGACGCTTTTCGACAGGTTTAACGCCGCTTTGGACCTTGCGGCCCAGTGGCCCGTCTAGGATTCTGTAGGAGGACCCTGACTTCCTAACAACAACACCGGAGTGGCCGCCATGAAAACCGTTGCAGAAGTGCTTAAAGCCAAGGACCAGAAAAACCAGGACGTCCATACCATCCAATGGGACCACACCGTATTTGAAGCACTGGTTCGTATGTCGGAGAAAAACGTCGGGGCCCTGCCGGTGGTCAAGGAAGGCGTAGTGGTAGGGATCATCAGCGAACGGGATTACGCACGCAAAATCATGCTCAAGGGGCTATCGTCAGTCACGACCAAGGTTCATGAGGTGATGAGTTCTCCGGTGATAACCGTCGACACTCACAAAAAGGTCGATGAGTGCATGAACATCATGACCGACGGCCACCTTCGTCACCTGCCCGTGGTCGAAAACGGCAAACTGCTGGGCCTGCTGTCCATCGGAGACCTGGTGAAGGAAGCCATCGCCAGCCAGGCTGACCTGATCAAGCAGTTGGAGCAGTACATCCGCGGCGAATAGGGGAACCCATGCTGGATACGCTGGAACATCAGGAAGACCACCTCGACACCCTGCACCAGGCCATGACCGAACGGCGCTTTCTGGTACTGACCGGTGCAGGGATCAGCACGTCGTCGGGCATTCCCGATTATCGCGACAGCGAGGGCGTGCGCCGGGGCAAGGCGCCCATGATGTATCAGGAGTTCCTGGCCACCCCGCAGGCGCGGCGTCGTTACTGGGCTCGCGCCATGTTGGGCTGGCCACGGGTGCGCATTGCACAACCAAACAAGGCGCATCTGGCACTGGCCGAGTTGCAACGCCGCGAACAAATCAGCGGCTTGATCACGCAAAACGTCGACACGCTGCATGATCAGGCCGGCAGTCATGATGTGATCGAACTGCACGGCAGCCTGCACCGGGTGCTGTGCCTGGACTGCCAGCAGCGCAGCGAGCGCGATCTGATCCAACGGGTGATGGAAAGCCAGAACCCGTACCTGGCGGATGTCGATGCCGTACAAGCGCCCGACGGCGATACATTGCTCGACCCCGCCTTTGAAGAACGCTTCCAGGTCCCCCACTGCCCCCATTGCAAGGGGCAACGGTTGAAACCGGACGTGGTGTTTTTTGGCGAGAATGTCGCCCAAGCCACGGCAGCCAAGGCAATGGCTGCGGTGGCGCACGCCGAAGGCTTGCTGGTGGTGGGTTCCTCACTGATGGCCTATTCAGCGTTTCGCCTGTGCAAAGCGATGATCGAGCAAGGCAAGCCGGTGATTGCCATCAACCTGGGCAAGACCCGCGCAGACGACCTTTTACAGATGAAGATCGAAGCATCCTGCGAGCGGCTGCTACCCCTGCTGGCCGAACGACTGAAATGCCTGTAGTGAGCGGGCTTGCCCCGCGCTGGGTGGCGCAGCCGCCCCAAACCCAGTTACCTCGGCCTTTCTGAAACACCGCAGCATCCTTGTTGGGGTGGCTGCGCCACCCAGCGCGGGGCAAGCCCTAATGCCAGTCAGTTAAGGATTAACGCGGTCACTGTGGGAGGGGGCTTGCTCCCGATAGGCCGCGCAGCGGCCTCAAAAATGGGCCTGCTACGCAGTCCATCGGGAGCAAGCCCCCTCCCACAATTTATTCATCGCCCGCTTTATCGCTTAACTGACTGGCATTAGGGCAAGCCCGCTCACTACATAGCCACTTTTGACCTCGACCTGTCTTCCAATAAATGACGCTCAAGTCACGTTTTACGGCAGGCCCCCGTCCCTACAGCAGTTTATGTAGTGCTTTAAAATAATCACTACATAACCGTTGACGTAACGTTTTTGTCCTTGCATGATCTAGACGTCTCCCGGATCGGGAGCGTCGGTAACCCGTGTTTTGAACAAGCTCGTCTGACCGCCGAGCTGTTTTTTCCGGATGTGCACTGCCCACAAGGCAGATTGATGAAGCTGACCGGCCCGCAAGGTTCGGTACAAGGAGCTCAAACGCTGCTTGTCTTCGTTATGAAACCATTGCGTAGCAGTTCATCAGCAAGACTACATGCATCAGGTTCAAGACCCTGCCCGTATTCGGCAGACAGTCGCTGACGCCCGGTTTTCGGAACCGGAGACAACTAACGTGAATCAACTGATAGATCGCCAACTGGTCAAGGGGCTTACACATGAATCTGAACAACCAACCAACTATCAATGAATTGGCTGAAATGTTCGCAGCGCAGAAAGACACACTCGACGACCATATCCTGTGGGTAGGTAAATCGGGCGAAGTGAAAATCGACTGCCTGGCGCCCCACACCGAAGAAGCCGAGTTCGACCGCAATAACCGTGAACTGGCGGCGCGCCTGAAGATGTACCGCCGCGGCCAGGGTTATGTCGGCAAGAAGGCTGCAGCTGATCGCAACTTTATCGAGCAGGTGTTCGACACACTTAACAATGCGTGGGCGTCTTTCAAAGACAACTCACAAGTTAAAGTGATCGACCGCTACTACTAAATGGCAAGTAGTACTCACCCTTGTATGGGAGCTGGCCAGCCAGCTCCCATATTTATAGTGGCCGTACTTAGAAAGTTGGAAACCTGCCCTTCCCCGCTTCATCCCTGAAGATATCAAACAATACCTGCGCCGCCGCCGAAAGCTCATGCCCCGGCTTGGTCAGCACGCCAATGGGCCTTTCGATCACCGGATCACTCAAGGTGATGCAGTGGGCACCCGCTTCCTCCATCTGCCGCGCACATAACGCGGGGACGGCGCTGACGCCCAATCCACTGGCAACCATCTTGCCCACCGTGGCTAACTGATGGCTTTCCAGAGCCACCGGCAGCTTCATCTGCAGGGCGCCGAGGTGCTCCTCCAGCATGACCCGCACTGTGGATGGCCGTTGCAAGGTAATGAACGGTTGCGCCAACAGGGTTTTCCAGTCGATTTCGACGCGCTCGGCCAAGGGTGAATCGCCCGGCACAACCGCGATGAACCGGTCCAGGTACAGCGGCGTAAACGCCAGCGAAGAAGCCTCGGAGGGCTCGAACGCCACTCCCAATTCCACCTGCCGGTCGCGCACCATCTCCAGTACCTGCTCGTTGATCAGGTCGTGCACCGTCACGTTCACTTGGGGGTAACGTTCGCGGAATATCTTGAGAATCGGCGGTAACAGGTTGCCCGCGAACGATGGCATCGCCGCCACCGTCACGCGCCCGCGCTGCAAAGTGAAGCGCTGGCGTAGTTCATCCTCGGCATTGTCCCAGTCGGCGATCAACCGACGCGCCAGCGGCAACAGCGATTCACCTTCAGGGGTGAGCGCGACGTTACGGGTATTGCGGCTGAACAAGCGTCCGCCCAATCCCTCTTCCAGGCCCTTGATGGTCAGGCTCAGCGCCGATTGGGAAAGGTGCAGACGCTCGCAGGCCGCGGCAAAACTCAGGCTCTGGGCCACGGCGAGAAAGGCACGCATCTGTTTAACGGTCATGAGGCGACTCCGAACGGCCAGGCGACTATGCTGTTTTTTAAATCAATCAACCTTAAAAAACAACTTAACAAATCAATGCTTCGGCGCAACACTCGGTTCATTGGCTGGCCCACAAACAATAAAAGAGGTGCGTATGGCAGGTTTCGATAAACGCGTGGCGTCCTATGAAGAAGCCCTGGCAGGCCTGGAAGACGGCATGACCGTGTTATCCGGTGGTTTTGGCCTGTGTGGCATTCCGGAAAACCTGATTGCCGAGATCAAGCGCAAAGGCACCCGCAACCTGACCGTGGTTTCCAACAACTGCGGCGTGGATGGTTTTGGCCTGGGCGTGCTGTTGGAAGAAAAGCAGATCAGCAAGGTGATCGCTTCGTACGTCGGTGAAAACGCACTGTTCGAGAAGCAGCTGCTCAGCGGCGAAATCGAAGTGATATTGACCCCCCAAGGCACCCTGGCGGAAAAAATGCGCGCCGGCGGCGCCGGCATTCCGGCCTTCTTCACCGCAACCGGTGTCGGCACTCCGGTTGCAGAAGGCAAGGAAACCCGCGAATTCAATGGTCGCCCCTACCTGATGGAAGAGTCCATCACCGGTGACTTCGCCATCGTCAAAGGCTGGAAAGCCGACCACTTCGGCAACGTCATCTATCGCCACACCGCTCAGAACTTCAACCCGCTGGCCGCTACTGCGGGCAAGATCACCGTGGTCGAAGTCGAGGAAATCGTCGAACCGGGCGAGCTGGACCCGGCGCAGATCCACACCCCTGGCATCTACGTCGACCGGATCATCTGCGGCACCTTCGAGAAGCGCATCGAACAGCGCACCGTCCGCAAATAATCCGCCTCCAGCCCAGACAATAAGAGGAAAAAAACATGGCTCTTACCCGCGAACAAATGGCTCAACGCGTCGCCCGCGAAATGCAGGACGGTTTCTACGTCAACCTCGGCATCGGCATTCCGACCCTGGTGGCCAACTACATTCCCGAAGGCATGGAAGTGATGCTGCAGTCGGAAAACGGTCTGCTGGGCATGGGCCCGTTTCCGACCGAAGACACCATCGATGCCGACATGATCAATGCCGGCAAGCAGACCGTGACCGCGCGTATCGGCGCCTCGATCTTCTCCTCCGCCGAGTCTTTCGCGATGATTCGCGGCGGCCATGTCGACCTGACCGTGCTCGGTGCGTTTGAAGTGGACGTGCAAGGCAACATCGCCTCGTGGATGATCCCCGGCAAGCTGGTCAAAGGCATGGGCGGTGCCATGGACCTGGTGGCCGGAGCGGAAAACATCATCGTGATCATGACCCACGCGTCCAAGGACGGTGAGTCCAAGCTGCTCAGCCAATGCAGCCTGCCGCTGACCGGCGCGAACTGCATCAAGCGTGTACTGACGGACCTGGCCTACCTGGAAATCGAAAATGGCGCTTTTGTCCTCAAGGAACGCGCACCTGGCGTCAGCGTCGAGGAGATTGTGAGCAAGACCGCCGGTAAACTGATTGTCCCGGACCACGTTCCAGAAATGCACTTCCAGTGAGGACAGATTCCATGCAAGACGTCGTGATTGTTGCTGCCACCCGCACCGCCGTGGGCAGCTTCCAGGGTTCACTGGCCAGCATTCCGGCACCGGAACTGGGCGCTGCCGTAATCCGCCGCCTGCTGGAGCAGACCGGCCTGGACCCGGCCCAGGTGGATGAAGTGATCCTCGGCCAGGTACTGACCGCAGGCTCCGGCCAGAACCCGGCGCGCCAGGCCTCGATCCTGGCCGGCTTGCCCCACGCGGTGCCCAGCCTGACGTTGAACAAGGTCTGCGGTTCGGGCCTCAAGGCCCTGCACCTGGGCGCCCAAGCCATCCGTTGCGGTGACGCCGAGGTGATCATTGCCGGTGGCATGGAGAACATGAGCCTGGCGCCGTACGTCTTGCCTGGCGCGCGCACCGGTTTGCGCATGGGCCACGCCAAGATGATCGATAGCATGATCACCGATGGCCTGTGGGATGCGTTCAACGACTACCACATGGGTATCACCGCCGAAAACCTGGTGGACAAGTACGGCATCAGCCGTGAGGCCCAGGATAGCTTCGCCGCCGCCTCGCAACAAAAGGCCGTCGCCGCCATCGAGGCCGGGCGCTTTGTCGATGAGATCACCCCAGTCCTGATCCCCCAGCGCAAAGGCGACCCCGTCGCCTTCGCCGTGGATGAACAACCCCGCGCCGGCACCACCGCCGAATCCCTGGCCAAGCTCAAACCTGCGTTCAAGAAAGACGGCAGCGTCACCGCCGGCAACGCTTCCAGCCTCAATGACGGCGCCGCTGCCGTGCTGCTGATGAGCGCCGATAAAGCCCGCGCCCTCGGCCTGCCCGTATTGGCGCGCATTGCCAGCTACGCCAATGCCGGCGTCGACCCGGCCATCATGGGCATCGGCCCGGTCTCGGCGACACGCCGCTGCCTGGACAAAGCCGGTTGGAAACTGGGTGACCTGGACCTGATCGAAGCCAACGAGGCTTTCGCCGCGCAGTCTTTGGCGGTGGGTAAAGAGTTGGAGTGGGACGCTGACAAGGTCAACGTCAACGGCGGTGCCATTGCCATCGGCCATCCGATCGGTGCGTCCGGCTGCCGCGTACTGGTGACCCTGCTGCATGAAATGATCAAGCGTGATGCCAAGAAAGGCTTGGCGACGCTGTGCATCGGTGGCGGCCAAGGCGTAGCCCTCGCCCTCGAACGCAACTGATTCAACGCGCACTACGGAAAAGGCCCGGTTCCACGCAAACCGGGCCTTTTCTTTTTTGCAGCCGCGTCAGAAAAACACCATCAACCTGTGGGAGGG
>NZ_PYWX01000041.1 GCF_003031675.1 Pseudomonas palleroniana | reverse complement strand
CCCGCGCTGGGTGGCAAAGCCGCCCCAACAAAGACGCCGCGGTATTTCAGGAGGACCGAGGTGCCTGGGTTTGGGGCGGCTGCGCCGCCCAGCGCGGGGCAAGCCCGCTCACTACAGTGGTGTTGCGTTGGGGGGATAAATGTTAGCGTGCTTGGCATTCTTCCGTAGTCGATGAGCCCGCCTGCAATGAAAAAGACTGTCCTTGCCTTCAGCCGTATCACCCCGCCCATGATCGAACGCCTGCAACAGGAGTTCGAGGTGATCGTGCCCGACCCCAAGCGCGGCGACATCAACACTCAATTCAATGACGCCCTGCCCCATGCCCACGGCCTGATTGGCGTGGGCCGCAGGCTGGGCCATGCGCAACTCGAAGCGGCGAGCAAGCTGGAAGTGGTGTCCAGTGTCTCGGTGGGTTACGACAACTATGACCTGCCCTACTTCAACGAGCGCGGGATCATGCTCACCAATACCCCCGATGTACTCACCGAAAGCACCGCCGACCTGGCCTTCGCCCTGCTGATGAGCAGCGCGCGCCGCGTGGCCGAGCTGGACGCCTGGACCAAGGCCGGCCAGTGGAAAGCCAGCGTCGGCGCACCGTTGTTCGGCTGCGATGTGCACGGCAAGACCCTCGGTATCGTGGGCATGGGTAATATTGGCGCAGCGGTGGCCCGACGCGGTCGCCTGGGTTTCAATATGCCGATCCTGTACAGCGGCAATAGTCGCAAGACGGCGCTGGAGCAGGAGCTGGGCGCGCAGTTCCGTAGCCTGGACCAATTGCTGGCCGAAGCCGACTTCGTGTGCCTGGTGGTGCCGTTGAGCGAAAAGACCCGCCACCTGATCAGCACCCGCGAGCTGGGGCTGATGAAGTCCAGCGCGATCCTGATCAATATTTCCCGTGGGCCTGTCGTCGATGAACCGGCGCTGATCGAGGCCCTGCAAAACCGGCAAATTCGCGGTGCCGGTCTGGATGTGTATGAACAGGAGCCATTGGCCGAGTCGCCGTTGTTTCAACTGAGCAATGCCGTGACGCTGCCGCACATCGGCTCGGCGACGCATGAAACCCGCGAAGCCATGGCCAACCGTGCCTTGGATAACCTGCGCAGCGCCTTGCTGGGGCAGCGTCCGCAGGATTTGGTGAACCCACAAGTGTGGAAGGGCTGATACAGATCCACGGTGGGGGGAGCCGGCCCGCAACAAAATCCGGTTAAAGCCTGGCTCCCCCGAGTCGATAACCTGCTACAGATCACACTCCCTGATCCACAGAAGGTTTTTATGTCCACCACCAAAGCCCGCGCAGACTCACTCTCGCTTCTGCTCTTTACCTTGCGCAGCGGCAAGCTGATGGCGATCAACCTGCTGAAAGTCAGTGAAATCATCCCCTGCCCGCCGTTGACCCGGCTGCCGGAGTCGCACCCCCACGTCAAAGGCATTGCCACGTTGCGCGGCGCTTCGCTGTCGGTGATCGACCTGAGCCGCGCCCTGGGGGAGATGCCCCTGCAAGACCCCGACGGCGGCTGCCTGATCGTCACCGATGTCAGCCGCTCCAAGCAGGGCCTGCATGTGCAGGCGGTGAGCAAGATCGTGCACTGCCTGACCACCGATATCCGCCCACCGCCCTATGGCTCCGGTGGCAACCGTGCCTTTATCACCGGGGTTACCCAGGTGGAAGGCGGGTTGGTGCAAGTGCTGGATATCGAGAAAGTCATCCATGGCATCGCCCCGGCCCCGATTGAAGCAGCGCCGACCGACCTGACCATGGAAGAAGCCGAAGTCCTTGGCCATGCCCGCATCCTGGTGGTGGATGACAGCCAGGTCGCCTTGCAACAGTCGGTACATACCCTGCGCAACCTCGGCTTGACCTGCCACACCGCCCGCAGCGCCAAGGAAGCGATTGATGTGCTGCTGGAGCTGCAAGGCACCGACGCGCAGATCAACGTAGTGGTGTCGGACATCGAAATGTCCGAAATGGACGGTTACGCCCTCACCCGCACCTTGCGCGAAACTCCGGACTTCCAAGACCTTTATGTGCTGCTGCACACCTCCCTGGACAGCGCGATGAACAGCGAGAAAGCGCGCTTGGCCGGGGCCAACGCGGTGCTGACCAAGTTCTCCTCGCCAGAATTGACCAAATGCCTGGTGGTCGCCGCCCAGAGCGTGGCGCAAAAAGGTCTGTGAGGCATGCGGGAATACTTCCAGCTGCTGCGCCGTGACCTGACGGGCAGCCTGCCCGCGCCACAGTGGCCGGCGGGTATTGAGCTGGATCATTACCGGGCCGAACTGGCCCCTGCCATCCATTCAGTCTTGCGCCTGACCCAGGACCAGGGTGGCGGTCGCGTGCCCAGCCTGGAGCAATGGCAACATCAATTCATCACGGATGCCGAGTTCGACCCGACGCTGTGCCTGGTGGCCAGTAACGCTGACGGCGTGCTCGGCGTGGCTCAATGCTGGACCAGCGCCTTTATCAAGAACCTCTCGATTCACCCCTGCGCCCAAGGCCAGGGGTTGGGGCGTGCGTTATTGCTGCAGGCCTTTGCAATGTTCAAGCAGCGCGGCGAACCCTACGTGGACCTCAAGGTGCTGGAAAGCAACGTACGCGCGCGGCAGCTCTATGAAAGCGCAGGCATGAGATTTGTCCTACGCGATGTAGTGATAGAGGACTGACAGGCACTGGCGTGTAACTTGCTTCAAGAGAGCCCGAATGGTGGATAGAGGTAAAAACCCGTCACCGTTCCTGCGTGCCCTCTGACCTTGCCTGGTGACAGAACTTGCCCATGAACACTCATTTTTCCTGCGTAGGTTGCGGCAAGTGCTGCACCGACCACCACGTCCCCCTGACCCTCGACGAAGCCCGGCAATGGGCGGCGGATGGCGGTAATGTGATCGTTCTTGTAGAAGGTTTCCTGGCCAGCGGACTGGGGGTGCCGCAGCAGCAGCGCGAACACGCCGAGCGCCGTTCGGTGAGCGTGCCCAGCGGCAATACCGAGGCCTTCGTGGCAATCACCTTTGCCGCCTACAACGCCGGGCGCTGCCGGAATCTTGACGAAGACAAC
The DNA here is from genome assembly GCF_003031675.1 of Pseudomonas palleroniana. GTDB lineage: Bacteria > Pseudomonadota > Gammaproteobacteria > Pseudomonadales > Pseudomonadaceae > Aquipseudomonas > Aquipseudomonas palleroniana. Next base: position 43,163 of record NZ_PYWX01000041.1, on the reverse strand, counting down.
CGCTGCGGCATCTACGAGCGGCGCCCGCTGGTGTGTCGGATCTACCCGATGGAAATCAACCCGCATATTCCGCTGAACCCGGCGGCCAAGGATTGCCCACCGGAATCCTGGGAACAAGGGCCGGCCCTGATCGTCGGGGGTGAGCTGATGGACCCTGCATTGGCGGAGCTGATTCGTCGCTCACGCCAGGCTGACCGTGATGATGTACAGACCAAAGAGGCGGTGTGCGCCTTACTCGGCATCCGCACCACAGCGCTGAAGGGTGACGGTTTTACGGCCTACTTACCGGACATGCACGCCTTTACCCAGGCGATCGAGTTGGCGGTTGACCAGCCGTATGCGGCCCATGAGTGGGTGTTTCATGTGTCCGGGATGGATATCGCCGAACAGGTGCTGGATGCCGGGGCACAAATCGTTACCGAAGTGCCTGCCAACTATGCATTCATCTCCTTGCGCGCCGCCTGACCCTGGGGAAACGGGCGGTCATGGACAGGCATGCAGCCCGTTAACAGGGTAAGAGTGCAGGATGCGTCGGTACTCGCCGTTCTGCATCAGTTGTTCGAGTGCACGATTGAGTTCACTGCGTAACGCCGTATCGGGCTTACGCACCGCAATCGCCACGCTGTTACCCAATAGTTGCGACGAGACGACAGGGCCGAGGAAGTCGAAACCCAGGCCGTCGGGTGTGTCGAGCAGCGCTTCACGGATTTCCACAGTACCTTGCAGCGTCGCATCGATGTCACCCGCGACCAGGCTGCGAACCAGCTGGTCATTGAGCCAGAAACTCTTGATGGTCACCCCTGCCGGCGCCCACTGCGACAGGGCAAAGGCTTCACGGTTACTTTTCACCAGGACGCCGACACGCTTGCCCTTGAGCGACCGCCGATCCGGAGTCAAACCCGATGATCTACGGCCCACCAGGCGGGTGGTGATCGGGTAGAGATCATCCGTGAAGTTCACCCACTGCCGCCGGGCCGATGTCGGCGCCATGCCCATGATCGCATCGAATTGCCGGGCTTCAAGGGCAGGAAAGTTTTCCACAACCACCTGGTCGACCCAGGTACAACGCACATTGAGCTGCACGCACAGGGCGTTGCCCAATTCGATATTCAGCCCCACCAGTTGGCCTTGCTGATTGCGGCTTTGAAACGGGGGAAAATGCGCGGCGACGGCAAAACGGATTTCGTGTCTGGGTGGATCACTGGCAGCGGCAGTGCTGAACATGACGAGCAGCAGTAATACGGCAAACGCAACACAGAGCTGTTTCAGCATCAGGGGGATATCCTTTCCGGAAAAGCCAGCCTCATCTCACCTTCGCTCCGGCAAAAACAACCGGAGCGAAGCGGATACCGTGCAAGCTTTCAAGAAAGGTCCGCGGGCCGACAATACGAAATTTCAGCTATTGCCGTAGGCAATGATCGGTATTGCCCGCGAATTTTTACTCTTAACGTTTACCCATGGAACGGCGAGTACCGGGTGGCGCCATGCCCGGCGTCTTGGTATGACCGTTCTTGACACCGCCCTTGTACCAAGGCTGGCCGGCATTCTTGGCCCCGGCCAGTTCACCCGGCTTGAAAGGGAACTTGAAAGCCGGGATCTCGGCTTTTTCAACGCCGTCGGCATTGGCCGTATCAACGAGGTCGGTCGCTTCAACAGCGGGTTGGGTCGGGGAAGTCATGAAAGCTCCGGAGCGGGCAAAAAATGGAGAGGGACCGGCTTGCAGGCCACACTGGCGCGCAGTATACCTGCGGCCCTCGTATCTTTATCTATTGTCGTACGAATGGTCGGACCTTAACTGACAGCGCCGTCAGACAGCGGTCACTTTGCTGACCGGGTCGGCGAGCTATAAAGGTTCATTCATTCTTACGATCCTTTGCCCTGGCGCCTCACCTATGCAAATAAAACGAAACACGGCCCTGCTGGTGGGCGTCCTTTTGGTGCTGGCGGTTGCAGCCTGGGCATTGNATTGACCCGCCCCGCCAAGACCAAACTGGCTGCACCGGCTGCCATTCCGGTGCGTGTGGTGAGCGTTGCACAACAGGATGTCCCGCGTTTCGTCAGTGGTATCGGTTCGGTGCTGTCGCTGCACAGTGTGGTGATTCGCCCGCAAATCGACGGCATCCTGACCAGACTGCTGGTCAAGGAAGGCCAGTGGGTCAAGGCCGGCGACCTGCTGGCAACCCTCGACGACCGCTCGATCCGCGCCAGCCTCGACCAGGCCAGGGCACAATTGGGAGAAAGCCAGGCCCAGTTGCAGGTGGCGTTGGTCAACCTCAAGCGCTACAAGGCATTGAGTGTTGACGACGGCGTATCCAAGCAGACTTACGACCAGCAACAAGCCTTGGTCAATCAGCTCAAGGCCACGGTCCAGGGCAACCAGGCCGCTATCGACTCGGCTCAGGTGCAACTTTCCTATACGCAGATACACTCGCCAGTCAGCGGCCGCGTCGGTATTCGCACCGTGGATGAGGGTAACTTCCTGCGTATGAGTGATACCCAGGGTCTGTTCTCCGTCACGCAGATCGACCCGATTGCCGTCGAATTTTCCCTGCCACAGCAAATGCTGCCGACCCTGCAAGGCTTGATCGCCGCGCCGACCCAGGCCAACGTCGATGTCTACATGGGCGCCGACACCGACGGCCAGACCGGCGACCTGCTCGCCGAAGGCCATTTGAGCCTGATCGACAACCAGATCAACTCCACCACCGGCACCCTGCGCGCCAAAGCCGAGTTCAACAACGCCGCCCAGCGCCTGTGGCCGGGGCAGCTGGTGACCCTCAAGATCCAGACCGCCATGGACAACAATGCCTTGGTGGTACCGCCGACCGTGGTGCAACGCGGCCTGGACTCGCACTTCGTGTACCGGGTCAGCGGTGACAAGGTTGAAGTGGTGCCGGTGCAAGTGGTCTACCAGAACAGCGACCTCAACATCATCAAGGGGGTACAGGCCGGGGACGTGCTGGTCAGCGATGGTCAGTCGCGGCTCAAGGCCGGGGCGCGGGTGGAGGTGCTCAAGGAACCGCCCCAAGTGATCCAGACCGTTGCCCCTCAGGTGCAACCATGAGCGGCAGCCGTTCGCCTTCCGCGTGGTGCGTCGACCATCCGGTTGCCACCCTGCTGCTGACCTTCGCCCTGGTGTTGCTGGGGCTGATTGCCTTCCCACGCCTGGCCGTCGCCCCACTGCCGGAAGCGGAGTTTCCGACGATCCAGGTCACCGCTACCCTGCCCGGAGCCAGCCCGGACACCATGGCCTCGTCGGTCGCAACGCCCTTGGAGGTGCAATTCAGCGCCATTCCCGGCGTGACCCAGATGACCTCCAGCAGCGCCTTGGGCTCAAGCCTGCTGACCCTGCAATTCACCCTGAACAAAAGCATCGACACCGCGGCACAGGAAGTCCAGGCGGCGATCAACACTGCGTCCGGCAAACTGCCCAGGGACATGCCGAGCCTGCCGACCTGGAAAAAGGTCAACCCGGCAGACAGCCCGGTACTGATCCTCAGCGTCAGCGCCGACAGCATGCCCAGCACCGAACTGAGCGACTACGTGGAAACCCTGCTGGCCCGCCAGATCAGCCAGATCGACGGCGTCGGCCAGATCAACATCACCGGCCAGCAGCGCCCGGCGATTCGCGTGCAGGCCTCGCCGGACAAACTCGCGGCCATCGGCCTGACCCTCGCGGACGTGCGCCTGGCCATCCAGCAGTCGAGCCTGAACCTTGCCAAGGGCGCGATCTACGGGGAGAACAGCGTGTCGACACTGTCGACCAACGACCAGCTGTTTCACCCGGACGAATACGGCCAACTGATCGTTTCCTACAAGAACGGTGCACCGGTTCAACTGCGTGACATCGCCAAAGTCATCAACGGTTCGGAAAACGCCTACGTGCAGGCCTGGTCAGGCGATACGCCCGGCGTCAACCTGGTGATTTCACGCCAGCCGGGCGCCAACATCGTCGAGACCGTGGACCGTATCCAGGCCGCGCTGCCGCGCCTGGAAGGCATGCTGCCGGCCTCGGTCAACGTCAGTGTGTTGAGCGACCGCACCAAGACCATCCGCGCATCCCTGCATGAAGTGGAAGTGACACTGCTGATCGCCATCCTGCTGGTGGTGGCGGTGATGGCGCTGTTTCTGCGCCAGTTGTCGGCGACGCTGATTGTGTCCAGCGTGCTTGGCGTGTCGCTGGTCGCCAGTTTCGCGCTGATGTATGTGCTGGGCTTCAGCCTCAACAACCTCACCCTGGTGGCGATCGTGATCGCGGTCGGTTTTGTCGTGGACGACGCTATCGTGGTGGTGGAGAACATTCACCGCCACCTGGAAGCGGGTCTCGACAAACGTGAAGCGGCGATCAAGGGTTCCGGCGAGATTGGCTTTACCGTCGTGTCGATCAGCTTCTCGCTGGTGGCGGCGTTTATCCCGCTGCTGTTCATGGGCGGCGTGGTCGGACGGCTGTTCAAGGAGTTTGCGCTGACGGCCACCTCGACCATTCTGATTTCGGTGGTGGTTTCGCTGACACTGGCGCCCACCCTGGCCGCGCTGTTCATGCGCGCACCGACTCACCACGCCCACGACAAACCGGGCTTCAGCGAACGCCTGCTGGCCGGCTATGCGCGCAACCTGCGCCGCGCCCTGGCCCATCAACGCAGCATGGCGGCGATCTTTCTGGTGACGCTGGCCCTGGCCGTGGTCGGTTATGTGTTTATCCCCAAGGGCTTCTTCCCGGTGCAGGACACCGGTTTTGTACTGGGGACCAGCGAAGCCGCAGCCGACGTGTCTTACCCGGACATGGTCGCCAAACACAAGGCCCTGGCCGAGATCATCAAGGCTGACCCGGCGGTGGAAGCGTTTTCCCATTCGGTAGGCGTGACCGGCAGCAACCAGACCATCGCCAACGGTCGCTTCTGGATCGCCTTGAAAGACCGCGGTGATCGCGATGTGTCCGCCAGCCAGTTCATCGATCGCCTGCGCCCGCAGTTGGCGAAAGTGCCGGGCATCGTGCTGTACCTGCGCGCCGGCCAGGACATCAACCTCAGCTCCGGCCCCAGCCGCGCCCAGTATCAATATGTGCTCAAGAGCAACGACGGCCCGACGCTCAACACCTGGACCCAGCGCCTCACCGAAAAACTGCGCGCCAACCCGGCGTTTCGCGACCTGTCCAACGACCTGCAACTGGGCGGCAGCATCACCCACATCAGCATCGACCGCCAGGCCGCCGCACGCTTCGGCCTGACCGCCACCGATGTCGACCAGGCGCTGTACGACGCCTTCGGCCAGCGCCAGATCAACGAATTCCAGACCGAGATCAATCAATACCAGGTGGTACTGGAACTGGACAGCCAGCAGCGCGGCAAGGCTGAAAGCCTGAACTACTTTTACCTGCGCTCGCCGCTGACCAACGAGATGGTGCCACTGTCGGCCCTGGCCAAGGTCGACCCGCCCAGTGTCGGGCCGTTGTCCATCAGCCATGACGGCATGTTCCCGGCCGCCAACCTGTCGTTCAACCTGGCGCCCGGCGTCGCACTGGGGGATGCGGTGATCATGCTCAACCAGGCCAAGAATGAAATCGGCATGCCCGCAACCTTGATCGGGACGTTCCAGGGCGCGGCCCAGGCGTTCCAGAGTTCGCTGGCCAGCCAACCCTGGCTGATCCTCGCGGCGCTGGTGGCGGTCTACATTATCCTGGGGGTGCTGTATGAGAGCTTTGTGCACCCATTGACAATCATCTCCACCTTGCCCTCGGCGGGCCTGGGCGCGCTGATCATGCTGTGGCTGCTGGGCCAGGATTTTTCGATCATGGCGTTGATCGGCCTGGTGTTGTTGATCGGTATCGTCAAGAAAAACGGCATCCTGATGATCGACTTCGCCCTGGAAGCCCAACGCGTGCGCGGGCTGGCACCGCAAGAAGCGATTTATGAAGCGTGCGTCACGCGGTTCCGGCCGATCATCATGACGACCCTGGCCGCATTGCTCGGTGCGGTGCCGTTGATGCTGGGTTCCGGCCCGGGTGCGGAGCTGCGTCAACCGCTGGGCATTGCCGTGGTGGGTGGCCTGCTGGTGAGCCAGGCGCTGACGCTGTTCACCACGCCGGTCATATACTTGTACCTTGAGAAGATCTTCCACCGGCCCAAGCCAGCGCTTGGGCTGGCGACCCCACATTGAGGCTGAGGCCCGTCCTGGAGCAAACGGCTCATGCGCGTTCTGATTGTTGAAGATGAAGAGAAAACCGCGGACTACCTGCACCGTGGCTTGACCGAGCAAGGCTACACCGTCGATGTGGCACGCGAAGGTGTCGAGGGTTTGCACCTGGCGCTGGAGAATGACTACGCAGTGATCGTGCTCGATGTGATGCTGCCCGGCCTCGACGGCTTCGGCGTGTTGCGCGCATTGCGCGCGCGCAAGCAGACGCCGGTGATCATGCTCACCGCCCGCGAGCGCGTGGAGGACCGTATTCGTGGCCTGCGCGAAGGCGCCGATGACTATTTGGGCAAACCGTTTTCGTTCCTGGAACTGGTGGCGCGCCTGCAAGCGTTGACCCGCCGCAGTGGCGGGCATGAGCCGGTGCAGGTCACCGTCGCCGACCTGTGGATCGACCTGATCAGCCGCAAGGCCAGCCGTAATGGCGTGCGCCTGGACCTGACGGCGAAAGAGTTCTCGCTGCTCAGTGTATTGGCGCGACGCCAGGGCGAAATCCTGTCCAAGACCGCCATTGCGGAAATGGTCTGGGACATCAACTTCGACAGTGACGCCAACGTGGTGGAAGTTGCCATCAAGCGCCTGCGCGCCAAGCTCGACGGGCCGTTCGAGGAGAAACTGCTGCACACCATTCGCGGCATGGGTTATGTACTGGAAAGCCGTGTGCTGGAGAACCCAAGTGGCCGCTAACTCGATCGCCCTGCGCCTGAGCGGCATGTTCACCCTGGTCGCGCTGCTGATCTTCGTGCTGATCGGCGGCGCGCTGTACCAGCAAGTGGACCGTGGCCTGGGCTTGCTGCCCGGCGCCGAGCTGGATGCCCGCTACAGCGTGCTGGAGTCTTCGGTGACACGCTTCGGTACTCCGGAGCACTGGGCGAAGATCACCGCCAAACTCAAGCTGCTGGGTGAGGAAGACAAACGCATCCGGTTTTGGGTGGTCAGCAGCGACTCTCAGTATGAATACGGTGAGCCGGATGCACGGATTCGCGCCTTCGCCGCCGGCCCCACCGGCAAACGCGACCTGCGTCTGCCGGGGCATGAATATCCGTTCAAAGTGCTGGTGAGCCAGTTTCCGGCCAAAGAACAACGCCCGCCCTTGCGCTTCCTGATTGCCATCGACACCGAGAACTTCCGCGCCACCCAGCATCAGCTGTTGATGGCCCTGATCGGCCTGGCCTTTGTCGGTGTAGTGCTGGCGGCTCTGCTGGGATTCTGGGTCTCGCGCATCGGGCTCAAGCCCTTGGGCAAGCTCTCGGACGAAGCGCAGAAGCTTGCGCCACCCAAACTCTCCGGGCGGCTACAGTTGTCGCCGCTGCCGCCGGAACTGAGCCAGTTCGTCAACTCGTTCAACTCCACCCTGGACCGGGTGGAACAAGCCTACTCACGCCTGGAATCGTTCAACGCCGACGTGGCGCACGAGCTGCGTTCGCCGCTGACCAACCTGATCGGCCAGACCCAGGTCGCGCTGACACGGGGGCGCTCGGCGGAGCATTACTTCGAGGTCCTGCAATCGAACCTTGAAGAGCTGGAACGCCTGCGTTCAATCATCAATGACATGCTGTTCCTGGCCAGCGCCGATCAGGGCAGCAAGGCGACCAAGCTGATTGAAAGCTCACTGGCCGATGAGGTGGCCACCACCCTCGATTACCTGGACTTCATCCTTGAAGATGCCCAGGTCAAAGTGCAGGTACGTGGCGACGCCTTGGTCCATATCGAAAAGGCCCACCTGCGCCGTGCGCTGATCAACCTGCTGAGCAATGCCGTGCAGCACACCGCGCCGGGGCAGGTCATCGACGTGAGCATTGAACAGCAGGCGCATCAGGTGACGATCGGCGTGACCAACCCTGGCGACGAGATTGCCGGCGAGCATTTGCCCCGCTTGTTCGAACGTTTTTATCGGGTGGATGCGTCGCGCAGCAACAGCGGAGCGAACCACGGATTGGGGCTGGCCATCGTCAAGGCGATTGCGCTGATGCATGGGGGGGATGTGTTTGTACGCAGTGAGGGTGGCGGCAACACCTTTGGCATCACCCTGCCAATCTGAATCGGCCGGCAAATGTGGGAGGGGGCTTGCTCCCGATAGCGGTGCATCAGTCACGAATGTAGCGACTGATACTCTGCTATCGGGAGCAAGCCCCCTCCCACACTTGAAACAAAACGCACCATCCATTCCAAACTGTTGCGGTTTTGGCAACAGTCATTATCTTGTTACACTCTGTATCGCACCGCTCACCTGCGTTACTTTGACGCATCGATGAGCGCGATGGCAAAGACAGCTTCCCGCTCACCCGAATTTCCCTCGACTTATTTCCAGGGCTCTACACTGGGAATTCGTCTTAAAGCCGCTGACTTCAGCGGCTTTTTTTTGCCGTAAAAAAAGGCCAGGCACCCCCTACGACATTGGCCGTCAATGATTGACCAAAGGAGCTTCACTGGTGAAAACCTCGCTGACATTCACCCCGTTATTTGTCGCTATTGCAGCAACGATCACCTCTCTCGCCCACGCCGCCGACCCGACCTCCGCCGACGGTTTCGTCGAAGGCTCGCACCTCAACATCAACACCCGCAACTACTACATGAACCGCGACCGTCGCGACATTCACACCGATGACAGCAAGGAGTGGGGCCAGGGTTTTATCGGCACCTTCGAGTCCGGTTACACCCAAGGCACGGTCGGATTCGGCCTGGACCTCAATGCCATGCTCGGCCTCAAGCTTGACGGCGGTGGCGGCACCGACGGTTCCAGCATCCTTCCTTATGGCAGCGGCAACGGCAAAGCCCCCGGCTCGTTCTCCACCGCCGGCGGCACCTTGAAAATGCGTGCTTTGGACACCGAGCTGAAAGCCGGTGACCTGTTGCTCAACAACCCGGTAATCGCCGGCGGCATGACCCGCATGTTGCCGCAGACCTTCCGTGGCGTGAGCCTGGCCAACCACAGTTTCGACGGTTGGATGATCGAAGGCGGCCAGGCCAGTTTCACCAAGCTCTACAACCAGAGCGGCCACCGCCGTATCGGCACCAGCTACGGCACCCTGCCGCACCACACCGACAGCCGACACCTGAACTGGGCCGGCGTATCGTTCAGCGGTGTTGCGGGCCTCACCAGCAATCTATACGCCTCCGAACTCAAGGACATCTGGCATCAGTACTACTACGACCTGGACTACACCTACACGCTGAACGACCTGGTCAGCCTCAACCCTGGCCTGCACTACTATCACACCCAGGACACCGGGCAATCGTTGCTGGGCAGCATCGACAACAACACCTACAGCCTGCACCTGACCGTGGGCATCGGCCATCACAGCGTCACCGCCGCCTACCAACGGGTCAACGGCAACACGCCATTCGACTACATCACCCAAGGCGACAGCATTTACCTGGATAACTCCCAGCAATACTCGGACTTCAACGGACCTGGCGAGCGCTCGTGGAAGCTCAAGTATGCTTATGATTTTGCCGGCCTCGGCCTGCCTGGCCTGACCTCAGCCGTCTCGTACATCAGCGGCAAGACCGACCTGACCAAGGTCGACCCCAACAGCCGTGGCTACAGCGCCTGGTATAGCGCCGACGGTAAGGACGCCAAGCACTGGGAACGCGACATCGACCTCAAATACGTGGTACAGGGCGGCAAGGCCAAGAACCTGGCCGTGCGCCTGCAATGGGCGACCAACCGCGGGGGCAATGGCTACTCGGCGGTAGACCGGGATGTGGATGAATACCGCGTGATCGTGGACTACCCGATCAATGTGTTCTGATCAAAAAACTTTTCTTATTAACCAATGATTTAATTTTCATCGTGCAGAACTAAACTGCCAGTATCTTCCTGTTGAAGTCTGCGCGATGAGCCAACCCCGCACTCGTAAACTGCCCGTCCGTTCGGAACTGTTGCTGCTTTTGGGCAGTAGCCTGACCGTAATCCTGATCGTGGTGATCGTCACCGCGCTGCTAAGCCGTGAACACGCCAGCACCCTGCAGGCGGCCAAGCGCATGACCACCAACATCGCCCAGCTGATCAACGCCGATGTGCTGCGCAACGTCGAACTCTACGATCTGGCATTGCAGGGTCTGATCGCGGCCACCTCGTACAAGGACTTGACGTCGGTGCCTGCGGACATCCGGCACCTGGTGCAGTTTGATCAATCCAACGCGGCACCCTTCAAAGGCGAAGTACTGCTACTGGATGCCAATGGTGCGGTGATTGCCGACTCCTCGACCCTGCATCCGACACGGCGCAATTTTGCTGATCGCGACTACTTCCTGGTGCAGCAACAGAACCCCGACGCCGGGCTGTTTATCAGCCGCCCCTTCAAGATCCACTGCGACTGCGAGCAAGTGTGGCGTATCGCATTCAGCCGCCGCGTATCCGGGCCTAATGGCGAATTTGCCGGGGTGGCGGTGGCGACCATGCGCCTGGCGTATTTCGATCAATTGTTCAATCGCCTTACCATCGGCAGTGGCAGCTCCGTGAATCTGCTGAGCAACCGCGGCATTCTCCTGGCCCAGCAGCCGTTGCTGGAACGCGACATGATCGACAAAGACCTGAGTGATCGCCCCAACTTCAAGCGCATGCTGCGCGAAGGCGAAGGCAGCTTCCAGGCAGTCTCCACCCTCACCGGGATAGAGCGCCTATATACATTCACCAACGTGGGCGACCTGCCGCTGATCGTGGTGGTGGCCCTGTCCAGCGAGGATGTGTTCGCCCCCTGGAAACGTGCCGCGTTGCTGACCAGTGGTGCCACCGGTGTACTGTGCATCGGTTTGTTATGGCTGACCTGGATGCTGCGCCGCGAACTGCGCCGCCGCTATCGCGCCGAACAAGTGCTGTCGGAGTTGGCCGCCACCGACGCCCTGACCGGCCTGGCCAACCGCCGCGTGCTCGACCAACGCCTGCAACTGGAATGGGACCGCGCACAACGCTCGACCGAGCCGCTGACGCTGCTGATGATCGATGTCGATCACTTCAAGGCGTTCAACGACCGCCACGGCCATCACGGTGGCGACGAGGCGCTGCGCACGGTTGCCCAGGTGATCAGCGACAACATCCGGCGCCCGGCAGACCTGGCCGCGCGCTACGGTGGAGAAGAGTTTGCGGTGGTGCTGCCGCACACCGACGTCAAAGGCGCCTGGGTGATCGCCGAACATATCCGCAGCAGTGTCGAACACTTGCCACTGGTGCCCGGCGCCGAGCAGCCGATTACCGTGAGCATCGGCATGAGCACCTGGGACAAACACAGCCACATGTCCCTGGAGACGTTATTGCTCAGTGCGGATCAGGCGTTGTATGAGGCCAAGTACTCGGGCCGTAACCGGATAGCAATGAGCGAATAAAAAAAGGCCACCCGAAGGTGGCCTTTCAAAACTAAAGAAAGAGAGTTGTTACTTACACCGCCGCAACGGGACGCATGTAAGAGATCGGTGCGGTGCTGGCATCTTCGAAGGTCACGACTTCCCAAGCGTCTGTCTGCTCAATCAACTTGCGCAGCAGCTGGTTGTTAAGGGCGTGGCCCGACTTGAAGCCTTTGAACTCACCTATCAGGCTGTTGCCCAGCAGGTAGAGGTCACCGATTGCATCGAGGATCTTGTGCTTCACGAATTCGTCTTCATAGCGAAGGCCGTCTTCGTTCAGTACACCATCCGCGTCGACCACAATGGCGTTTTCAACGCTACCGCCGAGTGCGAGGTTGTGCTTGCGCAGGTACTCGATGTCACTCATGAAACCAAAGGTACGCGCGCGGCTGACTTCTTTTACGAACGAAGTACTGGAAAAATCCACGCTTGCACTTTGGGTGCGGTCACGGAATACCGGGTGATCGAAATCGATCTCAAAGCTCACTTTAAAGCCTTCGAACGGGACGAAGGTGGCGCGCTTGTCGCCGTCTTCTACTGTCACTTCCCGCAGAATACGAATGAACTTCTTGGCTGCGTCCTGTTCTTCCAGGCCGGCAGATTGAATCAAGAATACGAAGGGTCCAGCGCTGCCATCCATGATCGGGACTTCGGACGCGGAGAGCTCGACGTAGGCGTTATCGATGCCCAGGCCAGCCATGGCCGAGAGCAAGTGCTCCACCGTATCCACTTTGACGTCACCGTTGACCAATGTGGTCGACATAGTGGTTTCGCCAACGTTTTCCGCGCGAGCAGGAATCTGCACCACAGGGTCCAGGTCGGCACGAACAAACACGATGCCGGTGTCGACAGGTGCAGGTTTGAGGGTCAGGTATACCTTCTCCCCGGAGTGCAGACCTACACCTGTTGCACGGATAATATTCTTCAGGGTGCGTTGTTTAATCATGGATTGGACCGCTTCAGCGCAAATTGCGAACTGGTATCAACAAAGGCTGGCGATAATACCAGACCAGACCTTTGCTGAACACCAATCACCTTCATAGCCCTGATACATTCCATTAATCGGCCTGACGACGCAAGAATGCCGGGATGTCCAGGTAGTCCAGATCATCTTGCGGATTCAGGCTACGAGACGCCGCAGCACCGGCCTGGGCCTGGTTGCGCATCACGGTCGGACGGTCCAGATCACGGTAGTTCACCGACGGCTGTTCCTGACGCACGGGCGCTGGAGCCGCAGCTGGCTGGCTGGCCTGGCTGTTGTGCAGGGTGTTGTCGATGACCTTCACAGGCTTCTCGATTTTTGCACCCAGGCCGGTAGCAACCACGGTCACGTGCAGCTCATCACGCATGTCCGGATCGATAACGGTGCCGACCTTGACCATGGCGTGCTCGGAAGCGAAGGCTTCGATGATGCTACCCACGTCGGAGTATTCGCCCAAGGACAGGTCAGGACCTGCGGTGATGTTCACCAGGATGCCGCGCGCGCCTTGCAGGTTCACGTCTTCCAGCAACGGGTTGCGGATGGCCGCTTCAGTGGCTTCGCGTGCACGGTTCGGACCGCTGGCGCAGCCAGTGCCCATCATCGCCATGCCCATTTCGCTCATCACGGTACGCACGTCGGCAAAGTCGACGTTGATCATGCCTGGACGCTTGATGATGTCGGAGATACCGCGAACGGCACCGGCCAGTACATCGTCAGCCTTGGCGAAAGCCGACAGCAGGCTGGCGTCTTTACCCAGGATAGTCAGCAGCTTCTCGTTGGGAATGGTGATCAACGAGTCGACGCTTTCAGACAGCAGACGGATACCTTCGTCGGCGATCTGCATGCGCTTGCGGCCTTCGAACGGGAACGGACGGGTCACCACAGCGACGGTCAGAATGCCCATTTCCTTGGCCACTTCGGCAATGATCGGCGCAGCACCGGTACCGGTACCGCCGCCCATGCCGGTGGTGATGAACACCATGTTGGTGCCTTGCAGCACTTCGGCAATACGCTCGCGGTCTTCCAGAGCGGCTTGACGGCCGACTTCCGGGTTGGCGCCGGCGCCGAGGCCCTTGGTCACGGCTGTGCCCAATTGCAGGATGGTCCGCGCACCGATACTTTTCAGCGCTTGGGCATCAGTGTTGGCGCAAATGAACTCAACGCCTTCAATGTTGCTCTTGACCATATGGTTGACAGCGTTGCCGCCGCCACCGCCGACACCGATCACTTTGATGACCGGGCTTGCGGGGATGTTGTCTACGAGTTCGAACATGTTCCCTCTCCTTTCATTTTCTCTAGTTTTTTCGCCTACTGCTTGGAACGGTGTTGCGGTGTTGCGGTAAACCGTTAGAAGTTGCCTTGCACCCAGCTTTTGATCCGGTCCAGCAACGGCGCTTTCTCATCGTCGTCGCTGCGGTAGCTGTCACGAATGCTCGGGCCCGACAGGGAAATGCCGTCGGTCTGCTTTTGCAGCCCGTACAACAGCAAGCCCACGCCAGTGGAATAAATCGGGTTGCGCACCACGTCGCCCAGGCCCTTCACGCCATGAGGCACGCCCAGGCGCACCGGCATGTGGAAGATTTCCTCGGCCAGTTCGACCGCGCCTTCCATTTTCGAAGTACCACCGGTCAGCACGATGCCGGCCGGGATCAGATCTTCGTAGCCACTGCGGCGCAGTTCCGCCTGGATCAGGGTGAACAGTTCGTCGTAGCGTGGCTCGACCACTTCGGCCAGGGCCTGGCGCGACAGTTCGCGCGGTGGGCGGTCGCCGACACTTGGAACCTTGATGGTTTCACCGGCACCGGCCAGCTTGGCCAGGGCACAGGCGTAGCGAATCTTGATTTCTTCGGCGTACTGGGTCGGTGTCCGCAACGCCATGGCGATGTCGTTGGTCACCTGGTCGCCCGCAATCGGGATCACGGCGGTGTGACGGATCGCGCCTTCGGTGAAGATCGCGATGTCGGTGGTGCCGCCACCGATGTCCACCAGGCACACGCCCAGTTCTTTTTCGTCGTCGGTCAGTACCGAGTAGGCCGAAGCCAGTTGCTCGAGAATGATGTCGTCGATTTCCAGGCCGCAGCGGCGCACGCATTTTTCAATGTTCTGCGCGGCGTTGACGGCGCAGGTCACCACGTGGACCTTGGCCTCCAGACGTACGCCCGACATGCCCAGGGGCTCGCGAACACCTTCCTGGTTGTCGATCACATAGTCCTGCGGCAGGGTGTGCAGGACGCGCTGGTCAGCCGGGATGGCCACGGCCTGGGCGGCGTCGAGGACGCGCTCGAGGTCGGCCGAACTGACTTCGCGGTCGCGGATCGCCACGATGCCGTGGGAGTTCAAGCTGCGGATGTGGTTACCGGCAACGCCGACGAACGCCGAGTGAATCCGGCAACCGGCCATCAGCTGCGCTTCTTCGATGGCGCGCTGGATCGATTGCACGGTGGACTCGATGTTGACCACCACGCCCTTCTTGAGGCCCCGGGACGGATGCGTGCCAATACCGACGATTTCGATCGTGCCGTCTTCCCCGACCTCGCCCACCAGCGCCACCACCTTGGAGGTGCCGATATCGAGACCGACGATCATTTTGCCGCTTTGCACGTTTGCCATGGGTCCTGCCTCTTCTTAATTCTTCGCGACAGCGGGTTGTGCTGCCGTGGGCGCAGCCGGTGTACGCCAGCCGACGGCCAGGCCGTTGGCGTAACGCAGGTCGACGCTCGCAATGTTCGTAATCTGTTCTTTCAAGGTTTTGTCATAGATGGCAATAAAGCGGCGCATCTTCTCCACCAAGCGGTCGCGTCCCAGCAACAACTCGATGCCCGGGCCGGAACTGCCTGCCCCGGTCGTCAAAAACCAGCTGCCCCGCTCACGCAATTCCAGGCGTGCAATGGAGAAGCCCAGCGGCCGCAGCATCTGGCTCAACGCCTGGTACTGCTGCATCACTTGCTGTTGCGCCCGCTGCGGCCCGAACAGCTGCGGCAGGTGCTCATAGTTGGCCACTTCACGAGGCGCAAACGCCTGCCCCTGGTTGTTCAGCAACGCGCCATCGCCCCAACGGGCCACGGGCAGTTGCTCTTCCAGGCGGATCGTCACCTGGTCCGGCCATACACGTCGGACTTCGGCGTGGGCGATCCACGGCATCTGTTCCAGCTCCGAGCGCATACCGGCCAGGTCGATGGTGAAGAAGCTCGCCGCCAGGTACGGGCCGATGCGCTGCTGCACCGCCTGCTGGCTGATGTAGCTCAAGTCGCCCTGCACACTGACCTTGGTAATCGGTCGGTCGGCATACGGCAGCAGACGCTGGGCGCCCTCGTAGGTGCCGAAACCCAACGCCACCAGCAACACCGGCCAGAACAGCGCCTTGAGGAAGCCAAAGTTGGCCTTGGGCAAGCGCACCGACATCGGCTCTTTAGCCACCATTCGGCTGGCACCCCGCGGCACCGGCTTGCGGCTCGGTACGGGTGGGGGCTGATGACGAAGCGATGCGCCGTTCATGTTCTTAGCCTCTTGACTCAACGCTTGCGGCCAGGATCGCCAGCACCAGCTGCTGGAAATCCAGACCGGCGGCACGGGCGGCCATAGGTACCAGGCTGTGATCGGTCATGCCGGGAGCGGTGTTGACTTCCAGGAACCAGAAATTCCCTTGCTCATCCTGCATCACGTCTGCCCGCGCCCAACCGGCGATACCCAGTGCCTCACAGGCTTTCGCCGTGAGGTCCATCAATTGCTGTTCCTTGGTTGAATCGAGGCCACATGGAATCCGGTACTGGGTATCGGAGGCCAGGTACTTGGCGTCGTAGTCATAAAAGGTGTGGGGCGTACCCAATGCGATAGGCGGCAATACCTGGCCACGCAGGGTGGCGATGGTGTACTCGGGACCTTGGATCCACTGTTCCACCAACACTTGCGAATCGTAGGTACTTGCCGCTTTCCATGCGTCTATCAATTCGGCGGCCGAGTTCACTTTGGCCATGCCGATACTGGAGCCTTCATGGGCAGGTTTGACGATCAAAGGCAGACCCAGTTCCTTGGCCGCGGAAATACAATCGTCTTCGCTGCACAGAACGCTGTGACGCGGGGTTGGAATCCCCAGGCTGTGCCACACCTGCTTGGTGCGCAACTTGTCCATGGCCAAGGCGGAAGCGAGGATCCCGCTGCCGGTGTAAGGGATGCCCGCGCACTCCAACAGACCCTGCATGCTGCCGTCTTCACCGCCACGGCCGTGGAGAATGATGAAGGCGCGGTCGATCTTCTCGGCCTGCAGGCGGGCGAGGAAATCATCGCCCACGTCGATACCGAAGGCATTCACACCGGCGCTTTGCAAGGCTTCGAGCACGGCGTTGCCGGATTTGAGCGACACTTCGCGCTCGGCGCTTTTGCCGCCGAACAGCACCGCTACACGGCCGAAGTCGGCCGGGGTAATTCTGGAAAACAGGGAGCCGTAGTCAGTGGTCATTTCGACTTCCCCTTTTCGGCAGCGGCGAAAAGCGGGCTCGCCAGCAATTTAGGGGCAAGGCCACCGATGTCGCCGGCGCCCTGGCACAGCAGGATATCGCCGGCACGCAACAGCGGCTTGACGAGCGGCGCCAGATCCACGCCACGCTCGATGTAGATAGGGTCCAACTGGCCACGCTGGCGGATGCTGTTGCACAACTTGCGGCTGTCGGCGCCCGGAATCGGTTCTTCACCGGCCGGGTAGACTTCCATCAACAGCAGCACGTTGGCATCGGCCAATACATTGACGAAATCGTCATACAGGTCGCGGGTGCGGCTGTAGCGATGCGGCTGATAGACCATCACCAGGCGGCGCTCCGGCCAACCGCCGCGCACGGCCTTGATCACCGCCGCGACTTCAGTCGGGTGGTGGCCGTAGTCGTCCACCAGCATCACGTCGCCACCGTCTACCGGCAACTGGCCGTAGACCTGGAAGCGGCGGCCGACACCGGCAAAGCGCGACAAGCCTTCGACAATGGCTTCATCGCTGACGCCCTCGTCGGTGGCGATGCAGATGGTCGCCAGGGAGTTGAGCACGTTGTGGTTGCCCGGCATGTTGACCGAGACATCCAGCGGCTCACGGTCAGGACGCAGCACGGTGAAGAAGGTTTGCATGCCTTCCTGGCGCACATTGATTGCGCGCACGTCCGCGTCTTCGCTGAAGCCGTAGGTCACGGTCGGGCGCTTGACCAGCGGCAGGATTTCACGCACGACCGGATCGTCCAGGCACACCACGGCCAACCCGTAGAACGGCAGGTTGTGCAGGAACTCGACGAAGGTTTTCTTCAACTTGTTGAAGTCGCCGTCGTAGGTCGCCATGTGGTCCGCGTCGATGTTGGTCACCACCGCCACCAACGGTTGCAGGTGCAGGAAGCTGGCATCACTTTCGTCGGCTTCGGCGATCAGGTAGCGGCTGGTGCCGAGCTGTGCATTGGTGCCGGCTGCATTCAGGCGGCCACCAATCACGAACGTCGGGTCCAGGCCACCGGCGGCGAATACCGAGGCGATCAGGCTGGTGGTGGTGGTTTTGCCGTGAGTACCGGCGACGGCGATGCCATGGCGATAGCGCATCAGCTCGGCCAGCATCTCGGCGCGTGGTACCACCGGAATACGCCGTTCAAGGGCGGTGGCCACTTCCGGGTTGGAGGTGTTCACGGCACTGGAAACCACCAGCACGTCCGCCTCGGCGGCGTTCTCGGCACGATGGCCGATAAAGATCTGTGCACCGAAGGACTTCAGGCGATCGGTCACCGGCGACTCTTTCAAGTCCGAACCGGAGACCTGGTAACCCAGGTTCAGCAAGACCTCGGCAATACCGCACATGCCCACGCCGCCGATCCCGACGAAGTGGATACGACGGATGCGGCGCATCTCCGGTTGTGGCATGGCTTTCTGATTCTCAACCATGGGCCACCTCCAGGCAGATATCCACCACGGTTCGGGTAGCGTCGGGTTTGGCCAGGCGGCTTGCGGTGCTCGCCATGTTGCTGAGTCGTTCCGGTTGCATCAAAACCTCGGTCAGGCGTGCGGCCAAATCGGCGGCGCCAGTCGTTCTTTGCGGCAGCAGGAAGGCAGCGCCCTCCCCGGCCAAATATTCGGCGTTGCGGGTCTGGTGATCGTCGATGGCATGGGGCAAAGGCACCAGCAACGAGGGCAGACCGGCGGCGGCCAGTTCACTGACGGTCAGCGCACCAGCGCGACAGACCACCAGGTCGGCCCAGCCATAGGCATGGGCCATGTCTTTGATGAAGGGCTGTACGTTCGCCTCTACACCCGCCTCGCGATAGCGCGTGGCGGTGACTTCACCATGATCCTTGCCGGCCTGATGGAAGATCTCCGGGCGCAGCTCCACCGGGAGTTGCGCCACCGCTTCCGGCAGCAGCTTGTTCAGCGGCTCGGAGCCCAGGCTTCCGCCCAGGATCAGCAGGTGAGCCTTGCGCCCGACCAGGGCCTGGCGCGCGATATCCATAAACAGTTCGGTGCGTACCGGGTTGCCGGTGGTACGCAGTTTGTCCGAGACACCAAAGGTCTTCGGGAAAGCCTCGCACACCCGCGCAGCCAACGGCGCCAGCAGGCGGTTGGCAGTGCCGGCGACGGCGTTCTGCTCGTGCACGATCACCGGCACGCCGGCGAGCCTGGCGGCAACACCGCCAGGGCCGGTCACATAACCGCCGAAACCGAGCACACAGACCGGCTTCAATTCCCGAATGATCTTGCGTGCCTGGAACACCGCCTTGAGCAGCACAAACGGCGCCTTGAGCAGAGACAGTTTGCTTTTGCCACGCAGGCCGGTGACGTTGATCAAATGCAATGGCAGGCCGGCATTCGGTACCAGATCGTTCTCGATGCCACGTGGCGTCCCCAGCCAGTGCACGGTGTAGCCACGGCTCTGGAATTCACGCGCACACGCCAGGGCCGGGAACACATGGCCCCCGGTGCCGCCCGCCATAATCAGCACATTAGCGCCCATGAGACGGCTCCTCGGCGAAGTCGCTTTCGCTGAACTCCATCTCTTCGCTGCCCAGGTGGGTTCGACTCTCCCACTCGATGCGCAGCAACAAGCCCAGGCACACGCAGCAGATCACCAACGAACTGCCGCCATAACTGAGGAACGGCAGGGTCAGGCCCTTGGTCGGCAGCAGGCCGACGTTCACCCCGATGTTGATCAGGAACTGGCCGATCCACAGGAACGACAAGCCGTACGCCACATAGGCGGCGAAAAACTGTTTGGCCTTCTCGGCCCACAAGCCGATGTACATGCCGCGTACGCACACAAACAGGAACAACGCGACGGTGCACAGCGAACCCACCACGCCCAGCTCTTCGGCGAGCACCGAGAATACGAAGTCGGTATGCGCTTCCGGCAGGTAGAACTGCTTCTGCACACTGTTGCCCAGGCCCACGCCCAGCCACTCGCCGCGACCGAAGGCGATCAGCGCCTGGGTCAACTGGTAGCCGGAACCGAACTGGTCGGACCAGGGGTCGGTAAAGGTAATCAGACGCGCCATACGATAGGGTTGCGCCTGGACCAGAATCGTCACCGCCGCAACCGCCAGTACCACCATCAAGGTGAAGCGGAACAGGCCCACGCCGCCCAGGAACAACATCGCCGCCGCCGCGCCCATCATCACCACGGTTGCGCCGAAGTCGGGCTCCATCAACAACAGGCCGGCCATCGGCAGCAGCACGATGAACGGCTTGAAGAAGCCCATCCAGCTTTCGCGCACTTCTTTCTGTCGACGTACCAGGTAGCCGGCGAGGTAGATCACCACGAACACCTTGGCGATTTCCGACGGCTGCACGTTGAACGCACCGAAGCCGATCCAGCGCATCGAACCGTTCACCTCACGACCGATGCCGGGCAGGATCACCATGACCAGCAGGCCGAACGCGCCAATCAGCATCATCCAACCCAGGCGCTGCCAGGTGGCGATGGGGATCATCATGGTGACAACGCCGGCCCCGAGGCCGATCACCAGGTACACCAGGTGACGGATCATCATGTACAGGGTGTTGCCCGACTGCACGGCGGCAACTTCGGAGGATGCCGAAGTGATCATCACCAGGCCCAGGCCCAGCAGCGCGAGGCAGCCGGCGAGCATTGGGAAGTCGAGGTCGATACCACGCCCGGTGATGATCGGCGACGGGTACGGCTTGATGATGTTTCTGAAATTGATGCTCATGCCAAGGCCTCCACGCCGCGGGCAAACAACTGGCCGCGCTCTTCGTAGTTCTTGAACATGTCGAAACTGGCACAGGCCGGCGACAGCAACACCGCATCGCCCGGCTGGGCCAGGGCCCTGCATTGCGCAATGGCGTCGTCCAGGGACGTCACGCGAACCTGCGGCACGGCGTCACCAATGGCGGCACCGATCAGGTCCGAATCACGGCCCATCAACACCACGGCGCGGCAATGTGCGGCGACCGGCTCTTTGAGGTCCTTGAAGTCGGCGCCCTTGCCATCACCGCCGGCAATCAGCACCAGCTTGCCTTCGATATCGGCACCGAGGCCTTCGATGGCCGCCAGCGCCGCACCGACGTTGGTCGCTTTGGAATCGTTGTAGTAGCTGACGCGATCCAGGTCGCGAACCCACTGGCAGCGATGCTCAAGACCACCGAACGTGCGCAGGCTCGACAACATGGCATCGAACGGCAGGCCAACGGCATGACCGAGCGCCAGTGCCGCCAGGGCGTTGGACTGGTTATGCGCACCGCGGATTTTCAGCTCGCGCACCGGCATCAGGTTCTGGAATTCGAAGGCCAGGTATTTCTCGCCGTTTTCTTCACGGATACCGAAGGCCTTGAAGTCGGGTTTGCCCAGACCGAAGGTCCAGCACGGCAGGCCCTCGCCCATCAGCGGACGGCTCAAGGCATCCTGACGGTTGACCACTACCTGCCTGGCACCGCGGAAGATCCGGTGTTTGGCCAGGTGATACGCCGGCAGGCCGCTGTAGCGGTCCATGTGGTCTTCGCTGACGTTCAGCACGGTGGCGACTTCGGCGCCCAGGTCGTGGGTGGTTTCCAGCTGGAAGCTCGACAGCTCCATCACGTACAGCTCGACGTCGTCGCCGAGCAAGTCCAGGGCCGGCACGCCGAGGTTGCCGCCCACGGCCACACGCTTGCCGGCCGCCACGGCCATCTCCCCAACCAGGGTGGTCACGGTGCTTTTTGCATTGGAGCCGCTGATGGCCACGATCGGCGCCTTCGCGTGCCGCGCAAACAAGTCGATATCGCCCGACAGCTTCACGCCACGCGCCGCTGCTGCTTGCAGGGCCGGTGTCGCCAGCGCCAGGCCGGGGCTCACGTAGAGCTCGTCGGCGCGGCACAGAAACTCGACATCCAGCTCGCCACAACGCACTTCCACGTGCGGATAGTCACGGCGCAGCGTGACCAGCTCCGGTGGATTTTCCCGCGTGTCGGCCACGGCGAACGCCACGCCCCGGCTCGCCAGGAAGCGAACCAGGGACATGCCGCTCTTGCCGAGGCCGACAACGATGCGGAAGTGGTCTGAAGCGATCAGGGACACTCGTTTCTACCTCAGTTTCAGGGTGGCAAGGCCGATCAGCACGAGAATCACGGTGATGATCCAGAAACGGACAATCACGCGTGGCTCGGGCCAGCCCTTGAGTTCAAAGTGGTGGTGAATCGGCGCCATGCGGAACACACGACGCCCGGTCAATTTGAAGGAAGCCACCTGGATGACCACCGACAGGGTTTCCATCACGAACACACCGCCCATGATGAACAGCACGATTTCCTGGCGAACGATCACCGCGATGGTTCCCAGGGCCGCGCCCAGCGCGAGTGCGCCGACGTCGCCCATGAAGACTTGGGCCGGGTAGGTGTTGAACCACAGGAACCCCAGGCCGGCACCGATCAGTGCGCCGCAGAACACGATCAGCTCACCCGCACCCGGTACGTAGGGAATCAGCAGGTATTCAGCGAACTTCACGTTACCCGACAGGTAGCAGAAGATGCCGAGCGCGCCGCCCACCATCACCGTCGGCATGATCGCCAAACCATCAAGGCCGTCGGTCAGGTTCACCGCATTGCTGGAGCCGACGATCACGAAGTAGGTCAGCACCACGAAACCAACGCCGAGGGGAATACTGGCGTCCTTGAGCATCGGGATGATCAGGGTGGTCTCGACCGCGCTTGGCGCGGTGGTGTAGAGGAAAATCGCAGCGGCGAGCCCGAACACCGATTGCCAGAAATACTTCCAGCGGCTTGGCAGCCCCTTGGAGTTTTTCTCGATCACTTTGCGGTAGTCGTCCACCCAGCCGATGGCGCCGAACAACAGGGTCACCAGCAACACCACCCACACATAGCGGTTGTGCAGGTCGGCCCACAGCAAGGTGCTGATACCGATGGACGACAGGATCAACGCTCCGCCCATGGTCGGGGTGCCGGACTTGGACAGGTGCGACTGCGGGCCGTCATTGCGAACCGATTGACCAATTTGCAGGTTCTGCAGGGTACGGATCATCCATGGCCCCAGGAACAGCGACAGAGACAGCGCGGTCAGCACACCCAGAATCCCGCGCAGGGTCAGGTACTGAAAGACCGCGAAGCCTTTGTAGAACTGTTGCAGATACTCAGCCAGCAGCAGCAGCATTAATGTTTCTCCGTACTTGAGCCACACAAGGCTGCGACGACGTTTTCCATCACCGCGCTGCGCGATCCCTTGATCAAAATAGTGGTGTGTTTGTCTTGTTCAGCCGCCGTCAGCGCCTGGATCAATTCGGCCTGGGTCGCGAAGTGCCGCGCACCGGCGCCGAAGGCGTTGACGGCGTGCGCCATGTTCGAGCCGACGGCGTAAAGCGCATCGACTTTGCCGGCGGCATACGCGCCGACTTCACGGTGGCCTTGTTCAGCCCAGTCGCCCAATTCGCCGATATCGCCCAACACCAGCACCTTGCGCCCGTCGAAACCCTTGAGCAGATCCACGGCGGCATTGATGGAGGATGGGTTGGCGTTGTAAGTGTCATCAATGACGCGCATACCGTTGCTTGCCAACTGCGCCACGGTGCGCCCCTTGACCGGCTGCACCGCGCCCAGGCCGGTCGCGATACCGAACAACGACACACCCAGGGCGTACGCGGCGGCGGCGGCGGCCAGGGCATTGGCGACGTTATGGTTGCCGAGCAGATTCAGTTGCACCCGCTCACTGCCCTGCGGGGTGTGCAGGGTGAACGACGGGCAGCCACGGGCGTCGACAGAGATATCGGAGGCGTGGAAATCAGCGGCGGCATTCAGTACGGCAAAAGTCAGCACCTTGCGACCGGCAGCGCGTACACGCCAGGTCTCGAAAGCCTTGTCGTCGAGATTCAAAACCGCAGTGCCGGATGCGTCGAGACCCTCAAGGATTTCACCCTTGGCCTCGACGATCTTCTGCGGGCCGCCGAACTCACCGACGTGGGCGGTACCGGCGTTGCTGATGATCGCCACGTGAGGCTTGGTCAGCGCCACGGTGTAGGCGATTTCGCCGATGCGCGAAGCGCCCAGTTCGATCACTGCCGCCGTGTGTTCCGGGGCCAGTTCGAGCAGGGTCAGCGGAGCGCCGAAATCGTTGTTCAGGTTGCCACGGGTAGCGAGCACCGGCCCACGCGTGCGCAACACACCGGCAAGCAGCTCCTTGACCGTGGTCTTGCCGCTGGAGCCGGTGATGGCCGCGACAGGCTTGTCAAAGGCGGCGCGGTTCAGCGCACCCAGTTGACCGAGGGCCAGGCGGGTATCGGCGACCAGCAACTGCGGCAAGGCGCAGTCCGCAATTTCACGTTGCACCAGAGCACCTACTGCACCTTTGGCGGCAACGTCGTTCAGGTAATCGTGCCCGTCAAAGCGCGGGCCGGCCAAAGCCACGAACAGCTGGCCCGGCTTGATATTACGGCTGTCGATACTGACGCCATCGAAGCTGCAGTCGCTCGACAACACGCGGGCCGAAAGGGCCTGGGCCAGTTCGCTGAACTTCATCGCCTTAAGCATGGGCAACCTCCCAGGCGGTCAAGGCATGATCGGCCTCGACCAGATCGGAGAAGGCATGGCGTTCGCCGTTGATTTCCTGGTAGTCCTCATGGCCTTTACCGGCCAGCACCACCACGTCGTCAGCGCCGGCGCTGGCGATCAACTGGGCAATGGCTTCACCACGACCGGCAACGAACGTGGCCTTGGAAGCGTCTTTGAAGCCAGCACGGATGTCGTCGAAAATCTGGCTCGGATTTTCGCTGCGCGGGTTGTCGTCAGTCACGAGCACGCCATCGGCCAGGCGCTCGACAATCTCGGCCATCAACGGACGCTTGCCCCGATCACGGTCACCGCCGCAGCCGAACAGGCAGAGCAATTTGCCCTTGGCGTGTGGGCGCAGGGCCACCAGGACTTTTTCGAGGGCGTCCGGCGTGTGGGCATAATCGACCACCACCAACGGCTGCGAACCGCCACCCAGGCGCTGCATGCGGCCGACCGGGCCTTCCAGCTTCGGCAGGACTTTCAGGATTTCGTCGAGGGCGTAATCCAGGCCGAGCAACGCGCCGATGGCGGCGAGGACGTTACTCAGGTTGAAACGCCCCAACAGGCTGCTGCGTAAATGGTGCTCGCCTTGTGGCGTCACCAGCGTGGCGAGCACGCCTTCATCATTGAACTGGGCTTCGCGGCAATACAGGTACGCACTGGCGTCTTCCAGGCTGTAGCTGATCAGGCGCGACTCACCCTCTTGGGCCGCCAGCTGACGACCGAACGCGTCATCCAGGTTCACCACGCGGCACTTCAAGTCATTCCAGGCAAACAGCTTGGCCTTTTCAGCAGCGTAGGCCTCCATGGTGCCGTGGTAGTCCAGGTGATCGCGGGACAGGTTGGTCATCACCGCCACATCAAAGGCCAGCGCCGCAACGCGGCCCTGGTGCAGGCCATGGGAGGACACTTCCATGGCCACCGCCTTGGCGCCGGCCTTTTTCAGGTCGGCCAGGGTGGCTTGCACGGCGATCGGGTTCGGCGTGGTGTGCAGGCCGCTTTGCAGCGCGCCATAAAAACCGGTGCCCAGTGTACCGACAATGCCGCAGTGCTGGCCCAGCAGGTCAAGCGCTTGTGCGACCAACTGGGTCACGCTGGTCTTGCCATTGGTACCGGTCACGCCCACCAGGTTCAGCTGGCGACTCGGGTCGCCATAGAAACGCCCGGCGATATCGGACAATTGCGCCGCCAAGCCCTTGACCGGAATCAACGGGACATCGGTGATCGGCAGCACGGTGGCGCCTTCCACTTCATAAGCCACGGCCGCAGCGCCGCGCTGCAGCGCATCGGCGATATGCTCGCGACCATCGAATTTGCCGCCAGGCACCGCCAGGAACAGGTCCCCGGCGCGTACGCTACGGCTGTCCAGGCTCAGCTCGCGAATCAACAGGTCGTGACCGGCGTGGGCGAAAATCTTGTTCAGGCTAAGAGACATCAGCCGCGCCCTCCATTGGCTTTTGCAGCGGCGGCCGGCGCTCCGGCATTCGCTTGTTGGGTCGGCGGCAGATTGTCCGGCGTGATGTTCATCAGACGCAGGGTGCCGGACATGACTTTGCTGAACACCGGCGCCGATACCAGGCCACCGAAATAGCCGGCTTTACTCGGCTCATCAATCACTACGACGATGGCGTAGCGCGGATCACTCATCGGGCCGAAGCCGGCGAACAGTGAGCGGTAGGAGTTTTCGGCATAGCCCTTGGTACCCACCGACGTTTTACGCGCCGTACCGGACTTGCCTGCCACGTGATAGGCCGGCACCTGGGCGCGGAATACGCCACGCGGTGCTTCGATCACTTGTTGCAGCATGCCTTGCATGGTCTTGGCGACTTTTTCCGGGATGACCTGGGTGGCTTTCGGCGCTTCGTCGACATGGATCAGGCTCAACGGAACCATGCGACCGTTATTGGCCAATACCGAGAAAGCGTGCGCCAGCTGGATCGCCGTTACCGACAGGCCGTAGCCATAGGACAGTGTGGCGGTCTCGGCTTTTTTCCAGTCGCGGTAGTTCGGCAGGTTGCCCACGCGCTCGCCCGGAAAATCCAGGCCGGTGGGTTGGCCCAAGCCGATCTTCTGGGCCAGGTGGTAGATGGTTTCGCCGCCGATATCGAAGGCGACCTTACTCATGCCCACGTTACTGGAGTTGATCAGAATACCGGTCAAATCCAGCACCGGACCTTCGGTACGGGACACGTCACGAATGGTGTATTTGCCCAACTGCAAGGTGCCTGGGTAAACCTCGACTTTGTCGCTCGGCTTCCAGCGCCCGGTTTCGAGGGCGGCACTCATGGAGATGGCTTTCATGGTCGAACCCGGCTCGAACACGTCGATCATGGCGCGGTTACGCATCATCGCCGGTTGCAGGTTGCGACGGTTGTTCGGGTTGTAGGTCGGCTGGTTGACCATGGCGAGGATTTCGCCGGTCTTCACGTCCATGATAACCAGGCTACCGGCCTTGGCGCCGTTCTCTATGATCGCGTTACGCAGTTCACGGTTGGCCAGGTATTGCAGACGCAGGTCAATCGACAACGCCAAGGGCTTGCCAGCCTTGGCGTTCTTGGTGACCTGGACATCCTTGATCAGCCTGCCGCGCCGGTCCTTGATGACCTGTCGCTTGCCGGGAACCCCGGCCAGCCATTCATCGTAGGCCAGCTCGACACCTTCGCGACCGTGGTCGTCGATATCGGTGAAGCCGACCATATGCGCGGTGGTTTCACCGGCTGGGTAGAAACGACGAAACTCCTCGATGCCGTAGACACCGGGGACTTTAAGGTCGAGCACTTGCTGGCCCTGCTCAGGGGTAAGCCCGCGAACCAGGTAGATGAATTCTTTATTGGCCTGGGCTTCCAGACGCTCAGCCAGGGCTTTCGGATCCTGGCCCAGGGCGGCTGCGAGTTCCGGCCATTTTTCCTTGGCGGTCTGCAGTTCCTTGGCGTTGGCCCACAGGGTCGTCACCGGGGTACTGACGGCCAGAGGCTCGCCGTTGCGGTCGGTGATCAGGCCACGGTGCGCCGGGATCGGGATATGACGCAGGCTACGGGCATCGCCCTGACCAATCAGGAAGTCACGGTCGACGACCTGCAGGTCGATGATGCGCCAGGCGATTGCGCCCACCATCAGCGCCAGCAAGCCGAGCACCACGCGGAAGCGCCATGGGTAGAGTGCGCCTTCGAGCTTCATCATGGCGCCACCATGCGGACTTCGGCCGCGCCCGGAATGTGCATTTTCAGCTGCTCGGTGGCCAGCACCTCGATACGGCTGTGGGCGGTCCAGGTGCTTTGCTCGAGAATCAACCGACCCCACTCCGCCTGAGCCTTGTCGCGCACGCTCAATTCCCCGTACAGGGTATTGAGCAACTGGCGGTTCCAGTGGGCGCTGTAGGACACCGCGATCGCGGACACCAGCACGCCTATAAACAGCAGCAACATAAAGAAGCTACCGCCCGGGAGGGGCTTGGCGAAAAGCTTGCTCACCGTAACTTCTCCGCAACACGCATGACGGCACTACGGGCACGCGGGTTGGCCTTGAGTTCAGCTTCGGAAGCGAACTGCGCTTTGCCATGGATCTTGATTTTCGGCACAAAGGCTTCGAAACGCACCGGCAGGTTGCGCGGCAGGTTATCCGTCTCGCCCTTGACCAGGCGACGCATGAACAGTTTGACGATGCGGTCTTCCAAGGAGTGGAAGCTGATCACCACCAGGCGCCCCCCCACTTCGAGTGCATCCAGCGCGGCTTCAAGGCCGGCTTCCAAGTCACCCAGTTCGTTATTGACGTGAATACGCAGGCCCTGGAACGCACGGGTGGCCGGATTTTTACCTTTTTCCCAAGCAGGGTTGGCAACCTTCAGCACTTCGGCCAGGTCGGCGGTACGTTCGAACGGCTGGATCTCGCGGCGCTCGACCACGGCGCGAGCCATGCGGCCGGCGAAACGTTCTTCACCATATTCCTTGAACACGCGGGCGATTTCTTCCACCGGCGCCGTAGCGATGAACTGCGCGGCACTGACGCCCCGGGTAGGGTCCATGCGCATATCGAGGGGGCCATCGTTCATGAAGCTGAAGCCGCGCTCCGGGTCGTCGAGTTGTGGCGAGGACACGCCCAGATCGAGCAAAACCCCGGCCACCTTGCCTGCCATGCCGCGCTCGGCCACTTCGGCACCCAACTCGGCAAAGCTACGCTGCACAACGACAAAGCGGCCGTCTTCGGCCGCTAGCGCTTGCCCGGTGGCAATCGCTTGAGGGTCTTTGTCGAATCCGAGGAGTTTGCCGTCAGATCCGAGCTGGCTGAGTATCAAACGGCTATGCCCGCCCCTGCCGAAGGTGCCATCCACATAGCAGCCATCCGCGCGTACGGCGAGAGCCTCGACGGCTTCGTCAAGCAGTACGGTGATGTGGTTAAAGCCGCTATCAATAGTCACAGGATCAAATCACGCAGTTCATCAGGCATGGCGCCCGGTTGTTGAATAGCCGCCAGGTCAGCTGCAGAAACAGCATCCCAGGCATCTTCGTCCCACAATTGGAACTTGTTCAGTTGGCCCACCAGCATTGCGCGCTTGTCGAGCTTGGCGTATTCGCGCAGACGCGGAGGCACCAGGAAACGACCGCTGCCATCCAGTTCGAGGTCGACGGCATTACCAATCAGCAAACGCTGCAGGCGACGGTTTTCTTCACGCAATGAAGGCAGAGCGCGCAACTTGGTTTCAATCAACTCCCACTCATCGAGGGGGTAAACACATAAACAAGGGTCAACAGCATCAATCGTGATGATTAACTGGCCTGAACTTCGCGAAATGAGCTCGTCACGATACCGGCTCGGCATGGCGAGACGGCCTTTTGCATCGAGACTGATAGCGTTGGCTCCGCGAAACACAGTTGCGTTTCTCCAAATTTTAGCGTTTTACGTTCAAAAAACCCACTTTGTGCCACTTTCCGCCACTTGCGCACACTATAGGAATGCGCCCACCACACCGTCAAGGCGCGGATTCAAGGAAAAGCCTTACAGAACGGAGATTTAGGAGCGCAAAAGGAGGAGAAACGAGAGTTTGGCGATGTTTTTGACTCAACAACCGCAAATAGCTCATGGAGCTATGGCTTAAAGTTAAAGTGATTTATTAAGAGTAAGATTTTTTTGGTATTACGAAGATGCATCTGCCAATGATTCGGCAGGGAGGGAGTCTTGCGTTACTACCGGTTTTCTGCCCGAGATCCGGACAGAAGGAAAAAAGGTGGAGAGTCGATCTATAAGCCGGGTTCTGTCTTGAACAGTCATTCGTCTACGATGGCCATCACTGGACATCTTTAGCAACCTACCCGGTCCCAGCGCGGGCCACGCCTTGGGACCCTATTTGGTCTTGCTCCAAGTGGGGTTTACCTAGCCACGAACTGTTGCCAGTCGTGCGGTGCGCTCTTACCGCACCTTTTCACCCTTACCGGCACCGAAGTGCTTAGGCGGTTATTTTCTGTGGCACTTTCCGTAGGCTCACGCCTCCCAGGCATTACCTGGCACTTCGCCCTATGGAGCCCGGACTTTCCTCCCCCCCCTAATTTTCATAGAGGGCAGCGACTGTCCAATCGACTCTCCGCCGCGCAGGTTAACGGCACGACGGCCTCAGGACAAGTAATAAAAGTTCAGAATGGCCATCACGTTCAGACGAAATACAGGTTCAACCCCGGAACTATTCGGCTTTCTGTTTATCAAGCGCAACTTGATACAACACATTCTTACGCAGGCCGGTAATTTCCGCCGCCAGGGCCGCGGCGCGCTTGAGGGGCATTTCCTTGAGCAGTAAATCCAGGATGCGCATCGCCTCGCTGCCGACAGCGTCTTCGTTTTCCGGCGCGGTCCAGCCGGCCACCAACACTACGCACTCGCCACGCTGCTGGTTGCTGTCACCCTCGACAAAGGCACGCAATGCCTCCAGCGGCAGCCCCTTGAGGGTCTCGAAGGTCTTGGTCAGCTCACGGGCCAGCAGCGCCAAGCGCTCACCGCCAAACACCAGCTCCATATCTTCCAGGCATTCCAGGATGCGATGCGGAGCCTCATAGAAGATCAAGGTACGCGGTTCTTCCTTCAAGGCTTGAAGGCGCGCACGCCGCCCAACCGCCTTGGCCGGCAAAAAGCCTTCGAAGATAAAACGGTCCGACGGCAAGCCGGCGGCAGATAATGCGGCGATCAGCGCGCACGCACCCGGAACAGGCACTACATTGATACCTGCGGCACGCGCCTGACGTACCAGATGGTAGCCCGGGTCGGAAATCAGCGGTGTACCCGCGTCGGAGATCAGTGCTACATCGTCCCCCGCCAGCAGACGGGTGATGAAGCGGCTGCCCTCTTCGCGTTCGTTGTGTTCATGGCACGCCGCTAATGGCGTGCTGATACCAAAATGCTGCATCAACCGCTGGGAGTGACGCGTGTCTTCCGCCGCGATCAGCTTGACTTCGCGCAACACCTTCAGCGCCCGGGCACTGATGTCGTCCAGGTTGCCAATCGGCGTCGCAACCACAAAAAGCGAGCCAGCAGTGGAATTCAAAGGACCTGGAGCAGTCAAAACGCACACCTCGATGGTTGGCAAAAGCCATAGTGTAGCGCGTAGGCGCTTCGAAAATACGCCATCACGATGGATGCTTTTTCAGCCATCGACGAGCGATTGCAACATTTGCACGACCTAAATCGACGCTTTCACGCCAGTAACATCGCGCCTGAGCCAGTGCTTGGGTACAATTCCACGCTAATTTGATCGGTATCAGGAACACTTACATGATCGCTTGCCTGCGGCTGCTCTCCGCCCTCTGCCTCGCTGCCCTCCTGGCCGCTTGCGCCAGCTCGCCCTCTTCCAGCCTTGGCGACCTGCCCCGGACCCCGGATGCCAGTATCGAGCAACTGCTCGAACAGGCAACTACCGCCAAGACGCCAGAAAAGGCCGCGCTGCTGCGCCTGAGTGCGGCTGACCTGGCGTTCCACCAGAACAACCCTGGCCGCTCGTCGCAGATTCTTGCGCAGGTGCCGCTGGATGTCCTGAAACCGGCCGCACAAGTATTTGCCAGCACCCTGGCCGCTGAGTTGGCCATGGCCCGCAATCAGCCCAAGGCTGCATTGGCAGCGCTCAACCACCCGAGCCTGCAAAGCCTGAAGGATCTGCCGACAGACCAGCAGATCCGTACCGGCACCGTACATGCCCGTGCTTATGAAGCCGATGGCCAGACCCTGGCTGCCGCTCGCGAACGCGTCGCCATGGCCCCGCTGCTCAGCGGCGACGCCGCCAAGAGCAACCACGAAGCGATCTGGACGTTGATTGCCGCGCTGCCAGCCGATCAGTTGCAAGCCAGCGGCAACCCGGTATTGGACGGCTGGATCACACTGGCCCAGGCGGTCAAGGGCGCCGGCACCCTGGAGCAGCAGCAAGCCGCTATCGATACCTGGCGTGCGCAGAACCCGGGGCATCCGGCGGCGGTGCAACTGCCGCTGCCACTGACCAAGCTCAAGGAACTGGCCAGCCAGCCCCTGAACAAGATCGCCCTGCTGTTGCCGCAGGAAGGCCAACTGGCCTCGGTCGGCAAAGCGCTGCGTGAAGGTTTCATGGCCGCGCACTACCAGGCCGAACAGGCCGGGCAGAAGCCGCCGGTGATCGAGTTCTATGACAGCTCGCGCCTGACCTCGCTTGACGACTTCTACGCCAAGGCCCAGGCCGCCGGCGTGCAATTGGTGGTTGGCCCACTGGAGAAACCGCTGGTCAAACAACTCAGCGCACGTCCGCAATTGCCGATCACTACCCTGGCACTGAACTACAGCGAGGCTGAACACAACCCGGCCCAACTGTTCCAGTTCGGCCTGGCGGCTGAAGATGAAGCCCGCGAAGTGTCGCGCCGTGCTCGTGCCGATGGCCTGCACCGTGCCGCCGCCATGGTCCCTCGTGGCGAATGGGGCGAGCGCGTCTACAAGGCCTTCCGCCAGGATTGGGAAGCCAATGGCGGCACCGTCGTCGGTGTTGAGTACGTCGATCAGCCCGTCGCCCTCGCCCAACAGATCGCCGACCTGTTCCAGCTGCGTAAAAGCGAAGGCCGCGCCAAGAGCCTGCAAAGCACCGTCGGTACTGACGTAGCCGCTCAGCCATCGCGTCGCCAGGATATCGAGTTCATCTTCCTGGCAGTTACTCCGCAGCTGGCCCAGCAGATCAAACCCACCCTGAACTTCCAGTACGCCGGTGATGTGCCGGTTTACGCAACCTCCCACGTGTTCAGTGCCAGCGGCGACAAGAACCAGTACCTGGACATGACCAACGTGATGTTCTGCGAGACCCCATGGTTGCTCAACAGCACCGACCCACTGCGCAATCAGGTCGCCGCACAATGGCCACAGGCCAATGGCAGCCTCGGTCGCCTGTACGCAATGGGAGTCGATGCCTACCGTCTGGCACCGCGCCTGGGCCAGCTCAAGGCGCTGCCCGACACTCGGGTTGACGGGCTTTCGGGCAGCCTGGGCGTCAGCGCCAACCAGCGTGTCGACCGTCAGATGCCTTGGGCGAAGTTTGTCGGTGGCGACATCCAGCGCCTGCCGGACACCCCGCGCTGATGCCCGAGCGGTCCAGCGCACAAAGCGGCAAGGATGCCGAACTGCAAGCTCTCCAGTATCTGCAACGACAAGGTTTGCGCCTGCTGGCGCAAAACTGGTTGTGTAAACGCGGCGAGCTTGATCTGGTCATGCTTGACGGCGATACAGTAGTATTCGTCGAAGTCCGCTACAGAAAACACGCACAATGGGGTGGTGCGCTCGCCAGTATCGACGGGCGCAAGCGTCAGAAGCTGATACTCGCCGCGCAGTTTTTCCTGCAAACAGAGCATCGCTGGGCTGACTCTCCCTGCCGTTTCGATGTGGTTGCCATAGAAAGCACACCGTTAGGCCCAGCTGATCTGAACTGGCTCAAAGATGCCTTCGACAGCTGATTCACCGGACACCTTCATCACACACTTTTGCTCTTTGCATTGCGGGCTGCACATTTTCGTGCCAATCAGCCGCGCCACTTAAGGTCACACAGATGGACATGCAATCCCGAATTCGCCAGCTTTTCCAGGCCAGCATCGACACCAAGCAACAGGCGATGGACGTACTTGCACCGCACATCGAGCAAGCCAGTCAGGTCATGGTCAACGCCTTGCTCAACGAAGGCAAAATGCTTTCGTGCGGTAACGGCGGTTCGGCCGGTGACGCCCAACACTTCTCCTCCGAGCTGCTCAACCGCTTCGAGCGTGAGCGCCCGAGCTTGCCGGCCATCGCCCTGACCACCGACTCGTCGACGATCACCTCGATTGCCAACGATTACAGCTACAACGAGATCTTCTCCAAGCAGATCCGCGCCCTGGGCCAACCGGGCGATGTGCTGCTGGCGATTTCCACCAGCGGCAACTCGGCGAATATTATTCAAGCGATCCAGGCCGCACATGATCGCGAAATGATTGTCGTAGCATTGACCGGCCGCGACGGCGGCGGCATGGCCTCGCTGTTGCTGCCCGAGGACGTGGAGATCCGCGTCCCGGCCAATGTCACTGCACGCATTCAGGAAGTCCACCTGCTGGCGATCCACTGCCTGTGCGATCTGATCGACAGCCAACTGTTCGGGAGTGAAGAATGACCGTTAAACGCCTCAGCCTTTTGGGCATTACGCTGTGCCTTGCCATCAGCGGCTGCAGCACGGCAATCACCGCAACACGTGACACCCCCATTCAGGACGATAAGGGCACTCGTACCTTCGGCAGCAAGATCGACGACTCGCTGATCGAAACCAAGGTCGAGGTCAACATTGCCAAGGCCGCACCGGACCTGGGCAACGGTGCTTCGCGCATCGTCGTGACCAGCTTCAACGGCGTGGTATTGCTGGCCGGGCAAACCCCGCGTGCCGACCTCAAGGCCCTGGCTGAACAAGCCGCTTCGAGTGTCCAGCGTGTCAAGAAGGTTAACAACGAACTGCAAGTGATGGACCCGATCACCCTGCTGGCCATCAGCAACGATGCCCTGCTGACCACCAAGATCAAGACGCAGATGCTGACCGACAGCGCGATTCCCGGCTCGCGCATCAAGGTCGTCACCGATAACGGCATCGTCTACCTGATGGGCCTGCTGACCCAGGCGGAAGCCGCGCGTGCAGCCAACCTCGTGCAAGGCGTGTCGGGTGTGCAGAAGATCGTGAAGGTGTTCGAATACATCGATTGATGTAACCCACAGCCATGAAAAAGGGCGCCGTGCATTGACTGCACGGCGCCCTTTTTTGTCGCTTGTCGCCCGTGTTTATTGGTACTGCTGGTACGGGTTACCCTGGAACTGGTTGTTCTGTTGGGGTGCCTGTTGCTGCTGACCAGGCTGGCCGTATTGCTGGCCAGGAATCGGACCGAGGTTGACCTCTACACGACGGTTCTGGGCGCGGCCATTCACGTCGGCGTTGCTGGCAATCGGGTTATCCGGGCCGGCCCCGCGGGCGCTCAGGTTGGCAGGGCTGACGCCTTGGGAAGTCAGGTAGTTCGCTACGCTCTGCGCACGACGCTGGGACAGGTCCATGTTCAACTGGCGGCTACCGGTACTGTCGGTGTAGCCGACAATCTGGATTGTGTTCTGGTTGAACTGCTTGAGGGAGTTGGCCAGATTGTTCAGCGGCTGGTAGAAGCTGCTGGCGATGGCATCCGAGTTGGTGGCGAAAGTGATGTTACCCGGCATGATCAGCTTGATCTGATCACCCTGGCGCTGAACTTCAACCCCAGTGTTGGCCATGCTTTCACGCAGTTTCTTTTCCTGCTGGTCGGCGTAGTAGCCGTAACCCGCAGCACCAATACCGGCAACAGCCGCACCGATCAGTGCGCCCTTGCCACGGTTGTTATGGTCGATGGCCGCACCTGCCAATGCGCCGGCCAGGGCACCCAGGCCACCGTACTTGGCGGTCTTGCTCATACCGCCGGACTCATTACCTGCCTGTCCCTGGCTGCTGCCGTCATAAGGATTAGGTGAAGCGCAGCCGGACAACAAGGCTACGGCGGTAGCGACAACAAGCAGACGACGCGGAGTAAACATGAAGGAAGCTCCTACTTTTGCATTCTGTGATGCAGAGGACATTGGCAATGGACCTGTGCCGAGCTTGGAACACGACAAACGGTAAAAATTCCATGCCCGGCGGGCGCCGTGCTCTACAACGGCCGAGCACACTCAAACCCTAGCAGACGATTGCTGAACGGCGATTGTCGATTTCTCTGCAAATGTCGCCGGAAAGTAGCCATTGGGTATCCAGGAACAATCACACCGCAATTAGAAAGCGAGGCTGAGTCAACCCAAGCTCGACCGTTCAAAGGCCGATTCCGAGGGGCAAAAAAAATGAACCCGACGTGGCGTCGGGCTCATCTTTCTACAGGCGCAGTTAAAGCCTATGGGTTCAGGCTGCAACTTTTTGAGACACGTAACTCTTTTTCAACGATGACTTCATGGCCAGCATCTGTTCACCCAGCTTTTCAAGCTCGGCTTTGCCCAGAAGCTTCTTGGCCTTGGGAAACATCTCTGTTTCCTCTTCTTCGATGTGATGTTCGAGCAATTCCTTGACCACCTTCACCCGACCTGCGAATTCCGGGGAGGTAGGATCAGTTGCTTTCAGGTCGGGAAGCACCAGAGAGTCAACCGTGCGATGTTCTTCTTTTGCCTCATAGTACATCTCGGCCTCGTCTTTCCCACCGGCGGCCTTGAAGGCGGGATAGAGAATCTGCTCCTCCAACTGGGTGTGGATGGACACTTCCATCTCTAATTTATCCAGCAGCTCAGTGCGTTTCTTTACCCCACGCTCAGTCGATTCACTCAGTTGGGTCAGGATGGCTTTGACTTTTTCGTGGTCGGCTTTGAGAAGGTCGATGGCATTCATTTTTCTATCTCACTATGGCTATCACGGAAGGGTTCAGCCGTTCTTTGGCGGCTATCTCCCTAGTGCTATCGCATTTGCCGTGCCACCTTAAAAAAAATTTAAACCTCTTATATTTCAATAGGTTATTTAAATTATTGGCAATTTGAACTCATGCACCTTGCCCGAATGAACCTGCCGTCTATTGCAGATAGCAACACGCTCAAACGCCGTTTGATCCCAAGCGCTCGCCAAGGCCAGAAATTACGAACATCTCAATCGACCCACGGTCATTTATTGCATGAGGCACAGCGCCCATGCGTCAGACCAGATTGCAGAAGTAAGCATGTGGAGTAGGTCATGAACCCATACACAGATGACTTGCCTGATGCCATCAAGCGTCAGGCCGATAGGCTTTTTTACGATATAGAGCGGGCAGGCTCGATGATTTTCGCAGTAAAAACCGGCGCGAAGGCCGAAGGGTTCGTCCTGGGAATAACCTGCTGTGCCGGCCTCCCGCCGGAGCGTTGTGAGTTGCTGTCCAACCATTTCGACAGCGCCGTCGAGAAAAGGCTGAGATTGTTGACAGCGGGCCTATAGAACAGCCTCTCAGCACGACGGCTCAGGGCAAGCGTCAAAATGCGTGATGCTCGCTCCCTATATCGGACCCTACATCGGGTAAAGCCGGCTTGGTCGCGCTTTGAAATCCACTGGAGAACCTCCTAAACTGGCTCACCACATTGCCCCCGACCTACGCAGTTTCGTTTAGTCCGCCTGTGACGGACCTGATCAGGACATCGACATGCGCCTGCCGGATTTCATTCTAGAAAACCTCGAACCCATCTTGCAGGCCTGGGAAGATTTCGCGAGAACGATCGAGACACCTGGCGCGGATCTCGACCGCAGTGCATTGCGCGACCATGCAGAGCAAATGCTGCGGGCGATCGTCGCCGACCTGCGAACCGCACAGACCGCACAAGAGCAGATTGATAAGTCGCATGGCCTGGGGCCGGTGGAAGAGCACGAAACCGCCGCTGAGACCCATGCAGTGGCTCGCTTACTGGCGGGCTTCACCATCGATCAAATGGTTTCTGAATATCGCGCCCTCAGGGCGAGCGTGCTCAGACAGTGGATGAGCCAGGTAAAAAATGGCACGTCACTGAATATTGATGATATGACCCGCTTCCACGAAGCGATTGACCAGACTCTCGCGGAGTCTATCGCCAGTTACTCCCGAGCCGTTGATGTGTCGCGCAATATTTTCCTGGGCGTTCTCGGCCACGATTTGCGCACCCCGCTCGGGGCGATTTTACTGGGCAGCGACATTCTCAAGCATTCCGAGGGTCTCGGGGCGCGGGATGCCAAAGTCGCGACCCAGATACATACCAGCGTTACCCGGGCGAGCCGTATCGTTGGCGATTTGCTGGATCTGACACGCTGCCACATGGGGCCCGGTATTCCCGTCACCAAGACAGACCTGGACCTTTTACCGCTGTGCCGCAGAGTGGTGGAAGAAATCCAGGCATTTCATCCTGAAGCCAACGTGCTGTTTGTCGCACGCACTGCGGTTCCCGGCAGGTTTGACGGCCCGCGATTGGAGCAGGTCTTTTCAAACATCATCAGCAACGCTGTGAGTCACGGCAATATCCAGCATCCCATAACCGTGCAGTTGTCGGTCACGGAGGACGTCGCGGTATTCAGCGTCCATAACAGCGGCCAACCGATACCTGAGGATGCCCTACCGTTTATCTTCAACCCCATGGGGCGTTTTTCTCAGCGCTCTACCACTGAAAACGGACCTACCGAAGGCTTGGGCCTGGGCCTGTTTATCGCGTCAGAAATCGTGACCGCCCATAAGGGCTCAATCGACGTCACTTCTGACGCAACGCAAGGCACTACTTTCCTCGTAAAACTTCCGCTCAACGAGTGAGCCGTTTGCCCCTGCGAAAAATCACTGCACGTCTCGTCGAAAAAATTGTACAAATTATTTTTATTGTACAAGTATAGGTGAGCAGTCAGTCATCCGTGCGCCCTCTCACCGTGGCTCCGGCATGCCTGCGCCCTATACGTTTCTCCATCACTGGAAACTGCTCGATGACTGCACATCGCCGACTATGCCTGGTTCTGGGCGATCAATTGTCTTTCGACCTGGCCTCGCTGCAGGGCCTGGATAAAGAGCGCGATAGCGTACTGCTCGTCGAAGTGATGGAAGAGGCCCGCCACGTCCCTCATCACCCGCAAAAGATCGCCCTGGTCTTCAGCGCCATGCGCCACTTCGCCGAAGCATTGAGGCAAGCTGGAACGCAGGTCCACTACGTTACCCTCGATGACCCACAGAACACTGGCTCGGTGCCAAGTGAGCTACGGCGCTGGCAGTCACTGTTGCAGCCCGATGAACTGCACATCACCGAATGTGGCGATTGGCGCCTGGAACAGTCAATCCGTACGTGTGGCTTGGCGATTGAGTGGCATCGCGATAGTCGATTTCTCTGCAGCCGTGCCGAATTCGCCGATTGGGCCGCAGACAAAAAGCAGCTGCGCATGGAGTTTTTCTATCGAGAAATGCGCCGTAAAAACAGGATACTGCTCAACGGTGACGGCAGCCCGGTAGGCGGTGCGTGGAATTTTGATGCGGACAACCGCAAGCCCCTGCCCAAAGGAGTACGACCGCCTGCGCCGGCCCGCTTCCCGCCAGACACCCTCACCCAGGAAGTCCTTGCGCTGGTGGCTGAACACTTTTCCAGCCACTACGGCACCCTGGCCAACTTCGACTACCCGGTCACTCATGCAGATGCGCAGGCTCTCTGGGATTACTTCCTCGATTGGGGGCTGGCGGCCTTCGGTGACTATCAGGACGCAATGGCCAGTGATGAGCCCTTTTTGTTCCATGCCCGTATCAGTGCCGCGCTCAATATCGGCCTGCTGGATGTTCGCCAACTGTGCAGCGATGTCGAGGCCGCCTATTGGTCGGGCAACATCGCGCTGAATGCCGCAGAAGGCTTTATTCGCCAACTGATCGGGTGGCGGGAGTATGTCAGGGGCGTCTACTGGCTGAGGATGCCTGACTACGCCGACGGTAATGCGTTCGGCAATACAAGATCACTGCCGGAGTTCTACTGGACAGGCGCTACCCGGATGAACTGCATGCGCCAAGCCATCAACCAAAGCCTGGAGCACGCCTACGCTCATCACATTCAACGGTTGATGGTGACAG
Source organism: Pseudomonas palleroniana (assembly GCF_003031675.1). GTDB lineage: Bacteria > Pseudomonadota > Gammaproteobacteria > Pseudomonadales > Pseudomonadaceae > Aquipseudomonas > Aquipseudomonas palleroniana. Next base: position 3,572 of record NZ_PYWX01000041.1, on the reverse strand, counting down.
GCAATTTTGCCCTCTTGGCCGGTATCGCTCCGCCCCAGATATGCGAGTGGTACCTGGCGATCTACATGGATGCATTCGAATGGGTCGAGCTGCCAAACACCCTGGGCATGGTGATGCACGCCGACGGTGGGTACCTGGGCTCCAAACCTTACTGTGCGAGCGGTCAGTACATCAAACGCATGTCTGACTACTGTCGTACCTGTGCCTACAAGGTCAGTGAAAGCACCACCGAAGACGCCTGCCCTTTCAATGCGCTCTATTGGCACTTTCTCATGCGTCACGCTGACCTTCTGCGCGGCAATCACCGCATGGGCATGGTGTATAAAAACCTCGACCGCCTGACGGAGACCAAGCAGCAGGCGCTCTGGCAACGGGGGCAGAGTCTGCTGGCCCGGCTGGATGAGGGTGAGTCATTTTGAAAAAGAGCGAGCTGCCGGTGAAAACCTGCGTGTCTTGCGGCCTCTCCTTTACCTGGCGAAAAAAGTGGGCCCGTTGCTGGAATGAAGTGCTTTACTGCTCGCAGCGCTGCCGGCGCAACAAGCCGGTGAAAAACTGAACCGGCGCATCCTTGCATACACGGGGCGAAGCGCTAACCAATCAACCCCAACTCCTGCGCCCGTGCCACCGCCTGAGTACGCCGCTCGACCCCCAGTTTGCTGTTGATGTGGCTGGCGTGGGTCTTGACGGTGTGCAGTGAAATAAACAGCTGATTGCTGATTTCCTGATTCGAACACCCCTGCGCGATCAATTGCAGGACCGCCCGTTCTCGGGCGCTCAGGGTTTCGTGAGCAGGCGAAGTTCCGGCCGGCACCACCACGGGAAGCAGCGCCAGCAAACTCTGGTTCAACAGGCCATGGGAGTCCCTGCCAAGTTGTTCGCGCATCCAGTCCGGGTAGTTTTCCAGCAAGCGCTGGAACGGTTGCAGCGCACCGCCCGCTCTGGCTTCCAAGGCTTGGACGAGGATGGACCGGGCCTTGGCCTCCTGGCCGCACTCCAGTAGCAAGTGCGCCTGCTGGGTCAGTGCCATCAGCGCGATCATCTGGCGCCCATCGTTATGAGCTAGCTGCGCCAACGCTTCAAGCCGTCGCAGTGAAGCCTCGGATTGATGGCGCGTTGCATCCAGCGCGGCCTGCTGCAGCTCGATATGTTGCGGCAAGTGAGGATGAAACTCCGGCGCGGCGGCAGCGTGCTCGCCGTTGTAGGTCTGCCCCAGGCGAGTCAGCCAGGCATCGGCCAGGTCAGTGCGCCCCTGGATCAGCCACAGCTCACATTTGATCAGCGTGATCATCGCCAGATAGTAGATGGGTGGCACATCCCAGATATGCATCAGGCGCTCGGCCTCGGCCAGCTCGGCAAACGCCTTGGGGAAATCCCCACGTCGCCCTTCGAAGTTGGCGATCACGCAATGCCCGATCAATACGCTGATATCCCGACAGGCACGGGCTTCCGCCAGCCCGGCACGCAACCGCGCGAGGCCGGCTTCGGGCTGGAAACGCACCAGCAGCAGGTAACCTTCATACAACGACAGCCGCGCGCGCACGGCATACAACCGTTGTGGCGCCAGGTCATGCAGGCGCTGCAAGCCCTGGCGCACTTCGTCGAGCGAGCGCAGGATCTCGCCACGCGCCTGCAGTACCCGCGCCCGGTCGTAATGGGCCAGTGCTTCAAACAGGGGGTTGCCGACGCGTTGCGCCAGCTCCAGGGACTCTCGATTCAAGCCCCGGGCACGCCATAGGTCGGCATCGACGATGGCCAGGTTGGAGAGGGTCGACAGGCACATCAGGCGCTGGCCGTAGCGCTTGTGCGGCAGGCTTTCCAACGCCTCGCTGCAATAACGTTGAGTCGATTCGCGATCCCCGCGGCCACGGGCAATGATGCCGCTCAGCGCCAACCATTGGGCGAGCATGGATTTCTGTGCGGTCGCTGACGGCGCCGGCAGGAAGCGGCTGAGGTAGCTGGATAACTCTTCGGCCGCGTCCAGTTGGCAGGCCAGGCCCAAGGCCCAGCTATACAACACGATCAAGCGTGGCGTGCTGATCAACAGGCTGTCGGGCAAGTCCATCTTCCAGCGCAGCAGCATGCCCACGTTCTGCTCGGCCAGCAGTTGCTCTTCAGACAGGTTTTGCACCAGGTTCGCCGCCACATCGAGATGGCCGGCCCGCAGTGCCTGCTCGACCGCCTCATCGATCAGGCCCTGGGCGTTGAACCACCGGCAGGCGCGCAGGTGAAGGCTGGCCAAGGGCAATGTGGCGCTCTTGGCGCGACGCGTACGCAGCAGGTCGGAAAACAGATGGTGGTAGCGATACCAATGCCCCTGCTCGTCCAAAGGCACCAGGAAGACTTGATGAGCCAGCAGGTAGCGCAGGATTTCACCACTGTCATGGGCTTCGCGTACGGCATCGCATAGCTCGCTGCAAAAACGATCCTGAGGCGCCGTGTCATACAAAAATGCTTGCACCTCCACCGGCAGGCAGTCGATGACCTCCTCCAGCAGGTAATCCCGGATCAGCCCTTCCCCGCCGTGCAGGCTTTGCGGCAGCGCACCTTCGTTGCCGGCTTCGGACGCCGCCAGCAGCCAGAAACGCAGGCCGGCGACCCAACCTTCGCTGCGGCGAATCAGGTTATCCAGGGCCTCACCGCGCAATGAGCTGCTATGGCGGTCCAGCACTGCCAGGGACTCGTCATGAGTCAGGCGCAAGTCCTGTTCATGCAATTCCAGCAGGTGCCGTGACAAGCGCAATCGCGCCAGGTGCCAATCCGGACGCTGGCGACTGGTGACCAACACCACCAGGCCGTCAGGCAAATGATTGAGGAAAAATTGCAGGCAACGATCCAGCACCGGCCCCTGGGCCAAATGGTAGTCATCCAGTACCAGCAATAAAGGCGTCTGCGTGGACAGGTAGCCCGTCAGCTCATCCAGCAAACCGTCCAGCCACTCCTCGAAAGCAAAGGGCTGATGGCGTTGGCGCATTTTCAGCAGGCCGAGGGACTGGGCGCCGAGCTGCGGGAAGTATTGCTGCAAACCGTCGAGCAGGCGCTCAAGAAATCGACCAGGGTCGCTGTCCCGTGGGCTCAAACCCAACCACAGGCTCTGCCAGTGCGTGGGCAGGGCCTGGCAGAACTCGACCGCCAATGAGCTTTTGCCGAACCCGGCCGGCGCGCTGACCAGCAGCAATCGCCCCTCCAACCCGGCGCTCAAACGCTCGCACAAGCGCGGTCGCAGCACGTAGCCGTCAGGCAGCGGCGGCCTGTAGAAGCGCGCTTCCAGCGTCGGAATCGCTGCGCTCGCAGGCCCTTGGATTCGGGACAGATCAGTCATCGCCGGGCTCTTGTAGAAGGCTGTTGTCGGCATTGCAGATGTCCGCAGACTAGCGGTAAAAGCGGCGGGGTTGTAGATCTTTGCAACATTTACCTGAAAAAGAACTGCGACAAAAAATGTGGGAGGGGCCTGATGCCAGTCAGTTAAATGGTGGGTAGAACACATCATCTGTAGTGAGCGGGCTTGCCCCGCGCTGGGTGGCAAAGCCGCCCCAACAAAGACGCCGCGGTATTTCAGGAGGACCGAGGTGCCT
>NZ_PYWX01000040.1 GCF_003031675.1 Pseudomonas palleroniana | reverse complement strand
AGCCAGTCGACGACCAGCTTGATTCGTTGGTTCATAGGGGACTCTTGGTTCCAGGGCATGATCAGTTACCTCCTGATCATGCGTATTAGCCTGTAAACCATGTCCCCGGTTAGAAATGTAAACGATGTCCCCGGTTTGTACCGGGGCAAGCCCGCTCACTACAGGTTACTGGCAGTCTTTGGCTGCCTGTTCCAGCCGGGAGGGCGTGATCGCCGATGCCAGTGGCTTGCGCTCATACAGGAACACTTTGGTGCCGTCCTGGGACTTGTAGGCTTCCAGCACATCATCAGCAGCGAACTTGCTGGTCAGCAGCACCTTGGCGTGGCGCGAGTTCTGCGTCACGGTGGAGGTGATGCCGTGCTTTTCAAGCGTGGGCAATACGCACTGCACGTAGCCTTCAGGTGTCTTGCTGGTTTGCAGGGTCAAGGTCGGAGCATTGGGGGCGGAAACACAACCGGTCAGTCCCAAAGAAGCAAAGGCCAGGGCCGGGGCGAAAAAAGAGCGCATAGAAATTCCTGAAAATAACTGAAAAAAGTTCACATCAACCCGCTCGGACCAACGCCTTGAGCGACACATCAAACTGCCTCAAGGCATCTTGCTGCACATCGCGCTGCTGCTCGATCTGCGCGGCGATCTCGGGCGCCGCCTTGTCATGCACCCACACCGATGACACCTGCTTGTGCACCGAACCTTCGGCCTTGGCGATGTATTGCAAGTCCGCGTCATAGAACCGTGCGGTAAAGCTTGCTTCCACCCAGTCATTGCGCGGGGTCAGCAGTTGGTTATGGGTATCGAGCATCACCACTACGTCCGGGTGCGCCTGCACCAGCTCATCCAGGCTGCTATAGACCGTGACGGACAAAAAAGTGCCCTGCAGCGAACCCAATAGCCAATCGATGGCCAACTCCGGATCGGAGCTGTTGACGAATGCCTCGCGGATACGTCCGTCAAGGGCATCCTTGGCGCCGTTCATGGCCATGGCGTGGTAGCGCTCAAGGTAGCGGAGGTTGTCGCGGGTGTTTTCGCTGTACAACACCCCCACCGACTGCGCGTGCGCCAGGGAGTCTACGCTACCCACGAGTGGCAGCAAATGGCCCGTACGCAGTTCATCGGCACTAACCGGGGTGGTCATGACCACCGAACCCAGCATCAACATCATCAAACCCAGTTGGATTATCGTCCTCATCGCGCATTTCCTTGAGCAGCGTCTCGATGGTGCAATTCTCCCCTTTTCCAGCAAAAACAGAACTTGCGATCCTTGATGGTGACTATCATTTGAACCGATAGTGTTACACCGCCCGCTTTCAATAAAACTTATAAGGACCACGCCATGAAGCCGCACCAGAAAACCTTCGACCGCATTCGCGAAGCCGTATTGCCGGAGTTTCGCGAGCGGGTCGCCGATTACCTGGTCGATTATGAAGCCGTGCTGCAGGACGAAACGGCCGACGCCGACGAGCGCTACGCCAGCGCCCAGCAACTGCGCGGTTACCTGCGTGGCTTGAACACCACCCGCGTGCTGGGCATGGCTGATTGGGAAGACCTCGACCGGCGTGTCGCCCACGAATGGCTGTCGCCGCTTACAGCGCCGGGCGTTGCAGGTTGACCCAGGCCTGCACCGACGGGCGCTGCCACTGACGCTCGGCATACGCCACCAGCTCGGCCGGCACCTCGTCACCGTTGAGGATCAGCCGGTTGAGCATCACCGCCAGGTCCACATCGGCAATCGACCACTCGCCGAACAAGTACGCCGGGTTGCCCGCCAACAACGCCTGCGCCGCACTGAGCAACTTGTGCGCAGCGGCTTGCGCCACGGGCGACAGGGGCGGCATTTTCGCGCCGTAAAACACCACCAGCGTCGAGCGTTCCTGACGAATCGGCAGCAAGTCGCTGCGCAACCACGCCTGGACTTGCCGCGCCCTCGCCCGCTGCCGGGGGTCAGCCGGGTACACCGGCGTCCCGGGGTAGACCTGTTCGAGGTATTCAGTGATCGCCGAGGACTCCGACAGGGCAAAGTCACCGTCCAGCAACGTCGGCACGCGCTGCGTCACCGACAGCTCGGTGTAGTCCTTCGCCTGCTGTTGTGCGGCGTCCAGGTCCAGGGTACGGGTGTCGAACGCCAACCCCTTCTCGTGCAGGCTGACGAATACCGACATCGCATAGGGGCTGGTGAATTGAGCGTCAACGTAGAGGCGTAACGGCTGCATGGCGAGTCTCCTTGGGTGAAATGCCACGCTACGAGATATGCGTTGGTAAAGAAAATGCAGGTTTTTTATGGGGGCATTCCTGGCAGGAATAGCACGGGTAGTGGCAATATTATGGCTATTCGCGATTTCTCGACATTGCTCCCCCTTCGTGGCCTTCAAGGAATGAATAGCACATGAAACAAGCGGTTGTGGTCATCCACGGCATCGGCGAACAGCGCCCGATGGACACCCTGCATGGCTTTGTGGACGCCATGATCCCGGCGAACACGCCCGACGCAAAACCCTTCTACTGGAGCAAGCCGGATCGGTTGTCACGCAATTTCGACCTGCGCGTATTGAAGTCGCCAGGCCGCACGTCCACCGACTTCTACGAATATTATTGGGCCCACAAGATGCAGGGCACCAAGCTTGGCCACCTGCTGAGCTGGTTGTGGGACCTCTTCAAGCGCCCGCGCCGGGATATTCCCGACGCGATCGTGCCGATCTGGCGCACCACGCGTTGGACCGTGCTGGCACTTTTGCTGCTGATCGCCAGCGGCACCCTGGCCACGACCTGGGGCCGCGTCGATCACACCGACAACCCCTTCGCGCTGGTGCCGCTGCTACTGGGCGCCATCGGCCTCGGATTACGCTATTCCGCCCTGTCCTACCTGGGTGATGCGGCGCGATACCTGAGCCCCAACCCGCAGAATGTCGTGGTGCGCGAACAGATCCGCGCCGATGGCGTAGCGCTGTTGCGCGCCCTGCATAACCAGGGTGACTACGACCGGATCATCGTGGTCGGCCACAGCCTGGGCAGCGTGATTGCCTACGACATCGTCGGTTACCTGTGGCACGAGCATCACGATCAACTGAACAAGGTCATCCCCAGCAATCACGAATTGGCCAGACGCTACGCCAACCACGAACCGCTGCAACCGGTGATCAAGCAAGCGCTGCCCGACGCCGGCGCGGCCCTTGATGGCGGCCTGGGCAGCACCCTGAGATTTCGCGAACAACAGGCCGCGGCCTTTATCGAACAACGCAACCTGGGCAACCCCTGGCGTATCACCGACCTGGTCACCGTGGGCAGCCCGATGGCGCATGCCAGCCTGCTGCTGGGCCGCAGCGTCAGCGACTTCCAGCAACGCATGGAGCGTCGTGAAGCCCCGGCCTGCCCGCCCACCAAGGATGACCAAGGCTACGGCTACAGCGCCCGCCAACCGGTCATGCTCGATGGGCAGGCTTTCACCCCGCTCTACCTGCACCATGCCGCCGCGTTTGCGGTGACGCGCTGGACCAACCTCTACTTCCCCGCACCTTACGGCCTGTTTGGCGACATCGTCGGCGGCCCGGTCAAGCCGGTGATGGGCAATGGCGTGCTGGATTTGCCGGTCACTGTGGGTCGCTGCAAAGGCTGGCTCGCACGCTCCTGGCTCAGCCACACCCACTATTGGAGCGAGCGCAGCGGCGCTCAGGGCTACCTCGGCGCATTGACCCAGGATGAACACGCGATCAGCCAAGGCCCCCGTCCTTCGGCCACCGAGGCCCTGCGCTGGGCGATCGACCTCAAGGGTCTGCGGCGATTTCGCTCGACCGAGCCCAAGAACACAGCGACACCTACCGAGGCTTAACCCGCAAAACCACCCGCCTTGAGGAACGCCTGCTCCGGTTCGGTGGTAGCCCTGGCCAGCACCGCGTTGCGATGGGGAAAACGCCCGAACCGTTCGATGATGTTCGCGTGCTCCTTGGCCCAATGAAAGGTACGGGCATCCAGTTGCTGATTCAGCGCCAGCGAGCGCTGCTGATCCGCCGGGTCTTCGGAATGCTCGAACGGCAAATAACAGAACGCACGTAGCTCAGGTTCGATCAGCTTATCCAACCCCGCGTCCACCATGCGCCGGGCATACAGCCGCGCCAGGGGGTCGGTGGCGAACATATGCGCGGTGCCGCGAAAGGCATTGCGTGGGTATTGATCCAGCAGAATCAGCAAGGCCAACGTGCCCTCTGCCGACGCCAGCCAGTCTTCCAGTTCGCGACGGGCAGCCTGCATATGGGTTTCGTAGAAGGTGTCGCGAAAGGCCGCGTCAAACGCAGCGTCCTTGGCGAACCAACGCTTGGGTCCGGCCCGTTTCCAAAATTCAACGACCGCCTCGGCCGGTTGTGCAGGCATGCTCATCACTCTCCCCCTGGGTCAAAGCACGGATTTCATCGCTTGACCCTACCAGCAAAGGAGCGGCGCGATAGTGAGACAAACTCATACTATTTGAGACAAACACAAGTTCTCCTCACGTTGCACTCAGATGCCTGTAAAACGCGAAAAACATGAAATAGGCACAGACCGCCAGGGCCACACTGATAGGCGAGGTACAAGGTGTACACCCCGCCCACCAGGCAAATGTACGGCAATGCCGCGTGGGAAATAATCGCTTCGCCGGTGTAGCCAAACAGCACGAACAACACCAACATCGCGCACCCCACGCCGGCGAAGAACCCGGTAGAGCGACGAAACTGACCGGTGAGCCCGGCGTTGAGGCCCATGAAATTCACCGGGCCAGGGCTGTACATGACGCTGAAGGCGTAGAGGAAGATATCCATGGGGAACCTGCAGTAAAAAGAATGCCTTGAGTCTACTGAGGGCGATTGGCAACACTCTTGTACGTTTGTGGTCGTTGTAGTGAGCGGGCTTGCCGCGCTGGGCGGCGCAGCCGCCCTAACCCCAGGCACCTCGGTCTTCCTGAAACACCGCAGCGATAGGGTTTAGGGCGGCTACGCCGCCCAGCGCGGGGCAAGCCCGCTCACTACAGTCCTGTTTCAGGGGCAGGTGCTATCGCGTGATGAAGCAGTTCCAAATCCAGGCACCTCGGTCTTCCTGAAACACCGCGGCGATAGGGTTTAGGGCGGCTACGCCACCCAGCGCGGGGCAAGCCCGCTCACTACAAGGGTTTACATCAGGGGAATCGAATAGCTCACGAACAAGCGATTCTGATCCTGGTCCCTGGCCACTTCACTGCGTGACATACCGTTACGCCAGCCGAACCCGACGTTCTTGAAGGTGCCGCTCTGCACCACATAATCCAGGGAAATATCACGTTCCCATTCGCTGGCATCCTGGCCGCTGGCGGTCTGGATATGGTCACCCTTCAAGTACATCACCGAAGCCTTCAAGCCCGGTACACCCAAGGCGGCAAAGTCATAGGCGTATTGCGCAAACGCGGTGCGCTCGCCCGCCTGGATGAACGTCTGCACAGTGCGGTCGGTGTAGAGGTACAGACTGGAACCGCCCTCGCCTTTGTTCACCAGGCCACCCTGGTTGAGTTGGGCGAAGTTGCTGTCGTCTGACACCTGCTGGTAACCGGCAGTAATCGCGTGTGGGCCCAGAGAATAGATGAACGCCGCACTCCAGGTGTTGTTGTCGATTTCACCGCTGCCGTTTTTGGTATAGCCGCCGAACTTGTAGCCCTCGGCACGGCCGGCGGCGCTGCTGTTCTTGCCGTCGGACGTGGTCTTGAAGTAGCGCAGATCCGTCTTCAGCGAGCCGTAGTCACCCAGCGGCAACACATGAATCAAGCCGGCGAAGTGCTGTTGGTAATAGTCTTCGAGGTTGGCGTAGTAATACTGGACCATCAGGTCCTTGTTCACTTGGTAGTCGGCACCGGCGTAGTTGAATTTATTGCTTTCCCGGGTACCGCCTGCCGCCGCCAGGCCGCTGCTGTCGCTGGAGCCACGGCCGGTGGTGTGTTGCAGTTGGCCGCCGATGAGGGTCAGGTTGTCGATGTCCTTGCTGGTGATTTGCCCGCCCTCGAAGGACTGCGGCAACAGGCGACCATCGTTACTGACCAGAATCGGCAGGTTTGGGCGCAGGTAGCCGTAACGCGCTTCGGTCTTGGCAAAACGCGCCTTGGCCGTCGCACCGCCACGGGCCCAGTTGTCGGTGGCCTTGCCGTCATCGCTGGGGATCATCGAACTGCCGACGTGGCGCCCGGCGCCACTGTCGAGGGTCACACCGAGCATGCCGACCGCATCCAGGCCAAAGCCGACGGTGCCGTCGGTAAAGCCCGATTGATAGTTGAGGATAAACGCCTGGCCCCACTCTTCGGTCTTCGACGGTGCGGCGGCGCCGTCACGGTTGTCGTTGTTGAAGTAGAAGTTGCGCAGGCCCAGGTTGGCTTTGCTGTCCCCCAGGAAATCAGCCGAGGCCAAGGGGCTCAGGGCCAGGCCGAGGCCGCCGGTCAATACGCTTAATACATTCAAAGTAGCTTTCATCAGGACGAACTCCGGCGCGGAATCCAGGTTCCGGGCGCAAAAAATAAGCAGCAGGTTGCACGCGACCGCACTTGAATGGGCCGGTGCGCTAACGAACGGTCAGAGACTTAGTTGAGCGAGTGAACCTCCGTAAGACCTCAGTCAATCAATCCATGGGCGTCATAAAACGGATACGGTCCCGGGTATTCCCCGAACACGCCGTTGTGGCTGATCAAGCCGTGTTGCGCATCCCAGCGATGCAACAGATAACCCGCCGGCTCGAGGTTGAAATGCGCGGGCGCGGCGTCTTGCAAATCCAGCACGATCTGATGGGACGTGCCGGGGCATACACAACTGAGGCTGCCACCGAAACGCCGTTGCATGGGACGGTGCAAATGCCCGCACAACAGGCGCTCGACTTGCGGATGGCGCGAGACGAGTTGTTCCAGGGCAGCGGCATTGATGAAGGGCTCACGGTCCATATGGCCGATGCCGCTGATAAACGGCGGGTGGTGCAGGATCAGCAAAGTCGGCGCGTGCGGGCGTAACGACAATTGCTCGTCGAGCCATTGCAACTGGCTGTCCAGCAACTGGCCGCCATGGCCGCCGGGAATCGTGGAGTCAAGCCCGATCAAACGCAGCGGATACTCATCCACCACCCAATCCAATGGGCCATCCGCCGACACCGGCAGGTAGGCATGCTCGGGGAATGCATCCAACAGCGCCCCGCGGTTGTCATGATTGCCGGGCACCAGGTAGCACGGCATGAGCAGGCGTGCGAGTTCGGGGCGCAGCACGGCGTATTCATCGGCGCGACCAAAGTCCACCAGGTCGCCGCTGACCACCACGATGTCGGGCCGTGGGTGGCTGGCGTTCAAATGGTCGACGGCACGGCGCAGCGCGCCCAGGGTATCGACTACGCCATAGGTGAGGCGCTGGCCGGCTTTGAGGTGCAGGTCACTGATCTGCGCGACTAGAAACGGACGATTCAACATAAATTCTCAAGCATTCAGGGTGAACAACATGTGCGGCGCGATCGCCAGGGCAATCGGCGCGCCAACGGCATGCAACTGGTTATCCTGGCTGTCGACCAGCAGCGGTTGCGGGCCGCCCACTTCGACGATCAGGCGGCTTTGCGCGCCCTGGAAAAACTGCGCCACCACGTGGCCGTACAAGTGCCCTTCGCCTTCCATCACCCGCAGGTGTTCGGGGCGGCAATACACCGTGCCGGGCTGGTCGGGCGCCTGCCACGGCAGTTCACCGCCACACACTTTCAGGCCGTGCGGCGTTTGCCCGAGCACCGAGAAGGCATTGAGGTTGCCGACAAAACCGGCGACGAAGGCGTTGGCCGGCTTCTGGTAGATGTCGCGGGGGCTGGCCAGCTGGGCGACACGGCCGTGTTCCATCACCAGGATGCGATCGCCCAGAGCCATGGCTTCGCCCTGGTCGTGGGTGACAAACACGCTGGTGATACCGAGGCCACACAGCAGTTCATTCAGCTCACTGCGCAGGCGTTCACGCAGTTGCGCGTCGAGGGCTGCCAACGGCTCATCCAGCAGCAACACCTTCGGGCGTGGCGCCAAGGCACGGGCCAGTGCCACCCGCTGACGCTGGCCGCCGGAGAGTTCGTGGATGCTGCGTTTGCCGTGGTGCTGCAAGCCCACCAGTTCCAGCAACTCTTCACAGCGCTTATTGCGCTCGGGCGCCGACAGGCCGCGAATCTTCAGGCCATAGACAATGTTCCCGGCCACATCCAGGTTGGGAAACAGCGCATAGTTCTGGAACACCATGCCCACGTCGCGACGCTCGATGGGCAGGCGGGTGACATCCTGATCGCCGAAAAACACCTGGCCCACATCCGGACGCTCAAGCCCCGCGATCAGGCGCAGCGTGGTGGTTTTGCCGCATCCGGAAGGCCCGAGAATCGCCAGGGTTTCACCGCCCTCGACGGTCAGGTTCAAGTCATGCACGGCCACGGTGCCGTCGGCGAACGCCTTGCGACAGCCTTTCAGATCAAGGGTGATAGCGGTCATCGACGCTCTCCACGGGACAAACGAGCACTGATGGCCTGCAACGCAATCAACAGCGGCACGATCATCAGCAAAAAGATAAGGGTGTAGGCACTGGCTATTTCCAGACGCGCCGAGGCGTAGCTGTCGGCCAGGCCAACGGGCAAGGTCTTGGTCATCGGTGTGTGGAGCATCCAGGTCAGGTTGAACTCACCCAGGGACAGGGTGACCACCATCAGCACACCCGCGAGGATCCCTGCCCGGCAATTGGGCACCACCACGCTGAAGAAACGCTTGAGCGGCCCCGCGCCAAGGCTTGCCGCGGCCTCCTCCAGTACCGGCAGTTGCTGGCGCTGCATCACCGCCATCACCGGGCGGACCAGGAACGGCAAGGTGAACAGCACGTGGCCGACCAGGATGAACAACGAGCTGCTGCGAAAGCTGCCGAACTGGCCGTAGGTCAACAGCAACGCCAACGCACTGGCCAACCCCGGCATCGCCACCGGCAGCACCATCAATTCTTCGAAGGCGCGGCTGAAGCGGTTGTTCATGCGCACCAGGGCATAGGCCGCAGGTACGCCAATCACGCAGACAACGACCGCGCAGGCCAGGGCCAGTTGCAGCGACAACCACACCGTGGGCGAATAGGCCTGCCACACCTGAAGCAGCCAATCGAAGGTCAAACCGCTGGACAAGCCCACGAAGAAGTTGCGCGTCAGCCCGGCCAGCAACGACATCAGCACCGGCACCAACATGAAGGCGCATACCAGCAGGGTGAACAGCAATTGAATGACAAACAGCGATGAACGCTTCACAGCACAGTCCCCGAGTTCTTCACCAGGCGTCGCGTGAGCAACAACACCGCCCAGGTCACCGCGCCGAGCACCACCGACAGCGCAGCGGCGACGGCAAAGTTGGCGTAGTTGGTGAATACGTTGTAGATCGCCACCGGGGTGACATTCAGTCGTGTGCCCAAGGTAAAGGCCGTACCGAAGGCCCCCATGGACGTGGCAAAACAGATCGCCCCGCAGGACGCCAACGCGGGCACCAGGCCCGGCACGATCACATCGCACACCACGCGCCAGTGCCCGGCGCCCAGCGAGTGGGCCGCTTCTTCCAGGCTGCGGTCGAGGCTCTCGCACGCCGCCATCACCGTGAGGATCACCCGTGGGATCGAGAAGTACAGGTAACCCACGAACAGCCCCGCCAGCGAGTAGGCAAAGATCCAACGCTCACCGGCCAGTTGCAGGCTCAGTGCGGCGAACAGTCCTTGACGCCCGGCCAACAGGATCACCAGGAACCCCACGACCACGCCGGGAAATGCCAACGGAAAGGTGAGCAATGCGACCAGCGCCGAACGCCCGAAGAATTGCTGGCGAGCGAGGAATACGCCGCTGATGCCGCCGATCACCAGCGCGACCGCTGTCACCACTACGGCCAGGACCAGGGTTTGCCCGAGGCTGCCCAGATACTGCGCGCTGCTGAGCACCTGCCAGTAACCACTGCCCTGGCCGTCACGGCTCTCGGCGCCGAGCAGCATCAGATGCGCCAGCGGTAATAGCCAGAACGCGAGCAGTAGCGCGAGGGCCGGCGCGAGCGGCCAGGTCATGCGTTTTGCTGCCACTTACTTGACCTCGTTCAAATAACGGGCGGCGAAAGCTTCCTGCACGGCGGCCATTTTTGCGTAGTCCACCACCCCGGCGCGGGCGTAGTCGCTGTCGGGCAGGAACTGCGCGGCAACATCGGCGGGCATTTTCATCGCCCGTACCGGGCGCAGGTAAGCCTTGGCCCAGAGTGCCTGGCCTTGGTCCGACAGCACGAAATCGAGGACCTTCTCGGCATTGGCACGGTGCGGCGCGTTGGCGACCAGGCTCATGACATACGGCACGCTGATGCTGCCTTCCTGGGGGATCACGAAGGCGACATTGGCCTTGTCCTTGTAACGCGCGCGGTAGGCGTTGAAGTCGTAGTCCACCAGGATCGGCAACTCGCCGGACAACACCCGTGCATACGCAGTTTGCTTGGGCACGATGGGGGCGTTTTTCGCCAGTTTCTGGAAGTAGTCGATCGCAGGGGCGAAGTTGTCCAGGTCGCCGCCCATGGCGCGGTTGATCGCGACCGCCGACACGTAGCCGACGAAAGCGCTGGACGGGTCAAGGTAACCGACCATGCCTTTGTATTGCGGCTTGAGCAGGTCGGCCCAGCTTTGCGGGACCGGCAGGCCACCGAGTGCATCAACGTTGACCATGATGCCCAAGGTGCCGGAGTGGATCGCGAACCAGTGACCGGCCGGGTCCTTCATGCCTGCTGGGATTTGTTCCCAGGCCTTGGGTTTGTAGGCGTCGACCACTGCAGCTTTTTGCGCCTGCAGGCCGAACGTCACGCCGTAGTAGACGACGTCCGCTACCGGTGCGGCTTTTTCAGCCACCAGTTGCGCCAGCGACTGCCCGGAATTCTTGTTGTCCAGCGGCACGTGCACCCCCGTGCTGTCGGCGATGGCCTGCAGCTGCGTGCCCCAATCGGCCCAGTCCGGCGGGCAGTTGTAGCAAATCGCGGTCTCGGCGGCCTGGGCCAGGCTGGCGGTGCCGAACAGCAGCACGGCGGCCAGGGTTTTACGCAGTGTGCGCATTAGGAGTCTCCTGATGGGGTTGAGTACTTTCGCCCGGCCGGATATGGCAAGGCAGGCAATGGGACGTCGGGGCAAGACCTGCGATCTGCGCCAACAATTGGTCAATCACGGTGCTGGCGAGCAGCGCGATGGGCTGCACCACGCTGCACAGGGTGGGGTGCATCTGGGTGCCGAGGGCAATCCCGTCAAAGCCCATCACCGACAACTGTTCGGGCACGTTCCAGGCGTTGCGGCGCAGCTCGGCGATCAGGCTGATGGCCAGGAAGTCGTTGGAACACACCAGTGCGCTGGGCGCCTGCGCGCCTTGCAGAAACGGCGCGATGACCGCGTATTCGGCCTGGGTGTGGGCGGGCATTTCGATGACCGGACGGATGCGCAGGCCGTATTCCTGCATCGCGTCGCAATAACCGGCGTAACGCAAGCGAGCACGGTCAGACTGCAACGCGGGACCGGCGACCATGCTGATGCGTCGGTGGCCCGCCTCAAGCAAATAGCGGGTGGCCAGCGCCATGCCCGCGCGGTTGTCCACCGACACAGCGCTGTAATCGGGATTGCCCGGTTGGTGATACGCCAGCACAAACGGGGTTTTCTCGGTATTCAGGCTACTGAGCACCGCATTGCTTTCGGCATCGGTGACGGTCAGCACCAAGCCGTCGACCCGTTGGCGCAACAGCTCTTCCACCACACTGCTTTCGCGCTCGCTGCTGTAGTCGGTGGTCGCCAACAGCAGGCTGTAACCGCGTAGCCGTGCCGCACGCTCCATGGCCTGGAACTGTTCGGCGAACACCGGGTTGAGCAAGTTGGGCACCACCACGCCGATCAACCGGGTGGTTTGCAGGCGCAGTTGGCGGCCCAGCAGATTGGGACGGAACCCCAGCTCACGGGCCGCGGCGAACACCTGTTCACGGGTGGCCGGTCGCACCTGGTCGGGGGAAGCAAAAGTGCGCGCGGCGGTGGCGCGTGATACGCCAGCCAGCCTTGCTACGTCTTTCAAGTCAGTCATTGTCGCTCGCTTGAGATCGATCTCATTGGCGAGGACAGTAGCGGCGCAATGTGGCAGGACGGTGCCAGGAAGATGAAGCTTTTATGGCGATGGGGGTGCAGCGCGCCCTGCAACCCATCGTTTTACTTATCATTGAAATAGCGCGACGCGGCTGTTTCAGCTACTCGGCGATTTTCATACTCGTACTTCCTCCCCCGTAAGGAAATACGTGATGTCACCGATGAGCATGCTACTGGCCCACTTCGCCGCACTCGCTGCCACCCTGCTTGGCATCGGCAGCCTTACCTGGCTGATCGCCTCGCTCGGGCGCCTGTGGCTTTAAGCCGGAATGTCGGCACTCAACGCCTGGATCAGCGCCTGCGCCTGAGCATCGCGCTGTGCGGTATACAGCACCACCTCACGTGCGGGCAGCGGTGGCAGATCAAAGCGCTGCTGCGCATCCACGCATCCCTTCGGCGCCATGCGCTCCACCATCACCCCTACCCCGATTCCAGCGACCACCGCAGCACCGATAGCAAGAATTCCGCTGCCGACGAATGCCTCCTCCCAGGCGCGGTTGCACAGTTGCAGCGCGCTCAGGGCCATACTGCGCATCCCGCAGGGCTCGGGCTGGATAGCCAATGGCAACGCATCACCCCGGCGCAGCGTGAAGCCTTCGGCGGCCATCCAACCGAAATGCTCGACCCCCACCACTTCTCCGTCCTGGCGCCGATTGTCATGGCGCAGGATCATTGCCACATCCAATTTGCCCTGCTCATAGTTCACCAGCATGTCACGCGAGGTGCCCAGGCTGAATGCAACCACCACCTCAGGATCGACGCTGGCCAGGCGGCGCAACCAGACACTGAGGTCGGCGCCCACGATGTGATGGCTGACCCCCACGCGCAAGGTGCGCTTCTGCCGCCCAAAGCACTTCAATGTGTTCTGGTAGTGATCGAGCAATTGCCGGGCATTGGCCACGAACATCTGGCCATGGGCAGACAACGTAACCTTGCGCGGCGTGCGCTCCAGCAACTTATGGCCGAGGCTTTCTTCCAGGCGCTTGATTTTCAGGCTGATGGCCGCCTGGGTGCCGCCAATCACATCGGCGGCACGGGTAAAGCTCTGGAGTTCGGCAACCAGGACAAACGCCTGGATAGCTTCTATGTCGGGCATTTTCATAAAGACGTGGGCGCAGGCTGATTCAGAGGAGCAGACGTTAGCACGGCGGGGAGCTTGGGTTGAGCCCTTCGGTTTGTTCAGCGAACGCAGGTATTCAGGTTGAGGCGTTGTGCAGCAGTCCTTCATCAATCGCTATGGCGATAATGTCTTTTGCGGGCACCTCGACCCAGGCGGCCGCGTCAGGCGCTCCCGTTGTCGCCAACCATCGCCCGACCATCTGATGACCCAACGCGTATCCCAGCCATCTGGGCTTGTCTCCCGTGCCGAAAAACCACGCGTTGTGATCGTAGTAAGTCGCTTCAAGCTCACTCAGGCTCACCGGCGCAGCTTGCAGTGCTTCGAGGCCATGCGCGCACTCCCAAGGCTCCGGCTCGCTACCCAGTACATGCTGCACAAACTGCCCGGCCAGCCCTTCGCTGACCAGTGCTTCACCCAGCGTCCAGCCGTAACCCGGCCCCGCCATGCGCAGGCAATGATGCACCTCGTGAACGATATGCCGACGCACGGCCCCGCCTTTGAGGCTGGCGGCAAAATTCGGATTGTCGGGATCCAGGGTCATGGAGAACATCGTGCTGCGGTAGGCTCGCCCGACCAGGCCGAGTTCAGCGATGGTTTCGCCGGGCAATCGCTGGACCAGCACATCCAGTCGCGGCGGCGGCATACGGCGGGCAATCGCACGGTAGGCCAGCTCGAACTCCTCCTCCAACACCTGATGAAACTCTGCCAGGGAGCCAGACGCCTCCAGCCAGTGCAACGTCCACGCATCCATCATGACCTCCCGTCGACAACTCCAGGGCCACGCGCCCAGGCGGACCATCATAGCGATAGAAAGTCACACAAGCTGCGTAACTTGCAAACACGCGCGGTGAATTCCGCTCGCTAACCTTTCGATCTGATCCAAGTGCGGGCACAATGCGTGTCCTTTTTTGGCAGGCACCGCCGCAGGCTCTCAAAAATGATCAAAACGCCGTACTACCTCATCGATAAACAGAAACTTCTGGTCAACATGCAGAAGATTGCTTACGTGCGCGAGCAGTCCGGCGCCAAGGCGTTGCTGGCCCTCAAGTGCTTCGCCACCTGGTCGGTATTCGACCTGATGCAGCAATACATGGACGGCACCACCTCGTCGTCGCTGTATGAGTTGAAGCTCGGTCGCCAGAAGTTCGAAGGCGAGGCGCACGCCTACAGCGTGGCCTGGGCCGACGATGAAATCGAAGAGATGCTGGATAACTGCGACAAGATCATCTTCAACTCCATCAGCCAACTGCAGCGTTTTGCCGAGCGCAGCGAAGGCAAGACCCGCGGCCTGCGCGTCAACCCGCAAGTGAGCAGCTCCGACTACCTGCTGGCCGACCCGGCGCGTCCGTTCAGCCGCCTCGGCGAGTGGGACCCGGTGAAGATCGAAGGCGTGATCGAGCAGATCAGCGGCTTCATGTTCCACAACAACTGCGAGAACGGCGACTTCAGCCTGTTCGACAAGATGCTGGGCACCATCGAAGAACGCTTCGGTGAGCTGCTGCACAAGGTCCAGTGGGTCAGCCTCGGCGGCGGCATCCACTTTACCGGTGAAGGCTATGCGCTGGACGCATTCTGCGCGCGCTTGAAAGCCTTCTCCGAAAAATACGGCGTGCAGGTGTACCTGGAACCCGGCGAAGCGGCGATCACCAACAGCGCCTCCCTGGAAGTGACCGTGCTCGACACCCTCTACAACGGCAAGCACCTCGCCGTGGTAGACAGCTCCATCGAAGCCCACCTGCTGGACCTGCTGATCTACCGCCTCAACGCCAAGCTGGCGCCGAGCGAGGGTGACCACACCTACATGGTGTGCGGCAAATCCTGCCTGGCCGGTGACATCTTCGGCGAGTATCAATTTGATCGTCCGCTGGCCATCGGCGATCGGCTGTCGTTCATCGACACCGCAGGCTACACCATGGTCAAGAAAAACTGGTTCAACGGCCTGAAAATGCCGTCCATCGTAGTGAAACAACTCGACGGTACCGTCGAAGTGGTTCGTGAATTTGGTTACGACGACTACCTGTCCAGCCTTTCGTAAGCTGGCGGATAAAGGAGAGATAAAGCAATTGAAAAAGAACGTTCTTATCATTGGTGCAGGAGGTGTCGCCAAGGTGGTGGCCCACAAGTGCGCGCAGCACAACGACGAACTCGGTCGTATTGCTATCGCGTCGCGCAACATCTCCAAATGCCAGGCCATCATCGACAGCGTCAAGGCCAAGGGTAGCCTCAAGGTTCCCGCCGACATCCAAGCCTTCGCGCTGAACGCCCTGGACGTGGAAGCGACCAAGGCCCTGATCCGCGAGACCCAATCGCAGATCGTCATCAACGTAGGTTCCGCGTTCCTCAACATGTCGGTGCTGCGCGCCTGCATCGATACGGGCGTTGCCTACCTCGACACCGCCATCCACGAAGAGCCGGGCAAGGTCTGCGAGACCCCGCCGTGGTACGGCAACTACGAATGGAACCACCTGGAAGAGTGCAAACAGAAGAACATCACGGCCATCCTTGGCGTGGGCTTCGACCCGGGTGTCGTCAACGCGTATGCCGCGCTGGCGCAGCAACAGCATTTTGACCGCATTGATTCGATCGACATTCTCGACGTCAATGCCGGCTCCCATGGCAAATACTTCGCCACCAATTTTGATCCGGAAATCAACTTCCGTGAGTTCACCGGACAGGTGTGGAGCTGGCAGAACAGCCAGTGGACCAGCAACACCATGTTCGAAGTCAAGCGCACTGACGACCTGCCCGTCGTCGGCTCGCAGAACCTGTACCTGACCGGCCACGATGAAGTGCACTCGCTGTCGAAAAACCTCGACGTGCCCAATGTGCGTTTCTGGATGAGCTTCGGCGAGCACTACATCAACGTGTTCACCGTACTGAAAAACCTCGGCCTGCTTTCGGAAAAGCCGGTCACCACCGCCGAAGGCGTGGAAGTGGTGCCATTGAAAGTGGTCAAGGCCGTGCTGCCCGACCCGTCGTCGCTCGCTCCGGGCTACACCGGCAAGACCTGCATCGGTGACCTGGTCAAAGGCACCAAGGATGGCCAGCCCCACGAGATGTTCATCTACAACGTGGCGTGCCATGAAGAAGCCTTTGCCGAGACGGACAGCCAGGGCATCTCCTACACCGCAGGCGTGCCACCGGTAGCCGCCGCGCTGCTGGTTGCCCGTGGCGAGTGGGATGTGAAGCACATGGTCAACGTCGAGGAACTGCCGGCTGAGCCGTTCTTGAAGGCGCTGGACGTGATGGGGTTGCCGACCCGAATCAAGGATGAGCACGGTGATCGTGCGTGGGATGCGATTGCTTGATAGCGATTGCTGACTGAACAAAAAATGCGCCCTCAGGGGCGCATTTTTTTGGGTGGAGCCCCCATCACGCTGAGATGATCGTTCCCACGCTCTGCGTGGGAATGCCGCCTGGGACGCTCCGCGTCCCATCAGTTAGTGCGAGGTTCGAATCACGCGCAGTGGTGACGCGGAGCGTCACGGGATGCGTTCCCACGCGGAGCGTGGGGACGATCTTGGCCGACAGGCGCTTTACGCAGTCACGCACGATCGTTCCCACGCTCTGCGTGGGAATGCCGCCTGGGACGCTCCGCGTCCCATCGGTTAGTACGAGGTTTAAATCACGCGCAATGGTGACGCAGAGCGTCACGGGATGCATTCCCACGCAGAGCGTGGGAACGAGCTCAACAACTCAAAACACCTACCATGATCGTTCCCACGCTCTGCGTGGGAATGCCGCCTGGGACGCTCCGCGTCCCGTCGGTTAGTACGAGGTTCGAATCACGCGCAATGGTGACGCAGAGCGTCACGGGATGCGTTCCCACGCAGAGCGTGGGGACGATCTCACTCACCTAGCGGCGTGAGCGTAGACGGCACCAGGCGCCTGAGCTATCTTCGGGCGCCCTCCCGACAGACCCGGAACAGGAAGTTACCGCTTGAGCACATCGTCCCTACTGCGAGGCCGCACCTTCGCCCTCCTCGCCGGCATCACCTTTATTGCCGTGGACCAGTTGGTGAAACTGTTGGCTTTGGTTTCACTACAAGCCAACAGTTTCAAAATCGGCTCCACCCCGTTCAACCTTGCGTTGGAGCTGAGCCTGAATCCCGGCGCATTCCTGAGCCTGGGCGCGGCCCTCCCCCCTCAGGTCAAACAACTGGTTTTTATCGTGGGGGTTGCCGTCGTGGTGGCCTGGGCGATGGGGTGGTCGCTGTCCAACTGGAGCCAACCCCTGCGTAAAGTCTTGCCGCTTTATGCCATTGCCCTCGGTGGTATCGCCAACTTGATCGACCGTGTCTTTCGCGACGGTCATGTCGTTGACTACCTGGTGTTGAACGTGGGGCCGACGCATACCGGGGTGTTCAATATCGCAGATATTGCGATTACCGCCGGGGCGCTGTTCTTGATGGTGGATCTGTTTGTAAAACGTAAGGCCTGAGGTAACAGCTCGTTCCCACGCTCTGCGTGGGAATGCCGCCTGGGACGCTCCGCGTCCCGTCGGTTAGTACGAGGTTGAATCACGCGCAGTGGTGACGCAGAGCGTCACGGGATGCGTTCCCACGCGGAGCGTGGGGACGATCTTGGCCGACAGGCGCCTTACGCGGTTACGCATGATCGTTCCCACGCTCTGCGTGGGAATGCCGCCTGGGACGCTCCGCGTCCCGTCGGTTAGTACGAGGTTCGAATCACGCGCAA
>NZ_PYWX01000039.1 GCF_003031675.1 Pseudomonas palleroniana | reverse complement strand
TTCAGGCACCCACTCGGACTTCAAACTACCAAAGAAACGCTCCATCGGGGCATTGTCCCAGCACTCGCCTTTACGGCTCATACTTTGCCTAAACCCATGTTTCACAAGCGCGTTTCGGAATTTATGGCTGGTGTACTGGCAACCTTGATCAGAATGAAACAACACATCCTGGGGATGGCCGCGCAGCTCAACCGCCATGCGTAGCGCTTCGCAGGTCAGGTTGGCATCAGAAATCATCGAGAACGACCAGCCTACGATCCTGCGAGCGTACAGATCCAGAACGGCGGCGAAGTACATCCATCGCTTGCCGACCTTGATGTATGTCACGTCGCCACACCACACTTGATTAACCGCCGTCACATCAAATTTTCGCTTGAGCACGTGCGGCGCCACCAAGGCCTCCACACCCGGCGATTTGTACTTATGGCGCCGGCGCTGACGACTAGCGATGCCAGCTTCGCGCATCAAACTGCGAGCCATATAACGCCCGATACGATGCCCTTTGGCTTGTAGCTCCTTGGACAAAGTACGTGCGCCGGCCGACTCTCTGGACGCCTTGTGGTGCCTGACCAGCGCGGCTTTGAGCTTGTCCCGTTCAGGATTTGCTCTGCCTTGGCGCTGGCGCCAGGCGTAAAAGCTACTGCGGTTGACCCCAAACACCCGGCAACACTTTTTAACGCCGTACTGCTCGTCCAGCTCATCGATCAGCGTGAATGATCTTTGGCGTCCAAAAGCAGGAGAGCACTGGCCTTTTTTAGGATTTCGATATCCAGGTCTTTCTCTCTGAGCAGAGCTTTGAGCCTCTGGATTTCTCGTTGATCAGCGGTAATCGCCTTGGCCCCCACCGGAGTCGAGCCCAAGCGCTCTTTTTGCACTTGATCAACCCAACGGCGCAGGGCTGTGGGGCCGATATCCAGGCTGGCACAGACTTCGGTAACCGGCTGACCTTCATCCAGCACCATGCTGGCAGCCTTGAGCTTGAACTCACTCGAATAAGATTTACGCATATCCAAACACCTCAGATTTGGGCGCTATCATAGCGCCCGATTGAAGTGTCCAAAATCATTAGGCCAGTTCAGCTTGCTCCCGATGGGGGCACTGAAGGCCCCAAAGAAAAAGCCCCCGCCCAACCGGCTGCGGATAGGGGACGCAGTCGGCTGGGCGAGGGCTTCTTGTACGACTGTTTTACTGCGCGATAGTTTTCACCGAAACACCTCGTTCAACCGGCGTCGAGCGTCCGTAGATATCTTCGAACCGCTCGATATCGTCCTCGCCCAGGTAGCTGCCCGACTGCACTTCGATGATTTCCAGCGGGATCTTGCCCGGGTTGCGCAGGCGGTGCACCGAGGCAATTGGGATGTAGGTGGACTGGTTCTCGCAAAGCAGGAACACGTTCTCGTCACAGGTGACTTCAGCGGTGCCGCTGACCACGATCCAGTGCTCGGCGCGGTGGTGGTGCATTTGCAGCGACAGGCAGGCGCCCGGCTTCACCGAGATGTGCTTGACCTGGAAGCGTCCGCCCATGTCCACCGAGTCGTAGGAGCCCCACGGACGATAGACTTCGCAGTGGTTCTGGGTTTCGCTGCGGCCTTGCTCATTGAGGGTGTTGACCATCTGCTTGACGCCCTGGACCTTGTCCTTGTGGGCAATCATCATCGCGTCCTTGGTTTCCACCACCACAATGTTATCGAGGCCGATCACCGACACCAGTTTGCCGTTGCCATGCACCATGCAGTTGCGGCTGTCCTGGATCACCACGTCGCCTTTGCTCACGTTACCGTTGGCGTCTTTATCGTTGACCGCCCACAGCGAGGCCCAGCAACCCACGTCGCTCCAGCCGGCGCTCAGCGGCACGACGCAGGCGCGTTGGGTTTTTTCCATCACGGCGTAGTCGATGGAATTGTCCGGGCAGCAGGCGAAGGTGGCTTCGTCGAACGTCACGGTGTCGGCATCCTGCTCACTGCGCTCGAGGGTCAGCACGCAGGTGTCGTAGATGTCCGGGTCGTGCTTTTTCAGCTCTTCGAGGAAACGGCTGGCGCGGAACAGGAACATGCCGCTGTTCCAGAAGTAACCGCCGCTTTTGACGAACTCTACGGCACGTTTTTCATCGGGTTTTTCCACGAACTGTTGCACGCGGCTCACGCCCTCAGGCAGCAGCGAGTCGTTGGTGGACTTGATATAGCCGTAGCCGGTTTCCGGGCGGGTCGCCGGTACACCGAACAGCACCATCTCGCCCCGTTCGGCGGCCACGGTCGCCAGGGCCAGGGCGCGTTGCAGGGCTTTCTGGTCATCGATGACGTGGTCGGCCGGCAGCACCAGCATCAGTTCGTCGCGGCCTTCATTGACCAGCATCATCGCAGTCAAGGCCACGGCCGGTGCGGTATTGCGCCCGAACGGCTCCATCAGGATGCGCTGGCTTTCCAGGTTGCGGGCGTTGAGTTGCTCATTGACGATGAAGCGGTGCTCTTTGTTGCAGACCACGATGGGGGTGTCCATGCCTTCGAACACCAGGCGCTCCAGGGTTTGCTGGAACAGCGTGTGTTCGCCGGTCAGGGCCAGGAATTGCTTGGGGAACTGTTTACGCGAAAGCGGCCAAAGACGTGAGCCGCTACCACCGGAGAGAATTACTGGGATCATGGGTGTTTCTCCTTGAATCGATATGGGGCAGAGCCTGTGGGAGGGGGCTTGCTCCCACAGGGAATCGTCAAATTGAAAAGCTAATCAGCGGGTCGACACCGGGCGCTTGACCCAGACTGGCGACAGGCTCGAACCCGAGCCGGTGACATACAGCACCGCCGCTTCACCACGTTCCAACGCAACCGGCTTCACATCGCCGACTTTCTTGTCTCCGTCATACAACGCCAGGCTGACTTTCACCGGGTTGATCTCACGCTCGCCACGGCCTTTGGCGGCCACCGACTGGACCACGTCGGTCTTGCCGTCGGCGGTTTTCAGGGTCAGGGCCTTGTCGCTGAGGTTCTGCACGCGTACCAGGGATTTCTGCTTGTTCTTGAACGGTGGTTCTTCGATCAATTGCGGCTGGCCGCTACTGCTGTTGACCAAGGTGTAGTAGTGGTCCGGGGCGAGTTTGACCGGCACGGTCTGGCTGCCGACCTTGGCGCTGTAGTCACCGCCGGGCATGAAGCTGAAGTCGCTGCTGGAAAGTGGTGCGACATCGCTCAGGTTGGTCGCGCCGACGGTGGCGCTGACCTCTTGGTTGGACGCGTTGTAGATACGTACGAAGCTCGAGCCTTTTGGCGCGGTCGGGCCGTAAAGCGCCGCGTCTCCACCGGCAAAGGCGGACATCGAGACGATGCTCATACCGGCAGCCAGGGCCAGGGTCTTGGCGAGACGACGAGGAGTAGTAGTGAAAGTCATGTGAGTTACCTCTCTTTCAGTTTTGCGCCCGGTCGGGCATCTCGGATTTCTGGGTTTTAACGGTGTTGAGTGCCATGTTTTGTTGGCGCGAACCGGCTTGTTTAAGCTGCGCAACCCACTGCGGGTCGGCATCGCCGATTTCGTTGTTGACGGGCAGATATCGTTCGGGGAACTCCCAGATCAGCACTTGCGGCGGACTGTTCTTGAAGTCGTCGCTTTTCAGGTAGCTGAGCATCGGCAGGATCGGGCCGTGGCCGTCTTCGGCGTAGCTGATCACGTCGCTGTGCAAGGCTTGCTTGAGCGCGCCGACGAAGTTCCAGTTGGGGTTGGCGCTGTAGCTGGTGCCGACCAGGGCCACTGGGGTTTCGCTGTCGCTGAATAACGCATCGTCACCTTTGTTTTCAGCCAGATGAGTGACGCGTTTTTGCAGCGGCTCTTTGGGCGGCATCAGGTTTTCGAACAACGGGTCCAGCGGCAGGAACAGACGCAGGTCGCCTTTATGCGGCTCGGTCTTTTCGGCTTCGGTGACGAAGCGCTGGGGTTCGCCGCTGAGCGGGGTCTTGTCGGCAATCACCTTGGCCAGCTGTTTGGCCGCGACTTCGGCGCCGTCCGGTGTCCAGTGGGTGTCGGTACGCAGGAACACTTGCTTGCCGCCGAGCTTGGCCTGTTGCAGCGGGCCCAGCAGGTCGGGGGCGATGATCTTGTCGGCGGCCACGTGGGCGTGGAAGTCCTGGTACAGATTGGCGTGGATGCTCGCAGGTTTCACCTCACCCAGGTGTTCCGGGTACAGGCGCACCTTGGCCGGCACGATCGCCATCACCAGTTGAATGCCCTGGGCCTTGAGCTTCTGGCGCACGCCTTCGACCAGTGCGTAATTGTCTTGCAGGTTCTGGTCTTCGTTGGCGCTGGGGTTGAACTCCTCGTCGCTGTACAACCAGTGATCGCGACCGAGCACTACGCCCTTGCGACCTTCGTTGAACAGCTTGTAGTCCAGCGCGGCCCAGAGGTTGGTGCCCAGGCGCTTGATCGGGAATTCGTCGTCGTAGTGGGTCTCGACGGCCTTGGTCCAGCGACCGTTGAGTACGGTCGCGTCGGCGTTGGTGCTGAAACCGAAGAAACTGCGCAGCGACCAGGCGCCAAGGGCCAGCAGCAACGCCAGGAACAGGCTGATGTAGAGGATGCGCAATGAGCGGGTCATGGTCGGCTCCCTCAGAATTGGAAGTAAAGGAACGGCGAGAAACTCTGCGCCGACAGTTTGAGAATCGACGCCACGAACAGCAGCAGCACCACCGCGCGCATGGCGTAGCGTGGCCAGTCAGCCGTCCAGTAGGCCGGTTGCACCGCGGCATCCCGGCCGACGGTGAAGCCGGGCTGGTGGATGCTGCCTGGGTTGTCGCCCGGCACCGCCTTGATCAGGCTCGGGTCGGCCGGGCGGGTTTTCTCGGCGGGGCGGTTGGCGTAGAAGTCGCGCAGGCCGAAGAACGCCAGCGTGGCGTACGCCACCACCAGGGTTGCCACTTGCAGGCCGGTGAGGCTGGCGCGGTTAAGTTCCGACAGCGACCACTCGTTGAAGCTGAACATCGCGCCGTACATACGCCCGGCGACGTGCAGGTTTTCAGCGCGGAAGATCACCCAGCCCATCACCACCAGGAGGAAGGTGAAGGCCCAACGGATGACGTTGAAACTGCGGGGTGCGGTGTTGAGGCCGATGGCTTTTTCAATCGCCAGCCACATGCCGTGCCATGCGCCCCACACGATGTAGGTGATGTTCGCACCGTGCCACAGGCCGCCGAGCAGCATGGTCAGGAACAGGTTGCGGTAGGTGGTCAGTGTGCCTTTGCGGTTACCGCCCAGGGTGATGTACAGGTAATCGCGCAACCAGGTGGACAGGCTGATGTGCCAACGTCGCCAGAACTCGGTGATCGATTGGCTGATGTACGGCTGCTTGAAGTTTTCCATGAAGCGAAAACCCATCATCAAGCCCAGGCCGATAGCCATGTCGCTGTAGCCGGAAAAGTCGAAGTACAGCTGCGCGGTGTAGGCCAGCGCGCCGAGCCAGGCGTCGCCGGTGGTGGGGGTTTGCAGGGCGAAGCAATGATCGGCCACCACCGCCAAGGTGTCGGCAATGAACACCTTCTTGATAAAACCCTGCATGAACCGGGTGCAGCCCTCGGAGAATTTATCGAGGGTGTGGGTGCGGTTGTTGAACTGGTCGGCCAGGTCGCGAAAACGCAGGACCGGGCCGGCGATCAGGTGCGGGAAGATCGCCACGAACGCGGCAAAGTCGATGAGGTTACGCGTGGCTGGGGTGTCGCCGCGGTACACGTCGATGATGTAGCTGATGGACTCGAAGATGTAGAACGAGATACCGATCGGCAACAGCACGTGAGTGAGGATGAACGGCTCCAGGCCCATCGACTTCATCATCACATTGATGCTGTCGACGCCGAAGTTGGCGTACTTGAAGTAGCCGAGGATGCACAGGTCGACGGCCACGCCGAGCAGCAGCCAACGCTGTGCCGGCCGGGTGCGTACACCGGCGGCGCCGACCTTGAGGCCGATCCAGTAGTTCCACAGGGTGACGGCGGCGAACAGCGCCAGGAAGTCCACTCGCCACCAGGCGTAGAACACGTAGCTGGCAATCAGCAGCAGCAGGTTGCGATAGCGTTGCCCGCTCAAGTAGTACAAGCCGAGAAAGATCGGCAAGAACAGAAACAGGAACACATTGGACGAGAAAACCATCCCGATCTCTCCATGTTTAACCAACAGTCAAGGGCCAGAGCCCCCCCAAACCCCCCACGAAAAGACGGGGAGGGCGGTGTGATCGTCCCCACGCTCTGCGTGGGAACGCCTCACTGGACGCTCTGCGTCCGCTTTTGGGACGCGGAGCGTCCCTGGCTGCGTTCCCACGCGGAGCGTGGGAACGATCAGCCGCTAACTGCCTTTGTTGCCTTTTTCATGCGTCGGGTCGTAGACCTTGGTCAGGTCGCCGCCCAGGCGGAAAGTCTTGAAGGGCTGCATCCCGTGCTTGCGCTCGAGTACATCCGGGGCGCAGGTGTAGAGGGTGCAGAAGGGTTCGAGCCAGGCGAATTTCATGTCCTGCTTCAAGTCCTTCATGTCCTGCTCTTTGCCGTTCTTCTGTTCGAAGATCTGCGGGTCTTTCACGCCGGCCAGTACTTTGTCGCCCAGGCGCTTGAGCGCGCTGTTGTTTTCCTGGCGCAAGTCCACGCCATTGACCAAGGCAAAACTGGCGATCATCGACAGCGGCGGCAGGGCGTAGTTGTGGTACGACAGGGCCCGCTGCTGACGCTTCAATTCGTTGGGCAAAAAGCCCTGGTCGTCGACCTGGTTCACGCCGACCTTGTATTCCTTCACCGCCCAATCAAACAGGTCGCGGCGGTTGGTGGCGATGGACGTGGCCATCACCGACCAGGCGGCCCAGTAGGAGTGGTTGTTGGTTTTTTCCAGCGGCAGGTTGTCCCAGTCGCTGACGACTTGATCGGCCAGCTTGTTGAACCACGCTTCGATCAGTTGCGATTCCTGCTGATGGTTGGCCAGCGGGTGAGAGTCGGAGAACTTCAGGCGCACATAGGCCGAGGCCATGCTGCCCAATGCCCATTTGCGCATGGATTTGCCGGTGTGGTTGAAGTCCTTGGACATCAACGCATCGGCCTTGGCCCACGACACCAGCCAGTTCAACGTGCACTCGAGCTGTTCCGGGCGGCCGTCACGCATGAACTGCATCACGCGCTTGCTGGTGTCTTTTTCCAACTTGGTGATATCGGCGGTGCTGTCGCGAAAGGCCTGTTCGGACTTCAGGTTCAGCGTGGCGCGAGCCTTGTCCGAGCCTTCGTACTTGCTGCGAAATTGCAGCGGCCCGGTGTAGGGCGTCGGCATGGTGTCGCAGTTTTCCTTGAAGTCGCCGGTCTTGAACGCTTCAATCGGTGCGAAATAGCCCTGGGGCGGACGTAGCGGGGCGGCGGCGTTGACGGAACCGGCGAAGATCGCCAGGCCGAGCAACGAGGGAATCCAAAGTTTTTGCATAAGTCACCTCACTTCCCGAGTTGGGCGGTCTGCTGACCACCGCTTGGGAATACGTTGCGTGTGCAAATTTTCGCTTCGACCTTTTGCGCGGCAGCTCCCGCTTCCGGCCCCTGCACTTCCACGGCCAGCAAGTTCTGCGAGGCCCAGTCTTCATCGGTGCGCAGTTCAAAGGCGAAACGCCCGTCTGTATCGGATGTTTCGGGTTTCTCGATCTTGATGTCCTCGTGGCGCCCGTTCATGTACCAGAGGGTGGCGTGCAAGGTTTTCACCGACGGATCGGCGAAGCGGATATCCACCTGATGGCTGCTGTTACGCAGGTCCTTGTTCGCGCTGTTGACCAGCAGTTCGTTCTTGCCGGGTTTGAGCGTGGTGCTGGTGCTCATCTGCGCGGTCTTGCCTTCACAGCCGTTGTCGAGCAGCGCCATCATCTGGCGGTAGATGGTTTCCTGGTCCAGGCGATACAGCGGCGAGAATTCCCAGATCAGGATCTTCGGTGGGCTCTTCTGGAATTCATCGCTGCCCAGGTACTGGATCATCGAGCCTTCCAGGCCGCCGCCGGGGAAGGCGACGTTGAGGATGTCGGCACCGATTTCCTGTTCCAGGAAGCCGGCGAAGTTGTAGTTCTTGCCACTGTGGCTGGTGCCCACCAGGGTGATCTGCGGGTTGCCCGAGTCACCGAACAAATCGCCGTCGCCCGCTTCGCCCTTGGGCTCGGTGGTGAACTGGTCCATGTACTGGATTGCATAGCTGGTGCCGCACAGTTGCCCGGCCATGTTGTGCAGGGTGCCGGTCTTGCCCATGCGTCCGGAGCGTTTGGTTTCGAATTCACGCTTGGGAATATCCGCGAACTCAGGCATCGCACGCACTTTGGCGGCGACTATTTTCGCGGTGCGCTGGGCGCCGTACGGGGTCCAGTGCTGGTCGCCGCGGAAGTAGAAGTCGTGGGCCGGCAATTCATCGGGCAGTTGCTCATTGGTCAACGGCGACAGGTCCGGCACTACAAAGCCCATCTTGGCGAAACGGCCGAGCATGCTCTTGTAGTTGCCCAACGCCTTGTCGAAATCGAACTTGGCTTTTTCTTCGGGGTTGAGCTTGTTGCGGTTTACCAGGCCACGGGTCGGCTGGTAGACCAATACCAGCTCCACGCCCTTGGCCTTGAACGCATCGTGCAGCTGTTGCATGCGCTTGTAACCGGCCGGGGTGGTGTCGAATTCGGTGCGCAAATCTTCCTGGGTACGGAACAGCCAATCGCCCTGGGCTTGCACCAGGGTGGTGAAGTTCTGCTGGTAGCGCGTGGTGTAGTTCTTCGCGTCATGCGCGGCCGGGCACAGGCTGCAGCAGGGTTCGGCGGTGAAGGTCGGGGCCTTCAATTCGTCGGCGCGTACGCCCTGGCTGGCCGCGAGCAGGCCGAGGGTCAGACCCGAAAGGCTCAGCAGTTTGATCATGTGTGGGTGCATAAGGGTCATCCTCAATCCTGCATTTCGGTCTGGCGTTCGACAGGGTCGATCAGCACGGCTTTCTGCTGGCGTACCAGCAGGTCGAGAATTTCTTCCTGGCGATCGCCCAGCACGCCGTTGAAGCTGATGCCGCTGGACTTGGTCGGTGCCAGCATCGACACGCGATACAGCTCGACGCTCAGCGGCGAGTCGATGGACAGCGGCCCGCTGGCGTTGCCTGCCAGTTCACCGCCGACCACGATCAGCGAGACCTTGGCGTCGAACGGGTCGAGGGCGATGTCACGGTCGGTGTCGGTCAGATCCTTGATGTGGCCGTACACGCCGGTCAGGCCGTTGGCCATGGCCGTGTTCTCGTAGAGCTTGATGTTCACGCTGTTGCGCACGCGAATGCCGTGACGACGGTTGCTGATCACCTTGTTGCCCCACAACAGGTTGTCGCCGCTCTCATAGAGGGTGATGCCGTCGGTGTGGTTGCGGTAGATCTCGTTGTCGACGATCAGGTTGTTCACGCTGTTACGGTCGATCACCAGGCCCGAGAGCTTGTTGTCGTAGCTGCGGTTGTTGAAGATGAAGCTGTCATTGACCTCACGGGAAATGATGATGCCGTGCTTCTTCTTCGTGCCGTGCACGGTGTTGTCGGCGATGATCAGGCCATGGGAGCGGTCGTGGGGGTCGATGCCGTAGACGATGTTGTCCTTGTAGGTATTGCCCTTGATGACAAAACCCGTGGTTTCATAGCAGTAGAAGCCGTACCACATGTCCGAGAACTCGGAATCGATGATCCAGCCGGTCGGTTCCGGGCGCTTGAGTACCTTGGCCATGTTCGGGGTGTACTGGGAAATACTCACCCCGTACGACTTGCTGTTGGCGTAGCCGAAACTGGCCATCTTGCTGTTGGCCACGTAGGTCTCGGTACCGCCCCAGGCCAGCAGGAACGGACGGAACTCCTTGGGTGACTGGAACAGTGCCGGGCCGTTGGTCTTTTCATTCCAACCGGTAATTTTGGTATCACGCACGAACAGCTGCCCGTCGTTGATCAGGAACGCACCGGCTTGTTGGGACAGGCGCAGCTCCTGGGTTTTGCGGTCGATTTCGAGGATGCCTTTACGCCCGACCACGATCGGCAGCTTGGCCAGGAACACACCCGGCGAGGTCTCGCTGAAGTACTGCTTGGGTACTTTGCCGAGCAAGTCCTTGAGGTTCATGTAGCCGTCATCGACGAAGATCGCCTGGGGAATGCCGTGCTGACGCACCACCCATTCGGCCATCTTGTTGTCACCGCCGATGAAATCCTTGAGCGCGTCTTCCTGCATCATGCGACGGATGCTGATCTTGCCGGGCGTGCTGCGTACGACTTTCTTTTCCAGCGCCGCAGCAGTGTAGCCGCTCAGGTCCGGCAAGGCGGGCTTGGCCATTTCCAGCGGTGCGGTCGGCGGGCTGGAAATGGTGTAGGTCTTGGCCTGTTGCAGCCCTTTGGCGATGGTCGGCGCCTTGGCCGCCGAATCGGCAAACGCCGGGGCGCTGGCCAGCAGCATTGCGGCGACGAGTAGGCTTTGAGCATTCATTGCGCAGGCTCCCATCAGAATCGCCAGATCACGTCGACAAAGGCGCGGTGCATGTACGAGTCGACTTGGCTGCCATAAGCGTCGCCCGGTTTGAACACGCCTGCACGAAAGCGCACCAGGGCCGATGGTTCATCGATCGACTGGCTCAACGCGGCCGGCAGCAGGCCCTGCTTGAAGTACTTGGTGACCACCAGGTCCATCTCCTGGCCCAGGTCTTTCTTGCCGTCTTCAAGGGGCAGGGAAGTGCTGGACAAGATTGCGCCGGTCACGTCATCGGTGTTGTTCTGCACGGCGTCGATACCGTTGCTGCCCACCGGCTTGTTGCCGTCGACACGCCAGAACTTGTGGTAGACCAGGCTGGCGTTATAGTCCTCGCGCAATTGCCAGGAACCGAACAGGCTCATGGACTGCATGTTGTTCATCTCACCCCGGAACGCCTCGCCGAAGCGGTGCACGCGGGACTGAGTGCCGGTCCAGTTCGAACGGTTGCTCTGCAGGCCGTTCTGCTCGTATTCGGCGCTGGCGCGCGAATAAGCTGCACCGACTTGCCACTGCGGGTCGAGGCGCAGGCGCACACCGATATCGGTGGCCCAGCCGTTCACGTCATCACTGCGCTTGGCGTTGCCCGGGCGTGTGCCGTCGGCATTCAACGCGTTGACCGTGTCGCGGTTGCCTTGCATGCCGGTGATGCTGGCCCAGTAGTTGACGGTGTTGGTGTTACGCCAGTTATAGGCGTCGCTGTTGGCTTCGAGGCCGAGCCAGGTCAGGTCGCCGTTTTCGCGCTTGTCCAGTGGGTCGGTAGCCACGCCGGGTTCGGCGTAGTCGAGCTTGCCATCGTCATGGGTATGGTGACCGCGTACGCCGATCCACTGGCCCGGTGTCCACTGGTAGGACGCATCGGCGTAGAAGTGCTGGCGGTCCTTGTCTTTGGGCGACAGTTCCTTGAGGTCGGTGCGGTATTCGCTGAAGCGTTCGGCGGCGCCGACATTGGCCTTGAGCAAGGTGGTGTCGAAGGTCCAGTTCAGCGCCTCGATATTGGTATCGCGCCATTGGCCGTCGTCGTTGCGCAGGCGTTGGCGACCCAGCTTGAGCATCTCGCCAGGGTAGGGCGTGAAGCCGCTGTAGCCGACCCAGAACTCGCGCAGGGCCAGGTAGTTTTTCTTGGTCTTGCGGTCGTTATTGCTTGACTGCTCGGTGGTGTCATCGGAGGACTGTTGCAGGGTGTCGGTCTCGATGATGTCGCTCGACGTCACGGCCTGGCCCATGGCATAGGCGCTCCACGCGCCGCTTTCACCATAGACCCACGGGCGCAGGTCGAGGCCGATGCCGTTGACGTCACCGCCGGGCTTGGTGCCCAGGTCGCGGTCGTCTTCGGACTGGCCGGTGATTTTCACTTCCAGGCCGAAGTTCTTGGCTTCGGTCAGCGCCGCCAGGGTCGGGCACGACCAGAGCAGGGCGAAGGTCAGGCCAATGCCGGCCTTGACGAATGGATTGAGCTTCATAGGGATTCCTCGCCGTCTTCTTCTTGCAGGGCGTGCAGTTGCAGCGTGCTCTGGGCCAGGGTGCCGCGGGTGGCCAGCTCTTGTTGCACCAGGCGTTGGCCTTCGGCGCGTTGCGCAGGCGTCAGCGGGGCCTCGAGCTGGGTGGCCAACTCGTTGGCCTCCGGCGTGTCCTGGGCCTTGGCCAATTGGCTGAAGACATAGGCGTTCAATGGGTCGGGCTTGGTGCCCTTGCCTTGGGAGAACAACTGGGCAATGGCGAAGTCGGCGCTGTTCTGGCCGTTGCGTGCAGCCGTCAACAAGTGGTCCAGGGCTTTTTGCGAGTAGACCTTGCCCAGGTAGCCACGACGGTAGATCTGGCCGAGGTAGTAATCGGCGGCGACTTCCTTGCCCACGGCTTTTTCGAAGTGGGCTTCGGCGGCCTTGGCGTCGGCCGGTACCCACTTGCCTTCGTAGTAGAGCTTGCCCAGCAACAATTCGGCACGCGGCTGGTCGGCAGCGCGGCCGTTGTCCAGGTACTTCATCATCTGGTCGACGTCACCCAGTTCAGGGAAGTCGTAGAGCAACTGCGCCAGGCTGACCCAGGACGCAGGGTAGCCGGGGGCGATCTTCTCCAGCAGCGCCTGGGCGGTTTTTTCGTCCGGCTGGCCGAGGCTGGCGTCGCCGAGCACACGGGCGACGCTGTCGACGCGTTGTGCGGTGACGGTGCCACGGCTGTAGCCGGCTTCCATCTGTTTGAGCAGCTCGGCTTGTTTCTCCGGCTCGGCCTTTTTCTGATAGACCGTGGCCAGCTCGACGTAGCAGATATCGGTGGTGTTCAGTGCGGCCTTGCAGATGCGTTCCACATCATCCAGGTGCTGGTCGTAGGTGTCCTGGGTGCGATACAGCAGCACTTGGGCCAGACCGGCTTCGGGGTAACCGGCAGCCTGCCATTGGCTGATCTGCTGCTGGGCATTCACGTTCGGGAAACTGTGCGGGTACTGCAGGTACAGCATCGCCAGCGGGATCAGGGTGTTGCCTTCGCCATGGGCAAAGGCTTTTTTCAGCAGCCCTTCGGCTTCATGCTGTTCGGCTTCGGTGCTGCCGGGCTTGGCCACCAGCAGGCGACCGAGACGGGCCTGGGCGCGGGGCGAGGTGTCCGCCGCCGCACGGTAGGTGGCTTCGGCCTGTTTGATTTGCGCCGGATCGCGTGTGCCGACCTGGATATCGGCCAAGCCTACCTGGGCCTCGCTGTAGCCCAGGTCTGCCAGTTGCTGGTAATTCTGCTGGGCGGTGACGGTGTCGCCACGCTTCAAAGCTTCGTTGGCCAAACGCTGGTCGGGCAGGCCGGCGCAACCGGCCAGGCTCACCGCAACAGCCAGCAAGGCCAGCGAACCCAGGTGGGAGGGGGCTTGCTGTGGCGAGCAAGCTTGCTTGCGCTGAGGGGCGAAGCGCCCCCAAAAAGTCGACGACTGCTGCGCAGTCGAGCGGGAGCAAGCGCCCTCGCCACGGCAAGCCCGGTCCCACAGGGATCGTGTTGTTTTTGATATTGGGTTCACAGGCATGTCCTCGCTTACAGACCGTGAGCCATGGCTTTATCGATCAGCCAGTTCAAGGAGGGGCCGCGGTCGCTGGTCACTTCCACCGGGCGACCGGCGTAGGTGCTGTCCAGCGGGGCGTCTGGCTTGATCTGTACGCGGATGTCGGAAGACAGGTCGGCGCTGTTCAGGCTGGTGCTGCTGACGATGGTGCCGGTACGCACCTGTTCTTCGTCGGCCACCTGGAAGCTCACCGCAGTGCCTGGGCGAACGTCGGCGAACTGGCGATAGGTGAAGCGTGCCTCCACGTTGGCCTGGCTGCCGCGTGGCACCAGATGGAAGATCACGTCACCTTTGCTCGCGTACTGGCCGTCGGCAACCAGTTGCTGGGCGACCACACAATCGCAGGGCGAAGTGAGGGTGCCGGTCATTTGCTTGCCGAACAGTTCTTCAACCTTGGCCGGCTGCAGTTGGTCTTCGTCCAGGTGGCCTTTGAGGACGTCGAGCATGCTGGTGCTGAACGTCGCCAGTGGCGCGCCTTTGGCGGCGACCGCGTCACCTTTGAGCAAGCTCTGCACGGTGCCGTCGCGGGGCATGGTCACGTTCATGCCGGGCACGCTGACCAGGCCGGCCTGGGCGTGGCTGACGAAGTACATGCCGTACACCGATTTGAAGATAAACCCGAACGCCGCAAGGCCGACCAGGAAGATCCCCGCGCTGAACGTCACTGCACGCAGACGCCCGAACGCGGTCATGCCGCTGCCGCTGTCCTTGACCTTGCGTGCCTTGGTGAAGTTGTCGCGTTGCAGGGTGGCGAGCACGTCGCCCATGGTCACGATGTCACCGGACAAGTGCGAGGTGATCAGGTGGCGCAGGGTGGAAATGTCTTGCGGCTCCAGGTTCTGGAACTGGCAACCGGCGCGGCCGCTCTGGCGGTCGTAGGAGCGGATCTGCAGCTCCACATCCATCGCCAGGCCGAGGTTGTCGATGACAAATTGCAGGCGGCCTTTGTGTACGGCGCCGACGGTCAGCGGCTGGGTGGAGGTGAACGCCAGGCCACCAGCGGACAGGTCGATCACCCGTGCTTCAGTCGGTGTGCGGTCAGTGTTGAAGAAGCGCAACTTGGCCGGAATCTTGACTCGGGCATGTTGGCGCTGGGCTTCGGATTCGTGGACAACATTGGCATTGACTGGGCTGTTCATACTGTTCGATTTCCTAGTTAATTCAGGCTTGGCAGGGTCAGACCATCATCAAAAGCACGGCGACAAAGATGCTGCCGGCAGAGAAGGTCATGGTCCGAGACGACCAGGTGTTGAACCAACGTTGAAAGCTGGCCAAATCGCGGGTCAGTTTGGTGTCCTGGCGGGTCCAGGACTGTTGATCAAGGCGGAAGAACACGTAGATCTTCACCAGCGCCCCCATGATCTGGTTGTAATAGAGAATCACCGGGTAGGCCGGGCCGATCTTGTGGCCGGAGCACGACAGCAACAGCGTGAGAATCAGGCGAGTGATGCCGATCCACAGCAGGTACGCGAGGATGAACGCGCCGCCGTATTTGAAGGTGGCAATGAACGCTACGGTCAGGCCGAGCAGGGACGTCCACATCGACACGCGCTGGTCGAACAACACGATGCTGGTAAACACGCCCAGGCGGCGCACACCCAGGCCCAGGGCGCGGGAGTTCTGGCGCAGGTTGTTGCCGTACCAGCGGAACATCAGTTTGCGGCTGGCCTTGATGAAGCTTTTTTCCGGTGGGTGCTCGACCGTGTTGATCGCGGCATCCGGCACGTAGAAGGTGTCGTAGCCCAGGCGCATCAGGCTGAACCAGCTGGACTTGTCATCACCGGTCAAAAACTTGAAACGGCCCAGGCGCCAGTGTTGCAGCGAGTCGCTTTCCACATCGGCGATGAAGTCCGGGTCGGTGACCACCGTGGCACGGAACACCGACATGCGCCCGGTCATGGTCAGTACGCGCTTGGACAGGGCCATGGAGCACATGTTGATGTGCCGCTGGGCGAACCGCAGCTTGTGCCATTCGCTCATGATGTAGCCGCCGCGTACTTCGCAGAACTCGTTGGTAGTCAGGCCGCCGACATTGTCGAACAGCTGGAACCACGGCACGGTCTTGCGTACCACGCCTTCTGCGAGCACGGTGTCGCCGTCGATCACGGCCACCACGGCGCGGTCATCCGGCATATGCCGGGAGATGGCGCGGAAGCCGAAGGCCAGGCCGTCGCGCTTGCCGGTGCCGGCGATGCGCACGAAGTCGAGCTTGACGTGGTCCGGAGGGTTCATGCGTTCCCACAGGCTTTTCACCAACAGCTCATCGGACATTTCCACCAGCGAGCAGACCACCGTAGTGGGGAAGCCGCATTCAATGGCTTCACGGATCACCGAGCTGTACACCTGGGCGGTGGTCAACGCGTCGATACGGAAGCTGGTGACCATCAGGAACACATGGGACGGGTCGGCGGCCTTGCCCAGCTTGCGCACTTTGCGGCGCAGGTGCGGGTAGACCACGTACAGGAACAGCATGCCGCGAAAGAAATGCGTCGCCCCCATCGAGTAGCGCCAGATACCGACGGCACCAATCAGGAAAATAAAATTCTTCGACTGCGAGTCGAACGTGCTCGCCGGCAACAGCAGGGCGAGACCCATCAGCAGGCTGAGGAAGAACAACCAGCCGGCCGATTGGAGCAAAATGTGTCTTAACTTGGACATGAGCGTCATCCGAGGGTGGAGAAGGCTCCGGCTGCAAGCGCTGGGGAAGTACCCTTGCAGCCGGAACTTACCGTTGCCGTTACCAGCAAATGCCTTCGGTGCGGCCGCCGGCGCTGGTCGCCTTGGCCATGAAGCCCACCAGGTCGATCACTTGCTTGCCGTGCGGTGCTTCGTGCGCCAGGGCGCGGAACTTCTCGTCGCGGTTGCCCAGGATGATCACGTCGGAGTTGTTGATCACATCATCGAAGTCCGAGTTGAGCAGGGACGACACATGGGGGATCTTGCCTTCGATGTAGTCCTTGTTGGCGCCGTGCACACGGGCGTACTCGACGTTGCTGTCGTAGATGCTCAGGTCGTAACCCTTGCCGATCAGCATTTCCGCCAGTTCCACCAATGGGCTTTCACGCAGGTCGTCGGTGCCGGCCTTGAAGCTCAGGCCCAGCAGCGCGACTTTGCGCTTGTCGTGGCTGGAAACGATGTCGAACGCGTTCTGGACCTGGGATTCATTGCTGCGCATCAGCGAGTTGAGCAACGGCGCTTCCACGTCGAGGGAACCGGCGCGGTAGGTCAGGGCGCGTACATCCTTGGGCAGGCACGAACCGCCGAAGGCGAAGCCTGGGCGCATGTAGTACTGCGACAGGTTGAGGGTCTTGTCCTGGCACACCACTTCCATCACTTCACGGCCATCGACACCAACGGCCTTGGCGATGTTGCCGATCTCGTTGGCAAAGGTGACTTTGGTGGCGTGCCACACGTTGCAGGTGTACTTGATCATCTCGGCGACGGCGATGTCCTTGCGGATGATCGGTGCGTCGAGTTCTTCGTACAGTGACTGCAGCACGTCGCCGGACGCTGTGTCGAACTCGCCGATGACGGTCATTGGTGGCTGGTCGTAGTCGGCGATGGCGGTGGATTCACGCAGGAACTCCGGGTTGACCGCGACACCGAAGTCGACGCCGGCTTTTTTGCCGGAGCAGTCTTCGAGGATCGGGATCACCACGTTGGCCACGGTGCCCGGAAGCACAGTGCTGCGCACCACGATGGTGTGGCGGGTGGTCTTGTCACGCAGGACGAAGCCGATTTCGCGGCACACCGACTCGATGTAGTTGAGTTCCAGGTCGCCGTTCTTCTTGCTCGGCGTGCCGACGCAGATCATCGACAGGTCGGTGTCGCGGATGGCTTCGGCGAAGTTGGTGGTGCCGCGCAGGCGACCGTTAGCGATGCCCTGGCTCAACAGTTCGCCCAGACCCGGTTCAACGATTGGCGATTTGCCCGCGTTGATCAGGTCGATCTTTTCCTTGGAAATATCTACACCGACCACTTCGTGGCCACGGGCAGACAGGCAACCGGCACAGACTGCGCCAACGTAACCTAGACCAAATATGCTGATGCGCATCGCATTTACCTCTTTGTGTTAATCACGCCAATTAGATGGCCGGAGTTCATGTTTGCAAGCGTCACTGATTGCCGCGAAAGTTGGGCGAATAAACGCCGACTTGTCACGTGCAGGCATGTTGAGTAGTGAGTGGCTAACGAGTGCACTCAAGTTGTGCTTAACTTGGCCTTGTTATTGAGGAGTGCTCTGAAATGTCGCCAGGCTTCCTGCTGGAAGGGGCTGGCGCCTTTGCCCGCTGGGCTCTGGCTTGCATATTTCAGGCAAACGCTGCCTTGGCCTATAGGGGATAGCAACTAATCCTTATCGCCGCCCTCAACTCAATCAGTTGATGATTCAACCCTGCTATATAAGTCGTGATGGCAACTTAGTTATTGCTGGGTTGTGATGTAAGTCATCTCCTACAGAAACAGAGAATTTTGTTACCGGTGGTATGAGCCGCGTGTTCAGGTGAAGTTCCGAGCCGCTCATCCTGTTTTATGAAATTTCTTGAAATATTGGAAAAGATGGCACTAGTACTATATTGATAGCACTTGCTACTTCGGCCAGTAGTTGCAGGGAGTTGGTAAGCGGGGATAGTTTTGTGCCACTACCTTTTGAAAAAAGCGGTGCCACTACGAAAAAAAATGACGAATGTCGAGTGAAAGATTCGTTAGGAATGCGTCAATCTATTTTTTGACGCCAAATAAATGACGTTTTCAATTTGAAATACAGGCAAAAGTGGAAGGGGGCTTGCTCCCGATGGCAGAGTGTCAGTCACTGAATGGGTAACTGAACTATCGCTATCGGGAGCAAGCCCCCTCCCACATTTTGAGCGCCTTATTCCGGTGCGTGATCCCGCAGGAACACCAGATTGTCCGGCTTGGACAGCTGCGCATCGAAGCGATAACCCTGCACCTCGAACTGCTTCAGATGCGCCGGGTCGTTGATGCGTTCTTCGATCACAAAGCGGCTCATCATGCCCCGGGCCTTCTTGGCGTAGAAGCTGATGATCTTGTACTGGCCGTTCTTCAGGTCCTTGAATTCGGTATTGATGATGCGTGCGTTCAGGGCTGTGCGCTTGACCGCCGAGAAGTATTCGTTGGACGCCAGGTTGAGCAACACATCGTCGCCTTGTTCGGCCAGGGCTTCATTGAGCCACTCGCTGATGCGTGTGCCCCAGAACGCGTAGAGGTCCTTGCCACGGGCGTTGGCCAGCTTGGTACCCATTTCCAGGCGGTACGGCATCATCAGGTCCAGAGGGCGCAGCAGGCCGTACAGGCCCGAGAGCATGCGCAGGTGGTCCTGGGCGTAGCTGAAATCGGCATCGGTGAAGGTTTCGGCGTTCAGGCCGGTGTACACGTCACCCTTGAAGGCCAGCAGTGCCTGCTTGGCATTGGCCGGGGTGAAGGCGGGCGTCCAGCTGCCGAAGCGCGCCGCATTGAGGCCGCCGATCTTGTCGGAGACGTGCATCAACTCGCTGATTTGCGCCGGGCTCAGTTCGCGCAATTGTTCGATCAGTGCCTGGGAGTGATCCAGGTACTGCGGCTGGGTGAAGCGCTGGGTTACCGGCGGCGTCTCGAAGTCGAGAGTCTTGGCGGGGGAAATCACCATCAGCATGAAGTCGTCTCCTGAAATCGTGGCGTGTAGCGTGGCCGCGATTCTAGGGGGTGCAGCGTTTTGACTCCACCTATGATGGCGATAGTCGCGATCCGCTATGATGCCCGGTGACTCTGGAGAGGGAGACCCTGTGTGCGAATCGCGCTTTTAATCTCGGCTTGTCTGTTATGCCTCAATACCCAGGCTGCGCCGGTGGATGTGGCGAGCCTGGATCGTGACACCTGGCCGGAAAAACTCAGCAGTCCGGCGCTGTTCGATGTGGCCTCACGTGCGGAAATCCTGATGTTCGCCCACAGCCTGTTGGCCAGTGAGGCCCAGGATGACGGCGCGCTCAAGCAGCGACTGGGGCTGAAGATCATCAACCTGGCGTCGATCTACGACCTGCGTCGCCAGCTGTGGCAGCGCCTGCTGGAGAACTACACCCTCGCCCAGCAGAGCTGTGAAGAGGACGCCTCGTTCTGCTATCTGGTGGAAAACATGGATGACCTGCGCGAGCAGGCCGGCAAGTTCGTAGTCAGTGAAAACTCCTTCTATATAGGCTGGGCCGGGCCGAGCCATCAATTCCATGAGCGTTACCTCGATGAACTGCTGCGCAAGGCAGCGCTGTTCCCGCAGATCAGTAGCGAAGTGGCGCGCTTTGGTGACCATGAGCGCAACGGTGATGAGCTCAATGATCGAATGTTCCTGCTGACCTTCGACGGCGGTCCGGCACCGCTCAACGGCAATACCGACTGGCTCACTGACTATTTGCGTAAACAGAAGATGAACGCCATTTTCTTCGCCCTCGGCGGCAGCCTGCAAACCCGGGTGGAACGCAGTTCGGCCAGTGACGTGCAGGCGCTGTACCACGGCCAGTGCGTGGGCACCCAGGGTTGGCAATACCGTTCCCACAGCCACTGGGTGGACTGGCAAAGCTCCATCACACGTGGTGCGTCGCTGACGCAAAACCTGATGCCGGAAAACTACGTGCCGCTGTTTCGCCCGCCTTACGGCCAGCGTCGCGCGGACAGCCAGGGGTTCTTCCAAGCGCAAGGTCTGCAGGTGGCGTTGTGGGATATCGATTCCCAGGACGAGCCGGGCCAGCTCAAGGCCGACGAATCGGCGCAACGGGTGCTGACGCTGATGTTGCTGTGGCGCAAAGGGGTGATTGTGTTTCATGACACCCAGGACAAGGCACGGGTGGCGTTGCCGCTGTTGTTGCAATCTACGGCGCAGAGTGGCCTGGGCTGGCAGGACTGCCGGGAAGCTTTTCGTTGAAAAGACGAAACGCCCGGCCCGGTTGGGGCAGAGGCATTTTCGGGGTGATTTTGTGCGACAAATCGATGCAGGCGGACTTCCGACTTTAACGGGGTACCTGGCACTCGGCTAGTGTTATTCGTCATCCTGAAAAATAAACTTCAAAAAAGCGTCAAAGTGCTTTTTCCTGTCATGGGTTTTGCGGTATTACGAAGTCAGATCGCCGAAACCTGCAGCACAGGTGGCGTCTTACAAGACTCCTCAGGTGGGCACCGCGCTTGACGTCACTCAGGTGCGGTCGGTGGTCGAATCGAGGCGCAGCACCGCCCAGGTATTGCGTCGAATGGCTCCCACAAAGGTGACCGAGTATGGATGATCATGGACGTAACCCTTCTTCCGACCAGCCAATCCTTTACGTGCTTGATACCAACGTATTGATCCACGATCCAAACGCACTGCTTAACTTCGAAGAACACCACGTCGCCATCCCGATGATCGTGCTTGAGGAGCTCGACAAGCTCAAAAGCGGGCACCACAGCGTGGCCGCCGAGTGCCGCCAGGCGATTCGCCTGATCGACAAGACCCTGGGTGAAGCTTCACCCGAAGACGTTGAAGTCGGCGTGCCGATCCAGCGTGGCAAAGGCGGGCCCAAGGGCTTGCTGTCGATTCTGATGAGCAAGCGCAGCGAGCCCAACAGCCTGCTGCCGGAGAACCTGAACGACAACAAAATCATCAACCAATTGATCGACTTGCACGCACGCGACAAGGAGCTGCGCGTGGTGCTGGTGACCAAAGACATCAACATGCGCCTCAAGGCACGAGCGTGTGGGATCGCTGCCGAGGACTACAGTACCGACCAACTGGTCGACGACGTATCGATGCTGTCGCGTGGTTATCACATGATGACCGGCTCGTTCTGGGATCGCGTCAGCAAAGTCGAAACCCGTCAGGATCATGGCCGCACCTGGCACCAGGTGCAGTTGATCGACAACCTGCCGGCCGTGCACATCAATGAGTTCATCGTCGACGAACAGGGCTTCGTGGGCTGGATCAAAGAGATCCAGGTCGACAAGCTGCTGATCCTCGACCTGCATCAGGAACCCCTGTTGCACCAGGAAGCCTGGGGCCTGAAACCGCGCGATATCTACCAGAGCCTGGCGTTGTATGCGCTGCTCGACCCGGATATCCACCTGGTCAACCTGACGGGCGCCGCAGGTTCGGGCAAAACCATTCTCGCCCTGGCTGCCGCCATCGAACAGACCATGGTGACCAAGCGCTATCGCCGCATCATCGCCACCCGCAGCGTGCAGGGCCTGGACCAGGAAATCGGTTTCCTGCCCGGCACCGAGGCGGAAAAAATGGAGCCGTGGCTGGGGGCGATCACCGATAACCTCGAAGCTTTGCACATGGATGACGAAAACACCCATGGCAGCGTCGATTACATCCTCAGCAAAGTGCCGTTGCAGTTCAAATCCCTCAACTACATTCGAGGTCGCAGCTTCCAGCAAAGCCTGATCCTGATCGATGAATGCCAGAACCTCACGCCGCACCAGATGAAAACCATCATCACGCGTGCCGGCGCCGGTTCCAAAGTGGTGTGCCTGGGTAACCTGGCACAGATCGACACCCCTTACCTGTCCGCGACCAGTTCCGGGCTGACCTACCTGACGGAACGTTTCAAAGACTTCCCCAACGGCGTGCACATCGCGCTGCAAGGGGTGCCTCGTTCGATCCTGGCCGAATACGCCGAGTCGCATCTGTAAACACACACACCTGTGAGAGTTGGTGGCTAAATGCCACGAACCGCCCCGGATTTTTCACGAAGTCCGGGGTTTTTGTTGTGGGCGACATTTGTCTTCGTTAATGCGCCCAGGGTGCTTGTGGTCTTTGTAATTATTTTGTTACATTTTTTGCCGCTGCAAAAACAATAAGAACGCTGCGTGACCCCCGTCGGAAAACCACCTCATTCATTCGACGAACACTTGAAAACCCCATGGGTTTTCCGCGTGACCCTGCCTATTACAAAAAGCCCGATACATCGCTCATTGACGACGCACATCTCCAAAGGGAAAGGAAAATGGACGTAGCAGGTAATGGCTCCACTGTATTTTTTCGCAAGCGCCAATCGATACCCCTCACACCCATC
Organism: Pseudomonas palleroniana; assembly: GCF_003031675.1. Lineage (GTDB taxonomy): Bacteria > Pseudomonadota > Gammaproteobacteria > Pseudomonadales > Pseudomonadaceae > Aquipseudomonas > Aquipseudomonas palleroniana. The sequence goes on along the minus strand of NZ_PYWX01000039.1, from coordinate 76,303 downwards.
GCACTCGGCTTGGCCTTATGGCTCGGCCACGGCCCAACGGCCTGGGCGGATGACAGCAACCCTTACACCGCCCCGGTGCTCGAATCGGCCTTCCGCAAAGCGGTTGCCTCGTTTGGCCCGAATACCGACGTGTATAAAAACCTGCGGTTTGCCTACGCCGATATCGTCGATCTTGCCGCCAAAGACTTCGCCGGCCAGTCCGCCAAGTTCGATTCGGCCCTCAAGCAGAACTACGAGCTGCAACCAGAAAACCTGACCATCGGAGCCATGCTCGGTGACACCCGGCGGCCGCTGGACTACAGCTCACGCCTGGATTACTACCGCAGCCGGCTTTTCAGCAACAGCGGTCGCTACACCACCAACATTCTCGACTTCTCCAAGGCCATCATTGCCAACCTGCCCGCCGCCAAGCCCTACACCTATGTAGAACCGGGCGTCAGCAGCAACCTCAACGGGCAGCTCAACGCCGGCCAGTCCTGGGCCGCCGTCACCCGTGACTGGAATGCCAACGCGCAAACCTGGAAAACCCCGGAAGCCCAGGTCAACTCCGGCCTGGATCGCACCAACGCGTATTTCGCCTATGCCTTGGGCATGACCGGCAAGGGCGTGAATGTCGGCGTGCTCGACTCCGGCATTCTCACCGAACACTTCGAATTCCAGGGCAAGAACGCCCAGGGCCAGGACCGTGTGCAGGCGGTGACGTCCACCGGCGAGTACTACGCCACGCATCCGCGTTATTTCCATGACACCCCGGCGGGCGAGTTTCAAAAAGGCGAGCACTTCAGTATTTCCGGCGAGTACGACCCGACCATCAACGACGGGCACGGCACGGAAATGTCCGGTGTGCTGGGCGCCAGTCGCAACGGCACCGGTATGCACGGCATAGCCTTTGACGCGAACATTTTTGTCGCCAATACCGGCGGCACCGACGACAACCGTTTCCAGGGCTCCAACGATCTGGACTACAACGCGTTCATGGCCAGCTACAACGCCCTGGCCGCCAAGAATGTGTCGATCGTCAACCAGAGCTGGGGGCAGAACTCGCGCAATGACGTGGAAAACCATTTCGGCAACGTCGGCGACAGCGCGGCCGACAACCTGCGCGACATGACCGCCGCCTACCGCCCGTTCTGGGACAAGGCCCACGCCGGGCAGAAAACCTGGATGGATGCGATGGCCGATGCTGCCCGGCAAAACAGCTTTATCCAGATCATTTCGGCGGGCAACGACAGCCACGGCGCCAACCCGGACACCAACGCCAACCTGCCATTTTTCAAGCCGGATATCGAAAGCAAATTCCTTTCGATCACCGGTTACGACGAGACCAGTGCCCAGGTCTACAACCGTTGCGGCACCTCGAAATGGTGGTGCGTGATGGGTGTTTCCGGGATTCCGTCCACCGGGCCTGAAGGTGAAATCATCCCCAACGCCAACGGCACTTCCGCCGCTGCGCCGAGCGTCTCCGGGGCTCTGGCGCTGGTGCTCCAGCGCTTCCCCTACATGACCGCCAGCCAGGCCCGGGATGTGTTGCTCACCACCTCCAGCCTGCAAGCGCCGGATGGGCCGGACACCCCTGTGGGCACCCTGACCGGTGGCCGCACCTACGACAACCTGCAACCGGTGCATGATGCGGCGCCGGGCACGCCGCAAGTACCGGGCGTGGTCAGTGGCTGGGGCCTGCCCAATCTGCAAAAAGCCATGCAAGGGCCGGGGCAGTTCCTCGGGGCGGTGGCCGTGGCATTGCCAACGGCTACGCGTGACATCTGGGCTAACCCGATTTCCGATGAGGCGATTCGCGCACGTCGGGTAGAAGATGCCACCGAACAAGCGACCTGGGCCGCGACCAAACAGCAAAAAGGCTGGCTCAATGGCCTGCCTGCCAATGCTTCGGCGGATGATCAGTTCGCGTACGAGATCGGCAGCGCACGGGAGCAGGCGACCCTGGCTCGTGGCAAGGATTTGCTCACCGGCGCGACCTATGTCGGCAGCCTGGTCAAGTCCGGTGACGGCGAGCTGGTACTGGAAGGCCAGAACACTTACTCGGGCAGTACTTGGGTGCGTGGAGGCAAGCTGTCGGTGGACGGCTCGCTGACTTCCGCAGTGACGGTGGACGCCAGTGCCGTGGGCACGCGCAATGCGGATAACGGTGTGACGACCACGTTGGGTGGCACGCTGGCCGGCAACGGCACCGTGGGTGCCTTGACCCTCAACAGCGGTGGCCGCGTGGCGCCGGGGCATTCGATCGGCACGCTGCACACGGGTGACGTGACCTTCAATCCAGGCTCGGTGTACGCCGTTGAAGTGGGCCCCAATGGCCGCAGCGACCAGATCCAGAGCAGTGGCGTCGCGACCCTCAATGGCGGTGTGGTGACGGTGTCCCTGGAGAATAGCCCAAACCTGCTGTCCGCCAGCGAGGCGCGCAGCCTGCTGGGCCAGCCGTTCAACATCCTCAGCGCCAGCCAAGGTATCAACGGCCGGTTTGCGGCGATTACTCCCAACTATCTGTTTATTGGCACTGAGCTCAGCTACCAGCCGAACCAACTGAGCCTGACGGTGGCGCGTAACCAGGCGACGTTCGCCAGTGTCGCGCAAACCCGTAATGAGCGTGCGGTCGCGACAGCGGCCGAAGCGTTGGGCGCGGGCAGCCCGGTGTACGAAAGCCTGCTGGCCTCCGACTCGGCGCCGCAGGCGCGGGAGGCGTTCAAGCAGTTGTCCGGGCAATTGCACTCGGATGTGGCGGCGGCGCACATGGCCGACAGCCGTTACCTGCGTGAAGCGGTCAATGGCCGGCTGCAACAGGCCCAGTCGCTGGATTCCAGCGCGCAGATCCAGGCCGGCGATAACGGCGGTTGGGTACAGTTGCTGGGCGGTCGCAACAACATCAGCGGTGACAACAACGCCAGCGGTTATTCCTCATCCACCAGCGGGGTGTTGCTGGGCCTGGACACCGAGGTCGGGGACGGCTGGCGCGTGGGGGCAGCTACCGGCTACACCCAGAGCCATCTCAATGGCGCATCGTCTTCGGCAGACAGCGACAACTATCACCTGTCGGTCTACGGTGGAAAACGTTTCGATGCGATAGCCCTGCGCCTGGGTGGCGCCAGCACCTGGCACCGTATCGACGCTTCGCGTCGTGTGGCCTATGCCAACCAGGCGGACTACGACAAAGCCGACTACAACGCGCGCACCGACCAGGTGTTCGGCGAGATCGGCTACACCCAATGGAGCCAGTTCGAGCCTTTCGCCAACCTGACCTACCTGAACTACCAGAGCGATTCGTTCAAGGAGAAAGGCGGCGCCGCAGCCTTGCACGCCAGCAAACAAAGCCAGGACGCCACGCTCTCCACACTGGGCCTGCGCGCGCATACCCAATTGCCGGTCAGCTCGACGTCGTCGGTGACCTTGCGCGGCGAGTTGGGTTGGGAGCATCAGTTTGGCGCTACCGATCGCGAAGCCTCGCTGAAATTCGCCGGCAGCGACACGGCCTTTGCAGTCAACAGCGTGCCCGTGGCCCGCGATGGCGCGGTCATCAAGGCCAGTGCTGAAATGGCCTTGACCCCGGATACGCTGGTGTCCTTGAGCTACAGCGGTTTGCTGTCCAACCGAGGTAACAACAACGGGATCAATGCCGGGTTTACCTTCCGCTTCTGACCCTTTGTAGTGAGCGGGCTTGCCCCGCGCGGCGGTGTATCAGGTAAGTTTGAGCCGCCTGACACACCGCGGCGCGGGCAAGCCCGCTCACTACATGCATTTGGATGGGGGGCCGCGTGTAGTGCCCCTTTTTTTGACCTACGGGTTTACAATTGTCGCTCCTGATCAGGAGTATCCCTGTGCTGACTCATCTCGATTCCCAAGGTCGCGCCCATATGGTCGACGTCACCGACAAAGCCGTGACGTTCCGAGAGGCCGTGGCCGAAGCGCGGGTGCGCATGCTGCCCCAGACCCTGCAAATGATTGTCGACGGCGCCCACCCCAAGGGCGACGTGTTTGCCGTGGCCCGTATCGCCGGCATCCAGGCCGCCAAAAAAACCAGTGATCTGATCCCGCTGTGCCACCCGTTGATGCTCACTGGCGTCAAGGTCGAGCTGAGCGCCGAAGGTGTGGATACGGTGCATATCCTGGCGCGCTGCAAACTCAGTGGCCAGACCGGCGTGGAGATGGAAGCCCTGACCGCCGCCAGTGTCGCAGCGCTGACGATCTACGACATGTGCAAGGCCGTGGACCGCGGCATGACCATCGAAACCGTTCGCCTGCTGGAAAAGCTCGGCGGTAAAAGCGGGCATTTCAAGGCGGAGCAGGCATGAGCATCAACGTATTGTTTTTTGCGCGCTACGCAGAGGTGGTGGGCTTCGATTCGCTGGAAATGGAAGGCGATTTTGCCACCGTTGACGCTGTGCGCCTGGCGTTGGCGGCGGATCCGGAGTTTGCCGTGCTCAACGAGACCAGCCTGATGTGCGCCCGCAACCAGGAACTGTGCAACCTCGACGAACCGCTGCAGCCGGGCGACGAAGTGGCGTTTTTCCCGCCCGTGACCGGGGGGTGAGCAGGGTGATTCGTGTGCAAGTCGAGGCGTTTGATCCCGGTGCCGAAGTCAATGCTATGCACGCAGCCAATGTGGGTGTGGGCGCGGTGGTGAGCTTTGTCGGTTATGTACGCGACTTCAACGATGGCCGTGAAGTGTCGGGGATGTTCCTTGAGCATTACCCCGGCATGACTGAAAAAGCCTTGGCCAAGATTGCCGTGGAGGCCGAGCAGCGCTGGCCGTTGCTCAAGCTGGAGGTGCTGCATCGTATTGGTGTGCTGGAGCCGGGCGAGCCCATCGTCTTCGTCGCGGCAGCGAGTGCCCATCGCCAGGCCGCGTTTGATGCCTGTGCGTTCGTGATGGATTACCTGAAGACGCGAGCGCCGTTCTGGAAGAAAGAGAACACCAACGAAGGGCCGCGCTGGGTAGAAGGACGCCACAGCGACCATACGGCCGCAGACCGCTGGAAATAGCGGATCGAACACAAAACCAACTGTGGGAGGGGGGTTGCTCCCGATGGCGGTGGCACATTCAACAGTTATGTTGACTGAGCGACTGCTATCGGGAGCAAGCCCCCTCCCACATTTTTACTGCATCCAGCTTTATGGGCGTTTGCGCTCAACCGGGCGCAGCAAGTGCATTGGTGGTCTCTCGCCGCTGATACGAGTCATCTTCCCCAGCGAAGCCGCACCGCTGGAAATAGCGGGTCGAACACAAAACCAACTGTGGGAGGGGGCTTGCTCCCGATGGCGGTAGCACATTCAACAGTTATGTTGACTGAGCGACTGCTATCGGGAGCAAGCCCCCTCCCACATTTTTACTGCATCCAGCTTTATGGGCGCTTGCGTTCAACCGGGCGCAGCAAGTGCATTGGTGGTCTCTCGCCGCTGATAAGAGTCATCCCCAGCGAAGCCGGACCGCTGGAAATAGCGGATCGAACACAAAACCAACTGTGGGAGGGGGCTTGCTCCCGATGGCGGTGGCACATTCAACAGTTGTGTTGACTGAACAACTGCTATCGGGAGCAAGCCCCCTCCCACATTTTTACTGCATCCAGCTTTATGGGCGTTTGCGTTCAACCGGGCGCAGCAGGTGCGTCGGCGGTGTTTCGCAGCTGATCTTGCGGCCCAGCAGCGCCTCGATCGACGGTAGCTGATACGAGTCATCTTCCCCTGCGAAGCTGATCGACACACCCGCCGCGCCGGCACGGCCGGTACGGCCAATGCGGTGCACGTAGTCGTCCGGTACTTCCGGCAGGGTGAAGTTGATCACGTGGCTGATTCCGTCGATATGAATCCCGCGGCCCGCCACGTCGGTGGCCACCAGCACGCGGATCTTGCCCTCGCGAAAGCCTTCCAGGGTCTTGATACGCTTGTGTTGCGGCACGTCGCCCGACAGCTGCGCGGCGTTGACGCCATCACGCACCAGGCGTTCCTCGATGCGGCGAACTTCGTCCTTGCGGTTGGCAAACACCATCACGCGTTCCCAGCCGTTGTCGTTGACCAGGTTGTAGAGCAGTTTGTACTTGTCGGCACCGGCTACGGCGTAGATGTGCTGTTCGACGTTTTCGCTGGCAACGTTTTCGGCTTCGATCTCGACGATGGACGGGTCGGTGGTCCATTGCTTGGCGAGGTTCATCACGTCGTCGGTGAAGGTCGCGGAGAACAGCAGGGTCTGACGCTCGGTTTTCGGTGGGGTCTGGCGAATGATCTGACGGACCTGCGGGATGAAACCCATGTCGAGCATGCGGTCGGCTTCGTCCAGCACCATCACTTCGACCATGTCCAGGTGCACGTCGCCGCGCTGGTTGAAGTCCAGCAGGCGGCCCGGAGTGGCCACCAGGATGTCGCAGTGGCGGGCTTCGAGCTGCTTGAGCTGCTTGTCGAAGTCCATGCCGCCCACGAAGGTCATCACGTTGAGGCCGGTGTACTTGGTCAGGTCGGCGGCGTCCTTGGCGATCTGCACGACCAGCTCCCGGGTCGGGGCAATGATCAGGGCGCGTGGTTCACCCATGTAGCGTTCTTTGGGCGGTGGCGTCTGCAGCAACTGGGTGATGATCGAGATCAGGAACGCAGCGGTCTTGCCGGTGCCGGTCTGCGCACGACCGATGGCGTCTTTGCCGGCCAGGGTGAAACCCAGGACTTGCGCCTGGATCGGCGTGCAGTACGGGAAGCCCAGGTCCTGGATGGCGTGCATCAGTTCCGGGGCGAGCTTGAAATCGTGGAAGCGCGTCTTGCCTTCCTGGGGCTCGACGACGAAGTCTTCGAGTTTCCACGGAGTGACCGGCGGTTTGGGCGCACGTTCGCGACGTGGCTTGGGCGCGACGGGCGCAGGCGTGGCCTCGAGCGGTTTTGCCTGTTCGGCCGGCTTTGCCGCTGGCTTTTTCGGCTGGGCGGCAGGTGCGGTCCGGCCGGGCTGTTTACCGTCATTGCGGCTGCCGGACGTGGGGGCAGGGGCACTGGAAACTGGCGCGAGCGGCTCAGCCTCGCTTTTGCCGAACATCTTCTTGAGTGCTTTGAGCACGGTGATCTCATTAATTGGTTAAGGAATGTACGCCGGCCAGTGTAATGCAAGAAACGGGCGCGGCGTAGTGCGTCTGTCATGCGGCTACATAAAGCAATGCTTTTCAGCCCAGGCGAGTGCTCAACCAGGTACCGATATCGCGTATCTCTTCAGGTAACACTTCGTGGCCCATTGGGTATTCCTGCCATGTCACGGTGACACCACGGGTCTTCAAGTGCTCGTAGGCACTGCGGCCCATGGCGTTCTGTACCACGTCGTCGTAGTGGCCGTGCAGGCACAGGGCCGGAATGCGCTGCTGGCTGGCGGACAATTCCAGCTCATCGTCGAACGTCGGTGCGTAGGTGGAGAGGGCGATCACGCCGCCCAGCGCGCCTTGCCATTTCAGGTACGCGGTATGGAACACCACCGCCCCGCCTTGGGAGAACCCTGCGAGGAAAATCCGCGAGGCGTCTATTCCGCTGCTTTTTTGCTCTTTGATCAGGTCGGTGACCATTTTGGCCGAGGTTTCCAGCTCTTCCAGGCTGATGGACCGGGCCGGGCTCATGGCCTTGATGTCGTACCAGCTGGGCATCTCGTAGCCGCCGTTGATCGTCACGGGACGGGTCGGTGCCTGGGGCAAAACGAAACGGGTTGTCAGTAAGTTTTCCTGCAGCGCTTCGGCCACCGGCAGGAAGTCGTAGCGATCGGCGCCCAGGCCATGCAGCCAGATTACGCAGGCGTCGGCGGACTTGGCGGGCTGAAGAATCAAGGGTTCGGTCATGTCTGCTCCATCTATGTGCACACGCTCCGATTGGGTGCGTTGGAACGGTGCGTAAAAGGTCGATCTGTTAAGAGAATGTCGCAAGGTTGAATCTTTTTCTATTGCACATGGGCTGAAACGACTCAGCCGGCACTCTGGTACGCGCCTTGCTATGTGTAGGTCGATGTCAGAACTATTCGCAGACGGTAACACTATCAGTGACTGCCGCTTGTGGGATAGCAGCTGGAATTATCGCGACAACCTCATGCCGCTTGACCCTAAAAAAAGCCAACACGGGTCGATATCGCCTCATAAGGGTGCGCTGAGGTTCGAGCTCCGACACAACAAGAGCAACTGGAGGTTTGAATGAAGGTATTGAAATCCACCCTGGCCATCGTCACCGCGGCCGCTGTATTGGGTGTCAGTGGTTTTGCCCAAGCCGGCGCTACCCTGGACGCCGTGCAGAAGAAAGGCTTTGTGCAATGTGGTGTGAGTGACGGCCTGCCGGGTTTCTCGGTGCCGGATGCCAGCGGCAAGATCCTCGGGATCGACGCTGACGTGTGCCGTGCTGTGGCCGCTGCCGTTTTCGGCGACGCCACCAAGGTCAAATTCAGCCAGTTGAATGCCAAGGAGCGTTTCACCGCGCTGCAATCCGGCGAAGTCGACATCCTGTCCCGTAACACCACCATGACCAGTTCCCGCGATGCGGGCATGGGCCTGAAATTCCCGGGCTTCATCACCTACTATGATGGTGTCGGCTTCCTGGTGAACAACAAGCTGGGCGTGAAAAGTGCCAAGGAACTGGACGGTGCAACCATCTGCATCCAGGCCGGTACCACCACCGAGCTGAACGTTTCCGATTACTTCCGCGCCAACAACCTCAAATACACCCCGATCACCTTCGATACCTCCGATGAAAGCGCCAAATCGCTGGAATCCGGCCGTTGCGACGTGTTGACCTCCGACAAGTCCCAGCTGTTCGCCCAACGCAGCAAGCTGGCCTCGCCGAAGGATTACTCGGTACTGCCGGAAACCATTTCCAAAGAGCCACTGGGCCCAGTCGTACGTAACGGCGACGACGAGTGGCTGGCCATCGTGCGCTGGGTAGGCTACGCCATGCTCAATGCTGAAGAAGCCGGTATCACTTCGAAAAACGTTGAAGCTGAAGCCAAGTCCACCAAGAACCCGGACGTTGCACGTCTGCTCGGTGCCGACGGCGAATACGGCAAAGACCTGAAAGTGAAGAAAGATTGGGTCGTACAGATCGTCAAGCAAGTCGGTAACTACGGTGAAGTGTTCGAGAAAAACCTCGGCAAGAGCACTCCGCTGGAAATCGACCGTGGCCTGAACGCGCTGTGGAACAACGGCGGCATTCAATACGCACCCCCAGTGCGCTGATCGCTGATGGTTCTGTCACCCGGTGGGCCAACCACCGGGTGATGTTCTGTTCCATTATTTCCGGGGCACTTCATGCAAAATCAAATCGGCGCACCCAAGCAGAAGCTCAGCTTCAGCGATCCCAAAGTGCGTGCGTGGCTCTTCCAGATCATCACGATTGTGGCGGTGGTCTCGCTGGGCTGGTACCTCTTCAACAATACCCAGACCAACCTTCAACACCGGGGCATCACCTCGGGGTTCGAGTTTCTTGAGCGCAGTGCCGGCTTCGGTATCGCGCAGCACCTGATCGACTACACCGAATCGGACAGTTATGCCCGAGTGTTCGTGATCGGCTTGCTCAACACCTTGCTGGTGACCGTGATCGGCGTGGTCCTGGCGACCCTGCTCGGTTTCATCATCGGCGTGGCGCGACTGTCGCCGAACTGGATGATCAACAAGCTGGCGACGGTGTACGTGGAAGTGTTCCGCAACATACCGCCGCTGCTGCAAATCCTGTTCTGGTATTTCGCGGTGTTCCTGACCATGCCGGGGCCGCGTAACAGCCACAACTTCGGCGATACCTTCTTTGTCAGCAGTCGCGGCCTGAACATGCCGGCGGCGTTGATGGCGCAGGGTTTCTGGCCGTTTGTGGTCAGCGTGGTGGTGGCGATCGTCGCAATTGTGCTGATGACGCGCTGGGCCAATAAACGTTTCGAAGCCACTGGTGAGCCGTTCCACAAGTTCTGGGCGGGGCTTGCGCTGCTGGTGCTGATCCCGACGTTGTGCACGCTGGTTTTCGGCGCCCCACTGCATTGGGAAATGCCGAAGCTGGCAGGCTTCAACTTTGTCGGCGGTTGGGTCCTGATTCCCGAGCTGTTGGCCCTGACCCTGGCATTGACCGTCTATACGGCAGCGTTCATCGCCGAGATCGTGCGTTCGGGCATCAAGTCCGTCAGCCACGGCCAGACCGAAGCCGCGCGCTCCCTGGGTTTGCGCCCGGGGCCGACGCTGCGCAAGGTCATCATCCCGCAAGCCCTGCGGGTGATCATTCCGCCGCTGACCAGCCAATACTTGAACCTGGCGAAAAACTCGTCGTTGGCCGCCGGTATCGGTTACCCGGAAATGGTTTCGCTGTTTGCCGGCACGGTGCTCAACCAGACCGGCCAGGCGATCGAAGTCATTGCTATCACCATGAGCGTGTACCTGGCGATCAGCATCAGCATTTCCCTGCTGATGAACTGGTACAACAAGCGCATTGCGCTGATCGAGCGGTGAGGAAACGCCCATGAGTTCTCATACTTTCAAACCTGACATGCCGCCGCCGAACAAAGTCTTCGGCCCGGTGGCCTGGATGCGCGCCAACCTGTTTTCCAGTTGGCTCAACACCCTGCTGACCTTGCTGGCGATCTACCTGGTGTACCTGGTGGTGCCACCGATTCTGCATTGGGCGATTCTGGACGCCAACTGGGTCGGCACTACCCGTGCCGACTGTACGAAGGAGGGCGCCTGTTGGGTGTTTATCCAACAGCGTTTCGGGCAGTTCATGTACGGCTATTATCCCGCCGATCTGCGCTGGCGAGTGGACCTGACCGTATGGTTGGCCGTCGTGGGCGTGGCGCCGTTGTTCATCTCGCGTTTCCAGCGCAAGGCGATCTACGGCCTGAGCTTCCTGGTGCTGTACCCGATCATTGCCTACTGCCTGTTGCATGGCGGCATCTTCGGCCTGACCAACGTGGCGACCAGCCAGTGGGGCGGCCTGATGCTGACCCTGGTGATCGCCACCGTCGGTATCGCCGGCGCGTTGCCGCTGGGTATCGTGCTGGCGCTGGGGCGGCGTTCGAACCTGCCGGCGATTCGTGTGGTCTGCGTGACCTTCATCGAGTTCTGGCGCGGCGTGCCGTTGATCACGGTGTTGTTCATGTCCTCGGTGATGCTGCCGCTGTTCCTGCCCGAGGGCATGAACTTCGACAAGCTGCTACGGGCGCTGATCGGCGTGATCCTGTTCCAGTCGGCCTACGTGGCCGAAGTGGTGCGTGGCGGTTTGCAGGCCATTCCCAAGGGGCAATACGAAGCGGCCGCGGCGATGGGCCTGGGGTACTGGCGCAGCATGGGCCTGGTGATTCTGCCCCAAGCCTTGAAGCTGGTGATCCCGGGCATCGTCAACACGTTTATCGCGCTGTTCAAGGACACCAGCCTGGTGATCATCATCGGTTTGTTCGACCTGCTCAACAGCGTCAAGCAAGCCGCCGCCGACCCGAAATGGCTGGGCATGGCCACCGAAGGCTACGTGTTCGCCGCCCTGGTGTTCTGGATTTTCTGTTTTGGTATGTCGCGCTATTCCATGCATCTGGAACGCAAGCTCGACACAGGCCACAAGCGTTAGGAGTTCTTTTATGAGCGAAGCAATCAAAAAGCCTGTGGGCCCTGAAGGCATTATCCAGATGCAGGGCGTCAACAAGTGGTACGGCCAGTTCCACGTGCTGAAAGACATCAACCTCAACGTCAAGCAGGGCGAGCGTATCGTGCTGTGCGGCCCGTCGGGTTCGGGCAAGTCCACCACCATCCGCTGCCTCAACCGCCTGGAAGAACACCAGCAGGGCCGTATTGTGGTCGACGGCGTGGAGCTGACCAACGACCTCAAGCAGATCGAAGCGATCCGCCGTGAAGTCGGTATGGTGTTCCAGCACTTCAACCTGTTTCCGCACCTGACCATCTTGCAGAACTGCACGCTGGCGCCAATGTGGGTACGCAAGATGCCCAAGCGCAAGGCCGAAGAAATCGCCATGCACTACCTTGAGCGCGTGCGTATTCCGGAGCAGGCCCACAAGTTTCCAGGGCAACTGTCCGGCGGCCAGCAACAGCGTGTGGCCATCGCCCGTGCCCTGTGCATGAAGCCCAAGATCATGTTGTTCGATGAGCCGACCTCGGCGCTCGACCCGGAAATGGTGAAGGAAGTGCTGGACACCATGATCGGCCTGGCCGAAGACGGCATGACCATGTTGTGCGTGACCCACGAAATGGGCTTTGCCCGCACCGTGGCCAACCGCGTGATCTTCATGGACAAGGGCGAGATCGTGGAACAGGCGGCGCCGAATGACTTCTTCGACAACCCGCAGAATGATCGGACCAAGTTGTTCTTGAGTCAGATTTTGCATTGATCAATGTTTGAATGAATAAACCCGGCCTGGTGCCGGGTTTATTTTTGCCTGACTGAAAACCTGGAGCGTTGCCTTTGTAGGCAACTCTGAATACGCTGTAGGAAAATTCATCCTATGATTGGACGAAAGCGCAGATCCCATGACTGACATCGCCCCTCTGATCAAACGCTCCCTGGTCGATCAGGCCCTTGAGCAATTGCGCCTGCGCATCAGCCAAGGCGTCTGGGCCGTGGGTGAGCGGTTGCCCACCGAGCCTGAGTTGTCCGCTGAGCTGGGTATCAGCCGCAATACCGTGCGCGAAGCCATGCGTGTCTTGGCGTTTTCCGGGCTGATCGATATCCGTCAGGGCGACGGCAGTTATCTGCGCTCGATGACCGACCCACTGGGGACGATGCGTGCGTTGTCCCATTGCACCCTGGGGCAGGCGCAGGAAACGCGGCAGATTCTCGAGGTGGAGGCCGTCAGCCTGGCGGCGGTGCGTCGTACCGAAGAGGACCTCAACGGCCTGCGTACGGCGCTCGAAGCCAGCGCCATGTTGTACCACGGCGACTTGGAGGCTTATATCAGCGCCGACCTGGTGTTTCACACGCGCCTGGTGGACGCCGCGCATAACCCTGCGCTGAGCGAGTTGTACCAGTACTTTTCCGCCATCGTCAGCGCGCAATTGCGCCAGACCCTGAATATTTCGCCGCGTCGCCAGGCGGTGTTCGATCTGCATGTCGCCCTGCTCGACGCCGTGGAACACCAAGACCCGGAACGTGCCAAATCCCTCTGCCGGCAGTTGATCAATGAACCCTGAAACCCAGCGCCCCAGCGAACTCGAAGAACTGTTGATCGATGCCGAAGCCGACGATGAGGTGGTGCAAAACAGCCACCCGCCAGTGAGTCGCCCCTGGCTGTTGCTGCTGGGCCTGGTGCTGGTGGCGTTGAACCTGCGCCCGGCGCTGTCGAGCCTGTCGCCATTGCTCAATGACGTGTCCGCAAGCCTTGGGTTGTCGGCGGCCAAGGCGGGGTTGCTGACGACCTTGCCGGTGTTATGCCTGGGGCTGTTTGCCCCCACCGCACCGATCCTGGCCCGCCGCTTCGGCGCCGAGCGCGTGGTGCTGGGTGTCTTGCTGATGCTGGCTGCGGGCATCCTGCTGCGCAGTTCGCTGGGTGAAGTGGGGTTGTTCGCCGGTAGCCTGGTCGCCGGCGCAAGTATCGGCATCATCGGCGTGTTGTTGCCGGGCATCGTCAAGCGTGATTTTGCCCGGCAGGCGGGTGCCATGACCGGTGTCTACACCATGGCCCTGTGTCTGGGGGCGGCGCTGGCGGCTGGGGCCACGGTGCCGCTCAGCCAGCACTTTGGTGAGCGCTGGAGCATCGGGCTGGGCTTCTGGATTCTGCCGGCGTTGCTGGCCGCACTGTGCTGGCTGCCGCAGGTCGGTCAGAAGCATGGTGCCCATCGGATGGCTTATCGGGTGAGCGGTTTGTTGCGCGATCCACTGGCCTGGCAAGTCACCTTGTACATGGGCCTGCAATCCTCCCTGGCGTACATCGTGTTTGGCTGGTTGCCGTCGATCCTGATCGGCCGTGGCCTGAGTGCCACCGAAGCGGGGTTGGCGCTGTCGGGCTCCATCATCGTGCAATTGATCAGCTCCCTTGCCGCACCGTGGCTGGCCACACGCGGCAAGGACCAGCGCCTGGCCATCGTGGTGGTGATGGTGCTGACCCTCGGCGGCCTGTTCGGTTGCCTGTATGCACCCCTCGACGGGCTGTGGGGCTGGGCCATTCTGCTGGGGCTCGGGCAGGGCGGCACTTTCAGCCTGGCATTGACCTTGATCGTGCTGCGCTCGCGTGATGCGCATGTGGCGGCCAACCTGTCGAGCATGGCCCAGGGTATCGGATACACCCTGGCTTCCATGGGCCCGTTCGCCGTCGGCCTGGTACATGACTGGACCGGCGGCTGGGCCGCCGTGGGCTGGATTTTCGCAGCACTCGGGCTCGGCGCCATTGCCGCCGGCGTGGGCGCCGGCCGGGCGTTGTATGTGGACGTGCGCAGTGAGAGGGTTGACGCCTAGAGCATGGGCTTGCGGTGCTAAGTTGAAGCCTGTGGCGAGGGAGCTTGCTCCCGTGGCGGCTAACCCGGCGTCCTGCCGGGTTACCCACGGATTCAAGCCTGCGTTCGGCCAGCGTGGTTTAACGGGGCGACTAAGATCAAAAACACAGCAAACAGCGCATTAGGGCCACCGTTCGTGTAGATACCCATGGGCCTAGAGGTAGACCACCTCCAGCGTGGCTGATCCATCCATCGGCGTTTCCGTGCTCAGGTCCAGGTTTTGTTTGGCATTGATCACCGCCTCGAGCTTCAAGGTGGTGCTCAGGTTCTGGATCGCTGACGGGCCGGCCACGCTGCCGAGCACGTCGGTGAAGCCCAGCAGGCTGCGCGAGCCGATATCGATCGGGTTGCTGTTGGCGGTGCGCCACGCCACACCGCCTGTGGTCGATTCGGTGCCGTAGATCTGCGGCAGGTCATCGACCACGGTTTGCTTGGGATCGAAGCTCACCGAATACACTCCGATCTTGCCGCCACTGTTGTCCAGCCCCAGCCCGTAGTAAATCTCGCTGTTGACGTGGGCCGTGCCGTCGCGGTTATCGCGCATGCGCAGGGCATAGCGGCCAGGGGCGTTGCAGTTCACCGTCAGGGTCAGGTACTTGAGGGGCAGGCGGGTACCGGTCGCCTGGTTCAGGTCCTTTTGCGAAATCTTGCCGAAGTCGACCAGGCCACCCCCAGGCAGCAGCGGCGTGCAGGCCATGGGCGTGATCAAGCCGGTGACGGTCAGTTCGACGGTGGACGCGGCGTTGGCCAAGGTGTAGGTGCCCAGCAACGTCAAGGCCGCGATGGGTATCAGGTAGGCGTTCATGGGGTGCTCCTCTAGAGGTAGTTGATTTCGAGGGTGGCCGAGCCGTCGAGATGCACTTCGCTGCCCAGGTCCAGGGAGCCCAGGGGCGCGAGTACCGCTTCGAGGTTCAGCGTGGCGTTGAGGTTTTGAATGGCGATGGGGCCGCCGACGCTGCCGGCCTGGGCGGCGAACCCCAGGTATCGGTTGGCTGCAATCGGCAGTGGGGTTGCACTGGCGCTGCTCCACGGCTGGGACCCGGTGGCGGAGTCGGTTCGGTAGAGTTGAGCGACGTTATCGGCGGTCATCTGCGATGGGTCGAAGGTCAGCCGGTAGCGGCCGATCTTCTGTTGCCGGGCGTCCAGCCCAAGGCCGTAGGTGCTGTCGTCGGCCACGCCGGTGGCCGAGCCCTGGCGGTTGTCCTGCATGCGCATGGCGAAGGCGGTCGGGGCGTCGCACGTGACGTTCAGCACCACTGTGCGCGGGGCCAGCGGTGTTTCCTGATGCTGATTGAGGTCAATGACCGACAGTTTGCCCAGGTTCACATTGCCGCCGTTGGACAGGCTCGGGGTACAGGCGGCCGGGGCAAACTGTGCAAGCAGGCTGACCTCCCGCGACCGCCCGGCGCCGCGGGCGTCGAACAGCCCGCTGGTTTCCCAGGTGACGGCTTCACGCACGCGGGAGGCCTCTTCACGGGCCCAGGCGCTGGCGTCGATTTGCACCGACAGGCTGCGCCCGGTTACGGGCATGCCGCCGCGCATTGGCACTATGCCGTGTTCCGGGCGCCAAGCCAGGGCCGTGGCGACTGTTACGGCGGGCTGGCCTGGCCCTGCCGATAAACCCAGCTCCACCGCCTGGCCATCGAGCACGGCATCGCTGGCTGTCAGGCCGTAGCTGCCACGCTCGGTGAAGCGAAACCGCTCCACACCCGCGCCGAGGCCACGATAAAACACGCTCATGTCCGTCGGCTGCGGGCAGTTCAGGGTGAGCCTTGTGCGGCGCTCACCCAGTAGCCGCTCACCGCTTGGGACAAGGGCGAGGGCGCGGTTCATCAAGCCGAAATCCAGGCGGTTTTCGCTCAGGTTCAGTTGGCATTCCTCCGCGCCCAACGCACTGGCGCTCAGCAGCAGAAAACCCAGGGGAAACAAGGCAGCTTTCATGGTGATGGTCCTCATGGCGTCAGGCAGCGCGCGGGTGCGGTTTCGAAATACACGTTCGGATCGCCGTCCTTCGGCAAGGCAAAATCCAAGCGGCAGCGTGGCTGGTCGGGGGGCTTGACCCATAGCGGGCGTTGATCCAGGGCATTGGGTAAAAACACCTGGCTGCCTTCTTGAACCAGCGTCACGAACTCGCCATTTTCAGTGCTCACTGCCGCCCCTCGCGGCAACGGCCGGCCATCGGCGGTAGTCACGCTCAGCAGCACGCGGCGCGTCAGGCTGACGCCGAACTGCAGCTTGTCGACGCTGCCCCGGCCGGCGGTCAGTACCGCCAGGCCGTTGTTGATATCGGCGTTGCGTGGCAGTGAGCGGGTTTGTACTTCCACCGGGCTACGGCCATAGGCGGCCAGTTGCGGTGCCACGGCCTGGCCTTGCCAGTCGGTCCACACCGGGCCGCTTGGGGTCGACAGTTTGATCCCGGCCATCTCTCCCACCGAAACCACGGCAAAGGTGTCGCGCACCGGGTACGGCGAGAACGTCACACCGTCACCGTGCAGCACCACACCGCCGCGGGCGCCGCCTTGATAGCTGGAGCGCTGGTCTTCGGAGCGGGTGTAGTTGAAGTCCAACTGGCTGTAGTAGGGCAGTGCCGAGACCCCCAGGGACGACTCCACTTCGCGGTCGCGGCTGTCGCGTTCTACGCCGACACGGTAGGCCAGTTGGTCGTTGACCTGCTCGCTCATGCCCACGCCGACGCGGTGCTCGCCGCCCGTATTGCGCGCCCAGGCGCGGGCTCTGCGGTTTTCACCGAGGGGCAGGCTGATGTTCAAGTAAAGGCTGTCGTCGCTTTGCTGCCGACCACCGACCTGCCACTCGGCGCTGGCGGAAACCGACACCCCGCCCACTGATGTGCCCCATGACGCCAGCGCCCGGCTGCTGCTGTAACCGGCATACGACGCAGAACGCGACACCCCCGCGCTGAAGGCGCCCAGCCACGGGCTGGCCCACGATGCGGTGAGGCTTTGCTGATCACGATAGCGTGAACGTTCCTGCTCGTGGGTGTAGCGCGAATAGGTCGACTCGTCGAGGTCGCGGTAGCCCAGTGAACGCCACGAGGCGGCGGTGGTGATTGCCCAATTGTCGTTCAGCCGTTGCGACCAGGAGAGGTCGGTCTGCACGCCTTGCTCGTTGCCCACACGCGTGGCTTGTGCGCCCTGCACGGTAAATTGCAGCTGGGTGTCCGGGCGCGGTAACCAGCCCAGGTTCATGCCGGCGGCACGATAGGCGTCGGCGATCAATCCGCCACCGCCGACGCTCACCTGGGAGAGCAATGCACCATTCCAACCGGCACTGACCACCCAGGGTTCGGCACCGTCGCTGTTGCCGATCTGGCGCACGCGGCCGGCCGCCACGGAATAACCCGGCGCCGGCAGGCCCAGGCCGAGCATGGCGGCCGGTACGGTAAAACGGCGTTCTTCGCCATGGGTTTCCTTGACCGTGACCTCCACGTCGGAGCGACTGTTCAAGCGGCGTACATCGGTCAGGGAAAACGGCCCGGCGGGCACCACCGTCGAGTGGATCAACGCGCCGTTCTGGCGCACCTCGACCTGCGCCGGGCTGTTGGCGATGCCGGTAATGGTCGCGCCTCGGTTCTGGTCTTGCAGGGCGGTTTCGTTAAGCACCTGCGCGCCGGTGATCTGCGCGCCTGCCAGCACCGGGTTATAGAGGCTGATCTGCCCGGCCTGGAACACCGACTGTTGTTCGGCGAAGGTGCGCTGGGCATAGGCGTCCAGGTGGGTGGTGCGCGAGATTTTGTCTTGCCAGGTCTGCACCTGGCGGCTGCGCACGATCCAATCGCCGGCGTTGAAACCCGCTTCGGTGTTGGCCGATGCAAAACGGCTGCTGCTGCCTGAAGATTGGTTATGCAGGCCAGTCAGGTCGTAGTTGAGCAAACCGGCGAAACCGCCGCTCTGATAGCCGGACACATCCTGCACCGCTGGGCGAAGGGCTTCGCCGGGCACGATCAGGGCGAGCTGCAAAGCGGCCGGGTCTTGCTCGATAACAGTTTGTGGGTAGGCGGCCAGGAAATCCTGGCAGGCGGCGTCTGCATCCAACACCACCAAGTTACCGGCATCCAGCAGAGGTCGGTCGAAACACAGAGCGCCCTTGCGGTCGAATGCCACGTCGATCCGGCCTCGGCGTTGGCCGTTGATGCTGAGGTTGACGGCGTGTCGCCCAGGGGTGAAGCGCGGCGCGTCCAGCAGCAGGTTGGCAAGCTCGGGGTCGATACCGCGTTGGGACAACGTTTGTGGATCGAACAGCCCGACTTTTGTCGGCTCGTCGGCCAAGGGTTCGTTGGCGGGCCAGAGGGCGCCGAGTGTCAGCGCCAGGCCGGCCAGCAGGGTGCGGCGGGGTGAAACGGCGGGCATGGCTTCGCCGTCGCGGTCAGTCATTACTGTGCTCACAAGGTCGTACTCGAGAGTGGAGGCATACTGGCTGAATTCAGGGCCAGGCTTCCCGGCGGCCTTCAATGAGGCCACTTCTTTATTTGAGGGTTGGCGCGGTGTGACCGTCGCCTGTTCTTATAGGTTGAGCGCCGCGTCGTAGGGCGCAACGGCAAAGCCGTAGGTGGTCGCAGGTTGCAGTCGCACCGTGTTTGCCGTTGCCGCGCTGACATTGATGCTCAGGGTTTCCCCCGGCAACACATAGGTGCGTGGCAGCAGCGCCGAGTTGTCGCCGGGCAGTAGCCGCAGTTCCTGGGCCAGGCGCACCACGTAGGGGGTCGGGTTGCTCACGGTCAGCTGGTTTTTTTCCAAGCGCCAGACCAGACCCTCCCATGGGGTGCGGTTGGGAGCCAGGCCCTTGGGATGGATGATCACCGGCAGGTTCTGGCGCACGGTCACGCCCACCCGCGCATGGCCGGCCTGGGCCTGCGAACGTCCCTGGGGCATGCCTTCGAAGATCACTCGCTTCAAGCGCTGAGTGGTCAACGGCTGGGCCGATTGCAGAATGAAGCGCACCAACTGGCTTTTGGAGGGCTCCACCCGCGCCAGAGGCGGGGTGACAAACAGTAGCGGCTCGGTGTCCTCGGGGTTGTCTTCCAGGGTGACGTGCAGCAACGCAAGCTTGCCATCGGTATTGGTCACCGACACCGAGGTTTCGCCCTCGGCTTCGTAGAGGAGGACGACCGACGTATCCGGGACCATACCGTCAGCCACGGCTGGGTGACTGAGCAGCAAGAGAAGAGCGCCGATGCACCGACGCAGTGTTTGAAAGGAGAAACCAGGGAAGGTTGGCATGGCTACATATACCTAAGGTCGAGCACGATAGAGCCGTCCAGCGGCACTTCCTGATTGAGGGTCAGGAACGCTGCGGCGTTGATCGACGTGTTGATGTTCAAGGTGGCGTTCAGCAGGCGATGAGGTTCCGGCACCAGGGTGCCGAGCCTGGCAAAGCCCATGTAGTTGTCTGGGTAGGCGTTGGATTCGGGGAACCAGGTCAGGCCCTGATTGCTGGAGGCCAGCACCAGTACCCGCGAGCCGTCGGCCATGACGTCACGAAAGGCGATTGAGACAGTGCCCAGGCGTTCGCCTGGGGCGTGGATGTTGTGGCCCAAACCGTAATAGAACCCAGGGCCCAGGGAGGAGTCTGCGCGGTTGTCCAGACCTACCAGCACAAACAGAACCGGCTCGTTGCAGCTTACGCCCAGGTCCAATGTCTGCATGGGCAGTGCGCTGAATTCGTATTGATTGAGGCTGCGGGCCGGGACCCTGCCATGGTCGACGATGCCGTTGTCCGACAGGGTGACCTCACAGGCACTGGGGGTGATCAGCCCCGTGACATCGAGGACAGTGCTGGAGGATGCCCGTGCGGGTTGGCTGATACTGAACAGGTAAAGCAAGGCCAGCAGGCCTGAAGTCAGGTTCTTCATGGAAACGGTTCACCGGGAGCCTGAAGTATCGAGGGGGCAGAGGCTGCACCCCCTCTCAGGTGGTTGAAATGCGCAGCGACAGGTTCGCCACTCCTGGGTTTACAGGTAACGCACCGTCAGGGTCACGGAGGCGTCGATGGCCGCTTCATTGTTAAGGGTCAATTGGCTGCTGGGTGCGATCCTGGGCTCGATGACCAACTGCGAGACCAGTGTCTGCACTGGCATGGGGGCGACGGTAGCGGCGTCGGCGACCGAAATGAGGTTGTGGCGCATCAGGTGGCGCTCGACAAACCAGGTTAAGCCACCGTCATCGGAGCCGATGGTCCGGGCGGCGACGCTGTCGGCAATAGGGTTCAGCAAGCGCAGGGTCATGGCGCCAAGTTTCTCTGTGCCGTTGATCAGGCCCAGGCCGAAATCCATCATGTCGCTTTCGAAGTCGGAGCCCTCGCGGTTGTCCTTGCTCTCCAGTGCCATCAGGGTGGCGGCGTCGCAGATGACCGTTAAATCGACGGTTTTTGCCTCAAGGGGGGTGGGTTGCGTGGTGTTCAGATCCTTCGCGGAAATTTTGCCGTAGTCCACCGTCTGCGCAGACAGGCTCGGCTCGCAGGAGCTGGGGGTGATCAGGCCGACGACGCTCAGGTCAACGCTGGAGGCGGCGAAAACACTGGTACTGCTGGCCAGGAGCAGGCCGGCGAGCAGGGGTTTGATGGCGTTATTCATGATGAATCTCCAGAAGAAGGAATGGCAATTACCAGTACTTGAGCTGCAACGTGGCGTGACCGTCGATCGGCAACTCATCCAGCAAGGTCAGGTCGCTCGCCGGTGCGATCACCGTGTAGGCGCGCAGGCGTGCGTTCAGGTCCTTCACTGCGATAGGTATGTAGGCGCTGCTGGCGGCTGAGAATGCAGTCAAGGCCGCGTGCCCCAGGTAAGACGAGGGCCCCCAGGTGGTGCCGCCATCACGGGACATGATGGTTTGCACGGGCGCGTTGTCGGCGACCGCTTCAAACAGGCCGAACGAGACGGCGCCGAGTTTCTGATCGTCGTTGACCATGCCCAGGCCGTGCATCGAGCGTGGGTTGACGGCGGCGGTGCCGGCGCGGTTATCCACTGTGGTCAGGGTGAACAGCGTGGCGCCTTCGCAATGCACTTCCAGATCCATCTCACCGGTTTGCAGGCGAGTGGGAAGGACGGGGTCGAGGTCACGCGCGGTCAATTTGCCGTGGTCGACGACGCCATCGTTCGACAGGGTCGGAGTGCAAGACGCCGGGGTAATGGTCCCGGAGACGCTCAAGTCCATACTGCTGCTTGCGAAAGCGCTGGGCGTGCAGGCCGCCAGCAGAATGGCGAGCGCGGCGCTGGGGGTTCTATCCATGGGCACAGGTCCTTGTGAATGGGGGTTGGGGTGACGGTCAGAGGTACAGCACGTCCAGTGAAGCGCTGCCGTCCAGAGGGACTTCCTCGTTCAGCGTCAGGGTGCGGGTCGGAGCAATGTGAGTGGTGATGCTCAGGTCGACGGTTACGCTGCGCAGCGCCGTAGGAAAGTGCGGGCCGCTGCCGAGGGTGTCGCTGAACGCATTCCAGTAGCGATGCCCCATATAGCTGCCTGAAGAGTTCATCAACCAGCTTTGGCCTTGGTCAAAGGAGAACAGGGGGTAGACGACAACTTCTGAGATCGGGTTGAGCAGGTCTATGGAGTAGCTGCCCAGTTTCTCGTTGCCGTTGATCAGACCCAGGCCGTAGTTGTGGTCGAGGAAGAAGTGGGCCGATCCCAGGCGGTTGTCTTTGCCGTTCAAGGCAAACAGGGTTGCGGCCTCGCAGCTCACGTTCAGTTGCAGCGTGGCACGGGGGAGTTCGGTTGAGTTGTCGACCGATAAATCCTTGGTCGCGATCTTGCCGTAGTCCACCGTACCGTCCTGAGACAAGGTGGGGACGCAGGCGCTGGGGGTAATGCTGCCTTTGACGGTCAGGTCGACACTGCTGGCAGCCAGCGCCCAAGGGCAAGTGAGCAGCAGCACACTGCCTGCAAGGGCTGCGAAAGAGGCTTTCATGGGAAAACGTATTCCTGTGCAAGGTTCAGGGACAGATAGAGCGCGCGGAGAAGTTGCCCATTGGATTTAGAGTTATCGAGGGGCGCGCGCTGTTATTGGTAAAGCGGGGGGAATTTATCGCCGGGACCGTGCGGGGTGAATGCAACTTTTACGATAGTGCGAGCAACCCTGTAACGCTGT
This sequence comes from Pseudomonas palleroniana, assembly GCF_003031675.1. Taxonomy (GTDB): domain Bacteria; phylum Pseudomonadota; class Gammaproteobacteria; order Pseudomonadales; family Pseudomonadaceae; genus Aquipseudomonas; species Aquipseudomonas palleroniana. The sequence goes on along the minus strand of NZ_PYWX01000039.1, from coordinate 53,786 downwards.
TCGACGAGCGCGTTTTTATTCGGGAAAAAATCCCGTTGTCGTAGTTGTTGTATCGCCTTGGCCGGTTCATTTGGATACGTTTCGCGCTTTTTTCGCCTTTACTCAAGCTCAGTGGGTGGCGAAACTTTCTGAGCGAGAAGTTCCAGTGCAGTTGTCAGAAAAGTCGGCGATGTGTCGTCGACTCCTGGCGTCAGGCAAGGCCTGGTGAGCTTATCGCTCTGCATGAGGTCACTATGCGGGGCAATAAACCAGGCGGTGGGCCGCCTACGGCATTGCCGTCGGACGATCTGCCCAGTCATTGGCGGCACGCCAGGGTCTTGGTGGTCGACGATCACGCGACTTATCGGTTGCTGATGAGCGCGTTGCTGGACAAGCTCGGTGTCGCCCATCGAGTGGTCAATGACGGGCAGGCGGCACTGGATAGCCTGGCCAACGATGTGTACGACCTGGTCATCAGCGATTGCCGCATGCCGGTCATGGACGGCTACACCATGACCCGCGAGCTGCGACGCCGCGAACGCGAGGCCGGACATGCGCGGGTGCCGGTGATTGCCTTGACCGCACGACTGGACGCCGAGGACGTCCGTCATTGCCTGGCCTGTGAAATGGATGGCTGGCTGATCAAGCCGGTGTCGCTGGCCCGGTTGCGCGAAGTGTTGATGCAGTGGCTATCGGATGCACACGTCCATGCCCACCAAGCCCCTCACGGGCCCGCGAACTCCCGGTGCGAGCCGCGCCCGACCCGTGCCAGCCTGGTCGCCACGTTCGGCACCTGGGCGGTGGTCGAGCCGATGTTGCGCAGCCTGATCGACGAAGCCCGGTACGACCTGGCAGGTCTGGCCCTGGCCCAGGCGAGTCTGGATGCCGCATTGACCGCCCACCACTTGCACCGCCTGGTGGGGGGCGTGGCGTTTCTCGGTGCGACGCCGCTTGAACCGCAGGCGGTGCGGCTGATGGACGACGTACAGCGTTCGGGCGTGGCTGACTGTGCTGTGGCGCTGGGCATATTTCGTGAGGATGTGGAACGCTACCTACAGTACTTGGGGAAACTTCAACTTGATAAATGAAGGAGTTTTCCATTCTGTTATGTAGTACTTTTCTGTATGTATTTTCTTTTAATTGTGTAGGTGTTAATGCCGGCCTCCAGAAGTATGGGGTAATAGCCTGTCAGCTGTGTTTATTGGCGGTTGTTGCCTTCGGCAGGGCGATGTATTTTGATTGCTACTTATTTGCCATCATGGATATTACCGATGCTCCGCATAATTATTGCTGACGATCACCCTATTGTTCGCGTAGGGCAGAGAGTGGTGATTGAGGCGAGTGGTAAGTGCAAGGTTGTGGGCGAGGCCAACGGGCCGGACGAATTGCTGGCATTGGTGGGCAGCGTGCCCTGTGATGTGATAGTGACGGACTTTGCGATGCCCGGCGACCAACAGGCCGACGGTTATGGATTACTTGGGTTGTTGCATCGGCGCTACCCCAGGTTGCCGGTGATACTGGTGACCATGTTTGCCAACGTCGCGACCCTGCGCACGGCGTTGTCCCACGGTGCAAGGGCGGTAGTGGCCAAGAGCGCCTCGGCCAGGGAGTTGCCCCAGGCCCTGCAAACCGTGGTGCAGGGGCGTACCTTTGTCAGTGAATGCCTGCGTGCCCAGCTTGACCAGGCGCAACCGGCACAGACCCCCAGGCTGTCCGGCAAGGAACAGGAAGTGGTGCGCATGCTTGCCAGCGGTATGACCGTCAGCCAGATTGCCGCGCGGGTCAACCGCAGTATCTCCACGATCAGCAAGCAGAAAAGCACGGCCATGCACCGGCTGTGTATTTCCACGGATGTGGATTTGTTTGCTTATGCTCGTGAAGCGGGAATGGTGCCCTGATAGTTGCGGTTTTATGACATTAGTGTGCTGGGTGTATTCGTATTACTTGTATTTGGTTTAACTAGCTCGTGCTTTAAAGTTTGCCTGTCCTCTCATCCTTAGTGTGTTGGGAGTCTGACATTCCTAGTCTATTAATTGAGTCGAACTTGCAGGGTGGCGACGCATGTTTGCTGCCCGGCTTATAATCGACCGTAAGCGAGCATTGATATGCAACAGTCTCAACTAATGATTGCCGCAGCGCTGATGCTGGCCGGTGTTTCCACGGTATCGGCTGCTTCAAGCGTGGACCTGAGCGTTACCGGCAAGATCACCCCGGCGGCGTGTACGCCGTTATTGTCCAATGGTGGCCTTGTTGACCACGGCAAGATATCCGTGCAGGACCTCAAGCCCCGGGGCAATACCCAACTGCCGGATGCCACGCTGACGCTTGAAGTGAACTGCGAAGCGAGCACCACCCTGGCCATCAAGGTCACCGATAACCGTTCCGGCACCGTCAGCTACAACAACGGGACCGCTTCATTCTTCGGACTCGGCCTGGCCGCCAATGACAAGAAAATCGGCTGGTATGAAGTGAGGATGAACAACGCCACGGCGGACGGTGAACTGCGTGAGATGATCGAATCGGTCGATGGCAGCACCTGGCTGTACGCCGGCACCCACTGGCAGCCTGATTGGATGCGTGCGCTGAACGGGGCGAGCGGCTCCTACGCGCCATTGCCGATGCAAACCTTCAAGGCTGACCTGGCGATTGCCACCTGGATCACCGACAAGACCACGCTGCCGGTCGCCGAAGAAATCCTCATCGACGGCAGCGCCACGCTGGACGTTGTCTACCTGTAACCCGCCCACACATCACTCATGCCCCTGGCGAATGACCGTGGCTTTCCCCGGCCGCGCGGATTATCGTGCGCTCCTATCAACAACAACGATTCAGGGAGCTGCACATGAGTGATGCCCATACCGCGTTGATCACCCGTTTCTACCAGGCGTTCCAACGCCTGGACGCCGAGGCCATGGCCGCCTGCTATACCGATGACGTGGTCTTCAGCGATCCGGCCTTTGGCGAACTGCGTGGCCGGGATGCCGGCGACATGTGGCGCATGCTCACCACCCGCGCCAAGGATTTTTCCCTGACCTTCGACAACGTGCGCAGCGATGAGCGTAGCGGCGGCGCGCATTGGGTGGCGACGTATCTGTTCAGCGCCACCGGCAACACGGTGGTCAACGATATCCAGGCGCGTTTCGTATTTCGTGATGGCAAGATCTGCGAGCACCACGACCACTTCGATCTGTGGCGGTGGTCGCGCCAGGCATTGGGCGCCAAGGGCCTGTTGCTGGGCTGGACGCCCTTGGTGAAAAACGCCGTGCGGGCCCAGGCACGCAAAGGCTTGAAGGCATTTCAGGCCAGTCGTTGATAAGCTGGGGGCTTTTTTGCATGGCCGAATCCCGCTGTGAACACGCCTGACCCCAAACCCTGGTTTGTCTACCTGGTACGCGCCGCCAATGGCGCGTTGTATTGCGGCATCAGCAACGACCCGGTGCGCCGGTTCGCAATGCACCAGAGCGGCAAGGGCGCGCGGTTTTTTCTCTCCAGCCCCGCCGTGGCGCTGGTGTACACCGAAGTGTGTGCAAGCAAAGCCGACGCCTTGCGCCAGGAACGCCTGATCAAAAAACTCAAGAAAAGCGCCAAGGAGTGCCTGGCGGCGAGTGGCTCATCACCCTGACTGATAGTTTCCCATCACGCCATCGTGACGTTTTGCGCGCTAAGCTGACGGCTCATTTGTTGTATATGGACTCCAGCATGTCAGCGCTCATCCTGCATCATTACCCGACGTCACCCTTCGCGGAAAAAGCTCGGCTGTTGCTGGGTTTCAAGGGGCTCTCCTGGCACTCTGTGCTCATTTCGCCGGTGATGCCCAAACCGGACCTGACCGCGTTGACCGGTGGCTATCGAAAAACGCCGGTGTTGCAAGTCGGCGCCGATATTTATTGCGACACGGCGTTGATCGCGCGCCGGCTGGAGCAGGAAAAGTCCTCGCCGGTGTTATTTCCCCTCGGCCAGGAAATGATCACCCAAACCTTCGCCACCTGGGCCGACAGCGTGGTGTTTGGGCATGCCGTCAGCCTGGTCTTCCAGCCTGAATCGGTGGCGGTGCGTTTTGCCAAGTTGTCGCCAGAGGCAGTCAAGGCGTTTATCGCCGACCGCGCCGCGCTCTTCAGCGGCGGCACGGCGAGTAAACTGCCCGCCGAACTGGCCAAGCACCAATGGCCGGCAATCATGGCGCGCCTGGAGCAGCAGTTGCAGCGCGAAGAGGGCGACTTTCTGTTCGGCGAGCCGTCGATCGCCGACTTCGCCCTGGCCCACCCCATGTGGTTTCTCAAGGCTACGCCGGTGACTGCGCCCTTGGTGGACGCCTATCCCGCGGTGGTGGCCTGGCTGGGGCGGGTGCTGGGTTTCGGTCACGGCAATGCAAGCCAGATGAGCGGCGAGCAGGCGTTGGAGATCGCCCGCAACGCGACCCCGGCGCCCTTGCCCGATGAGGTATTCGAGGATTTGAACGGCTTCAAGGCAGGGCAGCAGGTGAGCATTGCGGCGACTGACTACGGCGTCGACCCGGTAGCCGGTGAACTGTTGTTTGCCGGCCGCGAAGAGCTGATCCTGCGCCGTACTGACGAACGCGCCGGGACTGTGCATGTGCATTTCCCGCGCTTTGGCTTTCGCATCCAGGCCTCATAGAAAAATTATTTGCGAACCGCGGTGAGGTAAACCTGGGGCTCATCCGTGTAGTGCTTGAAACTGCGATTTATTCGCATTAACAGCGTTTTCTACACGGGTTTTCACAGCATGAAGTCGACGGCGGGCGGTTGGGTTAAACAGTGGCTGGGAGCCTCGGTATTGGCGGTGTCGGGGCTGGCGTTGCTGCCCCTGGCGGTGGCACGGGCGCAGGAGCAGCAAAGCACCCAGTTCAGTTTTGCGCTGGCAGCCAAACCGCTGCCCCAGGCTTTGAGCGATTTCAGCCGGGTCACCGGCATCAGCGTGATCTACACCGATGAAGCCCCCTACGGCCTCAGCGCTCCGGCGGTCAGCGGCCAGATGAGCGCGACCCAGGCCCTGCAGCGCCTGCTGAGCCAATCCGGCTTCACTTTCCGCCAGATCGACGCTCGTACCCTGGCCCTGGAACCGGTGCCTACCGAAGGGGCCGTCAACCTCGGCGCGACCACCATCAACGCTGCCAGCCAAACCCAAGACACCACCAGCTACCAGCCACCGCCCACCAGTTCAGTGATGCGCTCCCAGGGCCTGTTGCTGGAAACCCCGCAAACCGTCAATGTCGTCCCCGCCCAGGTATTGCGTGATCAACAACCGCGCAACCTGGATGACGCCCTGGGCAATGTCAGTGGGATCACCCAGGCCAACACCCTCGGCAGCACCCAGGACGCCGTGATGTTGCGCGGCTTTGGCGACAACCGTAACGGTTCGATCATGCAGGACGGCATGCCACTGGTGCAGGGGCGCGCGTTGAATTCCACGGCCGAGCGGGTCGAAGTCCTCAAGGGCCCGTCGTCGTTGCTGTACGGCATCCAGGACCCAGGCGGGGTGGTCAATATCGTCAGCAAGAAGCCCGAGCTGGTGCAGTCCACCTCCCTGACGGTACGCGGCTCGACCTTCGGCGATGGCAAGAACGGCAGCGGCGGCAACCTCGACACCACCGGTCCGATTGGCGACAGTGGCCTGGCCTACCGCCTGATCGTCGACCATGAAGACGAAGACTACTGGCGCAATTTCGGTACCCACCGCGAGACACTGCTGGCGCCATCCCTGGCCTGGTACGGCGACACCACCAAGGTGGTCTTCGCCTATGAACACCGCGAATTCCTTTCACCATTCGACCGTGGCACCGCCATTGATCCCAAGACCAACCACCCGCTTAATATCCCGGCGACTCGGCGCCTGGACGAGCCGTTCAACAACATGGAAGGCCGTTCCGACCTGTATCGCCTGGAAGTCGACCATGACTTGAACGACGACTGGAAAGCTCACTTCGGCTACAGCTGGAACCGCGAGACCTACGACGCCAGCCAAGTCCGTGTGGTCAAGGTCAATACCAACGGTACGTTGACTCGCAGCATGGACGGCACCCAGGGGGCGTTGACCACCGACCGTTTTGCCACCGCCAGCCTCGAAGGCAAGGTCGACGTGGCCGGCATGCAGCATGACCTGGTATTCGGCCTGGACGATGAGTACCGCAAGATCTACCGCGCCGACCTGATCCGCCAGGCACCGCGTGGGGTCTTCAACTACAACAACCCCGTGTACGGCAACGAAGTGGCCGGCACCACCGTCAGCGCCCCGGACAGTAACCAGACCGACCTGCTGCGCAGCGATTCGCTGTTCTTCCAGGACGCCATCCACCTCACCGACCAGTGGATTCTGGTAGGCGGCGCGCGCTACCAGATGTACGACCAGTACGCCGGCAAAGGCGTGCCCTTTACCGCCAACACCGATGGCAACGGCCAGAAGTGGGTACCGCGTGCCGGCCTGGTGTACCGCTACACCGACCAGTTGTCGTTCTATGGCAGCTACACCGAGTCGTTCAAACCCAACTCCACCATTGCGCCGCTGGCCAACAAAACCGTGCTGGACGGCAGCCTGGAACCGGAACAATCCAAAGCCTGGGAACTGGGGACCAAGTTCGATATGCCGGGGCGCATCACCGCGAGCGCGGCATTGTTCAACATCGAAAAACGCAACGTGCTGGTGCAGGTGGGCGACGGCCTGGCCTCGGTGTACAGCGTCGCCGGCAAGGTACGCTCGCGTGGCCTGGAGTTGGACGCCAGCGGACAATTGACCGACAACTGGAGCTTGATCGGCAGTTACGCCTATACCGATGCGGTGGTGGTCGAGGACAGCAAATACAAAGGTAACGACCTGCAAAACGTGGCGAAGAACACCGCCTCGCTATCGGCGGTGTATGACTTCGGCAGCCTCCTGGGCGGCGATCAGTTGCGGGTCGGTGCCGGGGCACGTTATGTCGGCGAGCGGGCGGGGGACGCCGCCAATAGCTTCGAACTGCCGAGCTACACCGTGGCCGACGCGTTTGCCACCTATGACACCAAAATCGATGGGCAAAAGGTCAAGTTCCAGCTCAACGTGAAGAACCTGTTCGACCGTACCTACTACACCTCTTCGGTGAACACGCAGTTCGTGTCCATTGGCGATGCGCGGCAGGTGTCGGTTTCCAGCACGGTGACGTTCTGATAAAACTCGACCGATCAGTTAATGGGAAAACTGTCCCCGTGGCGAGGGAGCTTGCTCCCGCTGGACTGCGTAGCAGTCCCAATGTTTGGGGCCACTTCGTGGCCCAGCGGGAGCAAGCCCCCTCCCACAGGCAATATCACCACCCTGGCACTTGATTGAGGGCTGTGAATTAACCAAGCTGCGCACTCTCGTAGTTTCAGGAATGCCAGTGTTATGCAGTGGGGACGATGGATACACGCCGGCGCGATGGCGCTGGGCTTTGGGTTGTTGCTCAGTGGTTGCGCCACGCCTTCGAAGACGGCGGGCGGGCAGGGCCTGGACCAACTGCTGGCCGACCCGGCGCTGCACGGCGCCAGCGTTTCCCTGATGGTGCGGGATGCCAAAAGTGGCGCCACGCTCTACCAGTACAACCCACGCACGCGGTTAGTGCCGGCTTCCAACCTCAAGCTGCTGACCACTGCTGCGGCCATGGACGTGCTGGGGCCGCAATACCGTTTTGCCACACAATTGCTCAGCAATGGCACGCGCCAAGGCGATCGTCTCAGCGGCAACCTTTACCTGCGCGGCCTCGGCGACCCGACCCTGCAGTTTGCCGACTACCAGGCGCTGGCGGCGCAATTGGCCAGCCAGGGCATTCGCCAGGTGCAGGGCGACCTGGTGTTCGACGACACCTGGTTCGACGCCGAGCGATTGGGCGTCGACTGGTCCCATGATGATGAAACCACCTACTACGGTGCGCAGATTTCAGCACTGACCGTATCACCCAATAGCGATTTCGATGCGGGCAGTGTCCTGGTCACGGCCAAGGCCCCGGTGCGCGCTGGCCAGCCTGTCACGGTCGAGATCTACCCGCCCACCGATTACCTGCAACTGAGCAACCGTGCCGTCAGCGGGCCGGGCAACACTTACGGGATCAATCGCCGGCATGGCACCAACCTTTTGCAGCTCAGCGGTGCGGTCGCGCCGGGCAGGCAGAGCGAGCAATTGGTCAGTGTGTGGGAGCCCACGCAGTTGGTCGCCAACCTGTTCGAGCAGGCGCTGGCACAGCAGGGCATCCGCGTTTCGGGGCGTCGGGTGATGGGCGCTGCGAGCCCGGCCACGGCGACCGTGCTGGCCGAGCACCAATCGGCGCCGCTGCAGGAGCTGATCACGCCGTTGCTCAAACTCTCGAACAACAACATGTCCGAAGCCTTGCTCAAGGCCATGGGGCGCAAGACCGCCAACAGTGGCACGGCGGCGGCGGGCGCGGTGGCGGTGGCCGGGTTTCTCAAGCGTCAGGGCCTGGATACCACGACGCTGAGCCAGGTCGATGGATCGGGCCTGTCGCGGCGTAACCTGGTGTCGTCGCAAAACCTCACGGATGTGCTATTGGCCGCGAGCAAGCAGCCGTGGTTCAACGCCTGGTACAACGCGTTGCCGATCGCCGGCAATACCGAGCGCATGACCGGTGGCAGCCTGCGTTATCGCCTGAAGGGTACGCTCGCGGAAAACAACCTGCATGCCAAGACCGGCTCCATGGGCGGCGTTTCGTCCCTGAGCGGCTACCTCACCGATACCCACGGACGGCGGTTGGTGTTCTCCATGATCAGCAACAACTATGTGGTAACCGGCGCCCAGGTCAAAGGCGTGGAAAACCGTGTGGTCGAGGCACTGTCACGCTGGGACGATTGATTCAGGGCTGATAGCCCATGCGCCAGCTTACGGCCCGGGTCGCTGCCAGCAACTGCTGCGCCGCCGGGCCATTTTCATCGGCGTGGAACAAGGAGGTGGGGCCGACTACGGTCATCACCGCCGCCACTTGCCCGACCGCGTTGAAGACCGGTGCCGACAACGCATCGACCCCAGGCATCAGCAAACCATGCACAAAATGCAGGCCACGGCTGCGAATCTGTTCGCACACGGCGGCGTAGGCCTTATCGTCGGCCAGGGCATGGGCGGTTCCGGCCTGAATCTCACGCTCGCGCAACTCCACGGTTTCCCGCGACGGCAAATAAGCGCTGAACACCAGGCCGGTGGACGAACTGAGCAGCGGTAATACCGAACCCAACTGCGTCACCACCGTGACGGCGCGCACCGCAGGCTCGATATGCACCACCGTTGCGCCTTGATTGCCCCACACTGCGAGAAAGCAGGTTTCATTCAATTCATCGCGCAGTTCCGCCAGGGGCATCGCGCCGACTTTCAACACGTCCATGCTGCCCAACGCAGCCAGGCCCACGCGCAACGCCTCGCGACCCAGGCCATAGTGGTTGGTGGCGGGGTTCTGTTCGGCAAAACCTGAGGCGATCAGCGCCTGCAAATAACGATGCACCTTGCTCGCGGGCATTTGCACGTGTTCGGCCAGGCGCGACAACGAGGTGGCCGGCGAGAGTTCGGCCAGGGCCTTGAGGATATCGGTGCCCACTTCGGCCGAGCGGACTTTCTGTTTTCCGGTGTCGCGGGGGGTATCCATGGAAGGGCAAGAATCCGAGAGATGAATGGGCGTCTTTATAGCTTGACGGTCGATAGTGATCAAATTACGTTATGCGTAAGTGAATTACGATAAAAACAATTCCGTACAGAGGATGTTCCATGAACCTCGAATACCAATCGGGCTTCGGCAATGAATTCGCCAGCGAGGCCCTGCCTGGTGCGCTACCCGTCGGACAGAACTCCCCGCAGAAAGCGCCTTATGGGCTGTATACCGAACTGTTCTCCGGCACCGCCTTCACCATGGCCCGCAGTGAAGCGCGCCGTACCTGGCTGTATCGCATTCAGCCATCGGCCAATCATCCGGCGTTTGTTAAGTTGGATCGGCAATTGGCCGGTGGGCCTCTGGGTGCGGTGACACCGAACCGCCTGCGTTGGAATCCGCTGGATGTTCCCAGCGAACCGACGGACTTTGTCGATGGGCTCGTGGGCATGGTTGCCAACTCGGGGTCGGAAAAACCCTCGGGCATCAGCATCTACCACTATTGTGCCAACCGCTCCATGGAGCGCGTGTTCTTCAATGCCGACGGCGAACTGTTGATCGTGCCCGAGCAGGGGCGCTTGCGCGTCGCCACCGAGCTGGGCGTGCTGGACGTGGAGCCGCTGGAAATCGTCGTGCTGCCACGCGGTCTGAAATTCCGTATCGAGCTGCTGGACGCCGAGGCGCGCGGCTACGTCGCCGAGAACCACGGCGCACCGCTGCGCCTGCCAGACCTGGGCCCTATAGGCAGCAACGGCCTGGCCAACCCGCGCGACTTCCTCACGCCGGTCGCGCACTACGAAGACCTCAAGCAACCGACCACCCTGGTGCAGAAGTTCCTCGGTGAACTGTGGGCCTGCGAGCTGGATCATTCGCCGCTGAACGTGGTCGCCTGGCACGGCAACAATGTGCCGTACAAATATGACCTGCGTCGCTTCAACACGATCGGCACTGTCAGTTTCGATCACCCGGACCCGTCGATTTTCACGGTGTTGACCTCGCCCACCAGCACCCACGGCCTGGCCAACCTCGACTTCGTGATCTTCCCACCGCGCTGGATGGTGGCCGAGAACACCTTCCGTCCGCCGTGGTTCCACCGCAACCTGATGAACGAATACATGGGCCTGATCCAAGGCGCCTACGACGCCAAGGCCGAAGGCTTCCTGCCCGGCGGTGCGTCGTTGCACAGCTGCATGAGTGCCCATGGTCCGGATGGCGAGACCTGCACCAAAGCGATCAATGTGGAGCTGGCGCCACACAAAATCGATAACACCATGGCCTTCATGTTCGAGACCAGCCAAGTGCTGCGTCCCACACAGTTCGCCCTTGAATGCCCACAACTGCAAAACACTTATGACGCGTGCTGGGCCTCGTTGCCCGCCACCTTCAACCCGAACCGGAGATAACCCATGACTCATCCAACGCTAACCCGCAGCTGGGTGGCCTCCGCCAACGGTCACCGCGATTTTCCCCTGCAAAACCTGCCGCTGGGGGTGTTCAGCATCAAGGGCTCGGCACCGCGCAGCGGCGTGGCGATTGGTGACTCGATTCTCGACCTGTTTGCCGCCTTGGACGCGTTCGAGGGTGAGGCTCGCCGCGCCGTGGAAGCCACCGCCGGCGGTCAGTTGAATGCCTTTTTCGAACTCGGCCGTGGCCCGCGCGTGGCCCTGCGCGAACGCCTGCTGGAACTGCTGGCCGAAGGCAGCCAACTGCAAACCCGCGAGGCTCAAGTGCTGCACCGCGCCGCCGATTGCCAGATGCACGTGCCGGCGAAAATCAGCGACTACACCGACTTCTATGTCGGCATCGAACACGCGCAGAACGTCGGCAAACTCTTCCGCCCCGACAACCCCTTGCTGCCGAACTACAAGTACGTGCCGATCGGCTACCACGGGCGCGCCTCGACCATTCGCCCATCGGGCACCGATGTCCGTCGCCCCAAGGGCCAGACGCTGCCGGCCGGTCAGGCCGAGCCGAGCTTCGGCCCGTGCGCACGCCTGGACTACGAATTGGAGCTGGGCATCTGGATCGGCCCGGGCAACGCCATGGGCGACGCGATTGCCATTGGCGACGCGGCCGAGCATATCGCCGGTTTCTGCCTGCTCAACGACTGGTCGGCGCGGGATATCCAGGCTTGGGAGTACCAGCCGCTGGGGCCGTTCCTGTCCAAGAGCTTTATCACCAGCATCTCGCCCTGGGTGGTTACGGCTGAAGCGCTGGAGCCGTTCCGCAAGGCGCAAGCGCCGCGTCCCGAAGGTGACCCGCAGCCGCTGTCTTACCTGCTGGACAAGCGTGACCAGAACGCAGGTGCCTTGGATATCGAACTGGAAGTCCTGCTGACCACCGCTTCGATGCGTGAGCAGAACCTGCCGGCTCATCGCCTGACGCTGAGCAACACCCTGCACATGTACTGGACCGCGGCGCAAATGGTTGCCCACCACAGCAGCAACGGCTGCCAGTTGCAGGCCGGAGATCTATTCGGCTCGGGCACCTTGTCCGGGCCGCAGCCGGGGCAGTTCGGCAGCCTGCTGGAAATCACCGAAGGCGGAAAAAAACCGATTGAACTGCCGAGTGGCGAGGTGCGCAAGTTCCTTGAGGACGGCGACGAAATCATCCTGCGTGCCCGTTGCAGCCGCGAAGGGTTTGCCTCCATCGGCTTCGGCGAGTGCCGTGGCACCGTGGTCGCGGCACACTGAGAGGGACGGGCGATGGATCTCTATACCTACTACCGCTCTACCGCGTCGTATCGGGTGCGTATCGCGCTGGCGCTCAAGGGGCTGGATTTCAGCGCCGTGCCGGTCAACCTGCTGGTTCCGGCGGGCGGCGCCAACCGCCAGCCTGACTACCTGGCGATCAACCCGCAAGGCCGCGTGCCTGCGTTGCGTACTGATGACGGGGCGTTGCTGATCCAGTCGCAGGCGATCATCGAGTATCTGGAGGAACGTTATCCACAGGTGCCGCTGCTCTCCAAAGACCTGGCCGCCCGTGCCCATGAGCGGGCGGTTGCCTCGATCATCGCCTGCGATATCCACCCATTGCACAACTCCAGCACCCAGAACCTGTTGCGAAAGTGGGGGCATGATGAGGCGCAGTTGCTGGAATGGATCGGCCATTGGATCAGCCAGGGCCTGGGCGCGGTGGAGCAACTGATTGGCGATAAAGGCTTTTGCTTTGGCGAGCAGCCGGGGATGGCGGATGCGTTCCTGATTCCCCAGTTGTACGCGGCGCAACGTTTCAAGGTGCCGTTGGCGGCGTACCCGCGTATCGGGCGGGTGGCAGCCTTGGCGGCCCGGCATCCGGCGTTTGTGCAAGCGCATCCGGCTAATCAGCCGGATACCCCTGATACACCCTGAATGAATGTGGGAGGGGGGCTCGCCCTAATGCCTGTCAGTTAAGCGATAAAGCGGGCGATGGATAAATTGTGGGAGGGGGCTTGCTCCCGATAGGCCGCGCAGCGGCCTCAAAAATGGGCCTGCTACGCAGTCCATCGGGAGCAAGCCCCCTCCCACAATGACCGAGTTAAGCCTTAACTGACTGGCATTAGGGCTCGCGCCCTTCCACATTGGGTCGAAGTTGCCCACATAAAAAAATAAAGGGACCTTGCGATGCACAATCAGATTGCCAGCTTTCGTGCGGCACTCGATGCCCGTCCGGTGTCGAACTATCAGTGGTTGATTCTCCTGCTGCTGGCGCTGTTGCTGGTGACCGACGGCTACGACGCTCAGGTGTTGGGTTACGTGGTACCGGCCTTGGCCAAGGATTGGGGCTTGGAAAAAGCTGCGTTCGGCCCGGTATTCAGTGCCAACCTGTTGGGCCTGACGTTGGGCTCGCTGCTGGTGACGCCGCTGGCCGACCGGTTTGGCGTGCGGCGCATCCTGCTGGGTTGCGTGCTGATCTACGCCAGCCTCACGGTGTTGATGGTGTTTGCCAACTCCCTGACGACGCTGATGGCCGCGCGCTTTATCTGCGGGATTGGCATGGGCGGTGCGATGCCGAGTGCCATGGCGTTGATGTCGGAATACTCCCCACCCCGTTTGCGCACCTTGATGGTGACGTTGGCCGCGTGCGGTTTTTCGTTCGGCGGCGCGGCGGGTGGGTTCGTTGCGGCGGGGTTTATCGAAGGCTTTGGCTGGCAGGCGGTGTTCCTGGCGGGCGGCGTCACGCCGTTGCTGCTGTTCCCCTTCCTGGTGTGGCTGCTGCCCGAATCCCTGCCGCGCCTGTTGCGTGACGCACCGCCCTATGCGCGCTTGCAAAAGGTCACGGCGCGCATGCTGCCCGGCTGGCAGCCACCACTGGCCAGCGCGGCCGAAAGCCAGCGGGAGGAGGGGAGCAAGCTGACGGTGCTGGAGTTGTTCCGCAACGGCTATGCGCGCCCGACCCTGCTGCTCTGGGCGACCTTTTTTGTCAGCTTGATCCTCTTGTACTTCATGATCAGTTGGCTGCCGTCGCTGCTGCTGGAAAGTGGCCTGGCCTTGAAAGAAGCCAATCTGGTGACGTCGATGTTCCTGTTTGCCGGCACCCTGGGTGCCATCGGCATGGCCTGGTTCGCCGACCGCCTGAAAAGCAAGGTGCGGCTGTTGTCCGGCGTATTGGCGGCGGCTGCGCTGTGCACCGTCCTGTTGGGGCTGAACCATGCCAACCCGCGTTATCTGGTGGCCTGCGTGTTCGCCGCCGGTTTCTGCATCATCGGCGGGCAACTGACGCTCAATGCCTTCGCCAGCAACTTCTACCCGGCCCATGTGCGTGCTACCGGCACCGGCTGGGCCTTGGGGGTGGGACGATTCGGCTCGATCCTGGGGCCGCTGTTCGGCAGCCTGCTGTTGGCGATGCATATTCCGGTACAGCAGATTTTCTTCTTCTGCGCGATTCCGGCGGTGATCGCCGCGTTGCTGATCATTCAGGTACGTTCGCCTGTCGTCAGCGTGCCCAAGAGCCCGTTGCAGACGGATATCCTCAAGGCACCGGGGGCTTAATGCACCACCGTGTTGGGCGGCAGATGCCCCAGCCGCTCGGTCAGGCGCAGGCGCTGGATCGGGTCTTCGCTGAGCAGCAGGGCATGTTCCAGGTCAAAGCGCTCGGCATTCGGGCAGTCCAGGCGCTGATACAGGCTGGCCCGGGCCAGGTAGTCGGCGGCGCTGGCATTGCCCAGTTCCAGCACGCGCTCGGCATCGATCAAGGCGTCGAGCGGGGCATCATTGGAGAGGTGCAGCTGGCGCAGGTTGCGTGACAGCCGTTGCAGGATCGAGCGTGGTTCAGCGGTGTTCAGGTGTTCAGCCTGCAACTTGAGATTCGGCCCATATTGACGTTGCAGCAGTTCGCGGCAGTCATTGGGGTACAGACGCCGACCGCCACAGGGGTCCAGCAGATGGTCGGCGCCGGGCACCCGCAACAGAAAATGCCCCGGGAAATTCACGCCCACCAAGGGGATGTCCAGGCGTCGCGCGATTTCCAGTGCGATCAGCGCCATGGCCAAGGGTTGCCCGCGCTTGCGTTGCAGTACCTTGTCCAGCAGGGCGGCGGCGGGGCGCAGCGGGGTGAATTCGTCCTGGGCGAATCCCAGGTCGTTCAAGCGCCGCAACAGGGGTTGACCCAGTTCGTCAGCGGGTAACATGGGCATGCCCAGCGCGACCTGTTGTTGCAGCACGGTGACGTCTTGCAGGATGAGCAACGGCTGCACGGCGGGATCGTGCTCGGCGGCAATCCACAACGCCGCTTCAAACAGCGCGGGGGGAGAGCGGTCCAGGCAGGCGAAAAAGGCTTGGCGGGGATTCATTGCTTTCTCCGGCGGATGCCCTCGTTTTAGCCTTGCTGTGAATTTTCGTCCAGCGTCTTGAGAAATATCCTACTGTCTTATGTCTTAGGGCCTGCAAAACCGTGAGCCTTATTCCAGTGCAGTCCAGCATTTTTCTACCGCAAGCCTATACTTGGGCCACTACCAGAAGTGATTCGGGAGCTCATTGATGTTTGCGCTCATGCACAGCACCCGCCTTGAATCGCTGCACCTGAGCGTCGACCCGGTGACCGGTCTGAAGGCGATCATCGCCATCCACAACAGTCGCCTGGGGCCGGCCTTGGGCGGCTGTCGTTACCTGACGTACCCCGACGATCAAAGTGCCGTGGCGGATGCCGCGCGCCTGGCCCAAGGCATGAGCTACAAAGCCGCCCTGGCCGGCCTGCCGGTAGGCGGCGGTACGGCGGTGATCATCCGCCCCGTGCACGTGGAAAGCCGCGCCGCCTTGTTCGAAGCCTTTGGCCGCTGCATCGAAAAACTCGACGGCCGCTTCATTACCGCCATCGACAGCGGCACCTCGGTTGCCGATATGGACTGCATTGCCCAGCACACGCGCTTCGTCACCAGCACCACCGCCGCCGGCGACCCCGCGCCGCACGCGGCCATGGGAGTGTTTACCGGTATCCGCACCACCGCCATGGCCCGCCTGGGCAGCGATAACCTCGAAGGCTTGCGCGTGGCGGTGCAAGGGCTGGGCAACGTGGGGTATGCCTTGGCCGAGCAACTGCACGCGGCCGGTGCCGAGCTGTTGGTCAGCGACATCGATCATGGCAAGGTCCAACTGGCCATGGAACAACTTGGCGCGCACCCCATCGCCAACGATGCCTTGCTCAGCACCCCTTGCGATATTCTCGCGCCCTGCGGCGTCGGCGCGGTGTTCAATCGCCATACGGTTGGCCAACTGCGTTGCGCCGCTGTGGCCGGTTCCGCCAGCGCGCAACTGACCAACCTGGAGATCGCCGACCAACTGGAAGGGCGAGGCATCCTCTACGCCCCCGACTACGTGATCAACTCCGGCGGCCTGATCTACGTCGCTCTCAAGCACCACGGCGCCGAGTTGGCGGATATCACGGCCCATCTGTCAAACATAGGCAGGCGCCTGACCGAAATCTTCGCCCACGCCCAAGCCGAAAAACGTTCCCCGGCACGGGTTGCCGATGAGCTGGCCGAGCGTCTGCTGTATAAATAGCCCAGGCATTAAAAAGGCCCTGAGCCAGTGACTCAGGGCCTGTTCAATTCGGACTTCATTCCGTTGCAGGGTTCAGCAACTCGGACAGTGCATCCGGCTGGCTCTTGAACGCCTTGGCAAACACATCGCGGTTCTTCGCCATGTAGATCCCGGCTTCTTCCACTTGCTGCTCGCTCAGGGACGGCACGGCCTTTTGCAACACTTCTGCGAGCAACTCAGCGAGTTCAAGCATCTTGTCATGACGGTCAGCTTCGGCTTTATCCATGAACAAACGCTCCAGATCTCGGCTGCTGCGGTATACCACTTCGACGGCCATTCACCACCTCACATGCCTTCACGATAGTTGTCTATTGCGACTACTGTATTTATATACAGCTAAAGGTTAAGCCAAACCGTGGGGTTTGGGTAGCAGTTTTTTAATGTAGCCCGAAAAGCCAGGTTTGCAGTGCCTCATATCACGCCGCCATCATCTTATAGCTGCCGCTGGCCTTTTTTCTGCATGCAGAACAACCGTCACGTTCAACTCGCATTATCCGGTCGAGCCGACCTAAGGAAACATCATCGTGAAAATCAACTGGGCTGAAAGGCTGCGCCAGAACGTCCATGGGCTGGCCGAATCCCTGGGCAACCTGTTTGTCGAGACATTCCATTACCTGGCGTTGTTCGCCATTGGTGCGGTGACCGCCTGGGCGGCGGTGATGGAGTTTCTCGGGATGTTGGAGAACGGGCATATCAAGATCGATGACATCTTGCTGCTGTTCATCTACCTGGAATTGGGCGCGATGGTCGGGATCTATTTCAAGACCAACCACATGCCGGTGCGCTTCCTGATCTACGTGGCGATCACTGCGCTGACGCGCCTGTTGATCTCCAACGTATCGCACCACAACCCGCCGGACATCGGCATCATCTACCTGTGCGGCGGTATTCTGCTGTTGGCGTTTTCGATCATGGTCGTTCGATATGCCTCGTCGGCATTCCCGTCGGTGAAGGTTGAAGGCCCGCGTCACAAAGGCGAGGCGAGCCAGGAAACCGAGAAGGGCGAACTCTAGAGCCCGACGCTGAAGGGCAGGGGACGGGCGGGCGGGCGCTGCAGAAGTTTGTGGCTGTCGCCGTCCGTCATCATCGCCAGGATCTCCATGGCGCTATGGCCCTGCTCTATGGCAATGCCGAACTGAATGCTTTGCACCAGCCGCTTGAGCCGCTGCGGATCGTTGCGTTGTTCGGCACTGATCATGCGTTTGGCCACCACGCCCGTTTCGTTCGAGAGGGTGAGCATGATGCTGCCGTCGAGCCGTTGGATGCTCAGGTTGACGCGGTAATCGGGGCTGAAAGTGTCCGTGATGATCTGAAAAGGATTGTCCATGGTGCGTTACCGCCTGATAGGAACATGCAGTCATTGACGACCGGTGTCGGGAATAGTTCGCGTTGCCTGACCACCGGCCACTCCGTCGCTGAGGTTTTACAAAATCCGTTTACCTCATGAGCTGTACAGCAAAGGGCGTGCCGTACAGCGATCTGACAAACAATGCGGTCCTTATGTGGGAGGGGGCTTGCTCCCGATGGCGGTCATTCAGCCGAGTATTTATTGGCTGACACACCGCTCATCGGGAGCAAGCCCCCTCCCACAGTCATCTAGGGGTGTCTTTGAGAGCGGTGACCTGTTTCAGGGCAGTACCGAGAAAACGATCGCCGAAAGCGCAATCAACCCGATCACCACCACAAACCCATTCGACAACTGGCCCGAATACTGGCGCAGAGAGGGTACGCGGCGGATCGCGTACATCGGCATCAGGAACAACAGGCAGGCAATGATCGGTCCACCCATGGTTTCGATCATGCCCAGGATGCTGGGGTTGAAGGTCGCCACGGCCCAGCAGGTCAGTACCATGAACACTGCGGTGCAACGTTCCAGCGCCTTGGACGACATCGAACGGTTACGCCCGCGCAAGGATTTGACGATCAGGCCCTGGAAGCCTTCACTGGCACCGATGTAGTGGCCCAGGAAGGATTTGGTGATCGCCACCAGCGCAATCAACGGCGCGGCGTAGGCGATGACCGGCGTTTGGAAATGGTTGGCCAGGTACGACAGGATCGAAATGTTCTGCGCCTTGGCGGCCGCCAGGTCGGCCGGCGACAGAGCCAGCACGCAGCTGAAGCAGAAGAACATCACTGTCAGCACCATCATGCCGTGGGCGGTGGCGAGGATCCCGCCGCTTTTGCGCTCGGCCTGGGCGCCATAGACGCGCTTTTGATCAACGGCAAACGCGGAAATGATCGGTGAGTGGTTGAAGGAAAACACCATCACCGGAATCGCCAGCCACAGGGTCTTGAAGAACAGCGGCATTGGCATGCCATCCCCGGCCGAGGCGAAAAACGCGCCGTTCCAGTTGGGGATCAGGCTGAACGCGAGCAGCAACAGCGCGGCGACAAAGGGGTACACCAGCACGCTCATGGCTTTGACGATCACGCCTTGGCCGCAGCGCACAATGGCCATCAGGCCGAGGATCAGCACCAGTGACAGGACTGCCCGCGGTGGTGGCGTCATGTGCAACTGGTGCTCCATGAAGCTGCCGAGGGTGTTGGTCAGCGCCACGCTGTACACCAGCAAAATCGGGAAAATCGCAAAGAAATACAGCAGGGTGATCAGCTTGCCCGCGCCGACGCCGAAATGTTCTTCGACAACTTCGGTGATGTCGCCGGATTTGCCCGACAACACAAAGCGCGTCAGCCCACGGTGGGCGAAGAAGGTCATCGGGAACGCCAGCAGCGCCAGCACGATCAGCGGCCAGAAGCCGCCGACGCCCGCGTTGATCGGCAGGAACAAGGTGCCCGCGCCGATGGCGGTGCCGTAAAGGCCGAGCATCCAGGTGGTGTCGTGTTGCGTCCAGCCGCTGGTCACGGTTGTTTCTACGGCAGGGTTTTCTACGGCAGGTGTACGTACATCGGTCATCGATATTGCCTCGTTATTATTTTTGCGCGGGCTCACGTTGGGGCGGGTAGCAGTGCTCCGATCAGCACTCCACCCAGCTGACCGCCAGGCCGCCCCGTGAAGTTTCTTTGTATTTGTCATGCATATCGGCACCGGTATCGCGCATGGTGCGGATCACCCGGTCGAGGGAGATGAAGTGTTTGCCGTCGCCGCGCAGGGCCATTTGCGTGGCGTTGATCGCCTTCACGGCAGCGATGGCGTTGCGCTCGATACAGGGGACTTGCACCAGGCCACCGACCGGGTCGCAGGTCAGGCCCAGGTTATGCTCCAGGCCGATTTCGGCGGCGTTTTCCAGTTGCTCGGGGGTGGCGCCGAGGATCTCGGCCAACCCGGCGGCGGCCATGGCGCAGGCTGAGCCGACTTCGCCCTGGCAGCCGACTTCGGCGCCCGAGATCGAGGCGTTTTTCTTGCACAGAATGCCGACAGCGGCGGCGGCCAGGAAGAAATTGACCACATCGTCGTCAGACGCGTTGGCATTGAACTTCATGTAGTAATGCAACACCGCCGGGATGATCCCCGCCGCGCCATTGGTCGGCGCCGTGACCATGCGCCCGCCGGCGGCGTTTTCTTCGTTGACGGCGAGGGCGAACAGGTTGACCCATTCCATAGCGGACAGGGTCGAGGTGATGACATTCGGTTTGCCGATTTCCAGCAGGTTGCGGTGCAATTTCGCGGCGCGACGCGGCACATCCAGGCCACCCGGCAAAATGCCTTCGTCGCGCAGGCCCTGTTCTACGCATTCGCGCATTACCGACCAGATATGCAGCAGGCCGCTGCGGATCGCTTCGTCGCTGCGCCACGCCCGTTCATTGGCCATCATCAGTTCCGAAACCCGCAGGCCGTGCTTGTTGCACAGGGCCAGCAGTTCGACCGCGCTGGAAAAGTCGTAGGGCAATTGCACATCGCTGGTCGGTGCAGTGCCCGAAGCCGCTTCAGCCGCGTCGATGATGAAGCCGCCGCCCACCGAATAATAGGTTTGCTCGCTCAGCAGGCCGGTTTCACCGTAGGCGTGCAGCGACATGGCATTGGGGTGATAAGGCAGGCTTTCGTCCAGCAGCAGGAGATCGGAGTGCCAATTGAAGGCAATGTCCTGGGTGCCGGCGAGCAGCAGCCGGCCGGACTCGCGCAACTGTTGGATGCGCGCGTTGATCGAGGTCGGGTCGACCTGGTCGGGCCATTCGCCCATCAGGCCCATGACACAGGCGCGGTCGGTGGCGTGGCCCACGCCGGTGGCGGACAGCGAGCCGTACAGGCGCACTTCGACCCGGCGTGTGGCGCTCAGTAACTGTTGGTCGACCAGTGCCTGGGCGAAGCTCGCCGCTGCCCGCATAGGGCCGACGGTGTGAGAGCTGGAGGGGCCGATACCGACTTTGAATAGATCGAAAACACTGATAGCCATGCTAAAGCCTTACAAGCAATGGAGTAGGAATCGCTGCCATTTTTGTAGGCCGAGCGCAATTGGCGCGATACTGATCCTCTGGATCGGCACTGACCAACGAATTATCCTAAGAAACCCTTTAGCAGGACTAAACGCTATGACCCGCCCCCTCCATGGTCAGACCTACGTCTGGCTGCACGTGTTTTCCTGTGCGGCACGGCATCTGTCGTTCACCCGCTGCGCTGAAGAACTGCACATCACGCCGGGGGCGGTGAGCCAGCAGATCCGGCAGTTGGAGGAGCGCTTGGGGTTTCGACTGTTCCATCGCCGGGCGCGTGGGGTTGAACTCAGTGCCGAGGGCCAGCGGTTGGCGGCGACGGTGGGGGAGGCTTACGGCAGCATCGATGCCGAATTGCAGCGCTTGGACGCGGGCATGATCAGCGGCACCTTGCGCCTGCGTTCGATTCCATCATTTCTGGGCAAGTGGCTGACCCCGCGTTTGCCGCGTTTACAGCAACGCTTCCCGGATATTCAACTGCGCATGGTCGCCGAAGACAGCAGCATTGCCTTGCACGAGGGCGACTTTGACTTGGCGATCGACCTCAACGACGGCAGCTACCCAGGTTTGTTATCCACAGCCCTGCTGGACGAGCAGATATTCCCGGTGTGCGCGCCGAGCCTGCTGCGCGGCCGTCCGCCGTTACACGGACCGGCGGATCTGGCGCACTTCCCGTTGTTGCACGACATCACGGCCTGGCGTGGGAGTTATGAATACGCCGAGTGGGAGTTTTACCTGAATGCCATCGGCTACCACCTCGCCGATGTGCGACGTGGGCACACCTTCAACCGTAACCACCTGACCATCGAAGCCGCCATCGCGGGTATGGGCGTGGCGATTGCGCGGCGCACGTTGCTCAATGACGAGCTGGAACGCGGCACCTTGATTGTGCCCTTCGGTGTCGCCGTGCCCAACCACAAACGCTACGTGCTGCTGTATGCGCCGGGTGCGTTGAGCCATCCGGGCGTGCGTGCGGTGCATGATTGGCTGGTGGAGGAGGCCGAGGTTTTTCGCGGATTGCACCCGTTGGGAGAGGGGCAATTGTGAGGTTCGCAAGGTGTAGGAAGATTTAACTAACTCCCCACCCTAACAGCGTTTTTGCTCGTAGTCAGACTTAATTTGTAATGCGGGATTTATCTTTGCAAAGGGGTTGAAATGTTTCGCTGACTGCTCAATTGTGTCATCAAGAGGTCATGGTTTCACCGCACCGGTGTTGCAGTTGTGACCTCCCGCGAGCTAGCTGAAATAAGGGAAGAACTATGCAAATCCAAGTCAATAGCGATAACCATATTGAAAGCAGCATCCGACTGGAGGAGTGGGTACGTACGACCATTGAGAGCACGCTTGATCGTTATGAAGAACATCTGACCCGCGTTGAGGTTTACCTGCGCGATGAGAACGGCGACAAGCCCGGCCCCCATGATTTGAGTTGCCGGCTGGAAGCCCGGCCAAAGGGGCATCAACCGATCTCGGTCTGCGATAAAGCCGATACGCTGGAGCAGGCGATCGATGGTGCAGCCATCAAGCTTGAACATGCGTTGGAGCACCTGTTCGGCAAACTGCAAGGCAAGCCACGCGCTGCCGGGAAAAGTCTGCCGGCCAACAAAGTCGACGAGGGTGCGCTCGAAGCAGAGTTCGAAGAAAACTTGCAGGCAGCGATTAACAGCTGACCGCTCTTTCTCCCTAGCCAAACGGGCCTGCTGATGCAGGCCCGTTTTCGTTTAACGGCTGCGGAAAAAATACCGGCTCAAGAGTGCCAGGCCGCCAGCGCCGATACCGGCGAAGAGCATCGCCCAACCGGCGCCATGGCGCAGCGCCGCCTGGGCGTCCGTCACGGTCAGCCCCGGCACGTCCAGCTTGCCCGCGGCAAGATGCTGGCTGATCGCCGGCCAGTCTGCTGCTGTGGATTCGGGCAGCAAGCTGGCCAGTTGATGACTGATCCCGAGCAGCAACACCAGCCCCATCAGCGCGATATTGAGCGCCAGGGTAATCAGCCGTGCACTGAGATCGATACCCGACGCCATGCCGGCACGGTCGGCCGAGACCGAGCCGGTGGTGGTGTTGGTGGTCGGCGAATTGGTCAGCGCCAAACCCGTGCCCGCGATGACACAACTGCACAGCACCAGCACGATACTCGGTTGCTCGGTACCGTTGACCAGGGCCATGGCGATAAACCCGGCGCTCATCAAACCCAGGCCCACGGGGATGATCCGCTCCGCGCCATAGCGCAGCGCCAGGCGTTCAGCCAGCGGCGGTACCAGCAAGGTCGGCAGCGTATAGGCCAGCAGGGCGCCGCCGGTGGTCAGGGTGTCGTAGCCCAGGCCCGCCTGGAAATAGAGCGGCAAGTAGATCATGAACGGCCAGAAGCTGAAATTCATCCCGACCGAGCCCATCAACGCGCCGTTGAAACGCTGGATGCGGAACACCGAGAAGTCGAACATCGGATGCTCGCTGCGCCGCTCGATGACTACGAACAACAGCAACCCGATCAACGACAGACCAGCCCAAGCGAGCATGGCCGGTGCGCCGAAGCCGTGCTCGCTGCCTTGGGTGATGAAGTACACCAGCGCAAATACCGACAGCGTCAAGGTGAGCATGCCGGCGATGTCCAGGCGATGACCCGCCGGGTCCCGCGATTCCTGCACGCTGACCCGCAGCAGCACCAGGGTCAGCAGGGTCAGCGGCACATGCACCAGGAACACCCAGCGCCAATCCGCGATCGCCAGGATCAAGGCCCCCACCATGGGCCCGAAGCCCAGGCCCAGGCCCGCAATCACGCCCCATACCGCGAAGGCCCGCGCACGCGCCGCCGGCTCCCGGAACTGGTGCGAAAGAATGGCGAACTGACAAATCATCATGGCGCCGGCGCCCACACCCTGGACAAAACGCGCCGCGATCAGCATGGGCGCCGTATCGGCCAGCCCACAGGCCAGCGAAGCCAGGCCGAACAGCCACAAGCACAACACCAGCATGCGCCGTCGGCCAAAGCGATCGGCCAGGGTGCCCGCTGCCATCAGCACGCTGGTACAGGCCAGGGTGTAGGCGTTCATGATCCATTGGGCATCCTGGAAGCCTGTGCCCAATTGTTGTTCGAGGGTGGGCAGGATGACCGGCACGCTGGAGATTTCCAGGCCGAACATCAGTGCAACGAGGCACACAGCGGTAAGGGCGAGGCCATCTCTGGCGGTCCGTGGGGCGCTGACGGCCGATACAGCGGCGGCGGGCGGCATGGGCAATTCCTTTGGATTGAATGAGGGTTTATTCTCGCGGGAACAGGATTCTTTATTCGTGATAAGTTTTCCCTGGATAGGGGATTCAGGAGCGACAATAAAACCATGGCCACTCCACGTTTCGACGGCGTTGAACTGTTTCTGCAAATCGTCGAGAGCGGCAGCCTGACCGAAGCCGCCGAACGTCTGAACCTCACGCGCTCTGCCGTGGGCAAGGGCCTGGCGCGGCTGGAGGCGCGCTTGGGCACGTGCCTGTTGCAGCGCTCCACGCGTCGCCAGCGTCTGACGGAAGATGGGCAGGCCTATCACGAGCATTGCCTGCGTGCATTGGCCGAACTGGAAGCTGCCGAGTCGGTGCTCGAAAGCGGCCGACAACAGCCGCGTGGGCGTCTACGCGCAAGCTTGCCATTGGCGTTCGGCCACCATTATGCGGCGCCTGCCTTGTGGGGCTTGATGGACCTTTACCCGCAATTGGAGATCGAGATTTCATTCTCTGACCGGCTCACGGACCTGGTGCAGGAAGGTTTCGACGTCGCCGTGCGCATCGGACCGTTACCGGACACCGACCGTCTGAGCGCACGCCGCCTGGGTGAGCAGTCGGTCGGGTTAGCCGCTTCGCCGGCGTACTTGCAGCGTGTCGGGCCGATTGACTGTATTGATGACCTCGCCGGTCACCGAGGCATTGCCTACCGTTGCAATACGTCCTTTCGCGCTGGGGTGGCATCGATGTTGATGCTCGACGACCTCCAGGCCGTGGCCGATGCCGCGATTGCGGGCGTCGGCCTGGCCTGGTTGCCGAGCTGGTTGATTGCGCATTACGTGCTGCGTGGGCAGTTGGAAGCAGTGTTGCCGAACCACCGCGCCCAGCCTGCGCCGATCCATGTGATCTGGCCGACGGCTGCGCATATGCCCGCCAAGGTGCGCTGCGCCATCGACGCCTTGGTGGCGGGCACCCCCAGCTGCCTGGCGGGCAGTTAGAACGCGATGGAGGTTTGCACGTAGACCGTGCGCGGCTCGCCGACGTATTTGCCCTTGTTGTTGTCGTCGAACGAACGGGTGTAGTACTGCTTGTTGAAGATGTTTTTCACACCGACCGCCACGTTCAGGTCCGACAGCTGCGGGCCGAAGTCATACGCTGCGCGGCTGCTGAACAGCATGTAGCCGGGGATGCGTCCGTTGGCGCCGTCGGCACTTTCCGCCCGGGTATTGGCGTTATCGGCGAACTGGCTGCTCTGGTAGCTGCTGTCCAGGTTGAGCTTCCAGGGGCCTTCGGTGTAACCCACGCCCAGGGTGCCTTTGTGCTTGGACGAAAACGGTACGCGGTTGCCTTTGTTCGGGCCGTCTTCGCGGATGGTCGCGTCGACGTAAGCGTAGGTGGCGTAGACATCAAAGCCTGTGAGCGCCGGGCTCAACGCATCGAGGGCGTAGTTGATGCTCGATTCGATGCCCTGATGGCGCGTTTCGCCCCGGGCGATCACGGTGTCGTTGGTCTGGTTGCTGTCGTACTGGTTGTCGAAGTTGATCAGGAACGCGCCGATTTCCGCACGCAGGTTGCCATTGTCATAACGGGTACCCAGTTCCCAGGTACGGGCTTTTTCCGGCTTCACTTCGCCGCTGGCTACGCGGTTGGGCATCTGGCTGTATTGCACGCTGCCGAACGAGCCTTCGGTGTTGGCGTAGAGGTTCCAGTCTTCGGTGAGGTGGTAGAGCACGTTCAACGCCGGCAGTGCGGTGTTGTAGTCGCCCTTGTATTTGACGTTGGTCAGGTTGTTGGTTTGCTGGGACTCGATCATCTCGTAGCGCACGCCCGGCGTGATGGTCCACTTGCCGATGTCGATGCGGTCATCGACGAACAACGCGTTGGCTTCGGTGGCGCCACGCGTGTCGCGGTCATTGCGGCTGTTGGTGTCGGGCATTTGCTGGTTGGCGGTGATCGGCGTGCGGTAGCGCATTTCGTGGCCGGCTTCGCTGATGTAGCGGTAGCCGATGCCGACTTCATGGCGGCTGGGGCCGAGGTCGAAGCCTTGGGCGAATCGGGTCTCCAGGCCGCGTACCCAGTATTCGCGGGGTGACAGTGAAAGGAAGTTGCCTTGGTCCAGGTAGCCGTTACGCAAGGTGGTGGTGAAGAACGTGTTGGCGGTGAACTCGCGGCGGTCTTCCTGGTAGCGATAACCGGCGTTGAACATCGTACGGCGGCCCCAGAATTTGTCGTAGGGGCGGGTGGACTGGTACGGGTCCGCCTTGTAGTCCTTTACGTTCAAGCCGCCGGGCATATCGGCCTGGCCTTCGTAGTACTGAGCCATGGTATTGAAGCTGTTGGCGTCGTCGAGCTGGTAATTGCCCTTGAGAATCAGGTCGTCGATGCGCGTGTTGCTGTTTTCGCGCCAGTCGCCGCCACGGGTGCCGGAATACAGAATCGCGCCGCCCAGGCCGTTGTCGGCCGTGCCGCCGGCCAGCAGGTTGCCGCTGGTCTTGAAGCCATCGTGGCTGGACGACGGGCTGGTCTCGGTCTGCAAGCCAC
Source organism: Pseudomonas palleroniana (assembly GCF_003031675.1). Classification (GTDB taxonomy): domain Bacteria; phylum Pseudomonadota; class Gammaproteobacteria; order Pseudomonadales; family Pseudomonadaceae; genus Aquipseudomonas; species Aquipseudomonas palleroniana. Next base: position 27,041 of record NZ_PYWX01000039.1, on the reverse strand, counting down.
CTTTTACCGTCGGTGCATCCGGGATGGCGCGGGTCACGAAGTTGACGATGCCGCCGACGTTTTGCGGGCCATAACGCACGGCGCCGCCACCGCGTACCACGTCCACTGCATCCATGTTGCCCATGCTGATCGGGGCGAATGACAGCTGGGGTTGGCCATACGGTGCGAAGGGCACCGGAATGCCATCCATCAACACCGTGGAGCGCGAGGCCAGCCGTGGGTTGAGGCCGCGAATACCGAAGTTCAGCGCCATGTCATGGCTGCCGGTGCCGTTGTTTTCCGGAGCGTTGACGCCGGGGATGCGGTTGAGCACGTCACGGGCCTGGGTCGCGCCCTGGCGTTCGAATGCTTCGCGGCGGATCACGTCACGGGCGCCGGGGTGTTCGAACACGTTGGTTTGCTGCGCATCGCCGAGCCAGTCGCCGACGACATTGGAGGTTTGCAGTTCGACCGTCGTGGGGGCGTTGGCCGGTTGCAGGCTATAGGCATTGTTGCCCTCGGCGCGGGCTTGCAGGCCGGTGCCTTCCAGCAGTTTTTGCAAGCCGTCGGCGGCGCCGTAGTTGCCGGATAAACCCCGGCTTTGCATGCCGGCCGTCAGCTCGGAGCCGAAGGAAATCAGCACACCCGCTTCTCGCCCGAATTGGTTCAGGGCCGCTTCCAGCGAAGTCGGTGCGATGTGATAGGGCTTGGCATCGGCCGCCATCACCTGGGGTAGCACGGCGAAACTGAGGCTGGCGCCGAGCAGGAGTTGGCGCAGGGTGCGGGCGAGAGGGGTGGGTTGCTGGAACATAAAGGGCGGTCCTGAGAAGGAAGGATCAAAGTGGCTTTCCTTCTCTGTCACGCGAGGGCTGGAAAACGGCTCACGGTTGTCGAAAATATTTTCAGGCGCGTGCCTGCACGCTCACCCAGTAACGCGTGAAGCGGCGAACCTTGACCGGCAGGCTGACTTCCAGCAGATCGAGAATGCGTTCGCTGTCGTCCAGCGGATAACTGCCGGACAGCAACAGGTTGGCCACCTGCGGGTCGCAATTGAGCTGACCGCGGCGGTAGCGTCCCAGCTCGGTGAGGAAATCTTCCAGGCGCATATGCGCAGCCATCAGCATGCCATCGGCCCAGGCGCCGCTGTTGGCGTCGACGGGGCGCGGGGTGTCCCAGCCTTTGCGAGTGAAATTCACCTGGCGGCGGGCTTCGACGATCAGTGGCAGGCCGCTGTAGTGGTCGGGCATGACCTCGACGTGGCCGTCGAGTACCGCCAGTTGGGTGTGGTCGTTGAACTGGCGCACATTCAAGCGCGCCGCCTGGCTGCTGAGCAGGCCCTGGCCGGTCAGCACACGCAGGGGCGAATGACCCGCCCGGGCCGTCAGCAGCATTTCGCCGTCGAGCAGGCGGATCGAGCGCTGCCGGCCATCCATGTGCACATCCACCGCGCTGCCGGTGTTGAGCTGCAACTGGCTGCCGTCGGCCAACTGCACTTTGCGACGCTGGCCTACGGGGCTGCGATAGTCGGCACTCAGCGGCGGCAGAATGTGTTGCTGGCGCAGGCCCCAGGCCGCCGCCGAACCCGCGCCGAGGATCAGCAGCAACTTCAGCGCCTGGCGCCGGCTGTTGGACTTCGGCGCGTTCAGCGCCGCATGGGCCAGGGGCGAAGGCATGCCGCGCAGGCGTTGGTTGACTCGTTGCATATGCTCCCAGGCGCGCTGATGCTCGCTGTGGGCCGCCAGCCACTGTTGCCAGGCCGCATGCTGGCGCGGGTTGAGGCCACCTTGCTGCATTTCCATCAGCCAGTGCACGGCCTGCTCGGCGACGTGGGTCGAGAAGTTCATAGGGCAAAGTAGCAACGCATGGCTGCTTTATTCAGGTGGCGTTTGACGGTGGCAATCGAGATGCCCAGTTCCGCGCCGATTTGCGCGTAGGTCAGGCCGTCGAGCTGGGCCAGCAGGAAGGCGCGTTTGACTTGAAGCGGCAGGCCGTTGAGCAGTTGGTCCAGCTCGAGCAGGGTTTGCAGGAGGATGGCGCGTTCTTCTTCCGAAGGCGCTACGTGCTCGGGCAGTTGCGCCAAGGCGTCGAGGTAGGCGCGTTCCAGGTCCTGGCGACGGTAGTAATTGAACAGGACACGCTTGGCCACGGTGGTGAGGAAGGCGCGGGGTTCGATCAGGGTCGGGGTTTCCCGTGCGGTCAGCACCCGGATAAAGGTGTCTTGCGCCAGGTCCGCGGCACTTTCAGGGCAGCCGAGCTTGCGTCGCAACCAGCCGGTGAGCCAGCGGTGATGGTCGTGGTACAGGACTTCGACGGTGTTGGACGGCTGCAACGCGATCACTCCACGAACATTGGTGTGCGTCAGAGAACAAGAATTGTTCGCATTGTAGGTCGCGTGACAACGTTGGGCAATCCTGCAGCTCTATAAAGAACGCAGGTGATTCATCCGTTCTCTTTTGCTTATGAGAATATTTATCATTAATATCGCGCGCTGATGATCCTGGCGCCTCCCGCATGCACAGCACAACCTCACTGTCCGCTTCCTTCCGACTGGCCGCGACGCCGCGCGACCTGGCGGCCGTGATTCGGTTGGCGGTGCTGTGTTGGCGGATGCTGCCATGAGGGTCGGCACCCCACCGGAATCCCAGGACAACCCGCACACCGATGCGGCCGGTGGGCGTGCGCATTTCTTGCAGGTGTTCTTGTCCCAGCGCTCGCAGATGGAAGCGTTGGTCAGCCGCCGCGTGGGTTGCCGTGCCACGGCGGCCGACCTGGTGCAGGACCTGTTCCTGCGCTTCTGGCGCCGGCCGCTGGTGCAAGTCGAAGAACTCAGCACCTACCTGTTGCGCTGCGCGGGCAACATTGCCATCGACCATTTGCGCAGCGAAAGCGCGCGGGTGCGCAGCAACGAGGGCTGGTTGCCGGAGCAGCAGGACTACCAAGGCTGCGAGCCCCAGGCGGCACTCGAAGCGGGCAATGATTTACGCCATGTCGAAGCCGCTTTGCGCAGTTTGCCGGAGCGCACCCGGCAGATTTTCCTGCTTAACCGCATACATGGCCGCAAGTATGCGCAGATCGCCCAGGCCATGGGCTTGTCCCAAAGTGCCGTGGAAAAACATATGATGCGTGCCCTCGAAGCCTGCAAGGCCAGCCTTCGTGAACCACAGCCTCCACGCACGCCAGGGAAAGCACCGTGAACGTCACCCCCACACCCGCTCAGGAGCAGGCCGCGCTCGACTGGTTGAGCCTGTTGCACGACCAGCCCAGCAGTGGCGACCAGGCGACCTTCAGCCGGTGGTTGCGCGCCGACCCGGCGCACGTCGAGGCCTACTCCCAGGCGCAGGTGCTGTGGGAGCTGAGTGAAGTGCCGGCACGTCAACTGGCGGCTGAAGAGGCGCTGGCCTTGCAGGGCTACCTCAATGCGATGAATACCCCCAAGCGCTCACGGTTGGTGCGCTGGTCCGGTGCACTGGCGATAGCCGCGAGCCTTCTGTTGATGGTGTGCATGGGCGCAGGCTGGCAGCCGTCGCGCTGGGTCGATGACTTGGGCGCCGACTATGTGACGGCGACCGGCGAGGTGAGGACCGTCACCCTGGCCGATCAATCCCAAGTGACCCTGGATGCCGACAGCGCCATTGCCGTGGATTTCAGCCAGGGCGAGCGCCATATCCAATTGCGTCGCGGCGCCGGTTTTTTCAGCGTGACTCACACCGGCCAACCCTTTGTAGTGGGCGCCGACAGCGGTGAAGCGCGGGTGCTGGGCACGCAGTTCGAGGTGCGCCTGCAACCGGCGGGTGCCCAGGTGACGGTGCTTTCCGGGCGGGTCGCAGTGAAGTCTTCCAGGCAGGGCCAGCAACAGATTCTGACGGCAGGCCAGCAAGTGGCCTACGCCGACGGCGTCGCCGAACCCATGCACGCGGTCGACAGCGAATCACGCCTGGCCTGGCGTGACGGTTGGCTCAACTACTACAAGGCGCCCTTGGCCGATGTAGTCAAGGATCTGCGGCGTTACTACCCCGGGCGCATTCTGTTGCTCAACGACGAGATGGCCGGCAAACGTGTGAGCGGCAGCTTTCCGAGCAAAGACCCGCAAGCCGTGTTGAATGCCTTGCAGGCGGTGCTGGGGTTTGAGCAGCACGAGATTTTTGGTCGGATGATTGTATTGCGCTAGTCACACCTAAGATAAAAGCGCCGCAGTACCCCATGTGGGAGGGGGCTTGCTCCCGATTGCAGTGTGTCAGGGCCAGCTGTTCTGGCTGATTCACCGCCATCGGGAGCAAGCCCCCTCCCACATGGGGTTCTGCGGTGTTTTGTAGAATGGATTACTTCAGCGCGGCCATGATCGCGTCCGGGTTGTAGTCACGGATCAACGTGCCGTTCACGTCCACAAACGGAATTCCGCCACCTCCCAACGCCTCATATGCCTTGCGCGCCTGGGCGTCCTTCTCGATGTCGAAGGCCTGGTAGGGGATGCCTTTCTGGTCCAGGAAGCGGCGGGTCTGCTTGCAGTAGCCACACCACTCGGTGGAGTAGAGCACCACGCGCGCCGAGGCGCGTATCGGCTCCGAAACCACCTGCGAGGGGTTGAACACCCGCTCGATCTTGCCCCAGTTCTGGATTACAACCACCACCAGCAACACCAGCAAGACTTTCTTGAACACCCCGCCGAGCATCAGTTGCGGCGCTTGAGCTGGTCGGTCAGTTGGGTTGGCAGGCCCTTGATGATCAAGGTGCCGGCGGCTTCGTCGTACTCGATCTTGTCGCCCAGCAGGTGCGCCTCGAAGCTGATGGACAAGCCTTCGGCGCGGCCGGTGAAACGGCGGAACTGGTTGAGGGTGCGCTTATCCGCCGGGATTTCCGGCGACAGGCCGTAGTCCTTGTTGCGGATATGGTCGTAGAACGCTTTTGGCCGATCTTCATCGATCAAGCCCGACAGTTCTTCCAGGCCCATGGGTTCGCCGAGCTTGGCCTGGCTGCTGGCGTAATCCACCAGGGTCTTGGTTTTCTCGCGGGCGGATTCGTCCGGCAGGTCTTCGCTTTCGACGAAGTCGCTGAAGGCCTTGAGCAGGGTGCGGGTCTCGCCCGGCCCGTCGACGCCTTCCTGGCAACCGATGAAGTCGCGGAAGTACTCCGAGACCTTCTTGCCGTTCTTGCCCTTGATAAACGAGATGTACTGCTTGGATTGCTTGTTGTTCTGCCACTCGGACACATTGATCCGCGCTGCCAGGTGCAACTGGCCAAGGTCGAGGTGGCGCGACGGGGTCACGTCCAGCTCGTCGGTCACCGCCACGCCTTCACTGTGGTGCAGCAGGGCGATGGCCAGGTAATCGGTCATGCCTTGCTGGTAGTGCGCAAACAGCACGTGCCCGCCGGTGGAGAGGTTGGACTCCTCCATCAGCTTTTGCAGGTGCTCGACCGCCATCCGGCTGAAACGGGTGAAATCCTGGGCACCGTCGAAATATTCCTTCAACCAGCCGCTGAACGGGTGCGCGCCGGACTCGGCATGGAAGAACCCCCAGGCCTTGCCTTGTTTGGCGTTGTAGCTCTCGTTGAGGTCGGCAAGCATATTCTCGATGGCGGCGGATTCGGACAGCTCCGTATCGCGAGCGTGAAGAACTGCGGGTGTGCCGTCGGGTTTTTTGTCGATCAGGTGGACGATGCAATGACGGATCGGCATAGGCTTCTCGGCTGGTTGAAGGGGAGCCGGTGGCCTCCCCGAAAAGTCGCTCAGTGTACCGCACCCATTGGTCAAGACACGCTTGGAAGGCTATTTTGGATGCTCTCTGACGGGGCATATGCCTTTTTTTCACGGTTTAGAGCGATAAAGCTGACCAAATGGCTAGGTAGAGGCGGATATTTCCCCGTCTCTGTGCTAGTTTTGCCCCGTCTTACGCCAAGTCTCGGCGTTAAGCGTGCATTCAGCATCTGTCAGGTCGAACCAATCCCCGTTTCAAGCATCTATAACCCCGATCTCCGCGGTTATTAAGCCTGGGGTGCCAGGCCTAGACGGTCGGGCTCGATGGCTGACACTGCACTCTGCAATCCATATGAATTTGATAGGGAAGGAACACCACAATGGCTATTACTAAAGACCAACTGATCGCTGACCTGGCTGAAGCAGTAGACGCACCGAAAACTACCGTGCGCGCTCTGCTGGACCAACTGAGCCAAGTTGTTGCTGATCAGCTGGAAAACGGCGGCGAAATCACTCTGCCAGGCGTTGGCAAACTGAAAGTGACCGAGCGTCCTGCCCGTACTGGCCGTAACCCTTCGACTGGCGCTGCCATCGAAATCGCTGCCAAGAAAGTTATCAAGCTGGTTGTGGCCAAAGGCCTGACCGACGCTGTTAACAAGTAAGACGCAGCAAAAAAACCGTGCTCCGGAGCGATCCGGGCACGGTTTTTTATTGCCTGCGATTTGCCTTGTAGTGAGCGGGCTTGCCCGCGCTGGGTGGCGAAGCCGCCCTAAAACCGGCAATTGTGGTCAGGCTGGAGAAATGCAGTGTTTGGTATGGGGCTGCTTCGCAGCCCAGCGCGGGCAAGCCCGCTCACTACAGGGGTCAGTTGCGGACCCAGCGTTGGCGCCAGATCAGTTGTTCGTTCTTGGTCTGGAAGGTCCAGGCGACGAAACGGCTTTGTTTCTGCCCCTGGGACATCTCCACCACCTGGCTTTCCAGCGCGCCGGCCTTTTTCAGTGCTGTCTCGATTGCGGGCAGGTTCGACGCTTTTGACACCAGGGTGCTGAACCACAACACCTTGTGGGCAAAATGCGCGCTCTCGGCAATCAGCTGCGTCACAAACCGCGCTTCACCGCCTTCACACCACAACTCTGCCGATTGGCCACCGAAATTCAATACCGGCAACTTGCGCTTGGGATCCGCCTTGCCCAAGGCACGCCACTTGCGTTCGCTGCCCTTGGTGGCTTCCTCCATGGACCCATGGAACGGTGGGTTGCACATCGTCAGGTCAAAGCGCTCGCCCGGTTCCAGCAACCCCAGCAGGATCTGCTTGGGATTGGGTTGCTGGCGCAGTTGAATGACTTTGCCCAGGTCGTTGGACTGCACGATGGCCTTGGCTGCGGCCACGGCGACAGGGTCGACGTCCGAGCCCAGGAAGTTCCAGCGGTACTCCATGTAGCCAATCAGGGGGTAGACGCAGTTGGCGCCCATGCCGACGTCCAGCACCTTGACGATAGAACCGCGCGGGATCTTGCCGTCATTGGTGCTGGCCAGCAGGTCGGCGAGGAAGTGCACGTAGTCGGCGCGCCCAGGCACCGGTGGGCACAGGTAGTCGGCAGGGATGTCCCAGTGCTGGATACCATAGAAGGCCTTGAGCAGCGCCCGGTTGAAGACCCGCACCGCCTCCGGGCTGGCGAAGTCGATGCTTTCCTTGCCGTACGGGTTGATGATCACGAACTTCGCCAGTTCCGGCGTGGTCTTGATCAGCGCCGGAAAGTCGTAACGGCCTGTGTGACGGTTGCGCGGGTGCAGGGTGGCCTCTTTGCGCGGCACGACGGGTTTGGCCGTGGCTGCGGTTTTAGGCTTCTTGCGCGGAGGTTTTGGCGTACTGGGGGCGGTCATGATGATTCTGGTGTTGGCTCAAAGTGGCGAGCATTGTCACACATCCCGAGGTGATCTCGGGCAAATGTGGGAGAGGGCAGGCCCCCCTCCACCTTGATTGTATTGCCAGCCTGGAATTGGGGAGTTCCAGGCAAAAAAAAGAGACCCGAAGGTCTCTTTTTTCACACAGGTTCCGCCTTACAGGCTGGAAATCCGCGCATGCTGCTCCGCCAGCTTGCCCAGGGCCTGTTCAGCCTCGGCGAGCTTGGCGCGCTCTTTGTCGATCACTTCGGCCGGCGCCTTGTCGACAAACGCCGCGTTGGACAACTTGCCGCCCACACGCTGCACTTCGCCTTGCAGGCGGGCGATTTCCTTGTCCAGGCGTGCCAGTTCGGCGCCCTTGTCGATCAGGCCGGCCATCGGCACCAGCACTTCCATGTCGCCCACCAATGCGGTGGCGGACAGCGGTGCTTCGGCACCATCAGCCAGGACCGTGATGGACTCCAGCTTCGCCAGCTTCTTGAGCAGTGCATCGTTCTCGCTGAGGCGACGCTGATCCTCGGCGCTGGCGTTCTTGACGAACACCGCCAGTGGCTTGCCCGGCCCGATGTTCATCTCGGCGCGGATGTTGCGCGTGCCGAGCATCAGGGTCTTGAGCCATTCGATATCGCTTTCGGCCGCCTCATCGATGCGCGCTTCGTTGGCCACCGGCCAAGGTTGCAGCATGATGGTCTTGCCTTCGATACCGGCCAGCGGCGCCAGGCGCTGCCAGATTTCTTCGGTGATGAACGGCATGAACGGATGCGCCAGGCGCAGTGCCACTTCCAGCACGCGCACCAGGGTGCGACGGGTGCCACGCTGGCGTTCGATCGGCGCGTTCTCGTCCCACAGCACGGGCTTGGACAGCTCCAGGTACCAGTCGCAATACTGGTTCCAGATGAACTCGTACAAGGCCTGTGCGGCCAGGTCGAAACGGAACTGGTCAAGTTGGCGGGTGACTTCGGCTTCGGTGCGCTGCAACTGCGAGATGATCCAGCGGTCGGCCAGGCTCAGCTCGTAGGCTTCGCCGTTCTGGCCGCAGTCTTCGCCTTTATCCAGCACGTAGCGCGCCGCGTTCCAGATCTTGTTGCAGAAGTTGCGATAGCCTTCGACGCGGCCCATGTCGAACTTGATGTCGCGACCGGTGGACGCCAGCGAGCAGAAGGTGAAGCGCAGGGCATCGGTGCCGTAGCTGGCGATGCCGTCGGCAAACTCGTCGCGGGTCTGCTTCTCGATCTTCTTCGCCAGCTTCGGCTGCATCAGGCCCGAGGTGCGTTTCTGCACCAGGGTTTCCAGGTCGATGCCGTCGATGATGTCCAGCGGGTCGAGCACGTTGCCCTTGGACTTGGACATCTTCTGGCCCTGGCCATCACGCACCAGCCCGTGCACGTACACGGTCTTGAATGGTACCTGCGGCGTGCCATCTTCGTTCTTCACCAGGTGCATGGTCAGCATGATCATCCGGGCGACCCAGAAGAAAATGATGTCAAAACCGGTGACCAGCACGTCGGTAGAGTGGAATTTCTTGAGGAATTCGGTCTGCTGCGGCCAGCCCAGGGTAGAGAAGGTCCACAGGCCCGAACTGAACCAGGTGTCCAGTACGTCGTTGTCCTGTTGCAGCGCAATGTCGGCACCGAGGTTGTGCTTGGCACGCACTTCGGCTTCATCGCGGCCTACATAGACCTTGCCCGATTCGTCGTACCAGGCCGGAATGCGGTGGCCCCACCACAGTTGACGGCTGATGCACCAGTCCTGGATGTCGCGCATCCACGAGAAGTACATGTTTTCGTACTGCTTGGGCACGAACTGGATGCGGCCATCTTCCACGGCGGCGATCGCAGGTTCCGCCAGCGGTTTGGTGGACACGTACCACTGGTCGGTCAGCCACGGCTCGATCACGGTGCCGGAGCGGTCGCCCTTCGGCACTTTCAGGCCGTGGTCGTCAACGCTGACCAACAGGCCGGCGGCGTCGAAGGCGGCGACGATCTGCTTGCGTGCTTCGAAACGGTCGAGGCCCACGTATTCAGCCGGGATCTTGCCGTCAATGCTGTCGTTCAGCGTACCGTCCAGGTTGAAGACCTGGCAGGCCGGCAAGACGGCGGCATTTTTGTCGAAGATGTTCAGCAGCGGCAGGTTGTGGCGCTTGCCGACTTCGTAGTCATTGAAGTCATGGGCCGGGGTGATTTTCACGCAGCCGGTGCCGAACTCGGGGTCGCAGTAGTCGTCCGCGATAATCGGGATGCGACGGCCGACCAACGGCAGTTCGACGAACTTGCCGATCAGCGCCTGGTAGCGCTCATCGTTCGGGTTGACGGCCACGGCGGCGTCGCCAAGCATGGTTTCCGGACGGGTGGTCGCGACGATCAGGTAATCGTTGCCTTCAGCAGTCTTGGCGCCATCGGCCAGCGGATATTTGAGGTTCCACAGGAAACCTTTCTCGTCGTGGTTTTCCACTTCGAGGTCGGAAATCGCCGTGTGCAGCTTGGTGTCCCAGTTGACCAGGCGCTTGCCGCGGTAGATCAGGCCGTCTTCATGCAGGCGCACAAAGGCTTCCTTCACGGCTTCCGACAGGCCATCGTCCATGGTGAAGCGTTCGCGACTCCAGTCTACGGACGAGCCGAGGCGACGGATCTGACGGCTGATATTGCCGCCGGACTGGTCTTTCCATTCCCAGACTTTCTCGAGGAATTTCTCGCGGCCCAGGTCGTGACGGTTTTGGCCGGTGGCCTCGAGTTGGCGTTCCACCAGCATCTGGGTGGCGATACCGGCGTGGTCGGTGCCCGGCTGCCACAGGGTGTCGCGACCCTGCATACGGCGGAAACGGATCAACGCATCCATGATCGCATTGTTGAAGCCATGGCCCATGTGCAGGCTGCCAGTGACGTTCGGTGGCGGAATCATGATGGTGTAGGAATCGCCCGCGCCTTGCGGGGCGAAATAATTCTCGGATTCCCAGGTGTTGTACCAGGAAGTTTCGATGGCGTGCGGCTGGTAGGTCTTATCCATGCGCGGCGGGACCCTAGTTGGCATTAATTCAGGAAAGCCGGCAAGTATAACGGGGGATAGGGCGCAGGGCGAGGCGAAGACGGGCTTGAGGTGTATGGGGGGCAAATGTGGGAGGGGGCTTGCCCCCGATAGCAGTGGACCAGCCAGTTCAGGGGTAGCTGATACCCCGCTATCGGGAGCAAGCCCCCTCCCACAGGGGATCTTTGTTTGATTTAAGACTGGTACTGGCTGAGCAACCGTTCCATCCTCGCATCCAGGCGGCGCTTGATCTCGGTTTCGATGTGCGGGGCAAAGTCGTCGATCACGTCCTGCATGATCAGTTGCGCGGCGGCGCGCAGTTCGTTGTCCAGGTGCAGCAGCAGGGCGTCTGGCGCTTTTTCGACGGGGGCTGGCTCGACGGCGGGCGCCTGGGCAACCGGTTCCGGTGCGACGGGTTTGCCGCCGACCATGTCGAACAGCAGCGGAATCTGTACCTCGCCTTCGACCGTCTCGGTCAGCAGCGGCGGTTGCAAGTCATCATCACCCAGCAACTTGCGGATCGACTCCAGGTCGTCCAGCAGGTGGTCGTCTTTTTTTAAAGGGTTGGAAGTGTCCATCATTTACTCAAAGTCGTTGTAGCCGGTGATCTTGCAGAGGATAGCCCTGTTCGCGGTAGAAACGGAAACTCTCCCGCGCGGCCTGACGAATAGCCGGATCTTCCACCACCACTTCCGCCACCCGGGCGAACGCCTTGGCAAAGGGCGGTACTTTCAGGTCGAGGTTGACCAGCAGGTCATGGTGATCGCCGCAGCTGTCGCCCAATCCCAGGACGACCAGGCCGTCGGGTTCGGATTCGGCGGGGCCGTGGGGCACGAAGCTTTCACCCTTGAAGCGCCACAGGCGGGCATCGAGCTCGTCACGTTGGGCGGCATCGCTGCAATGCAGGTAAATGCGGTGGCCCATGCGCCACGCCTTTTCGGTGAGTTTGCAGGCAAAGTCCAGGCGCGCGAGCGGGTCGGCGCTGGGCAATATATAGAAGTCGACTTGGGTCATTGCGGTTCCTGAACGGCCTCAACCGGGATAAAAGCGAGCGTATTGTGGCGAGCAAGCTTGCTTGCGCCGGGGCGCGCAGCGGCCCCAGAAAAGCTGGGGACTGCTGCGCAGTCCAGCGGGAGCAAGCTCCCTCGCCACGATATGCTCGCTCCAGGGTTAGGCCTTGGCGCGATCCAGCAGGTACTGGGTCAGCAGTGGAACCGGACGACCAGTGGCGCCCTTGTCCTTGCCGCCGCTGGTCCAGGCCGTGCCGGCGATGTCCAGGTGCGCCCAGTTGAAGTTCTTGGCGAAGCGCGACAGGAAGCAGGCCGCGGTGATGGTGCCGGCTTTCGGGCCGCCGATGTTGGCGATATCGGCAAACGGGCTATCCAGCTGTTCCTGGTACTCATCGAACAGCGGCAGTTGCCAGGCGCGGTCGTCGGCGGCTTTACCGGCGCTGAGCAGTTGCTCGATCAGCTCGTCGTTGTTGCCCAACAGACCCGAGGTGTGGGAACCCAGGGCGACGATGCAGGCACCGGTGAGGGTGGCGATATCGATCACGGCCTGCGGCTTGAAGCGTTCGGCGTAGGTGAGGGCATCGCACAGCACCAGGCGGCCTTCGGCGTCGGTGTTGAGGATTTCGACGGTCTGGCCGCTCAGGGTGGTGACGATGTCGCCTGGGCGCGAAGCGCCGCCGCTCGGCATGTTCTCGGCACAGGCCAGGATGCACACCAGGTTGATCGGCAGTTTCAGCTCCAGCACGGCACGCAGGGTACCGAAGACGCTGGCGGCGCCGCCCATGTCGTACTTCATCTCATCCATGCCCAGGCCAGGCTTGAGGCTGATGCCGCCGGTGTCGAAGGTGATGCCTTTACCCACCAGGGCGTAAGGCTTCTCGGACTTCTTGCCGCCGTTGTATTGCATCACGATCAGGCGTGGCGGCTGGTCGCTGCCCTGGCCCACGGCATAGAACGAGCCCATGCCCAGTTCCTTGATCTTCTTCTCGTCGAGCACTTCGACTTTCAAGCCTTTGAACTCTTTACCCAGTGCCTTGGCCTGTTCGCCGAGGAAGGTCGGATGGCAGATGTTCGGCGGCAGGTTGCCGAGGTCGCGGGTGAACGACATCCCATTGGCGATGGCCTGGGCGTGGGTCACGGCGCGCTGGACTTCAGCCTGGGCGGCCTTGATGGTCAGCAGGGTGATTTTTTTCAGGGCGCGGGGTTCGGCTTTCTGGCTCTTGAACTGGTCGAAGATGTAACCGCCGTCGACCAGGGTTTCGGCCAGCAGGCGCGTCTTGCCGTAGCTGTCGCGGCCTTTTACGACGATTTCATCGAGTGCCACCGTCGCTTCGCTACCGCCCAGGCCCTTGAGGGTGCTGAGGATGCCGCTGATGATCTTGCGGAACGGACGGTCGCCCAGTTCGGCGTCCTTGCCCACGCCAACCAGCAAGACGCGCTCGGCTTTGAGGTTGGGCAGGCTTTGCAGCAGCAGGCTCTGGCCGACTTTGCCGGCCAGGTCGCCGCGCTTGAGCACGGCGCTGATGGCGCCACCGCTCAATTCGTCCAGCTGCTTTGCGGCGGTGCCAAGTTTGCGGCCTTCGCCGACAGCGACCACGAGGGTGGCGGTTTTCAACGTTTCGGGGCTAACGCTTTTTACAACCAATTCCATTTTCGGGTCCCTTATCAAGGTCTGTGAGCCTGAGGTTTGTACGCAGGCTTTAACGCCTGGCGGCTTGGTAAACCGCCAGCGGCAAAGGCCGCAGTTTGAACCTCGCCGACGGAACCTGACAACCCTTGCCACATGCTTTGTGCACGCGCATGAGTAAGCTCCGTGACAGGCGCGGTCAATCACAGGATAATGCGCAATCTTTTTAGCCGGCCCGTGCAAACGGGTCGACTCGTTATGCTTGCTTGTTTGGCCGCCTTAGCCTGACAACCCTGGAGTGTCTGGTTTGATCGTCTTCCGTTATCTGTCCCGCGAAGTCCTGTTGACCCTGAGTGCCGTAAGTGCGGTATTGCTGGTCATCACCATGAGTGGTCGTTTCGTCAAATTCCTGGCCCAGGCCGCTTCCGGGGCTCTGGACCCGGGCTCGCTGTTCCTGATCATGGGCTTTCGCCTGCCGGGCTTCCTGCAGTTGATCCTGCCGCTTGGCCTGTTCCTGGGCATTCTGCTGGCCTATGGCCGGTTGTACCTCGAAAGTGAAATGACCGTGCTTTCGGCCACCGGCATGAGCCAGCAGCGTCTGCTGGCCATGACCATGGTGCCGGCTGCCGGTGTTGCCTTGGTGGTGGCATGGTTGAGCATGAGCCTGGCGCCCCAGGGCGCCATGCAGTTCCAGCTGCTGCTGAACAAACAGGATGCGATGACCGAGTTCGACACCCTGGAGCCCGGGCGCTTCCAGGCGCTCAACGACGGCACGCGGGTGACCTATACCGAAACCATGACCGATGACCGCTCCAACCTCGGTGGTGTGTTCATTTCCCAGAAAAACTTCGGCCAGAACCAGAAAGACCGCGGCATTTCGATTCTGGTGGCCAATAGCGGGCGCCAGGAAGTACGCCCTGACGGCAGCCGCTACCTGATCCTGGAAAATGGCTATCGTTATGACGGCAGCCCTGGCCTCGCGGACTATCGGGCGATCAAGTACGACACTTATGGTGTGATGCTGGCCAAGCCTGAAATCAGTGAAGAGGTAACCGACCGCGACGCGCTCCCGACTGCCTCGTTGTTCGGCAGCCAGGAACTGCGCTCCATCGCCGAGTTGCAATGGCGGATTTCCCTGCCGCTGCTGGTGTTCATCGTGACCTTGATGGCCGTGCCGCTGTCCCGGGTCAACCCGCGCCAGGGCCGTTTCCTCAAGCTGCTGCCGGCGATCCTGCTGTACATGGCCTACCTGACCATCCTGATTTCCGCCCGTGGCTCCCTGGAGAAGGGCAGGTTGTCGCCGGCCCTGGGCCTGTGGTGGGTGCATGGGATATTCCTGGCGATCGGCCTGGGGCTGCTCTACTGGGAACCTATCCGTTTGAAAATGAAGAGCCGTCGTGGCCTGAAGGAGTTGGCCCGTGGCTAAGCTTGATCGCTATATAGGTAGCAGCGTACTGATCGCCATCCTGGCGGTGTTGGGCATCATCCTTGGCCTGGCCTCGTTGTTCGCTTTCATCGACGAAGTCGGCAACGTCACCGACACCTATACCGTCACGGACGTATTGAGCTTCGTCGCATTGACCGCGCCTCGTCGTGTCTACGACATGATGCCGATGGCGGCGCTGATCGGCTGCCTGATCGGCCTCGGCAGCCTGGCCAGCAGCAGCGAACTGACCATCATGCGTGCCGCCGGTGTGTCCATCGGGCGTATCGTCTGGGCGGTGATGAAGCCCATGCTCCTGCTGATGGCCTGCAGCGTGCTGGTCGGTGAATACGTAGCGCCGCCTGCCGAAGCCACGGCCCAGGCCAACCGCGCCCTGGCCCAGGGTTCGGGGGATGCGCAAAGCGCCAAGCACGGTCTGTGGCACCGCCAGGGAGACGAGTTCATCCATATCAACGCTGTGCAGCCGGGCGGCCTGTTGATCGGGGTAACCCGCTATACCTTCGACAAAGAGCGGCACATGCTGACTTCCAGCTTTGCCAAGCGTGCGCAGTACAGTGCCGAGAAGTGGGAGTTGAGTGATGTCACCACCACCTATTTCCGCAATGTGGGCCAAGGCACCAAGGCCAGCACCGAAGTGATCAACGTGGCCTCCGAGCCATGGGACATCGCCCTGAAGCCGGAACTGCTCAATACCGTGGTGATGGTCCCGGAAGCCCTGCCGATCTCCGGTTTGTGGAGCTATATCCACTACCTCAAGGACCAGGGCCTGAATAACGGCCGCTACTGGCTGGCGTTCTGGGTCAAGGTGCTGCAACCGGTGGTCACCGCTGCGTTGGTCTTGATGGCGATTTCCTTCATCTTCGGTCCGCTGCGTTCCGTGACCCTCGGCCAGCGGGTATTTACCGGCGTGCTGGTGGGCTTCACGTTCCGTATCGCCCAGGATCTGCTTGGCCCATCGAGCCTGGTGTTCGGTTTTTCTCCGCTGTTTGCGGTACTGGTGCCGACGGCGATCTGCGCCGTGGCCGGGTTGTGGCTGCTGCGCCGGGCCGGTTGATACTGCGCTTATGAACAAAAAATGCCCCGGTCGAGAGATCGGGGCATTTTTGTTCTGGTCAGCAAAGATGACGTCTGGCCTGAGCATCAGGTACAATTCCCGGCTATTTTTCAGCGGGCAATCTGCCTGCAGCCTTTTTGAGTGTTGACCCGTGAGTGATTTGAGTCATATCCGCAATTTCTCCATCATCGCCCACATTGACCATGGCAAGTCGACGCTGGCCGATCGATTCATCCAGATGTGCGGCGGCCTCGCCGAGCGTGAAATGGAAGCCCAGGTACTGGATTCCATGGACCTCGAGCGCGAGCGCGGGATCACCATCAAGGCCCACAGCGTTACTTTGTACTACAAGGCCAAAGACGGCATTACCTACCAGTTGAACTTCATCGACACCCCAGGCCACGTCGATTTCACTTACGAAGTCAGCCGTTCCCTGGCGGCCTGCGAAGGTGCCTTGCTGGTGGTTGACGCCGGCCAGGGCGTTGAAGCGCAGTCGGTTGCCAACTGCTACACCGCGATCGAGCAGGGCCTGGAAGTGATGCCCGTGCTGAACAAGATCGACTTGCCCCAGGCCGAGCCTGAGCGCGTCAAGGAAGAGATCGAGAAGATCATCGGCATCGATGCCACCGACGCCGTCACCTGCAGCGCCAAGACCGGCCTGGGTGTCGACGAAGTGCTCGAGCGCCTGGTGCACACCATTCCCGCCCCGACCGGCAACATCGAAGACCCGCTGCAAGCGTTGATCATCGACTCCTGGTTCGACAACTACCTGGGCGTTGTTTCCCTGGTCCGCGTGCGCCACGGCCGCGTGAAGAAGGGCGACAAGATCCTGGTCAAGTCCACCGGCAAGATCCACCTGGTGGACAGCGTCGGTGTATTCAACCCGAAACACACCGCGACCGCTGATCTGAAAGCCGGTGAAGTAGGTTTCATCATCGCCGGTATCAAGGACATTCACGGTGCGCCAGTGGGTGACACCCTGACCTTGAGCAGCACGCCGGACGTCGACGTACTGCCGGGCTTCAAGCGCATTCAGCCACAGGTCTACGCCGGGCTGTTCCCGGTCAGTTCGGACGACTTCGAAGATTTCCGCGAAGCCCTGCAAAAACTGACCCTCAACGACTCGTCGTTGCAGTACACCCCGGAAAGCTCCGACGCCCTGGGCTTCGGCTTCCGTTGCGGGTTCCTGGGCATGCTGCACATGGAAATCATCCAGGAGCGCCTTGAGCGCGAATACGATCTGGACCTGATCACCACCGCGCCAACGGTTATTTTTGAACTGTTGCTGAAAACCGGTGAAACGATTTACGTCGATAACCCGTCCAAGCTCCCGGATCTGTCGGCGATCGAAGACATGCGCGAGCCTATCGTGCGGGCCAATATCCTGGTTCCGCAGGAGCACTTGGGCAACGTCATCACCTTGTGCATCGAGAAGCGTGGCGTCCAGCGCGACATGCTGTTCCTCGGTACGCAGGTGCAAGTGACCTACGATATGCCGATGAACGAAGTGGTTCTGGACTTCTTCGACCGCCTCAAGTCCACCAGTCGCGGCTATGCTTCGCTGGATTACCATTTCGATCGTTACCAATCGGCTAATCTGGTGAAACTGGATGTGCTGATCAACGGCGACAAGGTAGATGCACTGGCGTTGATCGTGCACAAGGACAACGCGCATTACAAAGGTCGGCAGTTGACCGAGAAGATGAAAGAACTGATACCGCGCCAGATGTTCGACGTCGCGATCCAGGCCGCCATCGGCGGGCAGATCATTGCGCGGACCTCCGTCAAGGCTCTCAGAAAGAACGTACTGGCCAAATGCTACGGCGGTGACGTAAGCCGTAAGCGCAAGCTGCTTGAGAAGCAAAAGGCCGGTAAAAAACGCATGAAGCAAGTAGGTAACGTGGAAGTTCCACAAGAAGCCTTCCTTGCGGTGCTCAGGTTGGATAGTTAGGTCCTATGTCGCTAAATTTCCCGCTGTTGCTGGTCATCGCCGTTGCCGTTTGCGGTCTCCTGGCGTTGCTCGATCTGGTGTTCTTCGCCCCGCGTCGGCGGGCGGCTATCGCCTCCTATCAGGGCAGCGTCAGCCAGCCCGATGCGGTGGTGGTCGAAAAGCTGAACAAAGAGCCCCTGCTGGTTGAATACGGCAAGTCGTTCTTCCCGGTACTGTTCATCGTGCTGGTGTTGCGCTCGTTCCTGGTGGAGCCGTTTCAGATCCCGTCGGGGTCGATGAAACCTACCCTGGACGTGGGCGACTTCATCCTGGTGAACAAGTTCTCCTACGGGATTCGCTTGCCGGTGATCGACAAGAAAGTCATCCCGGTGGGTGACCCGCAGCGCGGCGATGTGATGGTGTTCCGCTACCCAAGCGACCCGAACGTCAACTACATCAAGCGTGTCGTGGGCCTGCCGGGCGACGTGATCCGCTACACCAGCGACAAGCGTCTGTTCGTCAACGGTGAATCGGTGGCCGAGAAGCTGCTGGGCACCGAGCCGAACACCCTGGGCAGCGCCGAGCTGTACCAGGAAAAACTCGGTACGGTAGAGCACGAAATCCGCAAGGAAATGAGCCGCTACCGCGCAATGCCTGATGGCCAGTGGAAAGTGCCGGCCGGTCACTACTTCATGATGGGTGACAACCGGGACAACTCCAACGACAGCCGCTACTGGGATGACCCCAGCATTCCCAAGGACCTGCTGGGCATGGTTCCCGACGAGAACATTGTCGGCAAGGCCTTTGCGGTCTGGATGAGTTGGCCGGAACCCAAGCTCAGCCACCTGCCGAACTTCTCGCGGGTCGGGCTGATCAAGTAATACAGACGGCGCTGTTCACACAGCGCCGAATGCTTTTCTGGGGTTGGGACAAACATTGGCCCGGCTTCATGCGACACCAATCAGGATTTGAATTTGAACACTGCGTCAATCGTCGATGGCCGCCGGTGCCACCAACTAGATATGGATAAACCGTGACCGTTTCTCTAAGTCGTCTCGAGCGCCAGCTCGGCTACACCTTCAAGGACCAGGAATTGATGGTCCTTGCCCTCACACACCGCAGCTTTGCAGGGCGTAATAACGAGCGCCTGGAATTCCTCGGTGATGCCATCCTCAACTTCGTTGCCGGTGAGGCGCTGTTCGAGCGTTTCCCCCAAGCCCGTGAAGGCCAGCTGTCACGCCTGCGTGCACGGTTGGTGAAAGGCGAGACCCTGGCGGTACTGGCCCGTGGTTTTGGCCTGGGCGAATACCTGCGCCTGGGTTCCGGTGAATTGAAAAGCGGTGGTTTCCGCCGCGAGTCGATCCTGGCCGATGCCCTTGAGGCGCTGATCGGTGCGATCTACCTCGATGCCGGCATGGAAGCGGCGAAGGAGCGCGTCACTGCCTGGCTGACCTCCGAGATCGAGAGCCTGACGCTGGTCGATACCAACAAAGACCCCAAGACCCGCCTGCAGGAATTCCTGCAGTCGCGCGGTTGCGAACTGCCACGCTACGAAGTGGTGGACATCCAGGGTGAGCCCCATTGCCGCGTATTCTTCGTGGAATGTGAAATCACCTTACTGAACGAAAAAAGCCGAGGCCAGGGTGTGAGCCGTCGTATTGCCGAACAGGTAGCGGCCGCTGCAGCACTGATTGCCCTGGGCGTGGAGAATGGCCATGACTGATTCAACCGCAACACGCTGTGGCTATGTCGCCATCGTTGGACGCCCGAACGTGGGCAAGTCCACGTTGCTGAACCACATCCTGGGCCAGAAGCTCGCGATCACCTCGCGCAAGCCGCAGACTACCCGCCACAACATGCTGGGCATCAAGACCGAAGGCAACGTGCAAGCGGTCTACGTCGACACCCCGGGCATGCACAAAGGTGGCGAGAAAGCCCTCAACCGCTACATGAACAAGACGGCTTCGGCCGCGTTGAAAGACGTCGACGTGGTGATCTTCGTGGTTGACCGCACCAAGTGGACCGACGAAGACCAGATGGTTCTGGAGCGCGTGCAGTATGTCACCGGCCCGTTGATCGTCGCCCTGAACAAGACCGACCGCATCGAAGACAAAGCCGAGCTGATGCCGCACCTGAGCTGGCTGCAGGAACAACTGCCGAACGCCCAGATCATCCCGATTTCCGCCCAGCACGGGCACAATCTCGATGCGCTGGAGCGTGTGATCGCCGAGCACCTGCCGGAGAACGAGCACTTCTTCCCGGAAGACCAGATCACCGACCGCAGCAGCCGTTTCCTCGCCGCTGAACTGGTGCGCGAGAAAATCATGCGCCAGATGGGCGCCGAGCTGCCGTACCAGATCACCGTGGAAATCGAAGAGTTCAAGCAGCAGGGCAAGACCCTGCATATCCATGCGCTGATCCTCGTCGAGCGTGACGGCCAGAAGAAAATCATCATTGGCGACAAGGGCGAGCGCATCAAGCGCATCGGCACCGAAGCGCGCAAGGACATGGAGTTGCTGTTTGACTCCAAGATCATGCTCAACCTGTGGGTGAAGGTGAAAGGTGGTTGGTCCGATGATGAGCGCGCACTGCGCTCCCTGGGTTACGGCGACCTTTAAGCAGAACACCGCAGGACTGAAAATGTGGGAGGGGGCTTGCTCCCGATGGCGGTGGGTCAGTTAATACATAAGTGACTGACCACCGCCATCGGGAGCAAGCCCCCTCCCACATTCGGTTTGTGCAGTTTTCAAAAAATGCATTCCAGCAGTGAGCCTCCATGTCCCAGCCCACCAGCCAACCCGCCTACGTCCTGCACAGCCGCGCCTACCGCGAGACCAGTGCCCTGGTGGACTTCCTCACCCCTCAAGGCCGCCTGCGTGCGGTGTTGCGCAGCGCACGGGGTAAGGCGGGCACATTGGCGCGGCCGTTCGTGGCCCTGGATGTGGAGTTTCGCGGCAAGGGCGAGCTGAAAAACGTCGGCCGCATGGAAAGTCTGGGCACCTCGGCCTGGCTCAATGGCGAGGCGCTGTTCAGCGGCCTCTACCTCAACGAACTGCTGATCCGCCTGCTGCCCGCCGAAGACCCTCACCCGGCCGTTTTCGATCACTACGCCGCCACGCTGTTGGCCCTCGCCGAAGGCCGCCCCCTGGAACCGCTGCTGCGCGCCTTCGAATGGCGGTTGCTGGATGATCTGGGCTACGGCTTCGAACTCGCCAACGACCTGCACGGAGCACCGATCGCCGCTGATGGCATGTACCGCCTGCAAGTCGACGCCGGCCTTGAGCGTGTGTACCTGCTGCAACCCGGCCTGTTTCAGGGCACTGAGCTGCTGGCCATGAGCGAAGCCGATTGGAGCGCCCCGGGAGCCTTGTCCGCCGCCAAGCGCCTGATGCGCCAGGCCCTGGCCGTGCATCTGGGGGGGCGGCCACTGGTCAGTCGCGAGTTGTTTCGAAAGCCCTGACAACCCCGTGTATGCTGTGCAGCGTTTCTTTCCCTTTTCAGGAGCGCTTCCGTGACCACCAGCAACCGCATTCTTCTTGGCGTCAACATCGACCACGTCGCCACTCTGCGCCAGGCCCGGGGCACCCGTTACCCTGACCCGGTCAAGGCCGCGCTGGACGCTGAAGAAGCGGGCGCCGACGGCATCACCGTGCACCTGCGCGAAGACCGTCGCCATATCCAGGAGCGTGACGTGCTGGTGCTCAAGGATGTGCTGCAAACCCGCATGAACTTCGAAATGGGCGTCACCGAAGAAATGATGCAGTTCGCCGAACGCATCCGCCCGGCGCACATCTGCCTGGTGCCGGAAACTCGCCAGGAACTGACCACCGAAGGCGGTCTCGACGTCGCCGGCCAGGAAGCCCGGATCAAGGCGGCCGTGGAGCGCCTGTCGAAGATCGGCAGCGAAGTCTCACTGTTCATCGACGCCGACGAGCGCCAGATCGAAGCCTCGCGTCGTGTCGGCGCGCCGGCGATCGAACTGCATACCGGCCGTTACGCCGATGCCACCACGCCAACCGAAGTGGCCGAGGAACTGCAACGCATCATTGATGGCGTGAGCTGCGGCCTCAAGGCCGGCCTGATCGTCAATGCGGGCCATGGCCTGCACTACCACAACGTCGAAGCCGTGGCGGCGATCAAGGGCATCAACGAGTTGAACATTGGTCACGCGTTGGTGGCCCATGCGCTGTTCGTCGGTTTCAAAGGCGCCGTGGCCGAGATGAAGGCGCTGATCCTGGCCGCCGCCAAGGCTTGAGATCCCGTGTGGGAGCGGCTTGCTCCCACATGAGAAGTCTTACTGTTTAGACCCCGCCGGTGTATCGTATCTGCCCTTTGCAGGGCTTGGTCCTGCGGCAGATACGTGAGGTTGTTGTGTCCCGATCCTTTTCCCGTCGACAAATCCTGGGTGGCCTGGCCGGCCTTGCCGTAGTGGGCGTGGGGGCCGGTGGTGCCTATCGCTACTGGCTGGGGAAGGTCGCCGAGGCTGAAGCGGGGCACGACTACGAATTGATCGCCGCGCCCCTGGACGTGGAACTGGTGCCGGGACACAAGACCCAAGCCTGGGCGTTCGGCCCTTCGGCGCCGGGGACCGAGTTGCGCGTGCGCCAGGGCGAATGGTTGCGCGTGCGCTTCATCAACCACCTGCCGGTCGCTACCACGATCCACTGGCATGGCATTCGCCTGCCGCTGGAAATGGACGGCGTGCCGTACGTGTCACAGCTGCCGGTGTTGCCGGGTGAATACTTCGACTACAAATTCCGCGTTCCCGATGCCGGTAGCTACTGGTATCACCCCCACGTGAACAGCAGTGAAGAACTTGGCCGTGGCCTGGTCGGGCCGTTGATCATCGAAGAGCGCGAGCCTACAGGCTTCAAGCACGAACGCACCCTGAGCCTGAAAAGCTGGCACGTGGACGAGGAGGGCGCCTTTGTTGCTTTCAGCGTACCGCGTGAGGCGGCGCGTGGCGGTACTGCCGGGCGTTTGTCGACCATCAATGGCGTCTCCCAGGCGGTGATCGATTTGCCGGCCGGGCAGATTACCCGTGTGCGCCTGCTCAACCTCGATAACACCCTGACCTATCGTCTCAATATTCCCGATGCCGAAGCGCAGATCTACGCCCTGGACGGCAACCCCGTCGAGCCGCGCCCACTGGGCAAGGAGTACTGGCTGGGCCCTGGCATGCGGATTTGCCTGGCGATCAAGGCGCCGCCGGCGGGTGAAGAACTCTCCCTGCGCAACGGCCCGGTGCGCCTCGGTACCTTCCGCTCGGTGGCCAACACCGATGCACCCACCGAATGGCCTGCAGCCTTGCCGGCCAACCCGATCAGCGAGCCGGACCTGGCCAACGCCGAGAAACTCAACTTCAATTTCGAATGGGTGGGCACCGTGTCGGTGGACGACGGTAAACCGCCGAGCCTGTGGCAGATCAACGGCAAGGCTTGGGATATCACCGACAAGACCTGCGCCGACCGCCCGATTGCCAAGTTGGAAAAGGGCAAGAGCTACATTTTCGAATTGAAGAACATGACCCAGTACCAGCATCCGATCCACCTGCACGGCATGAGCTTCAAGGTGATCGCTTCAAACCGCCACAAGGTGATCCCGTACTTCACCGACACCTACCTGCTGGGCAAGAATGAGCGTGCCCGTGTGGCTTTGGTGGCGGATAACCCGGGGGTGTGGATGTTCCACTGCCACGTGATCGACCACATGGAAACCGGCCTGATGGCCGCCATCGAGGTGGCGTAATGCGCCAGATCCGTCCCGCAGCCATTATCGATCGCAGCCGCGACCAGGACTTCATGCGCGAAGCCCTGGCCCTCGCCGCTCAAGGCGCCGCATTGGGGGAAGTGCCGGTAGGCGCGGTGCTGGTGCAGGAGGGTGAAATCATCGGCCGCGGTTTCAACTGCCCCATCAGCGGCAACGACCCCAGTGCCCACGCCGAAATGGTCGCCATCCGCGCCGCCGCGCAGGCGATCAGCAATTATCGGCTGGTCGGCAGCACGCTGTATGTGACCCTGGAGCCGTGCAGCATGTGTGCCGGGCTGATCGTGCACTCGCGCATTGCGCGGGTGGTGTATGGCGCGCTGGAGCCCAAGGCCGGGATTGTGCAGAGCCAGGGGCAGTTTTTCACCCAGGGTTTTCTCAACCATCGGGTGTTATTTGAAGGGGGCGTACTGGCCGAGGAATGCGGCACGGTGCTCAGCGAATTCTTCAAGGCCCGCCGAGCCAAGCCATCTCTCTAAACAACCCTGGGGATTAAAAAATGTGGGAGGGGGCTTGCTCCCGATGGCGGCCTGTCAGTCAGTTTATGTGTGACTGATGCACCGCTATCGGGAGCAAGCCCCCTCCCACAATTTGATCTCTATTGCTTCAGTGAATGATCAGCGTTATTTCTTGGCGATGATCACCGCCCGCATCGGCGCCGGCAGCCCTTCGATGGTCTTGCTGTGATCATCGGGGTCGAGGAAATCACTCAACGACTGATACTTCATCCACTCCGTGCCACGCTGTTCCTCCACCGTCGTTACGCTGACGTCTACACAGCGCACCTCACTGAACCCGGCCCGTCGCAGCCACAGCATCAACGCCGGTACCGACGGCAGGAACCACACGTTACGCATCTGCGCGTAGCGATCTTCCGGCACCAGCACTTGCTGTTGGTCGCCTTCCACCACCAGGGTTTCCAGGACCAATTCGCCGCCTTTGACCAGGGTGTCTTTCAGCGCCAGCAAATGCTCGATCGGCGAGCGGCGGTGATAAAACACGCCCATGGAAAATACCGTATCGAAGCCTTCCAGATTCGCCGGCAGATCTTCGAACGGGAAGGGCAGGTGCCAGGCTTTGGGTTCGGACAAGTAACGCTGCACCGCCTGGAACTGGCAGAAGAACAGCCAGTTGGGGTCCACGCCGATCACGCTGTCAGCCCCGGCACCGAGCATGCGCCACATGTAGTAGCCGTTACCGCAGCCGACATCGAGGATGCGTTTGCCTTTCAAGTTCAGGTGAGGCGCCACCCGCGACCACTTCCAGTCCGAGCGCCATTCGGTGTCCACATGCACGCCGAACAGATGGAACGGCCCCTTGCGCCACGGGCTCAGGCCCATCAACGCGGTGCGCATCTGTGCGCGGGTGGCATCGTCGCAGTCGGTGTCGAGTGTCAGCCCATTGATCAGGTCGACTTCGCTGGGCTGGATCTGCGGCAGCGCGTCCAACGCACTCTGCCAACGCTCCAAGTCGCCATGACCCTTTTCCATCTTGCTATCGAGTTGCGCTTGCAGGCCCTGGGCCCACACGGCCAGGGGAGTGCCGACCAAGTGGCGGGCGAGGGGAGACAGATCAATCATGGCAAGGCAATCAACGAGGCAAAGTTAAGACACTGGAACCACGGCACGACTTTCGAGAATCCGGCGGCCAGCAGGCGTTCGCGGTGTTCTTCGAGGCTGTCGGGCTTCATGACGTTTTCGATGGCGCTGCGCTTCTGGGCAATTTCCAGTTCGCTGTAGCCGTTGGCGCGCTTGAACGCGATATGCAGGTCGGTGAGCAACGCATGCTCTTCAGGATCATTGAAGCGCAGCTTTTCCGACAGGATCAACGCACCGCCCGGCAGCAGCGACTGGCGGATGCGCGTCAGCAGGCCCAGGCGTTCGGCGGGATCGATAAATTGCAGAGTGAAGTTCAACGCCACCACCGAGGCCGGCTGGAACTGCAGCGCGAGGATATCGCCCTCGATGACTTCAACCGGCAACAGCTCCTGGAACATCGAGTCCTGGCCATTGAGGTATTCGCGGCAGCGCTCGACCATCGCCGCCGAGTTATCCACCGCGATCACCCGGCAACCGTCGGTGCGCACATGGCGGCGCAGGGCCTGGGTCACCGCCCCGAGGGACGCGCCCAGGTCGTAGAGCACGCTGTTGGGTTGGGCAAACTGCGCCGCGAGCACGCCGAGGTTCTCGACGATGGTCGGGTAACCCGGCACCGAGCGCTTGATCATGTCCGGGAACACCCGCACCACGTCCTCGTTAAAGGCGAAGTCCGGCACCTGGGGCAGGGGCTGGGCGAATAGGCGATCGGGTTCTTTGCTCACGGTTGTTCCGGCATTGATGTGGAAAAGGCCGGCATTTTAGCCAAGTTGGCCCGCGTGTGCGCGGGTTGTCTGATGGAAAGCCGAGGCGGTGATGCCCCACTGGCCGAGCCAGTAGGTGACGATCAATAGATAGGGCGCCGCGTCGAACGACACGACGAACCGATTGATGCCGATCAGCGTATCGGAAAACACAAATGACAGCGCTCCCGCAGCCGCCAGCAGTGCCGAGCGTTTTGGCACGTCGCTGCCCAGCCGTGCCAGTGCACGCCAGAGCATGGCGCTGATCACCGCTGCGTAAATCACTACCGGTATCAGCAAATCACCCAGGCCGTGGGCGATCAGGATGCTCAACAGCACGGCTCCCACCCCCAGCGCCAGTATCAATGGCAGCAGCGCCAAGCGCCGGCAGTCGCTGAAATACGCCTTGAGATACGCCAGGTGTGCGAATAGAAATGCACCCAGGCCAAAGATAAACAGGTCGCCCGGCCAAGCGAGCAATACATCGCCTACCAGGGAAAAAATGAGCCCCAGGCTGATCCAGCGTCGATAGTCGGTGGGCGGCGCATCATGCAGCCAACCCAGCAGCGCAAGCACCGGCATGGGTTTGACCAGCAGGCACAACAGTGCCGCGTGAGTGCTCAGGCCGTAGATAAAGGTGCCGGCACCCATCAACGCAAGGATCAGCCAGGGCATATCAGTTCACCGTAATGGCGCAGTCGAAGGTCTCAGTGGGTTCGGCTTCCGGCTCCCAAGGCTGCTGGGAGGTCAGGCGCAAACGGCCCTGGCCTGCGGCAAACGCCTGGAAGCGCCAGGTGGATTGGCCGCCGCCGCCGATCACGCCGGATTCCGCGCTGCTGTAGACCTCCGGGCTCAGGGCGCGCAGCACGCCGCCGGCGGAGTCCTGGATGGCCCAGCGGTAACCGGTGGTGGGGTTGCTGGGTAGGGTGAGGATCAGGTTTTGCCCGGATTTAAGCTGGAGCGGGCAGGCGCTTTGGCTGTCCACGGTGACGTTTTGCTTCGGCGCACTGGCACACGCGGCGAGCAGAGCAAAGCTCAGGGGGAGTAGCAGGCGGGCAGCGGTCATGGAGCCTCCGTTCATTTACGACGAACGGCGAGCATAACCGAAGATGAGACAAGGTGTGACAAGCTGCTGTAGTGAGCGGGCTTGCCCTAATGCCAGTCAGTTAAGCGATAAAGTGGGCGATGAATAAATTGTGGGAGGGGGCTTGCTCCCGATAGGCCGCGCAGCGGCCTCAAAAATGGGCCTGCTACGCAGTCCATCGGGAGCAAGCC
>NZ_PYWX01000038.1 GCF_003031675.1 Pseudomonas palleroniana | reverse complement strand
ACCGTGCGATCGATATGTGTCAGATACACTTCGTCAACCGGTCTGGGAGTGCTTCGCACTCCAGCGGGAGCAAGCTCCCTCGCCACGCAAGCTCGCTCCTACAATGGTTTATGTCGCCCACACTACGAGAACCCCATGCCTCAACCGCGTCCCTACAAAGTTGCACTCAACGGCTACGGCCGCATTGGTCGTTGCGTCTTGCGTGCTCTGTTCGAGCGAGGGGCGGCGGCCGGGTTTGAAATTGTTGCGATCAACGATCTGGCCGACATGGCCAGTATTGAATACCTGACACGCTTTGACTCCACCCACGGCCGCTTCCCTGGCGAAGTGCGGGTTGACGGCGATTGTCTGCACATTAATGGCAACTGCGTGAAAGTGCTGCGCAGTGCCACCCCCGAGGGCATCGACTGGGCGGCGCTGGGCGTCGACCTGGTGTTGGAATGCTCCGGTGCTTACCACACCCGTGCCGATGGCCAGCGGTTCCTCGACGCCGGCGCGCCACGCGTGCTGTTTTCCCAGCCGATGGCCAGCGAGGCGGATGTCGACGCCACCATCGTCTACGGCATCAACCAGGATTGCCTGACCGGTGATGAGTTGCTGGTGTCCAACGCCTCCTGCACCACCAACTGCAGCGTGCCGCTGTTGCGCCTGCTGGATCAGGCGATTGGCCTGGATTATGTGTCGATCACCACGATTCACTCGGCGATGAACGACCAGCCGGTGATTGACGCCTACCATCACGAAGACCTGCGCCGCACACGATCGGCGTTCCAGTCGGTGATTCCGGTGTCCACCGGCCTGGCCCGTGGTATCGAGCGCCTTTTGCCGGAACTTGCCGGGCGAATCCAGGCCAAAGCCGTACGGGTGCCGACGGTGAACGTGTCCTGTCTGGATATCACCATGCAGACCGTCAGCGACACCGATGCGACGGAGGTCAACCGGATCCTGCGTGATGCCGCCACCCGCGGCCCGCTCAAAGGCTTGCTGGCCTACACCGAGTTGCCCCACGCCAGTTGTGATTTCAACCATGACCCGCATTCGGCGATTGTCGATGCCAGCCAGACCCGCGTTTCCGGCCCCAGGCTGGTGAACATCCTGGCCTGGTTCGACAACGAATGGGGCTTTGCCAACCGCATGCTGGATGTTGCCGAACACTATCTGCACATCGCTTCTAAACAACCTCAACAGTAATTCAGGAACTGCGACCCATGACCGTGTTGAAGATGACCGACCTCGATCTGCAAGGTAAGCGCGTACTGATCCGCGAAGACCTCAACGTCCCAGTCAAGGACGGTGTTGTCGCCAGCGATGCGCGAATCCTGGCCTCGCTGCCGACCATCAAGCTGGCCCTGGAAAAAGGCGCGGCCGTGATGGTGTGCTCCCACCTGGGCCGTCCGACCGAAGGTGAGTTCTCCGCCGAAAACAGCCTCAAGCCGGTGGCCGACTACCTGAGCAAGGCCCTGGGCCGCGACGTGCCGCTGGTAGCTGACTACCTGGGTGGCGTTGAGGTTAAAGCGGGCGATATCGTGCTGTTCGAAAACGTGCGCTTCAACAAGGGCGAGAAAAAGAACAGCGACGAACTGGCCCAGCAATACGCGGCCCTGTGCGACGTGTTCGTGATGGACGCCTTCGGCACCGCTCACCGTGCCGAAGGTTCGACCCACGGCGTGGCCAAGTTCGCCAAGGTCGCGGCGGCCGGCCCACTGCTGGCGGCTGAACTGGATGCACTGGGCAAGGCCCTGGGCGCGCCGGCTCAACCGATGGCCGCCATCGTGGCCGGCTCCAAAGTGTCCACCAAGCTGGACGTGCTCAACAGCCTGAGCCAGATCTGCAACCAGCTGATCGTCGGCGGCGGTATCGCCAACACCTTCCTGGCCGCTGCCGGCCACCCGGTAGGCAAGTCGCTGTATGAGCCGGACCTGCTGGACACCGCCCGCGCCATCGCCGCCAAGGTCAGCGTGCCGTTGCCGGTCGACGTGGTGGTTGCCAAGGAGTTCGCCGAGAGCGCTGCAGCCACCGTCAAGCTGATCGCTGACGTGGCCGCCGACGACATGATCCTGGATATCGGCCCGCAAACCGCGGCTAATTTCGCCGAACTGCTGAAAGCTTCCCAGACCATCCTGTGGAACGGTCCGGTCGGCGTGTTCGAATTCGACCAGTTCGGCAACGGCACCAAAGTGCTGGCCAAGGCGATTGCTGAAAGCGCGGCGTTCTCCATCGCCGGTGGCGGCGACACCCTGGCGGCCATCGATAAATATGGCGTTGCTGATCAAATATCCTACATTTCTACCGGTGGTGGCGCGTTCCTCGAGTTCGTCGAGGGCAAGGTGCTGCCGGCCGTGGAAGTGCTGGAAACCCGAGCCAAAGGTTAAGGCGCGTGATCCGGAAAAGGAGCATTCCCATGATCAAGTCGCTGGTATTGGTGATGACCGCAGGCCTGTTGGCCGCCTGCGGTAGCACACCACGTGTGGCGCCCGAAGCGGACAAAGCCGATGCGCCTCGCAAACACAGTTGCTACCAGGCTGACTGGCAAGCTGAAACCATGCCGGTGATCAACAAGCGCATCGGCAACGAGCGGCTGGAGAAATACGACGCCGCGCCCAACGGTCAGGAACAGGGTTGCCCTTGACGGGTCTGATCAACTAACCGACAGCAGCAGCGGCCCTTGGGCCTGCGTTCGAGGATTGGCAATGAAAGGCGTTTTCGCCCTCGCGGCACTGGCCCTGTTGGCCGGTTGCAGCAGCATGAACATGTTCAACAAGGCAGAGCCTGCCGATAAGTGGACCACCTGGACCTGCGACAGCAAGGCTGAGGTCAACTGGCGCTTCGCGAACCAGGCCCGTTCCGAGGTGGATGTGCGCCTCGGGGGTTCGGAGCAGGTTTACCGCCTCAAACAAGAGGTTGCCGCCTCGGGCGTGCTGTACAGCGACGGCCAATTGGCGTTTCACACAAAAGGTGAGGAAGGCCTGGTCTACTGGGTTGCGACCGACGATTTGATCGGGCGCGGCTGCAAGGCCCAGTAACTGGAGCGCGGTCTCGAAGGTCATGAGATCCAAATGTGGGAGGGGGCTTGCCCCCGATAGCGGTGGGTCAGTCAAGAGATTCATCACTGGGAGGCTGCCATCGGGAGCAAGCCCCCTCCCACATGAGATTCGGTTCAAAACTGGAACTTGAGTCGCGCCCATCAGAAATAACGATTCAGCAGGCCAGGCTTACAAAACCTGACCGGCAATAACTTGAATAGCAGCCTGCGCTACGGCAGGCTTGCACGATTAACGACCCTCGATCGGGAGAGACAACACAATGGCACTTATCAGCATGCGTCAAATGCTGGACCACGCAGCCGAGTTCGGCTACGGCGTCCCAGCCTTTAACGTCAACAACCTTGAGCAGATGCGCGCCATCATGGAAGCCGCTGACAAGACCGACTCCCCCGTGATCGTCCAGGCTTCGGCCGGTGCCCGCAAATACGCTGGCGCGCCGTTCCTGCGTCACCTGATCCTTGCCGCGATCGAAGAATTCCCGCACATCCCGGTGTGCATGCACCAGGACCACGGCACCAGCCCTGACGTGTGCCAGCGCTCCATCCAACTGGGCTTCAGCTCGGTGATGATGGACGGCTCCCTCGGCGAAGACGGCAAGACCCCGACCGACTACGAGTACAACGTACGCGTGACCCAACAAACCGTGGCAATGGCTCACGCCTGTGGCGTCTCGGTTGAAGGTGAGCTGGGCTGCCTGGGTTCCCTGGAAACCGGCATGGCCGGCGAAGAAGACGGCATCGGCGCCGAAGGCGTACTGGATCACAGCCAGATGCTGACCGACCCGGAAGAAGCCGCCGACTTCGTGAAAAAGACCCAGGTGGATGCCCTGGCCATCGCCATCGGTACCAGCCACGGCGCCTACAAGTTCACCAAGCCACCGACCGGCGACGTGCTGGCCATCGACCGCATCAAGGAAATCCACAAGCGCATCCCCAACACCCATCTGGTGATGCACGGTTCTTCCTCGGTACCACAAGAGTGGCTGGCGATCATCAACCAGTACGGCGGCGACATCAAGGAAACCTACGGCGTACCGGTTGAAGAAATCGTCGAAGGCATCAAGTACGGCGTGCGCAAGGTCAACATCGACACTGACCTGCGCCTGGCCTCCACCGGTGCGATGCGTCGCCTGATGGCGACCAACCCGAGCGAGTTCGACCCACGTAAGTTCTTCGGCGCTACCGTAACGGCAATGCGCGACGTGTGCATCGCTCGCTACGAAGCGTTCGGCACGGCCGGTAATGCTTCGAAGATCAAGCCGATCTCGTTGGAAGCGATGTACCAGCGGTATTTGAAAGGTGAGTTGAACGCCAAGGTGAATTGAGCCTCAGGTGTTTGAAAAGAAGCCCGCAGTGATGCGGGCTTTTTTTCGGCTGGAGTTTGACGACTGCAGTTGTTTATTCGTGATCAATATCCAACTTGGCAAACGTCACCCGCGCTCCTTCCTTGCTATCCCCGCTGTTGTCCTGCACATACACCCCCGCCTTGAAGTACAACGGCTTGTTCCCCCACGCCGCGCCGATTCGCTCGTTCCACTCTCCGTCCGCGGCATACACACTGAGCAGGCCGGCTTTGTTGAGGTTGATCACGTAGGTAAAACTCTTCTCCAGCGGCACATTCGACGCGATGGTTACCACGCGGCCTTCGCCGTCGTCCGGGCGCATGCGCACCTTGGCGACGATGTTGCCGGTCTGGGTCTTTTCCTTGAACTGGTATTCGAGTTTGATCAGCGGCTTCTGGCTGTCATAGGCATGAATCTGCCCGATCACGACTTTACCGGACGACGGCACCTGATTGACCTCCAGGGTCGCGCGCAGGAAGTTGTTCGCTTCTGGGTAGGTCCAGTTGCGCAGCCTTCCGTCGGCATAGGTTTCACGTAATTCGCTGCGGGGGTAGATGGCGTTTTCGGTGCGGGTGCCGGTCACCGGTGTCCAGAATTGCACGTTGCTGCCTTCGGCCTGGAAGTACTGGTCCTTGAAGCCGCTGACCAGCTTCGGTGTGTCGATAGTCGCGGGCGGGGAGCCGACAGGAATGCTCAGGTTCCAAGTGGAAAGGTCGATCATGGTGTTGGCCTTATTGCAGGGGTTGAAGGCTTTAGCCCGAGGGCTGCACGGGTTCTTTATAGGTCGGTTCAAACCGATTGTTAAACACTTGCTGGCAAATTTTTGGCGCCAATGGAATGCCAAAAAGCCATGTGTCCCATACCGCGTGGCCTGCAGGGCTGTACCGTTAGTCGGCTTCCTGGCTATTGGCGCAATGATGGTATCGACGTCGCTTCTGCTTTTTTAGAACCGGGTCTAGAGTGAGACCTCAGTGTTTGTCCGGTTTTAGTCTTAGAAGTGACCGGTGCAGCCCTTCAAGGAAGAGAAGTAGCATGGATTGTGCTCCACACCACGGCGATGGCAGTTCGGTTCTTTTGGTGGTCGATGACTACCCGGAAAATCTCATCAGCATGCGTGCATTGTTGCAGCGCGAAGACTGGCGGGTGATTACCGCCGCTTCCGGCCTGGAAGCCCTCGAATTATTGCTGGCCCACGAAATCGATCTGGTATTGCTGGACGTGCGCATGCCCGGCATGGATGGCTTTGAGGTGGCGCGCCTGATGCGTGGCAGCCAGCGTACACGAATGACCCCGATCATCTTCCTCACCGCCCATGCCCAATCGCCCGACGCAGTGCAGGAAGGCTATGCCAGTGGTGCCATCGATTACCTGTTCAA
Source organism: Pseudomonas palleroniana (assembly GCF_003031675.1). Classification (GTDB taxonomy): domain Bacteria; phylum Pseudomonadota; class Gammaproteobacteria; order Pseudomonadales; family Pseudomonadaceae; genus Aquipseudomonas; species Aquipseudomonas palleroniana. The sequence continues at coordinate 21,568 of NZ_PYWX01000038.1, read as the reverse complement.
ACCCTTTGACCCGAATATCCTCAAGCCCAAAGTGCAGGCACTGTTGGAGCACCAGCGTAACCGGCGCTCCTTGCAGCGCCTTAGCCTGGAACTGGAGGCTGCCCGTGCCTTCAATGCCTCGGTGCTGGACAACGCTGCCGAGGGTATTTTGGTGGTGGGTGAGGGCAGCGTCATCCAGTATGCCAACCCGGCGATTTCACGCTTGCTCAACGCTACGATGGCTGAGTTGCAGGGCGAAAGTTTCCTGAGTTTCCTGCAAAAGCCTCACGTGCCTGCCTGGTTGGGTTTCCCGATGTACGAGGCGTATCGCAAAGGCGAAACGTGGCGCCAGCACGACGCGATCTTGCGCACCCGTCGCGGCCAGCAAGTGCCGGTGGCCTTGTCTTGCGCGCCTCTGCCCGCTGAGCAGAAGGCCATGGTGGTGACGGTGCTCGACATGTCGGAGGTGCGCCATCTGCATCAACAGTTGGAGTTCCAGGCCGTCACCGATCCGTTGACCGGACTGTTGAACCGGCGCGGTTTCCAGCAGGCGGTGGAAAGCACCCTGGCGCGCAGCGAGCGCAGTGATCAATCACTGGTGTTGCTGTACCTGGACCTCGACGGGTTCAAGCGGGTCAACGATACCTTGGGGCATGACGCCGGTGACCGTGTACTGCGTTGGGTCTCGGAACAGATGCAGGCGTGTCTGCGTTCCTATGACATTCTCGGGCGCATGGGCGGGGATGAGTTCACCGCGTTGTTGGAACTGGAATTTCCGGAACAAGCGGCGAAAATCTCGGAAAAACTGATCGAGCGCGTGTCTGTCAGCCAACACGTCGACGGCTTGGATGTGATGCTCGGGGCCTGCATCGGGATTGCGACGTACCCGGATTGCGGTGCCGACCTGAGCGGCCTGCTGCGAGCGGCGGATATCGCCATGTACGAAGCCAAGCGCGCCGGCCGCCAGCAGTATCGTTACTACGATAAAGACATGAACGGCCGCGCGCGCTCACGGCTGATGCTCGAAGACAGTGTGCGCACGGCGATCCAGAACAAAGAGTTCACCTTGGTGTTCCAGCCGCAGGTGTCGTTGGAGGATGGGCGTTTGCGTGGCTTCGAGGCCCTGTTGCGCTGGCAGCACCCGAGCGTCGGCGACGTGCCGCCGGGGCTGTTTCTACCGTTGCTGGAAGAGGCTCGCCTGATCAGCCAACTGAGTACCTGGATCTACCAGGAGGTCGCGGTTCAGCGCGAAACCTGGCAAGGCATTTTCGATAGCGAGCTGGTGTTGAGTGTCAGCCTCAGCAGCAGCCAGTTCAATATGCCTAACCTCGCGAACCAACTGCAGCAGGTACTGGAGCAGCATGGCTTGAAGGCGCGGCAGTTGGAGGTCGAGATCAGTGAAGACTGCCTGATGAACAACCTTCAAGACTCCACCAAGCAACTCAAGTTACTGCGCCAGATCGGTGTGCGCATTGCCCTGGATGATTTCGGCTCGGGTCGCTGTTCCTTGGCCCATCTGCGTGACCTGGAGTTCGATACGCTCAAGCTGGACCCGCAACTGGTGGCTCGCCTGCCGGGCTCGACACGGGACGCGGCGATGGCGCGCAGCATTATCCAGCTGTGTGAGCATTTCGATGTGTTGGTCATCGCCGAGGGCGTGGAGACATCAGAGCAGGCCCTGTGGCTTAAAACCCATGGTTGTCTGTTTATCCAAGGCCCATTGGCGGCGCAACCATTGCTCGCCGAGGAAGTTGGCGCCTGGTCTCACCCCCGTCAGCTGTGAATTCGCTACACTGGTGGCCTTTCGAGCACCGTTGCAGATCCCATGACCGCGTTGAAATACCTCCAGGCCTATCCCGCCGCGCTCCAGGAGCAGGTGCGCCAATTGATCGCCAAAGACCAGTTGGGTGCCTATCTGGAGCAGCGTTACCCCGAGCGCCACGCGGTGCAGAGCGATAAGGCGTTGTACGCGTATGCGCTGGCGCTCAAGCAGGAACACCTGCGCAACGCCCCGGCAATCGATAAGGTGCTGTTCGATAACCGCCTGGACCTGACCCATCGCGCCTTGGGTTTGCACACCACGATTTCGCGCGTGCAGGGCGGCAATCTCAAAGCCAAGAAAGAGATCCGTATTGCCGCGTTGTTCAAGGAGGCGGCACCGGAATTTCTGCGCATGATCGTGGTGCATGAACTGGCGCACTTCAAGGAATCGGACCACAACAAGGCGTTCTACAAACTCTGCGACTACATGATGCCGGGCTACCATCAGGTGGAATTCGACCTGCGGGTGTACCTCACGTATCGCGACCTGCAGGGCAAGCCCTGACCGCACAAGGCGATTGACCATGGATGTGAGCAAGACCAAAAGCAGTTTTTACCGCCGCCTGTACGTGGCGTACTTGATCGACAGCCAGCTGGCCAGCACTGTCCCGGCACTGACTGACGTCACCGGCATGCCCAGGCGCACCGCGCAGGACACGATTGCGGCGCTGGCCGACCTGGATATCGTGTGTGAGTTCGAGCAGCAAGACGGTGCGCGCAACCATGCCGGGCGCTATCGGATCCGCAACTGGGGGGCGATTGATCGCCAATGGATCGAAGGGAATCTGGTGTCGATCAAGCAGGTGTTGGGTTACCCCTGAGGGATGCGGTGATAGGGCTGACGCAATCGGGGGCAAGCCCCCTCCCACATTTTGACAGTGTGAACCCAACCCAGTGTGGGAGGGGGCTTGCCCCCGATGAGGTCCTCAAGCGCGCCGCATACCAATATGTGGAATATCGTCCTCCAGGTATTCCTCGCCCGCCACCACAAACCCATACCGCCCGTAATATTCCTGCAAATGCGCCTGGGCTGAGAGAAAGATCGGCATCTCGGGCCAGATTTCTGCGATGTGCTTGAGCGTCTCCTCCATCATCCGGTGCCCCAGGCCGCTGCCGCGCGCCGAGGGTGCCACGATGACCCGGCCAATCACCACGTCGCCGCCCTGGGACTCCGGGTCCAGCAAGCGCAGGTAGGCCACCAGTTCATTCTCTTTCCAGGCCATCAGGTGGTGGGTATCGCCGGACAGGTCCTGCCCGTCGATGTCCTGATAAGCGCACCGCTGCTCCACGACAAACACCTCGCAGCGCAGGCGCAAGATGGCGTAGAGCTGCTCTTTGCCCAAATCGTCGTGATGCTTGCAGACCCATTCAATCGTCATCATATGTGCTCTTGGAAATGCCTGGAGAGGATAGTAAGCGCGACGGCGGTTGCTGTCTAAGTCGTGCATTTTTGTGAATGGCGTCAATTTGCCATCATTCTCTGCGCTCGCCGCTGACTTCTTTGTGTAATCTGCAATACAAGCTCATTGATGAGCTACTGTTATAAAGCCATCACGTGCCCGCCAAGGACTTTGAGCATGCTGCGAAGTTATCGTGCCGTTGCTTTGATTGCAGTGCTGTTGCTGGCCCAACCGGCGCTCGCGCAACGCCTGCGTCTGGTCGCGGACGCCTGGCCACCGTTTACCGATATCACGCTGGTCAACGGTGGGTTGGCCACCGATATTGTCAGCACTGCGTTGGCCCGTGCCGGCTACGCCAGCGATTTCGAGCAGGTGCCCTGGGCGCGCGCGCTGATGGGGGTCAGTGAGGGGCGCTACGACGTGCTGATCAATGCCTGGTACGACGATGCCCGCACGCAGTTTGGGCAGTTCTCCGCTGAGTACCTGCTCAACCGGGTGCGTTTCATTAAACGTGGCGATGACCCGATCGACTATCAGAACCTGGAGCAGTTGCACGGCGAACCTATCGCTGTCGTGCGCGGGTATGCCTATTCGCCAGCGTTCGATCAGGATGCACAATTACAGAAAATACCGGTGCATAACTTCGCCATGGCCGTGCGCATGCTCGCTGCACAGCGAGTGAGGCTGACGCTGGAAGATGAGTATGTGGCCCGCTACTACCTGGCGCGGGAGTCGCCGCGGGTGCGCAATTCGGTGGAGTTCCTGCCCAAGCCGCTGAGTGAGAACAGCCTGCATATCCTGGTCAGCCTGAAGAACCCGGAGCATGCGCAGATCGTTGCCGGCTTCGATCGGGAGATCGCCAGGATGAAGGCCGACGGTAGTTATGACCGGTTAATGAAAGAGCATGGGATGTAGCGTTCTTTCTGGCCTTATCGTCCTGCCTTTGGAACGCATTCCCCTGTAGGAGGGGGCTTGCCCCCGATAGCGGCCTAAGCCGCGCCGGTATCTTTGATCAAATGTGCGGCCAATGTGCGCAACGGCCCCAATTGCCGACAGATCAATGCCAACTGCGTCTGCACCAGGCGCTGCCCTTCATCGATCTCCTCCGGCATCTGCTCCAGCTCCGCGGCCATCGCTTCCTCGGCATCGCTTTGAATCGCAATGGGCTGCTTGTTGGCCAGCCCCGTGGCGATTTCATCGATACTTGCCGCCAGGGTATTGCCGGCACCCTCGATCAAATGTTCACGCGCTTCGGCCGGCAGTTGGGTTTCGCGGTGCGCGCCCAGCCCCGATAAATAGCTGAGCAGGGTGTGGGACAACACCAGGAAGCGAAAGCCCACGTCTGCCTCCTTACGGAAGTGCCCCGGCTCCATCAGCATGTTCGCCAGGGTCGTGGACAGCGCTGCGTCGGCGTTGTGTGCATTGCGCCGGGCCAGGCGGTAGGCCAGGTCGTCGCTCTTGCCGGCGGCGTATTGCTGCATGATCTGGCGCAGGTAGATGCTGTTGCAGGTCAGGGTGTTGGCCAGCACTTTGTTCAGGCGCCGGCCTTGCCAGTCCGGCAGGAACAGGAACACCGCCAGGCCCGCGATCACGCTGCCGAGCAAGGTGTCGAACAGACGCGGCAGGAACAGCCCGTAGCCATCGCCGACCTGGTTGAAGCAGAACAGCACCATCAGGGTGATCGCCGCCGTGGCCAGGGTGTAGCGGGTGGTGCGGTTGATAAAGAACACCAGGCCGGCGGCGATGGCGAACATCGACTGCACCAGCGGGCTTGGGAACAGGTCGAACAAGGCCCAGGCCACGGTGAGGCCGATGGCGGTGCCGATGATCCGCTGGCCGAGCTTACGCCGCGTCGCGCCGTAGTTGGGCTGGCAGACGAACAAGGTAGTGAGGATGATCCAGTAACCCTGGGACGGGTGAATCAAATGCACCATGCCGTAGCCGATGCTCAGTGCCAGCGGCAGGCGCAACGCGTGGCGAAACAACAACGACGTCGGCGTCAGCTGGGTGCGCAGGCGCGTCCACATTTCCTTCAGGTTGCGCGGCGAGCGGTCAAGCAGGCTGCTGTCGGTGGCGTCGGCCAGGGCGTCGGGGTTGCTGGCGTCGCTCAGCAGGCGGTCGAGCGTGGACAGGTTGGCCGCCAAGGCCCGTAGCGAACGCAGCAGGCCGCGCCAAGCCGGGTTGCTCTGGATGCGCAGATGCTCCAGGGACGCGTTCAAGTCGCCCAGGGCTTCGGCGAAGCTGTCGTCATAGATGAACGGCTGGCGTAGCTGAATCGACTCGGCGAGGGTCTGGCAGGCTTTGCCTTGCTGACGCAGCAGGCGCTGGCAACGGAACAGCACGTCGCTGTGGAAGAAGGCTTCGGCCAGGGCGTTGTAGGGATAATGGGATGAACTGGCGCGTTCGTGAATGTCCTGGGCTAGGAAGTACAGCTTCAAGTAGCGGCTGACTTTCGAGCCTGGCCGACCATTGCCCACGCGGTGAAGGATGATTTCCTTCGCCGCATTCAGCGCTGCGACCACCCGGCCATTTTGCTGGGCCAGTTCCAGGCGGCGCGCTTCCACGTCCAACTGGCGGATGGGCTCGAACAGCGACGACTTCAGTTTAAGGTAGCGTCCCAGCTCGCGGAACAACCGCGCCAGGCTCTGCTGTACCGGCTGGTTGGAAAACAGTGCCTGCCACACTACCGACAGCACGCCATACCAGGCTGCACCCGCTACCAGCAGCAGGGGCTCATGCCAGAAATCCGTGACCGCGCCACCGCGCTGGTCCACGCCGATCATGGTGTACACCGACAGAATCAGCGTCGCCGAGGCAATCGCCCCATAACGTTCACCCAACGCCCCGAGCATGGTCAGGCCGAAACTGGCCAGGGCCAGGGCTATCGCGAAGATCCAGGGGTAGGGAAACAGCAGCTCCACCGACAGTGCCGCGATGCTGAAACACACCAGCGTCACCGCCAGGGCATTGAGGCGGCCTTGCCAACTGTCATCGGTCTCGGCCAGGGCGCTGGCGATAATCCCCAGGAACAACGGGATCAGCAGCGTCATTTCATCCTGATACCAGCACAGCGCCATGCTGCCGGTGAGGGCGATGAATACCCGTACGCTGTAACTGAATTTATCCAGCGCCCACAGGCGCCGCATGGACTGCTTGAACGAGGTCGATGACATGAAGTCTGGAGTCTTCCGGGACGATGCCGCTAAATTGAGCCAGTAATGACGCCACGGCAAGCGTGGCGATCACATCCGACAGCAAAATATATTCCCGCCCGCCATTTTCAATATGCAATGCAATCCAAGTGGGAGGGGCTTGCTCCCGATGGCGGTGGGGCAGCGGCAGATAAGCTGGCTGATCCACCGCTATCGGGAGCAAGCCCCCTCCCACATTTTTTGATCCGGTTTCGTCAGGCGTACTGTGCAGCGGCGTAGCCTGACGCCCAGGCCCACTGGAAGTTGAACCCGCCCAGGTGACCGGTCACATCCAGCACTTCCCCGATGAAGTACAGCCCTGGGCTTTTCAGCGATTCCATGGTCTTGGACGACACTTCCCGCGTATCCACTCCGCCCAGCGTCACCTCAGCGGTGCGATAGCCCTCGGTGCCGGCCGGCACCAACTGCCAGCTCGACAGCTTTTGCGCGATTTCGGCGATTTCGGCGTGGGTGTACTGCTTCATCGGCTTGGACACGAACCAGCTTTGCGCCAGCAGGTTGGCCATCTTCTTGGTGAATATGTCGCCGAGCAGGGTTTTCAACTCGCTGTTGGGATGCTCGACCTGTTGCTGTTGCAGCCAGCTGTGGGCGTCATGATCGGGCAGCAGGTTGATCTCGACGGTGTCGCCGGACTCCCAGTACGAAGAAATCTGCAAAATCGCCGGGCCGCTCAGGCCGCGGTGAGTGAACAGGATGTTTTCGCGAAAGCTCTGGCCGTTGCAGCTGACCAGGCAGTCCACGGAGGTGCCGGACAACTCGCCGCACAGTTCCTTGAGCTGGTCGGTGATGGTGAAGGGCACAAGACCTGCGCGGGTCGGCAGCAGTTCGTGGCCAAATTGCCTGGCGACCTGATAACCAAAACCGGTAGCACCCAGGGTCGGGATCGACAGGCCTCCGGTGGCGATCACCAGGGATTCGCAGCGCAGCTCGCCCAGGGTGGTCTGCAATTGATAGCCACCGTCGACCTTGGCGATCTCCTGGATGGAGGTGTCCAGGTGCAGGTGCACACCGTTCTGGAGGCACTCATCGAGCAGCATGCCGAGGATGTCGCTGGACTTGTTGTCGCAGAACAGCTGGCCGAGTTTCTTCTCGTGGTACGGCACGCCGTGCTTGGCCACCAGCCCGATAAAGTCCCATTGGGTATAGCGGGCCAGGGCGGACTTGCAGAAGTGCGCGTTGTGCGAGAGGAAGTTGGCCGGCTCGGTGTACATGTTGGTGAAATTGCAGCGGCCACCGCCCGACATCAGGATCTTCTTGCCGGCCTTGTTCGCATGGTCGATCAACATCACCTTGCGCCCACGCCCGGCGGCAGTCAGCGCGCACATCAAGCCTGCGGCGCCGGCGCCAATGATCACAACTTCGGTCGAGCGCAAAACGGTGTCCTCATGTTTATCAGATCGTTCCCACGCTCTGCGTGGGAATGCCGCAATGGACGCTCTGCGTCCGCAGGGTGACGCAGAGCGTCACGGGATGCATTCCCACGCAGAGCGTGGGAGCGATCCTGTCAGAGGATGCGCACGCGCAACGAACGGCCTTTGATCTTGCCGTTATTCAAACGCTGCAGCGCCTGCTTGGCGATCCCGCGCTCCACCGCGACGAATGCCTGGAAGTCGAAGATCGCGATCTTGCCGACCTGGGCACCCGGGATGCCGGCTTCACCGGTCAATGCACCGAGGATGTCGCCTGGACGCACTTTGTCTTTGCGGCCGGCGGCGATGCACAGGGTGCTCATCTGCGGCAGCAGCGGGCCACCGCTTTGTGGCTTGAGGTTGTCCAGTTGGTCCCAGTTCAGCGGGGTTTTCTGCAACTGTTCGATGGCTTGGGCGCGGTGTGCTTCGGAGGGCGCCACCAGGCTGATCGCGATGCCGGTCTCACCGGCGCGGCCGGTACGGCCTACACGGTGGATGTGGATTTCCGAGTCGCGGGCCAGTTCGACGTTGATCACCATGTCCAGCGAGTCAATGTCCAGGCCACGGGCGGCGACGTCGGTGGCAACCAGTACCGACGTGCTGCGGTTGGCGAACATCGCCAGCACCTGGTCACGGTCGCGCTGTTCCAGGTCGCCATGCAGGCCAACGGCGGAAATGCCCTTGGCGGTCAGGTGGTCCACGGTTTCCTGCACTTGCTGCTTGGTAAAGCAGAACGCTACGCACGAGGCCGGGCGGAAATGCGCCAGCACCTTGGTCACCGCGTCCATGCGCTCTTCTGGCGAGATCTCATAGAAACGCTGTTCGATCTGGTCGTCGGAGTGGAACGCCTCGGCTTTCACCTGTTGCGGCGCCCGCATGAACTTGGACGCCAACTGCTTGATGCTCACCGGGTAGGTGGCCGAGAACAGCAAGGTCTGGCGGCGCGGCGGGGTTTTGCTGATGATGTCTTCGATGGCGTCGTAGAAGCCCATGTCGAGCATACGGTCGGCTTCGTCGAGGATCAGCGTGTTCAAGCCGTCCAGTACCAACGAACCTTTGCGCAGGTGCTGCTGGATGCGGCCCGGGGTGCCGACGATGACGTGGGCGCCATGTTCCAGGGAGGCGATCTGCGGGCCCAGGGACACGCCGCCGCACAAGGTCAGCACCTTGATATTGTCTTCAGCGCGGGCCAGGCGGCGGATTTCCTTGGCGACCTGGTCAGCCAGCTCACGGGTCGGGCACATCACCAGGGCCTGGCAGCCGAAGTAGCGCGGGTTGATCGGGTTCAACAGGCCGATGCCGAACGCGGCGGTCTTGCCGCTGCCGGTCTTGGCCTGGGCAATCAGGTCCAGCCCTTTGAGGATCACCGGCAAGCTCTGCGCCTGGATCTGCGTCATCTCGACATAACCCAGCGAGTCGAGGTTAGCCAGCATGGCGGCGGACAGGGGCAAAGTATTAAAAGCGGTGGCGATGGTAGTCACGGGACTGGCTCTGCAAAACAAAATGTCGCGCAGTGTACCAGTCTCAAAGGAATTTCCCCGCAAGTTCTAGACGAGAAGCCGGTTAATGCTCGATGTCGTGTTCGCGGCTGACCACGCGTTTACCGTCCGTTGGCGACAATTGCAGGAAGATCGCCGCCGCCAGCATCGCCATGATGCCCACGGTGAGAAAGGTCAGTTGGAACGCGCCGAGCACGCTTTCCACGCCGTCATTGCCGGTTTGGGCGGTAAAGCCGCCGAGCAACGCACCGGCACAGGCCACGCCGAGGCTGAGGGACAATTGCGCGACCACCGACAGCAAGCTGTTGCCGCTGCTGGCCTGGGCGTCGTCGAGGTCGATCAGGGTGACGGTGTTCATTGCGGTGAATTGCAGGGAATTGATCGCCCCCAGTACCGCCAGCATGCACAGCAGCAATGGGTAGGGCGTGTGCTCGCTGACCAGGCCCATGCTCGCCAGCATGATGCCGAGGAACAAGGTGTTGCCGGTCAGCACCACGCGGTAACCGAGGCGTTCGATCAGTACGCGGGCGATGGATTTTGCGAACATCGCCGCCGCCGCCAGCGGCAGCATGCTCATGCCGGCTTCCGACGGCGAATACCCCAGCGCCACCTGCAGCAGCAACGGCACCAGAAACGGCAGGGCGCCGCTGCCCAAGCGTGCAAACAGGTTGCCGAGGATGCCCACGGCGAAGGTGCGAGTCTTGAACAGCATCGGCGAAAACAGCGGGTTATCCAGATGCCCGGCGCGCAGCCAATACGCCGCCAGGCACGCCAGCCCGCCAAACAGCAGCAACATTACCCGCAGATGCGGCAAGTGCAGTTCGCCCAGGCCCTCCATGGCGATGGTGATCAGCACCATTGCCGCGCCAAACAGAAGAAAGCCGATGCCGTCGAAGCGTGTGCGCTCGCTGCCGCGCAGGTCGGGGATGAGTTTCCAGACGGCGTAGCAGCCGATCATCCCTACCGGCAGGTTGATCAGGAAGATCCAGTGCCAGGTCAGGTATTGCACCATCCAGCCGCCCATGGTCGGGCCAAGCAGCGGGCCGAGCAGGCCGGGGATGGTAATGAAGCCCATGATGCGCACCAGCTCCGAACGAGGGTAGGCACGTAGCACCACCAACCGCCCGACCGGCAGCATCAAGGCGCCGCCCAGGCCCTGGATCACGCGCGCGCCGACGAGCATGGTCAAGCTGCTCGACAGGGCGCACAGCAGCGAGCCGATACTGAACAACATGATCGCGCCGAAGAAGATTTTCTTGGTGCCGAAACGATCGGCGATCCAGCCCGATGCCGGGATCAGCAAGGCGACGGTGAGCATGTAGGCAATCACCACGCCTTGCATACGCAGTGGGTTTTCCGCGAGGTCCCGGGCCATGGCCGGCAGTGCCGTGTTGAGAATCGTCCCATCCAGCGACTGCATGAAGAAGGCAATCGCTACCACCCAGGGTAGCCAGCGGGCGGTCTTGGCATCGAGAGGGGCGCGATTCGGCATGTGAACCCTTTTGTTAGCTGGCTACGTGTCGGCAATTATGCGCCATTCGTCGCGCCTTTTCCCACCAGGAAATCCAGCAGTTCACGGTGCACCGCCGCAGCCGCTTCGTTGGACTCCAGATCCAGCAAGTGGCCCGTGTGTTCGGCCACGGCAAAGCTGCTGCGCCCCACATAGTGCTTGAACAGCTGTGCCTCGGCGGCGGGGGTGTATTCGTCCAGGGCGCCGTTGAGGAAGTGCACTGGTGTTTCAATCTGCCTGAGCGCCGGCAGGTAGTTGCCGTCGCCCAGGGCCAGCACCTGATGAATGTGAAAGCGCGCCTGGCGATACTCGGTGGTGGCCATGCTCGACAGGTGTCGATGGTTATTGCGCTTGAGGCGCGGCGACAGGTATTGGCCGACAGTCTCGTTGAGCAGATGGCCGACGGCGGATTTGTCATCGGCCTCGATCAGCACGCGTACGCGTTCCACATAGTCGAGCATGGCCTGATTGAGGTGGGGTGCCAGGGCCATCACCACCGAGCTTTTGATCGACGGTGGATTGTGCGCCAGGGTCAACAGCGTGGAGATGCCGCCCCAGGAGGCCGAGACCAGATGGTTGACCTCAAAGCGCTCCACCAGCGCGCGCAGTATTTGCACTTCATCGTCCTTGGTCACCAGGTCGAGGTCGATATTGTGCTCGCGGGAGTAACCCGAAAAGGGCAAGTCAAACAGCAGCACGTTGAAATGCTCGGCCAGGCATTTACTGGTTCGCGCAAAGGACCGCGTGGTGGACAGTGCTCCATTGACCATGAGCACGGTGTTTTTTTGCGGATGGTTACCCAGCCGTTCAACGTGAACGTTGTAGTGCTTGAACAGCTTTTGTATGACAAAACTTCCATGGTCCATGTCAACGCTCCAGCTTGCCCTATCCCGGGCAAGGTCGTGCTCTCGTTGGGGGAGAGTGGCGGGATGCCACTAACCCTTATAACGAGGTTTTTTGCAGGCGACAACAGAGCACGCAGGAACAAGCGGAAGATGAGAATTTACGGTAGGAAGGGGGCGAGCTGGAGTATTTGAAATCTGCACAAAGCAGTGTGGGAGGGAGCAAGCCCCCCTCACACTGCTGTGTTCAGAGGGTCAGGGTCAGGCGTTTGACCAAGGCCCCCGGCAACAAGTTGGAGGCCGTGTTGCGTCGGTCGTAAGTGCTCGGCGACAGCAGCAATTCCCGCTCGGCGGTCAGCGCTTCCAGCTGTGAACCGAGCAGGTTGTACACACTGTCATCAAAGCGCATGGTGCTGACCGGCGCCTTGATTTCGCCGTCTTCGACCCAGAACGTGGCGAAGCGGGTCATGCCGGTCAGGCGTGCGGCCGGCAGGTCGGAGTAGTTCAGGTACCACAGGTTGCTGATATACAGCCCTGTGCCCAGCTGCTTGAGAATATCGGCCTGGGCCAGGTCGCCCGCCGCCATTTGCAAGGCGCTCGGGGATTCGTCACTGCTCGCGCCGTTGGTGCTCAGGCCATATTCGGCGGCGCTGCGCGAGTTGATCAGTTGGCCTTCTGCCTTGCCTTGGTTGATCAGCGTGACATCGCCACGGGGGTAGCCTTCGGTGGAAAACGCCTGGCTGAGGGACCCGCTGACCTGCTCATCGAGCTTGATCAACGGGCTCAGCGCCTGTTCACCGGCATACAGCTTTTGCAGCGAACTGCCTTTGCTGGCGATGGCCTGGGCGGAGAACCCGCCCCAAGTGATGATGCTGATGATCTCTTCCAGCGCCGCCGGCGCGAGGTAGGCACGGTATTGCCCAGGGGCCAGTGTGTGCAGCGGACGGCCGAGAAATTCCAATTGCCGGCGTGCCTGCTGCAACCGTGCGGCGAACTCTTCGCTATTCCATGTGTGCCCGGCGTAGCTGGCTTTCACCGCTTCACCATTGGCATGGAACAGGCTGAAATCGAAGTTGAAGCTGTTGGCGCGGTGCCAGCCAAAGGCCCCGTCCGAACTGGCGAAACCCCGGCTGATGGGGCCGGCGGCGTAGAAGCCGACCAGGTCGACACCGTCAGCGGCCTGGCCGATCGCTTCCAATACCTGGGCCAGTTCCGGCAGTGGTCGCGCCTGTTCATTGTGGCTCTGCCAGGCATTGTGGTTCAGCAACAGGTACGGGTCCCGCGGCAGCAACGGCAAGGTTTCACGCAGTTGCTGCAGGCCGTCGGCCAGGCGTTGGCGGTCCAGCGCAGGCTCACCGGACAGGGTGATGCCCAGGTCGGCGTGGCGGCCATCGTTGATCAGTTTCAGGTTGAGGCTGGCTTGTTGCACCTGCCCGGCCTGGCGCACCTGCGCGTGGTTGAAGCGTACGAACTCGGAGGCTTCATCCGCATAGCCCAGGTGAAATTGTTCCTTGTCGGTGATGGCCTGCTTGAGCCATTGCACCAGTGCCTTGAAGTTGTTCATCAGGCATCTCCCCCAAATACATCGACATGACTGAACACACAGGCGGGCGAGGCATGGCCCACGCGGATCACCTGGTTGGGTTCGCCTTTGCCGCAGTTTGGCGTTCCCAGGACCTTGAAGGTGCTGGCGTCGCCGACGGCGCTGAGGTTGCGCCAGAACTCTGCGGAAATCGCCCGGTAGTTGGGGTTTTTCACCACGCCCTTGAGCTCGCCGTTTTCGATCAACTGGCCCCATTCGCAGCCGAACTGGAATTTATTGCGCGCATCGTCGATGGACCAGGAGCGGTTGGTCGACATGAGAATGCCGTTTTCGATGCCGCCGACCAGTTGCGCGAGGCTCTTGTCGCCCGCTTCGATATTCAAGTTGGCCATGCGATCGATCGGCGGACGGTTCCAACTGCTGGCGCGACTGTTGGCCACGCCGCCCAGGCCCGAGCGGAATTGCGACAACGCTCCGCCCAGCGGCTTGAGCAACAGCCCTTCGCGGATCAGGAATTGTTTGCGGGCCGGCGTGCCCTCGTCGTCATGGCCGTAGCTGGCGAGTTGTTCGGGAATGTCGGGGTCGAAGGTCACGTTGAGCAGCGGTGAGCCGTACTGCAGCTGGCCGAAGTCGCTGGCTTTGACGAAACTGGTGCCGGCGTAATTGCGTTCATCGCCCAGGATGCGGTCCAGCTCCAGCGGGTGGCCGATGGATTCGTGGATTTGCAGGATCATCTGGTCGGGCATCAACAGCAGGTCACGCGCGCCGCTGGGCGTGTTTGGCGCGGCCAGCAGTTGCAGGGCTTCATCGGCGATGCGCGGCGCGGCGCCGACCAGGCCGAAGCGGCTGATCACCTCGAACCCGCCTTGCTGGCCAAAGTTGCTGCCGCCGAAGGTGCGGGTCTGGCTGTCGTTGCCGTCGTAGGCGGTGACATTGACGCCGGGGAATACAAAGCGCTGCGCCTGGCGCAATTCGGCGCCCGCGCTGTTGAGGTAGATCTGCTCGACGCGGGTCAGGCCCAGGCTCACGTCCCAACTGACCAGGCGCTCGTCCTTGGGCACGGCGGCCGACTCGTTGCCCAGCAGTTGGTAGCAGTCGCTCAAGGACGGGAAGGGCTGGTCAAGGTCGGGGGACAGGTAGTCGGCGACGGCGCTGGAGACGGCTTGGTCGCGCAGGTCGAGCAGGGCGTGGGGCTTGATCAGGCGGGCTTGCTGTTCGGCACGTTGGAGGGCCGCTTGCAGGCCGGCCAGGGAAATATCGTTGGTCGCGGCATAGGCTTCCACGCCATTGAGACGCACGGTCAGCATGGCGCCTTCGTCGTGGCTCAGGTGGGGCGGTTCGGCGACGTTTTTGCGCACTGACAAGTATTGGCCGGATTCGCGCACGTAGCGCAGCGAAAAGAATTCGGCGGTGGTGCGCAGGGCACTGAAATGTTTTTTGAGTGTGGCGTGGTGGTCGAACATGGGGCCTTCCTTGTGGGCGGCTCGGCGCGGGCAGGCGAACAGAGTAGGCCTGGGCTGGGAGCTGATCAAGGAAAGTGTAGGGCGGGGGGCGTGTCTTGTCTGGGCGGGCCTCATCGGGAGCAAGCCCCCTCCCACATTTGACTGCATTCACACATCTGAACGTGTGAACACCGTCGTGTGGGAGGGGGCTTGCTCCCGATGGGAGCGCTGCGGTTTATCAGTTACTGCGCCGTCTGGCCCACTTCACGCAACGGCTTGCCACGCACTGGCGCGTCGCCGGCGACATAGTAGTCGGCGGTGCTGCGCGGCAGTGGCTGGCGGCCACGGATCTTGTCGGCGATTTTCTCGGCGATCATGATCGTCGGCGCGTTCAGGTTGCCGGTGGTGATGATCGGCATGATCGACGCATCGACCACACGCAGGCCTTGCATGCCATGCACGCGGCCCTGGCCATCCACTACCGCCATGTCGTCGGTGCCCATCTTGCACGAGCAGGACGGGTGGAACGCGGTTTCGGCATGCTCACGGATGAACTTGTCCAGTTGCTCATCGGTTTGCACTTCGATGCCCGGGCTGATTTCGCGGCCACGGTAGGGGTCCAGGGCCGGTTGCGCCATGATTTCACGGGTCAGGCGGATGCCGTCGCGGAACTCCTGCCAGTCCTGTTCGGTGGCCATGTAGTTGAAGAGAATGCTCGGGTAGTCCCGTGGGTTCTTCGACTTCAACTGGATGCGACCCCGGCTTGGCGAACGCATGGAGCCCATGTGTGCCTGGAAACCGTGCTCTTTCACACCGTTACTGCCGTTGTAGTTAATCGCCACCGGCAGGAAGTGGTACTGGATGTTCGGCCATTCGAATTCTTCACGGGTACGGATGAAACCGCCCGCTTCGAACTGGTTGCTGGCGCCGATGCCGGTGCCGTTGAACAGCCACTCGGCACCGATGGCCGGCTGGTTGTACCAGAGCAGCGACGGGTACAGCGACACGGGCTGGGTGCACGCATATTGCAGGTACAGCTCCAGGTGGTCCTGCAGGTTTTCGCCGACGCCTGGTAGGTCGTGGACCACCGGGATATCGAGGCTTTCCAGCAGCTTGGCCGGGCCAACACCGGAGCGTTGCAGCAGTTGCGGCGAAGCGATTGCGCCGCTGCACACGATGACTTCTTTGCGCGCACGGGCTTCGACGCGCTCTTCAGCCGCGCCGATCAAGTAACGCACGCCGACGGCACGCTTGCCTTCGAACAGCACTTTGTCGGTGAGGGCGTGGGTGACGATGGTCAGCGTCGGGCGCTTCTTGGCGGTGTCCAGGTAACCGCGTGCGGTGCTGGCGCGACGGCCCTTGGGCGTGACGGTACGGTCCATCGGGCCGAAACCTTCTTGCTGGTAGCCGTTCAAGTCTTCGGTGCGCGGGTAACCGGCCTGCACGCCGGCTTCAACCATGGCGTGGAACAGCGGGTTGTTGCCGGGCTTGGGCGTGGTCACGCTGACCGGGCCATCGCCGCCGTGCCAGTCGTTGGGGCCGATGTCGCGGGTTTCTGCTTTGCGGAAATACGGCAGGCAGTCGAGGTAGGTCCAGTCTTCCAGGCCCGGCAGTTTCGCCCAGCCGTCGTAGTCCATCGCGTTACCACGGATGTAGCACATGCCGTTGATCAGGGAAGAGCCACCCAGGCCCTTGCCGCGACCACATTCCATGCGCCGGCCGTCCATGTGTGGTTCCGGGTCGGTTTCGTAGGCCCAATTGTAGCGGCGGCCTTGCAGCGGGAACGCCAGCGCCGCAGGCATTTGCGTGCGGAAGTCGAAGCGGTAGTCAGGGCCGCCGGCTTCCAGCAGCAGAACGGTGACGCCTTCGTCTTCGGTCAGACGGGTCGCCAGGGTGTTGCCGGCGGAACCGGCACCCACAATGATGTAATCGTATTCTTGGGACATGAATGCACCCTCTTTTGGAGTTGGGTCAGCGGGGGCCTCATCGGGGGCGAGCCCCCTCCCACATTTGACTGCATTCACACATCTGAACATGTGAACACAGTCAGTGTGGGAGGGGGCTTGCTCCCGATGGCGGCCTCAAAGGCAACACAAGTCTCGGGCTGTCAGAACACCGAGACGTAGTCGCCCAGCTCAACCTGTACCGATTTGATGCGGGTGAAGTTGTTCAGCGAGCTGATGCCGTTCTCACGACCCACACCCGATTGCTTGTAGCCACCGACCGGCATCTTCGCGTCGGATTCGCCCCAGGCGTTGATCCAGCAGATGCCCGCTTCCAACTGATGAATCACACGGTGGGCGCGGTTCAGGTCTTTGGTGACCAGGCCGGCAGCCAGGCCGAAGTCGGTGTCGTTGGCGCGGCGGATCACTTCTTCTTCGGTTTCGTAGGTGAGGATGCTCATCACCGGGCCGAAGATTTCTTCGCGCACGATAGTCATGTCGTCGGTGCAGTCGGTGAACACGGTCGGGGCCACGAAGGCGCCTTTGGCGAATTCGCCGTCAGTCAGGCGGTCGCCGCCGCACAGCAGGCGGGCGCCTTCTTCCTTGCCTTTGGCGATGTAGCCCAGCACGCTTTCCATGTGCGCAAAGCTGACCAGCGGGCCGAAGTTGGTGTTGTCGTCTTGCGGGTTGCCCACGCGAATGCGCGCGACACGCTCGACGATCTTGGCTTCGAACGCCGCTTGCAGGTGCTTGGGCACGAACACGCGAGTGCCGTTGGTGCAGACCTGGCCGGAGCTGTAGAAGTTGGCCATCATCGCAGTGTCGGCGGCGCGGTCGAGGTCGGCGTCGTCGAAGATGATCAGCGGCGACTTGCCGCCCAGTTCCATGGTCACGTCTTTGAGCGAAGAGCTCGAAGCGCTGGCCATGACTTTCTTGCCGGTGTCGGTGCCGCCGGTGAACGAGACTTTCTCGATGCGCGGGTGCTCGGTCAGCCAGGTGCCGACTTCACGGCCGCTGCCGGTCAGCACGTTGAACACGCCCGCCGGAACGCCGGCTTCGGTGTAGATCTCGGCCAGTTTCAGGGTGGTCAGCGAAGTGACTTCGCTTGGCTTGAAGATCATCGCGTTACCCGCAGCCAGGGCGGGTGCGGATTTCCACAGGGCGATCTGGATCGGGTAGTTCCACGCGCCGATACCGGCCACTACGCCCAGGGGCTCGCGGCGGGTGTAGACGAACGCCGTGTCGCGCAGCGGGATTTGCTCGCCTTCGATGGCCGGCACCAAGCCCGCGTAGTATTCCAGCACATCGGCGCCGGTGACGATGTCGACGTATTTGGTTTCGGACAAGGCTTTACCGGTGTCCAGGGTTTCCAGCTCGGCCAACTCGTCGTTGCGCTCGCGCAGGATGTCGACGGCACGACGCAGGATGCGCGAGCGCTCCATGGCGGTCATGGCAGCCCAGATCTTCTGGCCTTTTTCGGCGCTGACCACGGCGCGTTCAACGTCTTCTTTCGTCGCACGTTGCACTTTGGCGAGAACTTCACCGTTAGCCGGGTTGATGGCTTCGAAAGTGGCATCGCTGCCAGCGTCGGTGTAGCCGCCGTCAATGTAGAGTTTTTGCAGTTCGAAACGGGCCATAAAGTCCTCGCAAGTGCATAAGTGGTTGGCGTTAACCTCCAAACAGTGAGCCACAAGGTGCTGGCGGCACTGACCGGAAGCGGTTCAGGGGTTGAGCGGTTATGTGTGCTCTAACTCACCTGCTTGGCCAATTGGAAATCCATGTATTCGTACGCGATCCGTTGCGCCTGCTCCGTGTCGAAAGCGTCTCCCGACAGGGCGCCGCGCAACCACAAACCGTCGATCAGGGCCGCCAGGCCTCGGGCTGCTTTGCGTGCACGCGGCAGCGGCAGCACTCGGCGAAACTGGCAGCACAGGTTGGAATACAGACGTTGATCGTTGATCCGCTGCAACCTGTGCAATGACGGGTGGTGCATGCTGGCTGCCCAGAAGGCCAACCAGGTTTTCATTGCCGGGCCGTTGACCTGGCTGGCGTCGAAGTTGCCTTCGATGATCACCTGAAGGTGCGCCCGTGGGCTGTCATCCTTCAGGGCACGTCTGCGTTCGTGGACGTTCTCGATCAGCGCATTCATCAAGTACCGCATTGTTGCGGCGATCAGGCCGTTCTTGTCCTGAAAGTAGTGACTGATGATGCCGTTCGAAACGCCGGCCAAACGGGCGATCAACGCAATGCTGGCATCCCCCATTCCGACCTGATCGATGGCCGTCAACGTGGCTTCGATCAACTGCTGGCGGCGTATGGGTTGCATACCGACCTTGGGCATGTAGCACCTCTCGTTAGGCCTGCGGCGGACGTCAGACGTCCGTCGGCTTGATGGCCAGTCTATTTTGTTTTGATTGAACGTTCAATCAACAAAGAATAAGATCTGCGACAAATGGTCGCTGCCTACAGATATTTCCTACCTGCGAGCCGCGACATCTGACACCTGCAAAAACCCTTGAAACAGGCCGTGACAGGGCTTGGCCACTGCTTCGGCGGGGTACAAGAATTTTCGGGGTGTCTTTATAACACCCGTCCGTCGACTGCCGAAAAATCGATGTCCCGGGATAACCGTTGCCTTGTGTTTCTCTTTCGCACTGCCCGGAGCATCTGCGCCATGAGTTCTGCCTCTCTTATAAAGACCCCACCGGAAAAGGTGCGGGTCAACGGTTGGGTGTTCTACACCTCTACCGTGCTGATTCTTTTGCTGACTGCCATTCTGATCATCGCCCCGCAGGAGGCCGGGCGCATGCTCGGCGTAGCCCAGGCGTGGCTTTCCAAAAGCTTCGGCTGGTACTACATGGTCGTCATCGCCGCCTACCTGGTATTTGTGGTGGGGCTGGCGTTTTCGTCCTACGGCAAGTTGAAACTGGGCAGCAAGGACGACACCCCGGACTTCAGCTACGGCGCCTGGGCCGGCATGTTGTTCTCGTCGGGCATCGGTATCTCGCTGTTGTACTTCGGCGCTTCGGAACCGTTGGACCACTACTTCAACCCGCCCGAAGGCGCCGCTGCCAGCAACAGTGCGGCGCGCCAGGCACTGCAACTGACCTTCCTGCACTGGGGCCTGCATGGCTGGGCAATCTACGCGCTGGTCGGCTTGGCCGTGGCGTACTTTGCGTACCGTCATAACCAGCCGCTGGCCTTGCGTTCGGCCTTGTATCCGCTGGTGGGCGAGCGTTGGGTGAAAGGTGCGGCCGGCCACGCGGTGGACGGTTTCGGCATGTTCGTGACCCTGCTGGGCCTGGTGACGAACCTGGGGATTGGTGCGATGCAGGTGTCGTCCGGGCTGGAAAACCTGTTCGGCATGGAACACAACAACACCAACCTGTTGATCGTGATCATCGTGATGAGCACGGTGGCGACCATTGCGGCGGTGTCGGGTGTGGAAAACGGCATTCGCCGGCTGTCCAACCTCAACATCATGCTGTTCAGCGGCCTGCTGATCTTTGTGTTGTTGTTCGGCCCGACCCTGCACCTGCTCAACGGTTTCGTGCAGAACATCGGCGACTACATGAACGGCCTGGTGCTGAAAACCTTCGACCTGTACGTGTATGAGGGCGACGCCGACAAGACCGAGCGCTGGATGGGCCTGTGGACCCTGTTCTACTGGGCCTGGTGGATTTCCTGGGCGCCATTCGTGGGCATGTTCATCGCGCGTATTTCCCGTGGTCGCACCGTGCGTGAGCTGGTGGCCGGCGTGCTGCTGATTCCGCTGGGCTTCACCCTGGCGTGGTTGTCGATCTTCGGTAACTCGGCCCTGGACCTGGTGCTCAACCACGGCGCGGTGGAGTTGGGCAAGACGGCGCTGGAACAGCCGTCCATGGCCATCTACCAACTGCTTGAGCATTACCCGGCGTCGAAAGTCGTCATCGGTGTGTCGATCTTTGTGGGCTTTGTGCTGTTCCTGACCCCGGCGGATTCCGGCGCGGTGATGATGGCCAACCTTTCCTGCAAAGGCGGCAACGTGGACGAAGATGCGCCGCACTGGCTGCGTATCTTCTGGTCGGCGGTGATTACCCTGGTGACCATCGGCTTGCTGTTTGCCGGTAACTTCGAAGCCATGCAAACCATGGTGGTGCTGGCGGGGCTGCCGTTCTCGGTGGTGCTGGTGTTCTTCATGTTCGGTTTGCACAAGGCCATGCGCCAGGATGTGGCCATCGAACAGGAGCAGGCGCAATTGGCCGAACGTGGCCGTCGTGGTTTCAGCGAGCGTTTGACGGCACTGGACCTGCAACCGAGCCAGGGCACCGTGCAACGCTTCATGGACAAGCACGTGACACCTGCGCTGGAAGAAGCGGCGACGGCGCTGCGCGATCAGGGGCTGGAAGTGCAGACCTTGTTGGGCAAGTCCAAGCGCTGCATCGGTGTGCGTATCGAGATGGCGGAGGGCAATCCGTTTGTCTATGAAGTGAGCCTGGATGCTTACTCGTCGGCACCGAGCGACCTGCCCGAGGAAGAGCGCACCCGTTACTACCGGGCTGAGGTCTACCTGCACAACGGGCCTCAGGAGTACGACCTGATGGGCTTCACCCAGGAGCAGATCACCCGGGATGTGCTCGACCAGTTTGAAAGCCATCGGCAACTCCTCGGCCGTGTCTACAGCTAGCCGCTGAATGCTCGTTCCCACGCTTCGCGTGGGAATGCATCCTGTGATGCTCCGCGTCACGGCTTTTAAGAGCAGACGCGGAGCGCCCATGGCTACATTCCCACGCAGAGCGTGGGAACGATCAGCTGGTGGAGGGCAGCACCGAGCGACCTGCCCGAGGAAGAGCGCACGCGTTACTACCGGGCTGAGGTCTACCTGCACAACGGGCCTCAGGAATACGACCTGATGGGCTTCACCCAGGAGCAGATCACCCGGGATGTGCTCGACCAGTTTGAAAGCCATCGGCAACTCCTCGGCCGTGT
>NZ_PYWX01000037.1 GCF_003031675.1 Pseudomonas palleroniana | reverse complement strand
ACGCCGTGGTGTGTCAGAAAGACCGAGGTGCCTGGTTTAGGGCGGCTGCGCCACCCAGCGCGGGGCAAGCCCGCTCACTACATAAACCAGCTTTTTCCAACCGGAACAAGCTGTTACTGTACCGATCATAAAGCCCAAGCCGCCTGGATCGGATCTCTGCCTTGAAGCGTCCCCTCCTTCTACTAATAAGTCTGGCCTTGAGCTTTGCTGCGAACGCGACGATTACCGAGAGCCACGGTTACGCGCAGTTCGGCACGCTCAAGTACCCGGCCAAATTCACCCACTTCGATTGGGTAAACCCTGCAGCGCCCAAAGGCGGTACGTTGCGGGTGATGGCATTTGGCACGTTCGACACGCTCAACCCCTACACCTTCAAGGGCACCAGCCCGGTTTCCACTCCCAATTTCCTGCAATACGGCGTCAACGAGCTGAACGAACCGCTGATGGTCGGCACCGGCCAGTACGCGCCGTCCGGGGATGAGCCCACGTCCAGCTACGGCCTGATCGCGCAATCGGTGGAGTACAGCGAGGACCGCAGTTGGGTGGTGTTCAATCTGCGCCCCGAAGCCCGCTTTCACGATGGCAAGCCGATCACCGCGTATGACGTGGCGTTTTCCTACCGTACGCTGCTGACCGAAGGCCACCCGCAATACCGCACCAACCTGCAGGAAGTCGCGCGGGTCGACATTCTCAATCGTCATCGTATCCGCTTTGTCTTCAAGCGCGCCGGCAACCCGCTGCTGATCCTGCGCCTGGGCGAGTTGCCCGTGCTGCCCCAGCATTACTGGAAAAACCGCGACTTCAAGGCCACCACCTTCGAGCCGCCACTGGGCAGCGGGCCGTACCGCATCACCAAGGTCACGCCGGGGCGGCAACTGGTGTTCGAGCGGGTCAAGGATTACTGGGGCAAGGACCTGCCGGTCAACCAGGGTTTCTACAACTACGACAAGGTCGAAGTGGAGTTCTACCGTGACAGTGACGTCGCGTTCGAAGCCTTCAAGGCCGGCGAGTTCGACATCTATATCGAGCACCAGGCCAAGAACTGGGCCACGGGCTACAACTTTCCGGCGGTCAACCGAGGCGACGTGATCAAGGCGCAGATCGCCCACCAGATCCCGACCCAAAGCCAGGGGTTGTTCATGAACACACGGCGGCCGACTTTCAGCCAAGCCAAAGTGCGCGAAGCCCTGGGGCTGATGTTCGACTTTGAATGGACCAACCGCTCGCTGTTCAGCAGTGCTTACAAACGCAGCGTCAGTTACTACCCCAACAGCGAGTTTTCGGCGACCGGTGTGCCGGTGGGGCATGAATGGCTGATGCTCTCCCCCTACCGCGAGCAGTTGCCGGCGCCACTGTTCACCCAGCCGTTCAGCCTGCCGCAGACCGATGGGCGTGGCATCCCCCGTGACACCCTGCGTCGTGCCTTGGCATTGCTCGCAGATGCCGGGTGGAAGCTGTCGGGGCAACGCTTGCTCGACAGCCAGGGGCAGCCGCTGCGCCTGGAGATCCTGCTGGTCAACCCGAACCTGGAGCGCATCCTGCAGCCCTATGTCGAGAACCTGATCAGCATCGGCGTCGACGCCCGCCTGCGCACCGTTGACAGGGCGCAATACAAGCAACGCCTGGATCAGTTCGACTTCGACATGATCCTGATGACCCTCAACCAGACCTTGAGCCCGGGCCTTGAGCAGTGGCAGTACTTCCACTCCAGCCAGGCCGCGATCAAGGGCAGCAAGAACTATGCAGGCATCGCCAACCCCGTGGTCGATCACTTGCTGGAACAACTGCTCGCCGCGCAAACCCGCGAGGAGCAACTGGCCGCCGGCCGGGCGCTGGACCGAGTGCTGCTGTGGCAGCACTACAGCATTCCCAACTGGTACCTCAACTATCATCGACTGGCCTACCGCAACCGGTTCGCCTTTGTCACCACGCCGCCCTACAGCCTGGGCCTGAGCGCATGGTGGCTCAAAGCTTCGGAGAAAGCCCAATGATGTCTTTGCGTACGGTACTGCTTGGCAGCCTCTTGCTGTGTACCGCGGCCCAGGCCGCGCCGCAACATGCGTTGACGCTCTACAACGAGCCGCCGAAGTACCCCGCCGACTTCAAGCACTTCGACTACGTAAACCCCAGTGCGCCCAAGGGCGGTACTTTCCGCGAGTCGGCCATGGGCGGCTTCGACAGCCTCAACCCCTACATCAGCAAAGGTGTGCCCGCCGATAACATCGGCCTGGTCTATGACACCCTGGCCATGCAGAGCCTGGACGAACCCGTCACCGAATACGGCCTGGTCGCCGGCAAGATCGAAAAGGCCCCGGATAACAGTTGGGTACGCTTCTACCTGCGCCCCGAAGCGCGCTTTCATGATGGGCAGCCGATCCGCGCCGACGATGTGCTGTTCACCTTCCAGACACTGCTCAAGGACGGTTCACCGATCTACCGCACCTACTACGCCGACGTTGATGAAGTGGTGGCTGAAGACCCGTTGCGCGTGCTGTTCAAGTTCAAGCGCACCAACAATCGCGAGTTACCGCTGATCCTCGGGCAATTGCCGGTACTGCCCAAGCATTGGTGGGCGACCCGCGACTTTTCCAAGGGCAACCTGGAAATCCCTCTGGGCAGCGGGCCGTACAAGGTCGCCGAGGTCAAGGCCGGACGCATGATTCGCTATGAGCGGGTCAAGGACTACTGGGCCAAGGACCTGCCGGTCACCCAGGGTTTCTACAACTTCGACAGCCGCATCACCGACTATTACCGCGATAACACCGTCGCCCTGGAAGCGCTGAAGGCCGGGCAGTTCGATTACTGGCTGGAGATCAGCGCCAAGAACTGGGCCAACGCCTACAACATTCCGGCGGTCGCTCAAGGCCGATTGATCAAGGAAGAGATCCCCAACGGCAACCCCACCGGCATGCAGGGTTTTGTGTTCAATACCCGCAAGCCCATGTTCCAGGATGTACGTGTGCGCAAGGCGATCAGCCTGTTGCTGGACTTTGAATGGAGCAATAAGCAACTGTTCAACGGCGCCTATACCCGCAGCCGCAGCTACTTTGAAAACTCGGAAATGGCCGCCACCGGCCTACCCGGCCCGGAAGAGCTGGCGATTCTCGAACCGCTGCGCGACAAGATCCCGGCCGAGGTCTTCACCCAAGCCTTCGAACCGGCCAAGACCGACGGCAGCGGCATGATCCGCGCCCAGCAACGCGAGGCTTACCAGTTGCTGCAGCAGGCGGGCTGGAAGATCGTCAACGACAAAATGGTCGACACCACCGGCAAACCGGTGACCATCGAGTTCCTGCTGGCCCAGA
This sequence comes from Pseudomonas palleroniana, assembly GCF_003031675.1. Taxonomy (GTDB): domain Bacteria; phylum Pseudomonadota; class Gammaproteobacteria; order Pseudomonadales; family Pseudomonadaceae; genus Aquipseudomonas; species Aquipseudomonas palleroniana. Next base: position 16,033 of record NZ_PYWX01000037.1, on the reverse strand, counting down.
CCGAATTCGAACGCATCCTGCTACCCTTCAAGCGCAACCTCGCCGATTTGGGCATCGACCTGGTGATTCGCCGGGTCGACGTGTCGCAGTACATCAACCGCCTGCGCTCGCGCGACTTCGACATGCTGGTGGGCAGCTTCCCCCAATCCACATCGCCCGGCAACGAGCAGCGTGAGTTCTGGAGTTCCCCCAGCGCCGACAAACCCGGCAGCCGCAACTACATGGGCCTCAAAGACCCGGCGGTCGACCAACTGGTCGAAGAGTTGATCAACGCCGACTCGCGCAAAAGCCTGGTCGCTCATGCCAAGGCGTTGGACCGCGTGCTGCAGTTCGGCTACTACGTCATCCCCAACTGGCACATCAAGACGTTCCGCGTCGCCTACTGGGACCACCTGGGCCACCCCAAGGTGCCGCCACGCTATGACGTCGGCACCATCACCTGGTGGGCTAAACCCAACGTCAAGCCGGCGGTTTCCCTGGACACGACTCAAAGCGCCGACCCGGCGAGCGGAGGCAATTGAATGCTGGCCTATATTGTTCGCCGCCTGCTGCTGATCATCCCCACGCTGTTCGGCATATTGCTGATCAACTTCATCATCATCCAGGCCGCCCCCGGCGGCCCGGTGGAGCAGATGATCGCCAAGCTCGAAGGCTTTGAAGGCGCCACCAGCCGTATTGCCGGCGGTGGTGCCGAAGTCTCGGTGGCCGGCTCCAGTTATCGGGGGGCCCAGGGGCTGGACCCGGCGCTGATCAAGGAAATCGAGAAGATGTACGGCTTCGACAAATCGGCGCCGGAACGCTTGTGGATCATGGTCAAGAACTACGCCCGGCTGGACTTCGGCGACAGTTTCTTCCGCGATGCCAAGGTCATCGACCTGATCAAGGAGAAGATGCCGGTGTCCATCTCCCTCGGGTTGTGGAGCACGCTGATCATGTACCTGGTATCGATCCCGCTGGGCATCGCCAAGGCCACGCGACACGGCAGCCACTTCGACGTATGGACCAGCTCGGCGATCATCGTCGGCTATGCGATCCCGGCGTTCCTCTTCGCCATCCTGCTGATCGTGGTGTTTGCCGGCGGCAGTTACTTCGACTGGTTCCCGTTGCGCGGTCTCACCTCGAACAACTTCGATGAGTTGAGTTGGGGCGGCAAAATCCTCGATTACTTCTGGCACCTGGCACTGCCGATTACCGCACTGGTGATCGGCAACTTCGCGACCATGACGCTGCTGACCAAAAACAGCTTCCTCGACGAGATCAACAAGCAGTACGTGATCACCGCCAAGGCCAAAGGCCTGACCCACCATCGTGTGCTCTACGGCCATGTATTCCGTAACGCGATGCTGTTGGTCATCGCCGGTTTCCCGTCGGCCTTCATCGGGATTTTCTTCACCGGCTCGTTGCTGGTCGAAGTGATCTTTTCCCTCGACGGCCTGGGCCTGATGAGCTTTGAAGCGGCGATCAACCGCGACTACCCGGTGGTGTTCGGTACGCTGTTCATCTTCACACTGCTGGGGCTGATCGTGAAGTTGATCGGCGACCTCACCTACACCCTGGTCGATCCACGCATCGACTTCGCCAGCCGGGAGCATTGAGATGAACCTGTCCCCCCTCAATCGCCGCCGATTCGAGCGGTTCAAGGCGAACAAACGCGGCTGGTGGTCGCTGTGGCTGTTCCTGATCCTGTTCGTGCTCAGCCTGGGTGCGGAACTGATCGCCAATGACAAGCCGCTGGCGGTGCACTTCGACGGCGACTGGTACTTTCCAGCCCTCAAGCGCTACCCCGAGACGACCTTTGGCGGCGAGTTCCCGCTGGAGGCCAACTACAAGAGCCCGTACATCCAGGAGCTGCTCAAGGCCAAGGATGCGTGGACCTTATGGGCTCCGATCCCGTTCAGCTACCAGAGCATCAATTACGACCTGAAGGTCCCGGCGCCCGCACCGCCGTCAAGCGTCAACCTGCTGGGCACCGATGACCAGGGCCGTGATGTCCTGGCCCGGGTCATCTACGGGTTCCGGGTGTCGGTGCTGTTTGCCCTGACCCTGACCGTCCTCAGCTCGATCATCGGCGTTATCGCAGGCGCGTTGCAGGGGTTCTACGGCGGCTGGGTCGACCTGGCCGGGCAGCGCTTCCTGGAAATCTGGTCGGGCTTGCCGGTATTGTACCTGCTGATCATCCTCGCCAGCTTCGTGCAGCCCAACTTCTGGTGGCTGCTGGGGATCATGCTGTTGTTCTCCTGGATGAGCCTGGTGGACGTGGTGCGCGCCGAGTTCCTGCGCGGGCGCAACCTGGAATACGTCCGCGCAGCCCGGGCGCTGGGTATGCAAAATGGCGCGATCATGTTCCGCCATATCCTGCCCAACGCCATGGTCTCGACCATGACCTTCATGCCGTTCATTCTCACCGGCGCCATCGGCACCCTCACGGCCCTCGACTTCCTCGGCTTCGGCTTGCCGGCCGGTTCGCCGTCCCTGGGCGAGCTGGTGGCCCAGGGCAAATCCAACCTGCAAGCGCCGTGGCTGGGGATGAGTGCCTTTGCCGTGCTGGCGATCATGCTGAGTTTGCTGGTGTTTATCGGCGAGTCCGCTCGCGATGCCTTCGACCCGAGGAAATGAGATGAACCAGGACAATCTGATCGAAGTCCGCGACCTCAGCGTCGAGTTCGTCACGGGCAGTCACCATCACCGCGTGGTGAACAACGTCAGTTTCGATATCAAGCGTGGCGAAACCCTGGCCCTGGTCGGCGAAAGCGGCTCGGGCAAGTCGGTGACCGCTCACTCGATCCTGCGCCTGCTGCCCTACCCGCTGGCGCGGCATCCGTCGGGCACCATTGCCTATGCCGGGCAAGACTTGCTCACGCTCAAGGAAAAAACCATCCGGCATATTCGTGGCAACCGCATTGCGATGATCTTCCAGGAACCGATGACCTCGTTGAACCCGCTGCATTCCATCGAGAAGCAGATCAACGAAGTGCTTGGCCTGCACAAGGGGCTGACCGGCAAAGTCGCCACCCGGCGAACCCTGGAATTGCTTGAACTGGTGGGCATTCCCGAGCCGCACAAGCGCCTCAAGGCCCTGCCCCACGAGTTGTCCGGCGGCCAACGCCAACGGGTGATGATCGCGATGGCGTTGGCCAACGAGCCGGAGCTGTTGATCGCCGACGAACCGACCACGGCCCTCGACGTCACGGTGCAGTTGAAGATCCTCGAGTTGCTCAAAGAACTGCAAGCGCGCCTGGGCATGGCGTTGCTGCTGATCAGCCACGACTTGAACCTGGTGCGACGCATCGCTCACCGGGTGTGCGTGATGCAGCAAGGTTGCATCGTTGAACAAGCCGACTGCGAGACACTGTTCCAGTCGCCCCGCCACCCCTATACCCAGGAACTGCTGGCCGCCGAGCCCAGCGGCGGGCCGGTTGCCAATGAAGTCGGGCCGCCGTTGCTGGAAGTCGATGACCTCAAGGTCTGGTTCCCGATCAAGAAAGGCTTTTTGCGCCGCACCGTCGATTACGTCAAGGCGGTGGATGGTATCCATTTCAACCTGCCCCAGGGGCAGACCCTGGGCATTGTCGGCGAGAGCGGCTCAGGCAAATCGACCTTGGGCCTGGCGATTTTGCGGCTGATCGGCAGCCAGGGCGGCATTCGCTTTGAAGGCCAGCAGTTGGACAAGCTCAGCCAGCAACAGGTGCGCCCGCTGCGGCGGGAAATGCAGGTGGTGTTCCAGGACCCGTTCGGCAGCCTGAGCCCGCGCATGTGCGTCAGCGAAATCGTCGGCGAAGGCTTGCGTATTCACAAGATGGGCACGCCGGCTGAACAGGAGGCGGCGATTATTGCCGCACTCAAGGAAGTCGGTCTGGACCCGGAGTCCCGCCATCGCTACCCCCACGAATTCTCCGGTGGCCAGCGCCAACGCATCGCCATCGCCCGCGCCCTGGTGCTCAAGCCGCGCCTGATCCTGCTGGACGAACCTACCTCGGCATTGGACCGCACGGTGCAGCGTCAAGTGGTCGAGTTGTTGCGCAGCCTGCAGGCCAAGTACAACCTGACCTACCTGTTTATCAGCCATGATCTGGCGGTGGTGAAGGCGTTGAGTCACCAACTGATGGTGGTCAAGCATGGGCAGGTGGTGGAACAAGGCGAGGCCGGGACGATTTTTGCCGATCCGCAGCATGCGTATACCCGGCAATTGCTGGAGGCGGCGTTCCTGGTGCCACCTCCCGTTAATCAGTCAGGCCAATAGAGTACTGCGTGGCAGCGTATCGTGTGATGCGCAAGGCTTGAATAAGCCCACCTTTTGTATGAGGCTGTTGCCTGCTCATTCCAATTCTTTCAGGGAGCGCCTGCCATGACCGCCGCTACAGCACCGTTTTTCTGGCGTGACCCTGCGTTGGCGTTCATCGAGGCGCGCACCATTGCGGACGGGCGCAAGGTGACCTACAGCCGGCATGCGCACGAGCATTTTTCGATTGGGGCAATCACCACCGGACGCAGCTATTACCACTACGGTACACAGACGTTCGAGATCGACGCGGGTACGGTGGTCCTGATGAACCCCGGCGATGTGCATGCCTGCAACCCCATCGACAATGAGCCGTGGTCCTATCAGATGCTGTACATCGATACGCCCTGGCTGACTGACCTGCAGTACCAACTGGGCTTCAGCACCGACCAGGGTTACCGGCCGTTCAACACGCCCTACGTGCGCGATCCGCTGCTGTATCGCGGCCTGCTGGAGTTGTACCGGATACTGGTGGATACACAGGCTGAACATCTGCAAAAACAAAGCGCGCTGGTGAGTTACTTCACCGAAGTCCAGCAGCGCCTCAACCCTGCGGACACTCCGGTACGCGAGGTCAACCACAAGCTGGAACGGGCGGCCGACTACATTCGCACACACTGCACGCAAGCCTTGAAACTGGAAGACATCTGCCTGGCCGCCGAGCTGTCACCCTCTTACCTGATCCGCGCCTTCAAGCAGTATTACGGGCTGACACCCCATGCCTTCCTGATCAACCAACGCATCCAGTTTGCCCGCGCCCAACTGCGCCAGGGCAAGCTGATTGCCGATGTGGCCCTGGCGGCGGGCTTTGCCGACCAGGCACATTTCCAGCGCGCCTTCAAACAGCACTTCGCCGCCACGCCTGGCCAGTACCGCGACCGGCTCAAGCCATCAGCAAATAACCCACACTGGCCACCAGCAACGCGGCCATTGAACGGTTGAACAGGCGCACACCCTGCGGGTTGCCGAGGTAACGACGCAAGAACGTGCCGGCATAGGCCCAGCATGCCACCGACAGGTAGCAGATCACCAGATAGAGCGCCGCGAACAGCCAGACCTGCGCGGCGTCGCCATCGGCCACAAACAAGCCCATGCCCGCGACACAGGCCAACCAGGCTTTCGGGTTGAGCCACTGCATGATTGCGCCATACAGCATCGACGGTGCGGTAGCCGTACCCTCAGCGTCCAACCGGCCATCGTCCACGGCCAGTTTCCAGGCCATGTACAGCAGGAAGGCCACACCGCCCCACTGAATCAATTGGGTGAGGATGGGCCAGCGCAACAACACTTCATGCAACCCGAGGCCGATCAGCACCAGCAACAAAGTGAAACCCACGGCGGCGCCAAATACATGCTTCTGACTGGCGACGAAACCGAAGCGCGCACCGGAACTCAAGGCGACCACATTGACCGGGCCCGGCGTAATGGAGGTCGCCAAGGCGAAGGCGGCCATGGAAATGATCAAGCTCATTGCGATTCCCTTTAGGTGGTGACGATCAAGATGCCGTCACGTTAAAGGGCAAGGCACGCGCGGTATTGAAGAAAATCACCCTCTGGCGCCGAACAGCAAGGCGCTGGTGCCTCAACGCTGTGAAGGAATGCGGATATCCCCGTCGCGGCACTGGGTCTTGACGCTGCGTGGGCAGCCGGCGAATGCCAGGTCCTTGGTCAGGCACACGCGCACTTCCGACAGCACCTTGCCTTTACAGATCACCGCCAGCCCGTGGTTGCCCATGCGTGGGTTGCTTTCGCGAAACAACGCCTCGATCGCTTGGGCCGGCAATGACGGCGGCGAGTTGAGCGGCTGCAGCTGTGGCGGAATGTTCACCACCCCCAGCGCGGCGTCGGCCTTTTCCAGATAGGCCAGCGGCTCAAGCCCGGAGCACGTGCCATGCTTGGCCCATTCATGCTTGATCAGTGAACGGCTGGGGAACAACGTGGCGCCCTTGTCCATGGCTTGGCGGTTCAGCGACGACGGCGAGTCGCACGAGGCCGGCCACCCGCCCCGTGCGTATTGCGGCCACAAACCGTGCAGTACAAAGCCGTACCCCTTGCCCGAACACTGCTCGTTGTCCGGGTGCGTCAGGCAAAAGGTCGGCGACCACGACAATGACAACACATAAAAATCAAACTCCCCCGCCTGCCCCTGGCTGCGCGGAGCCGCCACGGCCCCCGTGGCCAGCACCAGCCATAACATCATCCAGTATTTCATCTGCGTGTTCCTTGAAAAAAGCTGACTTTAGTGCGACGACTCGGGATGAACGGGGTTACGTTGCAACACCCGGTCAAGGATTTGATCGGTCTTCAATGCTTCGATGGCCAACGAGGGGTGCTGCGCCTCCCCGCGAATATGCGCATTCATGCCCAGCACGTGATGCCATTGAATATGCGCGTGGCACGGCACGGTCAGCACTTCATGGGCCTGCGCTTCAAGACGTATCGGCTGGTCTTCGAACACCGAAAAACAGATGCGCCCATGGCTGCCGATCAACTCGACCCGGTCTTCGCGCCGGTCCGCCACAAAGTTCCAGGCGCCCATGCCCAGCGCACCCGAGGCGAAGCGCCAGCTGGCGGTCACCGCGTCCTCCGCGGCATAACGGCCGGCCTGGCGCGCGGTGAACCCGGCCACATCGACAATATCCCCGGCCAGGTACTGAAACAGGTCAAAACCATGGCTGGCCAGATCGGCAAAGTAGCCACCACCGGCAATCGCCGGGTCGGTGCGCCAGTTGGCCGGGTTGGTATCCGCTGCGGCGGCCGGCTTGCACAGGGTCCAGGTCAGATGACGCAACTCACCGATGCGCCCGGTCTGCAGCCAATCGCGCACTTGCTGGAAGCGCGGTAAGGAGCGTCGATAGTAGGACACAAACAAATGCAGCCCGGCGCGCTCGAACGTGCGCTGCATCAACGCGCTCTGCCCGGCATTCAACGACATGGGTTTCTCGACGCAACAATGCTTGCCGGCTGCCGCCACCATCAGGCTGTATTCAAGATGGCTGTCGGGCGGTGTGGCGATGTACACCGCATCCACCTCGGGGTCGTTGATCAACGCCTGGGCGTCGGTGTAGTAGCGAGCGATGCCATGGCGTGCCGCATAATCGCGCACCGCTTCGACACGTCGCCCCATCACCGCCACCAGCGCCGAACCTGGCGCTTTGTAGAAAGCGGGTCCACTCTTTAACTCAGTGACACTGCCACAGCCGATCATGCCCCAGCGTACGGTACTCATCTGCCTTCCTCGTCCGCGTTGTCCAGCGAGCAGTATCCACATCCCCTGATGCAAGTGCCACAGCCGCCCAGCATGACAATTGCATTACACTTTAATGACAGCCATCTCGCTACGGAGCTTCACACATTGAAAACACGCGCAACCGTCATTTGCGCACATGAGGGGCATATCCTCTTCGTGCGCAAAGTCCGATCAAAATGGGCCTTGCCGGGCGGCAAGGTCGAACCCGGCGAACGCCCCGTGGGCGCGGCCGAACGGGAGTTGCACGAGGAAACCGGATTGAAGGTCGACGGCCTGCTCTACCTGCAAGAACTGAAAACCAGTGACACCGAGCACCACGTGTTTGAAGCCTCCGTGATCAACCTCGCGGACGCCCGGCCCTGCAACGAAATCATCGATTGCCGGTGGCACCCCTACACCGCCGTGGACGACCTGGACACCACCAATGCCACCCGGCATATCGTCAAAGCCTTCCTGCGTCGCCTCTGACCCTTGCATCCCTGCCTCTACGCCCTGCCGTTCGACAAAGGAATTGACGAACGCGGCAGCGCCATCAGCCGTTACCGCAGCAATGGATAGGTAGTCGCCCCGCTCAAGACCGCGGCTTACTCCCCAGCCCTTGCGTCACCTTATCCCTGGCCTTCCCCTGCCCCCGCTGATAAAGCGCCTCAACCAATTTCTGCCGCTCATCCTGAGGCAAATTACTCGCAAACTGCGCCAAGGTATCGTCCACCAACGCCCGAAGCGCAACATCCGCCTCACGTGCCTTGGCCAATTCAGACACCAGCACCGCGCGGTCCAGCGTCGGCGCCTCCAATTGCTTGATCACCCCCAGCCGGGCTTCACGACCCGCCATGATCAACGGCTGGCTGTCGGCACGGTTGTGGCGCAGCAACTGACGCAACTCCTTACGCCGCTCGACCGGCAACTTGAACATCGCCTGGCGCAGACCATGCTGGTTGACCACCGCCTCGGCAGGCGCGGCAACGGCCATCCAGTGATAGAGGCCGCCCGCCACCCCGCCAATCAAAAATACGTTGAGCAACACCGAGACGACCAACCACGGCTTAAGGGTTTTGGCTGTCATTGCTCGGTTTCCTCGGCGTTGACGGTAAACACGACGTCGGCATCGCCTTGATCGAAGACGCTGGGCAACACTTCGGATGACAACATCGGCAGCGGCACGCTCATCGACGCCACCAGCACCCCGGCAGCGATACCGGCAATGCCCACACCCAGCAGACCGGCCGGTGACAACCAGTTGGCATAGCGCGACCAGAATGACCTGCGCGGCACAGCCGACTGACGAATTTGCCGCACCAGTGCGGGGTCGACGGGCGCCAGTTGATGGCTGTCCATCTGCTGATCGAGCCAACTCGCCGCATTCAGTGCTTCGCGGGCGCCAGGGTCGCCGCTGTCGAGCAAGGCGCGGGCCGCCGCTTGATCGGCAACGGGCCAGCGGTGCAGGCTGGCGCCGTAGGCATCGGCCAGATAAGCAAATCGTTCAAGTGTCATGGTGTTCCCCTTCCTGGGCGGGCGAGCCCGGGTGTGTCGGCAAGTTGACTGCGCAACTGGCGGCGGGCCCGCGACAGCAGGCTCTCCAGTGCCTCGACGCTGATATTCATCAGGGCCGCGGCGTCGATGTTCGACAGCTCCTGGTAATACTGCAACACGATGGCTTCGCGCTGACGCTCCGGCAAAGCCGCTAACGCGGCGGCCATGCGGGCGCTGCGCTGGCTGGTTTCCAACTGTTCCTCAGGGGACGGTGCGCTGTCCGCCAGTTCCAGCACCTCTTCCTCATTCAACGGGCGTTCTCTGCGTCGACGCAAGCGGTCATGGCACAGGTTGAGCGCCACTCGGTGCAGCCAAGTGTCAAAGCGCGCTTCACCGGCACGCCAATTGGCCGCCTGGCGCCAGATCCGTAGAAAACTTTCCTGAGCCACGTCCCTGGCCTCCTCGGCATCCCCCAACAGCCGGCCGGCAAGCGCCAGCAACCGCGGCAGCTTGCGCGTCACCATTTCATTGACCGCGGCGGCTTCGTTGTTGCCGATACGTGCCAGTAGCTCAACGTCCGGATCAGTGTCTTTCAATCGGGTAATACTCGGTCCGGGGAGTTAGGTTTCAGCGAATCCAATGCCCTTCGCGCCAGTACCAGTTCGGCCCACGCGATTCCCAATGCCCAGGCTCCCACCGGGCATTGCGCATCACCGGTTGCCAGTGGCCAGGTACCCAGGCGTAGGCACCGTGTTCCCAACGCCAGTGGCCGCGATCCCAGGCGTATCCGGGGCGCTCGGCAGGGATCACTTCGACACGTTCTGCCGGTGGTGCCTGGCGGATAATCACTTCGGTCTCGGCGAAAACCGGGGTGCTGACAAACGCGGCGAAAGCCAGCGGAGCCAGCACGGCACAACGCAATTGGGTCAGTGAGTTCATGGCAACTCCTTCATACGGCGAGCGAAAGTGCACGCTGCTGATGGGTTGAACGCCAGGCGCAGGAAAATCCGTCGCAGAAAAAACAGATTTTTTCCACGCGGTGGCCCAGAGAAAGTATTGCCCAGGGAATCACAGGACTTGATGAAAAGTTTGCAAGCATCGCGACGGATTTGTATCGGTGGTTGCGTTCAAGGAGTGACGCAGAACACACCAAGAGGAAACATCATGTCCCGTCGCCTATATATGCTGGTCGCCGCCCTGTTGATCGTGAGCCTCAGCGGTTGCGTGATCCTGCCGGAACACCGGCATTGCTGCTGGCGCTACTACGGCGCCACCACTCCCACCACCAGCACCGTCAACAGCTAACCCATCACCGCAAAGCCACGGCGCCCGGCCTTGATCTCGGTGCGCAACTCGCCAATCAGGTTTGAGATGGAACGGATGCTGTCCAGACCTTGGGGCGAGACCCGAGTCAACAGCAGCTCGACACGGCCAGACTCCGGCTCGAACACACGAATGCGCAGCGAACCGTCGCTGTTGAGGCTGCAATCACACGCCAGCGGCAGGAACCCGGCGGCCATGATGCGGTTGAATTCGACGATCGGAATCATGATAAAGCCCCGTCCGTGGATGCATCCCTGAATGTGTGATGTAAACAGCGTAGATAAGCTTTTGCCCGCTACCGAACAATTAACTCAAAAGTGTTAGCTGTGCCTCACTATGCCCAACAAATGCTGGGGTGCTGGCGCCAGAAACCCAGTACACGACCTCTCGTCTGCGGCTTTCGCGAAGGCTTGACTCAGGGCTTCGCTCACAAGACGCTGTTGGCTTTTAGCCATCATGCGAGCCGCCGCCCATGAACATCGATGCTCCACGCCTGCCCGACAGCGACGTCTACAAGACCCTGCTGGAATCGACCAAGGCTATCCCTTGGCGCATTGATTGGCAGACCATGACCTTCAGCTATATCGGCCCGCAGATCGAGACGTTATTGGGCTGGACGCCGCAAAGCTGGGTCAGTGTGGATGACTGGGTCGAACGCATGCACCCGGACGACCGTGAATACGTGGTGAATTTCTGTGTGTCGCAATCGCGTGCCGGGGTCGACCACGAGGCCGATTACCGCGCGCTCACGGTGAATGGCGATTACGTGTGGATTCGCGATGTGGTGCACGTCGTGCGCAAGGACGGTGAAGTGGAGGCGTTGATCGGCTTCATGTTCGATATCAGCGAACGCAAAAAGACCGAGGAACACCTGATCCGCCTGCAAAAACAACTGGAGGAGTATTCGTTCCAGGACGGCCTCACCGGCATCGCCAACCGCCGCATGTTCGACACCGTGCTGGAACGGGAATGGGCCAGTGCGCTGCGCAGCCGGTTGCCGCTGTCGTTGCTCATCCTCGATATTGATTTCTTCAAGCAGTACAACGACCACTACGGCCATATCAAGGGCGACGAGTGCCTGCGCCAGGTGGCGCGCACCCTGGCCCAGGCCGCCAACCGGCCCCGGGATTTCATTGCCCGTATCGGCGGCGAGGAGTTTGTCTGGCTGTTGCCGGAAACCGATGCCGCATCGGCTCGGCAGGTTGCCCAACGTTGCCTGCATTTGATTTGCCAACAACAGATCGAGCACGGGTTCTCGCCGGTGTCGAACCTGCTGACGTTGAGCCTGGGCGTGGGCACCCACATCGTGACACCCGACAGCAATGTGTTGGGGTTTGTCGAATCCGTCGATAAGTTGCTCTATCAAGCCAAGCACAATGGCCGGATGCGAGCAGAGTTTGCCGACATAGAAGTTTGACGCCGAGAGCAAATTCCGGGCAAAAAAAATCCCAAGTAGCTGATGGAAACTTGGGATTTAAAAATGCATAAACCGTGGGAGGTGAACGCCCGGCTATAGTAACGGTTGTTAAAACCTGCAACAAGATTATTTTAATCCTTTCGTCGGATTAAAAGCACCGTAAGTCATTCAATATCCAAACATTTTTTAAGGTAGCCAACACCATAAGTGCCACTTTTTGGTGCAATAAGCGCTGATTAAGCGTGCACACTTCGCCCGCTCATTTCCACTCTGTAATTGGGGTTATTGGTTATAACGGCGCAACACTTTCGGCATAACGTTTTTTGAGTTGCTTGCAGGCTTCTGGGGATTCCAGCTTCGTGGACGCCGCCACACGGGTCACACTTTCAAGGTGCTGGCAGAAAGCCAGACGCTCTGCAACCTGCTCCCGCTCTCGGTCAACCTCAGCGTTGAGCCGCATGAAATAAGTGCCCAACAGCACCGCCACGCACACAACCCCGATCGCAAAAGAGCGAAAGCCGCTTGAGGATGGGGGTTCTGGTTGATTCATGTCTCGCAAGCGTCCTGCTGGAGTGACTAGAAATGTTGGATTGTATGCAAATTGAAACCTACTCATTGTCGTGGTTTTGTAAAAACCGTGTGACTACAACATTTCTGTCTGCTGCTGACGGCGAAACTGCCCGGGCGTCATGCCCTGGGCCTTGCGGAAGCAGCGGGAGAAGTAGGCCTCGTCGGTAAACCCGCAACGTTGCGCTATCACCCCGATCAGTTGGGTGCTGTTCAGCAACAACGTGCGCGCCAGTTGCATGCGGCGGTCCAGTACCCACTGGGAGAAGGGTTTCCCGGTTTCCTTGCGCAGCAGGTGCGTCAGGTAGTTGGGCGATAGAAATGCGGCGGCGGCCGTATCGGTCAGGTTGAGACTGGGTTCGTGGATATGCGCGCGGATATAGCCTTGCACCCGCGCCAAGGCGTCCTTGCGCCCGCGCCGGATAGCGTTGTTGGCGGCAAACGCTTGCAGCGGCTCGGCGTACTGCTCACAGACCAGGCCAATCAGTTGAAACAGGTAGCCCTTGAGCCTCTCGCGGGCACCAAAAGTGCGGTGAGTGTCGAGGGCGCGCATATGGGCCAGCCAGGTTTTGACTTCTTCGAACGCGGCATCATCGAGGATAAAGTCCAGTTGCTCCTGAAAGCGAAACGGCGATAGCTCTGGTGCCTGGCCGATAGGAATGTCCTCCAGGTCCAGCGGATCACAACTCAGTTGCGGCAGGAAAAACGCCTGGCTGAAGTTGATCAGGATGAACTCGCCATCCTCAGGATGGGGAATCACATGCAGGCGATGGGGCAGGATGAACGCCAGGGCGTTACGCGGAAACGGTCGCACCGCCCCACCGATATGCTGCACGGTGTCGCCACCGAGGTTGATCTGGATCTGGAAGTATTCGTGCCGATGGGGGCTGGTCAGCGCCGCCCGCCCGCGTTTGTCGCGGATATAGAAGTCGGGGCGGTCGCTGCGTTGTTCCATGCCATAGGTGGTGACGCGGGTGCCGGGCATAGCGCTGTCTCGGGTGGCCAGGGCACCACTTTAGCCTCAACCGTTGCCGAGGGTGAACCTCAACTCGCCAACGCCGTCGATGCCGGCCGTCACGGTATCGCCCGGTTGCAACGCGCCGACACCGGCGGGCGTGCCGGTGAAGATCAGGTCACCGGACTTGAGCGCGACGGATCGGGAGGCGTGGCTGATCACTTCGCTGACCGACCAGATCTGGTCAGCCAGGTCGCCGACTTGGCGTTGTTCGCCATTGACCTTCAGCCAGATCTTGCCGGTGGACGGGTGCCCTACCGCGCTCACCGGCTGCAACGCCGTGCTGGGCGCCGACTCATCGAAGGCTTTGGCCCATTCCCACGGGCGTGAGAGCTTTTTCGCCTGGGCTTGCAGATCGCGGCGCGTCAGGTCGATCCCCACGCCATAGCCCCAGATGTGGGAAAAAGCTTCATCAGGGCTGATATCCACCCCGCCCTTGCCGATGGCCACCACCAATTCCACTTCATGGTGCAGGTCGGTGGTCAGCGGCGGATAGGCGATCACACCGTCGGCCGGCACCACCGCATCCGCCGGTTTCATGAAAAAGAACGGCGGCTCGCGATCCGGGTCATGTCCCATTTCCCGGGCGTGTTCGCTGTAATTGCGACCAACGCAGAACACGCGACGCAGGGGGAAACGCGCATCGCTGCCCTGTATGGCCAGGGATGGGGTTTGCGCGGGGGGGAATACGTAATCGGTCATGGCCTGTGCCTCCTGGTTTACCTGGCACCAGTATGGCGAGCGGCCTCCGGAGAAAGTTGGACAGGCTTACGCAGATTTTGCACTGCCCGGTGCAAAGCGCCCAGGGGCTACTTGCGCGCCACCTTGTAGCGCAAGCAGTCCTGATAGAAGCTCTGGCGAATCACCTCAGGCTTGAGCCGGGAACGGCTGTCATAGGTCTGCTCGGTGATGCCCATGGCCATCATGCGCATCCACGACTTGCTGAACTTGATGGTCTGGATCTTCTGGCGCGCCGCATACAACGACACACCCGCCAACTTGAGCTCCTGGGCCCTGGCCGCCGTACCGGCGCCCCAACTGCACATGTACTTGTCACCCTCACGCAGTTCCCTTGCCTGCACGGCAGCCGTACCCCCCGCCAGGGAGCAGGCGATCAGCATGATTCCAACAGTGCGCATTCGCTTCCCCAACTAACCACCTGAAAATAAAAGCGATTCTGGCGAGGATTTTGTTACAAAGGGGCCATTAAATTGCCTTATTGCATCGGCATTTAGATGCCTAGCCTCACGCAATGAGCCTTATCGCTTTTTTGTGTAGTCCTTCGGGCTGGTTTTTTACGAGTTTTCCTCGCCTCCAGTCATCCCATTCTGTTTTTTCAAACCGTTCATCCCGACGTTTTTTGTTGCGGCAGACTCCGGCGCCTTGCCCTTCTGCCAGGACGTCACGGATGACCCACGCCTCCCACATTGCCGCTATCGAACATGAGCTCGATGGCTTTCATCAGAGCCTGGTGCAATACCGCCGACAGATGAGCGCCTGGTACGCGCAGGCGCTGGACTCAGTCAGCCATGTCGCCGATATGCCGTCGTTGCTGGGAATGGATCGGGTGTTGCGGGTAGGCGACTCACAGCGCTCGGTGAGTGTTTCCGATGCGGATTTTTCTACCGTAGCCCGCTGCCCGGCGGGCGGTGTGCTGCAGATCGAGAGCCGGTTCGAATCGGTGTATGACGTACCGATCGGCAATATTCCCGTTGAAGTCATCGGGCTGGATGACGCCAGCTCTGCCACCGTCATGCTGGATGAGCATGGCAAAGGCTCGCACGTTTGCGCCGCCGGCGGGCGATACCAGGTGCGCGTACAAGGCGAGGTCTCAGAGGAGCAGGTAGACGCGTTGTTTGCCTCCTACGCCGGGCTGACGGCAGACCTGGAACAATGGCTGCGCTCACAGTGGGAGGGTTTCCGGCCTCATTGGGAGGTGTCAACGGCCAGTGCAGTTGCCAGCGGTGTGCTGGCGGGCAGCTGGGCGGCGATCAGGGAGGTGTGGGACAGCATCAAGCTGGTCCAGTCGATTCTTGAAGACCCGCTGAAATTTGCCGAACAGCTGGGAGCCGAGGCGGCGAAGCTGGCGCAGATCGCCACCGATGCACCCAAGGTCATGGAACAGGCGATGTTGCTCGCCAGTGATGAAGCAGCGCTGTACCTGATGTTGCGCACTGCAATGATCTGGCTGGATGCGTTGCCTCCCAAAGAAATTGCCGAGGTGGCTGCCGGTTTTGTGGTCTCGCTGCTGATTGATCTGGTGATCGGCGCGGTGCTGACGATCGCCTTGCCGGCAGCGGGCGTGGCGTACCTGGGCTTGCGCCTGGTCAAGTATGGCAAAGGCATTCTTCAGGCGGCGATGGGCTTTGTCGAAGGCGTGCTGACGATTCTGCGGGCGTTTATGCAAGCGGTGGATCGCTACAAGGCGGTCGCGGTTCGCGGCGTGGTCGGCGGGCTGAAACAAGGCCGGATGCAGATGCGCTGGCGAGCGCGGCAGAATGCGGTGCTGAGGCAGAAAGAATCTGTCGACGATGTACCGGCCTCGGGGAAAAACCTCAATGGGGAGGCTTCGGCATCGGCGGACAAGACCGCCTCCCATGGCTGCCCGGTGTCGATGGTCACTGGCGAGGAATTGCTGACGCTGACCGATGGCACGCTGGATGGCGTGTTGCCGTTTGAGTGGACGCGGCTGTATCGCACCAGTGCCGT
>NZ_PYWX01000036.1 GCF_003031675.1 Pseudomonas palleroniana | reverse complement strand
ACCTGCATTATCAAGCGCTGGCGCCCTGCACACCGCATAACCCTGTGGGAGGGGGCTTGCTCCCATTAGCGGGGCATCAGCCACAAATAAGCTGACTGACACGCCGCCGTCGGGAGCAAGCCCCCTCCCACAAATTGTGTGCAGGCAAGCCAACCCTCATTCCACTTGTGCCGCATGAGTAACCTGCATTATCAAGCGCTAGCGCCCTGCACACCGCATAACCCTGTGGGAGGGGGCTTGCTCCCGATAGCGGGGCATCAGTCATAAATAAGCTGACTGACAGGCCGCCATCGGGAGCAAGCCCCCTCCCACAAATTGTGTGCAGGCAAGCCAACCCTCATTCCACTTGTGCCGCATGAGTGACCTGCATTATCAAGCGCTGGCGCCCT
>NZ_PYWX01000035.1 GCF_003031675.1 Pseudomonas palleroniana | reverse complement strand
GACGCCGCGGTATTTCAGGAGGACCGAGGTGCCTGGGTTTGGGGCGGCTGCGCCACCCAGCGCGGGGCAAGCCCGCTCACTACAGATGATGTGTTCTACATCCGCCATTTAACTGACTGGCATCAGGGCTTGCTCCCTACCGCATCATGTCAGAGGCCCTTGAGGTCGCGCTCTTCAATCGGCCGGCTCTGGCGCATGCGCTTGCCGCCCAGCACGATCCAGTCGATCAGGCGATACAGGCACTCCAAGCCGAACGACAACAACATTGCCCCACCCAGCCCCCAGCCCATGGCTTCGGGCGTGAGCAGGATCTGGTAGCTGTAGCCGTTCCAGGTTTCCCGACGAATGTCCGGGTCGGCGGCTACCGCCACTTGCAGGGCGCGGATATACCACGGCCCTTGCATCGCCTGGAATTGCTTGTCCAACGCCACCTGGCGGTCGAGCAAGGTGCCCAGGCTGTTGGCATCGCTGCGGAACACCGGGTCGTCACTGGCGCGGTAATGCGCCACCAATGCCTGCAAGTCGCCGTTGAAGAACTGTTGCGCGGTGGCATCGAAGCCACGCAGGCCGGTCTGGGCTTCGATCAAGTGAGCTTCGACGCGCTTGGCATAGTCGTTGATAAACCCCGGTACTTGCACACCGACCAGCAAGCCAATGGCAAACAGTACCAACCGCAGATAACTGAGCAACATGGTCGATATCCTTACTCGGTGACGCCCTGGCTGACGCATTCACCGCGTCGCCACAGGCTCCATTGGCCCGGTTCGTAGCGGGTCCAGTTTTCGTTGTCGGTCAAAGGTTCGGTGGCGATGACCGTGACCACGTCATCGGGCGTGGTTTCGGCCTGAAAATCGACGATCACGTCGACATCCTTCAAGCGAGCCGGGCCAAAAGGGGCGCGCCGGGTGATCTGTGCCAGTTTGGTCGAGCAGTAGCAAAACAGCCAGTCGCCGTCACTGAGCAGGCAGTTGAACACGCCTTTGCTGCGGTATTCGGCACAAGCGGCGATCAGGTCCGGCAAGACCTGTTCGATCTCCACAGGTTCGGGGAAGGCCTCACGCACGCGGTTGAGCAAGTCGCAGAATGCCGCTTCGCTGTCGGTATCGCCCACCGGCCGGTAGAACGTGGCGCGGGGGTTGAAGTCCGCCAGCTGGCCGTTGTGCGCAAAACACCAGTTGCGCCCCCACAGTTCACGCACGAACGGGTGGGTATTGGACAGGCACACCTTGCCCACGTTGGCCTGGCGGATATGACCAATCACCACTTCACTTTTGATGGGATAACGCTGCACCAGCAAGGCGACTTCCGATTCACTGCTGGCAGCCGGGTCCTGGAACAGGCGCAGGCCACGGCCTTCATAGAAAGCAATGCCCCAGCCATCACGGTGGGGGCCGGTGCGTCCGCCGCGCTGCATCAGCCCGGTAAAACTGAATACGATATCGGTGGGGACGTTGGCACTCATGCCCATCAATTCACACATGCCAGGGCTCTCGCTGCAGGGCGGACGACGTCAAAGGCGCGGCTCGACCCGTACACCACTGACCGGTGCCGGGCGGCGCAAGGGTTCCTCGTCGTCCTGCTCGGCGGCCAACGCGGCATCGACCGCCGCCTTGCGCTCGCGACGGGCATTGGCGGCGCGCTCGATGGGCCAGCGGATCAACACAAACACGAGATACACGGCAAACGCGATCATCGTGTACATGAACAGATCGGAAATGGCCCGCCAGGCGTTATTGCCGACCTTGAGCACCAGGTCCATGGCGGTGATGGCCACCGCCGGGGCGAACTGGGTCTTGACCGGGTCGACGATGGTCGGGCTGAACAGCAACACGGCCATCAGCAATTGCAGCGGCTCGCGCAGCCAACGCCAGATCCAGCGGGTCAGGCGCCACCATACCAACAGGCAGCCCAAAGCGGCGAAGGCGTAAAGGCCCCAAGCGATCAGATAGTCGTTCTCGGTCATGGTGTCCATGGCAAGGTAGGCAAACAGGCGGCTATGATAACGGCTTTTGCGCGTCTCGGCTGCAATGCCTGCGACCCTGCGCCAGACGGAGAGTATTCCATGCCTATAGCGACCGCCCCGATTGCCCGCAAGGGTCAAGGCCCAGACCCTTACGCCTGGCTGCAAGAGCGTGACAACCCCGAGGTACTCGATTACCTCAGGGCTGAAAACGCCTGGCAGGAAGCACAGCTCGCCGACCAGAAAGCCCTGCGCGAAACCCTGTTCGAAGAAATCAAGGGTCGCATCCTGGAAACCGACCTGTCCCTGCCCTCGCCCTGGGGACCGTACCTGTATTACACACGGACCACCGCGGGTGACGAATACGCTCGCCACTATCGCTGCCGCCGCCCGGCGGATGACAGCCACCAAGTGGATGAGAGCAGCGAAGAGCTGCTGCTTGACCCCAATGTGCTGGCCAATGGTGGTTTCTTCTCCCTCGGCGCTTTCAGCATCAGCCCGGACCATCAGCGCCTGGCCTACAGCGTGGATACCAGCGGTGAAGAGATCTACACCCTGTACGTGAAGGAATTGGCCACCGACAAAGTCAGCGAACTGGAGTTCGAAAACTGCGACGGCAGCATGACCTGGGCCAATGACAGCCTGACCCTGTTTTTCGGCGAACTGGACGATACCCATCGCCCGCACAAACTGTATCGCTATCGCCTGGACGGCACGGCGGCGCAGGAGGTGTTCCACGAGCCCGACGGACGTTTCTTCCTGCATTGCTACCGCTCCAGCTCCGAGCGCCAGCTGCTGCTGGCCCTGGGCAGCAAGACCACCAGCGAGACCTGGGCATTGAACGCCGACCACCCAGAGCAGGACTTCACCTGCCTCGCGCCACGGGTCGAGGACCATGAATACGATGTCGACCACGGCCAGCGTGACGGCGAGTGGACCTGGTTTATCCGCAGCAACCGCGACGGCATCAACTACGCGCTGTTCGTCGCCGCCGACACCGGCAGCGTGCCCGACGAGGCCGACTGGCAGAACCTGATCCCGCACAGCGATGAGGTCATGCTCGACGGTGTGAGCCTGAACGCCGGCGCCATGACCCTCAGCCTGCGCATCGGCGGCCTGCCGGTGATCGAAGTGCACCCTCAGGGCATGCCGACGTACCGCGTGGAATTACCCGACGCTGCCTATAGCCTCTACGTACAAAACAGCTTGGAATTTCCGAGCGACAAGATCCGCCTGCGCTACGAAGCGCTGAATCGCCCGGCCCAGGTCCGTCAGCTCGAACTGCCGACAGGCGCGCAAACGGTGCTCAAGGAGACCCCGGTGCTCGGCGCATTCAACGCCGATGACTACGTCAGCCAGCGCCTGTGGGCGACCTCCGTCGACGGCACCCAGGTACCGATCAGCCTGGTGGTCAAGCGTGACCAGCTCGGTAAAACCACCCCGCTGTACCTCTACGGCTACGGCGCCTATGGTTCGAGCCTGGACCCGTGGTTTTCGCATGCACGCCTGAGCCTGCTCGACCGTGGCGTCGCCTTTGCCATTGCCCATGTGCGCGGCGGTGGCGAGCTGGGGGAAGCCTGGTATCGCAACGGCAAGCAGGCGCACAAGCAGAATACCTTCAGCGATTTTATCGCCTGCGCCGAGCACCTGATCGCCCAGGGCCTGACCACATCCAGACAATTGGCGATCAGCGGCGGCAGCGCCGGTGGCCTGTTGATCGGCGCGGTACTCAACCAGCGCCCGGAGCTGTTCCAGGCGGCGATTGCCGAAGTGCCGTTCGTCGATGTGCTCAACACCATGCTCGACCCGGAGCTGCCATTGACCATCACCGAGTATGACGAGTGGGGCAACCCTGAAGAGCCCGAGGTCTACGCACGCCTCAAGGCTTACGCGCCTTACGAAAACGTCAGCGCGCAAGCCTACCCGGCCACCTTGGTGATCGCCGGCTACAACGACAGCCGCGTGCAGTACTGGGAAGCCGCCAAGTGGGTGGCCAAGCTGCGTGACACCAAGACGGACGACAACCTGCTGCTGCTCAAGACCGAACTGGGCGCCGGCCATGGCGGCATGAGTGGCCGGTACCAGGGACTGCGTGACGTGGCGCTTGAGTACGGTTTTGTGTTCAAGGCCCTGGGGTTGGCCTAACCGCCGGGCGTCTTCGGCTTGCTGTCGCTCTGTTGCAGGCCAGGCACCGTCTGGTCTTTCGGCGGCGTGGGCAACACAATCGGCTCCAGCGCGGGCGAGCCGTTGACAGTGGCCTTGGGGGCGGCGGGCGGGCTGACTTGCGGATACAACGTGGGGGTCGGTGTGCCCGGGGCACCTGGGGTTGGCGCGGGTGCGACCGGCACGGTTTGCGCCTCTTGCGCCTGCGCCGTACCCAATGTGAGCGCGCCCAGCACAATGGCCGTTAGAATGTTGCACTTCATCGATGGCTCCATGGCCTGACCGGAATACCGTAAGGCTACTCCCAACCGCGCAAGAATGCCCTTCTCAATGAGATTTCCATGAAACGTTTCGTTCTGCTGGACACCACCCCGATCCCCGACAACGGCGGTGCCTTGTGCCTGTTCGAATATGGCGAGGATTTCGTCATCAAGATTCAGGGGGGCGATGGCGGCCAGTTGATGAATACACGCATGCATGGCTCCGAGGATGCGCTGGCGGAAATTCCCTGCCGCAAGGTCGTCGGCCGGCCGGGTTCACGCGTATTGATCGGCGGCCTGGGCATGGGCTTTACCCTGGCCTCGGCCCTCAAGCACCTGGGCAAGACGGCCGAAGTGGTGGTCGCGGAGTTGGTACCGGGCGTGGTCGAGTGGAACCGCGGCCCGCTCGGGGAGAAGGCCGGGCGCCCGTTGCTGGACCCGCGCACGGTGATCCGCCTGGAGGACGTGGCCAAGGTGCTGCAAGCCGAGCCCCAGGGCTTTGACGCGATCATGCTCGATGTGGACAACGGCCCCGAGGGCCTGACGCAAAAGGCCAATAGCTGGTTGTATTCCGCCGCCGGCCTGGCCGCCTGCGCCAAGGCCCTGCGCCCCAAAGGCGTGCTGGCCGTGTGGTCGGCCAGCGCCGACAGGCTGTTCAGCGACAAACTGCGCAAGGCCGGGTTCAAGGCCGAAGAAGTGCAAGTCTTTGCCCATGGCAACAAGGGCACCCGGCATACCATCTGGATTGCGGAAAAAATCAAAGGTTGAACACAGAGGGTCAGTTCAGGGACTTGCGGTAATCGATCACGTACGGCACTTTCTTGTCGAACGTCTTTTCCAGCTCGTTGCGGTCCAGCTGGGTCATGCCGCCCAGTTGATGTGCGGTAAAACCGCTGTCACCGACCGGTGAGCCCGGTGCCAGGCTGACCATACGCTTGGCCACCGCTTCAATGGCATCCTTGTAGCCGCCCTTCTTGTCCAGGTTGTAGGCGCCCAGGTCGATCTGGGTGCGCAGCCAGTTGCTCCAGTAGAACTCCAGGAATTCCGGCGCGATGGCACCATCGTCCGGCTTGCCGTAGGCGGCCTTGCGGGTGAAATACACCAGGCTGCGGAAAGTGTCGTCCTGCAGGTTCTTGAAGCCCAGGTGCGCCGGCAATTTCGCGGGCGACAGCGCCTGGCCCTGGTTGTCCTTGAGCCAGACCTTGCGCGACGCCTGCATGCGCTGCCAGAAAGCGGCCATGTCCGGGCTGCCGCTGAAATCATCGGTGACCTTGACCCACATTTTCAGCTTGGGACCGCCGCCGGGCACTTCCCACAAGGTGGTGAAGCTATGGTGACCGTCGGTGAGGTACAACTGACCGGCCGGGCCGACGACCACGGTTTTCATGTCTTCGGGATGGGCGCCCACCGGGTCCTTGCAGGTGAAACTGCTCGGTTGGTGCAGGTCGGCCTTTTTCGGCACTTTGTCGGCGGCGCCCTGGCCGTTGGTCTCGCAGTACTCATCGAAGACCTTGGCCGGCTTGTCGGCGAACAAGCCGAGGCTGTAGTAGATCTGGTCAAAACCCACCACAGCCTGGGTCGGATGCAGTTGTTCGAGGGCCACCTCGATCATCTGCCCCGGTTTGGGCGTTGAGAACGCCTGGGCCTGGGCGGTGACGACACACAGCAGTAACGCAACAATCCATGAATGCAGACGCATGAGTTTCAGATCCTTGTATGTAAAGTGAAGCAGTCATTTACAGCGCGAGCGGCTAGAATCAACCCTATCCGTGAACCCGCAAATAGCCAGGAGCCATGATGAGCTCGACCAACCCGCCCTCCCACACCGCCAAGCTGGATCGCATCCTCGCCGATGCCCAGCGCGACCGGGAAATGGGCTACCGCGACAAAGCCTTGAAGATGTACCCACACGTATGCGGCCGCTGCGCCCGGGAGTTTTCCGGAAAACGCTTGAGTGAACTGACAGTACACCACCGCAACCATAACCATGATGACAACCCCCAGGATGGCTCCAACTGGGAGCTGCTGTGCCTGTATTGCCACGACAACGAACACTCGCGCTACACCGACCAGCAGTACTTCGGCGACGGCTCCACCAGCAGCCCGACCATTGCCAAGGCCACCCATAACCCGTTTGCGGCGTTGGCTGGGTTGATGAAGAAGGACAGCTGAAAGCCTCAAGCTGCAAGCTGCAAGAAAAAGCCGCTCTGCTTTTAACTTGCAGCTTGAAGCTTGCCGCTATAATGCTGCCTTTTTAAGGCACTCCCGTGGGCAATAAACGCTACAGCTGCATCGGTCTGTATAACCCCAAATCCCCCGAGAACGTCGGCTCGGTGATGCGTGCCGCCGGCTGCTACGGCGTGGCCTCGGTGTTTTACACCGGCGTGCGTTACGAGCGCGCCCGGGACTTCATCACCGATACCAAGAAGGTCCACCACGACATTCCCCTGATCGGCATCGATGACTTGAAAAAGATCCTGCCCCTGGGCTGTATCCCGGTCGCCGTGGAACTGGTGGAAGGCGCCCGCCCGCTGCCCGAATACACTCACCCCGACCGCGCGCTGTACATCTTCGGCCCCGAAGACGGCTCCCTCGACAAAGAGATTCGTGACTGGTGTGAGGACGTGGTGTACATCCCGACTACCGGCTGCATGAACCTCGCCGCCACGGTCAACGTGGTGCTCTACGATCGCCTGGCCAAGGGCAACAACACCCGTTCAGGCCCCAAGTATTAATTTTCCGGGAACATCCGGCGCCTGCAAACAGTCAGCTATTTACACTTGCCCTTGTTGGAGAGAGATCATGAGCGACAGCAAATACCTGCGACCGGCGATCGAACACGCCCCACTCGACACGCAGCCCACCCAGAACGTGCACGGCTGGGAACGTATCGGCTCGGTGGCCGGCGGCGTGATGATGGTCGGCAAAGGCCTGCGCCGTGGCGGGATTTTCGGCTTGATCCAAGTGGCAATCGGCGGCGTGGCGCTGGCCCGTGGTTTTACCGGGCACAGCTCGCTCAAAGACAAGCTGGAGCAGGGTCGCCAGGAAATGAACAGCGTGCGCACGAAGATCGAGCGTGCCGGCCAAGAGTTGAAAAACCTCAAGACCAAGGCGGAAGTCGCCGCAGAAAAAGCCACCAAGACTGCTGGTTAATCGCCGCCCCCCTTCCACACTTTGATCGGTACATGACTGGGGATCAACGCAACAGCTTGGTCTCCAGCACCACCGACGACTCGCCGATCACACTTTCAGCCAATTGCACGAACTGCGCAGTGGTGATGCTGTTCACCCGCATGACCGCTTGTGCCAGATCGTCCAGCGAACGCTTGTTGTGGGTTTTCACGCGAATTTCGCGGTCGAGCTCCTGCAACAGCAGCACCGCCTGGGCCACCGCCCCGGCGCTGATGTGCTCGCCGCGCAATGTGCTGACGCCCTTGCCGTCCTTGCCCAACCGCGCCTGTATGGCCGCGTAGCGCTCATCGGTGATACCACCGGCGCGGCGCATCAGCTCGATCGCGTAGTACTCGCCCAGGCCCTCGCGAATCCAATCACTGCTGTCGTGATCATTGAAGCGGCCGATGGCCTGCACCACTTCGCGGATCAGCGGGCTGCTGCCGTTTTCGCTGACCAGTGGCGTGCGACTGCTGAGGTAGATCGAATCACGCGATGCTACAACACCCCGGCGCATCGGGTCGTTGGCGCCCACGATCAACAGTTTCGCTGGATGGCGCGGGAACGCCGCTTCCACTTGCGGCCAGACGAATGTCAGCAGCGTCAGAACATCCATGCGGCGCATGCCCTGGCCCTTGGGCGAGGCCACGGTGACTTCGGTTGCACCCAGGCGTATGCGACGGCTGCCGAGGGTGCCGGCGAGCATCCAGCCGGTGGGGCGGTCGAACAGCCGGGAGACGTTATCGACGCGAAATTTGTTTTTACCGATGCGCGGCCAAGCGGTTTCGATGCTCTTCCAACCGGCGGGCAATTCGAATACCAGGCGCGAAACCAACTCGGTTCCGTCCTGTTGGTCGAGCCGAGCGGTTGGCACCAGGTCTTCACCGCGCAGCAGCGCCCAGTTGGGCGTCATCCGTGTTTCATAGACACCGGGCTTGCGGGCATGGGTAAGGCGCACGCGGTAGGTCAGGCTGGACTTGTCGGCACTGGGCTGCCAGAGGCCGCGGCTGCCGGTGACGGTCCACTGACCGTCGGCCTTGAAATCGCTGTAATCGCCCGCGCGCCCCAGGTCCAGGTTGAGGCTGCGCACCGCCGAGCCTTGGGACAGGCTCACGCGCACTTCGGCCTGATCGCTCTGGGGCAGCAACTTGACGTGATAATCCAGGTCGACTTTGTTCGCACACCACGCCGACATGCTCAGCGCCAGCAACACCAGGCTTGCCGCCAGCTTGGTTCCCCCCCGCATACACACTCCTTGGTCAACCGGCACGGAAGATCAGGTAATCCTCCCAGTCGTCTTCGGGCACGCTGCCTTCGCTGAGCATGCGCCCGGACTGGGAAATGCGTTCGTGATGGACCGCATCGCGGTCACCGCAGACCAGGTGGTGCCACAGCGGCAGGTCTTTGCGCTCGCTGACCAGGCGGTAAGCGCAGGTCGGCGGCAGCCATTTGAACTGATCAGCCTGGCCCGGCGTGAGCTGGATGCAATCAGGCACCGAGGCGCGACGGTTGGGGTAGTCGGTGCACTGGCAGGTTTTCAGGTCGAGGAGTTTGCAGGCGATACGCGTGTAATAAACACTGTTGTCGTCTTCATCCTCGAGCTTTTGCAGGCAGCACAGGCCACAGCCGTCGCACAACGACTCCCACTCCTCCTGGTCGAGGTGTTCAAGGGTTTTGCGTATCCAGAAAGGTTCGACTTTGGCGGCCATGGCTCTACATCAACATCATCAGGTGAAAAGGCCGCCAGTCTAGTGCCCAAGCCCCTTGGGGCCAAGCGCTTACGACTGGCGGTGTGACCAGACTTGTCAGTCTAGTCGCCGCGCAGTAGCTTTGAGCACCGAATTGACGATCAGGAACTTGCCCATGAGCCGTGTTGCCGACTACCCGATTCACACCCAATTCACCGATCGCTGGTCGCCCCGGGCCTTTACCGGCGAAAGCATTCCGCAAGAGACGCTGCTGAGCTTTTTCGAAGCCGCACGCTGGGCACCGTCGGCCTACAACTCACAGCCGTGGCGCTTCCTGTATGCGCGTCGCGACACGCCGAACTGGGAGCGCTTCCTGAGCCTGCTCAATGAATTCAACCGGGGCTGGGCACAGCACGCGTCGGCCTTGGTGATCATCGCCTCGAAAACCGACTTCATCGCCCCCGGCGCCAGCGAAGAAACCCCGGCACTGTGGCACACCTTTGACACCGGTTCTGCCTGGGGTCACCTGGCCCTGCAAGCCAGCCTCGCCGGCTGGCACACCCACGGCATGGCCGGCTTCGATCAGGAACTGACGCGCAAGGAGCTGAAGATTCCGCAAGGTTATGCGCTGCACGCCGCCGTGGCCGTGGGCAAACTGGGCGATAAATCGACCTTGCCTGAATACCTGCAAGGCCGTGAAGCGCCGAGCCCGCGCCGGCCGTTGAGCGAGCTGATCTGCGAGGGTGACTTCAGCCTCTGACGCTTATGTGGGAGGGGCAAGCCCTGATGCCAGTCAGTTAAGCGATAAAGCGGGCGAAGAATAAATTGTGGGAGGGGGCTTGCTCCCGATGGACTGCGTAGCAGGCCCATTTTTGAGGCCGCTGCGCGGCCTATCGGGAGCAAGCCCCCTCCCACAATGACCGCGTTAAGCCTCAACTGATACGCATCAGGGCTTGCCCCCTCCCACAATGTGTTCCGAGTGCAGTCAGTAACCGCGCGCGAAATCCACTTCCCCGCGCAACGCCTGCTTGGCCTGATACGCCCGCAGGTTCTGCACAAACAACGCCACCATCTTCGCAGGCGACGTCGGCGCCGAACTGTGCCCGGTCAGCAGCAGGCCCCAGGCGGTCCAGAACGGGTGGCGCTGCGGCAACGGTTCCTGGCGGCACACGTCGATCACCGCGCCGGCCAGGTGCCCTTCTTTCAACGCCTCGACCAGATCGGCATCGACCACCGCCACGCCGCGCCCGACGTTGATGAACAACGCGGTCGGCTTGAATTGCTTGAACAGCGCCGCGTCGTACAGGTCATGGGTGTCGGGCGTGTTGGGCAGCAGGTTGACCACGTAGTCCACCTCCCCCACCAACCGGCCCAATTGATCGAGCGCGGCCACTTCAATAAATGGCGCCTGCTCACGTGCGCTGCTGGCGATACCGTAAAGCTCGACGCCAAACGGCAACAGAAACTCAGCCACGCTCTGGCCGATATCGCCGGTACCGACTACCAGCACTTTGCGCCCCGCCAGGCTTTGGCCCAGGCGGTTGTCCCATTTGCGCTCGACCTGGCTGACCAGCCGCGCCAGCACTTCACGCTCATGGCCCAGCATGTAGGTGAGTACAAACTCGGCCATGACCTGGCCAAAGATGCCGACCGCACGGGTCAGGCGATAGTTGCGCGGCAAGCCTTCGGCCAGTAGCGGCGTGATACCCGCCCAGGTCGATTGCAACCATTGCGGCTGGTGGCCCTGACGCAACAGGGTCGCCAGCAGGTCCGGCTGGCCCAGCCACACCGGGCAATCGGCGGCCAGGCGCGACAGTTCGGCGGAATCGCCGCTGGTCAGTACTTCAAGGTCCGGAGCCGCTGCGCGCAGCAGTTGGGCGTAGAGCGGGTGATCCTGTTCAGCAATCAGAACACGCATGGTTCAAACCTTTCAAAAACAGTGCAGACGGCCGCCCGCATCCTTACGGCCACCGCCAACTAATACGAGTCCATGGAAGAAGGTGCCCTGAACCGGGCACTGATCGATTACACCGGGTCGTTGCGGCGCAGCAGCTCTTCGGGCAAGTGTTCGATGTACTCGTCCTCGGCCGGCGGCATTTGCAGGTGGTAGCCCTGCTTGTCGAGGTTTTCCAGGACTTGCACGATGTCTTCCTGTTGCAGCTTGCGCTCGGGCGTCAGCACCAGGTCGAACGCGTGCACCGGCTTGCCGAACACCGTGACCAAGCCTTCGGGCACGCGCTCCAAAGCATCGCTTTTGAGTACGTAGAGGTACATGCCGGCACGTTTCGGGCTGCGGTAGATGGAGCAAATACGTTTCAAGGCTGTTCTCCGGCAGTGGCCAGGCTGTCGAGCAGCGCCTGGCCCATCAACTCGCGGCGCCAGCCACGCAGCGAGTCTGGCAATTGGTAAGGCCCATCGGGGTAGCCACTCTTGACCAGGGCTTCGAGGGTTTTCTTGCGCAGCATCAGTTCCGGCGCCATCTCCAGGCGTTCGGCGAACGCCTGGCCCTGGGCACGCAGTGCTTTGATCAGCGCGGCAGCCTCGACCGGCAAGGGTTCTGCAACGGCAGGCGGCCATTGGTCCGCGGGCACGCTAGCGGCACGTTTGATCAGGTCCAGCAGGAACTGGCCATCCTGACGCACGGTGCGCGGGTGCATGTCTTCGATCTTGCCCAGGGCGGCGAGGTTATCCGGCTGGGTTTTGGCCAGGGGCCATAACGAATGTTCGCGAATGATGCGGTTGCGCGGCAGGTCACGGGCGCGGGCCTGCTGTTCACGCCAGGCGCACAGTTCGCGCAGGACCGCCAGTTGGGCGCGGGACAGTTTCCACGCCAGCTTGGCCTCGCGGTACACCTCGTACGGGTCGACTTCGCGGCGCAGGTTGGCCACCAGTTCGGCGCCGTCTTCCAGCACCCAGGCGTACTTGTCGGCAGACAGTTGCGGGCGCAGGCGCGTGTAGACCTCGGCCAGGTGCACGGCGTCTTCGGCGGCGTAGCTCACTTGGGTCTCGGACAATGGCCGCTGCAGCCAGTCTGAGCGGGTCTCGCCCTTGGGCAACTCGATATCGAGCACGGCGTGCACCAGGCGCGAGTAGCCCATGGAAAAACCAAGGTTCAGGTAGGCCGCGGCCAATTGGGTGTCGAACAACGGCACCGGCAGGCTGCCGGTCAGGCGCAACAGCACTTCGAGGTCTTCGCTGCAGGCATGCACCACCTTGATCACCGCTGGGTTTTCCAGCAAGGCGGCCAACGGTTGCCAGTTGTCGATGGTCAGGGGGTCGATCAGGTAAGCGCGGACGCCATCACCAATCTGGATCAGCCCGGCAATGGGATAAAAAGTGTCGACCCGCATGAATTCGGTATCGAGGGCAACGAATGGCAACTGCTGCCATTCGGCGCAATGCTGGCCGAGGCTATCGTTGTCGCAGATCCAGTGAATATCGATGGCCACACGGCTCTCCCTTGAAGAATGGCGCGCAGTATATATCGCGAAAGGGGCTTGCGAGCATTCGCAGTGCACACACGATCATGAAAACTCCGACAAGAAATGGAGAATAGTCCGACGAGCGGGACTTATCCTCTCTTACGCAGAACGTAGACCCGCCATAACTGGGAGCCTGGGAGGAATTCCTGGTAATTCAGGACTTTGAAACCGGCCTGACGGAATTCGCCTTCCACCGGCGCGCGCGCGCTCACCGAGACGATCACCGTGTCACGGCTGACCCGATGAAACTCTTGCAGCAAGGCCAGGCGCACCTCGCTGTCGTGGACGTGGCGAAACAATTCCAGGCAGAAAATGCAGTCCACCGCATTCGCCGACAAGCCAATGGAAAACGCTGACCCTTGGAAGGTCTTGATCCGCTTGAGCAACGTTGCCGGATGATGGGTGCGGGCGTGGTCGAGCATGGCCTGGGAGTTGTCCGAGGCCAGGATCACCCGGTTGACGTGTTCGCCCAGCACCGGCCAGAACCGCCCCGAGCCGCAGGCCAGGTCGAGAATCAGCCCCGGCTCGCCGGCCACGCTCAACGCATGGCGCACCAGCCGCGCAGTCCGCCACGCGGCCAGGCGCTGCAACAGCCTTGGCGGACGGGTGTCACCGCACACCCGGGCATGTTCACGGTCACAGCGCTCGGTGAATTCGATCTCGATGGAGGATGGTGAATGTGGCGACATCGCGGGCTCATGTAAGCGAAACGGTAGTAAGCGTCCTTGATTCACAGCTTAACCATCGCAACGTGAAAAAAAGGTCGAAACCGTCACGACTACAACGCCCTTCAGGCCTGGTTCAGGTACCAGCGCCAATCCTGCTCACCCACCTCCCCCATGAACTGACGATATTCGGCGCGCTTGACCGCCAGGAACACCCCGAGGAACTCACGGCCGAAAGCCTCCTGTGCCCAGGTTGAAGCCTCCATTGCACGCAGAGTGGTGAGCCAGTCGGTGGGCAGGAGCGCCGTGGCCTGGGCGTAGCCATTACCTTGCACCGCAGGGCCGGGGTCGCATTGTTCGCGGATGCCCCGATGGATACCGGCCAGAATCGCGGCGGCAGCCAGGTAAGGGTTGGCATCGGCGCCGCAGATGCGGTGCTCGATATGCCGCGAGTTCGCCGGGCCGCCAGGGATGCGCAGGCTGACAGTGCGGTTGTCCACCCCCCAGGTGGCGGCCAGCGGCGCGTAGCTGTTGGTCTGGAAGCGACGGTAGGAGTTGGCGTTGGGGCAGAACATCAGCAGCGAGTCGAGCAAGGTGCCGAGCATGCCGCCCACCGCCTGGCGCAGCAGCGGTGTGCCGTCGGCGGTGTCGCTGGCAAACAGGTTGTGACCCTGAGCGTCTGCCAGGCTGACGTGCATGTGCATGCCGGTGCCCGCCAGGTCGTCGAACGGCTTGGCCATGAAGCAAGCGGTCATGCCGTGTCGGTGAGCCACGCCCTTGACCAGGCGTTTGTAGCGCACCGCTTCGTCCATGGCTTGCAGCGCATCGGCGCGATGTTCCAGGGTGATTTCCACCTGGCCTGGGGCATATTCGGAGATCGCCGTACGCGCCGGGATGCCTTGCACTTTGCAGGCACTGTAGAGGTCGGCGAGAAACGGCTCGATCTGCTCCAGCTCGCGCAGGCCATACACCTGGGTCGAGCGTGGGCGACTGCCGTCCGCATCTCGCGCCGGTTGCGGGCGCCCGTTGCGGTCGGGCTTCTGGTCGAGCAGGTAGAACTCCAGTTCCGCCGCCATCACCGGGTAGTAACCATCGGCGTTCAACCCCTGGATAACCTTGGCCAGCAAATGCCGGGGGTCGGCCACGGTGGCCGGCAAGCCTTCGGTGGGGTGCATGCTGACTTGCACCGCCGCCGTCGGGATCAGCCGCCATGGCATCCGCTGCAAGCTGCCGCTGATCGGGTAGGCGCGGCAGTCGATATCACCGACATCCCACACCAACCCGGAGTTTTCCACATCATCACCGTTGATGGTCAGGCCAAGGATGGTGCTGGGCAACGGCCGGCCGCTTTGGTACACCGCCAGCAGTTCATCGCGGTGCAGCAACTTGCCGCGCGATACACCGTTGTTGTCGAGGATAAACAGCTCGAACATCTCGATGTCCGGGTTGTGTTCAAGGAACGCTTGGGCTTCGTGCAGGCTGGCAAAAACACTCATGACAATTCTCATACGTTTGTATCAGGCAGGCGCACAGGGGCCGCCGGGCAGATGCGCACAGGTGCGCGTCATCCATGGGGCGAATCAACGTAGGAGAGAGGTATCCGGTGGGCGGGCGTGACGGCAATGGAACAGCGCCCAGAAAGCCAGTTCGGACGGCAACGCCTCGACGACCGTCGAACCGCTCGGCACTAAAGCGCGAGGCGATATCTCGGGGTGGGTGTCGGGGGAACCATCCATGTACGGATCACAGTGAGGTAGATGCCGGCCAGCGTCACATGCGCACAACCGGTGTTCAATTCAGGGTTGGCGGAGTGTGGTTGCGGCTCGGCTAAACATTTGCCATCCCAGGGCTCGCTGGAAATAATGACCGCCCCGCCCATGCCCCAAGGACTCGACCGCATGAAAGCTCCGCTGGCCTTCTGTTTATTGGCAAGTCTGACCTCCTACGCCCTGGCTGATTCGCGCCTGGACGATGTGCTTCAACGCGGGACGCTGACCGTGTGCACCACCGGCGACTACAAGCCCTACTCCGCTTTGCGCGCCGATGGCCGTTATGAAGGCATCGACATTGCCATGGCCGAATCCTTGGCCAAGAGCCTCAACGCCAAGATCCACTGGGTACCCACCACCTGGAAAAGCCTGATGCCGGACTTCCTGGCTCAACGTTGCGACATCGCCGTGGGTGGTATTTCCGTGTCGCTGGAGCGCCAGAAAAAAGCCTTCTTCAGCCAACCGCTGGGCGTCGACGGCAAGATCCCGTTGGTGCGCTGCGCCGATGTGCAACGCTACCAGAGCGTCGAGCAGATCAACCAGCCGCAGGTGCGGGTGATCGAGCCGGCCGGCGGCACCAATGAAGTGTTCGCCCGCGCCCATCTGGGCCAGGCGCAGATCCGCCTGCATGACAATGTGACGATCTTCGACGAACTGCTGGCGGGCAAGGCCGACGTGATGATTACCGACGCCAGCGAAGCGCGCTACCAGCAAAAACAGAAGCCCGGGCTGTGCGCGGTCAACCCGGAGCGGCAGATGCAGTACAGCGAAAAAGCCTTCCTGCTGCCCCGGGATGATGTGGCCTGGAAAAGTTACGTCGACCAGTGGCTGCACCTGAGCGTGGCCACCGGGGAGTACGAAGGCATTGTCAGCCAGTGGTTGGCGGCACCCTGAGCCGCAGCCGTCTACGCTGTTGTCACACTGATAAGAAGAGGATGGGTAATGAAGGGACTACTCCGGTTCACCTGGCTGCTGCTGTTGTGTTTCGGCCCGGTGCACACAGCCACTGCGAATGACGATGCCCAGGCCGCCAAGGCCCTGTTGGAAAAAGCCTTGGCTTACTATCAGAGCAACGGCGACAAGGCCTTGGCCGCGTTCAGCCGCCAGGGCGAGTTTATCGACCACGACCGCTACGTGTTCGTGGTCGACACCCAGGGCGTGCTGCTGGCCAGCGGCGGGCCGTCTTCCGCCTTGATCGGTCGCAACGTGTCCGAACAGCTCGGCCCGGACCTGCAAGCCTCGTTCAAACAGGCGCTGGCCACCCCCGAAGGCCAAGGTATCCAACAGGCCGACTACCGCTGGCAGAACTGGAACGATGGCAAGGTCGAACACAAGCATGTGTTCTATCAGCGCGTGGGCCAGCGCATCCTGGCGGTGGGTTACTACTTGCCGCGGGCGACTCCGGAACAAGCGCGAGCCCTGCGCGACAAGGCGGTGAAGGCGCTGGTCAAGGATGAGGCCGGTACGCTCAAGGCCATCAACTCACTGCAAGGTGGGTTCCTGCAGGATGATCTGTATGTGTTCGTAGTGGACCTGGATACCCGGCGCTATGTGGCCCACGGCACCAACCTGCGACTGGTCAACACCGACTTCAGCAAGATCAAGGACCCGGACGGCAAGCCCGTCGGCGAGCCGATCCTGCATCTGATGACCCAACAGGACCAGAGTGAATACAAATACCGCTGGAAAAACCCGGTCACCGACAAGGTGGAAAACAAACATGCGTACTTGCGCAAGACCGGACATTTCATGGTGGCGGTTGGGTACTACAGCCCCTGATCAGGCTTGAAACCCATCAACTGTGGGAGGGGGCTTGCTCTAATGCCAGTCAGTTAAATGGTGAGATGCAGAACACATCGTCTGTAGTGAGCGGGCTTGCCCCGCGCTGGGTGGCGCAGCCGCCCCAAACCCAGGCACCTCGGTCCTCCTGAAATACCGCGGCGTC
>NZ_PYWX01000034.1 GCF_003031675.1 Pseudomonas palleroniana | reverse complement strand
AGCTTCAAATGTGTAAACGATGTCCCCGGTTTCAGATGTAAACGATGTCTACGGTTCTACACCCGCGCTGGGTGGCGTAGCCGCCCGAACAAGGACGCCGCGGTCTTTCAGGAAAACCGAGGTGTCTGAGTTTAGGGCGGCTGCGCCGCCCAGCGCGGGGCAAGCCCGCTCACTACAAGTTCGAGGTTGGTCAGATCGGGCAGGTCACGCCGGTGCCGCCGATGCCGCAATACCCCTGGGGGTTCTTTGCCAGATACTGCTGGTGATACGCCTCGGCGAAGTACACCGTCGGTGCTTCTTCGATCTCCGTGGTGATTTCACCCAGGCCGGCTTTGGTCAGTTCTGCCTGATAGGCTTGCGCACTGGCTTTTGCTGCTGCCAGTTGCTCAGGCGTGGTGGCGTAGATCACCGAGCGGTACTGGCTACCGATGTCGTTGCCCTGGCGCATGCCCTGGGTCGGGTTATGCAGTTCCCAGAACATCTTCAGCAAGTCTTCGTATTTCACCTTGGCTTGGTCATATACCACCAACACCACTTCGCTGTGGCCGGTCAGGCCAGAGCAGACTTCTTCATAGGTCGGGTTCGGCGTGTAGCCCCCGGCATAACCGACCACCGTGCTGACCACGCCATCGCGCTGCCAGAACTTGCGCTCGGCGCCCCAGAAGCAACCCAGGCCGAAGATGGCGAACCCGACATCGTCGAGGAATGGGCCCAGCAGCGGGTTGCCGTTGACGAAGTGGGTGTCCGGCAGCGCCATTGGGGTTTCACGGCCGGGCAAAGCTTGTTCTTGAGTAGGCAGCACGTTTTTGTTCACCAGAATTTCCGAGCGCAAGACCATGATCAGTCCTCTCAGTCAGATTGAGTTAGGTAAGAATTCAGACAGTCAGTGTGCCCGAGTGTTACATCGCTGTCAGGCGATTGGCCCGCGCGGGTAGCGTTTAAGCATCTTCATCAGCTCTGAGCCAGGGATCGGCCGGTCGAACAGGTAGCCCTGGCCCACATCGCAGCGATGCCGACGCAGGAATGCCAGTTGTTCGGCGGTCTCGATACCTTCGGCCACCACCTTGAGCTTGAGGTTGTGGGCCATGGCGATCACCGCCGAGGTGATTTCCATGTCGTCCTGGTTGTCCGGGATTTCGTGGATAAAGCTGCGATCGATCTTAATGATGTCGATGGGGAATTTTTTCAAGTAGCTCAGCGACGAGTAACCGGTGCCGAAATCGTCCATGGCCAGGGTCAGGCCGAAGCTCTTCAACTGGTCCAGTTGCAGGCGCGTGTCTTCAGTGGCCTCCAGCAGCAGGCCTTCGGTCAGTTCAAGCTCCAGCAGATTCGCCGGCAGCTGTTCTTCCTTGAGGATCGTGGCAATCGACGCGACCAGGTCCGGGTCGGAAAACTGTTTGGGCGACAGGTTGATCGCCACCTGCAAGTTGCCCATGCCAGCGGCGCTCAAGTGCTTGCTCATGCGGCAGGCCTGGCGGGCGATCCATTTGCCGATGGGGATGATCAGCCCGGTCTCTTCGGCCACGCTGATGAACTGGTCGGGACGGATCATGCCCTTTTCCGGATGGTTCCAGCGCAGCAGCGCCTCCATGCCCAGCAGGCGGCCGCTGCGCAGGCACAGCTTGGGCTGGTAGAACACATCCAGCTCGTTCTGAGTCAGGGCGCGGCGCAGGTTGTTTTCCACGAACAGCTTGTAGCTCGCCTCGGCGTTCAGCGCCTCGGTAAACACTTGCACCTGGTGTTTGCCGTTGGCCTTGGCTTTGTGCAAGGCCAGGCCGGCGTTGCGCATCAGGGTCTGTGGGTCGCGGCCAT
The DNA here is from genome assembly GCF_003031675.1 of Pseudomonas palleroniana. Taxonomy (GTDB): domain Bacteria; phylum Pseudomonadota; class Gammaproteobacteria; order Pseudomonadales; family Pseudomonadaceae; genus Aquipseudomonas; species Aquipseudomonas palleroniana. Next base: position 245,004 of record NZ_PYWX01000034.1, on the reverse strand, counting down.
GCAGTGGCGCACAGGCCAGCCCCACCGAGCCGGTGATACTGATCAATTGGTTGTCGACGAACATGGGCTTGTCGAGGGTCGTCAGCAGTTGGCTGGCGACCTGCTGGCCCGTCTCCAGGTCGGCATCGTCCAGCAGCACCGCAAACTCGTTACTGGCAAAGCGCGCCAGGCTGCCGCCGGCACTCAAGCTGTTACGCAGGCGCCGGGCGAGGCTGATCAGCAGTTTGTCGCCGGTCTGGTGGCCGAGGCTGTCGTTGATCCGCTTGAAGTTGTCGATGTCCACCAGCAACAGGCTGATAGGGCTGTCGCTGTCCCGGGCGAAGCGCTCATCCAGGTTGCGGATAAACGCCGGGCGGTTGCCCAAGTTGGTCAGGTTATCGGTGTAGGCCAGGCGCTCGATACGCTGCTGGGCCAGCTTGGTCTGGGTGATGTCTTCGTAGATGCCGATGTAGTGGGTCAGTTCGCGGTTGTCGCCATACACCTTGGATATCGACAGTTGGCCCCAGTAGGGTTCCAGGTTCTTGCGTCGGCTCTTGAATTCGCCTTGCCAGCTGTTGCTCTTGGCCAGGCTTGACGGTGCGTCGAACAGCAACTCGCTGAGGTTCTCCAGGGCCGGCAGTTGCGCCAGGCGATGGCCGTGGACTTCTTCGGCGCTGTACTGGGTAATCGCGGTAAAGCTGGGGTTGACGTACTCCACCACACCATCGCAATTGACCAGCAAGAAGGCGTTGGCACTTTGCTCCACTGCCCGCTGGAATAAATGCAGCGCGCTGGTGGCGGCGCGACGGTTGTGGTTGTTGATCACGTGGGCGAACTGGTCGGCCAGTTCGCCGGCAAAGGCGATCTCATCGGACTGCCAGTCGCGTGCTCGACCGCTCTGTTCCAGGCACAACACGCCGACGACATGGCCATCGACGCGGATGCTCGCGTCAAGCATCGCGTAGATGTCCTTGGCGCGCAGATGGTCGGCCATTTCACGCGTGCGCGGATCGCGCATCGCGTGGGTGGCGTCGATGGCACGGCTGCTGTGCAGGGCTTCCAGGTAGTCCGGGAAACCGCTGGCGTCGATCGCCTCGGGCAGGTGGTGTTGTTGGTCAATGCGGTGATACGCCGAGATCGGCACCAGGCGCTGCCCTTCGAGGTTCCAGATACTGGCGCAATCGACCTGGTAGATATCGCAGGCACTGCGAGTGATCAGCTCGGCGGCTTCCTGCAGCGAGTTAGGCGTGCTGTAGCGCTGGCGCGCCAGCAGCAGGATCAGTTCCTGCTGGGCGCGTACCCGCTCCAGGTGCTGCAATTGTTCCTGTTGCGCACGCTGGTTGAGTTCCAGGGCGATTTGCAGGCGGCTGTTCTGGTTTTCCAGGTCGGCAGTCGGGGCAAAAGTCGGTACTTCACTGAACAGGCCGTCGACCACCATCAGGTAGCCACGCAGCAAGTGACGATTGTGTTGCTTGTAGGCCTCGCCCATTTCCAGCAGGCTCAGCGGCCCATCGTGGGTGTGCAAGGTGTAGCGCACCAGGTAATGGGGGCTCTGGCTCAGTTGCTGCTGGATCGCATCGTGCAACTGATAGCGCGCCTGGGGTTCCATCAGGCTGGCGTAGGGGGTGCCGAGCAGGGCGCACAACTCGACCGCCGGCAGGCCGAATTGGCGTTCGCAATTGGGGTCGAGGTAAAGCATGGCCCAGCTTGCCTCATTAAGCCGCTCGAAACGCAGCATGCCGAGGCGCGAAGGCACCGGTAATTGCGTCACTACCTCGGCCGCCATTCGGGCGACATCGGGTTGGCTTTTCATGGGGGAAACTCGCTTGGGAAAATGCGCACTACACCGGGCTCACGCCCTCTTTACTGTCGCCTGCGGCAAGGTTGCATCATGCAGCACGCACTGACAAGAGAGGATGAAGGCTAAGTGCTATATGGCTGTTATCGGCCGCACGGGGGATTTCTGCAATCGGGCTGATAGAAGGTGTACAAACCTGTTCTGGCTGTGCAACAAGAGCCCAAAAAAAGCCCCGCCAAGTGGCGGGGTTGAGGTACGAGCGTGGCGCTCGGAAATCGGTGCAGCCAGGCCTCCCTGGTAACAGGGAGGCCCGTGAGGCTTACAGCAGGATGGTGCGGATGTCGTTCAGCAACTGGCTCAGGCGCTGAGTGAAGCGTGCAGCCGCGGCGCCGTTGATCACGCGGTGATCGTAGGACAACGACAGAGGCAGCATCAGCTTCGGCTGGAACGCTTTACCGTCCCACACAGGCTGGATAGTCGCCTTGGACACGCCCAGGATCGCCACTTCCGGCGCGTTGACGATTGGCGTGAAGCCAGTGCCGCCAATGTGACCGAGGCTGGAGATGGTGAAGCACGCACCTTGCATATCGTCTGGGGTGAGCTTCTTGTCGCGGGCCTTGGCCGCCAGCGCAGCCGCTTCAGCAGCAAGCTGCAGCAGGCTCTTCTGGTCGACGTTCTTGATGACCGGTACCAGCAGGCCATCCGGAGTATCGACGGCAAAGCCAATGTGTACGTATTTCTTGCGGATGATCGCTTTACCGCTCGGGGCCAGCGAACTGTTGAAGTCCGGCAGTTCCTTGAGCAGGTGCGCGCAAGCCTTGAGCAGCAGCGGCAGCACGGTCAGTTTCACGCCGGCTTTTTCGGCCACGGCTTTCTGCGCAACGCGGAAAGCTTCCAGGTCGGTGATATCGGCCTGGTCGAACTGAGTCACGTGCGGAATGTTCAGCCAGCTGGCGTGCAGACCTGCCGCGCCGATCTGCATCAGGCGGGTCATCGGCACTTCTTCGATTTCGCCGAAGCGGCTGAAGTCCACGGTGCGGATCGGCGGAATGCCCGAACCACCGGTAGCGCCGCCTGCGGCCGGAGCTTCCTTGGCTTTTTGCATCATGGCTTTGACGTAAGCCTGCACGTCTTCCTTCAGCACACGGCCGTGAGGGCCGCTGGCCGACACAGCACTCAGCTCAACGCCGAACTCACGAGCCAGCTGACGTACCGCAGGGCCAGCATGAACCTTGGCACCGCTTGGCGCGGGTGCGACAGCAGCAGGGGCCGCAGCGGCCTCGGCTTTTGCCGCAGGCGCAGGGGCGGCGGCGGCCGGAGCCGCTTCAGCCTTGGCGGCCGGAGCGGCAGCCGGTGCTGGTGCGGCAGCAGGCGCCGCGCCTTGTACTTTCAGCTTGAGGATGAAGTCACCGGTGCCGACTTCGTCTTCCAGCTTGACCGCGATGCTTTCCACGACGCCGGCAGCCGGCGAAGGGATTTCCATGGAGGCCTTGTCGGACTCCAGGGTGATCAGCGACTGGTCGGCTTCGACGGTATCGCCGACCTTGACCAGCAGCTCGATGATCTTGGCCTTGCCCGACGAGCCGATGTCCGGCACATGAATGTCCTGGACGCTGGCGGCGGCGGGTGCAGCAGCCGGGGCCGGGGCGGCCTCGACAGCAGGTTTTTCAGCAGCAGGCGCTGGCGCGGCAGCGGCAGCAGGAGCCGCCGCCGGGGCCGCATCAGCGGCACCTTCGATTTCCAGCTCCAGCAGTTCGTCGCCTTCTTTCAGGCGGTCGCCCAGCTTCACTTTCAGGCTCTTGACCACGCCGGCCTTGGGAGCAGGGATTTCCATGCTCGCCTTGTCCGATTCCAGGGTCAGGATGCTCTGGTCGGCTTCAACCTTGTCGCCGACCTTCACAAACAGCTCGATTACTTCACCTTCACCGCTGCCGATGTCAGGTACGCGAATGAGTTCGCTCACAAAAAATCTCCTCAGCAGTCCAGTGGGTTGCGTTTTTCCGGGTTGATCCCGAACTTGACGATAGCGTCAGCCACTACCTTGGGTTCGATCTCACCACGGTCAGCCAAGGCTTCCAGGGCTGCCAACACCACGAAGTGACGGTCGACTTCGAAGAAGTGACGCAGCTTCTTGCGGCTGTCACTGCGGCCGAAACCGTCGGTGCCCAGGACTTTGAATTCCTTGGACGGGACCCATTGGCGAATTTGTTCAGCGTACAGTTTCATGTAGTCGGTCGAAGCGATCACCGGGCCTTTACGGCCGGTCAGGCACTCTTCAACGAAGGTGCGCTGTGGCTTCTGGCCAGGGTGCAGGCGGTTGTGACGTTCTACGGCCAGGCCATCTCGACGCAGTTCGTTGAAGCTGGTAACGCTCCACACGTCGGCGCCGACGTTGAACTCTTCACGCAGAATCTTCGCCGCTTCACGCACTTCACGCAGGATGGTGCCGGAGCCCATCAGTTGTACGTGGTGCGCTGCTTCCTTGGTATCTTCTTCGAGCAGGTACATGCCCTTGATGATGCCTTCCTCCACGCCGGCCGGCATGGCTGGCTGCTGGTAGGACTCGTTCATCACGGTGATGTAGTAGAAAACGTCCTGCTGCTCTTCGGTCATCTTCTTCATGCCGTCCTGGATGATCACCGCCAGCTCATAGCCGTAGGTTGGATCAAAGGTGCGGCAGTTCGGGATGGTGGCAGCCAGGATGTGGCTGTGACCGTCTTCGTGTTGCAGGCCTTCGCCGTTCAGCGTGGTCCGGCCGGCAGTGCCGCCGATCAGGAAACCACGGGTACGGCTGTCGCCGGCCGCCCAGGCCAGGTCGCCGATACGCTGGAAGCCGAACATCGAGTAGAAGATGTAGAACGGCAGCATTGGTTGGTTGTGGCTGGAGTACGAAGTACCGGCAGCGATGAAGGAGCTCATGGCGCCCGCTTCGTTGATGCCTTCTTCGAGGATCTGGCCCTTCTTGTCTTCCTTGTAGAACATCACCTGGTCTTTATCGACTGGCTCGTAGAGCTGGCCGACGGAGGAGTAGATGCCCAACTGACGGAACATGCCTTCCATACCGAAGGTACGGGCTTCGTCCGGAATGATCGGGACGATGCGCGGGCCGATGTCCTTGTCCTTGACCAGCTGCGCCAGAATACGCACGAAGGCCATGGTGGTGGAGATTTCACGGTCGCCCGAACCGTCAAGGATAGCCTTGAGGGTGCTGAGGTCTGGCGTCGGTACGCTGAAGCTGTTGGCGCGGCGCTGTGGCACGAAACCACCCAATGCGGCGCGGCGCTCGCTCAGGTAACGGGCTTCGGCGCTGTTCGGCTCCGGCTTGAAGAACGGCAGGTTTTCCAGCTCTTCGTCTTTTACTGGAATGTCGAAGCGGTCGCGGAACAGCTTCAGGCTGTCGACATCGACTTTCTTGGTGTTGTGCGCGGTGTTTTTCGCTTCGCCGGCACCGGTGCCATAACCCTTGATGGTCTTGGCCAGGATGACGGTCGGTTGTTCTTTGTGGTTGACCGCTTCGTGGTACGCCGCGTAGACCTTGTACGGGTCGTGGCCGCCACGGTTGAGTTTCCAGATCTCGTCGTCGGACAGGTCGGCAACCATCGCCTTGAGTTCAGGCGTGTTGAAGAAGTGTTCACGCACGAACGCGCCGTCTTTGGCTTTGTAGTTCTGGTACTCGCCGTCGATGACTTCGTCCATGCGACGCTGCAGGATACCGTCGACGTCCTTGGCCAGCAGCGGGTCCCAGAAACGGCCCCAGATGACCTTGGTCACGTTCCATTGAGCACCGCGGAACACGCCTTCGAGTTCCTGGATGATCTTGCCGTTGCCGCGAACCGGGCCGTCGAGGCGCTGCAGGTTGCAGTTGATGACGAAGATCAGGTTGTCCAGCTTCTCGCGGCCGGCCAGCGAGATCGCACCCAGGGATTCCGGCTCGTCACACTCGCCGTCACCCAGGAAGCACCAGACTTTCTGCTTGCCTTCAGGGATGAAGCCACGGGCTTCCAGGTACTTCATGAAACGTGCCTGGTAGATCGCCTGGATCGGGCCCAGGCCCATGGATACCGTCGGGAACTGCCAGAAATCAGGCATCAGCCATGGGTGCGGGTACGACGACAGGCCGTTACCGTCCACTTCCTGGCGGAAGTTGTTCATGTGTTCTTCGGTGATGCGGCCTTCCATGAACGCACGGGCGTAGACGCCTGGGGAGGTGTGGCCCTGGAAGTAGATCAGGTCGCCGCCGTGCTCGTCGGTCGGGGCCTGGAAGAAGTAGTTGAAGCCGATGTCATACAGGGTCGCACTGGAAGCGAAGCTGGAGATGTGACCGCCCAGGTCCGAATCTTTCAAGTTCGTGCGCATTACCATCGCCATGGCGTTCCAACGTACCAGCGAGCGAATGCGGCGTTCCATGAACAGGTCGCCAGGCATGCGTGCTTCGTGGGTAACGGGGATGGTGTTGCGGTATGGCGTGGTGATGGCGTAGGGCAGTTGCGAGCCGCTGCGGGTCGCGAGTTCGCCCATACGGGTCATCAGGTAGTGAGCACGGTCTTCGCCTTCTTTGTCGAGAACCGATTCCAGGGCGTCCAGCCATTCCTGGGTTTCGACGGGATCGAGGTCTTGCATGGCTTGCTCCAGGGCGGAAAGGCTACCAGAATCGGTTGCCTGAGTTTGCGACTGGCCTTGTGGGCAGACGACATAAATTCTTGGATGGCCGAAGGTTGCTTCGGCGTCCTGTAGTTTTACTACAAATCGTCAGCCATTTCAGCCTTTCGAATGTATATACGAGTAGTAAAACTACACAAGACTGAGCGTATGGCTCGGTCTGGCTGGTGAGCATAATCGTTATTGTTGATCTTTTGCGAACAAGAAAAGGTGAATGTTTGATGTTGGCTGCCAAAATGAAATTAATTTCAGCTATTTCTAACCTTTGTTCGACAGTCCTTCACCGAGCGTGGTTCCTGCGTTCACAGCTACAAGCCATTCCCGCGCCGATCAAGGATAGACCATGAGCCTTCCAACGCTGGCCGAACTGCCGGCCATTCTCTTGCCTTTTGCCCAGCGGGCCGAGCAGTCATTTCGTGACGCGGTGGCCGCGCTGGATGACGATCATGGCCTTTCTGCGTGGACGCCGCAACGGTGGGCCGACTTCGCCCGGGTATGCGCCGCCAGTGATTTTGTCATTGAACAGAGTCTTCGTGACCCTTTGATGTTGCTGGAGCTGGTGGCCTGGGGCGAGCTGGATCGCGGCTTTGCACCAGGCGAACTGTGCGGGCAGGTGGCCGGCGCGGTGCAACAGGCTGAAACAGAAGACGAGCTGGGGCGTGTATTGCGTCGTCAGCGTACCCGTCAGCAGGTGCGGATTATCTGGCGCGACCTGACTCGACAGGCGGACTTGGTGCAAACCTGCCGTGACCTCTCCGACATGGCGGACGCCTGTATCGACCAAGCGTACCAGTGGCTGTATCAGCGCCATTGCGTGCAATTCGGCACGCCGACCGGCCGGCGTAGCGGCGAACCGCAGCACATGGTCATCCTCGGCATGGGCAAGCTCGGTGCGGTGGAACTGAACCTGTCATCCGATATCGACCTGATCTTCGCCTATCCCGAAGGCGGCGAGACGGTGGGCGTGAAGCGCGCCCTGGATAATCAGGAGTTCTTTATTCGTCTTGGTCAAAAACTGATCAAGGCCCTGGACCCGATGACCGTCGACGGTTTTGTGTTCCGTGTCGACATGCGCCTGCGCCCCTATGGTTCAGCGGGTGCCTTGGTGCTCAGCTTCAACGCGCTGGAGCAGTACTACCAGGATCAGGGGCGCGACTGGGAACGCTACGCCATGATCAAGGCACGCGTCGTGGCGGGCGATCAGGTGGCCGGCGCGCAACTGCTCGATATGCTGCGACCGTTCGTCTACCGCCGTTATCTGGATTTTTCCGCCATCGAAGCGCTGCGCACCATGAAGCAGTTGATCCAGCAGGAAGTGCGGCGCAAAGGCATGGCCGACAATATCAAGCTGGGCTCGGGGGGGATCCGTGAGGTCGAGTTTATCGCCCAGGCGTTCCAGCTGATTCACGGTGGTCGTGACCTCAGCCTGCAACAGCGCCCGCTGCTCAAGGTGTTGGGCACTCTGGAAGGCCAGGCCTACCTGCCGCCGGCGGTGATTGCCGAGTTGCGCGAAGGCTATGAATTCCTGCGCTACACCGAACATGCCATCCAGGCCATCGCCGACCGGCAGACCCAGATGCTTCCGGACAACCCGCAGGATCAGGCACGTATTGCCTTTATGTTGGGCTTTGCCGATTGGGCGGCTTTTCATGAGCGCTTGATGTATTGGCGCGGTCGGGTGGATTGGCATTTTCGCCAAGTGATTGCTGACCCGGATGAAGAGGAAGGCGACGAAAGCGAGCTGATGGTGGGCGGTGAGTGGTTGCCGCTGTGGGAAGAGTCCCAGGATGAAGACGCGGCGTGCCGCCAGTTGGCCGAGGGCGGCTTCAGCGACGCGCCCAAGGCCCTCAGGGCCCTGGCCAGCCTGCGAGGCAGCCCGCAATTGCGCGCGATGCAGCGCCTGGGGCGTGAGCGGCTGGATGCGTTTATCCCGCGCCTGCTGGCCCAGGCGGTGGAACACGCCAACCCCGACCTGGTCTTGGAGCGCGTACTGCCGCTGGTGGAGGCCGTCGCGCGGCGCTCCGCTTACCTGGTGCTGCTGACCGAGAACCCCGATGCGCTGCGCCGTTTGCTGACGTTGTGCGCCGCCAGTCCCTGGATCGCCGAGCAGATCACGCGGTTTCCGTTGCTGCTCGACGAGTTGCTCAACGAAGGTCGCCTGTTCAAACCGCCTTTGGCACCGGAGCTGGCGGCCGAGTTGCGCGAGCGCCTGACGCGCATCCCCGAGGACGACCTTGAGCAGCAGATGGAGGCGCTACGCCATTTCAAGCTGGCTCACCGCCTGCGCGTGGCCGCTTCGGAGATCGCCGGCAGCTTGCCGTTGATGAAGGTCAGCGATTACCTCACCTGGCTTGCCGAAGCCATCCTCGAACAAGTCTTGGCCCTGGCCTGGCGCCAGACCGTGGCCCGCCATGGTTCGCCGCAGCGCGTGGACGGCACCTTGTGCGATCCTGGGTTCATCATTGTCGGTTATGGCAAAGTCGGCGGGATCGAACTGGGGCATGGTTCGGACCTGGACCTGGTCTTTATCCATGATGGTGACCCGCAGGCGGAAACCGATGGGGCCAAACCGATCGACGGGGCGCAGTTCTTCACGCGCCTGGGCCAGCGGATCATTCACCTGCTGACCACCCAGACCAACTCGGGCCAGCTGTATGAGGTGGATATGCGCCTGCGACCTTCCGGCGCCTCCGGGTTATTGGTCAGTTCACTGGGCGCGTTTGATCGCTATCAACAAAATGAAGCCTGGACCTGGGAGCATCAGGCCCTGATCCGCGCCCGGGTGTTGGTGGGCAGCCAGGACGTCGGGCAGGCCTTCGAGCAGGTGAGGGCCCGTGTGCTTGGCCGTGAGCGGGACCCGGTCAAGCTGCGCCAGGAGGTCAGCGAGATGCGCGCCAAGATGCGCGATAACCTGGGCACCAAGACCACGGCGGCCGGCACCGGCGCCAATGCGTTCGAGGCGACGGCGGTGTTCGATCTCAAGCAGGACGCCGGAGGTATCGTCGATATTGAATTTATGGTGCAATACGCGGCTTTGGCGTGGTCTGCGCAACATCCATCGTTGCTGCGCTATACCGACAATATCCGCATTCTGGAAGGCTTGGAGCAGGTAGGGCTGATGCCCGCCGCCGATGCCCACCTGCTGCGCGAGGTGTATAAGGCCTACCGTTCCGCTGCGCATCGCCAGGCTCTGCAAAACGAGTCCGGCACGGTCGCAGGGGATCAGTTCGCCGACGAACGGCGGCAGGTGATGCGAATCTGGCAGGAGCTGGGGTTGAGCTGAAACACTATTAGGGCGGGGAGGCATAAGCCTCCCCGCATCGTTTGTGGAAACTACATGAATATTCTGATCGTTGGGCCCAGTTGGGTCGGTGACATGGTGATGGCGCAGACACTGTTCCAGTGCCTGAAACAGCGTCATCCCGACTGCCAAATCGACGTGCTCGCCCCCGAGTGGAGCCGGCCGATCCTCGAGCGCATGCCCGAGGTGCGCAAGGCCTTGAGCTTCCCGCTCGGCCACGGCGCCCTTGAACTGGCGACCCGTCGGCGCATCGGCAAATCCCTGGCCGGCCAGTACGACCAGGCCATCCTGCTGCCCAACTCGCTGAAGTCGGCGCTGGTGCCGTATTTTGCCGGCATCCCCAAGCGTACCGGCTGGCGCGGCGAGTTCCGTTATGTGTTGCTCAACGACGTGCGCACCCTCGACAAGGCGCGCTACCCGCTGATGATCGAGCGGTTCATGGCCCTGGCTTACGAGCCGGGTGCCGAGTTGCCCAAGCCTTACCCGCGCCCCAGCCTGCAGATCGACCCGCTGACCCGCGACGCGGCACTGGCCAAGTTCGGCCTGACCCTGGACCGCCCGGTGTTGGCGCTGTGCCCGGGTGCCGAGTTTGGCGAGTCCAAGCGCTGGCCGTCGGAGCATTACGCCAAAGTCGCCGAGACCAAGATCCGCGAGGGTTGGCAGGTGTGGCTCTTCGGATCGAAAAACGATCACTCGGTAGGCGAAGACATCCGTCAGCGCCTGATCCCCGGCCTGCGCGAAGAAGCGGTGAACCTCAGTGGCGATACCTCGCTGGCCGAGGCGATCGACCTGCTGTCCTGCGCGGATTCGGTGGTGTCCAATGACTCGGGCCTGATGCACGTAGCGGCCGCGCTGAACCGCCCGCTGGTGGCCGTTTACGGTTCCACCTCACCCGGTTTCACACCGCCGTTGGCCGACCAGGTCGAAGTGGTGCGCCTGGGTCTGGACTGCAGCCCGTGTTTTGACCGCACCTGCCGGTTCGGCCACTACAACTGCCTGCGCCAATTGCTGCCGCAGCCGGTCAACGAGGCTTTGCAGCGGTTGCAGGGCTCAGTGGTCGAGGTCCGTTAGTTTGCGCGTATTGGTAATCAAGACCTCATCCCTGGGCGACGTGATCCATGCGTTGCCGGCACTGACCGATGCGGCGCGGGCCATTCCCGGTATCCGCTTCGATTGGGTGGTGGAAGAAGGCTTTGCCGAAATCCCCACTTGGCATCCGGCGGTGGACAAAGTGATCCCGGTGGCGATTCGTCGCTGGCGCAAGAACCTCTGGCAGACCTTCAAGAGCGGTGAGTGGCGACGCTTCAAGCAACGCATCCAGTCAACCAGGTACGACCTGGTGATCGACGCCCAGGGCCTGCTCAAAAGCGCCTGGCTGACGCGCTACGTGCGTGCGCCGGTAGCCGGTTTCGATAAGAACTCAGCACGTGAACCCATCGCGGCGCGCTTTTATTCCCGGCGCCTGGCCGTGGCCCGTGGGCAACATGCGGTGGAGCGCTTGCGCCAGCTGTTCGCCGTGGCGTTGGGCTATGACCTGCCCAAGGCCCTGGGCGATTACGGCCTGAACGTCGACAAGTTGCTTGGCCTGCCGCCGCAAAAGCCCTTTGTACTGTTGCTGCACGGCACCACCTGGGATACCAAGCATTGGCCCGAGGCCTATTGGCGCGAGCTGGCTGAGCGGATGGGCCGCCTGGGCATGGACGTGAAGCTGCCGTGGGGCAATGCTGCCGAAAAGGCCCGGGCCGAACGCCTGGCCCAGGGGCTGCCCAACGCCGAAGTACTGCCCAAACTGAACCTCGCCGGCGTCGCCCGTGTGTTGGCCGGTGCCCGCGCCTGCGTGGCGGTGGACACGGGCCTTGGTCACTTGGCTGCAGCGCTGGACGTGCCGACCCTTTCACTGTTCGGCCCCACCAACCCCGGCCTCACCGGTGCCTATGGCAAAGGCCAGATCCACATGGCCAGTGACTTCCCATGTGCACCCTGCCTGCAAAAGCAATGCACCTATCAGCCCACGGCCGACGACTTGCGTCGGTTCGACATCCGGCGTGAATCGCCATTGTGCTTTACGCGCCTGAATCCCGAGCGTGTGGCAAGCCGACTGACCACGCTGTTACTGGCCGAGGACCTGCACTGATGCAACTGGCTTTTGTGCTCTACAAATACTTTCCCTTTGGCGGCTTGCAACGCGACTTCATGCGTATCGCCCTGGAGTGCCAGCAGCGTGGTCATCAGATTCGCGTGTACACGTTGATCTGGGAAGGAGATATCCCGCCGGGTTTTGAAGTGCTGGTGGCGCCGGTCAAGGCGTTCTTCAACCATCGTCGCAACGAGAAACTCAGCGCCTGGATGGCAGCGGACCTGGCCAAGCGCCCGGTGGACCGTTTGATCGGCTTCAATAAAATGCCCGGCCTGGATGTTTACTATGCCGCCGATGGCTGTTTTGAAGACAAGGCGCAAAACCTGCGTCACTCGTTGTACCGCTATTTCGGTCGCTACAAGCACTTTGCCGAGTACGAGCGTGCGGTGTTCGCCAGGGAGGCCAAGACCGAAGTCCTGATGATTTCCGAAGTGCAGCAGCCGTTGTTCATCAAGCATTACGATACGCCGCTTGAACGCTTCCATCTGCTGCCGCCAGGCATTGCCCAGGACCGCCGTGCGCCGCCGAATGCCGCCGAGATTCGCGAGGGTTTCCGCAAGGAATTCAACTTGGGTGACGACGATTTGCTGCTGGTGCAAATCGGCTCGGGTTTCAAGACCAAAGGTGTCGATCGCAGCCTCAAGGCTGTGGCCGCGTTGTCGCCCGAGCTGAAAAAACGCGTCCGGTTATTTGTAATCGGCCAGGACGACCCCAAAGTATTCCAACTGCAAAGCGCGGCGTTGGGGCTGGGGGATAACGTGCAGTTCCTCAAAGGCCGCAGCGATATCCCGCGTTTCCTGCTGGGCGCCGACCTGTTGATTCATCCGGCGTACAACGAAAATACCGGTACGGTGTTGCTCGAAGCCTTGGTGGCGGGTTTGCCGGTGCTGGTCTCGGCCGTGTGTGGTTATGCCCACTACATTGCTGAAGCCGACAGTGGCCTGGTACTGGATGAGCCGTTCGAGCAGAACCAGCTCAACCATTACCTGACGCACATGCTCACCGACACTGCACAGCGCGCGGCCTGGAGCCGCAATGGGTTGGCCTTTGCCGAGACGGCCGACCTCTACAGCATGCCGCAACACGCTGCGGATGTGATTCTGGCGGAGCCCAAACGATGAAGTTGATCCTTGCCGAACCCTTCAAGACTTTATGGGCTGGGCTTGATGCCTTTGCCGAAGTCGAGAAACTGCAAGGCGAAGTGTTTCGCGAACTGGCGGCACGTCGTACTTTGCGCACCGAGGTGGGTGGCCGTCCGTATTTCGTGAAGATCCACCGTGGCATTGGCTGGGGCGAAATCTTCAAGAACCTGATTACCGCCAAGTTGCCGGTGCTGGGCGCCGGCCTTGAGTGGGCGGCGATTCATCGCTTGCAGGAACTCGGCGTGCCGACCATGACCGGCGTAGCCTTCGGCGAAAAAGGCAGTAATCCGGCAGACCAGCACTCGTTCATCATCACCGAAGAGCTGGCGCCGACTCTCAGTCTCGAAGACGTTACCGTGAACTGGGCCGCTGAACCCCCTGCGCCCGCGTTACGCCACGCCCTCACGGCCGAATTGGCGCGCATGGTCGGAGACATGCACCGGGGTGGCGTCAATCACCGCGACTGCTACCTGTGCCACTTCCTGCTGGACACCTCGCAACCGATTGACGCACGCAATATCAAGCTCTCGGTGATCGACCTGCACCGTGCCCAATTGCGCGCTCAATTGCCGTTGCGCTGGCGTGATAAAGATCTGTCTGCGTTGTACTACTCGGCGCTGGATATAGGTCTTACCCGTCGCGATAAGCTGCGCTTCCTGAAGGGGTACTTCCGTCAGCCGCTGCGTCAGATCCTGGCCGAACAAGCGGCATCCTTGAGCCTGCTGCAGCGCAAGGCCGACAAGCTATATGCGCGCAAGCAACGTTTGGGGGATGCAATCTGATGGCGGGTTGGAACCTGGAACCTGCCTACGCGGCCCTGAAAGATGACTTCGGTAGCCTTGAAGCGGTTTTCGCCCTGCAAGGCCAGCAACTGACCCGCGACCCATTGTCGGAAGTGATCCGGGTGGAGCGGGGCGGGGTCAATTACTACGTCAAGCGCTACACCGGCGCCGGCAAGGGCCTGCGGCGCTATCTGGGCAAGCCGCGGGTCAAGTCCGAATGGCAGAACCTCAAGCGCTTCAACAAGTGGGGCATTCCCACTGCGGATGTGGTGGCTTGGGGGTTGGAGCGCAATGGCCTGGCCTACGACCGTGGTGCGATGATCACCCGCGAGCTGCCCAAGACCGAAGACCTGTCGGTGCTGGCCGACCGCAACGATGCGCGTCTCAAGAACCGCAAATGGGTGGATGTGGTCAGCCGCCAGCTCGCCGAATATACCCGTACCATGCACGAGCACCGTTTTACCCATAACGATTTGAAGTGGCGCAACCTGTTGATCGACGACCAGCAGACGCTGTACCTGATCGACTGCCCCAACGGTGATTTCTGGCGCGGCTTCTGGCTCAAGTACCGCATTACCAAAGACCTGGCATGCCTGGACAAGGTTGCCAAATATCATTTGTCGGCCACCCAGCGCCTGCGGTTCTACATGCAATACCGCCAACGTACGCACCTGACGGCGTCGGACAAACAGCGAATTCGCCATGTGGTGAAGTTTTTCGAGGGACGCGAATGAGTGACTTTCTGGCGGCCGAAGACCGAGCCCTGCTTGAGCGCAATGGCCTTGCAACCTTCGAGGCATTGTGGACCAAGCAATTGGACGCGGTCGACGAACCGAACACCAGCCGTGGTGGGTGGAGCAGCGTATTCCGTCTGGAACTGGAGGGGCAGGGTTATTACCTCAAACGCCAAAGCAACTATCTGACGCGTACCTTGCATAGCCCGTTCGGCGAGCCTAGCTTCGCCCGCGAATTCCGCAATATCAGCCGCTACCGGCAGCTGGGTATTCCTGCATTGCAGGCTGCGTTTTTTGGCGAGCGCAAGGTGCAGGGCGAGCGCCGTGCCATCTTGCTGACCCGTGCATTGGACGGCTGGAGCGACCTGGACACATTGCTGGAGCAATGGTCGCAATTGAGCGATGCTCAGCGTGCCGCGATCCTGCTGGCGTGCGGTCAGCTTGCACGGCGCCTGCATCGCGCAGGCCAGGTGCATGGTTGTTTTTACCCCAAGCATATTTTCCTGCGGGCCAGTGATGAAGGCTACGCCGCGCAGCTGATTGACCTGGAGAAAACCCGGCCGCTGTTGTTCGGTTGGCGTGACCGCGTCAAGGATCTGGAGCCGTTGTTGCGACGCGCGCCGCAATGGTCGGACGACCAGGTACGCCAATTGCTGGCCGCCTATCTCGGCGAGCCGCAAGACAGTGCGCTGGTCTCTACATGGCTGCAGAAATTGACCGCCCGCCGCAGCCAAAAGGAAAACCGTTGATGCGTTTGTCCGAGCTGAAAATGGCCGGCCGTACTCCCGACCTGCCCCTGACCATTGAGCTTGCGGATGCGGCGGGCCCTGGCCAACTGCAACTGTTGAGCCTGTTGCGGGTATTGCCGGGTGAGCGTTACGTCGGTGCCGCGGTGTGGCGTGGCCGCCCGGTGTTGGCCAAGTTGTTGGTGGGCAGCAAGGCGGCACGGCATTTTCAGCGTGAACTCTCGGGTGTGCGCCTGCTTGCCGAGCACGACCTGACCACGCCGTTGTTGCTGGCTGATGGTTTGAAGGACGGCGAGGGCGGCTGGCTGCTGTTCGAGTTCATCGAAGGTGCGCAAAGCCTCGCCGATGCCTGGCAGGCGGTCGAAGGTTTGCCGCCGCTGGCCGATGAACAAACTGCCGTACTCGCCGAAGCCCTGGGCGCGATTGCCCAGATGCATGCCAAAGGCCTGTGGCAGGAAGACCTGCATCTGGACAACCTGTTGCGCCAGGATGGCAAGCTGTACCTGATCGATGGTGCCGGGATTCGTGTCGAAGAAGCGGGCAAGCCGCTGTCGCGCAGCCGGGTGCTGGAAAACCTCGGTGTGTTCTTCGCCCAGCTACCCAAACACCTTGAGCCGTTCACCGAGGAGCTGCTGGTGTATTACCTGCTGGGCAACGGCGAACATGCCTTGCCGCTGGAAGCCCTGGAAAAACAGGTGCGCAAGGTCAGTGCCTGGCGCCTGCGGGACTTTTTGAACAAGGTCGGCCGTGAATGCACGCTGTTCAGCGTCGTAAGGGGGGCTTTTGCCTTGCGCGCCATTCGTCGTGAGGAAGAACCCGCGATGCTCTCGGTGCTGGAGCGGGCTGACGTGTTGCTCGATCAGGGCCATCTCTATAAAACCGGTGGCGCGGCGACTGTCGCCAAGGTAGAGGTCGCTGATAGGCCGTTGGTGATCAAGCGATACAACATCAAAGGTTTTGTGCATTGGCTCAAGCGCTTCTGGCGCCCCAGCCGCGCCTGGCACTCCTGGCGCGAAGGCAACCGCCTGGCGTTCCTGGGGATCGCTACACCCAAGCCGCTGGCTGTACTGGAGAAGCGTTTTCTCTGGCTGCGCGGCCGGGCTTACCTGGTGACCGAGTTCTTGCCGGGACCGGACATCATCGAGCGCTTCGCGCCCTACGTTGAACACGGCGATGCGCCTGAGAACGAACTGTTGGCCCTGGACCAGTTGTTCGCCGAACTGATCCGCGAGCGCATCAGCCATGGCGACTTCAAAGGGCACAACCTGTTCTGGAACGAAGGCCGCTGGGCAATGATCGATCTGGATGCCATGTGCCAGCACCGCTCAGTCGCCAGCTTTGCCCCGGCGTTTGCCAGGGATCGTGCGCGGTTTATGCGTAATTGGCCGTCGGACAGTGCGCTCTACAAGTTGATTGACCAGCGTTTGCCCAAGCAGGTCTGATTCGGGCGAGACCTAATGCCTGATCAGTTAAGCGATAGAACGGACGATGGTTGATCTGTGGGAGGGGGCTTGCTCCCGATAGGCCGTGCGGCGGCCTCAAAAATGGGCCTGCTACGCAGTCCATCGGGAGCAAGCCCCCTCCCACAGGTTGATTTGGGGTGAATCTAGAACTGGTACTCAGCCCCTGCGCCCGCATACCACGATCGCCCGGGGGCCGCTTCGTAATAGCGGCCGTTGCCGTCACCGACAATGACCGAGCCGACATACTGGCGATCCAGCAAGTTATCCAGGCGCAACGTCTGGTGAAAGGTCCAGTGTTCCACCTTCTGCTCGAACCGTGCACGCCAGTTGAAGACGCTGTAGCCCGGCGCCGCGTGTTGCTGGTTGGTGTCTTCTACGTAGACCTTGCTGCGGTACATGCCTTCGATAGCGCTACTGACCCAGTCGCGGGGCTTCCAGTTCAGCTCGGCGAACAGGGTAGTTTGTGGTACGCCTGGCAGGTAGTTGCCCTTGTCCACGGGTTTGCCACCGCCAACAAAATCGCTGTCATAGGTGGCTTGCAGGCGGGTGTAGGCAAGTTGGGTGCTCCACTGTTCCGTCAGTTGGCTTTCGATACCCAATTCAAAGCCTCGGCGCAGAGTGCGGCCGGCGTTCTGATAGGTGGTGCGGCCACCGCTGGATTGTTGCACCACCAGCTCGTCTTCGGTGGTGATCTGGAACACGGCTGCGTTGAGTCGCGTGTCCTGCCCGAGGCGGGCTTTGAGCCCCATTTCATACTGGGTGCTGACTGACGGCTTGAGCGCGAAGTTAAAGCCGTTCGAGGTGCCGGAATAGGCCGATTCGGCCTGGGTCGGTGTTTCGAAGCCTTTGCCCGCACTCACATAGCCATGCAGGTCCGGCGTAAAGGAGTACATGACGCTCACCGACGGCGTGTTCTTCTGGTAGGTCTTGTTGCCGCTGTCGTTACCGTCGCTCTGGAAGTGATCGTCGACGTTCATCTTCATGGTGCTGTGGCGCATGCCGGCTTGCAGCGTCCAGTCGCCCAGCAGCCAGTTGGCTTGCACGAACGGGTCGAGGCTGGTGGCGGTGTCGATTTCATCGCGGCCCAGGGCGCCTTTGACGCCATGCACGCCGTCGAGCGTATTGGAATAGCCCTGGCGATCATCCTGACTGCGGTCGTAGTCGAGGCCGGTGATCAGCGTGAGGTCGCCAGGTGCGCTGGTGATGGGTTGCAGCCAGCGCAGGGAGCCGCCGTAGAATTTACGCTCGAAGTCCACCACGCCGCCGCGCTTGTCGGGTGGTGTGCCACCTGGAATCGATAAATATTGAATCACGCTGCGGCGGCCCGTGTACGCATTCACCTGCAAGGTGGCATCGCCGAAGTAGCGCTCATAATTGAGCCCCAACTGTTGGTGGTCGATACTTTTGCGCGTGTTGTATGTCAACGCACTGGTGCTCACCGAGCGCGGGTCGGCCTTGTAGGCTTGCCATGTCTGGCCCAGCGGATCCTGCGTATTGTTCTGCTCCAGGCTGCTGTAGATCAGCGCCAGTTTGCTGTCGTCATCTGGCTGGACGTTGAGCTTGGCGAAGGTCTGGTCGCGGCGGGCGCTGCTGTGGTCGCGGTAGCCGTCGGTGTCCATGCGTGAGGCGTCGAGCACGAAGCCGGCACCGTTGGCCGCGCCTTCGGCGCTCAGGTGGTTTTTATTCAGGCCATCGCTACCCACCAGGGTTTCGGCGCCGATGCGCGGTGGGCCTTCGCCGTCACGCGAGAACATCTGGATCACCCCGCCGGCGTTGCTGCCGTACAGCGTGGCTGCCGGGCCGCGCAGCACTTCAATGCGCTCGGCGGTGTCGAGGTTGAACGTGGCCGCCTGGCCCTGGCCGTCCGGGGTGCTGGCGGGAATGCCGTCGGCAATCAATTTGATGCCGCGCACGCCAAATGCCGAGCGTGCGCCGAAGCCGCGGGAAGAAATCTGCAGGTCCTGCGCATAGTTCTGACGGTTCTGCACCACCAGGCCCGGCACGCGGGACAGGGCTTCGGAGGCGTTGATGCCCAGTTGGCCGTCGCTGATCTGCTCGCGGCTGATACTGTCCACCGAGTACGGCAGGTCGAACGTCGGGCTGGCGCTGCGCGAGCCGGTGACCACGCTGGGGTCGAGGATCAGGGCGTCGTCGGCCGTGGCGGTATCGCATATGGCGAACAGGCCAGGTAATAGCAAGGTGATGCGGGCGAGGGTTTTCATGAGTCAGCCGAAATGCGAGGCGCTTTGTGTGTAAACGCGCAAAAGGGCGCGAGTTTAGTGGTTTGGCAGGTTTTGCGCATTTCGGAAGCATCCTACGCGTTGTAGCGGTGGGGCTGGGCTGAATCCCGCTCAAGTCAGGTGCTAGCGTGGCGAACCATCTCTGAGGGCTCGCCATGAAAGTGAAAACTGCGCTGGCAGTCGGTTTGGTTTCAATGACGATCAGTGGCTGCGGCACACTCAATACGGTGCTGCGTGAAGATGTCGCAGCGACCCGAGAGCTGCGCAAGCAAAAAACCTATTGTGCGGCCATTCCTCGTATCTACAGCGGCGTGGCGTTTGATTTCTGCCTGCTGCACGCTGCGCCAGACCCGACGGGCGTGCTCATACCGTTTGTGTTGGCTGATATCGCCTTGTCGGGTGCATTGGACACGGTCGTTCTGCCCTACACCCTGTATCGGCAAGTCGAGTACGGCTACCTCTATGTCTACCGTTAAGCCGCGCCGATCCTCTTGCCGCTAACAGTCTTGTGCTGCTTTTAAGCTATAATCCCGCCCTTTAGCTGTTTCCCGCCGAGGTGGGAGGCACACTTTTTTCAGGCGCAACCCGCCTGCATGCAGACTAAAAGAGGCTAGACCCCTGTGGCATTGACGATTCTTGGCCTGTCCGGCGCCCTTAGCCATGATCCTTCCGCAGCCTTGTATATCGACGGCAAGCTGATCGCGGCCGCCGAAGAAGAGCGCTTCGTACGCGACAAACATGCAAAGAACCGCATGCCTTACGAGTCGGCGAAGTTCTGCCTGGAACAGGCCGGCATCAAGCCTTCCGACGTTGACGTAGTGGCGATCCCGTTCGCCCCGATCAGCCTGTTCGGTGAGGCGCGCTGGCACTACGCCAAGCGTTACTGGTACGCCCCGGACCGCGCCCTTGACGCGATCCTGATGGGCAACCGTCGCTACAAGCGCTATCGCAACAAGATCGTCTGGTGCCTGGAGCAACTGGGCTTCGATCCGAAGAAGATCAAGATCGAACCGGTTGAACACCACCTGGCTCACGCTTCCAGCGCCTACCACTGCTCGGGCTTCCAGGAAAAAACCGCGATCCTGGGCATCGACGGCAAGGGCGAATACGCCACCACGTTCTTCGGCTACGGCGAAAACGGCAAGATCCACAAGATCAAGGAATTCTACGATCCGGACTCCCTGGGCGGCCTGTACGGTGCAATCACCGAGTTCCTCGGTTTCGAGATGCTCGACGGTGAGTTCAAGGTCATGGGCATGGCGCCGTATGGCGATGCCAGCAAGTATGACTTCTCCCGCCTGGCCTCGTTTGAGAATGGCGAGTTGGTGATCAACACCGACTATGCCAACGTCATCGGCCTGCGCCGTTACAAAGAGAAGGGCAAGGGCTTCTACTTCTCGCCGAAACTGATCGAGTGGCTGGGCCCGAAACGCGAGGGTGACATCGCCGACGAGCCGTACATCCACTATGCCGCCAGCATGCAGGCGCTGTTCGAGAAGCTGGCCCTGCAGATGATCGACCATTACCTGGGCGACATCCTCAAGGACACCGGCAAGCTGGCCTTCGCCGGCGGCTGTGCGCTGAACGTCAAGCTGAACCAGAAGATCATCGCGCGTGACGACGTGAAAGAGCTATTCGTGCAACCGGCGTCCGGCGATGCCGGCACTGCGGTTGGCGCGGCGGCCTATGTGTCGCACGCTCGTGGTGTACCGGTAGAGAAGATGGAACACGTCTACCTCGGCCCGTCCTACAGCAACGAAGACGTGATCGCCGCGTGCGCCAGGCACGAGAGCAAGCCGAACTGGCGCAAGATCGAGAACATGCCTCAGCGCATCGCCAAGATCATGGTCGACGGCAACCCGGTAGCCTGGTTCCAGGGCCGCATGGAATTCGGTCCGCGTGCGTTGGGCGGCCGTTCGATCATCGGTTGCCCAAGCGCCACCGGCGTGGCTGACCGCATCAACCACCAGATCAAGTTCCGCGAGCGCTGGAGGCCTTTCTGCCCGTCGATGCTCGACACTGTGGCCCCGCAGATGATCAAGGTCGACCACCCGGCGCCGTTCATGACCTTCACCTTTGAAGTGGCGGAAGAGTGGAAAACCCGCGTGCCGGAAGTGGTCCATGAAGATGGCACCTCCCGTGCCCAGGTGCTCAAGCGCGAATACAACCCGCGCTACTACGACATGATGAAAGAGCTGGAAGTACTGACCGGCAACGGCGTGTCCCTGAACACCTCGCTCAACCGTCGTGGCGAAGCGATGATCTGCTCGCCGACCGATGCGTTGAACATGTTCTTCGGCTCCGACCTGCAGTACCTGATCATGGAAGACATCCTGGTCGTCAAAGACGGCGTGGACCCTTATGACGCGCTCGGCTGATCGGCGGGTCCTGCAGTTTTGCCACGGCTACGACGGGCCGTTCCTGGACTGCGCGCGGCAATACGCCAGCCTGTTCGCGGGCTCGGGTTACAAGGTGACCACGGTGTTCCTCACCGGGGTCGCCGACCCTGGCGTGGCGGCAGCCTGTGCCAGTGATGAAGTGTTGTTCATGGAATACAGCTCCAAGGCCATCCGTGGCCTGAAGCTGTCGGCCATCGCCCAGATGCGCAAGATTGCCGCGTCACGCAACTTCAGCTTCTGCATTGCCCACCGCGCCAAACCCATTTACATCGCCCTGCTGGGCACGGGGTTGCAGGTCATCGGTGTGCATCACGCCTTTGGTGACTATCAGCGTCGAGGTCGTCGCCTGTTTGCCTCGATCTTCCAGAAACGCCTGAGCCTGCTGGCAGTTTCAGACGCGGTGCGTGATGACATCCGTCGTTGTTTGCCGAAATGGCCGGCGGCACGTATTCAGACTTTGTATAACCGCATCGATGTCGAGGCCCTGCAGGCGCAGCAGGTGTCGAAGGATGAGGCGCGCGACGCCCTGGGGTTGTCACCCGACGAGTGGGTGGTCGGCAACGTCGGTCGCCTGCACCCGGACAAAGACCAGGCCACGCTGCTCAAGGGCTTTGCCCTGGCATTGGCGCAGTTGCCGGCTGAAAGCAAGTTGGCGATCCTCGGCAGCGGGCGCCTGGAGCAAGACCTCAAGAGCCAGGCTCGCGAATTGGGGATTGCCGATCGGGTGTTGTTCCTCGGCCAGGTGCCGAATGCGCGCCTGTATTTCCGTGCGTTCGATGCCTTTGCCCTGAGTTCCGACCATGAGCCCTTCGGCATGGTGCTGCTTGAAGCCATGGCTGCCGGTGTACCGTTGCTGGCCACGGCTTGCGGCGGTGCGCGGGAAGTGGTCGAAGGCGTTGGCATATTATTTCCCTTCGGTGATGCCGAGCACCTGGCACAGGGCCTGGTCCATCTGGCTGCAATGGGCCCGCAGCAGAAGCGCCAGTGCGCCGAAATGATGCTGGAGCGTCTGCATGCACAGTTCTCGGATCAGGCAGTACACACGGCTTTCTGGCAGTTGCCCCACGTAATTGAACTGACCGCGGGGGCTTGATGCTCAATCGATTTCAAGGCTGGCGTGAGCGTGGCTGGTCCGTTGTCGACGCGACTGCCTACAGCGCCGCGTGGAAGCGTTTCGGCGGCAGTGTCGCCACCCATCCGCAGATCATCGAACGCCTGGCCGCGCTGGCGGGTATTCCCGTGCGCTATCTGGCGTGGGAGCAAGGCGACGAACTCAAGGCGTGCATTGCCACGTGGGGGCGCGACCTGGCGTTGTCCAAGGATGTGCTCAAGCGTCAAGGCAAGAAGGGCCTCTTCGACCTGGGCAATGCCGAATTGATCCTGCCGGCCGCCGTCGACGCCCAAGCACCGCTGCGTCACCGGGCCCGTTACTTGTCGACCCTCAATGAGGGGCGTTTCAGCGGGCTAAAGCCTCAGCCCGAGCAGTTAGCCATGGCGCGTACGCCGGAAGAGTTGTCGAAGAAGTTTCGCTACAACCAGCGCCGTGAATTGCGCTTGTTGGAGGAGGCTGGTGGTGTCGTGCGGTCGGTGAGCGAATTTTCCAGCCAGGAACTGGCTGCGATCTACTGCGATTTGTTCCTGCGTCGCTGGGGTTTTGTCGCCACGGGTGCCGAGCGGATGGCCGAGGTGATCGAGTTGCTGCGTGAATGGCTGATCGGCTCGGTGATTTTTCTTAACGATGCGCCGATTGCTGTGCAGTTGGTGTACCGGGTCGAGTCGTCCGACTGGATCAGCGTGGAATATGTCAATGGTGGTGTCGACCCTGAGACTCGCTCATTCAGTCCAGGCAGCGTCCTGAGCTTTCTCAATACCCAAGCCGCCTGGGAGCAGGCGCGAGAGGTCGGCAAACCGCTGCGGTTTTCTTTCGGTCGGGCCGATCGCGAGTATAAGGACCGCTGGTGCAACCCGGTGCAGGTATTCAGCGTATGAGTCGCAAGCAGCAGTTGCTCAAGCGTCACCGGCGTAACAAGCGCATCGGTCTGTTGATCGGTTTGTTGCTGTTGGTGGTCATTGGCGTGCTGGTGGCCTGGTGGCTACCGATAGTGCTGGCCGTGTTGGCATGGGTCGCCCACGAAGCCTGGTTTGCCGACCATTTGTTCTACTCGCCGTCGCAAGACTATCAATACCCGTTTGCAGAAGACGCTCAATTGGCCGGAGTGCGGCTGGAGGGCGATCGGCTGCTACTTGATCGGCCTGACGAATTGAAGGCGGACGCCACGTTGATACTGGCCATTGGGTTGGAGAGCCGTTGGCTGGGGCGTTTTCTTGACCCTGCCGTCGAGCTGACAGGCGGCGGGCAGGTCGACCGTCAAGCATTCGAGCGCGGTGTAAACGGTACGCGCTATATCAATCTGACGGGGCTGGCGCCGGCCCTGCTCGCCGGGGAGTTGCGGGTACGTGCGCGTCATTGCCGGTTCAAAGGCGCGCCCAAGCTGTGGGCCTGGAGCAACCCTGACCTGAGTACGCGGCGAGTGATGGTGGTCGCGCCCCATGCCGATGACGCTGAGTTGGCGGCGTTCGGCCTTTACAGCCAGGCCGAAGAACCGTGGATCGTGACCCTGACCGCCGGTGAAATCGAAGCTGAACATTACCGGCAGATGGGCCTGGGGGCTGTCGAGGCGTCGCGCGTCAAGGGTCGGCTGCGTGCCTGGGACAGTATCGCCGTACCGCGCTGGGCCGGTGTGCCCGAATCCCATTGCGTGCAGCTGGGCTATTTTTGCCTGCAACTGCAAGCCATGCAGGCCGCGCCGGACGTGCCGGTTACCTCGCGGGAAGCGGACCTTGCGGATACCCGTCTGTTTCGCCAATTCAACCCATTCCCGCTGCCGACCGATGGTGACGGTTTGCCGACCTGGAACAACCTGCTGGCTGACCTGCGTCACTTGTTACTGACGGCGCGCCCCGAAGTCATCGTGTTACCGCATCCGGTCATCGACCCGCATCCTGACCATATCTGCGCGCAGCAAGCGGTGCTGGAAGCGCTGCAGGGGTTGGAATGGCAACCGTCCATGTTGCTCGGATACGCCAATCACTTGCACGACAATGATCGCTGGCCGATGGGGGATGCCGGCAGTGGTGTCGCTTTGCCACCTTTCTTTGATTCAACGTACACTTTGCACCCTTATTGCATATCGCTGACTGATGAGCAGCAGTGTGACAAGGCAATGTCGCTTGGAATGATGCATGACTTGCAACCGCGGATGCCGTTCAAGCGGCGACTGCGGCGGGTTATCCAGCGGGTTCTGGCGCGCCGGACGATTTCACCTTGGGGAGAAAACGAGTTTTTCCGCAAGGCCGTTCGTCGTCATGAGCTGTACTGGGTGATCCGACGTCCCCAAGCGTTCGGCAATGTGAGAGAGCACTGAGTGCTCTCTGTAAATGGCAGTGAGTCCCCGTTTTGATCAACCCATGCCCTCGTATTATTTTTATCATCCCCTACTTCGGCTGCTGGCCGTTCTGGATGCCGTTTTTCCTGGAAAGCTGCCGTCACAATCCGGATATCGACTGGCTGTTGTTCAGTGATTGTCCAATGCCGGCCAACGTCCCGACCAATGTGCGCATCGAGCACATCACGTTTGCCGATTACTGCGCCCTGGTATCACAGCGCCTGAATATCCCGTTTGCCCCTCAGGCTGCTTACAAACTGTGCGACATCAAGCCAGCGCTCGGGTATATCCACGCCGACCGGCTTGAAGGGTATGATTTCTGGGCCTTTGGCGATCTGGACCTGATCTACGGCAACCTGCGCAACTATTTCACCGCAGAGCGTCTTGGCGGCTACAACTTGTTCTCCACCCATGAGCGCCGCGTGGCGGGCCACTTGTGCCTGATGCGCAACACCGCCAGCAAGCGTGAAGTGTTCATGCAGATGAAGAATTGGCAGCAACGTTTCACTGATCAGGAACACCATGCACTGGACGAGGGCGCCTTCAGCAGGATCTTCCTGTGGCGCAAGAACTTTCCTAAGCCATTGTTCGAGCTGGTCGGTAAGCTCAACCCGTGGCGCCGGCAGAGTGAGTTCGTCGAGGCATTCAGCACGCCCGGCGGCGTAATCAAATGGCACGACGGCACGGACCGCTTCCCGCACCAGTGGTATTGGAACAAGGGACACCTGACCAATGACCGGGACGGCGAGCGGGAATTTCCCTATTTTCATTTTGTCTGTTGGAAGCGTAATCAGTGGCCATTGGTGGAAACACCGTGTCCTGATCAGATCCAGGCGCTGGCGGCTGCACCGTCCTGGATTATTGATGCTACGGGTTTTCATCGAGGAGCGTTATGAGCCGGCGGTTCAAAGTCTTGCAGTTGCAGCCTGACTACAATGTCAAATCCCATGATTTCGCTGACTTGGCCGAGCAGATCGTCAAGGCACTGCCGACGGATCGCTATGAGGTCACCGCAGCTTTCCTGCGCGGTCGACCGGGGCCGGGCGAGCCGGTAAGCCGTGCGCACGCATCGGTGTATTTCGAGTTTTCCGACAAGGCCCTCAAAGGTATGCGCCTGCTTGCCATGTGGCGCCTGTATCAGTTCTGCCGCAAGGAACGCTTCGACGTAGTGGTGTGCAACCGCTTCAAGCCCGTCAACATGCTGCTGCAGCTCAACCGCTGGTTGAAGATCCCCCTGTGTATCGGGATCTCCCACGGGTTTGGCGAGTACGACCGCTTATACCGCCGCAAACAGGCCCAGCGACTGATTGACGGCCATTGGCGGTTTGTCGGCGTGTCACCGGCGGTCAAGCAGTACCTGCTGGACTGTCAGTGCGGATTCACCGACAGCAACACCTACGCGATTACCAATGCCATCGATATCGAACAGACCGATGCATTGCAGTATTCCCGGGAGCAGGCGCGTGAGCTGCTGGGGCTCGACCCTTCGGTGCGCTTGGTCGGAGCGTTGGGCCGGCTGGTGCCGGTCAAGGGGCATACTTATTTACTGCAGGCTTTTGCGCAGCTCAAGGAGCGCTATCCCTCGGCGCAGATGGCTATCATCGGCGCCGGACGGGAGGAGGCCAACCTGTCGGCTGAAATCGAGCGCCTGGGCTTGAGCGGGCGTGTCCACTTGCTCGGTTTTCGCGAGAACGCTTTGCGTTATGTACGCGCTTTTGACATCTGGGCGATGCCGTCCCTGGCCGAGGGCTTGGGCCTGGCGCTGCTGGAAGGCATGAGTGGGCGCCTGCCGATCATCGCGTCGAGCGTGCCGGCCATGCTGCCATTGATCGAGGGGGCGGGTGGCCTGGCGGTCGAACCGGCCAACGTTGCGGCGCTGGCGCAGGCGCTGGACAGCTACTTGGCTCTGCCCGATGACGCCTTGGCGCGCAAGGGTGAACAGGCTTATCAGTACCTCCAGGCCAATCATGACATCGAGGTGTTCCGTCGCGAATATCTCGAGCTCATCGAGTCGGGACTGGCTCAAGCACGCAGAGAGAATGTATGAACCAGAATCAACCGTTGGTCACTGTGATCATCGCGTCGTACAACCACGCTCCCTATATAGAAGAGAGCATCCTGAGCGTGCTGAACCAGACGTATGCCAACATCGAGCTGCTGGTGATCGATGACGGCTCCACCGATGACAGCGTCGAGCGCATTCGCGGCTTGCTGGAACATCACGCCTTTGATTTTCGCGTACAGCAGAACCAGGGGCTGACCAACACTCTCAATGACGCCATCGCACGCGCCAGGGGCTCGTTGATTGTGCCGTTCGGTTCCGATGACATTATGTTGCCCGAGCGTATTGCGACCCAGGTTGCCTATATGGACGGCAAGCCTGAGGTGGGGATTTGCGCAGGTAATATCGAACTGATTGACTCCGAGGGGGCGCTGTATCCGGAAAGCCGCCAGCGCCGCGATGTACCCTTTCGGCGCCTCGATTTCGATGACATGTTCCTGGAGCGCAAGCCTTATCCGCCAGCACCGACGCTGATGATTCGGCGCGAGGCGCTGGAGGCGGTCGGGGGGTTCGACCCGCAGATTCGTCTGGAAGACTTGTTCATCGAATTGAAGATCACTCACGCGGGTTACTTCATCGACGGTTTGAACGTGGTGATGGCGCGCTATCGCAAGCACGCTACCAACTCCTACAAAAACCACCGCTTCATGATCGACAGCATCCTGCGCACCTACGCCCTGTTCAGCGATCACCCGCTGTACGACGAGGTGCGTTACAAATTCCTCAGTTCCATGTTCCTCAAGACGTCCAATCGCAACCGCGAGCTGGCCCGGGAGTTGTTGGCGCAGATTCCGTTTCGCGCCTGGAACAAGAAGACCTGGCGAGGACTGGCCCGCCTGTATTTTTCCCCGCTGGAAAAAGACTGACCCCCCTACGGGCCCTGTCACCTGCTGGCGGGGCTTGTATCCTGTTCTGTCGGACGCAGCGTCTGTGCCTTTTCGCGGATCTTCAGCGTGGCTTGTGCCGACGCGACGGCGGCATAGCCTTGCATCAGTTGTTCAAAATGGCTCTCGAACAACCAGTTGCGGTCTTGCGAATAGCGCTGCATGTGCTTGAGGTTGCGTTGACGCAGGGCGTTGCGCAGTGCCGACGGATACAGGCGCATATCCGCCACGTCAATCAGCCCGAACTCGCCGTCTTCCATGAACAGTACATTGCCCAGGTGCAGAGAGCGGAAGTACACGCCTCGTTCGTGAAGCAGGGCTATGTACCGACCTAGACGCTCCACAAGAGCGCCGCGCAGGCTGCTGTCCAGGCTTTGCAGGGTCTGGCGCACGGTCAGCCCCGGCAGCGGCTGGTAACGCACGGCGGTGCTGCCGTCGCGCAGGCTGTAGAGGTCGAGGATGGTCGGCGCGACGATGCCGAGTGCACGAAGCTGCGCAGCGTTGCTGGCAAAGCGTTCCGAATAAGGGTTGAACCAGCCGGAGGTATACCAGCGGCGGGCTCTGAAGAGTTTGAGGAAGCTGCCGTCCTCCAGGCGCAGGACCTTCGGGCCCAGGCCGTCGGCCTCGATTACGTGGGCGTTGCAGCATAGCTGGTCAAATGCCTGCGGTGTGAGGGTTTTGACCGGTGTGTCCAGCAGGCTGCGACGACGCTGGGCGATGCTCAGCCCGGCCAGCAGTGCCAGCGGAATCCACAACAGGAACCAGTGCTCCTTGGGCCGCGAAAGGATGCCGCCACCTTCGGTGAGGCCCGCGCCGATGCCGTACGCCAACAGCGTCGATGCCAGGATAAACAACGGCTGGGCACGTTGTTTAAGTCCCTTATACAGCCCCCATCCGAGCATGAATGCCCACGGGATGAAGCCGATGATGCCGACATAGTAGAGAACGCCCAAGGCAAAACTGTGAGGTTCGTACAGTTGATAGCCATCCGAGAGGGTGAGGTACAGCTCGGAGTTATAGCTGTGGCCGATCCATGGATGCTCGGCAATGCGTTGCAGCGCAAGGCTCCATATCTCAAAGCGGAACGAACTGCCGCGTTCAGTAATGGCTTCTGGATATAGGATCAGTAACCCGACCAGAGCTATTACCAAGCTGGTAATCAGCAGCGCGGCGCGGCGGTTACGGCTGAGGAAGCTCAGCCACAGGACGGCGAGAGCCATGGCTACCAAAGGTGTCCGTGAGCCGGTAGCCAGCAAGGCTGCTGCCATGATCATCATGGCCGGCACGCTGAGCCACAGCACCTGGAAGCGCTTGGTGGTCATGCAGATATACAGCCAGTAAACGCAGAAGAAACCGAACAAATGCGAGCTGAGCAGCGGGTTATCGAGGGCACCACGTCCCCCGATCATACGCATGCCCGGTTGGAACCCTTTGACGAACGCCACGAGATTACATAGGCACACCACCAGGGCGATCACCGCAGCGCCGAAGAAAATCGGTTTGAACAGTTCGGCGCGGTAATGCAGCAGCAGCGCGCAGCCGCCAAACAGGAGGAAGGTGTTCAATGGGCGCTTGAGCAGGTCGCTGTCGAGGGTAGGTTCAACGCTCCACAGCAGGCTGGTCATAGCCCAACCTGCGAAGGCCAGGAACGCGATTGCCAAGGGTTCACGCAGCAGTTCCCTGAGCTCTCGGGGGCGCTGCAAAAACATCAACAAGGTCGGTACGGTAAACAGGACGTAGACGATTCGGTGCAATACATTGCGGTTGGACACGAAGAACAGCGAACTCAGGAGCAGCAACAAACCAATGGGCAAAATCCAAAGGACCAGGAAGTCGAAAACGCGATTTGAGCCGTAAGTCAGGCGCTTGGAGTGCATACAGTAAAGCCATTCCAGAGAGAGAAAGCCGACCATCTTAAGATAGTGGCTATATAATGTCTTCGGTCGGATCCAGCCGGGCCGAGGGGCAAGCCGGGTGCAAGTACAACAGAGAAGCTGTGCTAAAGTCAGCCTCCTTTTTCAAAACGCCGCGTGATATGACCGACTCCAGTCCGAGCGCAAGCCCTTCGAGCTTGAAAATATACTTCCGCCTGCTCAGCTACGTTAAGCCTTACATGGGCTTGTTCGCGTTGAGTATCGTCGGATTTCTGATTTTCGCGTCAACCCAGCCGATGCTGGGTTACATCCTCAAGTACTTTGTCGATGGCCTGTCCAACCCGCAAGCCGTGTTGTTCCCCACCGTGCCGTTCCTGCGGGACCTGCAACTGCTGCAGGCCGTGCCGCTGCTGATCATCTTGATCGCCGCCTGGCAGGGCCTGGGGTCTTTCCTGGGCAACTACCTGTTGGCCAAGGTCTCCCTGGGCCTGGTCCACGACCTGCGGGTGCAGTTGTTCAACAACCTGCTGACGCTGCCTAACCGGTACTTCGACAACCACAACTCGGGACACCTGATTTCCCGCATCACCTTCAACGTGACCATGGTCACAGGTGCGGCAACCGATGCGATCAAGGTGGTCATCCGTGAAGGCATGACGGTGATCTTCCTGTTCGCCTCCCTGCTGTTCATGAACTGGCGCCTGACGCTCGTCATGATCGCCATCCTGCCGTTGATTGCGGTGATGGTCAGCACGGCCAGCAAGAAATTCCGCAAGCAGAGCAAAAAGATCCAGGTGGCGATGGGGGACGTGACCCACGTGGCTTCGGAAACCATCCAGGGCTATCGCGTGGTGCGCAGCTTCGGCGGTGAAGTCTACGAGGAGAAGCGTTTCCTCAAGGCCAGCCAGAGCAATACCGACAAGCAACTGCGCATGACCCGTACGGGCGCGATCTACACGCCGGCGTTGCAACTGGTGATCTACACCGCCATGGCGGTATTGATGTTCCTGGTTCTGTATCTTCGTGGCGATGCGTCCGCCGGTGACATGGTCGCCTACATCACGTTGGCCGGTTTGTTGCCCAAGCCGATCCGCCAACTGTCGGAAGTCAGCTCGACCATCCAGAAAGGTGTCGCCGGTGCTGAAAGCATTTTCGAGCAGTTGGACGAGGCGGTTGAAGTCGACCACGGCACTATCGAACGCGACAAGGTCAGCGGGCGCCTGGAAGTGCGCCAGTTGAACTTCACTTACCCCGGCACCGAGCGTCATGTGCTCAAGGACATCAGTTTCACCGCCGAGCCGGGGCAGATGATTGCGCTGGTTGGGCGTTCAGGCAGCGGCAAGTCGACCCTGGCCAGCCTCATCCCGCGTTTTTACCACCACGAGAGTGGGGAGATTCTGCTCGATGGCGTCGAAATCGAAGACTACAAGCTGCTCAACCTGCGCAAGCATATCGCCCAGGTAACCCAGCATGTCACCCTGTTCAGTGACACCGTGACCAACAACATCGCCTACGGCGACCTGGCCGGAGCACCACGGGAGGCGGTTGAAGCCGCGGCGGCGGATGCCAATGCCAAGGACTTCATCGACCAGTTGCCCAAGGGCTTCGATACCCAGGTCGGTGAAAACGGCGTGTTGTTGTCCGGTGGCCAGCGCCAGCGCCTGGCGATTGCCCGTGCACTACTCAAGAATGCGCCACTGCTGATTCTCGACGAGGCCACCTCGGCGCTCGACACCGAGTCCGAGCGCCACATTCAGGCGGCGTTGGACAACGTCATGCAAGGTCGCACGACCCTGGTGATCGCGCACCGCCTGTCGACCATCGAGAAGGCTGACCTGATCTTGGTGATGGACGACGGCCGTATCGTGGAGCGCGGTACCCACGGCGAGTTGCTCGCGCAAAATGGCTACTATGCCCGCCTGCACTCCATGGGCCTGGATACGCCGGTATCGGCCGATATCACCTGATCGACAGGTACACAGGGCAATGTGGGAGGGGCTTGCCCCCGATAGCGAAGTGTCAGCGTGCAGAAATGCCAGCTGATATTTCGCTATCGGCGGGCACGCCCCCTCCAGCATTCGCCCCGTAGTGGATTCGGCGTCGCGCTAGTCACAAGCCATCGCAAACCCTGTGCTAATATCGCGCCCCTGTTCATTTTGTATGTGGGTTGCACCATGAAGTTGTCCATGCCGCGATTCGATCAAGCCCCTGTCTTGGTGGTCGGCGATGTCATGCTCGACCGTTACTGGCATGGTGGTACCTCACGGATTTCCCCTGAGGCACCGGTGCCGGTAGTCAAGGTCGAGCAAATCGAAGACCGTCCGGGTGGTGCTGCCAACGTTGCCCTCAATATTGCCGCGCTCGGCGCTCCAGCCTCCCTTGTGGGTGTGACCGGCGACGACGAAGCCGCCGACAGCCTGGCCAACAGCCTGCGCGGGGCCGGCGTGCGTGCGGTGTTCCAGCGTATCGCCCATCAGCCGACCATCGTCAAGTTGCGGGTCATGAGCCGGCACCAACAGTTGCTGCGTATCGATTTCGAAGAACCCTTCGCCACCGACGCCTTGGCTCTCGGCAGCCAGGTTGACGAGTTGCTCGAAGGCATCAAGGTGCTGGTGTTGTCCGACTACGGAAAAGGCGCCTTGAGGAACCATCAGGCGCTGATTCAGGCCGCCAAGGCCAAGGGCATTCCGGTGCTGGCCGATCCCAAGGGCAAGGACTTCTCGATTTATCGGGGCGCCAGCCTGATCACGCCGAACCTCAGTGAGTTCGAAGCCATCGTCGGTGGTTGCGCCGATGAGCATGAATTGGTGAGCAAGGGCGCGGCGCTGATGGCCGACCTCGACCTGGGCGCCTTGCTGGTGACCCGTGGCGAGCACGGCATGACCCTGTTGCGCCCAGGCCACCCGGCGATGCACCTGCCGGCGCGTGCCCGTGAAGTGTTTGATGTCACCGGTGCCGGTGACACCGTCATTTCTACCTTGGCCGCGTCTATCGCGGCAGGTGAAGAATTGCCTCACGCCGTGGCCCTGGCCAATTTGGCGGCAGGTATTGTGGTTGGCAAACTGGGTACGGCGGCCATCAGTGCACCTGAGCTGCGCCGGGCGATCCAGCGTTCCGAAGGTTCCGAGCGTGGCGTACTGAGTATCGAGCAGTTGCTGTTGGCGATTGACGATGCGCGTGCCCACAACGAAAGCATTGTGTTCACCAATGGCTGCTTCGACATCCTGCATGCCGGCCATGTGACTTACCTGGAGCAGGCGCGTGCCCAAGGCGATCGCCTGATCGTCGCGGTCAATGACGATGCTTCGGTCAGTCGCTTGAAAGGTCCGGGCCGTCCGATCAACAGCGTTGACCGTCGCATGGCGGTGCTGGCGGGGTTGGGCGCGGTGGATTGGGTGATCAGCTTCCCCGAAGGCACCCCGGAAAACCTGCTGGCCCAGGTCAAGCCGGACGTGCTGGTCAAGGGCGGTGACTACTCCGTCGACCAGGTGGTCGGTGCCGACATCGTCAGCGCCTACGGCGGCAAGGTCAAAGTGTTGGGCTTGGTTGAGAACAGCTCGACCACCGCCATTGTCGAGAAGATCCGCAACAATGAGTAACTCTGATAAGTGGGTCCTGATTACCGGCGGTGCGGGCTTTATTGGCTCGCACCTGGTGGACGCGTTGCTTGCCAAAGGCTATGGCGTGCGGGTGCTGGATAACCTGTCCACCGGCAAACGCAGCAACTTGCCGATGGATAACCCGCGTTTGGAGCTGATTGAAGGTAATGTCGCCGATGCGGACCTGGTGGCGAAGGCCGCCGTCGGCGCGACTGCCGTGGTGCACTTGGCTGCAGTGGCCTCGGTGCAGGCCTCGGTGGATGACCCGGTCAGCACGCACCAGAGCAATTTTGTCGGTACCTTGAATGTCTGTGAGGCCATGCGCAAGGCCGGCGTCAGGCGTGTGGTGTATGCCTCCAGCGCCGCGGTCTATGGCAACAACGGCGAGGGGGCTTCGATTGCCGAAGAAACCACCAAGGCGCCATTGACGCCTTACGCGTCCGATAAATTGGCCAGCGAGCATTACTTCGATTTTTACCGCCGCCAGCATGGCCTGGAGCCGGTGATCTTCCGTTTCTTCAATATCTTCGGGCCGCGCCAGGATCCGTCATCGCCGTATTCCGGTGTGATCAGTATCTTCAGCGAGCGCGCGCAGCAAGGTGTGCCGATCGCCGTGTTTGGCGATGGCGAGCAAACCCGTGACTTCATGTACGTGGAAGATCTGGTGGACGTGCTGGTACAGGCCATTGAAGCGCCCGCTGCACCGCTGGGTGCAATCAATGTCGGTTGGAACCGCACCACTACGCTCAAGGACGTACTGCAAGCCTTGCAAGACATCGTCGGCAAGTTGCCGGCTGTGACTTACGGGCCTGCACGTTCTGGGGATATCCGACATTCGCGGGCGAATAACCAACGGCTGCTGGCGAGTTTTACGCTGCCCGAGCCCACGCCGTTGAAGGTGGGCCTGGAGCGTTTGCTCAGAGGCTGACGGTAAGGAGGCCAGCCTTTATCGGCTGGCTTTTTTCTTAGGCACGATTTTGCGCAGCATCCGCTGTGCCAGATGCTTCAATCGCGACTCTTTTTCCGGCTCTGCCAGGCCTTGCTGCCTGAGCCAGTCTTTCCAGCGAATCCGCTCATCACGTACCAACCAGCCTTCCTGTTGGGCGAAGCTTTCCGCCAGGTACAAACCCCGTGTGCTCGCCGGGTACAGTTGGTCTTTCTTGACGGTGTAAAGCTCGGCCAGTGGCTGGCCGTCTTTCAGAGGCATCAGGTACAGGTCGGGGCGCTGGCGGTCCAGCCGGGCGACCAACTGGTCACCTTCCAGGCGCTCATCGACATGGAACAGGCTCAGGGACTTGGCTTCCTTCGGGACTTCCAGCCTCAAGTCATAAATCAGCTGCAGCGATGCGGTGGGCAGGTGCACATAAGCCCGTGGGCGCTCGATCAATTGAGTGGTTGCGCAACGCACCGGTCGCGCCGCGCCAGACAGTGGGCTGAGGCGAAAGGGCAAGGCTTCACGGTAGTGCAGAGCTGCGGAGTAGGGCGCCGGGAGCCATGTGTCGTTGAAGCGCCCGCCGAGCCAGCCTTCCGGGGTTTCGAGCAGGCACTCTTCGGCAATTTCCTGGATGGCGGTGTGCAGCGGCAGGTTCAATTCATGGGCCGGGACGTAGCCGGAGATCAGCTTGAGCACCACATCGCCACGGTCCTGGCGGCGTTGGCGCACGAGTACCCAGTAGTCCTTGTTTTGCCAATGCAGCGTCAGTCGCACCGACACGCCAAGGTTGGCCAGTTCCAGGGCAAAGCGCTCGGCGTTCGGCACGTCTACCGGTTTGCGCCGTTGCAGGGTCTGGGCGAAGTTGAGCGGCATGCCGACGCTCTGGTAGCTCAGGCCCTCGGGGGTGGCTTCGACGTGCAGCGGCAGTGTCTTGAAGTTGCTGGGGTTTTTTCTTATGAGCGTTCGCGGCATGTCGGCTCCTTCTTGCGACGGGGTCGGCCGCGTCGGCGGCATCAGAGTTGACGAATGACCTGGGCAGCGGTCGCCACGTTATGGGCCAGGTGCAGCGGGTTGATGGTCCCGACAATAGCACTGGCGACGCCCGTTTGCGCAAACAACAACATGAAACTGGCATGAATTGGATCCATTCCGGGCTCAAGGCAAACGTGGCCGCTGGCCAAGGCTTTTTTCACCAGGATGCCTTTGCCATGGGTCGCGGCGTAATCAATCACGGCCTTCTCGGCCTGCTCGTTCAGATTGTAGGTGACCATCGCGCAATCGCCTTGTTCCAGAGCCTTCACACCGCCTTCAACGGTTTTGCCGGAGAAGCCGAAGCCGCGAATCTTGCCCTCTTTTTTCAGTGCCGCCAGGGTTTGGTAAACCTCACAATCGTTGAGGATGTGCAGATCATTGCCGTCGGAGTGCACCAGCACCAGATCGATAAAATCCGTTTCAAGTCTTTTCAAGCTGCGCTCGATCGACAGGCGGGTGTGGGCCTCACTGAAGTCATGACGGGATACGCCGTCGGCAAACTCTTCGCCAACCTTGCTGACAATCACCCAATCCTTGCGCTGGCCACGTAGCAGCGGCCCCAGGCGTTCTTCGCTGCGACCGTAGGCGGGGGCGGTGTCGATCAGGTTGATGCCCAGCTGTCGGGCCTGGCGCAACAACATTCGCGCTTCGTCATCGTCGGGGATCTGAAAGCCGCTGGGGTATTTCACGCCCTGGTCGCGGCCCAGTTTGACGGTGCCCAGGCCCAGTGGCGAGACGATCAGGCCCGTGCTGCCCAGGGGGCGATGCAGGTCGTGCAGGGTAGGCAGGCTCATGGCAACAGTTGCTCCCAGGCAGGCACGCCGATCGCGGGTTTCGGCAGGTCGGGCAGAGGCTCGCCGGCGCCGGGTCGGATACCGTCGCGTTCCAGGCTGTCGAGCACGCGATCGGCGAAGTCCGGCGCCAGGGCCAGCTTGGTCGGCCAGCCCACCAGTAGGCGGCCCTGTTCGGCGAGGAATGCATTGTCGGGGCGGCTCAGACCCGATTGCAGCGGCTCGGCGCGGTCGACCCGCAAGGTGGCCCACTGGGTCTGGCTCATGTCGATCCACGGCAGCAGTTGCGCCACTTCCTTTTGTGCGGTGGCGATCTGTTCTTCAGGGGTACGTGCCACACCGTCGGCTTCGGCGATATCTCCGCCGATGTACCACACCCAATTGCCATCCGCTGCCGGGTGGGTGGTAACGGTGAGGCGCGGCTTGGTGCCGCCACCCAGGCAATGGGCATACAGCGGCTTCAGGCCTGGGCCCTTGGCGATGATCATATGCAGGGGGCGTTCCTGCATGGCCGGTTGGCTGAGGCCCAGGGCGCCGAGCAAGTCAGCCGTGCCGGCGCCGGCACTCAACACGATGCGTTGCGCGCGGATCTCGCGGCCATCGACCTTCAAGCCCACCAAGTGGTCGTCTTCGCGCAGCGGTTCGATCTGCTTTGCGGCGAGCAGGCTATCACCGCCCAGTTGCGCCAGGCGTTGAATCACACTCGGCACGTCCACCACGAGTTCGGCCAAGCGATAGACCTTGCCCTTGAAGCGGCGATCCTGCAGGGCGGGGGGCAATTCGTCGCCTTTGACCTGATCCACACGCCCGCGCACGGCCTTGCTGGCAAAGAAGCTGGTGAGGTTGCCGGCGAGCGTGCCGGGGGACCATAGATAGTGGGCTTCGGACAGCAAGCGTACGCCGGACAAATCCAGCTCGCCCGTTCCTGCCAGGGCTTCACGCCAGCGGCGCGGCATGTCGGCAATGGCTTCGGACGCGCCGGTGAGCGCGCCGTGCAGGGCATATTTCGCCCCGCCGTGAATGATTCCCTGCGACTTCACGCTTTGCCCGCCGCCCAGGGTGGCGCTTTCCACCAGTACCGTGGAAAACCCCTGGCGGCGCAGGCGCGCATTCAGCCAGAGGCCGGCAACCCCGGCGCCGACAATCAGTACGTCGGTGGAAATAACGGATGGCATCGGCGACCTCAGTGTTCAAGACAAGGGACGCAGTATACAGCCTGTTGAGTAGCGGTCAGTGCCCGGCGGTTTTCGAGAACAACTGAATCACTACCACGCCCAGTACGATCAGGCCCATCCCCAGCATCGCCGGGACATCCAGCTTCTGCCCGTAGATAAACAACGCCGCGACGCTGACCATCACGATCCCCAGCCCGGCCCATACCGCATAGGCCACGCCCACCGGTACGCTGCGCACCACCAGGGTGAGCATCCAGAACGCTACGCCATAACCCACAATCATCAGCATCAGCGGGATGGGTGTGCTCAGGCCCTTGACCGCTTTCATGGAAACGGTCGCGATCACTTCCGAGCAAATGGCAATGGCCAGGTAGAGGTAGGCGACATTCATGGGGTAATCCTCGGTGTGTTGCGTGCTAGATAAGGTCGGCATTCTAGCGACTGCCAAGATGCGGTAAAGTCATTACCTATCCGAATTAAAGATGGGTTAGGCCATGAGCGTGCAGTGGAACCTTGAGCAAATGCGCCTGTTTGTCAGTGTCGCCGAGCAGCGTTCGTTTTCCGCGGTGGCCCGTGACCAGCGCAAGGCTCAATCGGCGGTGAGCAATGGGATCGCCCTGCTTGAGGCGGACCTGGGGCTGAGCCTGTTTGATCGTAGCAGTGGCCGCCAGCCACGCCTGACCGAGGCGGGCAGTGTGTTGCTGGAGGAGGCGCGTGAGGTGTTGCGCCAGTGTGAGCGGCTCAATGGTCGGGCGCTGTCCTTGACCCGGGGTGAAGAAGCCTGCCTGCGCCTGGCCCAGGACGAAGCCATGTTGTTCCAGCCAGTACTCGACAGCCTTGAAGCGCTGGCCGCGCAATACCCGTTGCTGGAAGTGCAATTGTCCAGCGCTGCCCAAGGCGACGTAGCGCGTAAGTTGGTGGAGCGCAAAGCCGACCTGGGCCTGCTGTTCTATCACGACCAAATCCCCGAGGCGCTTGAGCGGCGGGTGGTGGGCAGTGTGGAAATGGTCACGGTGTGCGGCGTGAACCACCCGCTCGCCAAGGAGCGATATGTGGATTGTCAGCGTCTGGCACAGTTTCGCCAACTGTTGATGTCGACCCAGACCAGTGTCTACCCCGGCAGTGAGGCTGCCAGCCCTCTGGTGTGGCGCGCCGACAGTTTCTATGTGCTGGCCGAATGGTTGATGAGTGGCCTGGGCTGGGCCTGGCTGCCGCGGCATATCGTGCAGTACCCCACCTATCAGCAACAAATGGTCGAGTTGGACAGCGAATGGACGCCACCGGCCCTGGTGGTGGAACTGGTCTGGCGTCGGGATGAACACCTCGGGCCTGCCGCACGCTTCCTGGCTGAACGATTTGCCGAGTGCTTGCAGGCGATCGACTGAAAAAGCCGATAAACTCCGCCGCCATGAATAGAACTCTCTACAGCTGTCTGTTTTACCTGGCGCTGCCGTTGGTGGCTTTACGTCTGTGGCTGCGCGCGCGCAAGGCGCCGGCGTATGCCAAGCGCGTGGGCGAGCGGTTTTCCTATGGCCTGCCGATGATGCGGCCGGGCGGGATCTGGGTGCATGCGGTGTCGGTCGGCGAAAGCATCGCTGCCGCGCCGATGATACGCGGGCTGATGGCGCGCCACCCGACGCTGCCGATCACCATCACCTGCATGACGCCCACCGGTTCTGAGCGTATCCAGGCGTTGTTCGCCAATGAGCCGCGCATTCAGCATTGTTACCTGCCCTATGACGTGCCGTGCGCCGCCAAGCGTTTTCTGGATCAGGTGCAGCCGAAACTGGCGGTGATCATGGAGACGGAGCTGTGGCCCAATCACATCCACGCCTGCTACCAGCGTGGCATTCCGGTGGCATTGGCCAATGCGCGACTGTCGGCGCGCTCGGCCAAGGGTTATGGGCGTTTCGCCAAGCTGACCGCGCCGATGCTGGCTCAGATGAGCCTGTTCTCCGTGCAGACGCGTACCGAGGCCGAGCGTTTCCTGAGCCTGGGTGCGCGCCCGGAAACCGTTGAAGTCACGGGTTCGATCAAATTCGACCTGACTGTCGACCCCGAGCTGCCGCTGCGCGCCGCCGCCCTGCGGGAGCAATGGGGGGCGCGCGAGCGCCCGGTGTGGATCGCCGCCAGTACCCATGAAGGCGAAGATGAAGTGGTGCTGGCGGCCCACCGCCAGTTGCTCGAGAGCTATCCCAATGCGTTGCTGATTCTGGTGCCGCGCCATCAGGAGCGCTTCGGTCCGATGTTTGAGTTGTGCCGGCAACGAGGATTCGCCACGGTGCGTCGCTCCAGCGGTGACCCCGTGACCGCGCAGACCTCCGTGTTGCTGGGCGACACCATGGGCGAATTGCTGTTTCTGTATGCCCTGGCCGACAGTGCTTTCGTCGGCGGCAGCCTGGTGCCGACCGGCGGTCACAACCCGTTGGAGCCGGCGGCGCTGGCCCTGCCTGTGATCATGGGGCCGCACCGGTTCAACTTCCTCGAAATCAGCGCGATGATGCATGAGGCGGGGGCGTTGCGCGAAGTCGACGATGCCCAAGGTCTGGCCGAAGCCGTGCGCCAGCTGTTCGAGCTGCCACAGGATGCGCGCAAGATGGCGCAGGCTGGGCTCAAGGTGATGCAGGCCAACCAGGGCGCGCTCAAGCGCTTGCTGGATGGCCTGGACAGGCTATTGGATCAGCACTGATTCCATTGTAGGCGCTGTGCTTAATTACCCGGGCGGGCCTTGAGCTGTTCGGCGGCGGCCTTGGCCAGGTCCGGCGGCAGGAAGTCCTTGTCCGGGTTGTAGTCAGCCTTGAGGTAGCGCGCCAAGTCCTGCAAGTCCCCCGGGTTCAAGGTGCCCGCGGCCTGCTTCAAGCGCAGGTTGTCGAGGATGTAGTCGTAGCGGCTGTTGTTGTAGTTGCGCACCGACGCATAGAGCTGGCGCTGTGAGTCGAGCACGTCGACGATGTTACGCGTACCCACCTGGTAGCCGATCTCCGTGGCTTCCACCGCGCTCTGGTTGGAAATGATCGACTGGCGGCGTGCCTGTACCTGTTCCACGTCGGTGTTCACTGCGCGGTGCAGGTTGCGCGTATTTTCCACCACCTGGCGCCGCAGGCCTTCGCGTTGCTGCTCGGTCTGGCCCAGGCGCGAGTAGGATTCACGCACTTGGGAACTGGTCAGCCCGCCGCTGTAGATCGGAATGTTCAGGCGCAGGCCAATGGTGCGTTGTTCCACATCGCCGCGATAGGGCGTGCCAAAGGCATTCGGGTTGCTGAACCCGAGGGCGTCGTTGTCGCCTTTCTCATATTGCGCCACCGCATCGAGTGTCGGGGCATGCCCGGCCTTGCGTTGCTTGAGGGTTTCTTCGGCGGCGGTGACGGCGTAGTTGCTGGCGAGCAGGTTCAGGTTCTGGCGGCCGGCGGTTTCAACCCAGGCCTTGGCGTCGTTCGGCAGCGGTGGCAACACCGGCAGTGTGTGGACGATGCCCTGGATCGAGTTGTATTGACGATTGGTCAGGGTGATCAACGCTTCAAAGGCGTCTTCCACCTGGCGCTGGGCCAGGATCCGATTGGCGCGCGCGGTGTCGTAGCTGGCCTGGGATTGCAGTACGTCGGTCTTGTCCGACAGGCCCACGTCGAAGCGCTCGCTGGACTGGTCCAGCTGGCGCTTGAAGGCGTTTTCTTCGGCCTTGGTCGAGGCCAGGTTGTCCTGGGCGCGCAGCACGGCAAAGTAGCTTTCGGCGCTTTGCAGGATCAGGTTCTGCTCGGTGGCCGACAGTTGCAGCGCGGCCTGCTCGTTGGTGGCCTCGGCAGCCTGTAGCTGGAACCAGCGATCGGCGCGGAACAGCGGCTGGCTCAAGGTCGCGCGCCAGGAGTGAGCGTCGCGGTTGGCGGTGGCGGCCGGCGTGTCGATCTGGGTGCGCACGGTGTTGATATCGGCACCGCCCGACAGGTTGGGCAGCAAGCCGGCGCGGGCCTGGGGCACCACTTCCTTTTGTGCGCCATATTGGGCGCGTGCGGCTGCCAGGTCGGCGTTGTTGTCCACCGCTTCCTGGTAAACGCTGACCAGGTCGGTTTTGGTCGTCAGGGGCGCTTCAGCTGCCCAGACCATTCCGTTGGTTGCACAAGACACGGCAAGCGCCAGTGAAAGTTTGCGCAGCATGAGGCGATCCCTAGATTGAATATTACGGTGATAATTTAGCGCCCAAGGCTAAGGCTGGCCGTTCCTGGCGTCAAGCATTGTGGCGGCAACCGAGTGTAGTGGCGCTGACCCGGCGCAACAATCCCGCAATCATGCCATTCATCACGCTGAATGCAGCGCTATTGGCAATTTGCCCATGCCATGGTCTAGACTGCCTGCGTTCTTGTCGGGGTGCCTTGTTGGAAGGCTGAGATCGGTAAATACCGGATCCCGTTGAACCTGATCAGGTTAGCGCCTGCGTAGGGAACAAGATTTCTCGTCACCCGGCGAGTCCTCTTGTGCTTCGTCCGGGATGAATGTTCGACAATCGAACACTCCGTGCGCCAAGCACAGCACTGTTTTCAGTGCGTCCATCCGTCTCAGGTTCGCTCCGACAAAAATCCACCGCCTGGATAGTTGGAGAGCCCGTGATGAGCACAGAAATAAAAAGTACAAAACTGAAAAATACCGTGCACCTGAGTGAATCGGCCAAGGTCGACACCGGCTCCGTGCAACCCTTTACCCGCTCGCAAAAAATCTACGTGCAGGGCACTCGCCCGGATATCCGCGTGCCGATGCGCGAAATCAGCCTGGACGTCACCCCCACCGACTTCGGCGGCGAAATCAACGCGCCGGTCACCGTTTACGACACGTCCGGCCCCTACACCGACCCGAATGTGATCATCGACGTGCGCAAAGGCCTGGGCGATGTGCGTTCGCCATGGATCGAATCGCGCGGCGACACCGAGCGCCTGCCCGGCCTGAGCTCGCACTTCGGTCAGCAGCGCCTCAACGACGCCGAACTGACTGCGCTGCGCTTCGCCCATGTGAAGAACCCACGCCGGGCCAAGGCTGGTGCCAACGTCACGCAGATGCACTACGCCCGCAAAGGCATCATCACCGCTGAGATGGAATACGTCGCCATCCGCGAAAACATGAAGCTTGAAGAGGCCCGTGCCAGTGGCCTGCTCGACCAGCAACACGCCGGCCACAGCTTCGGCGCCAGCGTGCCGAAAATCATCACTCCGGAATTTGTGCGCGAGGAAATCGCACGCGGCCGCGCGATCATCCCGGCCAACATCAACCACACCGAGCTGGAACCGATGATCATCGGCCGTAACTTCCTGGTGAAGATCAACGGCAACATCGGCAACAGCGCCCTGGGCTCGTCCATTGAAGAAGAAGTGGCGAAACTGACTTGGGGCATTCGCTGGGGTTCGGACACGGTGATGGACCTGTCCACCGGCAAGCACATCCATGAAACCCGCGAGTGGATCATCCGCAACTCGCCGGTGCCGATTGGCACTGTGCCGATCTACCAGGCACTGGAAAAAGTGGGTGGCGTCGCTGAAGACCTGACCTGGGAGTTGTTCCGTGACACCCTGATCGAACAGGCCGAGCAGGGCGTCGACTACTTCACCATCCACGCCGGCGTCCTGCTGCGCTACGTGCCGCTGACCGCCAAACGCGTCACTGGCATCGTGTCCCGTGGCGGTTCGATCATGGCCAAGTGGTGCCTGGCGCACCACAAAGAGAACTTCACCTACACGCATTTCGACGAAATCTGCGAAATCATGAAG
The DNA here is from genome assembly GCF_003031675.1 of Pseudomonas palleroniana. Taxonomy (GTDB): domain Bacteria; phylum Pseudomonadota; class Gammaproteobacteria; order Pseudomonadales; family Pseudomonadaceae; genus Aquipseudomonas; species Aquipseudomonas palleroniana. The sequence goes on along the minus strand of NZ_PYWX01000034.1, from coordinate 202,080 downwards.
GCCTATGACGTCAGTTTCTCCCTCGGCGACGGCCTGCGCCCGGGCTCGATTGCCGACGCCAACGACGCCGCGCAATTCGGTGAGCTGGAAACCCTCGGCGAACTGACCAAGACGGCCTGGAGGCACGACGTGCAAACCATGATCGAAGGCCCCGGCCACGTGCCGATGCAGTTGATCAAGGAGAACATGGACAAGCAGTTGGAGTGCTGCGACGAGGCGCCGTTCTATACCCTCGGCCCGCTGACCACCGACATTGCACCGGGCTACGACCACATCACCTCCGGTATCGGTGCCGCGATGATCGGCTGGTTCGGTTGCGCCATGCTCTGCTACGTCACGCCCAAGGAACACCTGGGTTTGCCGAACAAGGATGATGTGAAGACCGGGATCATTACCTACAAGATCGCAGCCCACGCCGCCGACTTGGCCAAAGGGCATCCGGGCGCGCAGATCCGCGATAACGCCTTGAGTAAGGCGCGCTTCGAGTTCCGTTGGGAAGACCAGTTCAACCTGGGCCTGGATCCGGACACCGCGCGTTCCTATCACGACGAAACCCTGCCGAAAGACTCGGCCAAAGTCGCGCATTTCTGTTCGATGTGCGGGCCGAAATTCTGCTCGATGAAGATCACCCAGGAAGTGCGTGAGTACGCGGCCAACCAGCGGATCGATGCGGTGGATGTGGACGTGGCCAAGGGCTTGGCCGAGCAGGCGGAGCGGTTCAAGCAGGAAGGGAGTCAGCTTTACAAGAAGGTATAAGTAAGCTGCAAGCTGCAAGTTGAAAGCAAAGGCGAATCTGCTTTTTCTTGAGGCTTGCAGCTCGCAGCTGGTCACCCACGTTCTTCTCGAGAACTCTGACTTGAACACCTATTCTCCCGACATCGCGGTCCCCGCCGATAGGCGCGTATTCGGCGCCCGCGATCTGTTTTCCCTGTGGTTCTCCCTCGGCATCGGCCTGATGGTCCTGCAGACCGGTGCCTTGCTCGCGCCGGGGCTGGGCTTGTCCGGCTCGTTGCTGGCGATCTTCCTCGGCACCCTGGCAGGGGTGCTGTTGCTGGCCGCCGTCGGCGTAATCGGCAGCGACACCGGCCTGTCCGCCATGGCGGCCCTCAAACTCAGCCTCGGCACCCGGGGCGCGAGCCTGCCGGCGTTGCTGAACCTGCTGCAGTTGGTCGGCTGGGGCTCGTTCGAAATTATCGTCATGCGCGACGCCGCCAGCTTGTTGGGCACGCGGGCGTTCAGCGAAGGCAGCCTGTTGGCGAGCCCTTTGTTGTGGACGTTGGTGTTCGGTGGGTTGGCGACCCTGCTGGCGGTCAGCGGCCCTTTGACTTTTGTACGCCAGATCCTGCGCAAATGGGGGATCTGGCTGCTGCTCGCCGCTTGCCTGTGGCTGACCTGGAACCTGTTCGCCAAGGCCGACCTGGCTGCGCTGTGGTCCCAGGCCGGTGACGGTACGATGCTGTTTGCGGTGGGTTTTGATATCGCGATCGCCATGCCGCTGTCGTGGCTGCCGCTGATTGCCGACTATTCGCGTTTCGGCAAACGCGCAAAAAGCGTGTTCGGCGGTACCGCGCTGGGCTTCTTTATCGGTAATTTCTGGCTGATGAGCCTGGGTGTGGCCTACACCCTGGCGTTTGCGCCCAGCGGTGAAGTGAATGCGCTATTGCTCGCGCTGGCCGGTGCGGGCCTGGGGATTCCGCTGTTGCTGATCCTGCTGGATGAAACGGAAAACGCCTTTGCCGATATTCACTCGGCGGCGGTGTCCAGCGGGATGCTACTGCGCTGGAAGGTCGAGCACCTGGCGCTGGTCATCGGGGTGATCTGCACCTTGATCGCCTGCCTTGCGCCGCTGGCGCAATACCAGAACTTCCTGCTGCTGATCGGCTCAGTGTTTGCGCCGTTGTTCGGCGTGGTGCTGGTGGACCACTTCATCCTGCGCCGCCGTGGCCGCGGCGCCGTCACTCATCTGCACTGGCCGGCGCTGGTGGCCTGGATGGGCGGCATCGCTGCCTATCACCTGCTGGCCAACCTGTATCCGAATGTCGGCGCGACCCTGCCGGCGTTGGTGCTGGCAGGGCTGCTGCAGTTCATCCTGGGCCTGGCCTTCAGTGGCGCGCGGGCATCAGCTCAGGCTTGAGTACGCCGGTGAGGCGTGCGTAGGGGATGGTCATTTCGATCAACCCCAATGCGTACGGGCCGATGGTGGCCACGTTGTACTTGAGCACCACGCCGTTGCTGGTCAAGGCCACGTTCGGGGTCTTCTGGAATGGCCAGTTCTTCACGAACTCCGGGTCACGGTCCATCTGCGAGTTAATCAGCCAACTGTTGTGAGCGACTTTCGCAGTGTTCCAGAACGCCTGTTCCTGGCCTGGCAGCAACATGTCGGTGAGGCTCAGCTCCTTGTGCAGCAGGCGCGAATAGTTGATGAAACCACGGCCCGGCTCACCGTGGGCAGCGCCGGTATCCAGGTAGCTGGACACTTCGATGATCACCAGTCCGTCATGCTGCTCGCGTACCTTGGCTTGCAGATACATGCTGTTGCGGTCGGCGGACTCGCGCAGGAACTTGTCCCGGTAAGCGTTCAAGGTCGGCGGCACGCTGGCCCCCGGCGTGGTCCGGGTCATCTGCAGCAGGCGCTGTTCCACCAGGGTGTCGAGTTGCGGCTCGGTGGGGAAATGCACGGTATCGATGTTGACCAGCGGGCAATCCGGGCTGTTGCAGCCGGGCTTGATCTGTTCCGAGGCGTCCGGCTGGGTGTCCAGCGGTTTGAGATAGCTGGGTTGGAACAGACTCTGGCAGGCACCCAGAGTCAAGGCAATGCAAGCCACGGAGGCGATTTTTAAAAGCGACATGTGCGTCCTTCGTAAATCGATGGAAAGCGAAAAGAGTAGCGCTTGGACTGCCCACAAGGCAGTCAGTTCGCCACTAGACTGATGAGAGTGAGTTTGACGCCCGCCGTCTATCCCGGCAACTGGAAAGGGGCTGCATCCGGGGGCGTGAGCGCGTTAGGATGGCGCCAATTGTATGGGCACAACGGGAATGGATATGACGGACATTGCGAAGTCGACGCCGAGCAAGATCGAAATCGTTCAGCACGACAATGCCTACCAGGGCTTCTACAAGCTTGATCGCGTGCAGTTGCGCCATGAAAAGTTCGATGGCGGCATGAGCCGGGTGATCAACCGCGAAGTCTTCGTTCGGCATGACGCAGTCTGCGTGCTGCCTTACGACCCGCAGCGTGACGAAGTGGTGTTGATCGAGCAGTTTCGCGTAGGCGCCATGGGCCGTACCGACAACCCCTGGCTGGTGGAAATGGTTGCGGGGCTGATTGACAAGGACGAGCAACCGGAGGAGGTTGCACACCGCGAAGCCGAGGAGGAAGCTGGGCTGACCTTCTCCGCTTTATGGCCGATCACGAAGTATTTCCCTTCGCCCGGCGGCAGTACCGAATTCGTTCACCTGTACCTGGGCCGTTGCGACAGCACAGGCGCCGGAGGCGTTCATGGACTGGAAGAAGAGGCCGAAGATATCCGCGTCACCCGCTGGGCGTTCGAAGATGCTCTGCAGGCGGTGCGTGACGGTAAGATTTCCAATGCAGCCAGCATCATCGCCCTGCAATGGCTTGCGCTTAATCGCGCGGAAGTGAGGGGGTTATGGCAGTAAAGGCACGGGAACGATATCGAGTTGACCTGATCGGGCTTCAAGCCGCCTGCGAGGCCAACTATGCGCGGCTGATGCGCCTGCTTCCCGACATGCGCCATGCGCCCGAGGCACGGCGCATTGCCGTGACCCATGGCGACCAGATGCTCGGCGTGTTGACGCTTGAAGTCATCATCAACTGCCCCTACACCACCACCCTGCGCGTGCGTCAGGAACACAGCCTGCCATGGTTGCCGGTGCCGCAGCTGGAAGTGCAGGTGTACCACGATGCACGGATGGCCGAAGTGATCAGCGCCGAACATGCGCGGCGTTTTCGCAGCATCTATCCGTACCCGAATGTGTTCATGCACCAGCCCGATGAGAAAGCACAGCTCAATGTGTTCCTCGGTGAGTGGTTGAGCCACTGCCTGGCCCTGGGCCACGAGTTCGAAGTCGTGCGGTAGATGTGAACTGCGTCTGCTTCCCCAGGTTTCCTCTTTGTGTCCTGCCCAGCATAATCGCGCCAGTCGTCCATTTTCCTGTGATTGTCTTGGGAGATCGCCTTGCCGAGCGTATCCACCGTGAACCCTGACGCACCCGCATTGCTGGTGCAACTGTCTGACAGCCACCTGTTTGCCGAGGCAAGCGGCACGTTGCTGGGCATGAACACCCGCGAAAGCCTTCAGCGGGTGATCGAGTTGGTGCGCGCCCAGCAGCCGCAGATCGATCTGGTGCTGGCGACGGGCGATTTGTCCCAGGACGGTACGCTTGAGTCGTATCAGCAGTTTCGTGACATGACCCGTCAGATCGACGCGCCGGCGCGCTGGATCCCCGGCAACCATGACGAACCGCACATCATGGCCCACGCTGCTGTGCACAGCGATTTGCTGGAGCCGGTGCTCGACATTGGCCACTGGCGGGTCACCTTGCTGGATTCCGCCGTGCCCGGCTCGGTGCCTGGCTACCTGCAAGACCAGCAATTGCAATTGCTCGCCCAGGCCCTGAGCGAAGCGCCGAACCGGCACCACCTGGTGTGCTTTCACCATCACCCGGTGCCCATCGGGTGTGCGTGGATGGAGCCGATCGGCCTGCGCAACCCGGAAGCCTTGTTTGCCGTGCTCGACCGTTTCCCGCAGGTCAGGGCTGTGCTCTGGGGGCATGTGCATCAAGAGATTGATGGCGAACGCAACGGCGTGCGCCTGCTGGCCTCGCCGTCCACGTGCATCCAGTTCGCCCCGGGCAGTGAAGACTTCGAGGTCAGCGAGCAGGCGCCGGGCTACCGCTGGCTGCGCCTGCATGCCGACGGACGGTTGGAAACCGGTGTTGAGCGGGTAAAAAATTTTGTGTTCACCCTAGATTACGGCAGTAACGGCTACTAGTAGTGAGCGGGGCAAGCCCTAATGCCAGTCAGTTAAGGATTAACGCGGTCACTGTGGGAGGGGGCTTGCTCCCGATGGACTGCGTAGCAGGCCCATTTTTGAGGCCGCTGCGCGGCCTATCGGGAGCAAGTCGAATCGTCGCACCGCCCCTCCCACAATTTATTCATCGCCCGCTTTATCGCTTAACTAACTGGCATTAGGGCAAGCCCGCTCACTACTGAGATTTACCTGTAAACTGCGCCTCTTTGGCTGCTGCACGGAGAGCCCGGCATGTCCGCTTCGATCTTGTATATCCACGGTTTCAACAGCGCGCCTGCGTCCAACAAGGCCAGCCAGTTGACTGCTGTGATGGATAGCCTCGGCTTGGCCGACCAGTTGCGCGTGCCGGCGCTGCATCACCACCCGCGTCAGGCGATTCCTCAATTGGAGGAGGCCATTGCGCAGTTGGGGCGGCCGCTGCTGGTCGGCAGCTCACTCGGCGGCTACTATGCAACCCATCTTGCCGAGCGCCATGGCCTCAAGGCACTGCTGGTCAACCCGGCGGTCAGCCCCCATCGGATGTTCGATGGTTACCTGGGCACTCAGACCAATCTTTACACCGGTGAGGCCTGGGAATTGACCCACGATCACGTCGCGGCCCTGGCCGAGCTGGAAGTGCCGGCGCCGCTGGACGCCGGGCGTTACCAGGTGTGGTTGCAGACCGGGGATGAAACCCTGGATTATCGCCTCGCCCAACAGTATTACCGGGCCTGTGCCTTGCGTATCCAGGCCGGTGGCGACCATGGTTACCAAGGGTTCGCCCAGCAATTGCCGGCGATGTTGAGTTTTGCCGGCATCGGCGCAGATCAGTATCAATCCTTCGACTTTGCGGCACTGTAAAGTCGCAGGTCATTTTTTAATCGAACGACTCACGACGAGACCCCATGGCCACTCCCAGCGCTAGCTCTTATAACGCCGACGCCATCGAAGTCCTCTCGGGCCTCGACCCGGTGCGCAAACGCCCCGGCATGTACACCGACACCAGTCGGCCGAACCACCTTGCCCAGGAAGTCATCGACAACAGCGTCGACGAAGCCTTGGCCGGGCATGCCAAGTCGGTGCATGTCATTCTTCACGCCGACCACTCCCTTGAAGTGTCCGACGATGGTCGCGGCATGCCGGTGGACATTCACCCGGAAGAGGGGGTGCCGGGCGTCGAGCTGATCCTCACCAAGCTGCATGCCGGTGGCAAGTTTTCCAACAAGAACTACCAGTTCTCCGGCGGCCTGCACGGTGTAGGCATTTCCGTGGTCAACGCCCTGTCCACGCTGGTGCGGGTCAAGGTCAAGCGTGACGGCAACGAGTACCAGATGACGTTCGCCGATGGGTACAAGGCCACCGACCTGGAAGTGATCGGCACCGTTGGCAAGCGCAACACCGGCACCAGCGTGTACTTTGCGCCGGACCCGAAATACTTCGATTCACCGAAATTCTCCATCAGCCGCCTCAAGCATGTGCTCAAGGCCAAGGCCGTGTTGTGTCCGGGCCTGCTCGTCACCTTTGAAGACAAAGGCACCGGCGAGAAGGTCGAGTGGCACTACGAAGACGGCCTGCGCTCCTATCTGGAAGACTCGGTCAGCGATTTCGAACGCCTGCCCAACGAGCCGTTCTGCGGCAGCCTGGCGGGTAATAAAGAGGCCGTCGACTGGGCTCTGCTGTGGTTGCCCGAAGGTGGCGACAGCGTGCAGGAAAGCTACGTCAACCTGATCCCCACCGCTCAGGGCGGCACTCACGTCAACGGTTTGCGCCAGGGTTTGCTGGACGCCATGCGCGAGTTCTGCGAATACCGCAGTCTGTTGCCGCGCGGCGTGAAGCTGGCGCCGGAGGACGTGTGGGAGCGCATCGCGTTCGTGCTGTCGATGAAGATGCAGGAACCGCAATTTTCCGGCCAGACCAAGGAGCGCCTGTCGTCCCGGGAAGCGGCGGCCTTTGTTTCCGGAGTGGTCAAGGATGCCTTCAGCCTGTGGCTCAACGAGCACCCGGAGCTGGGCCTGGCCCTGGCGGAACTGGCGATCAGCAACGCCGGCCGACGCCTGAAGGCGAGCAAGAAAGTCGAGCGCAAGCGCATCACCCAAGGCCCGGCACTGCCAGGCAAACTGGCCGATTGCGCGGGGCAGGACCCGATGCGTTCCGAACTGTTCCTGGTGGAGGGTGACTCCGCCGGTGGTTCCGCCAAGCAGGCGCGGGATAAGGAATTCCAGGCGATCCTGCCGTTACGCGGCAAGATCCTCAACACCTGGGAAGTCGACGGCAGCGAGGTCCTCGCCAGCCAGGAAGTGCATAACATTGCCGTGGCTATTGGCGTGGACCCGGGCGCAGAGGACATGAGCCAGTTGCGCTACGGCAAAATCTGCATCCTCGCCGACGCCGACTCCGACGGCCTGCACATCGCCACCTTGCTCTGCGCGCTGTTCGTCCAGCACTTCCGCCCGTTGGTGGAGGCCGGCCACGTCTATGTCGCCATGCCACCGCTGTACCGTATCGACCTGGGCAAGGAGATCTTCTACGCCCTGGACGAAGCCGAGCGCGATGGCATTCTCGATCGCCTGGTGGCCGAGAAGAAGCGTGGCAAGCCGCAGGTCACGCGATTCAAGGGGCTGGGTGAGATGAACCCGCCGCAGCTGCGCGAAACTACCATGGACCCGAACACTCGGCGTCTGGTGCAACTGACCCTGGACGACTTCGTCGCCACCGCCGAAATGATGGACATGTTGCTGGCCAAGAAGCGCGCCGGCGACCGTAAATCCTGGCTGGAATCCAACGGCAACCTGGCCGAGGTTCTGGGCTGATGCGCACAGGTTTCGCCTTGGCGATCCTGATGTTGAGCGGGTTGGCGGCCACCGAAGGGGTCGCCGCGCCCGTGGCTGAGCTCAAGCTGGTAGGCGAACACCCGGTGGACGGTATGCGCGGCGGTAATCTGTCGGGCCTGGCCTTGTGCGGCAAGGAGCTGTGGACGGTGTCGGACCGTGACGACGACCAGATCTATCGCCTGGATATCAGTGCGCCGACCTGGAAGGCCGAAACGGTAAAGATCGACGTGCCACCGGTGCCTGACTCCGGTTTGCCGTGGGGCTTGCGTTCGCGGACCAAGGCCGCGTCCTTCATTCGCGGGGGCGACCTGGATTTTGAAGGCATCACCTGCGATGCCGCAGGCAATCGTTACATCGTCAGCGAAGCCCATGCGGCGGTGCTGCAGGTGCCGGCAACGGGGACGGCCGAGTGGTTGAAAATCGCCCCTGGCATGGTGCGTGAAGCCCGGGCCAGTGGCATGTTGCTGCACTTCAATGCCTTGTTTGAGGGCCTGGCGGTGAATGCCGAGGGCAATCAGATCTGGCTGGCGGCCGAACGCGAGCGACGTGGCCTGATCGCCATCAAGCGCGGGCAGAGCGTATGGGACTGCGACGGCCCCTGCGTATTGCTCAGCGAAGCGGGCCAGGAAGTGCAGCCGGCACAGTTTGAAAATGCCAAGGCGGTGTCCAAGGACTTCGCCGATCTGGCGCTGTACAACGGCAAGCTGTTTACCCTGGAGCGCAATGCGTTCCAGATTTGCCGGCGCGATACCCTCACCGCCAAGGTCGAGCTGTGCTGGTCATTTGCCGACGAGGCGCTGACGCCCAGCCGACGTTATGCCCAGCCCTACGGCCTGGCTGAAGCCCTGATAGTGGATGCAGACGGTGCCTGGGTGGGCATCGACAATAATTTCGGCCCACGGGCCGATGGTGAGAAACGCCCAATGGTCTATCGTTTCGCTGCCCCGGCCGGTGGCTGGAGCGCCCAGCCATGAACCACTGTTTTTTTGAATTGACTCAGCGCGGCGGCAGTTCCGCTGCGCCTTACCTGATATTGATGAGGCCCGCATGAGTGACATCCTCGCAGACAGCTTAGATGGCGTAGAACGCCGGTCGCTGGCTGACTTCACCGAAAAGGCCTACCTCAACTACTCCATGTACGTGATCATGGACCGTGCTTTGCCGCATATCGGCGACGGCCTGAAACCCGTGCAGCGGCGTATCGTCTACGCGATGAGTGAGCTGGGCCTGGACGCCGACTCCAAGCACAAGAAGTCGGCGCGTACCGTCGGTGACGTGCTCGGTAAGTTCCACCCCCACGGCGACTCGGCCTGCTACGAAGCCATGGTGCTGATGGCGCAGCCGTTCAGCTACCGCTACACCTTGGTGGACGGGCAGGGTAACTGGGGTGCGCCGGATGATCCGAAGTCCTTTGCCGCCATGCGTTACACCGAAGCGCGTCTGTCGCGCTACTCGGAAGTCTTGCTCAGCGAGCTGGGCCAGGGCACGGCGGACTGGGGGCCGAACTTTGACGGCACCCTCGACGAACCCTTGGTGTTGCCTGCACGTTTGCCGAATATTTTGCTCAATGGCACCACCGGCATCGCGGTCGGCATGGCCACCGACGTGCCACCCCACAACTTGCGCGAAGTCGCCACGGCGTGCGTACGTTTGCTGGATGAGCCCAAAGCGACGGTCGAGCAGCTCTGCGAGCATATCCAGGGCCCGGACTATCCGACCGAAGCGGAAATCATCACGCCGCGCGCCGACCTGCTGAAGATGTATGAAACCGGCAAGGGCTCGGTGCGCATGCGTGCCGTGTACCACATCGAAGATGGCGACATCATCGTCACCGCGCTGCCGCATCAGGTGTCCGGCGCCAAGGTGTTGGAGCAGATCGCTGCGCTGATGCAGGCCAAACCGTCGAAGTTGCCGCAAGTCGCCGACCTGCGTGACGAGTCCGACCACGAGAACCCCTGCCGCATCGTGATCATCCCGACCAACAGCCGGGTCGATCACGAGGTGCTGATGCAGCATCTGTTCGCCAGCACCGATCTGGAGTCCAGCTATCGCGTCAACGTCAACATTATTGGCCTGGACGGCAAGCCGCAGTTGAAGAACCTGCGCAACCTGCTGGTGGAGTGGCTGGAGTTCCGCGTGCAGACCGTGCGCCGCCGCCTGCAGTTTCGCCTCGACAAGGTCGAGCGCCGCCTGCACCTGTTGGACGGTTTGCTGATTGCCTACCTCAACCTGGATGAAGTGATCCACATCATCCGCACCGCCGAGCACCCGAAAGCCGAACTGATCGCGCGTTTCGAGCTGAGTGAGATCCAGGCGGACTACATCCTTGATACCCGCTTGCGTCAGCTGGCGCGGCTGGAAGAAATGAAGCTGCGTGATGAACAGGACGCACTGCTCAAGGAGCAAGCCAAGCTGCAAGCCCTGCTGGGCAGTGAAGCCAAGCTCAAGAAACTGGTGCGCAGCGAGCTGATCAAAGACGCGGAAACTTACGGTGATGAACGTCGTTCGCCAATCGTCGAGCGTGCGGAAGCCAAGGCGCTGACGGAAACCGAACTGCTGCCGAATGAGAAAATTACCGTCGTTCTGTCGGAAAAGGGTTGGGTTCGTTCCGCCAAGGGGCATGATATTGACGCTACCGGGCTCTCCTACAAAGCCGGTGATGGCTTCAAGACCGCTGCGGCCGGACGATCCAACCAGTTTGCGGTGTTCATTGACTCCACCGGGCGTAGCTATTCGGTGCCGGCCCACACCTTGCCTTCGGCGCGGGGCCAGGGCGAGCCGCTGACAGGCCGCCTTACGCCGCCGCCGGGTGCGAATTTCGAGTGTGTGCTGCTGCCGGATGATGATGCGCTGTACGTGATCGCCTCCGACGCTGGTTACGGCTTCGTGGTCAAGGGTGAAGACCTGCAGGCCAAGAACAAGGCGGGCAAGGCTCTGTTGAGCCTGCCGAATAATGCCAAAGTGATATTGCCGCGCCCGGTGGATGATCGTGAGAGCAACTGGCTGGCCTCGGTGACCACTGAAGGCCGTTTGCTGGTGTTCAAGATCAGCGACCTGCCGCAGTTGGGCAAAGGCAAGGGCAACAAGATTATCGGGATTCCCGGGGAGCGGGTGGCCAGTCGTGAGGAGTACGTGACCGACATCGCCGTGATCCCGGAAGGCGCGACCCTGGTGCTTCAGGCCGGTAAGCGCACATTGTCGCTGCGCCCTGACGACCTTGAACACTACAAGGGTGAGCGCGGTCGGCGAGGCAACAAACTGCCGCGAGGCTTCCAGCGAGTGGATGCTTTGTTGGTGGAAGCGCCGCTTTAAGGCGTACTAAGACGCTCGATCTACGATTTAACCCGTAGATCGACGCTTTGGCGCTGGAGTCATGGCGCATATTCACGGATGATATGGCCTTTCCAGCGCCGGCGTGGCCGAGCGTGTTTAGGTATTTTTTGTATTACGTTGTGGTTCGCCTTGTGGCAGCCACCTGGATGGGATGATGACTGCTCCACGCCTTCCTCTATTTTTAATGCTCGCTGGCCTCCTGGGGTTGGCGGGTTGCAGCACGCACCAACCGGTGTCGCTGTACCAGCTGGACAGCGGAAGTCCGGCTCAGCCTGCCCAAGCAGCCGGCATGGCCGTATTGCTGGGCCCGGTGGTCGTTGCCGATTACCTGCAACGCGAGACCCTGCTACAACGTCAGAACGACGGCAGCCTGCAAGGTTCCACCGATGGGCGTTGGGCGGGCAGTTTGTCGTCCGATATCAATCAGTTGATGCTGCGTCAGGTGGCCGGTCAGTTGGACAGCCAGCGTGTGGTGCTGGCACCTGCGCCTACCGGTTTTACGCCGGATGTGCAGGTGTTGCTGACCATCACCCGGCTCGATTCCGGGGCTTCGCAGCCGGCAATCCTGGATGCCCAGTGGCGCTTGATCGATCGCCGTGGCCAGGTGCGTGATAACCGCATCGTGCACCTGCAGGAAGAGCACGTCGGCACCACTGCATCTCAGGTCCAGGCCCAGGGCGTGTTGTTGCAGCATTTGGCGCAGCAGTTGTCGGTAGCGATCAAGCCATTGGCCAATCAGCCGGCGGTCGCCGAAGCGCCGCGCAAACCAGCGCCGGTACATGCCAAGCCGGCAGCCCCGGACAAGCCGAAGATGCCGATGGCCACGCCGATTCGTACGGACATGGAAGTGTTCAGGTTCTAAGCCGAACCGCTGATACAAAAAAGGCCCGCTGATTCAGCGGGCCTTTTTGTTTGCGCCAGAGTTGAGTGGCGCTGAAGATCAACTGTGGGAGGGGGCTTGCTCCCGATGACAGTGGTTCAGCTACAGATTGGCTGCTGACCCACCGCTATCGGGAGCAAGCCCCTTCCCACACAAGCCCGCACCGCCGTGTTTCAAGGCTTGGTGCGGGTCTCATGCATCCGCGCCAACTGCCGTTCGAGCATCGACGGGTACGGCTCCATCAGGCGTTCCACGCAGCTTGCACCTTCGGGGCTGGCGATTGGACGGATACGTGCGCGCTGGCGAATCAAGGCGTCTTCGCTGATCTTGCGCTCCACCAGCAGCAAATTGCGGCTGTGTTGGGACAAGGCCAGCGCATCCTGGGCGATCTCGGTCAACAGCAAGTCGATCTGGCTCATGCCGAACAGGTCGTCGCCGACGGTCAGGCCCAGTTGCAGTTGCAAGGTAATGCCGCTGTCCGCCACTTCGATTTGCAGGGCATGGCCCAGGGCACGCAGCAGCTCACCGCAGCAGATGGCGTTGGTCAGGTAGTCTTCGCCACTGTCTTCGCTGTGGAACAGCATCAAGGTGCTGCCATCGTTCAGGGTGTGCAACTCGCTTTGATACAGCGAGGCGGCCTGGTCGAGACAGTCACGGTAGCGTTCGAGCAATTCCGTCAGGCGGGCGCGGGGCAGGCGACGCAGTTGGTCCTGGGCACCCAGTTGTACCGCCAATACCGCGCTGTGCTGGGGCTCGGCGTTCTTCACGGGGACCGGCTTGGGGGCCGTGACTGGCGCAGTGGCCGACGTGTCGCGCAAGTCGGCGAACGGGTCTTCGTCGTCCAGTTCGTCTTCTTCAGCCTTGACCACGTGGCGCGGCATTGCCTTCAGCCCGGCTACCGGGGCGCTGTCATCAAAGCCTGGGTCACGCAGGTCGCGTACTTCAAACTCGGGCTCATCGGCCTCGTTGTATTCGGGCTCGGGTTCCGGCTCAGGTTCGCGCACCACCGGCTCCGGGGCGAAGCTGGCGTGAAGCTGGCGAGCGAGATCGCCGATTTCGTCCTGGCGGTCGGTGGCCGGGGTATGTTCGTCGATATCCCGCAGCCAGATGCGCAACTGCATCAGCGGCGTGGAGATATGCCGACCCAGGCGCAAGCTCAAGGCCAGGGCCAGTGCCAACAGGATCGCACTGAGAATGCCCATGCTTTGCAGGCTGATGGTCATCGGCTGCTGGAATTGCTGCATATCCAGGCTGATACGCAACTGGCCGGCCTTCACGTCCTGGAACGTGATGTTGCTCTGGTACAGCCCCTCGGCCTCACCCAACAGGCCGTTTTTCGGGCGCTGCCCGGCTTCGGCCATGATCCGGTTATCCACACTGTAGATAGCGGCGTGAGCCACCAGCGGGTTCTTGGTCAGGTTATTGAGCAGCACGTTCAGGCTGAGGATGTCGTTGGACACCAGCAACTCAGTCGCCGACGTGGCGGTCTGGGTTGTCAGGCTCGCGCCCAGCGCGTCAGCTTGTTCGTGCATGGCCTGCTTGAACTGCAAACCCATCACGCAGGCGTAGATCACCAAGGCCAGGGCGACCAGGATCACGTTATGGCTGGCGATGCGTAATGCGATCGGCACACGGCGGTGGCGCAGTGCCCGGAAGATCAGCAGGAAGAAGTTATCGGTTTTTACTGGCGTGGGCCGGTTCACTTGCGCTCGGCTCTTGGTCCGTGAAGTTGACGCGCAGTATAGCGATAGCCCTAGGGCCGGCAAAGCGCTGGCTGTGCCCGATGGTCACTGAAAGTGGGTAGAATGCGGTTTTTTTCCAGCCTGGGGGTGCGCTTTGCGCGAAATTGTCCTGATAAACATCACCGGTGAAGACCGCCCGGGTCTCACCGCAGCCATTACCGGCGTGCTGGCCCAGGGTGGTGTGAACATTCTCGACATCGGTCAGGCGGTGATCCACGACACCTTGTCCTTCGGCATCCTTGTCGAAATCCCGAGCACCGAGCAGGCGTCCTCGGTACTCAAGGACATCCTGTTTACGGCATACAAGCTCGATCAACAGGTGCGATTCACCCCCGTGTCCGAAGAGGACTACCAGCATTGGGTCGACGGTCAGGGCAAAAAACGCCACATCGTGACCCTGTTGACCCGCAAGGTGACGGCTGAACAATTGCAGCGCGTCAGTTCGATCACTGCCCAGTATGGTTTGAATATCGACCACATCGACCGTCTGTCGGGTCGTATGCCCCTGGACACGCCAGCCGACAAAGGCAAGGGCTGCATCGAGTTCTCTGTGCGCGGCGAGCCGGCTGACCCGCAGGCATTACGCGCCGAATTCCTGAGCGTGGCCCAGGCGCTGAATGTCGACATCGCCTTCCAGGAAGATTCGCTGTTCCGCCGCAATCGTCGCCTGGCGGTGTTCGACATGGACTCCACGCTGATCGAGGCCGAAGTGATTGACGAGTTGGCCAAGGCCGCCGGTGTGGGCGAGCAGGTCTCCGAGATTACCGAGCGCGCCATGGCCGGCGAGCTGGATTTCCGTGCCAGTTTCAAGGAGCGTCTGGCGCTGCTCAAGGGGCTGGACGTGAGCGTGCTGGATTCGATCGGTGCTTCGCTGCGATTGACCGAAGGCGCTGAAACCCTGTTCGCTGAACTCAAGCGCCTGGGTTACAAAACCGCGATCCTGTCCGGCGGCTTCACCTACTTTGCCAAGCAACTGCAGGCCAAGCTGGGTATCGACTATGTGTTCGCCAACGAATTGGAAGTGGTGGATGGCAAGGTGACCGGCGTGGCGGTAGAGCCGATTGTCGATGCGCAGCGCAAGGCCGACCTGCTGAAGGAATTGGCCCATAAGGAAGGTTTGCGCCTGGAGCAGACCATTGCGGTCGGCGACGGCGCCAATGACTTGCCGATGCTGGCGATTGCCGGGTTGGGTGTGGCGTTCCGCGCCAAGCCGCTGGTCAAGCAATCGGCCAAGCAGGCGATTTCGACCCTGGGGTTGGATGGCGTGTTGTATCTACTGGGCTTTCGCGACCGCGATGGTCAGCTCTAAGCGGCTCTCACTATAGGAATACAAGCAAAAATGTGGGAGGGGGCTTGCTCCCGATAGCGGTGATTCAGTCAACAGATGTACTGACTGATGCTATCGGGAGCAAGCCCCCTCTCACATTTGATTTTCGTCGGCTTCAGGTCAGGCTTTAGGTGAACCAATACCCTGGCCCATCTGCACCGGCGAACCTGCCACCAGTTCTTCAGCCCACTTCACCTGATCCGGCCCGAACAGCACGATGGCGGTCGAACCCAGCTTGAAGCGGCCCAGCTCCGCACCTTTCTCCAAGTGAATCGGCGCACGCGCGGCTTCGTCGTAGCGGAAGGTTTTCAGCTCGCGTTTCGGTGGTGTCACCAGGCCTGCCCACACGGTTTCAATCGACGCCACGATCATTGCACCCACCAGCACCACCGCCATCGGGCCGCGTTCGGTGTCGAACAGGCAGACAACACGCTCGTTACGCGCAAACAGCTCCGGCACGTTTTCAGCCGTGGTCTGGTTCACCGAGAAAATCCGCCCGGGCACATACACCATCTCACGCAACGTACCGGCCAGGGGCATGTGCACGCGGTGGTAGTCTTTGGGCGACAGGTAGATCGTGGCGAAATCGCCGCCCATGAACGGCGCAGCAACCGCTGTATCACCACCCAACAGTTCCACCACGCTGAAGCTGTGGCCCTTGGCCTGGAACACGCGGCCGTGTTCGATAGGGCCTAGCTGGCTGACCGCTCCATCGGCAGGGCTGAGCACTGCGCCTTGGGTTTGATCCAGCGGGCGGGCACCGTCTTTCAGCGCGCGGGTGAAGAAGGCGTTGAAGTGCTCGTAGGCGGTCAGGTCTTCAACCAGGGCCTGGGACATGTCCACTTGATAGCGCTTGGCAAACCATTGGGTGAAGGCATTCTTGAACCAGCGCACGCGACACTCGGCAATGCACCCGGCCAGGCGCGATAGCAAGTGGTGCGGCAACAGGTACTGGCTGAGGATGAATAACTGCTTTTTCATTGACTGTCCTTAAACCTTAAATCTCAACGGGGGTGTCGGGGTGGTTGCCCCATTCGCCCCAGGAACCGGCATAACCTTTGACTCGCGGATAACCGAGCGCCTTGGCCACCAGGTAGGTGAAGCCAGAGCGATGGTGAGTCTGGCAGTGGGTGATGATTTCTTTGTCGCGGGTCAGCCCGAGGTCTTCGAGGATCTGCGGCATGTCACGACGGATGCGCAGGTTGCGTGCCTTGTCCATGCCGGCAGTCCATTCGAAGTTCACCGCGCCGGGAATGTGACCGCCCTTGGCGGCGAGGACTTTCTCGCCGGAATATTCCAGCGGTCCGCGTGCGTCCCAGATGCCCAGGTCAGCCGCGCCGAGACGGCTTTGCAGGTATTCGCGGGTGGCGGTAGGGCCGTCGTGCAAGGTCAGGCTGACCGGGCCACCGACGGGGGCGGGTACCTCGGTGGAAAGCGGGTGCTGGCCTTCCAGCCATGCGAGCAGGCCACCGTCCAGGTAGTGGTATTTCTGGTGGCCGATCACGTCGAGCATCCAGATAAAACGTCCGGCCCAGCCACCGCCTTCGTCGTCGTAGACCACGTAGGTTGCGTTCGGGGTGTGGCCCAGTTCGCCGAACAGCTTTTGCAGGTCGGCTTTGCTCGGCAGCAAGCCGGGAGCCGGTGGCTGGCCCAACTGGGTGCGCTTGGGGTCAACGAAATGCGCGCCTGGGATATGACCCTCGGCGTAGCGGGCGGCGCTGGTGAGGTCCACCAGAATCAGGTGTTCGGCATCCAGTCGACCGAGCAGGTCGCCGGGTTCGATCACCAGCGGCAAGCCAGAGAAGTCAGGCATGTGAGGTCTCCTGGGCACAAATGTTGGCGATAAAGGACGGCGATTGTAGCGCAAGCATCAAGTGCTGCGGTTGGTAAAGCTGTGCAGTGCTTTCTCGACGCATTGCGCTGTTTTGCCGAAGGCCTGCACCGTGGTTTCCGAGAACGGCCCGCCGCCCTGGTCGGCAACCATCAGCATGACCACTCGGCCGTTGCAGCTCAGGGAGCGCAACAACAGGTGTTCGCCGGTAAACAGGCGACGCAGCACTGGCGGCAGCAGCGTAGAGAACTGTGCGTGGTTGTCGGGTGTGAGACGCACCTGCGCGGACTTTTCCAAAAGCCGTTGCAGCAGCGTGCTGTTGACCACGTCCAGGCTCAGGTTTGCGGCGTCCTTGGGCAACCCTTCGGCTTGATGCACGCGCAAGGTACTCAAGGCGCGGTCGGCCATGAACAGCAGCACCCGTTGCATGCCGCTCGCCACCAATGCTTCTTTGGCGCAAGTGGTCAGGTGCATGGCGTTGGCAAACCGGCTCGGTTCAACCAGCAACTCGGTGCAGCGCTTGCGCCATACGGCCAAGGCTTCGGCGGTGGGCGGTGGTGCGGGCAGCAAGCCGCGATGGACCTTCTGTACATGCCACGGCCAGATCAGCGACAAGGCCGGGTGCCAGAGGTCGGGCATCAGGGTATGGCGGGCGCTGGTCACCGCTTGCTGGTGGGCTTGCTGCTGCACGTCGCCCAGGGGGGCTTGAAGGTAGAGCGCAGTCAGATATTGCCAGCGTTCGGTATGCGGGCAGGTCCAGGACTCCTGGGCCGACATTGCCAGGCCGTTAGCCAGCAGCACAGTATTGGCCGGCTGGTTCAACCAACGGCGCAGGTTGGGTTCGGCGTCGAGCAACTGCTGGTGGCGCAGTTCATCTTCCTCGCGGGCGATATGCAGCGCCTTGACCAGCAAGCGTTGTTCGCTCAGCAGCAGGTTGTAGCCCTGGGACACCCAGATCGGCAAGTGCCACGCTTCGGTCAAGCCAAGGCACAAATCCAGCAGCCGTACGCCGAACAATTCCTGCTCGACCTGGCGTGCCGGCTGGCCCTTGTGGATCACCCGCAATTCCCATTCTTCCAGGAGCTTGGGGTAGGTGACGGCCATCGGCCAAAGCGGCGATAAAAACAGCAGGCTGCCCCAGTGAATGTCTTGCCACAAGCGCGCCAGGCGACTGCCGAATAAACCGTTGGCTTGCTGCGATGCGTGCAGGCTCACCAGCAGCAGTTGGCGCAAGGCCACGGGGATTTCATTGGCCGGCACCGAGGGTAGGCGCGCCAGTAATTCTTCGGCACGCTTGAGGCCGAGGCGGTTGAGCGCCACTTCGAGGTTTTCCGCAGGGGCCGCGAGGCTGCCGTGGGTGTGGCTGTTGGCCTCGCGCATCACGCTGAGTACCAACGCCGGGCTGTCTTGCATCAGCTCGGCAATATCTCGCAATGAACTGCGGCTATCGCGAATGGCTTTGCACACGCGCTCGTGGCTGGCTTGGGGAATGGGCAGCAGCACATCATCCAGGCGCTTGATCCAAGCGGCGAGGGTGGTCGGTTTTGCAGTTGGGACTGTCGTTTCATTAGCCATGGTTGGGGCGCGGTCATCACATGCATTCAACACGCCCGGAATGGGCCGAATTGGCTTTTCGCCTTAACGGGCTATAGTCTGGCGCAGTTTTGCCGATAAGTAGAACAAGAGTTTTTCTGCTACACCCACTATGTCCATGAACCCGACGGCGCAAGTACCCATCTCCTATGGCTAAAATTATCGGCATCATCGTCGTCCTCGCGAGCGTGCTCGGCGGTTACGTCCTTTCCCACGGTAAAATTGCCGCGTTGATCCAGCCTTTCGAAGTGATGATCATCGGCGGGGCGGCATTCGGTGCATTCCTGCAAGCCAACCCTGGGTACATGACCATGCATGTGGTCAAAAAATCCCTGAGCATGTTCGGTTCACGCTTTTCCCACACCTTCTATCTGGAAGTGCTGGGCCTGGTCTACGAGATCCTCAACAAGAGTCGCCGCGAGGGGATGATGGCCATCGAGGCCGACATCGAAGATGCGGCGGCCAGCCCGATTTTCGCCAAGTACCCGGCCGTGCTCAAAGACGAGCGTATGACCGCCTATATCTGCGATTACCTGCGCATCATGTCTTCCGGCAACATGGCCCCCCACGAGTTGGAAGGCCTGTTCGACATGGAGCTGTTCAGCCTCAAGGAAGAACTGGAACACCCCTCCCACGCTGTCACCGGCATTGCCGACGGCATGCCGGGCTTCGGTATTGTTGCGGCGGTACTCGGTATCGTGGTGACCATGGCGTCCCTGGGCGATGGCGACCAGAAGGCCATCGGCATGCACGTGGGTGCGGCGTTGGTGGGGACATTCTTCGGTATTCTCGCGGCCTACGGTTTCTTTGGCCCGCTGGCGACTTCCCTGGCGCATGATGCCAAGGAAGAGATCAACCTCTATGAAGCGATCAAGGCGTGCCTGGTCGCTTCGGCCTCCGGCATGCCGCCATCGTTGGCGGTGGAGTTCGGTCGCAAGGTGCTGTACCCGAAACATCGCCCAAGCTTCGCCGAGCTGGAACAAGCGGTTCGCGGTCGCTAAGCCATGGAAAACAACCAGCCGATAATCATCAAGCGCGTCAAGCGCTTCGCTGCGGGGCACCACGGCGGCGCCTGGAAAATCGCCTTCGCCGACTTTGCGACGGCGATGATGGCGTTCTTCCTGGTTCTGTGGCTGATGTCTACCGCCACGCCGGAACAGAAGATCGCCATTGCCGGTTACTTCAAAGACCCCATTGGCTTCTCGGAAAGCGGTACGCCTTTTGTGATCGACCTCGGCGGTTCGCCGCAGTTGGCGCCTGAGCGCACGATCAACCCCGAGGTCAAGACCGAGGCCCCCCAGGAAAAAATCCCCGTCGAGCGCGACACGGTCGAGGCCATGGCTGAGCAAGTCGAGCAGGAGCGCCTGGAACTGTTGCTCAAGGAGTTGCAGACCAAGGTCGAAGAAAACCCGCAACTGTTGAAGTTCAAGGATCAGATCTCCTTCGAGATCACGCCCGAGGGCCTGCGTATCCAGATCACCGACGCCGCTAACCGGCCGATGTTCGACTCCGGCAGTGCCCGCTTGAAGCCGTACTTCGAAGATATCCTGCTGGCCATGGCCGACACCATCAAGGCGGTGCCGAACAAGATCAGCATCAGCGGCCACACCGACGCCAAGCCCTATGCAGGCCAGGGCGACTTCGGCAACTGGGAACTCTCGGCCAACCGCGCCAACGCTGCTCGTCGTGCGCTGGTGGCGGGCAGCTATCCGGACCCGCAAGTCGCGCGAGTGGTGGGTTTTGCTTCGTCGCAATTGTTTGATCCCGCAGACCCGTTCAACCCGGTCAACCGCCGGATCGATATCGTGGTGCTGACCAAAAAGGCCCAGCGCGCGATCGAGGGTGATCACAGTGCGGCGCCTGCGGTACCGAAACCTGGCGAAGGCGCGCCAGGGGAAGTTCCGGCTGACCCGAACGCCATTCCTCCCGGGCAGGAGCCATTGCCGGCCCATGAGCTACGGCAGAAGCTGAACCTGTTTGATGATGGTGGAGTGAAGGATCCTACGGTGCCTGCACCCAAGTCGTAATCACCATGCAAAAAGGCCGCGATGATCGCGGCCTTTTCGTTGGTGCAGGTTAGTAACTGTTCTCCGGCAAACTCGCAATGATCGACCGATAGCTGTTCATCCGTTGCTGCTGCACACGACCATCTTCCAGGGCCTTGAGCAACGCACAGCCCGGCTCACGGTCGTGTTTGCAGTCGCGGAAGCGGCAGGTGCCGATCAGGTCGTTGAATTCGATGAAGCCTGCTTCCACATCGCTGCGGCTGACATGGCCGAGGCCGAATTCCCGGATGCCCGGGGAGTCGATCAGCTCACCGCCACCGGGGAAGTGGAACAGTCGCGCGGTGGTGGTGGTGTGGGTGCCCTGGCCGGACAGCTCCGACAGCGGCCCCACGCGGGTCTCGACTTCAGGCAGCAGGCTGTTGACCAGTGATGACTTGCCTACGCCCGACTGGCCGACGAACACGCTGATGCGCCCGTCCAGCTGCTGTTGCAACTGTTCCATGCCATTGCCGTGATGCGCCGAGACTTCCAGCACCGGGTAACCCAAGGTGCGGTAGACCGCCAGCAATGCGTTGAGCGCCGGCGCGTTTTGCTCGTCGATCAGGTCGAATTTGTTCAGCAGCAACAGCGGGCGAATGCCGGCATGTTCGGCGGCCACCAGATAGCGGTCGATCAGGTTGGCATGGGGCTCGGGCAGCGGCGCGAACACAATCACGATCATGTCGACGTTGGCGGCTACCGGCTTGAGCTGGCCACGGCTGTCCGGGCGGCGCAGTTCGGTGGTGCGTGGCAACTGGGCGACGATTACGCCAATGCCCTGGTTGCCGGCACGCCACACAACCTGGTCGCCGGTGACCAGCGCAGGCAGGTTGGCGCGCAAGTGGCAGCGGAAAACCTGGCCGGCGAGTTCGCCTTCCAGCGCCTCGACCTCGACCTGCACACCGAAGTGCGCGATCACCAGGCCCGTTTGTTCGGGGCCCAGGTCGCCGCCTTCGAGCGCTTCCACGGCGGAGGATTCACGTTTGGCGGCGCGAGCGGCGCGTTCACCCTGAATCTTTTCGATGCGCCAGTTTTGGCGGCGATTGAGCTGGCGTTTGGCCATTGGTGTTCCGTGTCGATAATGCAAAGGATAGGTGAAACGGTCGCGAGTCTAGCATGCCCCCGCCTGCTAAACTGCGCAGCCACGCCAAGGTGCCAAGAGAATCAAGCCATGCAAAACCCACAGAACCTGATTTGGATCGATCTGGAAATGACCGGTCTGAACCCCGACACCGACGTCATCATCGAGATGGCGACCATTGTCACCGACAGCAACCTCAACACCCTGGCCGAAGGTCCGGTGATTGCCATCCATCACAGTGATGCAGTGTTGGCCACCATGGACGAGTGGAATACCCGCACCCACGGTAACTCCGGCCTGACCCAGCGGGTGCGCGACAGCCGTATCAGTATGGCCGAAGCCGAGGCCCAGACCATCGCCTTCCTGGAGAAGTGGGTGCCCAAGGGCAAGTCACCGATCTGCGGCAACAGTATCTGCCAGGACCGCCGCTTCCTTTATACCCACATGAAGGCGCTGGAAAGCTACTTCCATTACCGCAACCTGGATGTGTCCACCTTGAAAGAGCTGGCCGCACGCTGGGCGCCGGAAGTCAAAGACAGCTTCCACAAAGGCAGCACGCACTTGGCACTGGATGATATTCGCGAGTCGATTGCCGAGTTGCAGCACTACCGCAAGCATTTCATCAAGGCTTGATGATAAGGACTGCTTCATGCTGCTTATGCTTTACCTCATCGCCATCACGGCCGAAGCCATGACCGGCGCGCTGTCCGCCGGGCGCCGTGGCATGGACTGGTTTGGCGTGGTGCTGATCGCCTGCGTCACCGCCCTGGGCGGTGGTTCGGTGCGCGATGTGTTGCTGGGGCATTACCCGCTGACGTGGGTCAAGCACCCGGAATACCTGGTGCTGACGTCGGTTGCCGCACTGGTGACGATCTTTATCGCACCGCTGATGCGCCATCTGCGCTCGCTGTTCCTGGCGCTGGACGCCGTGGGGCTGGTGGCGTTTACCTTGATCGGCTGCATGACCGCCCTGGAAATGGGCCACGGCATGCTGGTGGCTGTGGTCAGTGGCGTGATCACCGGGGTGTTTGGCGGCATCCTGCGGGATATCTTCTGCAACGACATTCCCTTGATCTTCCGCCGTGAGCTATACGCCAGCGTTTCGTTCCTCGCCGCGTGGTTCTACATGCTGTGCCTGTATCTGGAGCTGCCCAGCGAGCAAGCGATTTTGCTGACGCTGTTCAGCGGCTTTCTATTGCGGTTGCTGGCGATCCGTTTCCACTGGGAAATGCCCAAGTTCGTCTACAACGACGACGTGCACTGACGCCCAGCGTGCTGGTTCAGCGCCCACTCGACGTGTTCGCGTACCAGTTCCGACGGATAATCCCGGCGTGCCTTCAACGCCTCCAGCACCGGGATGCTCGACGGCGCGTTGCCCAGGCCCACCGCCAGGTTGCGTAGCCAGCGCTCGTAACCGGCGCGACGTAGCGGTGAGCCCTCGGTGCTGCTGAGGAATTTATCCTCGTCCCACATGAACAGCTCGGCCAGTTCGGCGTTATCCAGGTTGTGGCGTGGCTTGAAATCACCCTCGGCGGTAGGCCGGGCGAAACGATTCCACGGGCAAACGATCTGGCAGTCATCGCAGCCGAACACGCGATTGCCGATCAGCGGGCGCAGGTCTTCAGGGATCGCGCTCTTGAGTTCGATGGTCAGGTAGGAAATGCAGCGTCGGGCGTCCAGCACATAGGGGCCGACGAAGGCATTGGTCGGGCAGATGTCCAGGCACGCGGTGCAGCGGCCGCAGTGTTCGGTGTCATGGGGGGCGTCCACCGGCAGTGGCAAGTCGACAAACAGTTCACTCAGGAAGAAGTAGCTGCCGGCCTTGCGGTTGAGTACCAGGGTGTTCTTGCCGATCCAGCCCAACCCGGCTTGTTCGGCGATGGCTTTTTCCAGCACGGGCGCGCTGTCCACGAAGGCGCGAAAGCCAAACGGGCCGATCTGTGCCTGAATGCGCTCGGCCAGTTGCTGTACGCGCTTGCGGATCAGCTTGTGATAGTCACGACCCAGGGCATAGCGCGAGATATAGGCTTTTTCCGGTTGGGCCAGCAATTGCGCCATTTGCGTGTCGCCGGGCAGGTAGTCCATGCGCAGCGAGACCACACGCAAGGTGCCCGGAACCAGCTCATCCGGGTGGGAGCGCTTGCTGCCATGGGCGCCCATGTACTCCATCTCGCCGTGATAACCCGCGGCGAGCCAGCGTTGCAGGTGCTGTTCATGCTCGGCCAGGTCCAGGCCGCTGATGCCGACTTGTTGAAAGCCCAGTTCGCGGCCCCAGTCTTTGATCGATTGGGCGAGGGCGGGCAGATCGGAGGTAATAGCAGGCATGAGACACGGGAAACCACGGGTGAGATGCGTATAATTCTGCCAGACATCGGAGCTTGAAGACGCATGCCGCAGACAAAACACGAAATAACCGACGTTCAGCCTTTGTTGCCCGGCCATTTGCCGCAACTGGCTGCGCGTCCTCCGCAGGCCCATAAAAGCTTGTTCGGCCACCTGCTGGTCATCGGCGGTGACCACGGCTTTGGCGGTGCTGCGCTGCTGAGTACCGAAAGCGCCTTGCGCAGTGGTGCCGGCATGGTGTCCCTGGCGACGCGGGCGGAGCATGTGCCGGCGGCGCTGGCGCGCTTGCCGGAGGTCATGACCGTCGGCGTCAGTTCGGCTAACCAATTGATGGGGTTGCTGGAAAAAATCTCGGTGATTGTCATTGGCCCTGGCCTGGGTGAGGCATCCTGGGGCAAAAGCCTGCTGTCGGCTGCCGCCAACGCCCGGCAGCCGCAAGTCTGGGATGCGGATGCGTTGAATCAACTGGCCAAGGGCGGTGTCAGTTTGCCGGTTGGCTCGGTCATCACCCCGCACCCTGGCGAAGCGGCGCGTTTGTTGGGGCTCACGACAGCCGAGGTTCAGGCCGAGCGTCTTAAGGTGGCGCGCGCTTTAAGCCAGAAATTCAATGCAGTCGCTATCCTCAAGGGTGCTGGCAGTTTGATTGCCAGCCCGGACGGTCGGGTTTCCCGCTGTGATCGTGGTCATCCGGCGATGGCCACGGCGGGGCTGGGTGATGTCCTGGCGGGCTTGGTCGGCGCCCTGCTGGCTCAAGGTATGCTGGCCTATGAGGCGGGCTGTCTGGCCGTGTGGCTGCACGCTGCGGCGGGAGAGCGCCAAGGCATACTGGGTCGCGGGCTGGCTGCCAGTGACCTGATTCCTGCCATTCGTCAATTGCTGGAGGAGCAATCGCCGTGTCTGAAGTAACCCTGTTTCTGGCAGATGAAGACGCAATGGTCGCCTTCGGCCATCGTATCGCCCAAGTGACGGCGGGCACCGGGCTGATTTTTCTTGAGGGTGACCTGGGGGCGGGCAAAACCACGCTCTCGCGCGGCATCATTCGTGGCTTGGGCCACACTGGCGCGGTTAAAAGCCCGACGTTCACGCTGGTAGAGCCCTACGAAATTGGCCAGGTGCGAGCTTTCCATTTCGACCTTTATCGCCTGGTCGATCCCGAAGAGCTGGAGTACATGGGCATCCGGGATTATTTCGACGAAGACGCGTTGTGCCTGATCGAGTGGCCAGATAAAGGCACAGGCTTTTTGCCAAAGCCGGACCTGACCATTACCATTACGCCGCATGAATCAGGACGTCAGTTGAAGTTGTTGCCCCAAAGCGTGCGCGGCCAGTCCTGGTGCGCCGCTTTGGCATTGGAATTCAAATAATTGGTGGGGTTAGGTATGCGCTTTCGCGCGTTGGTTGCTGTCGTAGGGGTATTGCTTGCGGCAATGACTGTCAATGCTCTGGCTGCTTCGCAGGTGAAAAGTGTTCGCCTGTGGCGAGCGCCGGATAACACGCGACTGGTGTTCGACCTGTCTGGCCCGGTCCAGCACAGTGTCTTTACCCTGACGGCGCCCGATCGCCTGGTGATCGACATCAATGGTGCGTCCCTGGCCGCGCCGCTCAAAGTGTCCACCGCCAACACCCCGATTACCGCCATGCGCTCGGCCCAGCGTACGCCGACCGATCTGCGTGTGGTTATCGACCTGAAAAAGGCCGTGACCCCGAAAAGCTTCTCCCTGGCGCCGAATGCCCAGTACGGCAACCGGCTGGTGGTCGATCTGTTCGACAATCCCGCCGATGCCAACCCGACGCCCGTGCCGACCCCGAGTGTTGCCACGGTACCGGCCGTGCCGGTCAACCCGTCGCAGCCGCAGGTCAAGTTGCCGCCACCCCCACCGGCCCCGCCGGGCAAGCGTGACATTATTGTGGTGATCGATGCCGGCCATGGTGGCGAAGACCCGGGCGCATCCGGCTCGCGCGGCCAGCATGAAAAAGACGTGGTATTGGCCATCGCTCGTGAGCTGCAGCGTCAGGTCAGCGCGATGAAAGGCTATCGCGCCGAGCTGACCCGTACCGGTGACTACTTCATTCCATTGCGCGGCCGTACGGAAATCGCCCGCAAGAAAGGCGCCGACCTGTTTGTGTCGATCCACGCCGACGCCGCACCCTCGTCCGCCGCCTTCGGCGCCTCGGTGTTCGCCCTGTCCGATCGCGGCGCGACTTCCGAGACGGCCCGTTGGCTGGCCGACAGCGAAAACCGTTCCGACTTGATCGGCGGGGCCGGCAACGTGTCTCTGGATGACAAGGACAAAATGCTTGCCGGCGTGCTGCTCGACCTGTCGATGACTGCTTCGCTGACCTCCAGCCTGAACGTCGGCCAGAAAGTGCTGAGCAATATCGGCCGGGTCACTTCGCTGCACAAGCAGCGTGTCGAGCAGGCTGGGTTCATGGTGTTGAAGTCGCCGGATATCCCGTCGATCCTGGTGGAAACCGGCTTTATCTCCAATTCCAACGAAGCCTCCAAGCTGGCCAGTACCAGCCACCAGCAGGCGCTGGCGCGTTCGATCAGCGCCGGTATCCGCCAGTTCTTCCAGCAGAACCCGCCGCCGGGCACTTACATTGCCTGGCTGCGCGACTCCGGGAAAATCGCCCAGGGCCCACGTGACCATCGCGTGCAGCCCGGCGACACCCTGGCCATGCTGGCCGTGCGCTTCCAGGTTTCGCCTGCCACGTTGCGCAGTGCCAATGGCCTGAAAACCGATGAATTGAAAGTCGGCCAGGTATTGACCATTCCCGGCACTGAATTGGCGGCGCAGTAATGAGCGAATCACAGTTGAACAGCGGCGCACGCATCGAACTGCTCAGCCCGCGCCTGGCCAACCAGATTGCCGCGGGCGAGGTGGTTGAGCGTCCGGCGTCGGTGATCAAGGAGCTGCTGGAGAACAGTATCGACTCAGGCGCCAAGCGCATCGATGTCGATGTGGAGCAGGGCGGCGTCAAGCTCCTGCGCGTGCGCGATGACGGTAGCGGCATCTCCTCCGATGACCTGCCGCTGGCTCTGGCGCGTCACGCCACCAGCAAGATTCGCGATCTGGAAGACCTTGAGCGGGTGATGAGCCTGGGTTTTCGCGGTGAGGCCTTGGCCTCCATCAGCTCCGTGGCCCGCCTGACCCTGACCTCGCGGACCCGTGGTGCCGACCAGGCCTGGCAGGTAGAAACCGAAGGCCGTGACATGGCGCCTCGAGTCCAGCCGGCTGCGCACCCGGTGGGCACTTCGGTGGAAGTGCGCGACTTGTTCTTCAATACCCCGGCGCGCCGCAAGTTCCTCAAGGCTGAAAAAACCGAATTCGATCACCTGCAGGAAGTCATCAAGCGCTTGGCGCTGGCCCGTTTCGACGTGGCTTTTCATCTGCGCCACAACGGCAAGACCATCCTCAGCCTGCATGAAGCCAATGACGACGCTGCCCGTGCACGGCGTGTGGCCGCTGTTTGCGGGTCGGGTTTCCTGGAGCAGGCACTGCCGATTGAGATCGAGCGCAACGGCTTGCGCCTGTGGGGTTGGGTCGGGTTGCCGACGTTCTCCCGTAGCCAGGCGGACCTGCAGTATTTCTTCGTGAATGGTCGTGCAGTACGCGATAAGTTGGTGGCCCATGCGGTGCGCCAGGCGTATCGCGACGTTCTGTTCAATGGGCGGCACCCCACGTTTGTGCTGTTTTTCGAGGTCGACCCGTCGGTGGTCGACGTCAACGTGCATCCGACCAAGCATGAAGTGCGTTTTCGTGACGGGCGCATGGTGCATGACTTCCTCTATGGCACGTTGCACCGTGCCTTGGGCGATGTGCGTCCGGATGATCAGTTGTCTGCGCCGATCGTGACGGCGGTGGTACGGCCGAGCGGGCCGGAGGCCGGCGAGTTTGGCCCACAGGGCGAAATGAGCTTGGCGGCCAATTTGTTGCAATCGCCGCAGCCA
Source organism: Pseudomonas palleroniana (assembly GCF_003031675.1). GTDB lineage: Bacteria > Pseudomonadota > Gammaproteobacteria > Pseudomonadales > Pseudomonadaceae > Aquipseudomonas > Aquipseudomonas palleroniana. Next base: position 174,089 of record NZ_PYWX01000034.1, on the reverse strand, counting down.
CAGCCGTCATACACCGCGCCGGGTTCCGGTTCGGGCGCGGGTTATCAGTACCAATACACGCCGCGTCCGCAATCGACAGTGCCGGTGGCGGAAGCCAAGGCGGCCTATCGCGAGTTTTTTGCGCCATTGCCGGGGGCCGAGCCGGGCGCCGTTGCGTTGCCGGAGGGTGGGGGGGATATTCCACCGCTGGGTTATGCGTTGGCGCAACTCAAAGGCATCTACATCCTGGCGGAAAACGCCCACGGCCTGGTGCTGGTCGATATGCATGCCGCCCATGAGCGGATCATGTACGAGCGCTTGAAGATCGCCATGGCCAGCGAAGGCCTCAGCGGCCAGCCGCTGTTGGTGCCCGAGTCCCTGGCGGTCAGCCAGCGGGAAGCCGATTGCGCCGAAGAGCATCACGGCGTGTTCCAGAAACTGGGCTTCGAATTGCAGCGCCTTGGGCCGGAAACCCTGGCGATCCGCCAGATTCCTGCGCTGCTCAAACAGGCTGAAGCCAACCGCCTGGTCGCTGATGTGCTGGCGGACCTGATGGAGTACGGCACCAGCGATCGTATCCAGGCGCACATCAATGAGCTGCTTGGCACCATGGCCTGTCATGGCGCCATCCGCGCCAATCGCCGCCTGGCCCTGCCGGAAATGAACGGGCTGCTGCGCGACATGGAAAACACCGAGCGCAGCGGGCAATGCAACCATGGCCGACCGACCTGGACCCAGATGGGCCTGGACGATCTGGACAAACTGTTCCTGCGCGGCCGTTGATGAGTGCCTTGCCCCCCGCCATCTTCCTGATGGGCCCCACGGCCGCCGGCAAGACCGACCTGGCCATCGAGCTGACCAAAGTGTTGCCGTGCGAGCTGATCAGTGTCGACTCTGCCCTGGTTTACCGGGACATGGACATCGGTACGGCCAAGCCCTCAAAAGCGCTATTGGCCCAGTACCCGCACAGGCTGATCGACATTATCGACCCGGCCGAAAGCTATTCTGCGGCGGATTTCCGTACCGACGCCCTGGCTGCCATGGCTGACATTACCGCGCGGGGCAATATTCCGCTGCTGGTGGGCGGCACTATGCTCTACTACAAGGCTTTGCAGGAAGGCCTGGCGGATATGCCGCCGGCTGATGCCCAGGTGCGCGCCGAGATTGAAGAGGAGGCTGCACGCCTTGGTTGGCAAGCGCTGCACGATCAGTTGGCGGCGGTCGACCCGGTCTCTGCCGCGCGCATTCACCCCAATGACCCCCAGCGCCTCACACGCGCCCTGGAAGTCTGGCGTGTGAGCGGCCAGACCATGACTGAACACAGGCTGAAACAAACTGCGCAAAGTGCTGATGCAGACGCATCTGGACAGTCACAATTGCCCTATACTGTGGCGAATCTGGCGATTGCTCCAGCAAATCGCCAGGTGCTGCATGAACGAATTGCACAAAGATTCACAATTATGTTGGAACAGGGGTTTGTGGACGAGGTCGTAGCACTGCGTTCAAGAGGTGACCTGCATCCCGGGCTACCTTCCATACGTGCTGTAGGCTATCGCCAAGTCTGGGATCACCTGGATGGCAAGCTGACGTGGGCCGAAATGCAGGAGCGCGGCATCATTGCCACGCGCCAATTGGCCAAACGCCAGTTCACCTGGCTGCGCAGCTGGAGCGATTTGCACTGGTTGGACAGCCTGGACAGCGACAATCTGTCACGCGCCTTGAAATACTTGGGAACGGTCTCCATATTGAGCTGAGTCCTTGCAATTGCCGTCTATCCTTGTGGGTTTGACGGCCATAAGCTATCTATTTTCCGCTTTTTTATTATTGATCCTTATAGGAGTGCGACACATGTCAAAAGGGCATTCGCTACAAGACCCTTACTTGAATACTTTACGTAAAGAGAAAGTGGGGGTTTCCATCTACCTGGTGAACGGTATCAAACTGCAAGGTACGATCGAATCGTTCGACCAGTTCGTGATCCTGCTGAAGAACACCGTCAGCCAGATGGTCTACAAGCACGCTATCTCGACAGTTGTTCCAGTTCGTCCAATCCGTCTGCCTAGCGCAGCAGGTGACGATGCAGCTGACGCTGAGCCAGGTAACGCCTGATAGGAGTCTCCTTTGTTCTTTGAGCGCCACGGTGGTGGTGAGCGAGTCATCCTCGTTCACTTGGATGGACAGGACCCTGAGGCGCGCGAAGATCCGCAGGAGTTTCAGGAGTTGGCAAATTCGGCCGGCGCCGAGACCGTTGCGTTTTTTAACGTGCCGCGTCATCGGCCAACCGCCAAATTCCTGATTGGCAGCGGCAAGGTCGAGGAACTGCGCGACCTGGTGCACGCCGAAGAAGCCGATCTGGTGATCTTCAATCACGTCCTCACACCCAGTCAGGAACGTAACCTCGAACGTGTCTTCGAGTGTCGCGTGATCGACCGTACCGGTCTGATTCTCGATATCTTTGCCCAGCGCGCCCGTACCCATGAAGGCAAGCTCCAGGTTGAACTGGCCCAGCTTGACCACATGAGCACCCGGCTGGTTCGCGGCTGGACTCACCTTGAGCGCCAGGGTGGTGGTATCGGTATGCGCGGCCCGGGTGAAACCCAGCTTGAAACCGACCGACGCCTGTTGCGGGTTCGCCTGCGTCAGATCAAGGGCCGCCTGGAAAAAGTGCGTAGCCAGCGCGAACAGTCACGCCGTGGCCGTTCCCGTGCGGATATTCCTACCGTTTCCCTGGTGGGCTACACCAACGCCGGTAAATCCACGCTGTTCAATAACGTGACGAAGTCCGACGTGTACGCGGCCGACCAACTGTTCGCCACCCTCGACCCGACCTTGCGCCGTCTGGACCTGGATGATCTGGGGCCGATTGTCCTGGCGGATACGGTGGGCTTTATTCGTCACTTGCCCCACAAGCTGGTCGAAGCGTTTCGGTCTACGCTCGAAGAGTCGAGCAACTCGGATCTGCTGTTGCACGTGATCGATGCGGCCGAACCGGATCGCATGTTGCAGATTGAGCAGGTGATGTTGGTGCTGGGCGAGATTGGTGCACAGGACTTGCCGATCCTCGAGGTCTATAACAAACTCGATTTGCTTGAAGGCGTAGAGCCACAAATTCAACGCGATGAGAACGGCAAACCCCAGCGGGTATGGCTGTCAGCGCGTGATGGCAGTGGTTTGGAATTACTCGAACAAGCTATTGCCGAGCTGTTGGGCAGCGATTTGTTTATCGGCACCTTGCGCTTGCCGCAGCGTTTTGCTCGACTGCGTGCACAGTTTTTCGAGTTGGGCGCAGTACAGAAAGAAGAACATGACGACGAAGGTGTCAGCTTGCTGGCCGTTCGATTGCCGCGCTCGGAACTGAATCGGCTGGTCAGCCGTGAAGGCGTCGTACCGGCGGAGTTCATCGAACAACACACTTTGCAATAAAAGCCTGAGAAAGCGGTTGTGTCGCAGTAGCAGGCATTCTGTAGCATTGGTCGGCGCGCCGTGGGCGCGTCTTTGCTTTATCAGATGGAGAGCGCTATGGCTTGGAATGAGCCGGGTGGCAACTCGAATAATCAGGATCCTTGGGGTGGTAAGCGCCGCAATAATGGCGACCGCAAGGGGCCGCCGGATCTCGACGAGGCCTTCCGAAAGCTGCAGGAAAGCCTGAATGGGTTGTTCGGTGGTGGGAAAAAAAGTGGTGGTGACGACGGCGGTCGCACAAGCAAGGGTGGCGGCTATGGCCTGCTGGGCCTGGGTCTTGTCGTGCTGGCGGCCGTATGGCTGTACAGCGCGGTCTACGTAGTCGACGAGCAGGAGCAGGCCGTCGTGCTGCGCTTCGGCAAGTACTACGAGACGGTAGGGCCGGGCCTGAATATCTACTTCCCGCCGATCGACAAGAAGTACATGGAGAACGTCACGCGTGAGCGTGCCTACACCAAGCAGGGCCAGATGCTGACCGAAGACGAGAACATCGTCGAAGTGCCGCTGACCGTGCAGTACAAGATCAGCAACCTGCAGGACTTCGTGCTGAACGTCGACCAGCCTGAGATCAGCCTGCAGCACGCAACCGAAAGCGCCCTGCGCCATGTGGTGGGGTCCACTGCGATGGACCAGGTGCTGACCGAAGGGCGTGAGTTGATGGCCAGCGAAATCAAGGAGCGCCTGCAACGGTTCCTCGATACCTATCGCACCGGTATCACCGTCACTCAGGTGAACGTGCAGAGCGCAGCGGCACCGCGTGAAGTGCAGGAAGCCTTTGACGACGTGATCCGCGCCCGTGAAGACGAGCAGCGTTCGCGCAACCAGGCTGAAACCTATGCCAACGGCGTCGTGCCGGAAGCCCGTGGTCAGGCCCAGCGTATCCTTGAGGATGCCAACGGTTACCGTGACGAAGTGGTTTCCCGCGCCAAGGGTGAGGCAGATCGCTTTACCAAGCTGGTTGCCGAGTACCGCAAGGCTCCGGAAGTCACGCGTGAGCGTTTGTACCTGGACACCATGCAGGAAGTCTTCAGCAACACCAGCAAGGTTCTCGTGACCGGCAACAAAGGTGGGCAGAACAACCTGTTGTACCTGCCGCTGGACAAGATGATCGAAGGTGGCCGTAGCGGCACCAACGCGCCGTCTACCGGTTCGACGGCTGCTGCCAACGAAGCGAGCGCCCGTTCGGCCGCTGACTTGCTGCAACAGCAAACACGTACCAGGGAGAGTCGTTGATGAGCAATAAATCGCTGACCGCCCTGATTGTGGGCGTCGTCGTGGTCATCGCTGCCTGGAACTGCTTCTACATCGTGTCTCAGACCGAGCGTGCGGTGTTGCTGCAATTCGGTCGCGTGGTGCAGGCGGACGTCCAGCCAGGCCTGCATGTGAAGGTTCCTTACGTCAACCAGGTGCGCAAGTTCGACGCCCGCCTGATGACCCTGGATGCACCGACGCAACGCTTCCTGACCCTGGAAAAGAAAGCCGTGATGGTTGACGCCTATGCCAAGTGGCGCGTCAAGGATGCCGAGCGTTTCTACACTGCGACCTCCGGCCTCAAGCAGATTGCCGACGAGCGTTTGTCGCGCCGCCTGGAATCGGGCCTGCGTGACCAGTTTGGTAAGCGCACCCTGCACGAGGTGGTGTCCGGTGAACGTGATGCGCTGATGGCTGATATCACGCGCTCGTTGAACACGATGGCGGAAAAAGAGCTGGGCATTGAAGTGATCGATGTTCGGGTCAAGGCCATCGATCTGCCGAAGGAAGTGAACCGCAGCGTGTTCGAGCGCATGAGCACCGAGCGTGAGCGTGAAGCCCGCGAGCACCGTGCCAAGGGTAACGAGTTGGCCGAAGGTATCCGTGCGGATGCCGACCGTCAGCGCCGTGTACTGTTGGCGGAAGCCTATCGCGAGTCTGAAGAGGCCCGTGGTGATGGCGACGCTCAAGCCGCGGCGATCTACGCCAAGGCCTATGGGCAGGACCAGGAGTTCTACGCGTTCTACCGTAGCCTGCGTGCCTACCGTGAAAGCTTCGCAAACAAAACCGACGTCATGGTGCTGGACCCAAGTAGCGAGTTCTTCCGCTACCTGGAAAAAGCCAAGTAATCAGCGCGTTGCTGTGTAGGACTTACTCCGTCGGGCGGCTAAAACGCCTGGCGGGGTGATCCTTTCAGAAAACGGGTGTATGATGCGGCAGCCGGGAAATTCCCGGCTTTTTTGCGTCTGCATGTTTGATTCGGCAGGCGTGACAGGTTTTTCGAGGAAAGTGCCCGACGAGGCCGCTGGCAGGCCGATCGTCACGTCGCTCTTGCGCGTGGTTTATGCAGGCGGCGGGTATTTTCTGCTTCACTCAAGGCTCGGCCGAGGGCTGGCCGCCCGGATCATAGGGGAATGGCGTAATGGCAACGGTAGACCGCTGGCTGCTGCCAGATGGCATCGAAGAAGTACTGCCACCGGAAGCTGCGCGCATTGAAGTAGCGCGTCGCCAGGTGTTGGATCTGTTCCAGAGCTGGGGTTACGAGTTTGTCGTCACCCCTCATATCGAGTACCTGGAATCCCTGCTGACCGGCGCGGGCCAGGACCTGGATTTGCGCACCTTCAAGGTCATCGACCCGCAATCAGGCCGGCAAATGGGTTTCCGTGCCGACATCACGCCGCAAGTGGCGCGTATCGATGCGCACACCCTGCGTCGCGAAGGCCCGAGCCGTCTGTGTTACGCCGGTAGCGTGCTGCATGCGCAGCCTCGTGCCTTGTCGTCTTCCCGCAGCCCGATCCAGCTGGGTGCCGAGTTGTACGGCGATGCCAGCCCAAGCAGCGACGTTGAAGTGATCAGCTTGATGCTGGCCATGCTGCAACTGGCTGATGTGCCGGATGTCCACATGGACCTGGGGCATGTCGGTATCTACCGTGGCCTGGCCCGTGCGGCCGGTTTGTCCGGTGAAGTGGAACAACAGTTGTTCGATGCCCTGCAACGCAAGGCTATCGATGAAGTCATTGCCCTGACCGCTGGCGTGCCTGCCGACCTGGCCGACATGCTGCGTGCGCTGGTGAACCTGTGCGGTGGCCGTGAAGTGCTGGTGGCTGCGCGTGAGCGCCTGGCCAATGCGCCGGCGCCCGTACTGGCTGCACTGGACGACGTGCTGGCAATTGCCGAGCAGTTGTCGGCGCGCTTCCCGCAGTTGCCGCTGTACTTCGACCTGGGTGAATTGCGCGGCTACCACTACCACACCGGTGTAGTGTTCGCCGTATTTGTCCCGGGTGTTGGCCAGGCCATCGCCCAGGGCGGTCGTTATGACGACATTGGCGCCGACTTCGGTCGAGCCCGCCCGGCGACTGGCTTTTCCACCGATTTGAAAACCCTGGTGACCCTGGGGCGTGCTGAGGTCGAGCTGCCGTCTGGTGGCATCTGGATGCCCGACAGTACGGACGCAGCACTCTGGCAGCAGGTTTGCCAGTTGCGCGGTGAGGGTCAGCGTGTCGTCCAGGCGTTGCCTGGGCAGCCATTGGCCGCCGCCCGTGAAGCGGACTGTGACCGGCAATTGATTCTGCAGAACGGGCTTTGGCAAGTATCGCCACTGGCTTCTTGAGTTTTCCTGCCGGCTATTGCCGGCACCAAGTTTGCGCGAATGAGGACAAGTGTTATGGGTAAGAATGTCGTAGTCCTGGGCACCCAGTGGGGTGATGAGGGCAAAGGCAAGATCGTTGATCTGCTGACCGAACATGCTGCCGCCGTAGTGCGCTACCAAGGTGGCCACAACGCTGGCCACACTCTGGTCATCGATGGCGAAAAAACCGTCTTGCACCTGATCCCGTCGGGCGTCCTGCGCGAAGGCGTGCAGTGCCTGATCGGCAACGGTGTGGTGGTTGCACCTGACGCCTTGCTGCGTGAGATCACCAAGCTGGAAGAAAAAGGCGTACCGGTGCGCGAGCGCCTGCGTATCAGCCCGTCCTGCCCGCTGATCCTGTCCTTCCATGTTGCGTTGGACCAGGCCCGTGAAAAGGCGCGTGGCGAGCTGAAGATCGGTACCACCGGTCGCGGTATCGGCCCGGCCTATGAAGACAAGGTCGCACGCCGTGGCCTGCGTGTGGGCGACCTGCTCAACATGCCGCGCTTTGAAGACAAGCTGCGTGAGCTGGTGGATTACCACAACTTCATGCTGGTGGGTTACTACAAAGAGCCGGCGATCGAGTTCGACAAGACCCTGGCTGAGTGCAAGGAATACGCCGAGCTGCTCAAGCCGTTGATGCTGGACGTGACTGCCGAGCTGCACGAGCTGCGTCGCGCCGGTAAAGACATCATGTTCGAAGGCGCCCAGGGTTCGCTGCTGGACATCGACCACGGTACCTATCCGTACGTGACCAGTTCCAACACCACCGCAGGTGGCGTTGCAACGGGTTCGGGCGTGGGGCCTATGTTCCTGGACTACATCCTGGGCATCACCAAGGCCTACACCACGCGTGTCGGTTCGGGTCCGTTCCCGACTGAGCTGTTCGACGAAGTCGGTGCACACCTGGCCAAGCAAGGTCACGAGTTCGGTGCGACCACCGGGCGTGCCCGTCGTTGCGGCTGGTTCGATGCCGTTATCCTGCGTCGCGCTATCGACGTGAACAGCATCTCGGGCATCTGCCTGACCAAGCTGGACGTACTCGATGGTCTGGAAACCATCAATATCTGCGTTGGCTACAAAGATGCAGATGGCAATAGCGTTGCCCCGACTGACGCCGACAGCTATGTGGGCCTGCAGCCGGTGTACGAAGAAGTGCCGGGCTGGAGCGAATCGACCGTGGGTGCCAAGACCCTGGAAGAGCTGCCGGCCAATGCCCGCGCTTACATCAAGCGCGTGGAAGAGCTGATTGGCGCACCGATCGACATTATTTCGACGGGCCCTGACCGCAACGAAACCATCGTTCTGCGTCATCCGTTCGCTTAATAAGCTGTTGATGTAAAAAGCAAAGGGCTCCTTCGGGAGCCCTTTGTCGTTTGTGACGGGCGAACGGCACGGCCCTTGCTTTGCTTCTTCCTTTCGCGGCGCCATCAGATTAATGGCACCCAGGGTGGAGGGATTCTCGATGTCTGCCGTTCTCTCATTGTTACAAAGCCGTCTGTTGCGGCCGGTGTTCGTTACTCTTGGTATCGCTCTTTTGGTGCAAGTGCTGGTGGCCGTCGCTCTGACGCGGAGCACCGTCACTGCGCTTGAGGCTGATTTGGGCAATCGGCTGGGGGTCGATAGCCAGAAGCTGTCTGGCGAGTTGGCCCAGGCCGGTAAGGAAGTCACGTCCAGCCTGGACAGCTTGTCGACCAATACCCGTCAGCGCCTGACAGTGGGGCTTTCAACCCGACTGCAGGAAGAGCAGAAGCAGCTGCGTGCGACTCTGGAAAAAGACCTGAAGGATTCCGCCAATGACATGGCGCAACTGCTGGCCTCAGTGGCGCCCCGCGCCATGTGGGACAGTGACGTGCCGACCCTGTCGGAGTTCGCCCGGCGTGCCCAGCGCAATCCCAACGTACTGTTCGTGGTCTATGACGACGCGGCGGGCGAGCATTTGACCCGCTACCTCAATCGCGAAAACCCGATCAACCAGGCGCTGCTGGAAAAGGGCAAGGGTGAGCGCGCGCTGGATAAAGTGCTGGATGCGGCGAAAGATGATCCGTCAGTGTTCTATGTCGAAGCGTCCATCAGCCCCAATGGCGTGGAAATCGGCAAGGTGCGCATGGGGGTTTCCACCGCCGCAGTGGAGGCGGATCTGGCTGCGCTGGATAAGCGCTTCGCAGCCCTGATCGCCAGTGGCGACCAGTTGGTGGGCGACAGTCTCAAAGGGGCGGCGGCTGATAGCGCTGCCGCCATGGGGGCCCGCTTGCAATCCGCGCAAGCCACGGCCACCCAGATGAGCGCCAACACCGCCAGCGTTGTACAGGACGCCGCCGGCACCTTGCGCTGGCGCATCGGCATGGGCTTGGCACTGGTTGGTTTCGGCGTGTTGCTGCTGATCGCTATCGTGCTGGGGCGTCGTGTGGTCAATCGCTTGAAGTTGCTGATTGCGGCCATGGATGACTTGGCGGCGGGCGAGGGGGATCTTACCAAGCGTGTGCAAATCAATAGCCAGGACGAAATCGGCGCCATGGCCTCGGCGGTCAATCGCTTTGTCGACAAGTTGCAGCCGATTGTGCGCGAGGCGGGCGATGTGGCTCAGCGAACCGGCGTGGAAATCGGGGCCATGACCCAGCGCAATGCCGGTGCTGATGCGGCGGCTGGTTTGCAGCGCGACGAAGTGGCCGAGAGCTTGCGCGCGCTGTCGCAGATGGCGGACGAGGCTCAGGCCGAAAGCCATGCGATGCAGGCAGCGTTGCAGCAGGTGGTGGATATTCGTCAGGCCACGGATGAAAACTCGCGGACTTCCGCGCAAGTCGGCAACTTGATCGAGGCCTTGGCGGGGCAAGTGCAGGCCGGCTCCCAGGTGATCGAGCGATTGGCGCAGCAGAGTGAACAGATCGAAGTGGTGTTGACGGTGATCCACGGGATTGCCGAGCAGACCAACCTGTTGGCGCTCAACGCCGCAATCGAGGCGGCGCGGGCCGGAGAGACCGGGCGCGGCTTTGCGGTCGTGGCAGATGAGGTGCGGGCATTGGCCAGTAAAACCCAAAGCTCCACCGGTGACATCCAGGCTCATATCGTGGCGTTGCAGCAGGGTGCGCGTGAGGCGGTGGAAACCATCGGCAAGGCCGGGCGCCAGGCCAGCGAAGGGCTGCTGGTGTTGCGCGACAGTGTGCGCTTGCAGCAGACCGTACAGGTGTCGGTTGAGCAGGTGCATGCGGCGATCGGTTTGGCGACACGTGCGGCCGAGCACCAGGCCCAGGGTGCTCATGCGGTACGGGGGCGGGTCGAGGTGATCCATGCGCAGGCGGAGCGCGCCGCGCAGGCAGTGGTAGAAACCACCGCCAGCGGCAAGGTGCTGGACGGGCTGGCGGCGCAATTGAAGGCGAGCCTGGGGCAGTTCCGGGCCTAGTGGCTCAGGTGCATCCGGGGCGTCAGCGCAGATGCTGGCACCCCGGCACTGGAGAATGAGCTGTTGGGAATGTTTTCGAACGTCAGAAACGAAAAAACCCGCTTTCGCGGGTTTGATCTGAATTTGGTGCCCAGGAGAAGACTCGAACTTCCACGACCGTAAGGTCACCAGCACCTGAAGCTGGCGTGTCTACCAATTTCACCACCTGGGCATTATCAGCAGCGCTTGCGCTGTTGATGGAGCGAACTATACGGAGGGCTTTTTGATCTGTAAACCCCTGATAACAAAAATATAAATCAATATTCCCGTTAAAAATCAAAGGCCTGAAACGCAAAAACCCGCTTTCGCGGGTTTTTGGAGACTCAAGGTTCAACCTTGAGTTTGAAATTGGTGCCCAGGAGAAGACTCGAACTTCCACGACCTTGCGATCACCAGCACCTGAAGCTGGCGTGTCTACCAATTTCACCACCTGGGCAGCATCAATAACGTTGCCGTCGTCGATGGCGCGCACTATACGGAGCGATTTTTTGGCTGTAAACCCCTGCGATGAAAAAAACCTGGAAAATTTCGCCAATGGTCGTGCAAGGTAGCCGTCAGGGGCTGCAAAAGGCTTTTAAACGCTTGTTGAAACCTGAAATTTCCCGTTTCAATACGCGTATGCCAAACTAACCCTCATATAGACAAGGTGAAAACTCTCTAATGGCCGATTGGCAGTCCCTCGATCCCGAGGCCGCTCGTGAAGCGGAAAAATATGAAAACCCTATTCCTAGCCGCGAACTGATCCTGGCGCATCTCGCCGATCGGGGTTCGCCTGCTAGCCGCGAGCAATTGGTTGAAGAGTTCGGTCTGACCACCGAAGACCAACTCGAAGCGTTGCGCCGCCGCCTGCGTGCCATGGAACGCGACGCACAACTGATCTACACCCGCCGTGGTACTTACGCGCCGGTGGACAAGCTCGACCTGATCCTGGGCCGTATTGCCGGCCACCGTGACGGTTTCGGCTTTCTGATCCCGGATGACGGCAGCGACGACCTGTTCATGAGCCCGGCGCAAATGCGTCTGGTATTCGATGGCGACCGTGCCCTGGCGCGCGTGTCCGGGCTGGACCGTCGCGGTCGCCGTGAAGGCGTGATCGTCGAGGTCGTATCGCGTGCCCACGAGTCCATCGTCGGCCGTTATTTCGAAGAAGGCGGTATCGGCTTCGTTGTACCGGACAACCCGAAGGTTCAGCAGGAAGTGCTGATTACCCCGGGCCGCAATGGCGCCGCCAAGGTCGGTCAGTTCGTCGAGGTGAAAATCACCCACTGGCCAACGGCGCGCTTCCAGCCGCAGGGCGATATCGTTGAAGTGGTCGGCAACTACATGGCGCCGGGCATGGAAATCGATGTCGCGCTGCGTACCTACGATATTCCTCACGTCTGGCCTGAGGCTGTGCTCAAGGAAGCCGGCAAGCTCAAGCCTGAAGTGGAAGAAAAGGACAAAGAGAAACGCATCGATCTGCGCCATCTGCCGTTCGTCACCATCGACGGCGAAGATGCCCGCGACTTCGACGATGCGGTCTACTGCGAAGCCAAGCCCGGCAAGCTGCGTCTGTTCTCCGGCGGCTGGAAGTTGTACGTGGCGATTGCCGACGTATCCAGCTATGTGAAGATCGGCTCGGCGCTGGACAATGAAGCCCAGGTGCGCGGCAACTCGGTGTACTTCCCCGAGCGCGTGATCCCGATGCTGCCTGAGCAGCTGTCCAACGGCCTGTGCTCGCTGAATCCGAAAGTCGACCGTTTGGCCATGGTGTGCGAGATGACTATCTCGAAAACCGGCGAAATGACCGATTACCAGTTCTACGAAGCGGTGATCCATTCCCAGGCGCGCCTGACCTACAACAAGGTCAGCACCATCCTGGAAACACCGAAGACCAGCGAAGCCAAGGCTTTGCGTACCGAATACGCTGGCGTGGTGCCGCACCTCAAGCAGCTGTATGCGCTGTACAAGGTGTTGCTGGGCGCACGTCATACCCGTGGCGCGATCGATTTTGAAACCCAGGAAACCCGGATTGTCTTCGGTTCCGAGCGCAAGATCGCCGCGATCACCCCGACCACGCGTAACGATGCGCACAAGCTGATCGAGGAATGCATGCTGGCGGCCAACGTGGCCACCGCCGAATTCCTGAAAAAGCATGAAATCCCTGCGTTGTACCGTGTGCACGATGGCCCGCCACCTGAGCGTCTGGAAAAACTGCGCGCGTTCCTCGGTGAGCTAGGCCTGTCCCTGCATAAAGGCAAGGACGGCCCGACGCCGAAGGATTACCAGGCTTTGCTGGCCGGCATCAAAGATCGTCCGGATTACCATGTGATCCAGACCGTCATGCTGCGCTCGCTGAGTCAGGCGGTGTACAGCGCCGACAACCAGGGGCACTTCGGTCTGAATTACGAGGCGTACACCCACTTCACCTCGCCGATCCGCCGTTACCCGGACCTGCTGACGCACCGGGCGATCCGCAGCGTGATCCACTCCAAGCAGAACACCCCGCACGTCAAGCGCGCCGGTGCGATGACCATTCCGAAGGCGCGCATCTATCCGTACGACGAAGCGGCCCTGGAACAGTTGGGCGAGCAGTGCTCCATGAGCGAGCGTCGTGCCGATGAAGCGACCCGCGACGTGGTGAACTGGCTCAAGTGCGAGTTCATGAAGGATCGCGTGGGCGAGTCGTTCCCTGGCGTGATCACGGCCGTGACCGGTTTTGGTTTGTTCGTCGAGCTGACCGACATCTATGTCGAGGGCCTGGTGCACGTGACTGCCTTGCCGGGTGACTACTATCACTTCGATCCTGTGCATCACCGCCTGGCGGGTGAGCGTACCGGTCGCAGTTTCCGTCTGGGCGACACCGTGGAAGTGCAGGTCATGCGCGTCGACCTCGACGAGCGCAAGATCGACTTCGGCATGTCTGACAAGCCCGCCGAATCACCGGGCAGTCGCAAAAAACGTGGGGGTGATACCCCGGCGCCAGCCTCCAAAGGCAAAAGTGCTCCTGCGAAAGCCGCCGAGCCTGAGCCCGCCAAGGCCGGCCGTCGTTCTTCCAGCAAGGACAAGGTCTCCGAAGCCTACCGCCCAAGCGATGCCGCGGCTAAAAACGCTGAGGTGCGCAAGAGTCGCGAGTTGAAGCAGCAGTTGCTCAACGAAGCCAAAAGCGGTGGTAAACCGGCGTCGGGCGGTAAGTCGCGCGGGCCGGAAAGCTCGTCGAGCAAGACCAGTAAACATCGTAAAGGCCCGTCCAAAACGGGTTCGGCTCCTGCAAAAAGCAGTGGGTCGCGCAAACCTAAGGCCAAGTCATGAGTCTGGAAAAAATCTACGGCGTGCACGCCGTAGAAGCACTGCTGCGTCACCATCCCAAGCGCGTCAAACAAGTGTGGCTGGCCGAAGGCCGCAGTGAGCCGCGTGTGCAAACGCTGGTCGAGCTGGCCAACGAAAACCGCGTCGCCATCGGCCAGGCTGAGCGTCGTGAGATGGACGCGTGGGTGGAAGGTGTGCACCAGGGTGTGGTCGCGGACGTCAGTCCGAGCCAGGTCTGGGGCGAAGCGATGCTGGATGAACTGCTCGACCGCACTGAAGGTGCGCCGCTGCTGCTGGTGCTGGACGGCGTGACCGACCCGCACAACCTCGGCGCTTGCCTGCGCTCGGCAGATGCCGCCGGTGCGCTGGCGGTGATCGTGCCTAAGGACAAGTCGGCTACCTTGACGCCGGTCGTGCGTAAAGTCGCCTGTGGCGCGGCGGAAGTGATTCCGCTGGTGGCCGTGACCAACCTGGCGCGTACCCTGGAAAAACTCCAGCAGCGTGGCCTGTGGGTGGTGGGTACGGCAGGGGAGGCCGAGGTCAGTATTTATGACCAGGACCTCACCGGCCCGACCATCTTGATCATGGGCGCCGAAGGCAAGGGCATGCGCCGCCTGACCCGTGAGCATTGCGATTACCTGGTGCATTTGCCGATGGCCGGTAGCGTCAGCAGTCTTAACGTGTCGGTCGCGACAGGTGTGTGCCTGTTCGAGGCCCAGCGTCAGCGTGGCGCGAAGGCTAAAGCCAAGAAGTAATCTCGAGCCGGGCCTGCATCCAAACTGTGGGAGGGGGCTTGCTCCCGATAGCGGTGTGACAGTCGCCAGATGCAGTGACTGATACTCTGTCATCGGGAGCAAGCCCCCTCCCACAGTTATTCTGGGGTGTATGGAAGATTGTTCAAATAATCACCAATCACCTTGCGCGCTTTCTCCCCCTTCTCTACAATTGCGCCCCTTGCCTTCCTGGCAGGCACCGATGTGCCTCCGTGCGGCAAGATCCATAAGTGTCATTCACTCCTTGTCTGACCGTTTTTGAGCGGCAGGCTACAACCCGTAAGGAGCATTCATGCGTCATTACGAAATCATCTTTTTGGTCCACCCGGATCAAAGCGAGCAAGTCGGCGGCATGGTTGAGCGTTACACCAAGCTGATCGAAGAAGACGGCGGCAAAATCCACCGTCTGGAAGATTGGGGCCGTCGTCAACTGGCCTACGCAATCAACAATGTTCACAAGGCTCACTACGTGATGCTGAACGTTGAGTGCACCGGCAAGGCCCTGGCCGAGCTGGAAGACAACTTCCGCTACAACGATGCAGTGATCCGTAACCTGGTCATCCGTCGCGAAGAAGCCGTTACCGGCCAATCCGAGATGCTCAAGGCTGAAGAAAACCGCAGTGAGCGCCGTGAGCGTCGCGACCGTCCTGAGCACGAAGGCGCTGATAGCGCTGACAGTGATGACAGCGACAACAGCGATAACGCTGACGAGTAATCCACGGACCTTTTAAGGAGCCTATCAAATGGCACGTTTCTTCCGTCGTCGTAAATTCTGCCGCTTCACCGCTGAAGACGTGAAAGAGATCGATTACAAAGATCTCAACACTCTGAAAGCCTACGTATCCGAGACCGGCAAAATCGTTCCAAGCCGCATCACCGGTACCAAAGCTCGTTATCAGCGTCAGCTGGCCACCGCTATCAAGCGCGCCCGCTTCCTGGCCCTGCTGGCCTACACCGACAGCCACGGCCGCTGAGACCGGGCAGTCGACAAGTAGTAAGGGATTGAATGCATGCGCGCCTTAGCTGAGTTCATCATGCGCGGCCGTGTGCAGGCCACTCTGGTAGTGGCTGGCTTTGCGGCATTGCCGTTGTTTTATTGGTTGGGTGCTGCTGCAGGCTGCCTTGTGCTCCTGCGGCGCGGTTTGAAGGACGCCGTTGGCGTTCTTGCCCTGGGATTGTTGCCGGCCTTGATCTGGTGGCTGCAATTGGGTGATCCACGGGTACTTCTGGTACTGCTGGGGTCATCGAGCCTTGCGTTGGTTTTGCGCGCAAGTGAGTCCTGGGTCCGTACGCTGCTGGTCAGCGTGGCATTGGGTTTGGTGTACTCGGTGATGCTTGGCGCGGCTTTCCGCCCACAGATCGAGGCGCTGGCACAAGAGATCGTCAAGATCCTGCCGCTGGCCCTCGGGGATATCTACCAGCAATTGTCGGTAGATGAGCGAGCGCGGTTTGTGTCACTGATTGCCCCGGTCCTGACCGGCCTGATTGCGGCATTGTTGCAGGTTGTCAGCGTTATGAGCCTGATTCTTGGGCGTTACTGGCAGGCGTTGTTGTACAACCCGGGTGGTTTTGGTCGCGAATTTCGCAGTATCAGAATCCCGACGGGGCCGGCGATGTTGCTGCTGGCGTGCATGGTTGTCGGGCCGAACTTCGGTCCTCAGATGGCCTTGCTGGCGCCGATTTGCAGCGTACCGCTGGTGTTTGCCGGACTGGCCCTGATTCATGGGCTGGTTGCGCGAAAGCGCCTGGCCAGGTTCTGGCTGGTGGGGTTGTACGTCACGCTGTTGCTGTTCATGCAGCTGATCTATCCGTTACTCGTGGTTTTGGCCATTGTCGACGGCCTGATTGATTTTCGCGGTCGTCTGGCGCCGAAAGACGCCGATAACGCGAACGGTGAAGGTTAAAAGTTAGAGGATTTTCACATGCAACTGATCCTTCTGGAAAAAGTCGCCAACCTGGGCAACCTGGGCGACAAAGTGAACGTTAAGGCCGGCTACGGTCGTAACTACCTGCTGCCATACGGCAAAGCCACCGCTGCAACCGCTGCCAACCTGGCTGCGTTTGAAGAGCGTCGTGCTGAGCTGGAAAAAGCAGCAGCAGACAAAAAAGCTTCGGCTGAAACTCGCGCTGCCCAACTGGCTGAGCTGGAAGTGACTATCACTGCCACCGCCGGTGACGAAGGCAAGCTGTTCGGTTCGATCGGCACCCACGACATCGCTGATGCACTGACCGCCTCGGGCGTTGAAGTGCAGAAGAGCGAAGTTCGTCTGCCGAACGGCACCATCCGCAACGTAGGCGAATTCGACGTAGCCGTGCACCTGCACGCTGAAGTTGAAGCCACCGTACGCGTTGTCGTGGTAGCAGCTTAAGTCGCACCTAACTGGCTGGCACCTCGTGTGCCGGGCGGTTAACATCGGGCACGATCCTGTTTACAGGTCGTGCCTTTTGTTTTTCTACAGACCCCCAATTCCAAGTGGCCATGAACGATATTTCAGCTCCTGAGCAATACGATCTGCAAACCGCTGCCCTGAAGGTGCCGCCGCATTCCATCGAGGCCGAACAGGCTGTGCTCGGTGGCTTGATGCTGGACAACAACGCCTGGGAGCGCGTGCTGGATCAAGTCTCGGACGGTGATTTCTATCGGCATGACCACCGCTTGATCTTCCGCGCCATCGCCAAACTGGCCGACCAGAACTCGCCGATCGACGTGGTGACCCTGGCCGAACAACTCGACAAGGAAGGCCAGACCTCCCAGGTCGGCGGCCTCGGTTACCTGGGTGAACTGGCGAAAAATACGCCGTCCGTCGCCAACATCAAGGCCTATGCCCAGATCGTTCGCCAGCGGGCCACTCTGCGTCAATTGATCGGTATCAGCACCGAAATCGCCGACAGTGCGTTCAACCCCGAAGGGCGCACCGCCGAAGAGATTCTCGATGAGGCCGAGCGCCAGATCTTCCAGATTGCAGAGGCGCGCCCCAAGACCGGCGGCCCGGTAGGCGTCAACGAGCTGTTGACCAAGGCTATCGATCGCATCGACACCCTGTTCAATACCGATGCCGCCATTACCGGTATTTCCACCGGCTACACCGACCTCGACGAGAAAACCAGCGGCCTGCAACCGGCCGACTTGATCATCGTCGCCGGCCGTCCATCCATGGGCAAGACCACCTTTGCGATGAACCTGGTGGAAAACGCCGTGTTGCGCAGCGACAAGACCGTCCTGGTGTATTCCCTGGAGATGCCAGGCGAATCGCTGGTTATGCGGATGCTCTCGTCGCTGGGGCGTATCGACCAGACCAAGGTACGTTCCGGCCAGCTGGAAGATGACGATTGGCCACGCCTCACCTCGGCGGTCAACCTGCTCAACGATCGCAAGCTGTTCATCGACGACACCGCGGGCATCAGCCCCTCCGAGATGCGTGCGCGTACGCGGCGCCTGGTGCGTGAACACGGTGACATCGCCCTGATCATGATCGACTACCTGCAGTTGATGCAGATCCCAGGCTCCAGCGGCGACAACCGTACCAACGAGATTTCTGAAATCTCTCGGTCCTTGAAAGCCCTGGCCAAGGAGTTCAACTGCCCGGTGGTGGCGCTGTCCCAGCTCAACCGCTCCCTGGAGCAACGTCCCAACAAGCGTCCGGTGAACTCCGACTTGCGCGAATCCGGAGCGATCGAGCAGGACGCCGACGTGATCATGTTCGTCTACCGCGACGAGGTGTATCACCCGGAAACCGAGCACAAGGGCATTGCCGAGATCATCATCGGCAAGCAGCGAAACGGTCCTATCGGATTTATCCGCCTGGCGTTTATCGGCAAATACACTCGCTTCGAGAACCTCGCGCCGGGTAGCTACAATTTCGACGACGACGAATAAGCCATCTGCTCAATTCCGACCGTTATCGTCGGAATTGGTCAAAATTTGTGCTATATTTCGCGCCCGCGATTTTTCATCGCAGTTTTTTCATCTCAACACCGGTCACCGTCATGCAAACAGCCAAGCCGTTATTTGACTATCCCAAGTACTGGGCCGAGTGTTTCGGTCCAGCGCCGTTCCTGCCGATGAGCAGGGAGGAGATGGATCAGCTTGGCTGGGATTCCTGCGACATCATCATCGTCACCGGTGATGCCTACGTTGACCATCCGTCGTTCGGCATGGCGATCATCGGCCGGCTGCTGGAGTCCCAGGGCTTTCGCGTCGGGATCATTGCCCAGCCGAACTGGCAGTCCAAAGATGACTTCATGAAGCTCGGCGAGCCGAACCTGTTCTTCGGCGTCGCGGCCGGCAACATGGACTCCATGATCAACCGCTACACCGCCGACAAGAAAATCCGCTCCGACGACGCCTACACCCCCGGCGGCATGGCCGGCAAGCGCCCGGACCGTGCAAGCCTGGTGTACAGCCAGCGTTGCAAGGAAGCCTACAAGCACGTGCCGATCGTGCTCGGCGGCATTGAGGCTTCCCTGCGCCGCATCGCCCACTACGACTACTGGCAGGACCGTGTGCGCAACTCGATCCTGATCGACGCCAGCGCCGATATCCTGCTGTACGGCAACGCCGAGCGGGCGATCGTCGAGGTTGCCCAGCGCCTGTCGTGGGGCCACAAGATCGAAGACATCACCGACGTACGCGGCACCGCATTCATACGCCGTGATACACCGGCGGGCTGGTACGAAGTGGACTCCACCCGTATCGACCGTCCGGGCAAGATCGACAAGATCATCAACCCGTACGTGAACACCCAGGACACCCAGGCCTGCGCCATCGAGCAGGAAAAGGGGCCGGTTGAAGATCCGACGGAGGCCAAGGTCGTGCAGATCCTGGCCAGCCCGAAGATGACCCGCGACAAGACCGTTATCCGCCTGCCCTCCGTGGAAAAGGTGCGCAACGACGCCGTGCTCTACGCCCACGCCAACCGCGTGCTGCACCTGGAGACCAACCCGGGCAACGCCCGCGCCTTGGTGCAGAAGCACGGTGAAGTGGACGTGTGGTTCAACCCGCCGCCCATCCCGATGACCACCGAAGAAATGGACTACGTGTTCGGCATGCCTTACGCACGTATCCCGCACCCGGCGTATGGCAAGGAAAAAATCCCGGCCTACGACATGATCCGTTTCTCGGTGAACATCATGCGTGGCTGCTTCGGCGGCTGCACGTTCTGCTCGATCACCGAGCACGAAGGTCGCATCATCCAGAACCGCTCCGAAGAGTCGATTATTCGCGAGATCGAAGAGATCCGCGACAAGGTTCCCGGCTTTACCGGAGTGATCTCCGACCTCGGCGGCCCGACCGCGAACATGTACCGCATCGCCTGCAAGAGCCCGGAAATCGAATCTGCGTGCCGCAAGCCATCGTGTGTGTTCCCGGGCATCTGCCCGAACCTGAACACCGACCATTCGTCGTTGATCCAGCTGTACCGCAGCGCCCGTGCATTGCCGGGTGTGAAGAAGATCCTGATCGCCTCCGGCCTGCGTTACGACCTGGCCGTCGAGTCGCCGGAGTACGTCAAGGAGTTGGTCACCCATCACGTCGGTGGCTACCTCAAGATCGCCCCGGAGCATACCGAGGAAGGTCCGCTCAACCAGATGATGAAGCCGGGCATTGGCAGCTATGACAAGTTCAAGCGCATGTTCGAGAAGTACACCAAGGAAGCGGGCAAGGAGCAGTACCTGATTCCTTACTTCATCGCGGCTCACCCCGGCACCACCGATGAAGACATGATGAACCTGGCCCTGTGGCTCAAGGGCAACGGCTTCCGCGCCGACCAGGTGCAGGCGTTCTACCCGTCACCGATGGCCACCGCGACGGCGATGTACCACTCGGGCAAGAACCCGCTGCGCAAGGTCACCTACAAGAGCGACGCGGTGACCATCGTCAAGAGCGAGGAGCAGCGCCGCCTGCACAAGGCGTTCCTGCGTTACCACGACCCGAAAGGCTGGCCGATGCTGCGTGAGGCATTGACCCGCATGGGCCGTGCCGACCTGATCGGGCCGGGCAAGGACCAACTGATCCCGCTGCATCAACCGGCTACCGACAGCTACCAGAGCGCCCGTCGCAAGAACTCGACACCGGCAGGCAGCCACAAGGTCGCCAAGGACACCACCACCAGGGTCCTGACCCAGCACACCGGCCTGCCACCGCGTGGCAGCGACGGCAGCAACCCATGGGACAAGCGCGAGCAAGCCAAGGCCGCAGCCCAGGCGCGCAACAAGCAAGCCGCCAAGGAGCGCACCGATGCGGCCAAGGGCAAAGGCAAGAAGCCTGCCCGCAAGCCGGTCGTGCCGCGTTGATCGCAGCCTGAAACGCAAAACGCCAGCCTCGTGCTGGCGTTTTGCTTTCTAGTCGCTGGGTAGCCTGTTTGTTAAGGTGTCGCCCATAGAACCGTCATCGGGGGCAAGCCCCCTCCCACATTGGATCGGGTTCACACATCAAAGGGTGGGAGGGGGCTTGCCCCCGATAGCGTCAGTCCAGTCACCCCCCTCTTTTCAAGGAAGAACACCCATGGGCAACCCCCTGGCCAGCATCGGCATGGACTTCAACCGCTCCCAGTTCATGGCCCGCCAGCGCATCGAAAGCCAGATCAACCTGCCGCGCCTGTTTGCGGCCATTGACGCCGACCCCGGCATTGTCGGCGCGGGTGTCGTGTACATCGACGCCGACTTTAATGTCGTGACCCTGCGTGAATTCAAGCCCATCTGCAGCATCAAGCCCAAGCGCGTCATTATCCGTGAGGCGCAGAAGTACATCGCGCCAGCTCAGTTTGTCGAGCAGGTGAAGACCGACCCGCGAGAAGAGCGCCTGAGGAAGGAGGTGTTCGACATGGGCTTGTCCTGCGGCGCCGCCGTGATCGGCTGGATTGTGGTGTTCAGCGGTAGCGTTGCTGTGCCGTTCACGGCGGGTGCCAGCGCTTTTGTGGTCGGCATTGGCGTGACGGCGGCGCTGGCCGGCAGTGCGCAATGTGGGTTCGGTGTAGCGCGCACCTACAACGAGATTCTTGACCCCGACGCTAACGATCGCTTGGACGATACCGAGTGGTACAACGCCGTTTCCCCCGTGCTCGATGCGGTCTCATTGGTGGGTATCGGGACCGGCGCGCTCACAACCGTGAAACTGCTCAAGGCCAACAAGGCCGCCGCGCTTGGCAAGAGTTGGTACCAGTTGCTCAAGGGCTTGAGCCGTCAGGAGCGTAAAAAGCTGACCAAGGAGCTGTTAAGCCTGCGCGATCCCAGCCTCACGCCCAAGTTGCTCAAGTTGCAGCAGCGCGCGGGCAAATTGACCAAGAGCTATACGTCCACCGAAATTCGTCACGCCACCCTCACCCAGATGAAGGATGCACTGGGCGGCCTGCTGGGGATCGTGGGCAGCTATCGCAGCGGTAACGTGGGCACCGCCAGTACCCTGGCGATCGGCTTGTACGAGGACCTGACGGAATGAGCGGCTTTCCCGACAGGGCGGCCTTCCTGCGCCGCTATTTTCCGGTTTTCATGGGCACGATCTTCATGGCGATCTTTTCCGGTTCGTCTGCTGTGTCCATGGCAGGGGTGACTTATTGGCGCGACGCTGATCCGGCGCTCAAGTCCAGCTACTCCGGGCTGCTGATCCTGCTGCTGGTAGTCGTGATCGTATTCAGCAACGTCATGATTGCGCGCGGACGCACCTGGGCCACTGGCCTGGTGGCGGTTTACCTGGGCGGCTGTCTGCTGTTTGTATTGCCGATGATTCAGTATCACCTTCATGCGCTGGCTTACGGCTCGGGAGTATTTTTCCCGCTGATGGGGTTGTTATTGCTCAACAGCAAACGCCACCGTGAAATGCGCCAGAAGCTGGTCGAGGTCCGTCACCTGCGTGAAACCATGATCGCCCAACGCAAAACCCATTGACTGGGTAGATTCGCCACCTGTCTTCGCAGGTTCGCCACAATTATGTGCGAGCCTCGCACCACGGCACTCACCTGGGCGCCGTTTTGGTGCTGTACTGCACCGGGTCCTACGATAAAGCGCAATGACCGCTGCTCTGGCATAAGTCTTGCGCGCTTTGTTTCCATGCCCTGGCTCGCAGGAGGCCGCCGTGTCGATTCATGTCGCGTTGCACCACGTCACCCATTACCGCTACGACCGTGCGGTAGAACTCGGCCCGCAGATCGTGCGTTTGCGTCCGGCGGCCCATAGCCGCACGCGGATACTGTCCTACGCGCTGAAAGTGCTGCCCGAGCAGCATTTCATCAATTGGCAGCAAGACCCCCAGGGCAATTACCTGGCGCGGCTGGTGTTCCCGGAAAAAACTGACGAGCTGCGTATCGAAGTCGACCTGGTCGCCGAGATGGCAGTGTTCAACCCGTTCGACTTTTTCCTTGAGCCCTATGCCGAAAAAATCCCTTTCAGCTACGCCGCCGACGAGCAGCGCGAGTTGGCGCCGTACCTGGAAACCCTGCCGCTGACGCCGACGTTTGCCGCCTACCTGGCCGGCATCGACCGTACGCCGCTGCCGGCGGTGGACTTCCTGGTGGCGCTCAATCAGCGGTTGGCTAGCGATATCGCTTACCTGATCCGTATGGAGCCCGGTGTGCAAACCCCGGAGTTCACCCTGGAAAACGCTTCCGGTTCGTGCCGCGACTCGGCCTGGCTGCTGGTGCAATTGCTGCGCAACCTCGGGCTGGCGGCACGATTTGTGTCCGGCTACCTGATCCAACTGACCGCCGACGTCAAAGCCCTCGACGGCCCGTCCGGCACCGACGTGGACTTCACCGACCTGCATGCGTGGTGCGAAGTGTATTTGCCCGGAGCAGGATGGATCGGCCTGGATGCCACTTCCGGGTTGTTCGCCGGTGAAGGTCATATTCCTTTGGCTTGTAGTCCCGACCCATCCTCTGCCGCGCCGATCAGTGGGCTGGTGGAACCGTGCGAGTGCGAATTCACCCATGAAATGTCGGTGGAGCGCATTTGGGAAGCGCCACGGGTGACCAAGCCCTACACCGAAGAGCAGTGGTTGGCGATCCAGGCGCTGGGCCGTCAGATCGACAGTGACCTGCTCAAGGATGACGTGCGCCTGACCATGGGCGGCGAGCCGACCTTCGTCTCTATCGACGACCCCGACGGTGCCGAGTGGAACACCGCCGCGCTGGGGCCGAATAAGCGGCGCCTGTCTGCCGAGCTGTTCCAGCGCATGCGCAAGCACTACGCGCCGACGGGGCTGGTGCACTTCGGGCAGGGCAAGTGGTACCCCGGCGAGCAACTGCCGCGCTGGTCGCTCAACTGTTACTGGCGCCGCGACGGGGTGCCGATCTGGCACAACCCTGCGCTGATCGCCGATGAACAGCAGGACTACGGCGCCGACGACGCGCTGGCCGGGCGCTTCCTGGCCAGCGTCGCCGAGCGCCTCAAGCTGCCTGCGCGTTTCGTGTTCCCGGCCTTCGAAGACAACTTCTACTACCTGTGGCGCGAGGGCGCGCTGCCGCAAAACGTCACCGCCCAGGACCCGCGACTGAGCGATGAGCTGGAGCGCGAACGCCTGCGCAAAGTCTTCAGCCAGGGCCTGGATAAAGTCATCGGCCATGTGCTGCCGCTGGCGCGCACGGCGGCCAATGATCGTTGGCAGAGCGGGCGCTGGTACTTGCGCGATAACCACTGTCGGCTGGTGCCGGGGGATTCGCCGCTCGGCTACCGCCTGCCATTGGCGTCGCAGCCATGGGTGAGCGCGGCGGAGTATCCCTTCGTGCATCCGGTTGACCCCAATCAGGATCAACCGGAGCTGCCGACACCTGCGCAACTGAAGAGTCACGACGAGCCCGCGCCTGGCGACGAGCGCGTGCCCACAGTGGATGAGTCCGCCGATTGGCTGACCCGCACCGCGCTGTGTGCTGAGGCGCGGGGCGGGCGCCTGTACCTGTTCATGCCGCCGCTGGAGCGCGTCGAGGATTACCTGGAGCTGGTGGCCGCCATCGAAGCCACCGCCGAAGAGTTGCATTGCCCCGTACTGCTGGAAGGTTACGAGCCGCCGTTTGACATGCGCCTGAGCAACTTTCGCGTCACGCCGGACCCGGGTGTGATCGAGGTCAACGTGCAACCGTCCGCCACCTGGGACGAGCTGGTGGAGCGCACTGAATTCCTCTACGAAGAGGCGCGACAAACCCGCCTGACCACCGAAAAGTTCATGATCGACGGGCGCCACACCGGCACCGGTGGCGGTAACCACTTTGTCATGGGCGGCGCAACGCCCAAGGACTCACCGTTCCTGCGCCGGCCGGATCTGCTGCGCAGCCTGATCAGCTACTGGCACAACCACCCTTCGCTGTCCTACCTGTTTTCCGGGTTGTTTATCGGCCCGACCTCCCAGGCGCCGCGGGTCGACGAGGCGCGTAACGACGCGCTGTACGAGCTGGAAATCGCTTTCACCCAAATGCCGGCGCCCGGCGAAGAGTGCCCGCCGTGGCTGGTCGATCGCCTGCTGCGCAACCTGTTGATCGACGTGACGGGTAACACCCACCGCGCGGAATTCTGCATCGACAAACTTTACTCACCCGACGGTGCCACCGGCCGCCTGGGCCTGCTGGAGCTGCGCGCTTTTGAGATGCCGCCCCATGCGCGCATGAGCTTGACCCAGCAACTGCTGCTGCGCGCCTTGGTTGCGCGTTTCTGGCGCGAACCTTATGCGCCGCCGAAACTGGCGCGCTGGGGTACCGAGCTGCATGACCGTTTCCTGTTGCCGCACTTTATCGAGCAGGACTTTGCCGATGTGATCGTCGAGCTGAATGCCGCCGGTTATCCGCTGCGTGCCGAATGGTTTGCGGCGCATCTGGCGTTTCGTTTCCCCAAGGTCGGCGACTACGCGGTCGGTGGCATCGAGCTGGAACTGCGCCAGGCCCTCGAACCCTGGCACGTGCTGGGCGAAGAGGGCGCGGCGGGCGGTACGGTGCGCTATGTGGATTCGTCGCTGGAACGCCTGCAAGTGAAACTCACCGGGTTGGCGCCGCAACGCTACCTGCTGACCTGCAACGGTATTGCGGTACCCCTGCAAGCCACCGGGCGTGTCGGTGAATTTGTCGCCGGCGTGCGTTACCGCGCCTGGCAACCGGCCAACTGCCTGCAACCGACCATCCCGGTGCATGCGCCGCTGGTGTTCGACCTGCTCGACACCTGGATGCAACGCTCCCTCGGCGGCTGCCAATACCATGTGGCCCACCCGGGCGGGCGTAATTACGACAGCTTGCCGGTGAACGCCAACGAAGCCGAGAGCCGGCGCATGGCGCGGTTTTTCCGTCTTGGCCATAGTCCGGGCAAGCTCCCTGTACCGCCGGTGGTCATCAACGATGAGTTACCGATGACCCTGGATTTGCGGCGTTTTCCCAATAAAAATGACTGACGCGGATCAACTATGAGAAGGCGTTTGTGTGGCGAGGGAGCTTGCTCCCGCTGGAGTGCGAAGCGCTCCCGGGANGGGCCGCTACGCAGCCCAGCGTGAGCAAGCTCCCTCGCCACACAAACCCTGTCCACATTAGACTGCGGTGACTTTGACCCCCTTTGCCCTGCCGAGCGTTCCATGTCCGACTTGCTCGACCGTTACCCGCTGACTGCGGGCACTTATCACGAACTGCTGGATGACAGCGGCACGGTGCGTGCCCATTGGCAGCGCCTGCTCGACCACTTGCAACGCAGTACGCCTGCGCAACTGGCCCAGCGTCAGGCGCTGTTGACCCGGCAGATCCAGGAAAACGGCGTGACCTACAACGTCTACGCCGACCCCAAGGGCGCCGATCGCCCGTGGGAACTGGATCTGCTGCCCCATGTGCTGGCTGCCGATGAATGGCAGCACCTCGCTGCGGGGATCGCCCAGCGTGCGCGCTTGCTCAATGCCGTGCTGGCCGATCTCTACGGCCCGCAACGCTTGATCAAGGAAGGCTTGCTGCCGGCCGAGTTGGTGTTCGGGCATAACAACTTCCTGTGGCCGTGCCAGGGTATCCAGCCGCCGCAGGGGACGTTCCTGCACCTGTATGCGGTGGACCTGGCGCGTACGCCGGATGGCCGCTGGTGGGTCACCGCCGACCGCACCCAGGCGCCGTCGGGTGCGGGTTATGCCTTGGAAAACCGCACTATCGTGTCGCGTGCGTTCCCGGACCTGTACCGCGATCTGCAAGTGCAGCACCTCACCGGTTTCTTCCGCACCCTGCAGGAAACCCTGGCTCGCCAGGCGCCTGGCGATGACCAGCCGCCGCTGATTGTGTTGCTCACGCCGGGGCGCTTCAACGAAAGTTATTTCGAACATCTCTACCTTGCTCGCCAGCTCGGTTACCCGCTGGTGGAGGGCGGTGATCTCACCGTGCGTGACAGCACGGTGTTCCTCAAAACCCTCAGCGGCCTGCGCCGGGTGCACGCCATCATGCGCCGGCTGGATGACGACTTCTGCGACCCGCTGGAATTGCGCACCGACTCGGCCCTCGGCGTGCCCGGCCTGCTGGATGCGGCGCGCCAGGGCAACGTATTGGTGGCCAATGCGTTGGGCAGCGGTGTGTTGGAGTCCCCGGGCCTGCTCGGCTTTTTGCCGAAGATCAACGAGTTTTTATTTGGCGAAGCATTGATCCTGCCGTCCATCGCCACCTGGTGGTGCGGCGAGGGGCCGGTGCTCGCAAAAGCCTTGGAGAAACTCCCGGAACTGTTGATCAAACCGGCGTTTCCTTCGCAAAGTTTCACCCCGGTCTTCGGGCGTGATTTGAACGACGAACAACGCGAGGCCCTGGCCGAACGCATGCGTGCGCGACCCTATGCGTATGTCGCCCAGGAGTTGGCGCAACTGTCCCAGGCTCCGGTGTGGCATACCGTGGATGACCACCTGCAACACCGCGCCATTGGCATGCGCGTCTACGCCGTGGCGAGTGAGGAAGGTTATCGCGTGCTGCCGGGCGGGCTGACCCGCGTGGCGGCCGAGGCGGATGCCGAAGTGGTGTCGATGCAGCGCGGTGGCGCGAGCAAAGACACCTGGGTGCTCGGCGAACGCGCCGCCGGGGGCGAGCATTGGCGCGCACAGCGGGCGATCGGTGTGCATGACCTGGTGCGCCGCGATCCTTATCTGCCGTCGCGGGTGGTGGAGAACCTGTTCTGGTTTGGCCGTTATTGCGAGCGCTGTGATAACAGCGCGCGCTGGCTGCGCATCGTGTTGGCGCGCTATGTCGACGGTGACGATCCGCAGGCGTTGCAGGCGGCGGTCGAGCTGGGTGACAGCCTGCACTTGTTGCCGGAGGAGGGCGAGTTGCCTGAACGCCTGTTGGCGGCCTTGCTGGGCGATGACTGGCCGTCGAGCCTGCGCGCCAATCTGCAGCGTTTGCAGTGGGCGGCGTCCCAGGTGCGCGGTAAGTTGTCGCGGGAAAACTGGCAGGCGTTGGTGGAGCTGCAACGCGAAGCGCTGGAGTTGGAAAGCGAAGTGCCGGACTTTGGCGAGCTGCTGGACTTCCTCAACCGTTTGGTGATGTCGCTGGCGGCGCTGTCCGGGTTTGCCCTGGACGATATGACCCGCGACGAAGGCTGGCGCTTCTTGATGATGGGGCGGCGCATCGAGCGCCTGCAATTTCTGAGCAGCAGCCTCGCGGCGTTCCTGCGCGGTATTGCGGTGTTCGATCAGGCGGGGCTGGAATGGTTGCTGGAGCTGGGTAACAGCAGCATCACCTATCGCTCTCGCTACCTGGCGGTGCCGCAATTGATTCCGGTGCTCGACTTGTTGCTGCTGGATGAGCAGAACCCCCATGCCGTGCTGTTCCAGCTCAAATTGGTGAGCCGTACCCTGCGCCGTCTCAACGATGACTTCGGGGTGCCACGGGAAACCGGCCTCGGGCCTCTGGTGGAGCGCCTGACGCGGTTTGACCTGGGCTGCCTGGAGAACCCGCTGTTCGGCGAGTCCAGCGTACGCGCCGCATTGGATGGCCTGGCCGACCTGCTGCAGGCGGTGGCCGATGAGAGTGGGCAGGTGTCGGATCGCCTGGCGTTGCGTCACTTTGCCCATGTGGATGATGTCAGCCAACAAACGGTGTCGGTGTGATGAGTGCGCGCTACCAGATTTTCCATGATACCCATTACCACTATGACAGCCCGGTGTCCCTGGCTCAGCAATTGGCACACTTGTGGCCCAGGCCCTGCGCCTGGCAGCGCTGCAGTTCGCAGCAACTGGATATCAGCCCGCAGCCGTCTTCGCGGCGGGATGAGCTGGACGTGTTCGGCAACCCGATCACCCGTCTCGCGTTCGAACGGCCTCATGACGAGCTGCTGGTGAATGCCGGGCTGACCGTAGAGGTGCTGGCGCGGCCGGCGCTGGACTTTGAGCAGTCACCCGCCTGGGATCAGACCCGTGACAGCCTGACCTACAGCAGCCAGCCGATGTCGGCGCCACTGATCGAAGCCTGCCGCTATCGCTTTGAATCGCCTTACGTGCACTTGAAGAAAACCTTCGTTGAGTTCTCCGAAAGCTGTTTCCCCCCAGGCATGCCGTTGCTGCTGGGGACGCAAGCGTTGATGGAGAAGATCTTCAGTGAGTTCACGTTCGATGCCGAAGCCACCCAGGTCGCCACGCCCCTGGTGGAAGTGCTGGAGCGCCGCCGCGGCGTCTGCCAGGACTTTGCCCACCTGATGCTCGCCTGCCTGCGCTCGCGGGGCCTGGCGGCGCGCTACATCAGCGGCTACCTGCTGACCCAGCCACCGCCCGGGCAACCACGACTGATCGGCGCGGACGCGTCCCATGCCTGGGTTTCGGTGTATTGCCCGGTGTCGGGCTGGGTGGATTTCGATCCGACGAACAACGTGCAGCCGGCACTGGAGCACATCACCCTGGCCTGGGGCCGGGATTTCTCGGATGTATCGCCGTTGCGAGGGGTGATTCTGGGAGGGGGGAGCCATGACCCGGAGGTGCGGGTGACGGTGATGCCGCTGCAATGACCCTGGATTGTGGTGAGCCGGGCGGGCCTGCTCACCACAAAGCAATTTATTGCGCCGGATCCTTTGGTGTTTCAGCCTCGTCGTTCGTCTCTTCACCATCCACATCATGGTTCAGCGCGTTCGCTTCTCCTTCTGCGGCGGCTTTCTTGCGTTGCAGTTTTTCCTCTTTCTTCCGCTCCTTGGCCAAGTCTCTCTGACGTTTGGCGAAGGAGTAATTAGGTTTGGCCATGGGCGATCCTCTAGGGTCGAAGGTGAGGGTGGCGGCGCTCGGCTGCCTTGGGCTGCCATGGTAGCAGCTTAGCCGCGCGCTTGGCCTTCACTTACCGCAGGCGTAGGCCGCGAACAGGCCGTTGAACAGTTGATTGAGGTGCATGGCTCGGACTCCGTTGGGTAATGGGCCGATCATAGACAGGTCGTAGTACTTTGGCTGGTAGATTGTGTTGATACGGCTGATAGCCTAAAGTTGTATACAATCTGTTGATTCAGGTCATAAGAATTCCTGCCTGCTTGAGGCACCCTTGTCGCAATCCGCGTTTTTTAAACCCTGCCTTGGAGATTCACATGTTTGCCAAACTCGTTGCTGTTTCCCTGCTGACTCTGGCGAGCGGCCAGTTGCTTGCTGCAGAGTGCAAGGTCACCGTCGACTCCACTGATCAAATGTCCTTTAACACCAAGGCCATTGAAATCGACAAAAGCTGCAAGACATTCACCGTCGAGCTGACCCACTCCGGCAGCTTGCCGAAAAACGTCATGGGCCATAACTGGGTGCTGAGTTCCGCTGCCGACATGCCAGGTATCGCCAGCGACGGCATGGCCGCCGGTCTCGACAAGAACTACCTGAAAGACGGCGACACCCGCATCATCGCCCACACCAAGATCATCGGTGCCGGCGAGAAAGACTCGGTGACCTTCGATGTGTCGAAGCTGGCAGCGGGTACCGACTATGCGTTCTTCTGCTCGTTCCCGGGCCACATCTCGATGATGAAAGGCACTGTGACCGTCAAGTAAGACCGCGTCATCGTTCATCGGGGGCAAGCCCCCTTCCACAGGTAGGAATGCATTCCAAGTGTGGGAGGGGGCTTGCCCCCGATGACATTCTGCAAATCAACCCAAAACTATCGAGTTCGCCTCAAGGCGCAAAAGGCATCACCCGCTTGTGCTCGGTCTTGCGATACGTATCGCAAATGATCTTGAACGCTTCCTCACGTACCGGCTCGCCGTGCAGGAACGCATCGATCTCGGCATAGGTCACGCCATGGGACGCCTCGTCCGGCTTGCCCGGTGACAGGTCTTCCAGGTCGGCCGTCGGCACCTTCTCCACCAACGACTCCGGCGCGCCAAAGTGCCGCGCAATCGCTCGCACCTGATGCTTTACCAGCCCGCTCAGCGGTGCCAGGTCACAGGCCCCGTCACCGAACTTGGTGAAAAAGCCCATGACCGCTTCCGCCGCATGGTCAGTGCCGATTACCAGCCCACCCGTAGCCCCCGCGATGGTGTATTGCGCGACCATGCGCATGCGCGCCTTGGTGTTGCCCAGTACGAAATCGCGGGAGACTGCCGCCTTGCCTTCAAACGCCGCCACTTCATTGGCCAGGGATTTCACTGCCGGGCCGATGTTCACGGTGTGGCGCTCGTCCGGCTCGATAAAGTCCACCGAAGCCTGGGCATCGTGTTCGTCGAACTGGGTTTCGTAAGGCAGGCGCACGGCGATAAAGCGGTAGGCTTGGTCACCGGTGGTGGCGCGCAGCTCCTTCATCGCGCGCTGGGCCAGGAGGCCCGCGGTCAGGGAGTCGACGCCGCCGCTGATGCCCAGCACCAACGTCTTGAGCCCGGAATTGCGCAGGCAATCCTGGATAAAAGCCACGCGGCGAGCCACTTCGGCCTCAAGGGCGGCCGGGTCTTTGAACGGCGCTTGGACCTTGAGCTGCTGCGCAATCTCACGCTGTACGGCTTGCATGATTCACTCCTTGCTGGATAGGGCAGGTACTTTGAAAACGTGACGCAAATAGGCGACGAAATTCGGGTCGGTGCAATGGGTCTTGCCCGCCTCATCAGAGATCTTCGCCACCGGCTGGCCATTGCAGGCCGTCATTTTAAGCACGATGCTCATCGGCTCAACCCCTGGGATATCACAGGTCAGGTTGGTGCCGATGCCGAAGCTCACATTGATCCGACCGCGCAGCGCACGGAATATCTCCAGGGCCTTGGGCAGTGTCAGGCTGTCGGAGAACACCAGGGTCTTGCTCATCGGCTCGATACCGAGCTTGTGGTAGTGGGCGATGGCTTTCTCGGCCCACTGCACGGGGTCGCCGGAATCGTGGCGCAGGCCGTCGAACAGCTTGGCGAAGTACAAATCGAAGTCGCCGAGGAACGCGTCGGTGGTGATGCAATCGGTCAGGGCAATACCCAGCAGGCCACGGTATTCGCGGACCCAGCAGTCGAGCGCGGCGATCTGGCTGTCGATCAGGCGCGGGCCGAGTTGCTGATGCGCCATGATCCACTCGTGAGCCATGGTGCCCAGGGGTTTCATGCCCAGCTCGCGGGCCAGGTGCACGTTGCTGGTGCCGACGAATCGCCCGGGGAAGTCATGCTTGAGCACATTGACCACTTCTTCCTGCACCCGGTACGAGAAGCGTCGACGCGTGCCGAAGTCGGCCACCTGCAACTCCGACAGCTCGTCGCTGCTGGCGTTGTCGGTGAGCCAGTCGAACTTGCGATACAGCTGCTCGCGGGCCTGTTCCAGGATCACGGTCTGGTAGCGGTAGCGGTTACGCACTTCGCTGACGATGGCCAGCATCGGCACTTCAAACAGGATCACATGCAGCCACGGCCCGCGCAGGCGGATGAACAACTCGCCATTCTCGATGCCGGTTTGCACGTAACGCAAGTTGAAGCGGAACAACCCGAGAAAACGCAGGAAGTCCGGCTTCATGAAGCTGATGCGCTCCAGGAAACTCAGTTGGTCAGCGCTCAGGCTCAGTTCGGCGAGACGCTCGATCTGGTAGCGGATTTCCGCCAGGTATGGGCGCAGGTCTTCGCTGTTACGGCAACGGAATTCCCATTCAACTTCCACGTTGGGGTAGTTGTGCAGCACCGCCTGCATCATGGTCAGCTTGTAGAAGTCGGTGTCGAGCAGGTTCTGCACGATGCGATCGGCAAACACACTCTCGCTCATTATGGGAATCTCCAGACGGGTCGGCGAGGGGCGCCGGCCGTTACGCACGATTAAGGAATGGCGCTAGTGGCGCATAGACCCATGGGGTTTTGCCAGTGATTTTTTCGGGTGTGACGACTGGCCTCATCGGGAGCAAGCCCCCTCCCACAGGTTGGAATGCATTCCAAGTGTGGGAGGGGGCTTGCTCCCGATTGCGGTATCCCGGGTACTAAGCCACTTGCTCCATCATCCATTTCACGAATTCGCGTACCTTGGGCACCTCTGCCGAGTGCTCGGGATAAGCCAGGTAATACGCGTCCTGGCTTGGCATCGCATGCTGCCAGGGAATCACCAGCTTGCCCTCGGCCAGCTCTTCCTCCACCAGAAACCGCGGCAGCAGCGCCACGCCACAGCCCACCTGTGCCGCACGAATGCACATATAGAAGGTGTCGAAACGCGGCCCGTGGTAGCTGTGTTCGGTCTGGTAGCCTTGGCTGGCGAACCAGTCGTGCCAGCCTTGGGGGCGTGAGGCGTTTTGCAGCAGTACCAGCTCGCTCAGTTGGGTCGGATCACTGAACGGTTTGGCCGGCAGGCTCTCCGGCGCGCACACCGGCACCAACTCCTCGCTGAACAGCTTCAGGCTCTCGGTGCCGGCGCGTGAGCCCTGGCCGAAGTAAAAGGCCATGTCCGCCTTGCCTTGCAGCAGTTCATCGGGGGCCTGCTCGTTGCACAGGTCGAGGTGGATTTGCGGGTGACGCAAACGCCAGCCCTTGAGGCGTGGCACCAGCCAGCGTGCGCCAAAGGTGTACGGCGTGGACACGCGCAATACCTCGGTCTCGCCGCCGTAGGAGCGCAGGTAATGGGTGGACATCTCCACCTGCGTGAGGATCTTGCGCACTTCCACCAGGTACAGATCCCCTGCCGGCGTCATCTGCAGGCGGCGGCGTACTCGGCGGAACAGCAGGTGTTGCAGCAGTTCTTCCAGTTGCGCCACTTGCTTGCTCACCGCGCTCTGCGTGAGGTTCAACTCCTCGGCGGCGCGGGTGAAGCTCAAATGGCGGGTGGCGGCTTCGAAACACTGCAGGGCGGTGATCGAAGGCAAATGTCTTTTGTTCAGCACTGCACGCCTCGTCTGATGCTTTGCATGAATAAACGGAATGATATCTCGCCTAATCGTCGTTTGTTGGCAAGTCTTGGGCCAGCTACAAATAAGCTCTGGATTGCCGTGCTGGGCGCGGCGCGAATTTTCTGTCTGCAGATTGAAGGAGCGACCCATGGTTGCCGCATTGCTTGATCGCCTCGGGGTAGACCCGGCGTTGTACCAGTCGGGTAAACAACCCGTGCATTCGCCGATTGATGGCAGCCGTCTCGGCAGCGTGCATTGGGAAGGTGCCGCCGAGGTGGAGCAACAGGTCAGTCGCGCCGAGCATGCATTCGAAGCCTGGCGCAAAGTGCCGGCCCCGCGTCGCGGCGAGCTGGTGCGCCAGTTCGGCGACGTGCTGCGCGAATACAAGGCCGACCTGGGCGAACTGGTGTCCTGGGAAGCGGGCAAGATCACCCAGGAAGGCTTGGGTGAAGTACAGGAAATGATCGACATCTGCGATTTCGCCGTCGGCCTGTCCCGCCAGCTGTACGGCTTGACCATTGCCTCCGAGCGCCCCGGCCACCACATGCGTGAAACCTGGCACCCGCTGGGCGTGGTCGGAGTGATCAGTGCGTTCAACTTCCCGGTGGCGGTGTGGGCGTGGAACACGGCCCTGGCGTTGGTGTGCGGTAACGCGGTGATCTGGAAACCGTCGGAAAAGACCCCGCTCACCGCCCTGGCCTGCCAGGCGCTGTTCGAGCGCGTCCTGAAGCATTTCAACGATGCGCCGCCGTACCTGAGCCAAGTCATCATCGGCGGCCGCGATGCGGGCGCCGCGTTGGTGGATGACCCGCGTGTGGCCCTGATCAGCGCCACCGGCAGCACCCGCATGGGCCGCGAAGTGGCGCCCAAAGTCGCCGCACGCTTTGCCCGCAGCATTCTCGAGCTGGGCGGCAACAACGCGATGATCCTCGGCCCGAGCGCCGACCTGGACATGGCCGTGCGCGCCATCCTGTTCAGTGCGGTCGGCACCGCCGGCCAGCGTTGCACCACCTTGCGCCGCCTGATCGCCCATGAGTCGGTCAAGGAAGAAATCGTCATCCGCCTCAAGGCTGCCTATGCCAAAGTGCGCATCGGCCACCCGCTGGAAGGCAACCTGATCGGCCCGCTGATTGATAAACACAGCTTTGAAAATATGCAGGACGCGCTCGAGCAGGCCCTGAGCGAAGGCGGCAAGGTGTTCGGCGGCAAGCGTCAGTTGGAGGACAAGTTCCCCAACGCCTATTACGTATCGCCTGCCATCGTGGAAATGCCCGAGCAGAGCGACGTGGTGTGCAGCGAAACCTTTGCGCCGATCCTGTATGTGATCGGCTACAGCGACTTCAACGAGGCCCTGCGCCTGAACAACGCCGTGCCGCAAGGGTTGTCGTCGTGCATCTTCACCACGGATGTGCGTGAAGCCGAACAGTTCATGTCGGCGGTGGGCAGTGATTGCGGGATCGCCAACGTCAACATCGGCCCGAGCGGCGCGGAAATCGGCGGCGCGTTTGGCGGTGAGAAAGAAACCGGCGGCGGGCGTGAGTCGGGTTCGGATGCGTGGCGCGGCTATATGCGTCGCCAGACCAACACCGTGAACTACTCGCTTGAGCTCCCGCTGGCCCAGGGCATCACTTTCGACTGATACCTCAAGTCGCAGTGAGATAGAACTGTGGGAGGGGGCTTGCTCCCGATGGCGGTGGATCAGGTTGGAATAGGCTGACTGACACACCGCTATCGGGAGCAAGCCCCCTCCCACAGTTGTGTGTATTTACATATCAAAATTGTTGTTTGTTGGGTCTCATCGGAGTCTGGCAATGGCACTACGCGAAACATGTTTATGGGAATACCTCACCCCCGGCCGGCCGGATCGTGCCGCGCTCAAGGGCGAGGTCAAGGTGGATGTGTGTGTGATCGGCGCCGGGATCACCGGTTTGTCGGCAGCCATTCATTTGTTGGAACAGGGTAAGAGCGTTGCCGTGCTGGAAGCCCATCGCACCGGCCATGGGGGTTCGGGACGTAACGTCGGGCTGGTCAACGCCGGTTTGTGGATTCCTCCGGACGAAATCGAAGCCGGTTTCGGCGAAGCGGTAGGCAGCCAGCTCAACCGCATGCTGGGCGCAGCACCGTCCCTGGTGTTCAGCCTGGTCGACAAATACAACATCGATTGCCAATTGCGCCGCGAGGGCACCTTGCACATGGCGCACAACGCGCGTGGCGAAGCGGATCTGCGCAGTCGTGAAGAACAATGGAAGCGCCGTGGCGCGCCGGTTGAGCTGCTCACCGGGCAGGCGTGCGAGCAGGCTACGGGCACCCGCAAGATTGCCGCCGCGCTGCTGGATCGGCGTGCTGGTACCTTGAATCCAATGGCCTATACCACCGGATTGGCGAATGCC
This sequence comes from Pseudomonas palleroniana, assembly GCF_003031675.1. GTDB lineage: Bacteria > Pseudomonadota > Gammaproteobacteria > Pseudomonadales > Pseudomonadaceae > Aquipseudomonas > Aquipseudomonas palleroniana. The sequence goes on along the minus strand of NZ_PYWX01000034.1, from coordinate 137,967 downwards.
GCGGTTGGCCTGGGTGGGCAGTTGTTCGACCATTCCCCGGTCACCCAGCTCGAGCGCCAAGGTTCACACTGGTCGGTGCAGACCGCGCAGGGCTCTGTGCAGGCCGCGCAGGTGGTGATCGCCTCCAATGCCTACACCGAAGGTGAGTGGACTGAGCTGCGGCGCAATTTTTTCCCCGGCTACTACTATCAGGTCGCCTCCGCGCCGCTGACCGATGCCGCTGCCGAGCAGATTCTGCCCGGTGGGCAAGGTTCATGGGACACCCGCCAGGTGTTGAGCAGTATCCGCCGTGACGCCGACGGCCGCCTGTTGCTCGGCAGCCTGGGCAACGGCAATCAGAAGCCGGCGTGGTTCCTCAAGGCGTGGGCCGATCGGGTGCAGCAGCATTACTTCCCGTACCTCAAATCGGTGCAGTGGGAATACACCTGGACTGGCTGTATTGCCTTCACCCCGGACCATTTGATGCGCCTGTTCGAGCCTGCGCCGGGCCTGGTGGCCGTCACGGGTTATAACGGGCGTGGCGTGACCACCGGTAGCGTGGTCGGCAAGGCGTTCGCCGACTATTTATGTCACCAGGATCCCCAGGCGTTGCCGATTCCTTTTGCGCCGATGCAGCCGTTGGTCGGGGTGGGCCTGCGCAGTTGCCTGTATGAGGCCGGATTCTCGCTGTATCACGCGGGGCAGTGCCTGCGGATCGTGATCTGATCGGCGAGATACCTGTCAAAAGCCTGCATTTTCTTAGCCGGCTACTAATCTGTATTGGTGCAAGTCGTAGCAATCGCGCACTGTAAATGTGCAGTTCCGTTACGCACGTTGTTACAGGTGTAGGAACTGTCGTTTATCCGTCTGGTTGCAGGTGCGACCTGCTCGGGTTGTACTTTTTGCGGTGAAAGGTTGCACCTCCTGACGCTAGACGGTTGCACGTCCTGGCGAAAGGCGGCGAAACACCCGTGATAACAATGACACCGTGTCTTTTTGAAGAATAAAAACGTAATGGCACGCGCCTTGCTCTGGGCTTTCAGTGGAAAGTTTGAATGCAAGTTGTCGTGCCAAAAATCAAAAATATCGGAGCACCACTCATGTCCCAGACGTTTTACAAGAAAGGTTTCCTGGCTCTCGCCGTCGCAGCGGCGCTGGGTGTTTCTACGTTTGTTCAAGCTGATGTGAAGATTGGCGTGGCCGGCCCGATGACGGGTGCCAACGCAGCTTTCGGTGAGCAGTACATGAAGGGTGCCCAAGCGGCGGCCGATGTGATCAACAAGGCGGGCGGTATCAACGGCGAACAGATCAAGCTGGTCGCCGGTGACGACGCCTGTGAACCCAAGCAGGCCGTGGCCGTGGCCAACCGCCTGGCGGACCAGGATAAAGTGATCGGCGTGGTCGGGCACTTCTGCTCGTCCAACACCATCCCGGCCTCCGAGGTCTACGACGAAGCGGGCATCATCGCGATCACCCCAGGCTCCACCAACCCACAAGTGACCGAACGCGGCCTGGGCGCCATGTTCCGCATGTGCGGGCGGGACGACCAGCAAGGTATCGTCGCCGGCGACTACATCGTCGACGTGCTCAAGGGCAAGAAAGTCGCAGTCATCAACGACAAGGACACCTACGGCAAGGGCCTGGCCGACGCTACCTCCGCCCAGTTGACCAAGCGCGGCGTGAAGCCTGTGCTGGAAGAGGGCCTGACCCGTGGCGAGAAAGACTTCAGCGCCCTGGTTACCAAGATCCGCTCCCTGGACGCCGACGTTGTGTACTTCGGCGGCCTGCACCCGGAAGCCGGTCCTTTGGTTCGTCAGATTCGTGAAGCGGGCCTCAAAGCCAAGTTCATGTCCGATGACGGCGTAGTGACCGACGAACTGGCGAAAACAGCCGGTGGCAACCAGTACGTAGACGGCGTACTCATGACATTCGGCGCCGATCCGCGCTTGCTGCCTGACAGCAAGGCCGTGGTGGATGAGTTCCGTAAGGCCGGTTACGAGCCTGAAGGCTACACCCTGTACGCCTACGCTTCGATCCAGGCCCTGGCCGCTGGTTTCAACGGTGCGAAATCCAACAAGGGCGAAGACGCCGCCAAGTGGCTCAAGGCTCACCCGGTGAAAACCGTCATGGGCGAAAAAGCCTGGGATGCCAAGGGCGACCTGAAGGTCTCCGACTACGTGGTTTACCAGTGGGATAAAGACGGCAAATACCACCAGCTGGAAAAACAGAAGTAAGCATTAGCACCACAGTTCCAATGTGGGAGGGGGCTTGCTCCCGATCGAGGTGTGTCAGTCAGCCTGTTCAAACCTGATCCACCGTCATCGGGAGCAAGCCCCCTCGCACAGGGGAGTGGTGTTGTCATCAAGATCTGTCTTTTCCTCCAGAAGTGCCGCACACCCACCGGTGTGCAGGTGCTCACCGCGTGAGATTGCGTTATGGATGGTATTTTCCTGCAGCAACTGGTCAACGGCCTGACCCTCGGGTCGGTCTATGGCCTGATCGCCATCGGCTACACAATGGTCTATGGCATCATTGGCATGATCAACTTCGCCCACGGCGAGGTTTATATGATTTCCGCTTACCTCGCGGCGATCAGTCTGGCACTGCTGGCTTACTTCGGCATCGAATCCTTTCCGCTGCTCATTCTCGGCACCTTGATCTTCACCGTGGTCGTCACCGGCGTGTACGGTTGGGTCATCGAGCGTGTCGCCTACAAACCCCTGCGTAACTCCACCCGCCTGGCACCGCTGATCAGCGCTATCGGCATCTCCCTGATCCTGCAGAACTACGCGCAGATCGCCCAGGGCGCCAAGCAACAAGGTATTCCCACCCTGCTGGCCGGGGCCTGGCGTGTCGACATCGGCAGCGGGTTCGTCCAGCTCACGTACACCAAGGTCTTCATCCTGGTCGCCGCCTTCGCGGGCATGGCCCTGCTGACCTATGTGATCAAGTACACCAAGCTCGGCCGCATGTGCCGCGCCACCCAGCAAGACCGCAAGATGGCCTCGATCCTGGGCATCAACACCGACCGGGTGATCTCCTACGTGTTCGTCATCGGCGCCGCCATGGCCGCGCTGGCCGGCGTGCTGATCACGCTCAATTACGGCACCTTCGACTTCTATGCCGGCTTCATCATCGGCATCAAGGCGTTCACCGCAGCGGTACTCGGCGGCATCGGCTCCCTGCCTGGGGCGATGCTGGGCGGGATCATCCTCGGTATCTCCGAGTCGTTGTTCTCGGGGTTGATCAACTCTGACTACAAAGACGTGTTCAGTTTCTCCCTGCTGGTGGTGATTCTGATTTTCCGTCCTCAGGGCCTGCTTGGTCGCCCACTTGTGGCGAAGGTGTAAACATGTCTGCTGCCAAATCTATCGATATCAAGAAAAGCGTGGTCGATACGGTCCTTGCCGGGCTGATTGCGCTGGTTGTGTTCGGCCCCATCGTCGGCGTGGTCCTCGACGGCTACAGCTTCAACCTGGAACCGGCTCGCGTGGGCTTGCTGGTCGCCATTGTGATGCTCGGCCGCTTCGCCATGAGCCTGTTCCTGCAAACCTCCAAGGGCCTGAAGATTCTGCAGGGCTTCGAGACCAGTGGTTCCGGCGTGCACGTGCTGGCGCCGGACTACAAGTCGCGGCTGCGCTGGATCATCCCGGCGCTGATCGTGATTGCCATCGTGTTCCCGATCTTCGCCAACAAGTACCTGCTGACCGTGGTGATCCTCGGGCTGATCTACGTATTGCTGGGCCTGGGCCTCAACATCGTGGTGGGCCTGGCCGGTCTGCTCGACCTGGGTTACGTGGCGTTCTACGCCATCGGTGCCTATGGCTTGGCGCTGGGTTATCAATACCTGGGGCTGGGTTTCTGGTCGGTGCTGCCACTGGCGGCTATCGCGGCGGCATTAGCGGGGTGCATTCTCGGCTTCCCGGTGTTGCGAATGCACGGCGATTACCTGGCCATCGTGACCCTGGGCTTCGGTGAAATCATCCGCCTGGTGCTGAACAACTGGCTGTCGTTCACCGGTGGCCCGAACGGCATGCCGGTGCCATCACCGACCTTCCTTGGCCTGGAGTTCGGCCGCAAGGCGAAGGACGGCGGGGTTCCGTTCCACGAGTTTTTCGGTATCGATTACAACGCCAACATCAAGTTCATGTTCATCTACATCGTGTTGTTCCTGGTGGTGCTGGCCGTGCTGTACATCAAGCACCGCCTGACCCGCATGCCGGTCGGTCGCGCCTGGGAAGCCTTGCGCGAAGACGAGATCGCCTGCCGCTCCATGGGCCTGAACCACGTACTGGTCAAGCTCTCGGCGTTCACCATCGGTGCGTCCACGGCCGGTTTGGCCGGGGTGTTCTTTGCCAGCTACCAGGGCTTCGTCAACCCGTCGTCGTTCACCTTCTTCGAGTCGGCGCTGATCCTGGCCATCGTGGTCTTGGGCGGCATGGGCTCGACGGTGGGCGTGGTCATCGCGGCGTTCGTGCTGACGGTCGCGCCGGAGCTGCTGCGTAGCTTCTCCGAATACCGCGTGCTGCTGTTTGGCGTGTTGATGGTGGTGATGATGATCTGGCGGCCACGCGGCCTGATACGGATCAGCCGCACGGGTGTGACGCCACGCAAGGGGGTCGCACCATGAGCAAGGAAATCGTGCTGTCCGTGGAAAACCTGATGATGCACTTCGGTGGCATCAAGGCCTTGAGCGATGTGAGTCTCAAGGTCGAACGCAACTCGATCTTCGCCCTGATCGGCCCCAATGGTGCGGGCAAGACCACGGTGTTCAACTGCCTCACCGGCTTTTATAAAGCCAGCGGCGGCAAGATCGAACTCAACGTGCGTGGCAAGCAGACCAACGTCATCCAGTTGCTCGGCGAGCGCTTCCAGCCTGTCGACTTCGTATCGCCGAAAAGCTTCTTCAGCCGGGTGTACTACAAGATGTTCGGTGGCACCCACCTGGTGAACCGCGCAGGTTTGGCGCGGACTTTCCAGAACATTCGCCTGTTCAAGGAAATGTCGGTGGTGGAAAACCTGCTGGTGGCCCAGCACATGTGGGTCAACCGCAACATGCTCGCTGGCATCCTCAACACCAAGGGTTACCGCAAGGCCGAAAGCGACGCGTTGGACCATGCGTTCTACTGGCTTGAAGTGGTGGACCTGGTGGACTGCGCCAACCGCCTGGCCGGCGAACTTTCCTATGGCCAGCAGCGCCGCCTGGAAATCGCCCGCGCCATGTGCACACGGCCGCAGATCATCTGCCTGGACGAACCGGCAGCCGGCCTCAACCCCCAGGAAACCGAAGCCCTCAGCGCGATGATTCGCCTGCTGCGCGACGAACACGACCTCACGGTGGTGCTGATCGAACACGACATGGGTATGGTGATGAGCATTTCCGACCACATCGTGGTGCTCGACCACGGTAACGTGATTGCCGAAGGGGGGCCGGACGCGATCCGCAACGACCCGAAAGTGATTGCCGCCTACCTGGGCGCCGACGAGGAGGAGCTGGCATGAGCGCACCCATCCTCGAAATGAAGGACCTGGACGTCTACTACGGCCCGATCCAGGCCCTCAAGAAAGTCTCGTTGCACATCAACGAAGGCGAAACCGTGAGCCTGATCGGCTCCAACGGTGCGGGTAAATCCACACTGCTGATGTCGATCTTCGGCCAGCCACGGGCCGAGTCGGGGCAGATTCTTTATAGCGGCGTCGACATTACCCACAAGTCCTCGCACTACATTGCCTCCAACGGCATCGCGCAGTCGCCGGAAGGCCGGCGGGTATTCCCCGACATGACCGTCGAGGAAAACTTGCTGATGGGCACTATCCCGATTGGCGACAAGTACGCGCAGGAAGATATGCAGCGCATGTTCGAGCTGTTCCCGCGACTCAAGGAGCGCCGTAACCAGCGCGCCATGACCATGTCGGGTGGCGAACAGCAAATGCTCGCCATCGCCCGCGCCCTGATGAGCCGGCCCAAGCTGTTGCTGCTGGACGAGCCTAGCCTGGGCCTGGCGCCGATCGTGGTGAAGCAGATCTTCTCCACCCTGCGCGAGCTGGCGTCCACCGGGATGACCATCTTCCTGGTGGAGCAGAACGCCAACCATGCGTTGCGCCTGTCGGACCGGGCCTATGTGATGGTCAATGGGGAGATTCGCCTCACAGGTACCGGTAAAGAGCTGTTGGTGAACGAGGAAGTGCGCAACGCCTACCTGGGCGGGCACTGATCCCCGTCATCTGATCGTTCCCACGCTCCGCGTGGGAGCGCCTCTTGTGACGCTCTGCGTCACGCTTTGGACGCGGAGCGTCTTCGGATGCATTCCCACGCAGAGCGTGGGAACGATCAGGTGTCCACAGGCACTCGACCAAATTGTGGAAAACAAATCCAGCCACCTCCCAAAGCGCGACATATAGCCGCCGCAAATCCCTGTTTTGTCACAGTTTTGACTTGTCCCCATCGGCTGTGGAACCGGCTGTGGGTAACGTGGGAGTAGCTGGCTGAAAGCCTTTAACGGCGTGGCCTGCAGCGCGTCGATTGTTTTTTGATCAGGGACTTTTTCGCGACCGCCCAAGGGGTTTGTCAACCTGTTTAAAGACACAGGTATATGACCGTTTTGTGTTGATCAAACCTGTGGATAAGTCTGTGATTAAACTCTGGAAAGACCGCCGCAGAGGCCGAAATGACTGGCCTGGAGCCATCGCTCGAACTTTTTCCTTCAACCAGGGCCTACATACGCCTTGGCCCAGGTCAAGCAAAAAACTTTCTAAAACTCCCTGGAGCCCTTGTATTGAGCGGCCTGAGCGGTTTTTTACTTGCCCCCAAAGACTGTGGGTGCAGTTGTGGATAACCTGCGTGCATATGGCTGCAGGCCACGGTTTGTAAGGGTTTGCTGGGTCTGGTTAAAAAGTGATCATCTGTGCGTGAAGTTGTTTGCTTAATGGTTGCTGCAACGTCGGGGTAAGGGCATTCTGCTGGCAACTTTTTCCCCGATGCCCGCAAGGAGAACACCATGTCCGACACGCTGTTTATTACCGGCGCCACTTCAGGTTTTGGCGAAGCTTGTGCCCGTCGTTTTGCCGACGCCGGCTGGAAACTGGTGCTCACGGGGCGTCGTGCCGACCGCTTGAACGCGCTGGTCGAAGAGCTTTCCAAGCAGACTGAAGTACATGGCCTGGTGGTGGACGTACGGGACCGCAAGGGCATGGAAGACGCCATCGCCAACCTGCCGCCGTCGTTCGCCAAGCTGCGCGGGCTGATCAACAACGCCGGCCTGGCCGTGGGCACCGATCCTGCGCCCAAGTGCAACCTCGACGATTGGGAAACCATGGTCGACACCAACATCAAAGGCCTGTTGACCACCACCAACCTGCTGTTGCCACGCCTGATCGCCTACGGGCGTGGCGCCGGCATCATCAACCTGGGCTCCATCGCCGGTAATTACCCGTACCCGGGCAGCCATGTGTATGGCGGTTCCAAGGCATTCGTGAAGCAGTTTTCGCTGAACCTGCGCTGCGACCTGCAAGGCACTGGCGTGCGTGTGACCAACATCGAGCCGGGCCTGTGTGAGAGCGAGTTCTCGCTGGTGCGCTTCGGCGGTGACCAGGCACGGTACGACGCTACCTATGCGGGTGCCGAGCCGATCCAGCCGCAGGACATTGCCGATACCATTTTCTGGGTGTTGAACACGCCGGCGCATGTGAACATCAACCGCCTGGAGCTGATGCCGGTGAGCCAGACCTGGGCGGGTTTTGCGATTGAGCGCGGGGCCAAGTAAGGCGTCAGACCGTGTCGCGGCTATCGGGAGCAAGCCCCCTCCCACACTTGACCGTATTTCAAAGTTGAAACTCAGTCGAATGTGGGAGGGGGCTTGCCCCCGATGGCGTCAAATCGGCCAAAACACGACATAAGGTACACTCCACCCCTGAAAACCCCTCCGCACTGTGCGGTTTAAAGGTTTTGACGGGAGGAAATGTGAGTAACCGAGGTGAGCAGGCACTGCTCAAACAATCGACCATCCTGATGTTCGCCGTTGCGATCGCCGGGATTGTCACGGGTGTGATTTCTGGCGCCCAATCCATTTTATTCGACGGCTTTTTCTCGCTGATCGCCACCGCTATCAAGGTGTTGATGCTGATCACGGCCAAGCTGATCGCGAAAAAAAGCAACGAGCGTTTCCAGTTCGGTTATTGGCACCTGGAGCCGATGGTGCTGCTGATCGAAGGCAGCTTCCTGCTGCTGATCGCCATCTACGCGTTTCTCAACGGTGTGTTCGGCATTATCAATGGCGGGCGTGAGATCGAGTTGGGGCTGGTGATCCTCTATGCGGCGGTGTTTACCGTCGTCGAGTTCGCCTACTTTTTTTACGTGCGCTATCGCAATCGCCGGCTGAAATCGTCACTGATCCAGTTCGATAACATCAGCTGGCTGGTGGACGCGATGCTGTCGGTGGGCTTGCTGATCAGCTTTCTCGCTGCCCTGTTGCTCAAGTCCCAGGGCTATGGCGAGTGGGCGGTGTATGTCGACCCATTGATTCTGATCCTGCTGGCCCTGAGCATGCTGGCCCCGGCCTTGAAGATCCTGCGCCCGGCGCTGCGCGAGGTGCTGGGGATCGCCCCGGACCAGTTGGACGACACCGTGCGCGAAGTGATGGACGCGGCGCAGGCCCGACATGGTTTCGACGACTACGTGTCTTACGTACAGAAGCACGGGCGTGCACGGTTTATCGAGATTCATGTGGTACTGCCGGCGGATTACCCGGTGGATAACATCGCGACGCTGGATCGGCTGCGCGAAGAGATATCCACAGGGCTCGGCACGCCGGATGCGGCGCGCTGGCTGACGATCAGCTTTACCGCAGATCGCAAGTGGATTGCATGAGGCCCTGGTAGCAGGTCGCCAAGTGGTAAGGTGTGGTCGACGGCATGTCCCGTCGGCTCACGTCGCCCTTGGCATCCAGGCATTCATGCCAGCCTTTGTCATGCAGGAAGCGTTGTTGCAGCGCCAGCAACTGGCGTTGCAACACTGCCTCACTGCCCGGTCGCAGGGTCAGTGCCCGCAGGTATTCGGCCTGGGCCCAGATCCGTTGGGTGCCGTCGCGCACATGGCCGTCGAGGGCAAGCATGCCGCTGACCGCGCCGCTGGCTTTATCCACACCCTTGAGTTCGGCGTAGGCAAATGCCCGCGACAACGCTGCATGCAGCGGCGTGCCGCGCAGCACGGGTGAAGACTCCAGCAAAAAGAACCATTCGAACTGGTGCCCCGGCTCAAACCAGTTATCCACAGCGCCCAGCGGTTTTTCCATCATCACGCCGTGCTGAGGATCGATAAAGCGCTTGTGCAGCGCACCTGCCAAATCCAGCAGCGCATCTTGGGTGACTGCATCTTCACGCACCGCCAGCGTCGCGAGGAAGCCTTCGGCGAGGTGCATCAGCGGGTTTTGCAACGGGCCGGATTTGAGGGATGACCAGTTGCGCTCCAAGACCGCTTCGTACAGGCCGTCGCCGGTAGCGAAACGTTCGGCGACCACTGACAGGGCGGCGTCCAGCACGGATTCGACCAACGGCTCGCGCACCTTGGCCCAGTAGTGGGCGCAGGCGAAGATGATGAAGGCGTGGGTGTACAGGTCTTTGCGCTTGTCCAGCGGCTGGCCGGTCGGGTCGATGCTGTAGAACCAGCCACCGTGCTCGGCGTCATGGAAATGCCGTTGAAGGGAGCGGAACAGCGCCGCTGCACGCTCTTGGGCAAAGGCGGCGCCCGGCTCGCCGATCAGGCTGGCGAACAGGTACAACTGCCGGGCGCAGGCCATGGCGCGGTAGCGTTGCGGGGGCAGTGGCCGGTGATCGGCGTCCAGCGCCTCGTAGGGCAGCGCCAGGTCGGCATTCCAGCCCGGGCCTTGCCAGAGTGGCACGATCAGGTCATGGAAGTGCGCGAGCACAGAATTCAAGGAGGGTTGGGAAGCGATGGGCATCAGCTGGCGTCGTCACGGCAGGGGTGTAGGCGCGCATGGTAGCAGGCTTGGGTTCTGTGGTGTCCGGTCTACCGCTATCGGGAGCAAGCCCCCTCCCACACTTAGCGGTAGTGTGGGAGGGGGCTTGCTCCCGATAGCGCCTTTACAGGCACTGCAATATTCAGCCGGCGAGCAGCCACATCCCCGTCGCCGCCGATGCCGCACCGGCGACTCGCACCAACGGCGCGGCCGCCGCCGGCAGGAAGCGCACCACCGCATAACCGGCAGCGTGCAGGGCAGCGGTTGCACCGACGAACCCTGCCGCATACGCCCAAGGGCTGGACATATCCGGCAGTTCCAAGCCATGCGCCACGCCATGGAACAACGCAAACAGCGCCGTCGCCCCCACGGCCACGAACAATGGCGGCCGCACCGCCAAGGCAACGGCCAGGCCCAATGCCAGCACCGAGGCGGCAATCCCGCTTTCCAATGCCGGCAACTGCAGTCCTTCGAAGCCCAGCAAGCCACCGATCAGCATGGTGCCGACAAAGGTACAAGGCAGTGCCCAGCGCGCATTGCCTGTTTGCTGCGCCGCCCACAAGCCGACCGCAACCATGGCCAGCAAATGGTCGATACCGCCCAGTGGGTGGCTGATGCCGGCCACCAGGCCATTGTCGCCATGGCCCGGGTGGGCGAAGGCGAGGGCGGGGGCCAGCAGCAGGCTGGCGGCGGCGAAAAGTTTCTTGAGGCTCATATAAGGCTCCTTAAAGGGATGATCAGGCGGCGGTCAGCAAACCCTGACGCTCGATAAAGGCGACGATGTCATCCAGGCCGACGCCGGTTTTCTGGTTGCTGAACACAAAGGGTTTACCGTTGCGCATCCGCTGGGTGTCGCTGTTCATCAGTTCCAGCGAGGCGCCCACCAGCGGCGCCAGGTCGATCTTGTTGATCACCAGCAAGTCGGATTTGCAGATGCCCGGCCCGCCTTTGCGCGGCAGTTTGTCGCCGGCGGACACATCGATGACATAGATGGTCAGGTCCGACAGTTCCGGGCTGAAGGTCGCCGACAGGTTGTCGCCGCCGGACTCCACCAGGATCAGGTCCAGGCCGGGAAAGCGACGGTTGAGCTGGTCCACCGCTTCGAGGTTGATCGAGGCATCTTCACGAATCGCCGTGTGCGGGCAGCCGCCGGTTTCCACGCCGATGATGCGCTCAGGCGCCAAGGCTTGGTTGCGTACCAGGAAGTCGGCGTCTTCGCGGGTATAGATATCGTTGGTGACCACCGCCAGGTTGTAGCGGTCGCGCAGCGCGAGGCACAGGGCCAGGGTCAGCGCGGTCTTGCCGGAGCCCACCGGGCCACCGATGCCGACACGCAGGGGTTGTGTGTTCATGTGTCTCTCCAAGATAAACCGCTCCTAGGAACGGAACAGGCGGCTGTACTGGCGTTCGTGGGCCATACACGCCAGGGACAGGCCGAACGCGGCGCTGCCGAAGTGGTTGGGGTCGATATGCGTGGCATCCTGCTGGGCTTGTTGCAGCAACGGCAGCAGTTCGCTGGTCAGGCGTTGAGCGGCCTGCTGCCCCAGGGGCAGGGTTTTCATCAGCACGGCCAATTGGTTTTCCAGCCAGCTCCACAGCCAGGCGGCGAGGGCGTCGTCGGGGCTGATGTGCCAGGCGCGTGCCGCCAGCGCCCAGCCCAGGGCCAGATGCGGTTCGGCGCACGGCTCAAGAAATGTACGGGCGGCGGCATCCAGCTCGGGCAGGCCGTTGAGCAGTTGTTGCAGGGAATAGCCCATCTGGCGGCTTTCCTGATACAGCTCGCGGGTCTCACGGCTGGCGCGATGTTCTTCGCATAGCTGCGTGAGGCGCGACCAATCCTGTGCGGCGGCGGCGTTGCAATGGGCGAGCAGCAGCGGCGCTTCGAAGCGGGCGAGGTTGAGCAGCAACTGGTCGCTGATCCATCGCTGGGCGCTGGCCGCATCCTTCACACGGCCATTTTCCACGGCCATTTCCAGGCCCTGGGAATAGCTGTAGCCGCCAATCGGCAATTGCGGACTGGCCAGGCGCAGCAAGGCCCAGGCTGGGTTCATGGGCGCACGCCGAACTGGTGCAGCTTGGGCGGGTAGTTGAAATCCTCATCGCCATGGCGCGAGTGGTGGTGGCCACCGCCGTAGGCACCGTGCTCCGGCTGAAAGGGCGCTTCGATGGTTTGCGTCTGTGCCCCCAGTTGTTCGAGCATGGCCTTGAGCACGTAGTCATCGAGCAGGCGCAACCAGCCGTCCCCGACCTGCAGCGCCACATGGCGGTTGCCCAGGTGGTAAGCCGCCCGCGTCAGTTCAAAGGCACTGCTGCAGGTGACGTGCAGCAGTTGTTCAGGCCTGGCGCACACGCGTACGACGCGTCCGTCTTCGGCCTGCAGGAATTCGCCATCGTGCAACGGGGGCTGGCCACGCTCCAGGAAAAGGCCGACGTCTTCACCGTCGGCACTGAAACAGCGCAGGCGGCTTTTGCTGCGCGCTTCAAAATTCAGCAGCAACTCGGCGGCCCAGAGGGCTTGGGGGGCGATTCGGCGGTGGATCACCAGCATCAGAAAGCTTCCGGCTAAGAGCGATGAAACAGCTAGAGCAAGGGGCTTGCCAACCTGGATGGGAAGTAGGAATTGCCTGTAGGTAAGTACGGCGGCGCCACCTAATAGGGCGTCGGAATATTCTGAGAGTGGTCCAATTTGGTGCGTTGATAGGCTTGGCGCACCCGTCATGGGCGTTTTCGGATTTGTCCTACAGGTACTCAGGATTTGCCGTTCAAGACGTTACCGACATGATCATTAGGCTGTGCGTCGTGTTTAATCCACTGCGACGTTCATCATGTTTAGATCATTGTGTTGTTTAGTACTCATCAGCCTGTCTTTTGTCATCTCATCGGCTTCGGCTTCGTTGCAGCCCCACCCCAGCTTCAGTACCTCGCTGAAGGAAACGGCAATCGACGATATCGTCGACCGCGCTCATGAACTATTGGGCACGCCGTACAAATGGGGCGGCACGTCAGTGCAACAGGGCTTCGATTGCAGCAGTTTCCTGGTCTACCTGTTCAAGACCGAAGCCCAGATCCAGATCCCCCGCACCACGGCCGCGATGCACCGCTCCTCGGCTCCAACCATCAAACGCAACGCCCTCAAGCCTGGCGACGCGGTGTTTTTCAAAGGCAATGGGCGCGGTCAGGTCAGCCATGTCGGCCTTTATATAGGCGAGGGTAAATTCATCCATTCGCCGCGCACCGGCAAGAACATCCGCATCGACTCGTTGAGCAACCGCTACTGGAACAAGAACTACACCACGGCCAAGCGCTTTCACTCAGCGGGCTGATGGCGTCATTCGGTGCTGCCCAGGCCTTGCCAGTGCTTCAAGCCGATAAAGATAAAGCGCAATTGCTGGGTGATTTTCGCCTGGGGCGTGAGGTGTGCGGGCAACGCATGGGCGGGTGGGTCAATGATGTCGGGCAGGGTGGCGAAGACGCTCTTGACGATCAAGTCGGCCATCACATGCAAGCCTTCGGCATCCAGGTGTTGCAGCTTGGGCATCAGGGTGAGGTCCGCCGCCAGGTCGCGGGTGATGTCTTCGCGCAGTGCGCCGATGGCTTGGCGCACGGCCAGGCAACCACCGTATTGCTCGCGTGCCAGAAACAGGAACTGTGAGCGATTGGCCGACACCACGTCCAGAAAGATACGTACCGAGGCGTCAATAATGCCGCCCATCACGAATTCGTTGTGGCGTACCAGGCGAATCGTGGCGCGGAAGGTCTGGCCCACTTCACTCACCAACACCAGGCCAAGCTGGTCCATATCGGCAAAGTGACGGTAGAAGCCGGTAGGCACGATCCCCGCCTTCTTGGCCACTTCGCGCAGGCTCAGGCTGCCAAACCCTCGGCCACCCTCCATCAGATGGCGGGCTGCGTCCATCAGGGCGAGGCGGGTCTGTTGCTTCTGTTCGGCGCGGGGCAGCATGGGCGGGAGGGCTTAAGTCGGCAAGTACAGCGACGCACTCTAGCAAAAGCGCTTTGCCGGCGTCGAACTTGGCGAGAACAATGCGTGACGCGGTCTATATAAAAGCAAAAGCCCGATCGGCTGATCGGGCTTTTTTCTGGGCCACCACGGGCTTAGCTCTGTGCTTGATGCAGTTCTTGCAGACGGTCTGCACCACCTTCAGCAACGCCGTCGGTGTAAGCACGTTTGTTGGCTTGCTCTGCGCCGCCTTCTACCAAACCTTTCTCTTGCAGGCGATCATAGCCACCTTCAGCAACGCCTTCGGTGTAGGCGCGTTTGTTGGCGTGTTCCGAACCATTTTCAGCCACAGCGCCTTTGGCGTAGTCGCGATTTTCGTCTTCTTGCGAACCGCTGCGGGCCAGGGTTTGGCTGGATTGCACGGCTTGGGCTTTGTTCTGTGGAGTCGCTTGTTCGGCGGCTGGCAAGGCAAAAGCACTGGAAGCCAGGACGGACAGCAGTACGGTAGCGAGTATTTGGCGTTTCATGATAGTTGCTCCTTGGGAGGGCGATAAATTGGGTACAGGGCTAATGCTACTCTTGATAAGTCGATATAAAAGTTCATAAACACAATGGTAATAATCAACGGAATTGATTGTTCCGTGCAGAGGCTCTAGCGCGGGCCTCTCAAGCCCGCGCTTTTGCACCGTGGTGGGTATTTTCGACACGAAGACGGGTAACAATGGTGCGCTGTTGATGATGTAAATTGTCTGTTCGGTCAGAAAAATAGCTTTTTGCGGCTAAAACCGCAGACCGGTTAAACCCCCAGGCGGTTTGCCAGTCACAGCTTTATAAGCGGCTCCAAAGGAGCAGCCTTGCCAGTCGTATTCAGGAGTCCTGTGCAATGACGCGCACTCGTAAAATTGTGGTTTGGAGCTGCGCCAGCTTCGTTCTGTTAATCGCCGTGGTGGTAGTGGTCCTGGCATTCTTTGACTGGAACCGCATCAAGCCGCCCCTCAATGCCAAAGTCTCCGAAGAACTGCATCGCCCGTTCGCCATCAACGGCAACCTCGCGGTGGTGTGGCAGCGTGAGCCCGATGAAGGCGGTTGGCGCGCCTGGGTACCGTGGCCTCATGTGATCGCCGAAGACCTGACCCTGGGCAACCCCGACTGGTCGAAAAAGCCGCAGATGGTCACGCTCAAGAAAGTCGAGTTGCGTATTTCGCCCCTGGCGTTGCTGGTGCAGCGCGTGGTGATCCCGCGTATCGACCTCACCGAGCCGAGTGCCGACTTGCAACGCCTGGCTGACGGCCGCGCCAACTGGACGTTCAAGTTCGACCCCAAGGATCCGAATGCCGAACCTTCGAGCTGGGTGGTGGACATCGGTGCCATCGGCTTCGACAAAGGCCATGTGACCCTTGACGACCAAACCCTCAAGACCCAGCTGGACGTCATCATCGATCCGCTGGGTAAACCCATTCCTTTCGGTGAGATCGTCGGCGATGCCGATGCCAAGAAGGCCCTGGAAAAAGGCTCGGCGCCCCAGGACTATGCGTTCGGGCTCAAGGTCAAAGGCCAGTATCACGGCCAGAAACTCGACGGCACCGGCAAGATCGGCGGCCTGCTGGCGTTGCAGGACGCCGCCAAGCCATTCCCGTTGCAGGCCCAGGTGCAGGTGGCCGACACCCGTATAGCGCTGGCCGGCACCCTCACCGATCCGCTGAACCTCGGCGCCCTCGACCTGCGCCTGAAACTCTCCGGCAGCAGTTTGGGCAACCTGTACCCGTTGACCGGTGTAACCCTGCCGGACTCCCCGGCCTATTCCACCGACGGTCACCTGATCGCCAAGCTGCATGAAGCCAGCGGCGCGTCCTTTCGCTACGAAAACTTCAACGGCAAGATCGGCAACAGCGATATCCACGGCGACCTGGGCTATGTAGCCAGCCAGCCACGGCCAAAGCTCACGGGCACTTTGCTCTCCAACCAACTGTTGATGGCCGACCTCGCGCCCTTGATCGGCGCGGACTCCAATGCCAAGCAGAAAGCCCGTGGCGGCGCGAGCAAGCAGCCGGCAACGAAGGTCCTGCCGGTGGAAGAGTTCCGCACCGACCGCTGGCACGATATGGATGCCGACGTGGAGTTCACCGGCAAACGCATCGTGCACAGTGCCGAGCTGCCCTTCACCGACCTCTATACGCATCTGGTGCTCAATGACGGCCAGCTCAGCCTCGAACCCCTGCGTTTCGGCGTGGCGGGCGGCAAGCTGGATGCGCAGATTCGCCTGAACGGCCGCACCACACCGATGGAAGGCCGCGCCAAACTCACCGCGCGCAACTT
The DNA here is from genome assembly GCF_003031675.1 of Pseudomonas palleroniana. GTDB lineage: Bacteria > Pseudomonadota > Gammaproteobacteria > Pseudomonadales > Pseudomonadaceae > Aquipseudomonas > Aquipseudomonas palleroniana. Next base: position 121,740 of record NZ_PYWX01000034.1, on the reverse strand, counting down.
CAAGCTCAAGCAGTTGTTCCCCACCTTCGAACCGATGAAAACCAGCTTTGGTGAACTCAACGGCGACGCGGATATTGCCGGGCGCGGCAACTCCGTGGCGGCGCTGCTGGGCACCTCCAACGGCGACTTGAAGATGTTGATCAACGATGGCGCCATCAGCCGTGGCCTGATGGAGATCGCCGGGCTTAACGTGGGCAATTACGTGGTGGGTCGCTTGTTCGGCGACAAGGAAGTGAAGATCAATTGCGCGGCGGCCGATTTCGGCATCAAGACCGGCTTGGCGACCACGCGGCTATTTGTGTTCGATACCGAGAACGCCATCATCTACATCGATGGCACGGCGAATATGGCCACGGAGCAGTTGGACCTGACCATCACGCCGGAATCGAAAGGCTTCCGCCTGTTCTCCCTGCGTTCACCGTTGTACGTCAATGGGCCGTTCATCAAGCCCAACGCCGGGGTAAAAGCCATTCCGCTGGCCTTGCGGGGGGCGGGGATGGTGGCGCTGGGTGTGATCGCGGGGCCCGCTGCGGGGTTGCTGGCGTTGGTCGCACCGAGTGGCGATGAACCCAACCAGTGCGCGCCGTTGCTGCAGCAGATGAAGGAAGGCAAGGCGCCGAAAACCGTAAAAGGTTAAGGCACCCAATCTCCATCCAAAATGTGGGAGGGGGCTTGCTCCCGATGGCGGTGAGTCAGTCAATTGCGATATCGACTGATTCACCCTCATCGGGAGCAAGCCCCCTCCCACAGAGACAGCGTTAAGCCTTAGCTGACTGGCATTAAGGCAAGCCCCCTCCCATATTGGCCATGCATGTTGCCGGGTTACAGGCTTTCCAGAATGTCGGCCATGTCGTCGGCATGCTCTTCTTCCTGGGCGAGGATTTCTTCGAAGAGGCGGCGGGTGGTCGGGTCTTTATCGCCGATGTACTGGATGATTTCGCGGTAGCTGTCCACTGCGATACGCTCGGCCACCAGGTCTTCGTAGACCATCTCTTTCAGCGAGTTGCCGGCCACGTACTGGGCGTGGGAGTTTTTCGTCAGCAGGTCCGGGTTGAACTCCGGCTCACCGCCCAGCTGCACAATGCGTTCGGCAAGTTTGTCGGCGTGCTCGGCTTCCTGGGTCGCGTGTTCAAGGAATTCATCGGCGGCAACGGAGGCTTTGATGCCGCTGGCCATGAAGTAGTGACGCTTGTAGCGCAGTACGCAGACCAATTCAGTGGCCAACGATGCGTTGAGCAAGCGGATGATTTCTTCGCGGTCGGCATCGTAGCCTTCGGTGACGGCACCGTTTTCGACGTTCTGGCGGGCGCGGCTGCGCAGGGTGGCGACGTCGGTCAAATTTGCTTGGGTCATCTCGATCTCCTGGTACTAATCCGGTGTTGCGCCACGCTCTGCCGGCGTGATCGCGTCCAGTTGTGAGTCCCAGGCAAGGGCAAAAGTTTTATCGGATTTATCGACAGCGTCATAAGTCGGACTTGAGGCTGGGCTAGGCTGCAGGCATTGGGTTTCGAGGAAACTTGCCTCATGTCGCATTCGTTGGCCACACGTTACCCCCTGGTATTGGTCCCCGGCATGCTGGGCTTTGTGCGCCTGGGCGGGTTTCCATACTGGTACGGCATAGTCCCGGCGCTGCAGGCGGGCGGGGCGCAGGTCTTTCCTGTGCAAGTCGCGCCACTCGATTCCAGCGAGGTGCGCGGCGAGCAATTGCTGGTGCACATCGAGCGCATTCGCCGTGAGACCGGCGCCGACAAGGTCAACCTGATCGGCCACAGCCAGGGCGCGCTCACTGCTCGCTATGCAGCGGCCAAGCACCCGGAATGGGTGGCATCGGTGACCTCGGTGGCCGGCCCCAACCACGGCTCGGAACTGGCCGACCATTTCCATCTCCATTACCCGCCCGAGGGTGTAAAAGGTCGCATCATCAGCTCGCTGTTTCATCTGGTCGCCTGGGGCATGGGCGTGCTGGAGACCGGCTATCGCGGGCCGCGCTTCAAGGCGGATCTGCGCGCCTCGCATCAGTCACTGACTAGCGAGGGCGTAACGCTGTTCAATCGCCAGTACCCACAGGGGCTACCCCAGGCATGGGGCGGGCAGGGCCCGGAGGAGGTCAACGGTGTGCGCTATTACTCGTGGTCGGGCACCTTGCAGCCGGGCATCACCGACCGGGGGCGCAACCTGTTCGACGGGAGCCATCGAAGCTGCCGCTTGTTCGCCCGCAGCTTTGTGCGGGAAAAGGGCCAGTGCGACGGCATGGTCGGGCGCTACAGCTCGCACCTGGGGGTGGTGATCGGTGACGACTATGCCTTGGATCACTTCGATATCGTCAACCAATCCATGGGCCTGGTGGGCAAGGGCGCCGAGCCTATCCGCTTGTTTGTCGAGCATGCGCGGCGCTTGAAGGATGCCGGGGTTTAAAGCGTGATGAGTTCAGGCCGCCCTGACCGGTGTGGTCCAGCGCTCCGACAGAATCACCCCACCCAACGTCAGCAAACCGCCCACCAAGTGATACAGCGCCAACTCTTCTTTCAATACCAACGCTGCGATCAGCGCCGTGATCAACGGCAGCAGGTTGAAAAACAGCGTGGTGCGGCTGGGGCCCAGGGTCTTCACCGAGTGCATCCAGGCCAACGGCGCAAGCATCGAAGCCAGCAAGCAGGCGTACAGCACCAGTGGAATATTCGCCCAGCCCAAGCCGGCCTTGGCCGAGAACAGGAACAGCGGAAACAGCACTACCACGGCCACCAGCACTTGCAGATACAGCAACACCAGCGGTGGCAGGCGCAACTGCCATTTTTTCAACAGGGTGCTGTAGACCGCGTAGGCGAGCGTGGCCACCAGCATCATGCCGTCGCCCAGGTTGACCCCATGTTGCAGCAGCGCGCCCAGGCTGCCGGCCGACACCACCACGACCACGCCGGCAAATGACAGCACCGCACCGGTAAGGGCGCCGAAGGTGAGACGCTGGCCGAGGCTGATGATCGCGGCGGTCAGTGCCATCAACGGCATCAACGACAAGATGATGCCCATGTTGGTCGCGCTCGTCAGGGACGCTGCGTAGTACGCCAGGCTCTGGTACACGGCCATGCCGAGCACGCCGAGGATAAAGACCTTGCCCAGGTTCGGGCGGATGTTCGACCAATGGGCAATCACCGGCTTGAGCATGAACGGGGTGAACAACAGTGCCGCCAGCAGCCAGCGATAAAAGCCGATCTCCGACGGGAAAATCGAGCCCACGGCCAGTTTGTTGACAACGGTGTTGCCGGCCCAGATAAAAATGGCCAGCAGGGGATACGCGTATTGCATCGAGAGAAACCTGGTGTATTGACGAGGCGCGATTATCCGCTGTCTGGATAGCGGCTTATACTGCAAACCAGACAACCGACCCTTGTATCCAGACAACATGGCCAGACATACCGTACGCCTCGCGGATTTCCGCCAGCTGCCAAGCCCCGTGTACTTCCGTTACTCCGATTTCGCCCCCGATACCGAGTGCACCCCACACGAGCACTTCTGGGGATCGCTGGATTATTCCGCCAGCGGCGTCATGCGCATGGAGGTGGCGGGCAGCCGCTTCATGTCGCCCCCGCAGTATGCGGTGTGGGTGCCGCCGCATACCGAGCACAGTTCCTACAATGCCGAGGCGATCGTCTACCATTCGGTGGGCCTGGCCCCGGAGCTCTGCGAGCAACTCCCTGCGCAGCCGTGCACCCTGGCCATCAGTGACATCCTCAAGGCCATCCTGCGCGATTTCGCCCAGCGCGGCGTCAATATCCCGCAGGCCGACGCTGATATTCGCCTGGCCCAGGTGCTGGTCGACCAGCTCAAGCAAGCACCGATCCACGATTGCTTTCTGCCTTACGCACGCCATCCCGGGCTGTTGAGTGTGTTGGAAGGCATGCAAGCCGAGCCCGGCGATAATCGGCCGTTGGCACAATGGGCCGAGCACGTGCACGTCAGCGAGCGCACCCTGGCGCGGCAATTTGTGCGGGAGTTGGGCATGAGCTTCGGTGAGTGGCGCCAGCGTTTGCGCTACCTGGCCGCCATCGAGGCGCTGGACAGCGAACGCAGTGTGCAACACGTCGCTTTTGACCTCGGCTATAGCACCGCGTCGGCCTTCATCGCCATGTTCCAGCGCCACGCCGGTTGCACGCCGGAGCAGTACCGTCGGTCAAATATTCGCGGACGCTGAAGATGTAACAGGTTTTGGCTACACTGCTCGTAGGCCGTGCCCCTTCGGCACGGTAACAGGGAGAAAACTCCATGAAGATGTTGCGTGTTCCGCTGTTGATGATCGGTTTGTTGCTGTGTTCCCAGAGCTTTGCCGAGACCGCTCAGCAAAACAAAATGACCACCTGTAACGCCGATGCCACCACCAAGGCGCTCAAGGGCGATGAGCGCAAAGCCTTCATGAGCACATGCCTCAAGGCCGCCCCGGCTCCGGCTGCGAAAACCCTGACCCCTCAGCAGCAAAAGATGAAAGACTGCAATGCCACGGCGAAAACCCAGGCCTTGACCGGCGATGCGCGCAAGACTTTTATGAGCACTTGCCTGAAGAAGTAATAGCCCCAAGCCATAGAAGGCTGCGACACTCGCACACAGCCCTCTGCTGCCGGGGCGAGCGACTTCGTTCCGGCAGCAACATCCTTTAACGTCGTTCGTTTTGAGGCTGTATGCCAACGTTTTCTCAGCGTCACGTATTGTTGCTGGTCAGTTGCATCATCATTTTCGGCGGGTTGCTGCTGGTCCTGCCATTGAAACTACTGCCTAGCCTGCTGGCGGGTTTGCTGGTGTATGAGCTGGTCAATATGCTCACCCCGCAATTGCAACGGCTGATCGAAGGGCGACGTGCGCGTTGGCTCGCGGTGGCCTTGCTCGGCACATTGATCGTCAGCGTTCTGACGCTGATCTTCGCCGGTGCCATCAGCTTCCTGCTCCACGAAGCGGAAAACCCCGGGGCTTCCCTCGACAAATTCATGGGGGTGGTCGACCGCGCACGCGGCCAGTTGCCGCCGTTCCTCGATGCCTACTTGCCCGCCAGCGCCGCCGAGTTCCGCGTGGCCATCGGCGACTGGCTGAGCAAACACCTGAGCGAACTGCAACTGGTGGGCAAAGATGCCGCCCACATGTTCGTCACCCTGCTGATCGGTATGGTGCTCGGTGCGATCATCGCCTTGCAGCGCGTGCCCGACCTGACCAAACGCAAACCCCTGGCCGCCGCGCTGTTCGACCGTCTGCACCTGCTGGTCCAGGCGTTTCGCAACATCGTCTTCGCCCAGATCAAGATCGCCGCGCTCAACACCGCCTTCACCGCCGTGTTCCTGGCCGTGGTGCTGCCTTTGTGCGGCATCCACCTGCCGTTGACCAAGACCCTGATCGTGCTGACCTTCCTGCTGGGCCTGCTGCCGGTGATCGGCAACCTGCTGTCCAACACCCTGATCACGATCGTGGCGTTGTCGCTGTCGATTTGGGTGGCGGTCGCGGCGTTGGGGTATCTGATCGTGATCCACAAGGTCGAGTACTTTCTCAACGCGCGCATTGTGGGCGGGCAGATCAGCGCCAAATCATGGGAGCTGCTGTTGGCGATGTTGGTATTCGAGGCGGCGTTCGGCTTGCCGGGCGTTGTAGCGGGGCCGATTTACTATGCGTATCTCAAGAGTGAGCTGAAGCTCGGGGGGATGGTTTAAGGCTTTTGCTGTCTGGGCCGGCCCCATCGGGAGCAAGTCGAATCGTCGCACCGCCCCTCCCACACTTTGACGAGTGTACACATTCAAGTGTGGGAGGGGGCTTGTTCCCGATGAGGGCGCCACGGTCTTCCAGCTGAAACTCAGTAGCCGTACCGCTTGCTGGCTTCAATCGCCAGCCCACTGCCGATACTGCCGAAGATATTCCCTTCCACATGCCGCGCCTTCGGCAGCATCGCCGAGATGCTCTGGCGCAGTGCCGGAATACCGCTGGAACCGCCGGTAAAGAACACCGTGTCCACCTGTTCGACGCCTACGCAGGCGTCGTTGAGCAACTGCGTCACGCTACCGCGCACCCGCTCCAGCAGGCTGTCGATGGACGACTCGAACAAGGCACGGCTGAGGTCGACGCTCAGGCCTTTTTCGATACGGTCCAGTGGCACATGGCGGTTTTCTTCGTGGGTCAGCTGGATCTTGGTCTCTTCCACTTCCATCGCCAACCAGTGGCCGGCACGCTGTTCGATCAGCTTGAACAGCCGGTCGATGCCGCCGGTGTCTTCGATGTCGTAGCGCATGCTGCCCAGCGCCAGCTGGGATTTTTGCGAGTACACCGAGTTGATGGTGTGCCAGGTCGCCAGGTTCATGTGATGGCTGGTGGGCATATAGGCGCCGCTTTTCATGCGGCTGCCATAGCCGAACAACGGCATCATGCCGGCCAGCGACAATTGTTTGTCGAAGTCGGTGCCGCCGATATGCACGCCGCCGGTGGCGAGGATGTCGGCGTGGCGATTATCGACGGTGCGGCGCTCGGGACTCAGGCGCACCAGGGAAAAGTCTGAAGTACCGCCGCCGATGTCGACGATCAGCACCAACTCTTCTTTTTCGATGGTGGACTCGTAGTCGAATGCCGCCGCAATCGGTTCGTACTGGAACGAGACTTCCTTGAAGCCCAGCTTGCGCGCCACCTCCACCAGAGTGTCTTCGGCTTCTTTGTCGGCCAGCGGGTCATCATCGACGAAGAACACAGGGCGGCCCAGCACAACCTCCTCGAACTCGCGGCCGGCGGTGGCTTCGGCGCGATTCTTGAGCTGGCCGATAAACAGGCCCAGCAAGTCCTTGAACGGCATCGCAGTGCCCAGCACGCTGGTGTCGTGCTTGATCAGCTTGGACCCCAGCAGGCTCTTGAGCGAGCGCATCAAACGGCCTTCGTAGCCTTCGAGGTACTCGTGCAGGGCCAGGCGGCCGTAGACCGGACGACGTTCCTCGATGTTGAAGAACACCACCGACGGCAGGGTAATCTTGTCGTCTTCCAGCGCGATGAGCGTTTCCATGCCGGGGCGGATCCAGCCGACGGTGGAGTTGGACGTGCCGAAGTCGATGCCGCAGGCACGGGCTGGGGAGGGGCTGTTCATGTCTATCGGGTTCCGGTCGAAAAAACGGCCGCGCAGTGTATGCCAGTCGAAGGCGGATGCGTAGGCCAACGCTCTGTTAAATCGTGCTTGAAAGTGCGCAATTTGCCCCCACATCTGTTGCATACGGCAAGCGCCGATAACACTTTGACGCACTCCCAGGCCACAAGACTCAACAGGTGCAAAGCAGCGCACGTTGTGCCCCGGGCTGTGCGATCCCGATTTAGGATGGTGAACCGCCGATGGATTTCAAAGACTACTACAAGATATTGGGCGTTGAGCCGAGCGCGGACGACAAGGCAATCAAGGCCGCTTATCGCAAGCTCGCGCGCAAATATCACCCTGATGTGAGCAAGGAAAAAGACGCCGAGGAGAAATTCAAAGACGCGTCCGAAGCCTACGAGGCGCTCAAAAGCGCCGACAAACGTGCGGAGTACGATGAACTGCGCAAATACGGCCAGCATGGCCAGCCGTTTCAGGGGCCGCCGGGCTGGCAGAGCCGTGGCGGTTTCGGCGGCGGCCAGGATGCGGGCGATTTTTCGGACTTCTTCAGTTCGATCTTCGGCTCGCGTGGCGACGCTTTCGGCGGTGGCCAGCGCCGACCTGCCGGGCGTAAAGGCCAGGACGTGGAGATGCAACTGACGGTGTCCCTCGAGGAGACGCTGTCTGCCGAGTCCAAGCAGATCAACTTCCAGGTGCCGCAATATGACGCCTCGGGCCGTCACGTCAGCAACACCACCAAGAGCCTGAATGTGAAGATCCCCGCCGGCGTGGCCGACGGCGAGCGCATCCGCCTCAAGGCGCAGGGCGCGCCGGGTATTGGCGGTGGGGCCAATGGCGACCTGTACCTGATCATCAAGTTCGCGCCGCACGCCAAATTTGAAGTGGACGGCGAAAACCTGGTGATCAACCTGCCGCTGGCGCCATGGGAATTGGCGCTGGGTGCCGAGGTGGCGGTGCCGACTCTCACCGGCAAGATCAACCTCAAGGTGCCGGCCGGCAGCCAGAATGGTCAGCGCATGCGCGCCAAGGGCCACGGTTTGCTGAACAAGGCCGGGCAGCGGGGTTACCTGTTCGTGCAGCTCAAGGCGGTGATGCCGAAGGCGGCTGACGATGAGGTCAAGGCGCTGTGGCAAGAGCTGGCGCAGAAAGCCGCGTTCAACCCGCGCGAAAACTTCTGACCCTCAGTGCAGCGCCCCGGCGGGGGGCGCTGCATGGCGACAACTATCTACGCCCGACCGCCGCGATTGACGTGATGTGCTAGCGCTCCCATCTATTGGAGCGACACCATGCCCGACGTCACCCGCCCTGCCGTTTCATCCGGCATTCACGGCGCTTTCCTCACGCGCGCCATCCCGCCCTGGTTTTCCCAGGCTCGCCTGCCCCGCCAGCAAGCACTGGCCGACCATGCCCTGGTCATCCCCGCCTGGTACATCAAGGCCACCGCCGCACAAAAAAGCGCCTTGGCCGCCAGCCATGCCAAATACCGCACGCTCTTCAATCAGGTCGATGCCACCCTTGCAACGATCCAGGATGTCCAGGCATTCGCCGAGCCGCTGCTCAAGGCCGCGATCAAGGAGCGTTTCAAGCTCGATATAGACGTGCGCAACGTCTACCTGGCGCGCAAATTCGCGGCTGGCGCCCGTGATGATTTCTATGGGTTTTTCACCCTGGACCGCACCCGCACCTCGCGGCTGGATGAAGAGTATCGAGGCGTTTCATTACTGGAGGTGGCCCTCACCAACTTCCTGCCCGAAGAAGAAAAGCCTGCGGCTTGCGCCGATTGCGAAATCATCACCGGGTGGAGCAATTACGACGGCGAGGTCATTGCAGATTTCGCGGCGGTCAACTCCCAGGCCAAACCCATCGCGCCCGCCGCGTTCGCCACACTGTGCCGCAGCCTGGATCTGGGGCGCCTGTACCAGCAACACATCAAGGCCATCCTGCTGCCCAGGAGTGTTATCGAACGCCAGACACTCGCCAGCCAATTGCAGGAACACGAGCGCCAGCAACTGGCGCTCAGCGTTGAAATTGCCTGGCAGCAATTTGCCAAAAAGCCTAACAGCTACGTGGTCGGCGCGGGGATCGGCCACGATGTCTATCAGATGCTCAAGCACGTCCTGGCCGCCAAAGCCGTGCCGACGCTGGATGGCCGCCCAGCCATGTTCGCCAACCTGCAATTACTCGGCGTGGCGCTGGTCGGCCCGCTGTTGATCGGCCCCTCGCGCATCCGTGCGGCGCGGGTCGAGCGCCTGGTGGTGTATCTGCCCGATGACCCGCAGCAGCCGCTGAAGGAGTACGCCAACCTGTATGAATTTCTGGCCGACCTGGGTGGCCGCTTGAAAGACACTGAGTACCGGCGCTATTTCAGCCGGTTCGTGCCGGTGTCTGAACAAGGTGAGTTCTTCCGACAGCTCAATGCGTTGTATCAGTCGTCGCGACTGCCTCAACCGCCTGACTGGCGGATGGGCGAAGCGACCATCAAGGGCGATCTGTGGCAGCACCGCTACCAGGCCAGTGTCGACAAAATCCTCGCTGATGCCCGCGCCGTGGCGGTGCCCACCGACGACGAAGACGCCAAGGCCCGCGCGGCGCGAATGGAGGGATTCAAGGACGCCGTGGTCAGCGTGTTCAACCTGGCCTCCTTTGTGGTGCCGGGCCTGGGGCCGATCATGCTGGCGGTGGGCGCGCTGCAGATGTGCGAAGAAGTGTATGAAGGCATCGAAGCCTACGAACAAAGCGAAATCCGCGAAATGTGGGCGCACTTTTCCAGTATTGCGCTGAACGTGGCCATGCTTGCCACCGGCGCTACGGTACTGCCCCAAGTGCAAATGTCCGGCGTGGTGGATGCGCTCAGGCCGGTGATCCTGGCCGACGGCAAGCAAAAGCTGTGGCGGGCGGACCTGTCGGCGTATCACCAGGACCTCAAGCTTGAGGGCCAGGCCAACCCGCTGGGGCAGTACGCAGTCGCCGGCAAACATTATCTGCGCCTGGGCGACAAGGTGGTCGAGCACGCCTTTGATGAGTCGACGCAGCGCTGGCGCATCCAACACCCCAGTGATGCACTGGCCTATCAACCGCCACTGGTGCATAACGGCGCCGGTGCTTGGCGTCAGGTGCATGAGCAGCCGCTGGCGTGGGACCGCCTGACATTACTGCGGCGTATGGGGCCGATTGTCGACGGCTACAGTGACGCCGCGTTGCTCAGGGCCGCCGATATCAGCGGGGTCAGCGACAGTAGCCTGCGCAAGATGCATCTGGACAACGCCGCGCCGCCGCCTGAGTTGGCCGATACCCTGCGCCTGTTCGAGGCCGAACGAGGCGTGCAGCAGGTCTTGGCGCAGTTGGAGGGCAAGCAGCCGATCGATGAACGTTACCTGTACGCCCCGGCACTGGTCTGCGAATTACCGCGCTGGCCCGTGGGGCGAGTGCTGCAAGTGTTCGAGAACGCCGAGCTGAGCGGCCCTTCGATTCAATACGGCAGCCAGCATTTACCTTCGGAGGGCACGGCCAAGGCGCCGATCAAAATCAGCCGCGCCGACGTGCTCGGCGGCCAGTTGCCGGTGCGTCTCCTCGCGTCCCTCGATGGTGCGGAAATCACCCGTTTGCTGGGCGGTGAAGCGGCCCGTGTCGAAGCCGCCCGGCCCGAGGAGTTTCGCAAGCAGTTGGCCGACTTTGCCCGTACCCGCCAGCCGGCGTTGTTCGAAAGCCTCTACCAAGGCCGAGCGGCCAAGGACCCCGATGTACAGAAACTGCAGCGCCTGACCCCAGGTTTAAGTGAACCGGCGGCGCAAAGTGTGCTGGACCACGCCTCTGCTGAGGAGTTGACCCGCCTGCGCACTGCGCGCGCGCCTCTGTCACTGTTGGAACAATCACGTTGGCATGCACGCCAGGGGCGCGTCAGCCGAGCACTGGCCGGATTGCATATGGACAACCTGGCCGCCACTGACAGCAAACGCCTGGCCCTGCATGCCCTCGGCCAATTGCCGGGCTGGCCGGACGACCTGCGCCTGGAAATCCGCGACGGCGGCATCGACGGGCAGTTGATTGCAGGCGTTGGCGACACCCGCGCCACGCAGCGCAAATACCTGGTCAAGAAAGGCCCGTCCTACCAAGCCTTCAACGAGCGTGGCGAAACCCTCAACAGCGTGCCCAGGGACAGCGACAATTTTTACCCGTCGTTGATGCATGCCTTGCCGGATGCCGCCCGCCAGGCCCTGGGCATTGCCGAGGTGGCCCGCAGTGCCGAGTTGCGCCAGGCGATCACCGAGTATGCGCTCGCCCACCCGGCCGACGCGGTGCAGGTCCTCGACAGGCGCCTGCCGCGCCTGCGACCGCCGCAGCGTATCGGCCGGATGCGTTTGGGCTACCCGGCCAGTGGTCGCGGGGAAGGGCAAGCGCCGGCACTGGTCAGACGAGTGCGGGACGTTTACCCGCAACTGACGGAGCAGCAGGCCAATGGGTTTATTCTCGAACAACTGCGCGCGGGTAAGAGCAACTCGCAAATTCTCAGCCTGCTTGATGATCGCCTGAGCGAATGGCAACGCCTGGAAGCCAGGCTCGACCAGTGGGTTGCCGCACGTGGTGGTAACCGCAGAAGCAAGCAGCGCGCAGCCCTGAGCATCAAGGACAGTTGGCGCAACGCGCCGCTGGCCGCCGAAGACCCACGCTATACGGCACTGGAAATCTCGGCCCAGGATCGACTGCCGGCGTTATTGGATGCCGATTTTTCCCATGTGCGTAAGTTGCGGATTAGCGGGGATACCCCAACGGATCGCGACATCAACCAGATGCTGGAGCGTTTTCCCAATGTGCGCGAACTCAGGCTGGATGTGCCCTCGGAGCGTGTACCCCATCTACCCTCGGGCGTGCATCGCCTGCCCGAGCTGAGGGCGCTGACCCTCGACGGCCTCGTGGAATTCCAACCCCAAGCGGCCGCCGAATTGGCGAGCCTGGTCAACCTGCATTCGCTGAAGCTGCATCGCGTACTCACCTCGTTCGATCATCTGGATGTTCGCCCGCTGACCCAGCTGCGCGAACTGACGATTTCCGACACCCACCAGGGCCACTTTCCAGAAAGCACGTTGGACCTGCCTCAACTCGAACGCCTGAACTTGCAATACTCGACCGTGCGGCAATTACCTGCGCGTCTGCTCCAGCCGGGGCATGAAAAGCTTTGGGCGGGCCTGTCGCTGGACTGGTCGAAATTGACGCGAGAAAACTTCAAGCCGGCTTATGAGTACATCAAGAACCACCCCCAGCACGAGGTCGACCTGGAGCACATGGTGGCCGGGCATGCCATGGGCCAGATCGAGCGAATGGGCCAGTTCATTGCGCCGGTCACGTACCACCCGAGCTCGCGTCTGTATGTCTTGATCGACAGGATTGTCGATCGCTGGCCGGACGCCCAGACCCGCTTCGAAGCCGTCGAGGCGTTCAGCGATGAATACGCAGCGCAGTTGCGTGAACTGGAGCAATGGCATGACAGGGGGACGTCGGTGGCCGTGAGGTTGGGCAGGCAACAAACGATACGGATGTTTATGGCTTGTTGGGTTGAAGGTTTGATGAAGCGTTATGACGTATCAGGGGTTTCCACGAGCCTGGACCTCTCCGGCGTACCCACTGACGAACTGCGGGACCTGCCTGTCCTCAGCGGTGATTTCTCCCATGTGACTGCGCTAGTAATGGGAGCGGAGCGGTCTCTTTGGCAGTTGAACTACGATTTTCGCAACAGCTTTTCCGGCGTACCGCCTCTGGATACCGTCTACAGGCAAACGTCGGAATCGGGTGCGTCATTGAGGCCCATACTTTGGCCGTCCAGGGTCAGAGAAAGGAACGAGACACCGCTTGCTCCGGCGCCTGAGCCTTTGAATTGGGCGACTGGGATTCCACGGCCGGACTACCACATTGACAGCACGGATGATTCGCCTCTCGGGAGCCCCCTGTCCAGCCCTCGTGTAATGAGACCGATGCAGCGCGCAAGGACCTTGCCGGATATTGAACCGGATAGCGATGAAGAGACCTTGGGAACTCATGTGTCATCTGCTCAAGGCTACGAGGTGCTTGCGCAGGATGACTCTAGTAGTACGGAGTTGTTGCCCTGGGTCTTCAGTTTGTCTGTGCCCGAAACTCACGTGCGCAGTAAGCAGTGGCTGCAATTGGCAAGCGAGCCCGACAATCAGGCGTTTTTCCATTTGCTGGCCCGGCTGCGGTTATCCGCAGACTATCGCGCGGACTCCGCCGACCTGACCCGCCGCGTATGGACGGTGATCGAGGCCGCCACTGCCAATACCGAATTGCGTCAATTGCTGTTCAGCCTGTCGAGCACGCACGGTACCTGCGCGGACGGACGCATGCTGACCTTCAGCGAGCTGGAAGTGAAGGTGTTCGAGTACCAGGCGGTACAGGAGATCGACCCGCATGACCTGCCGGCCAGAGGCGCGGCATTGCTACGCCTGTCGCGGCGCCTGTTTCGCCTGGGCGAGGTGGAGAAACTGGCGGATGGAGTGGCGGGAGCGAATGTGGACAAGGCCGAAGTGCGCCTTGAATACCGCCTTGGCCTCAAGGCCCCACTGGACTTGCCCGGGCAGCCGCAGGGCATGCTGTCCGGCCTGCCGATCCGGGGTCAGGTGCTGAAACAGGCGATTGAAATCGTACAGCAGGCCGAACAGGGCGAGCCGTTTTACGAAGACCTGATCAGCCGCAGCTACTGGGTGGATTACCTCAAGGCCAGATACCCCGAGTCGTTCGACACCCTCGAGCGCGAGTCCGAGCAGCGTCGCTCGCGCCTGGAGGATGAGCATCAGGCTCTGGACGAAGCCTACGGTGCGGCGGTGACCGCGTTGCAGATCGAACTCGACACCACGCGCAACCAACGGCTGCTGGCCTTATCACGCCAGGAAGTCGCAGCCCTCGAGGCCACCGCCTGAGGCGGCAGTTCAGTGCCGCTGTGCGGTAACTAAGCAGGCACTGTGGCGCACGGTCGTTGCGTAGGCTGAGGTTTCCATCAGTGACGGACGACCGCTCATGTCAGACCGCAAAACCCCAGCACCGCGCCCCGAAGGTGTGTTCCATGCCGACCTTCGGGGTGTCCACTACGACTTTATCAAGGCCGGCGTGCCGAGCTGGTTCAGCCAGGCGCGGGCGCCGCGCCGGCAGGAACTGGCCGACCACGCGCTGGTATTGCCCGCGTGGTACGTCAAAGCCTCGGGCACCCAAAAACAAGCGCTGGCCGCCAGCCATAGCCGGTACCGCGCAATCTTCAATCAGGTCGATGCCACCCTTGCAACGATCCAGGATGTGCAAGCGTTTGCCGAACCCTTGCTTAAAGCCGCGATCAAGGAACGCTTCAAGCTCGATATAGACGTGCGCAACGTCTACCTGGCGCGCAAGTTCGCGCCCGGCGCCCGTGATGATTTCTATGGTTTTTTCAGCTTTGACCGCACCCGCACATCGCGGCTGGATGAGGAGTACCGGGGCGTATCGTTGCTGGAGGTGGCGCTGGCCAACTTCCTGCCCGAAGAAGAACACCCGGCGCGTTGCGCCGATTGCGAAATCATCACCGGCTGGGGCCGCTACGACGGCGACGTCATCCCGGACTTCGCGGCGGTCAACTCCCAGGCCAAGCCCATTGCGCCCGCCGCGTTCGCCAAACTGTGTCGCAGCCTGGATCTGGGTCGCCTGTACCAGCAACACATCAAGGCCATCCTGCAACCCAAGGACGAGAAAAAACGCCAGGCGCTGGTCAAGCAACTGCAGGAGCACCAGCGCCAGCAACTGGCGCTCAGCACTGAAATCGCCTGGCAGCAATTTGCCAAGAAGCCCAACAGCTACCTGGTTGGTGCCGGGGTCAGCAGTGAGGCTTACCAGATGCTCAAGCATGTGCTCGCCGCCAAGGCCGCGCCGACGCTGGATGGCCGCCCGGTGACGTTCGCCAACCTGCAGTTGCTGGGCGTGGAGTTGGTCGGGCCGTTGCTGATCGGGCCAAGGCGCAAGCGCGCGGCGCGGGTCGAGCGCCTGGTGGTGTACCTGCCCGATGACCCACAGCAACCGCTGAAGGAATACGCCAACCTGTACGAGTTTCTGGCCGACTTGGGCGAGCGCTTGAAGAGCCTCGAGTACCGGCGCTTCTTCAGCCGGTTCGTACCGGTGTCCGAGCAAGGTGCGTTCTTCGACAAAATCAACGCGCTGTGCCGGCCTTCGCGGTCGGTCCAACCCGCGGAGCTGGCGATGGACGAATCGACCATCAAAGGCGACCTGTGGCAGCACCGCCACCAGGCCCATGTCGACAAAATCCTCGCCGACGCCCGCGCCGTGGCGGTGCCCACCGATGACGAGGACGCCAAGACCCGTGCGGCGCGGTTGGAAGGTTTCAAGGATGCCGTGCTCAGCGTGTTCAACCTGGCCGCCTTCGTGGTGCCGGGCCTTGGCCCGCTCATGCTGGTGGTGGGCGCCGCGCAGATGTGCGAGGAAGTGTACGAAGGCATCGATGCCTACGAACAAGGCGAGCCCCGTGAAATGTGGGCGCATTTTTCCAGCATTGCGCTGAACGTGGCCATGCTCGGCACGGGCGCAACCGTGCTGCCCCACGTGCAAGTGTCCGGTGTGGTCGAGGCGCTCAAGCCGGTGATCCTGGCCGACGGCAAGCAGAAGCTGTGGAACCCGGACGTGTCACGCTACAAAGCCAATATCCAGATGGCCACGGATGCCAAACCCGACGGCCTGGGCCTGTACCGTCACGAGGGAAAACCGGTGCTGGTCCTTGAAGGCGAGCACTATCAGGTCGAGCAGGAAACCGGCACCGGCCAGTACCGTGTGCAGCACCCAGTCCGCACGGACGCCTATCGTCCGCTGCTGGAGCACAACGGCGAAGGTGCCTGGACCCACGAAGGCGAAGACCCGCTGACCTGGGGCGAGGCGACCTTGCTGCGGCGACTGGGCAAACCGGCCGCCGACCTCAGCGCCGAGCGCTTGCAACAGGCGCGCCTGGCCAGCGGGGTCGAGACCGAGGCGCTGCGTGAAGCATTGTTCGACCAGCACGCCACGCCGCGGCTGTTGGCCGACAGCCTCAAGCGCTTTGCTTTGCATCGCGAGCTGGAGAACAGTATCGAGCAATTGCGCAGTCGCAATCCTGCGACCTACGCCAAGGCCGATGCGACGCTGCAACTGGAGCTGATGAAACGCCGTGGCATGCTCTCCAACGAGCCCTCGCTGCGTGTGCTCGGCAGTGACGGGCGCGAGCTATGGAACGACCCGGCGCCCGCGTCCCAGGTTCGCCGGGTCGTCGCACTGGATGCGGTGCAACAGGCGCGGGGCGAATTACTCGAACAGGTGCTGTACACCTTGCAAGGCAGCGACCCGGCGCTCAAGGACATACCCGGCATGGCCGCGCAGACGCTCGGCGAACGCGCCGCCCAGTTGCGCCTGTACCTGGCCGACGCCGCCGAACAGCTCAAAGGCTCGCTGCTGGAAGAACGCTATAAGGCGCAAAACTGCTCCGCCGATGTCGACGTGCAGCGTGTGCTCAACACCTACCCGCAATTGCCCGCGCCGGTGGCCAAGCTATTGCTCGATGGGATGAGCGCCGAGGACCTGCAAGTCTTTCGCAGCAGCCGGCGCCTCCCCGGCCCGATCCATGAGCGGCTGCGCTGGAGCGAGCAGGAGGTCCGCGTATCCCGCGCCTATGAGGGCCTGTTCCTCGACTCGATGAGCAATATCGACACTCAGCGTCTTGCGCTGCGCACCTTGGAACTGTTGCCGGGTTGGGCACGCGGTACACGCCTGGAACTGCGCGAGCATTTTGCCGAAGGCCAGGTGCTGGATGCCATCGGCCATCCCGAAGCCACTGCGCGGCGTATCCTGGTGCAGGACGCCGATGGGCAGTTTCAGGGCGAGGACTTTTACACGGCGCTGTGGCAAGTGCTCACGCCGGCCGAACAACAGGCGATGAATTTCACCCACGTGACGCAGCTCAAGTCGGCCATCCTGCGCAACCCCTTGCCACGCGAACCCTTGCGTACGGTGTTGCTCGATCACCCGTTACGCCGACCGGTCATTGACCCCACGATGCGCCTGCTTGGGGGAGGGCGCGGTTTCAAGCAACTGGTGAATACACTGCGCAGCAATGAGGCGCGAGTGCGGCGCTTGTACCCTTCGTTTTCCGATGCCGATGTCAGTGTGTATATCCAGTTCCTGGGGGCCGATGTGCGGGTCCGGTTGACGCAACTGGAAGCCGACTACGCCAACCTGGATCGCAGCCTCAAGACCTGGGTGCGCGCCACCGATACGCCGTCCGATGCCAGTGGCGCGCGGTTCGCCATGGACATCCGACGTTGCTGGCGCCGCGAAACCGGCAGCGAACTGTCGCTGTCGGCCATCGCCCCGCGCAGCCTGCCGGCGCTGACCGCCGATTTCAGTCACGTGGAGGAACTGGCCCTCGGCAAAATCGTGTGGAATGCCGACACCCAGGCATTCTTGAAAAACTTCATGCACATCCGCGAACTGCGCATCAGCGATACCGGCATGACGGAACTGCCCGATATCGTCGGCGACCTGCGTCAGCTGACTCATCTGCGCTTGCGCGGCAACCGCATTCGCCTGACCGACGCCAGCGCTGAAAAACTCGCCGGGCTGGATCAACTGCAAAGCCTTGACCTGGCTGGCAACCCCCTGCACATAACGCCGGATTTCACTGCCCTGCAGCACCTCAAGTTCCTCGACCTGAGTAATACCGGCATCACCCAGTGGCCTCGGGGCCTGCTGAGCCATGCCGATCTGCTGCGCGTGGACCTGCGCAACAACCAACTGAGCGAGATCCCGCGAGAACACCTCTACCCGCAGGCCGAACATTTCCAGAGCACGATACAGATCAATGGTGTGACGGTGATCGGCGGCAACCCGTTCTCCGAGGCCTGCATGCTGGAAGTGGACAACTATTGGAAGCGTTTGGGCGAGGTCGTACCGGAGTTGGCACAGAGTGGGATTGCCGATGCGTTTTCCGTCGAGTCCCCCGCCATTTTGACGGTGCAGCGCATGTACCCGGACAAGACCATCAAGGCCGCCAGAGAGTTGATCTGGAGCCTGGGCGAGGGCGCCGAAGCCGAGTTGGCGCGGCGTGCGACCGAGTTCGACAGGCTGACCGAGCAGCTCAACGCCTGGGCGTTCTCCGGTGGCGGCGCCAGTGAACGCTATATTCGCTCCGATCAACTGCGCAGCAACGCGACGACGCGGGATGACCGCTACATCGCCAAGTCACGCATCCTGCAATGCTGGCGTCGTGAGGCGCCGATGAAACTCGCCCATGACGGTACTCCCATCGGCCTGGAGCTGGACCTGGGCAATCTACGCCTGCCCAGCTTGCCGGACTTGGATGCGGATTTCTCTCATGTGGGTTCGCTCAAGCTCAGCGGGATGGCGCTGAGCGCCTCCCCCGAAGGTTTCCTGGCGCGTTATCGCAGCGTGCGCTGGCTGGACCTGTCGAATAACCAACTGCGTGAATTGCCACCGGCCCTGGGTGAGATGCACGGGCTGACGCGCTTGTTCTTGCAGAAAAACCAGATCCAGTTGACGACGCAGACCGCCGAGGTGCTGGCCGGTCGCACCAGCTTGCGGGCGTTGTGGCTGGACAACAACCCGTTGGGCATCGCGCCGGATTTCAGCCGGATTCCCGACATGCGTTCGCTGAGCCTGAAAAACGTCAATATCGACACCTGGCCGCCGGGGTTGGGTGAGCAGCCGTTGCTGGACATGGTCGACTTGAGTGCCAACCGGATCACCACGCTACCGGACTTCCTGGTCGCGCCACAGCCCGAACAACGGGCACAATCGTTGCGCCTGAGCCGGGTGACCAACGTGAGCAACAACCCGCTGAGCGAAGCGACGCTGGCGCAGGTGCGGGTGTATTCCGAACGCCTCGAGCAGAACGCATTGAGTGAGCCGGGCAGCCCGAACCTGTTGGTGGTCTCGGCCTTGCGCATCGCGCACCGTGAACTCTTGAATACGGCCCCCGGGCTGGTGTTCGAGCGCTGGAGCCTGGGTTTTTCCGAGGCGCAATTGGCGACGCGCAGGGCTCAGTGGCTGGCACTGCGGGAACGGCCGGGGAGCGCTGGGTTTTTCCGGGTGCTCAGCGATTTGCACGTGGTCAGCGAGCAGCACACCGACCTGCAAGGCCGCGTCTGGGAGGTGATCGACTGCATCACGCAAAACAGCAGCGAGTCGGAGCGCCTGCGCGAGCAGATGTTCGAATGGGCCGGCCGGCCGGCGTGTTGTGATCGGGCGGCGTTGTCGTTCAGCAACCTCGAAGTCATGGCGATGGTCTACAAGGCACGGGCAGCCGCCACCGACGCGACCCAGGGCGCGGCATTGCGCAAACTGTCGCGGGGGCTGTTCCGCTTGGATGAGGTGGAAAAAATCGCCCTCAACGACATTGCCGAACGGACCGCTGCCATCAACGCCACGCCGCATTTGAGCGATGCCGAGAAAGCCCGACGCGTCAGCCGCCTGGAGGAGGTCGAAATCCGCCTGGCGTATCGCTTCGGCCTCAAGGACGCCGACCAGCTCGACTTGCCCGGCCAACCGGAACAGGTGCGATTCACCAATATGGGGAATGTCACCCAGGCGATGCTCGACAGCGCTCGCACGCGGGTGCTCGCACTCGACAATTCGCCGCAGGAGTTCGAAGCGCTGCTGTCCCGGGACTTCTGGCTCGACTACGTGACGCATAAATACCGCACGCAGTTCGATGCCCTGAGCAAGCCGTACCAGGAGCGCCTGGCGGTGCTGTACGAGCAGTCCGCGACCGGCCTGCTGACCGGCGATGAATATGCCGCACAGGCCAAGGACTTGCAGGCCCAACTGGCGATCGAAGAGGCCAACCTGATCGAAGCGTTGACCCGTGAGGAGCTGGCCGCAAGTTAAAACAGGAAATAGCGCTGCGCCATCGGTAGCATTTCCGCCGGCTCGCACCACAGCAACACGCCGTCGGCCTTGACCTGGTAGGTTTGCGTGTCGACGTCGATCTGCGGCAGGTAGTCGTTATGGATCAGGTCGGTTTTCTGTACCGAGCGGCAGCCCTTGACCACGCCGATCTGCTTTTTCAAACCCAAGGCTTCGGGCAGCCCGGCGGCAAACGCCGCCTGGCTGATAAATGTCAGGCTGGTGGCCTGTAGCGAGCTGCCGAAGCTGGCGAACATGGGGCGGTAGTGCACCGGTTGCGGGGTGGGAATCGACGCGTTGGCATCGCCCATCAGGCTCGATGCGATCGCCCCACCCTTGAGAATCAACGTCGGCTTGACCCCGAAAAACGCCGGGCGCCACAGCACCAGGTCGGCCCATTTACCGACTTCGATCGAGCCCACCTCATGGCTGATACCGTGGGTGATCGCCGGGTTGATGGTGTACTTGGCGATGTAGCGCTTGATGCGGAAGTTGTCGTTGCCCGCGCCGTCGCCGGGCAGGGCGCCGCGCTGTTTTTTCATCTTGTCGGCGGTCTGCCAGGTGCGCGTGATGACTTCGCCGACGCGGCCCATGGCCTGGCTGTCGGAGCTGATCATGGAGAACGCGCCGAGGTCGTGCAGGATGTCTTCGGCGGCGATGGTTTCGCGACGGATACGGCTTTCGGCAAACGCCACGTCTTCGGCAATGCTCGGGTCCAGGTGATGGCAGACCATCAGCATGTCGAGGTGTTCGTCGATGGTGTTGCGGGTGAACGGCCGTGTCGGGTTGGTGGAGCTGGGCAACACGTTGGGGAAACCACAGGCCTTGATGATATCCGGCGCATGGCCGCCCCCGGCACCTTCGGTGTGATAGGTGTGGATGGTGCGCCCCTTGAGCGCGGCGAGGGTGGTTTCGACGAAGCCGGACTCGTTGAGGGTGTCGCTGTGGATCGCCACCTGCACGTCATACTCATCGGCCACGCTCAGGCAGTTGTCGATACTCGCCGGGGTGGTGCCCCAGTCCTCATGCAGCTTCAAGCCGATGGCGCCGGCCTTGACCTGCTCGATCAGCGGCTCGGGCAAGCTGGCGTTGCCCTTGCCGGTAAAACCGATGTTCATCGGGAACGAATCGCTGGCCTGGAGCATGCGTGCCAGGTGCCAGGGCCCGGAGGTGCAGGTGGTGGCATTGGTGCCGGTGGCAGGCCCGGTGCCGCCGCCGATCATGGTGGTCACGCCACTGGTCAGCGCCTCTTCGATCTGCTGCGGGCAGATGAAGTGCACGTGGCTGTCGATACCGCCGGCGGTGAGGATCATGCCTTCGCCGGCGATCACTTCGGTGCTGGCGCCGATGGCGAGGGTCACGCCGGGCTGGATGTCCGGGTTACCGGCCTTGCCGATGGCGGCGATGCGGCCGTTCTTCAAACCGACGTCAGCCTTGACGATGCCCCAATGGTCGATGATCAGCGCGTTGGTGATGACCGTGTCGACGACTTCATGGGCGAGCAATTGGCTCTGGCCCTGGCCGTCGCGGATCACCTTGCCGCCGCCGAATTTTACTTCTTCGCCATAGACCGTGAAGTCTTTCTCCACTTCGACGAACAGCTCCGTGTCGGCCAGGCGGACCTTGTCACCGACGGTGGGGCCGTACATGTCGGCATAGGCTTGTCTGGAAATTTTCATCGCACGTTATTCCTCGATCGTTCCCACGCTCTGCGTGGGAATGCCGCTCAGGACGCTCTGCGTCCGCTCTTAAAGTCGTGACGCGGAGCGTCACCGGATGTATTCCCACGCGGAGCGTGGGAACGATCAGTGAAGCCCCTAAAGATCACCCATGATTTTCCCGGCGAAGCCAAATACCCGCCGTCCACCGCTCAAATCCACCAACTCGATTTCACGACTTTGCCCCGGCTCAAACCGCACCGCCGTGCCCGCTGGAATATTCAGGCGCATGCCACGGCTGGCGGCGCGGTCGAAGGTCAGTGCGTCGTTGGTCTCGAAAAAATGATAATGCGAGCCGACCTGGATCGGTCGGTCGCCGCTGTTGGCCACGCTCAGGCTGACGGTGCGCCGGCCCACGTTGAGTTCGATGTCGCCAGGCTGGATCTGATATTCGCCAGGAATCATGCAGGTTGCCCCAGTGTCTTGAAGTAGATGGCGGTCGGGGTGTAGCGCCCGTCCGGGCTTTGGCAGTAATCGGGCAATTCGCCCAACTTGGTGTAGCGCAGCGCCTGGTAGAAGGCTTCGGCGGCCGAACCGGCCTCGGTGTCCAGGTACAGCAGGCCACGCTTGTGCTGGCGGGCGGCGAGTTCCAGGGTATGCATCAATTGTTGGCCCAGGCCATGACGCCGCGCGCTGCTGTGCACCAACAGCTTCTGCACCTCGGCGCGGTTCAGGCCGTTGGCTTTCTGGCACAGCGCCAATTGCACGCTGGCTATTACCTGCTCCTCACGGACCACCACCCACAGCAACAGGCTGCCATCCTCGATGCTGGCCTGCACGCCGCTCAGATAGACGCGGGCCTGGGCCTCATCAAAGTCGGCCATGAACCCGACGCTGGCGCCATGCTTGACCGCGTCCAGCAACAGCTCGACCAGGCCCAGACGGTAATGGGCAAAACTTTCAGCATTCACTCGACGCAGGTGCGTGGCGCTCATCGGGGTCACTCCTGGGGTGGCTCGGCACCCGGGTTCAGGGCCAGTTGCATGAAGGTCAAGTCCAGCCAGCGGCCAAACTTGATACCTACTCGGGGCATCTGCCCGGTCGTTATAAAACCTTGGCGCTCATGCAGGCGGATCGAGGCCTGGTTGCCGCTTTCGATGGCGGCGACCATGACGTGTTTGCCGCAAGCCCGCGCGCGTTCGATCAGGGCCTCCATCAAGCGTGGACCGACCCCTTTACCGCGTTGGTCGCTGCGCACATACACCGAGTGCTCGACGCTGTAGCGAAAACCTTCGAACGGCCGCCAGTCGCCGAACGAGGCGTAGCCGGTGACTTCATTGTTTTCGGTGGACACCAGCACCGGATAACCCTGGGCCTGACGCGCACTGAACCAGGCCAGGCGGTTGGCCAGGTCCACCGGTTGTTCGTTCCAGATCGCCGTGGTGTTGCGCACCGCGTCGTTATAGATATCGCGGATCGCCGGCAGATCCTGTTCGGTTGCATCACGAATCATGGGGGGCCTCAGGCGATGGGTTGGTGGACGGTGACCAGCTTGGTGCCGTCGGGGAAGGTGGCTTCCACCTGGATGTCCGGGATCATTTCCGGGATGCCCTCCATCACTTGTTCACGGCTGAGCAAGGTGGTGCCGTAGTGCATCAGGTCGGCCACGGTGCGGCCATCGCGGGCACCCTCCATCAAGGCGGCGGAAATGTAGGCGATGGTTTCCGGGTAGTTGAGCTTCACGCCGCGCGCCAGGCGCCGCTCGGCGACCAAGCCTGCTGTGAAGATCAACAGCTTGTCTTTTTCCCGTGGGGTCAGGTCCATGGTTCAGGTGCTCCAGATTCGGGGTGAAACGGCTTCCCGGCCCAGCGTCGCCGGGCGCAGCAGCCGCCATAAATCGATCAGCCAGGCGCGTGCCAGCAGCGCTTCGCCGGCCAGGCAGCGGGCGACCAGCAGGCCGGGCAGTTGGGTCAGGTCGCCGCGCACGGCGTGGGGCAGGGCGCGGCAGGTGTGCAGCAGTTCAGGCTCGATGTCGGCCGTCAGCAGCAACGTCGCAAAGACCGGCTGCCCGTCCAGGCCGATGGGGGAGTCGAGCAAACCGTCGGCACCTACAATGCGCTGGCGCTCATGCCAGAGCAACCGGCCGTCGCGGCGGATATCCAGGTGTGATTGAAAGTGGCCGAGGTCGAAGCGTTCGTCGCTGGCCGGGCGGCCCAGGGCGACCACATCCCAGTAGAACAGCCGGGCGTCGCCGTGCAGCTCAATACGGGTGCTGAGCTCGGCTTGAGCGGCGCTGAACACGATGGTTTCCTGGGGCAGCCACTCCAGGGTGGCGCCGGCTTCGACGGTCAAGTCCAGGTGCTGGAAGGCCGGGCTCTGGGCGCGGTACCACTTGGCCGCGCCGGGGCTGGTCAACTGCGCCCAGGCGCCTTCGCCCACCCGTGCGCTGATCGCCAGGCGGTCGCCGCCGGCGATTCCGCCAGGCGGGTGCACGATGATGTGTTGGCACACCTCGGGGCCTTCAGCGTACAAGTGCTTTTGCACCCGTAGCGGGCCGAGGTGGCGACGCATCACCGGGCGCGTCGTGTCGCCGAAACGCGCGTAGCCGAGTTCCAGCGCGGCATGCCAGCTGGGGGTGAACAGGGCAGGGGAAACGGGCAGGTTCATGGCAGAGTGCTTATCGTTAGAAGGCTACAGATTAGATGGTTACCAAGCCGCGTACACCCTCGCGTTCCATATTTTCACCACGGCCTTGCTGCAGGATTTCACCGCGAGACATCACCAGGTACTGGTCGGCCAATTCGGCGGCAAAGTCGTAGAACTGCTCGACCAGCAAGATGGCCATATCCCCGCGCTCAGCAAGCTTCTTGATCACCGCGCCGATCTCCTTGATCACCGACGGCTGGATGCCTTCGGTGGGTTCATCCAGGATCAGCAGCCTCGGTCGACTGGCCAACGCCCGGCCGATAGCGAGCTGTTGCTGCTGGCCGCCGGACAGGTCGCCGCCACGCCGATGCTTCATTTGCAGCAGCACCGGAAACAGTTCGTAGATGAAAGCGGGTACTTCCTTGGCTTCTGAACCCGGAAAACGCGAAAGCCCCATCAACAGGTTTTCTTCCACCGTCAGCCGCCCGAAAATTTCACGGCCCTGGGGCACATAGGCGATACCGGCCTGTACGCGCTGGTGCGGCTTGAATCCAGTGATGGCCTTGCCCTCCCAATTGACTGCGCCTTCCTTGGCCGGCAACAGGCCCATCAGGCACTTGAGCAGGGTGGTCTTGCCCACGCCGTTACGGCCGAGCAGGCAAGTCACCTCGCCGATCTTCACCTCGAAGGACAGCCCCCGCAGGATATGGCTACCGCCGTAATACTGGTGCAACTTGTCGACTTGCAGCATGTTCAAACTCTCCTCAATCGATCGTTCCCACGCTCTGCGTGGGAATGCCGCTCAGGACGCTCCGCGTCGCTCTTAAAGTCGTGACGCGGAGCGTCACTGGATGCGTTCCCACGCGGAGCGTGGGAACGATCAGCGGTCCGTGGCAGGTTTAGCGACCGAGATAGACTTCGATCACCCGCTCGTTTTCCTGTACCTGCGCAAGCGACCCTTCGGCCAGCACGCTGCCCTGGTGCAACACGGTGACGTGGTCGGCAATCGAGCCGACAAAGCCCATGTCGTGCTCCACCACCATCAACGAATGCTTGCCCGCCAGGCGCTTGAACAGTTCGGCGGTAAATTCGGTTTCGGCGTCGGTCATGCCTGCCACCGGTTCGTCCAGCAATAACAACTGAGGGTCTTGCATCAGCAGCATGCCGATTTCCAGGAACTGCTTCTGGCCATGGGACAAGAGCCCGGCCGGGCGCTGCGCCGAGGCGCTGAGGCGGATGGTGTCGAGTACCTCGGCAATGCGGTCTTTCTGTTCGCCGCTCAGGCGCGCGCGCAAGCTGGCCCATACCGACTTGTCGGTCTTCTGCGCCAGCTCCAGGTTTTCGAACACACTGAGGGCTTCGAACACCGTGGGTTTCTGGAACTTGCGGCCAATCCCGGCCTGGGCGATCTGGACTTCGCTCATACCGGTCAAGTCCAGGGTTTCGCCGAACCAGGCGTGGCCCTGGCTGGGGCGGGTCTTGCCGGTGATCACATCCATCAGCGTCGTCTTGCCTGCCCCGTTGGGGCCGATGATGCAGCGCAGTTCACCGACGCCGATGTACAGGTTCAAGTCGTTGAGCGCCTTGAAGCCATCGAAGCTCACACTGATGCTCTCAAGGGTCAAAATGGTGCCGTGGCGGGTATTCAGGCCCTTGCCGGCGGCCTGGCCCAGGCCGATGGCGTCGCGGCCGATGCCGGCATCGAAAATAGGTTCAAGCATGACGTTCCTCATTTCTTCAGCAGCCCGATAACGCCCTTGGGCAGGTACAGGGTGACGATGATGAACAGCGCCCCGAGGAAGAACAGCCAGTATTCCGGGAACGCCACGGTGAACCAGCTCTTCATGCCGTTGACCACACCGGCGCCGAGCAGCGGGCCGATCAACGTGCCGCGCCCGCCCAAGGCCACCCAAACGGCCGCTTCGATGGAGTTGGTCGGCGACATTTCGCTGGGGTTGATAATGCCCACTTGCGGTACATACAGCGCCCCGGCCAAGCCGCACAGCACTGCACTCAACACCCACACGAACAGCTTGAAGCCACGCGGGTCGTAGCCGCAGAACATCAGGCGGTTTTCCGCGTCACGCAGGGCCGTGAGCACCCGGCCGAACTTGCTCTTGGCCAAGCGCCAACCGATCAACAGACTCGTGACCAGCAACAGCACCGTCGCGACGAACAACACCGCTCGCGTGCCAGGCTCGGTAATGCCGAACCCGAGGATGCTGCGAAAGTTGGTGAAACCGTTGTTGCCGCCAAAGCCGGTCTCGTTGCGAAAGAACAACAGCATCCCGGCAAAGGTCAGGGCCTGGGTCATGATCGAGAAGTACACGCCCTTGATCCGCGAACGAAAGGCGAAGAAACCGAACACCAGCGCCAGCAGGCCCGGCGCCAGGACCACCAGGCACAACGCCCAGAGAAAGTGTTGAGTGCCGACCCAGTACCAGGGCAATTCGGTCCACGACAAAAAGGTCATGAACGCCGGTAACTCATCCCCGGCGGCCTGGCGCATCAGGTACATGCCCATGGCGTAACCGCCCAGTGCGAAGAACAGGCCGTGCCCGAGGGACAACATGCCCGCATAACCCCACACCAGGTCCAGCGCGAGGGCGACGATGGCGTAGCAGAGGATCTTGCCCACCAGGGTCAGGGTGTAGGCCGAGACATGCAACGCGTTGTCCGGCGGCAACAATGACAGCAGCGGCAGGGCGAGCAACACCACGAGGACCAGCGCGCCCAGCGCAATCGTCAGCTTGGGGCCGGCCTTCTGCGTGGCCGTCAGCATCAATGGTTGGTTCATCAGTCGATCACCCGTCCTTTCAGTGCGAAGAGTCCCTGCGGGCGTTTCTGGATAAACAGAATGATCAGCGCGAGGATCAGGATCTTGCCCAGCACCGCACCGATCTGCGGTTCCAGGATCTTGTTGGCGATGCCCAGCCCGAAGGCTGCCGTCACGCTGCCGGCCAACTGGCCGACACCGCCGAGCACCACCACCAGGAACGAATCGATGATGTAGCTCTGGCCCAGGTCCGGGCCGACGTTGCCGATCTGGCTCAGCGCCACGCCGCCCAAGCCGGCGATGCCGGAGCCCAGGCCAAAGGCAAGCATGTCCACGCGCCCGGTGGGCACTCCACAGCAGGCCGCCATGTTGCGGTTCTGGGTGACGGCGCGCACGTTCAGGCCCAGGCGCGTCTTGTTCAGCAGCAACCAGGTCAGCATCACCACGCACAGGGCGAAGGCGATGATCACGATGCGGTTATAGGGCAGCACCAGGTTGGGCAGCACTTGAATACCGCCGGACAGCCATGCGGGGTTGGACACCTCGACGTTCTGGGCGCCGAATACCAGACGTACCAGCTGGATCAGCATCAGGCTGATGCCCCAGGTGGCGAGCAGGGTTTCCAGCGGGCGGCCATAGAGGTGACGAATCACCGTGCGTTCCAGGGCCATGCCGATGGCGGCGGTGACGAAAAACGCCACCGGCAGCGCAACCAGCGGGTAAAACTCGATGGCATGCGGCACATAGCGCTGCATCATCAATTGCACCACGTAGGTCGAGTAGGCGCCGAGCATCAGCATCTCGCCGTGGGCCATGTTGATCACGCCGAGCAGGCCAAAGGTAATCGCCAGGCCGAGCGCCGCAAGCAACAGGATCGAGCCCAGCGACAGGCCGCTGAACGCCTGGCCGAGCAGTTCGCCCAGCATCAATTTACGCTTGACCTGGGCCAGGCTGGTTTCGGCGGCGGTGTGCACGGCCGCATCGGTTTCCACGCCGGGGGCGAGCAGGGCTTCAAGGCGGGTGCGCGCCAGCGGGTCGCCGGTGCCACCCAATAGGCGTACGGCGGCGAGGCGAACAACGGGGTCGGTGTCCACCAATTGCAGGTTGGCCAACGCCAAGCTGAGGGCGGTATGCACGCCTTCGTCGGTTTCGGCGGCGACTTGCTGGTCGAGAAATTTCAGTTGCGTGGGCTGTGCGCTTTTTTGCAGGGTCTGTGCAGCGGCCAAGCGCAGCTTGGGATCGGCAGCGAGCAATTGCTGGCTGGCTTGTACGTTGTCGATCAGGCCGCGCAGACGGTTGTTCAGGCGTACGGTTTTGGTTTCACCGTTGACCGTGAGTTGGCCTTGTTGCAGGGCGTCCACCAACTCGATGCGTGCAGGGTCGGGCTGGGCGGCCCAGTCCTGGAGCAGCTTGGCTTGTTGGGCCGGGTTGGCGGCAAGGAAGTCTTCGGCGTCGTTGGCGTGTGCGGCAAAGGGCAGCAACAGCAGGGCCGTCAGGATGAAGCGGTAAAGGGCAGTGGGCATAAACAAGTTTCCTATAGATCGTTCCCACGCTCTGCGTGGGAATGCCGCCTTGGACGCTCTGCGTCCGCGTTGTGACGCAGAGTGTCACGCGATGCATTCCCACGCAGAGCGTGGGAACGATCAGTACCGCGGGCTTAGTTGCTCTTGACGGCGTAATCCGGCTTCTTGTCATTCCCCGGGATGTAGGGGCTCCACGGCTGGGCGCGGATCGGCTCCTGGGTCTGCCACACCACCGAGAACTGCCCATCGGCCTGGATTTCGCCGATCATCACCGGCTTGTGCAGGTGGTGGTTGGTCTTGTCCATGGTCAGGGTGAAACCCGACGGCGCGGCGAAGGTCTGGCCGGCCAGGGCTTCGCGCACTTTATCGACGTCGGTGGACTTGGCTTTCTCGGCGGCCTGCGCCCACATATGGATACCCACGTAGGTGGCTTCCATCGGGTCGTTGGTCACCGCTTTATCCGCGCCCGGCAGGTTGTGGGCCTTGGCATAGGCTTTCCAGTCTGCGACGAATTTCTGGTTCACCGGGTTTTCCACCGACTGGAAGTAGTTCCAGGCAGCGAGGTTGCCCACCAGCGGTTTGGTGTCGATGCCGCGCAGTTCTTCTTCACCGACCGAGAATGCGACCACCGGCACTTCGGTGGCTTTCAGGCCCTGGTTGGCCAGTTCCTTGTAGAACGGCACGTTGGAGTCGCCGTTGACCGTGGAGATCACTGCGGTTTTGCCGCCGGCGGAGAACTTCTTGATGTTGGCGACGATGGTCTGGTAGTCGGCATGGCCAAACGGTGTGTAGACCTCTTCGATGTCTTTGTCGGCGACGCCTTTGGAATGCAGGAACGAGCGCAGGATCTTGTTGGTGGTGCGCGGGTAGACGTAGTCGGTGCCCAGCAGGAAGAAGCGCTTGGCGCTGCCGCCTTCTTCGCTCATCAGGTATTCCACGGCCGGGATCGCCTGCTGGTTCGGCGCCGCACCGGTATAGAACACGTTGGGCGACATCTCTTCGCCTTCATATTGCACCGGGTAGAACAGCAGGCCGTTGAGTTCTTCGAACACCGGCAACACGGATTTACGCGACACCGAAGTCCAGCAGCCGAACACCACGGCGACCTTGTCCTGGGTCAGCAACTGTCGGCCTTTCTCGGCGAACAGCGGCCAGTTCGACGCCGGATCGACGACCACCGGTTCGAGCATCTTGCCGTTCACACCGCCCTTGGCGTTGATCTCATCGATGGTCATCAGCGCCATGTCTTTGAGCGACGTCTCGGAGATGGCCATGGTGCCGGACAGAGAGTGCAGGATGCCGACCTTGATGGTCTCGGCGGCCTGTACGGTCCAGGTCAGGCCCATGGCGGCAATGGATGCCGAAAGAGTGAAAGCCTTGATCAAGCTGCGACGCTTCATGGTGCGTTCTCCGTGCCGATTTTTGTTGGATGGCTGTTAAGGGGCGTTGCACTGGAGATAGCAAGGGCTGTGCCTAAGTCAAAAAACCTCACTGGCGGGGCGGTTGGCTGCTTCGGTTTACGTATCGCGCACCATTGTGGCTCCTCTGCGGCGTAATTGGGCATGGCAGTGAGCTGTCTTGGTGCTGGTTTGATTTATGTAGCGCCCCTTTGCACGGGGGCGCTTCCAAGATGTTGGACGATTCAGTGCCCGCCTGTGTGGGCCTGATTGATCAACTTCTTAGTGAATAGGTGTTTTTCATGGACGAACACAGCCAACCTGCAAAGCGTGCGGCTATCCCCGTCGGCCACTCTAAACTGCCCAAGCTCACGCCGGCCTTTCTCAATATTGATGACGCGGCGCGGTACGTGCACGAGCAAATAGGCGGTCGACGTGACGTCGAGTACGGCAGCGTGATCGTGCAACGCCTCTCGGACCAATTGTTTGTTGCGACCGAGCCGGTTCGGGATGAAGAAAAGCTCTTTGATCTCGCCAAGATACTTGAGCGCGACAGTCAAACCGGCGATCTGGTGAGCCCACAGGGTTACCGTCTGGTCGCGGGGCTGCATTCGCACCCAGAGAGCTATGACGAAACCCAACGTCAGAACCCCACGTGGTCGCTGCAACAGGTCAAGGCGTTTAACGGGTTTTTCGCCACGGGAGATATCATTCTCAATTGGCGTCTGCGCCATTCGTTGCCTTACGCCTACTTATCCGGCCCCAGTGGCGAATTGATCCGCTACCAATCCACCAACACCCGTGCCGAAGAGCAACGTGTGCGCTGGCTGCGCCGGGAAGGCACGTGGACCTCCGCCCATGACCGGGAAGGGACGGAAGAGGGCGCCTATAAAGCGCTGGCCGTTGTGGGGTTGATACGCTTTGTGGTGTCCAGCCCGGTGTGGGGTGGTTCGGTGGGAGACGTGCCGGTTGACTGGGAACCCTACAAGGCGTTCAAGGCACCCGAGTTGCCGATAGCTTGCGGGCCGGTGTACGCAGAAGTACAGCAGGCGCTTGCACATGCCTCGACGCGTATCCAGCGCCAACCCACCGTACGACAGCAGGTGCTGGTGTTACAGCACAGCGTCAAAGGCCTGTATACCGCCGCCGAGCCGCAACCGCCCGCTCAGCTCAAGCAACTGCCGCCCCTGCCGGAAGGCTTCCACCTGCACGGTGTGTACGTGCATTCGCGACCCTTGCCTGGCAACTATCCCGAGCTGGAAGCCTGGTTGTACAAGAACTTCATCAGTCCGCTGGAGCTGGCGCAGTGCATTGCCCAGTTTCGTGGCTATGCGCTGGCACAGCCTTCGACCCTGGGC
Organism: Pseudomonas palleroniana; assembly: GCF_003031675.1. GTDB lineage: Bacteria > Pseudomonadota > Gammaproteobacteria > Pseudomonadales > Pseudomonadaceae > Aquipseudomonas > Aquipseudomonas palleroniana. The sequence continues at coordinate 90,359 of NZ_PYWX01000034.1, read as the reverse complement.
GCCTCGCTGTTTATTCGCCTGCGTGACGAGGCGCTGTTGCGTTATCGGTTCTCCGGCTCGGCGGACGAATCACTGCTGTTTGCGACTGAGGCCGATGGTGCGGTTCGTGATCAGGGCTTGCAGGCGCAGTTGGCCGGCGGCGCCTTGCTGACGCGCGACTATGTGCTGCGTGTGGCCAGGGCCGGCGAGCTGACGGTGGAAAAAACCAGTGCCCTGTGGGATCGCCCCGGAGTGGTCGACGCACACTGGCGCCCCTATTCGAACCGCGTACTGATGCCGCTCAAGCAGGCTTTTCTATCGGCCGACGACGCCGCCCGGCATGCGCACCTGCACATTGACGAGCAGCGCGACCAGGCCTATGGCGGGTTGATTCTGCAACGCAGCGACGGGCGCTTCGTCGTCACTGACCCGGTGCGGGCTCAGGGCAGCCCGTTCGCGCTGGATGGCGGCTACCCGAAGGACCGCCAAGGTGGCCTGATCATTTTGCACGCCGGCCATCGCCTGCATGCGCGATATGGGGCGCGCCAGGCATTGTGGAAAAGTGATCGCGCCCAGGGCACGCGACTCAAGTGGAGCCATCAGGAAGCCGAGCTGCATGCGCAGATGTTCAGCGACCTGGATATACAGGCCATCCTGCAATCCCATTGTCCGGGTTACCTCTCGGGAACACAGGACAGCCTGATCGCCTTCCAGCCGGGCGAGGCCACGCCGGCCTGGCGCCAGCAGTGGCAGACACCGGCCTCCGGCGGCATGAGCCCGATCGCTCAGCGTCTGGACAGCGGCGCGATCAAGCCTGCCGATGTTGTGCGCATTCTGGCCGAGCCTGGCACGCTGCGCGTGATGACCGCCAGCACGCTGTGGGGGCCGGCGGAAAAGGTCGAGACGGATTGGGCGCCGTTCGTGCGGGTGCTGGAGTTTCAACGGCCCGACGAGTTGAGTTATGGCGCGGTGTTCGCCAGCGCCGACGCCGCGGCCCTGGACCTGCAGCATCGGCAACCGGAGCGCGCCTACCCGCGCTATGCCAGCGTGTTCTTCGCGTTCATCTTCAAGCACCAGAGCCGTGAAGAATATGTGGCCAGCGAGTGGGTGCCGGTCACGCAGAAAACCCCACTGCTGTCGCTGCCTGGCGTGTCCGCCAACCCGGTGCCTGAAGGCTTTGCCTGCCAGGGCGTGTACTACACCCGGCAAATGGCGGGCAGCCGTTCGACGGCATGGCTGGAGCGACTGTTTATCCTGCCCGATGATTTGAGCACGGCCATCATTGAGGGGCGCACCGCGATTCCCTCATCGAGCCGTGGTGCGACGATTTACATCGCGCCGCCGGAAGGTGCTTTGTTGAGTTACCGCTCGCCCTCGCCCGGTGGTCTGTTCGAGGCCGAGAGCAGCGGTGACAGCGTCGAGCAGATCAAGGCCAAGTTGAGTTTTGGTACCCTGGACGGGCTTGGGTTCGTGCACAAGGTGGCTGCCGCCGGTGAGTTGCGAGTGGTTGCTGCCAGCCCCTGCTGGGACCGCCCGGGCATCGTCTCGGGCACCTGGGAGGCTTATGCGCATCTGCCGCGTCGGCGCATGAGCGCGGCGTTCCTGTCGATGGACGATGCCGCGCGCTATGTGTGCAGCAGAATGGCACGAGGGGGTGGCACAAGAAGCTACGGCGGGGCGATTCTGCGTCGCGATGACGGCTGGTTCATCGCCAGCGAACCGTTATGGCTTGCCGATGAGGCGTTGGATCAGAGCGGGTTGTTTCCCGATGAGCTGGTGGCCCGTGGGCTTTACCCCGAGCGCTGTAAATTGGTGGCCTATTATTCTTCGCGTCCAGTGACGCGCATGCCGTTCCTGCTGACGAGCGAGCAGGCCACCGTGTACAGCAACATATTTTCCACCCGGCTGTTGGCCCATGCGATGAGTGAGGGGCATAAGGGCATCACGCACTACTCGCTGGGGCAGGACGGCTCGCTGATTCGCCTGCTGGCGACGGCCCGGGTCAAATACCCGCTGATCACCCAGGCCAACCTGGTCATGCGTCCGCACAACCGTCGCGACTGGCTCTATGGCGAGACTGAACGCGTGTTGCGCTCCGGCGAGTTGACGCCAGTGGAGTACGTCAATCGGGTCGCTGCCTCGTTCTCCCTGGACGTGGTGCTGGGTAGCGCGCTGTGGGGCGCGCCAGGGCCGGTGTCGGGTTGGGTGCCTTACGCCACGCCGCAGAGCGCCGAGCGCGGTTATGTACGAGCGCGGCATGACCCGGCGTTTGGACCGGTCTGTACTCAATTGGACGATGCTGCGCGGTCGTTGTCCCCGGCGCTGACGACGTGCGACGAGCTGCAGATCGGTTCTCTGCTCAAGTCCCAGGACGGCCACTTCGTCGCGACCTTGCCGATCAAGGACAGTGGTGCGCGGTTCGCCCATCGACGGGTGTTCAGTGACGCGGGTTACCCGCGTGGCTACGCAATGGCAGGGCTGTACTTTTGCGTGTCGCAGCCTTTCGAATTGCGTCCCTCTGGTGTCATCAGTGGCGACAAGATCTTCCAAGGGCTGTTTTCGCCCTACGACCTCAAGGATGCGCTGTATCAGGTCCGTGGCACCCGTGAGCGTGCGAGCCTGCCGTTGTACATCTTCTGTGCCGACGGCGCCTTGCTTAAGTTCGTGGTGGTCAACGATCGGTTTGTTCAATACCGCGACCAGTCGGATTTGCACGCACGGGTGCTGAGCCCGCGCGATTTCATCCGGCGCATGGCGGCGGCCGGCGACTTGCGCATCCTGCGCTCCAGTGACAACTGGCCGGGCCTTGGCGTGGTGGACAGCCAGTGGCAACCGGGACGTTCGCAGGGCGTGCCGGCACCCGACGAACACACCCTGAGCCTGGGGCCGGTGTACATCCATACTGAAGATGCGGCGCTGCATATCCATGAGCTGGCGGGGCAGTTTGCCGGTAAACAGTTCCTGGGGGCGCAGCTGAAAAACACGGCGGGCAGTGGCTACCTGCCGGTCCTTCCGACGCTGGACCAGGGCTACCCCTCCCTGGTCGCCGAGCGCTTGTTCCCCCAGGCTTTCAAGGGCATCGGCCCGGCCCGCAGGGTGCCGCAGCTGCCTGATGGCTACCGGTTCTGCGCCGCGCACCTGGTGTTTCACGACGGGCTCGACCAGCCTGCAAGGGCGAGTGAAGACAATTACCGCAGGTCCTTCGTCTCGTGGCGTGAAGTAGGTTTCTACGTTCACACCTTGAAGAGTGCCGGGGTGGCGATCAACGCGCTGTACCTGACCACACGCGATGGTGCCCTGTTGAGCTACCAGCCAAGTTTCAGCAACGATGAGTACAACCTGTTGGACACCGGCCTCAAATGGTCCCAGGCCGGCGGCTACACTGCGTATGCGCCAGCCCCCGCCCATGTGGTTCTGGAGCTGGCGCGCCTCGGTGAGTTGCGGGTGATTCACCCGTCGGCGTTCTGGCGTCTGCGCGGAAAACTCGGCGCCGACCTGGCCTCGTCGGTCGGCGAGGTGGTGCTGGTGCCGACCAAAGACGAGCTATGAGCCGCTCGCGCTTTGCCAGAAAAATCGTGACAACACCAGCCGATCCAAGGCCCACATCAACACCAGTGAAACCCCCACCAGCGGGAACAGGAGCGCCAGGCCGAACATAATCACCATTGCGGTTTTCCACGTGGGTAGGTCATGGCGCAGCGGTGGAACGCCTAAGCCGCCCGCCGGGCGGCGCTTCCACCAGATCACCAGGCCACTGACCGCGCTGAGTAGAATCATCAGACAGATCAGCAAGACGATGATCTGGTTCACCACGCCGAACATCTTGCCCTCGTGCAGCATCACGCCGGTCTCGGTGGCGCGTGCGACGCTGTTGTAGTGTTCCCAGCGCACATCGGCCAGGACCTTGCCGGTGTATTGATCCACATGCAGGGTGGCGTCGTTGTGCGGGTCATCGGCAAACACCGCGACCGTGAACACGCCGGTGGCCGTGGTGGGGAAGGTGATGCTGTAGCCGGGCTCGACCTTGCGTGCGCTGGCCAGGTCGACCACTTGTTGCAGGCGCAGCGCCGGTGCGGCCGGGCCTGTATGCATGGCGCCGTGGTTCATGTGTTCGGCATGGTCGCCGGACATCGGCATGGGTGTGTTTTCCACGGCCCACGGCACGGTCTGTTGGCTGGCGGTATTGAGGGTGCGGGCCTGCTGGTCGGATTGCGGCACGTTGTTCCACATGGCGTCCGGGAAGCGGTTCCACAGCTGCGCATACTGCTTGCCCCAGAAGCCGGTCCAGGTCATGCCGCTGAGCAGCATCACCAGCAGAAACGCGGCGCCCCAGAAACCGACCACGGCATGCATATCGCGCCAGAACACCCGGCCGCGTGCATTCAACCGAGGCCACAACACACCGGCCGCCGACTTGCCTCGCGGCCACCACAGGTACAGGCCCGACACCACCAGCATCACGCCCCAGCCGGCGGCGAGTTCCACCAGGCGATCGCCGACGGTGCCGATCATCAGCTCACCGTGCAGGGCGCGGGCGATGGCTTGCAGGTTGTATTTGGCGTCCTGTTGGCCGAGCACGGTGCCACGATACGGGTCGACGAATACCGTCACTTCGCGGCCGTCGTTGTGCATGACGAACTGCGCGCTGCGGGTGGCGTCGGCCGGTGGCAGGTATTTGCTGATCCGGGCCTGGGGGAACGCGGCCTGGGCTCGTTGCAATTGCTCATCGGCACTCAGGGCATGCTCGGCGCTGGGCACGGTCAGCAGGTCGCCATACATCAGCGGGTCGAGCTGGGGTTTGAACAGGTAGATGATGCCGGTGAGGGCCAGCAGCACCATGAACGGGGCGACGAACAGGCCGGCGTAGAAGTGCCAGCGCCAGGCCAGGTTGTAGAAGGAAACTTTTTGAGTGGACATCAGGGGCTCCGCAAGGCGTTGGTTTTTTTGTGTCAGGTAGGCCGCTATCGGGGGCAAGCCCTAATGCTGGTCAGTTAAGAGAACCTGCCGCGACCAAACTCTGTAGTGAGCGGGCTTGCCCCGCGCTGGGTGGCGAAGCCGCCCCAATAAAGACGCCGCGGTATTTCAGGAGGACCGAGGTGCCTGGGTTTGGGGCGGCTGCGCCACCCAGCGCGGGCAAGCCCGCTCACTACAGATGATGTGTTCTACATCCCCCTCCCACATTGGAATGCATTGCAAATGTGGGAGGGGGCTTGCCGCGAGGCGGTCAGAAGCTCATGTCGACTTTGGTCCAGAGGGTGCGCCCCGGCTCCTTGAGGGCTTGCGGGTCGTTGGCCGGGTAGCCGAACCCGGCATTACCGGCCAGGTTCAGGTGCTCGGCATAAGCCTTGCCGAACAGGTTGTCGACGCCGGTGCTGACCTTGAAATTCTTATTGATGCGGTACGCGGCGTTCAGCGAGAACACGCCAAAGCCGCCGCTCTTGTCGAAGTCCTTGCCGACCACGTTGCCCTGGTTCTGGGCGATGCGATTCTGTGCCGCGACCACCCGCCACAAGGCGCCGGCGCTCCAGTCATCTTCGCTGTAGGTCAGGCCGAAACGGGCATCGAGCGGTGGCATTTGCGGCAGTGCCTTGCCATCGCTGCTGTTCTTGCCCCAGGCGTAGGCAAGGGTGGCGTCGGCCTTCCAGTTGCGCGTCAGCTTGTAGGCTGCGCCCAGTTCACCGCCCATGATGCGTGCATCGATATTACGTGCCTGGGAGGTGGTGCCCATCATGCCCGGCCTGTAGTCGAACAGAATGAAGTCCTGCACCCGGCCGATGTAACCCGAGGCCCAGGCTTCCAGATCGGCGGTTTTGTATTGCGCGCCGAAGTCGAGTTGGGTGGTTTTCTCAGGCTTGACGCCATCGAAGGCGTTGACCGAGCCGGCCGCGCCGGTGTTGGGGGAAAACAGTTCCCAGTAGTCCGGGAAACGTTCGGCGTGGCCCAAGCCTGCGTAGACGGTGGTGGGTGTGTCAGCCAGGTCGTGCTCGTAGCGCACGAAGCCCGAGGGTAGGGTATCGGCGCGCGTGTCGTCGGCGGTGGGGTTGGGGCGGGACATCATGCCCGAGCCGGTGGTCTGGCGAAAATCCTTGGCCGAGGCGCGGTCCAGGCGTGCCCCGGTGATCAGGCGGTCGCGGTCGGCGGCGTACCAGGTCAGTTCGCCGAACACGCCGTAGTTGTGGAAGTTGGCGTCCTTGTTGCGCGGCAGATCCTTGTACGTGTCGATGCCCATGCTGCTGCGCTGGCGGTGTTCATTGGTTTGCGCGTCCAGGCCGCTGATCAATTGCACATCGGCCCAGCGCCAGGTGGCCTTGATGCGGGCGCCGAGGGTGCGACGGTCGACGTTGGAGGCCATCGGCCCGGCCATCATGCCGGTGCCCGACGGTACGCGCAGGCTGTAGTTGTCCATCACGTGGTCGGCATAGTTGTAGTAGACCTGGGCTTCGACCTTGTCCAGCACTTCGCCGATGTTGGATTTCTCGAAACGCAGGCCCAGGCTTTCGCGCAGGAACTGCGAGCCGTCCATGCCGCGCCCGGCGTACCGCGCTTCTCCATCACCGCGCCCGGCGGTGAGTTCCAGCAGGGTATCGGCGTCGGGCGTGAAACCGACGGCCACGTCGCCGTTCCACTTGTCGTAGCGCGAGGCGACCGTTTTGTTGTTGCCGTCCTTGTAATCATCGGCGTGGGCCTGGTTGCCGATCACCCGCACATAGCCCAGCGGCCCGCCGGCGGCGGCATCGATGACCTTGTCGAAACGCCCATTCGAACCGGCCAGCACGCTGGCGTTGACCCGCGTGCCCAGCTCACCGAACTGCTCGGGTTCGCGGTCGAACAGGATCGTGCCGGCCGATGCGCCTGGGCCCCAGAGCACGGTTTGCGGGCCTTTGATCACGGTCAGCTTGTCATAGGTCTCCGGTGAGATGTACGAGGTGGGCGCATCCATCCGCCCGGGGCAGGCGCCGAGCATCATGCCGCCGTTGGTGAGGATGTTCAGGCGCGAGCCGAACATGCCGCGCAGCACCGGGTCGCCATTGGTGCCGCCATTGCGCACCAGGGCAAAGCCGGGGATGGTCTTGAGGTAGTCGCCACCGTCGCTGGCGGGCACCGGTTGGCGCGGGTCTTTCGGGTTGGTGATGACCGTCAGCGGCGAGCTCGGCGCGATCGCGGTGATCACGGTAGGGCTCAACTCGTGCTCGTCGGCATGGGCCTGTGGAACCAGCAGTGCGCCGCACAGAACGGCGAAAACGGGGGAGCATCCCAAACGGGAGTCAGCAGAAAACCTGGACATGAAAAATTCCATCAATCATTCGTAAACAACACGGCCAGCAGCCTGCGGCTGTCTGTCTAAAGTCGGCCGGGGTGAAGTAACGGTGCTTGGTGCGCTTACGCAGGGATGGGTGGGGCGCGGCTGCGGGCGCCGGGGAAGATGCTCTGCCGGGCATGGCCCAGGCGCGTGGCGGGGGTGAGGGCGTTGGCGGGCGGCGGGGTCTCGAGCAGCACCGGCGAAACGCCGCCGGGCAGCGCCGGGCAGCTGAAGAGCAGGTCGCAATAGCCGCACTTGGCCCAGAGTGCGTGGTGTTCGTCAGGTGCTTTTTTATGATGGGCTTGGCCATGCTCCATCGGCATGCTCATCGACATACCGGCGTGATGATCCATCGGCATCGCTTGAGAGATCAGCGGACCGATAAAGATCATCAACATGGCGAACAGGCTGATCCAACTGCCGCGCTTCACGCGGCGGTGTACCGATAGCCTGGCGCGAGGGGCGCCCATTGCGCGTCAGCCTATTGGGCGTGCTTATGCTCGTGGCCGGCCATTGGCGGTGCTTTCTGCACCGAGACCTGTACCTGCACCTTGCCGGCTTTTTCGAAGGTCAATACCAGTGGGAACTGCTTGCCATCGGTCAACAGGCTGCGGTCTTTGAGCCCCAGCAACATCACGTGATAGGCCATCGGTGCGAAGGTCAGCTCGCCCTTGGCCGGCACTGCCACGCTGGGTACTTGCTGCATCTTCATCAAGTCGCCCTGCATCACATGCTCATGCAGCTCGGCCTTGTCCGCCACCGGCGTTTGCACGCTGAGCAGGCGGTCCGGCGTTTCACCGGTGTTATGAATCACAAAATACGCCGCGACGGTCGGCGCATTGGGCGGCAACTCCTGGGACCAGGGTTGGCTGACCAGCAAGTCGCCGGCCTTGTAGTCCTCGGCGTTGGCGGCACTGAACACCGGCAACAGCAACGCAGCCAGAAGCAGGGAAGATTTGAGCATGGCAGTTCTCCAGAACGGTTCTAAACGCAGTTCACTTGCGAAGACATCAGGCCGTTGGAGAGGCGCGAGGGTTTAGGCTGGGCCATTGCTGGCGCGGGGTTGGGGTTTGCACTCGGGGCGCCGGCAAGCTCTGCGCGGCGTCGAACCGGGTGACATACAACTGCGGCACATGCCCCGGCAGCGCCACCAACGGCGCCGAGCCCGAGCAACACCAGCAGTGCTGCATGGCGGAATGATCGTCCTGCTGCGGCGCCGGAATCTCCAGTTTGCCCAGGGCAATGGTCTTCAGGCTGGCGCCATTGGAGGAGCAGAAACTGCCCCACAGCAATTGCTGCACGGGGTCCTGGGACTGTTGCATCGCCCCGGCCATCGGCATGGCAAAGGCGTTGAACAGCACTGCAAGGCAGGCGATCCACACAATTGCAAAGCGTTGACGGGCCATGGCGGACAATCCGTAGGGGTTTAACGATCAGGCGGGTATTTAGCCTGATCGGGGGGGATAAGTAAAAAGGGGCGGTGTGGTTTGGTGTCGCAGTGCTATCAGCGAGCGCTGGCGTGGAGCTTCAGCCCCAGCGCTTTCATGACTTTCATGATAGTCGCGAATTCGGGATTGCCAGTGCTGGAAAGGGCTTTGTACAAGCTTTCGCGTCCGAGGCCGGCGTCGCGGGCGGTTTGGGTCATGCCTTGGGCGCGAGCGATGTGATTAAGGGCTGAACGAATCAGCAATCCGTCACCTGAATCCTCCTCGAAAGAGGCTTCAAGATACTCGGCCATGTCCTCGGGGGTCTTGAGGTATTCGGCTATGTCGAAATCTTTAAATTCAGTCATGGACCACTCCTTTTTTTCTAAACTCATCTGCAATTTGTTTCGCACGCTGAATGTCGCGCTGTTGCGTTGATTTATCGCCTCCTATCAACAGCAGGTAAACCACCTCACCTATGCGCATGAAGTAAACCCGGTATCCCGGGCCATAGTGGATGCGCATTTCCGATACGCCATTTCCAACGGTTTCGCAGTCTCCGAAGTTGCCCATCGTTGCGTTATCTAATCTTGTCAGTACGCGTCCACGGGCGGGGTTATCGCGCAACGAATGAAACCACTCCTGAAACTCGGCGGATCTCTTGAAACGGATCATCTCGGATCGTATTCCTTGGGATACAGCATGACAAGTGCGACGCACTGCAAAATCAGTGCATCCCCATCGCGGATGCTGGTGCGAAACCGCGAGAGGGGAGGTTAGAGCGGTGGCTTTTGGCTGAACCAGCCGGCTGGTTCGGAAGTGTTTGTAGGGGGATTCGGCTTCAAGGCGAGGAGTGCAATCGGTGACGGTCCCGCTGGTTATTCGTACAAATGGAAATATCCGACAAGTCTTTGAGGTTGCCCCTAGGACACTCGATCTCTAGTCTCCGTACACCGCTGTGAACCCAGCAGTCGGGCGTCGCGGCCCGGATTTTCTAAGAGCAAAAGCGCTATCGTCTGCTTTCAGTTGATGCTTTTTTATCGTCTACTGTGCGGCGCAATGGTGGCTGTGCGCGGGATACCTTCGGGTATGCCGGGTTGCCTTAGGACCGGTCCGCGAACCTGCGTACAGCTGCCACCCCCTCGCGTCGCGGCGAATCAGTGGCAGCTCCACTTTTCTAAGGAGCTTCACAATGATTAAACCCACCCCAAATCCCCCCATCCGGCTCTTCACCGTGGCCGATGAAATCAGCACCGAAGACCTGTTGGTCAACCTCAGCGAAACACTCGCCTCGGCCAATGCATTGAGTTGCGACATTGCCTTTAACCTGGAAGGTGCACCACGTGAGGAATTGCTGGGTGTTGCGCAGTTGATTGAGCTGGCGCAGTTGCTCGCTGAAAGGGTTCACGAAGGTGCAGGGCAGGCGGCAGCCGCGGGTCGTTAACAGTTCGATAAATGATCGTTCCTGCGCTTATGCGTGGGAATGATCGTGTGGCAGGTCTCAGACCTCCCAGCTGGCTTCTCGTATATGGTTGAAGTTGACGACATCTACGCAGTGCTGATGAGCAAACCCCGCGACTCTAAGGTCGTCAGTCAACACCAGGTAATTATCTTTTGCTGCGGCAACAATGCCGACGTCGGTAAGGCCATAGGGTGACAGTTCATAGTCACGACTTATATCCAGGGCTGGATGGTGAATCTCGATTATTGTTGAAAGTGAGTTCTTTAACGTTGCATAGAAGTCGTGAAGCTTGCTCCCATAAAGTCCATTCGTCAGGTTGCTGACTTCAGCGAGAATGTGAGGGGTTGAAACCAGCTTTTCGAACTGATCAATCACTTTTAGCAAAAGTTGATAGTCTTCATGGCTGTAGCCGCGTGTTCTCTTGAACTCCACGATGCTGGCCGTTCCTCCTATCAGTGCCAGCAGTAACAAGTTGGTGTCGACTATGATTCCTTTTCTTCGATATTGCTTGATGTAGGTGTCCATCATATTTCGCGGATCTTCATGGAGCGGAATTCGCCAGTCTGCGCATCAATGATGAAAGTCTTGTATTTTCTTGAAAATATTTCTCCGGAAAGAGCGGCGCCAATTCTCTGGAGTCTATTCGGGTTTGGGACGTTGAAGCCTAGTGTTATTGCCCATGTGTTGCTATTTGGGTCGAGTTCTACTTCCTCAAGCATTAAATCGTTCAACGCCATTTCCTGCCCGAGAAAATCGTTTGCTGCTGCTTTCGCAACTTTAACGGCGTCTTTAACTTCTATCATGTCAGCTCCTGGATAGCGTTGGGCCTGGCTTGAACTGCTGCTGGAGTTTAGCACTTCGTATTGTGGGTTCATCGCCGTCCCTTGAGGTAACAAACAGATTGGATAGAGGGTGGCGAATGATCCTGATCTACCGAATGAAATCTGCCAACGAATCGATTGTTTCAGCGGGCGACAGGAACTCGCGGTCCACCGCAGCCAACACCGGCCGCTTCAACACCAACACCGGTAGCCCACGCTCCCGCGCCACTTCCAGCTTCGGCTCCGTCGCTGCGCTACCGCTGTTCTTGCTGATCAACACATCAATCGCGCGCCGTTCAAACAACTCGTGTTCGTCCTCAATCAAAAACGGCCCACGCGCGCCGATCACCTCACACCGCTCATTCCCCGGATACCCATCCAGCGCGCGCAGTGTCCAGAACTGGTCAACCGGGATTTCATCGAGGTGCTGCAACGGTTCGCGGCCCAATGTGAACAGGGGGCGCTTGAAGGGTTTCAGGGCGGCGATCAAGTCGGCCCAGTCGCTGACCTCGCGCCAATCATCCCCGGCCTGCGGCTGCCATGCCGGACGCCGCAGCGCCCAGCATGGGATGCCGCTCAACTGTGCAGCCTCGGCGGCATTGCGGCTGATCTGCGCCGCGTAGGGGTGGGTCGCGTCGAGAATCAGGCCAATTCCCTCGTCCCGAACAAACGCCGCCAAGCCCTCGGCCCCGCCGTAGCCGCCAACCCGCACCTGGCATGTGAGGTCGGTCGGCACGCGGCCCACCCCGGCCAGACTGTAGATATGCTCCGGCCCCAGAGTCCGCGCAATAGCCAGCGCCTCGGTCACGCCGCCCAGCAGCAAGATGCGTTTCATTGCGGCTTGACCACGTCCAGCAAGGTAATCGGCAACGCCTGGCGCCAAGTATCGAACTCGCCCAGCGGCTGTGCCTGTGCCACATGGACACGGGTCAGCTCGCCGCCATGCTGGGCGCGCCAGTTCATCAAGGTCATTTCGCTTTGCAGGGTCACGGCGTTGGCGACCAGCCTTCCGCCAGGCCGCAGCTGTTGCCAGCAGGTCTCGAGCACGCCGTCGCGGGTGACGCCGCCGCCGATGAAGATCGCGTCCGGTGCCTCCAGGCCGCGTAACGCCTCGGGCGCCTTGCCGCGAACCAGTTGCAGCCCAGGCACGCCCAGCGCATCGCGGTTGTGTTCGATCAGGCCCTGGCGACCTTCATCCGCTTCAATCGCCAGCGCACGGCAACTGGGGTGCGCACGCATCCATTCGATACCAATGGAGCCGCTGCCCGCGCCCACGTCCCACAGCAGTTCACCGGGCACCGGCGCGAGGCGGGCCAGGGTGATGGCGCGCACGTCGCGCTTGGTCAATTGACCGTCGTGCTTGAAGGCGGAATCGGGCAGGCCCGCCAGGCGTGACAGGCGGGGTGTTGCGCAGGAGGCTACGCAGTCGATGGCGACCAGGTTCAAATCGGCGACTGAAGCCTGTTGCCAATCAGCCGCCAAACCGTCGATACGCCGCTCGTCCGCGCCGCCCAGGTGTTCAAACACGCTCAACCGGCTGGGCCCGAACCCGGATTCAGCCAGCAACGAGGCGATCGCAGCAGGGCTGCGACCGTCGTTGCTCAACACCAGCAACCGCACGCCGCTGGCCAAGTGCATATTCAGCGCCGCCAAGGGCCGGGCCACCACGGATAACGTCACCACTTCCTGCAATGGCCAGCCCAATCGCGCCGCCGCCAGCGACACCGACGACGGCGCCGGCACTATCAGCAACTCTGCCGCCGGCACCTGCCGCGCCAGGCTTGCGCCCACGCCATAGAACATCGGATCGCCGCTGGCCAGCACGCACACCGGTTCGCCACGCCGAGCCAGCACCGGCTCCAGGGAAAACGGGCTTGGCCACACTTGGCGCTCACCCCGAATGCATACCGGCAACAGGTCCAGCTGGCGCTGGCCGCCGATGATCCGCGTGGCGCGCAACAGGGCATGCCGGGCATTTCTGCCCAGCCCCTTGAAACCGTCTTCACCGATGCCTACAACCGTCAGCCAGGGCGACATATCAATTCCTTGAACGACATCCGACGGGCAGGCTTTTCATGCCGCCGGACAAAGCAGGCATAATACCGCGCCTTGACCCGTCAACCGGTAGCCCCGTGAACCCAACGCCCGCTGTGAATACCTTGCGCCCCTCGGCTTGTCCGGGGTTGCTGCGTATTGTCCAGGCGCTGGATGGCGGCATTTGCCGGGTCAAACTGGCGGGCGGTTCAATCACCGCCGCCCAAGCCGGCGCCGTGGCAGACGCGGCCCAGGCCTATGCCGGTGGGGTGATCGAGGCGACCAACCGCGCCAACCTGCAGATTCGCGGAATCGGTGCCGACCAGGAAGCGCTGATTGCGACGCTGCTGGCCGCAGGTCTTGGCCCCCGCAACGCCGGCGGCGACGACGTGCGCAACCTGATGCTCAGTCCCAGCGCCGGTATCGACCCGCAAATGCTGTTCGACACTCGCCCGTTGGCCGACCAGATTCTCGCCACCTTGCAAAGCCACCCGCGCTTCCATGAGCTGTCGGCCAAGTTCGCGGTGCAGCTGGATGGTGGCGAAGCCCTGGCGATGCTCGAACATCATCACGATCTGTGGCTGTCGGCGTTTGTACGCGACGGCCAGACGCTGCTCGCGTTCGGCCTGGCTGGTTGCCCTGGGCTGAATGCACCGTTGGGCGCCGTACCGCTGGAGCAGGGCCATGCCCTGGTGGTGGCGGTCCTGGAAGCGTTCCTCGATCTGGCGAGCCCTGCGCAAACCCGCATGCGCCATCTGCCCGTGGAGAGTGTGCTGGGCCGTCTCAACCTGCCGCTGCTGCCCACCGACGGTTTCAAACGCCCGCCCAGCGGTGCGTTGCTGCACCTCGGAACCTATCCGCAGGAGCAAAAGAACCAGTTCTACGTCGCGGCTATCGCCCCGTTGGGCCGCCTGGATTCGACGATGCTCAAAGGCGCTGCGCAACTGGCCAACGAGTACGGCGACGGCACCTTGCGTTTCACGCCTTGGCAAGGCGTGCTACTGCCCTACGTCGAAAAGCCGCACGCAGTGACCCAACGCCTGGCGCAGTTGGGCTTTCTCTGTTCTATCGAGCAGCCCCTGGCGCGCATGATCGCCTGCACCGGCTCCAGCGGCTGCGGCAAAGCCCTGGCCGACACCAAGGCTGACGCGGTGCAACTCGCCGCGTTGCACCCCGGCCATGACGTGCACCTGTCCGGCTGCCCGCGTTCCTGCGCCGCCGCGCACACCGCGCCGGTCACGCTGCTGGCGGTAAGCCCGGGCCACTACGACCTCTATTTTCGTGATCCAGCCCAACCCGGTTTCGGCCGGCTGCACGCGCACAACCTTTCCATTGAAGCGACGGGCGCCTTGCTACGCGCCCGCCCACGGAGCAACACCGATGATTGATTACATCCGCGACGGTCAGGAGATCTATCGCAACTCCTTTGCCATTATTCGCGCGGAAGCCAAGTTGGACCGCATCCCGGCCGACCTGGAAAAACTCGCGGTGCGCGTGATTCATGCGTGCGGCATGGTCGAGGCAATCGACGGCCTGCAGTTTTCCGAAGGCGCGGGCCAGGCCGGGCGCGCTGCGTTGGCCGCTGGCGCGCCGATTCTGTGTGATGCGCGAATGGTCTCCGAAGGCGTGACCCGAGCACGCCTGCCGGCCAATAACCCCGTGATCTGCACCCTGCGCGACGACAGCGTGCCGCAATTGGCGCGGGAGTTGGGCAACACCCGTTCCGCTGCCGCCCTGGAGCTGTGGCGCCCGCACCTGGAAGGTAGCGTGGTGGTGATCGGCAACGCGCCGACGGCCTTGTTCTACTTGCTGGAAATGCTCGACGCCGGCGCCCCGAAACCGGCATTGATCCTGGGTTTCCCGGTGGGGTTTGTCGGCGCTGCCGAATCCAAGGCCATGCTTGCAGCCGATAGTCGTGGCGTGCCCTTTGTGATCATGCAGGGCCGCCTGGGCGGCAGTGCGATGGCTGCCGCTGCGGTCAACGCCTTGGCCACGGAGGTCGAATAATGCAGGCACGCGGACGTTTGATCGGCCTGGGCGTCGGCCCCGGTGACCCGGAACTCATCACCCTCAAGGCCCTGCGCCTGCTGCGCGAGTCGCCGGTGGTGGCTTACTTCGTGGCCAAGGGCAAGAAGGGCAACGCCTTCGGCATCATCGAAGACCACCTGGTGCCGCAACAGACCCTGATGCCGTTGGTGTACCCGGTGACCACCGAGGTGCTGCCGGCACCGATGTCCTATGAACAGGTCATCAGCGATTTCTACGACGCCGCCAGTGTCGACGTGGCCGTGCACTTGGACGCCGGCCGCGACGTGGCGGTGATCTGCGAAGGCGACCCGTTCTTCTATGGCTCCTACATGTACCTGCACGACCGCCTGGCCGAACGCTATGAAGCCCAGGTCATTCCGGGGGTGTGTTCGATGCTCGGTGGTGCGTCGGTGCTCGGCGCGCCGTTGGTGTATCGCAACCAGAGCTTGTCGGTGCTTTCGGGCGTGTTGCCCCACGACGATCTCAAGCGCCGCCTGGCGGACGCCGACGCCGCGGTGATCATGAAGCTGGGGCGCAACTTTCCCAAGGTGCGCCAGGTGCTCGAAGAGCTCGGCCTGGCCAAGCGTGCGCTGTATGTGGAGCGCGCGACCATGGCCAACCAGAAGATCGTACCGCTGGATCAGGTTGATCCTGCTTCGTCGCCGTACTTTTCGTTGATCATCGTACCCGGTGAACGGTGGCAAGGTTGATGAGCCCGGCGATTGTCATCCTCGGCCAGGGCAGCCTGGCCACTGCGCGCAAGATCCAGCAGGTGTACCCCGGCGCCTTGATCTACGGCCTGGCGGCTCGGGTCGACGGCGCCGACCGGGTCTACAGTGAGTTCGGTACGACCCTGCGCCAGCTCTATCAACAAGGCACGCCGCTGATTGCGCTGTGCGCCGCCGGCATTGTGATCCGCACCCTGGCGCCGCTGCTGCTGGAAAAGGGCGAAGAACCCGCCGTGCTGGCGGTTGCCGAAGACGGTAGCGCCGTGGTGCCGCTGCTCGGCGGGCTGGGCGGCGTGAACGTCATGGCACGCGACATTGGCGCTGCGCTGCAGGTGGCCGCTGCGATTACCACCAGTGGCGAGCTGCGTTTCGGCACTTGCCTGCTCAACCCGCCCAAGGGCTATGAGTTGGCGGATCTGGAGCTGGGCAAGCGCTTCGTTTCCGACCTGCTGGCCGGTGAAAGGGTACGCATCGAGGGCGTAGCGCCGTGGTTGGACCAGGCCAACCTGCCCCAGGACGCACAGGCACGCCTGGCGATTCACGTGGGCAATGCCGAGCGCAGCCCAGCGCCCGATGAGTTGCTGATTTATCCGAAGAACGTGAGCGTGACCTGCAAGCCAGGTGCACAACTGGCTGAGCGTGTGCGCACGGCGCTGCGTGAGGCGGGTATCGCCGTGCAATCCCTGGCGTGCCTGCTGGCCAGCGATACGCACATGGCTGAAGCGTCGTTGCACGCAGCGGCGTTGGAGCTGGGTGTACCGCTGCGTTTCGTCAGTGCCGGCCGCGATGCCGATATCGTCATCGATGTCGCCGAGCAACCATTGGACCTGTCGCAAGTCGGCCGGGTGCGTGGCCGCCTTGCTGTGATCGGCCTGGGCCCTGGCGCAGCCGAGTTGATGGTGCCGGCGGTCAAGGCTGAACTGGCGCGTTGCACCGACGTGCTGGGTTATGAAACCTACGTGCGCATGGCCGGCCCGTTTCGTGACGATCAGGTGCAGCACTGCACCGATAACCGCGAAGAAATGCAGCGCGCGCGCCACGCTTTCGAGCTGGCGGCCCAGGGGCGCTCGGTGGTGGTGGTGTCGTCCGGCGACCCGGGCGTGTTCGCCATGGCCGCCGCGGTGATCGAGGCTTTGCACGAGTCCACCGACCCGACGTGGCATCAGGTCGACCTGCAAATCCTGCCGGGTGTCTCGGCCTCGCTCGCCACCGCCGCCCAGGCGGGGGCGCCGTTGGGTCATGACTTCTGCGTGATGTCGCTGTCGGACAACCTCAAACCGTGGTCGATCATCGAAAAACGCCTGGATCTCGCGTCCCAGGCCGATCTGGCGCTGGCGTTCTACAATCCGATCTCCCGCTCACGGCCGTGGCAGCTGGGGCGTGCACTGGAAATCGTGGCACTGCACCGCACGCCTGAAACGCCCGTGGTGCTGGGGCGCGATATCGGTCGTCCGGGCCAGACCCTGCGTGTCACCACGTTGGGGCAACTGACGCCGGAGCAGGTGGACATGCGCACCATGGTGTTGGTCGGCTCGTCCACTACCTGCACATTCCCGCGTGCCGGTGGCGGTCAATGGGTATATACACCGCGTTGGTACGGCGAAAAGCCCGCCTCCTGAAAACGCTTTATTGGTCGCCGGAAAGCTCCGAATGACCCAGGGATTTTCCTGGCGTCGTTCGGGGCTTTTTCTTTTTTCTGCGACGAAATCCGTAAGCCTGCCCGTCACGCGGCGTGATTGCTGGGCAGCGCGCTTCGCCGGGTTGGGCCAAGGGATTTATAGCGTCTGGAAAGCCTATCAGCCCGTGGACTAGGGTGGACATAAGCCCCGAGTTGGGGTGCTTGTGGAGAATCAAAATGGAGCGACATCACAGAGGGATCAGCAGTACAAAACGGCGCAAGTTGATTGCTGCCTACAAACTGCCGGGAGCATCAGCCAGGCAGGCGGCTTTACCGCAGGACGCCGAGGACGACTTCAATGCAGCCGTGGTCAACAATGGCGTCATCTCGTTTGCCGAAGGCTTGTCCGGCCTGAACAGGGAGTACGTGCGTAAAAGCTATTTGCTGGCCAGCAGCTACGTCAGCGATGTGCTGAAAGTGCACCGTGGAACCGAGGATTGGTACGACGAATTCATCAAGGTGATGGTCAGCCTGGGGTGGTTGCCGGTGCGCAGCAGCTTCGAGCGGGTCTCACGCATGGGCAAGGGCCTGACCGTGCAATTGGCGGCGCTGAACCTCATCGCCGGCATGCTGGCGTCGAGTGCCTTGTCCGGGCCGCTGCTCACTGCGCTGCCGAAACTGGCGGCCGATGCATTGGAGGCGTTGAAGCAGACGCCGGCGTCGTTCGAGTTGTTCAAACGCAATAGCTCCGTGCATCAGGGCGGTGATTTTGGCCTGGCGTCCTGTGCGCAAACAGAGGGTGGATTGATGATGGTGCTGGTGACCTACAGCACCCGTGGCGTGGATAAACAGGTGGGCTTGCCCTTCCTGGAGTGGGACAGCTCCTCGTTCGAGGCTTTCAGCGGGCAGACCTGCCTGGTGCTGAACACCACGGTGGTCAACGAAAAGACCCTTCAGCTGATGCGCGAGAGTGCGGGAGACAAGGTGCAACTGGCGATCGCCAAGTACCGCATCTAGGGCACCAGGTAACCGCGCACGCCGGTAAAGATGATCTGCGCGGCCAGCGCGCAGACGAACAGCCCCATCAGCCGGCTGACAATCTGCAAGCCCTGGTCGCCAAGAATGCGTTCGATGCGGTTGGACAAATACAGCACCACACCGACCGTGAGGCTGGCCAGGGCGATGCTGAGGATGGCCATGATCTTGTCATCCCAATGCGGCTGGCTCACGCCCATCACCAGCAGGGCGCCGATCGTACCGGGGCCGACCGTGAGGGGGATGGTCAGCGGTACGATGGTCACGTCCTGCTGCACATTGTCGGCCTGTACCGCCGACTTGCCCTGGGCCATGCCCAGGGCGGAAATGAACAGTACGCTACCGGCGCCGATGCGGAAGGCATCCACCGTGATGCCGAAGACACTGAAAATCACGCGGCCGAACAGGTAGAGCAGCACGCTCGACACCAGTGTGGCCAGCGCCACTTTCCACGCCAGGCGCCGACGCTCCTTGCTGGAATAACCCCGGGTAAGACTGATAAAACAGGACAGCACGAAGAACGGGCTGTAGAGCACCAGCATTTTCAGGTAGACGCTGAATAACACGTGGAGCATGTGAGTGGCTCGTGGTGGAGAAAGTGTGTGGAGTCTATCAGGCGACACACACCAAATCTGCAAGGGGCTTTGTAGTGAGCGGGCTTGCCCGCGCTGGGTGGCGAAGCCGCCCTAAAACCAGACACCTCGGTCTTTCTGAAACACTGCGGCGTTGTTATTGGGGCGGCTTCGCCACCCAGCGCGGGGCAAGCCCGCTCACTACAAATTTCTCAGGAGGGGGCGTGTTCCGGGCGCTGTTGACGCTGCGCCACCCAGTATTCCACCAACTCACGCAACTGCGACAACTCCACCGGCTTGGCCATATGCCCATCCATCCCGGCCAGGCGTGCGCGTTCTTTGTGTTCCGACAGAATGTGCGCCGTCAGCGCCACGACCGGCGTACGGATGCGCTGGTGGCTGACTTCCCAGGCACGCAGTTGCTGGGTCGCCGAGAAGCCATCGAGGATCGGCATCTCACAGTCCATCAGGACCAGGTCGTAACGCTGGGCTTTCATGGCCTCCAGCGCTTCTTCGCCGTTGCTGGCGGTGTCCGGGTTGAGGTTGAGCTTGCCGAGCATGCCACGGATCACCTTGGTGGAGATGCTGTTGTCTTCAGCCACCAGGATGCGGAAATCGGCAGGTACGGTGATGGCTGCCGGGGCACTGAGGACGGGGCGTGGCGGCACGTTGCCTTTGCTGCGCTGCGTCAGCTCGTCGGCCAGGGTGGTCTTGAGCGTATACCCGGCCACTGGCTTGGCGAGAATGCGCTTGATCCCGCAATTGCGCGCGATGATCTTGCTCGGCGCATTGCTGATGCCGGTGAGCATGATCAGCAGGATGTCGTGGTTCAGGCTCGGGTCTTCCTTGATCTTTGCCGCCAGCTGCATGCCGGTCATGCCCGGCATGTTCTGGTCCAGCAGCACCACATCGAAGTAATCGCGCAGATGTGCCTTGGTGCGCAACAAGGCCAGGGCCTCTTTGCCGGAGGGCGCGGCACTCACGTTCAGGCCCCAGGCCGAGCATTGCTGCACCAGCACTTTGCGACAGGTGTCGTTGTCGTCCACTACCAGCACCCGTGCGCCCTTGAGCGGGCCATCGAGGTCGGAGGTCGGGTGTTCGAGACGTTCCGGGTCCAGCGGCAGGGTCAACCACAGGGTGCTGCCCTGATGGCTGCTGCTCTTGATGCCGAACTCGCCGTTCATCAGCAGGATCAGTTGGCGGGCGATGACCAGGCCCAGATGGCCACTCAAACGGGTGGCCGAGAGGAAGTTCTTGCTGTGCAGTTCGCTGTGCAGCAGGGCATCGCGCTCGATGGCGTCCATGGGGACGCCGCTGTCTTGCACGGCAATGCGCAGGCGCGGCTTGGGGCTGCGCTCGTCCAGGGCGACGACGATCAGCACTTCGCCTTCGTCGGTTTTCTGCAGGGCGTTTTCCAGCAGGCTCAACACTGCCTGGCGCAGACGTGTCGGGTCGCCACTGATCACACGAGGCACCTGGGGCTGGATAAAACTGATCAGTTCGACATTTTGCTGCTCGGCCTTGGCGCGGAAGATACTCAAGCAATCTTCAATCAGTGCGTTGAGGTCGAACTGCACATCATCGAGCTCGATCTGCCCGGACTCCAGCTTGGAGATATCGAGGATCTCGTTGATCAGCGTGAGCAGCTCATTCCCTGCGCTGTGGATGGTCTGCACGTAGTCCCGCTGTTTGACCGACAACGGCGTTCCCAGCAGCAATTCGGTCATGCCCAGCACACCGTTCATGGGGGTGCGGATTTCGTGGCTGATCTTCGCCAGGAACTCGGCCTTGGCCGCGATCTCGGCGTTGCTGGCGGCCAGGTCGCGGCTGAGGCTGAAACGGGTTTCAACAATTGCACGCTGGCGCTCGCCCAGGGCCAGGCTCATCAGCAGGCCACTGAGGCAGATAAAGCTCAGCAGGGTGACGATCAAACCCTGCGGTGCTACCAGTGTCAGGCCGAGCAGGGCCGGCAGGATGATCAGCGTGCCGAGGTTGAACACCACCATGGCCGCCACGAACAAGCGTGCCGGGCGATAGCCTTTCTGCCAGTGGTAGGCCGAGATAAACAGCATGCTCAACCCGGCCAGGGCGACCAGGGCATAGGTAATGATGTTCAGCGGCAAGGTGTTGACGAACAACAGCAGCAGGCCGCACAGCACGATGAACAGGATGTCCGCCATCAACAATTTGTTCAGCGGATGTGGGCCCAGCGGCATGAAGAAGCGGTAGGCAAACATCAGCCCGCAGGGGGCGGTCAGCAATAGCGCGAGGTAGGCGCCGGGCGTCTGGATGGCTTGCCAGTTCGGCAGCCAGGGCCCGATCAGGTTGAGCAACAGCAGCAGGCTGAGCATCAACAGGAACTCGCAGGCGGCCAGCCAGAGGCTGCTCCGCGAGCGGTGGTAGGCGAAGCGCGTGAGGTTGTGCAGGATCAGCATCAAGAGGACGCCGAACAGCAGCCCGTAGATCAGCGTCTGGTGCTGGTCGGCCGCCGCCAGTACGGCCGGCTCCAGGGTGATATAGGGGCGCAGCTCATGCTCCGACACCAGGCGCAGGTAGACGTCGAGCGGTTTGGGGCTCTGGGGCATCGGCAGCATGAAATCGCTGCTGGGTAGTGGCCTTTCAACCTGGGGTTGACGGGTGCCGGTGGTCTGTTGTTCCACCAGAGTGTCGCCGTCCAGCACATACAGGCTCAGATGGGACAAGTCCGGGGCAAACACCCGCAGCACTTGCTCGTGCTTGCCGGGTTGCAGCCTGAAGCGCACCCACAACGCGCCGTCCGGTTGCGCAGCGGTAATCCGGTCCAGTTCGATGGGGCTGAATTGATTGGTGTAGCGTGAGGAGCGGATGTCGCTCAGTTGCAGGTCGGCCTGTTCATCAAGTAATACCGCCCAACCACTGCCTTGCGCCGCGGCCTGGGCCGGGAACAAGCAGAGCAGTGTCAGCAGGCTGACGGTGAAACCTATGGCGATCCTGAGCCAGCGCACGGCGAAATCCCTTCGTAGGTTGATGCACGTGATGCATGGGTTAACTATGCGCGGGGCGACATGTGTAGGGCAAGGGCCGAAGGCCCTTACCTAACCGAACGGATAGCTACTGGAGAGTAGCGGCTCAGCTGTTCTGGCCACGTTCACGGGCAATGGCGCGATAGCCGATGTCCGTACGGTAGAAACAGCCTTTCCAGTCGATTTTCGCCGCCAGCTTGTATGCCTGTTGTTGCGCCGCGTCGACACTGGCGCCCATTGCCGTGGCGCACAGCACGCGGCCACCTGCGGTCACGACTTTGCCATCCTTGAGCGCGGTGCCCGCGTGGAACACCTTGCCTTCCAGCGCAGCTGCCGCGTCCAGGCCTTCAATCACATCGCCCTTGGCGTAGTCGGCAGGATAGCCACCGGCCGCCAGCACAATGCCGACGCTCGGGCGAGGGTCCCACTGCGCTTCAACCTTGTCCAGCGCCTGGGCCAGGGCGGCTTCCACCAGCAGCACCAGGCTCGATTGCAGGCGCAACATCACCGGCTGGGTTTCCGGATCGCCGAAACGGCAGTTGAACTCGATGACTTTCGGGTTGCCGGCTTTGTCGATCATCAGGCCGGCGTACAGGAAACCGGTGTACACGTTGCCTTCGTCGGCCATGCCGCGCACGGTCGGCCAGATCACCTGGTCCATGACACGCTGGTGCACCTCGCTGGTGACCACTGGGGCAGGGGAGTACGCACCCATGCCGCCGGTGTTCGGGCCAGTGTCGCCGTCGCCGACGCGTTTGTGGTCCTGGCTGGTGGCCATTGGCAATACGTTCTTGCCGTCGACCATCACAATGAAGCTGGCTTCTTCGCCATCGAGGAATTCTTCGATGACGACGCGCGAGCCGGCCTCACCGAAGGCGTTGCCGGCGAGCATGTCGCGCACGGCGTCTTCGGCTTCCTGCAGGGTCATGGCAACGATCACGCCTTTGCCGGCGGCCAGGCCATCGGCCTTGATCACGATCGGTGCACCTTTTTCACGCAGGTAAGCCAGGGCCGGCTCGATCTCGGTGAAGTTCTGGTAGTCGGCGGTCGGGATCTTGTGGCGAGCCAGAAAATCCTTGGTGAACGCCTTGGAGCCTTCCAGTTGGGCCGCGCCGGCGGTTGGGCCGAAGCAGTCCAGGCCACGGCTGCGGAACAGATCCACGACGCCTGCAACCAGCGGGACTTCCGGGCCGACGATGGTCAGGGCGACGTTCTTTTCGGCGAAGTCGGCCAGTTGCTCAAGGGCCAGCACGTCGATGGCGACGTTTTCGCACTTGGCTTCAATCGCGGTGCCGGCGTTGCCGGGGGCCACGAAGACTTTCTGAACGCGTGGGTCCTGGGCAACTTTCCAAGCCAGGGCGTGTTCACGGCCACCGCTGCCAATGATCAAAACATTCATTTCAAAAACCTCGTTTGGGTCATCGTTCCCACGCTCTGCGTGGGAATGCCTCTTGTGACGCGAAGCGTCACGCTTTGGGACGCGAAGCGTCCCAGGCTGCGTTCCCACGCGGAGCGTGGGAACGATCGATCAGTGACGGAAGTGGCGCATGCCGGTGAAGACCATGGCAATGCCGGCTTCATCGGCCGCGGCAATCACTTCGGCATCGCGCATCGAGCCGCCCGGTTGGATCACGGCGGTTACACCGGCTTTCGCGGCGTTGTCCAAACCGTCACGGAACGGGAAGAATGCGTCGGAGGCCATCACCGAACCGGCAACCTGCAGGCCGGCATGTTCGGCCTTGATCGCGGCGATACGCGCCGAGTTCACACGGCTCATCTGGCCAGCGCCGACACCGATGGTCTGGCGGTTCTTGGCGTAGACGATGGCGTTGGACTTGACGTACTTGGCCACTTTCCAGGCGAAGATCAGGTCGTTGATCTCGTGTTCGGTCGGGGCGCGCTGGGTCACCACTTTCAGGTCGGCGCTGCTGATCATGCCGATGTCGCGGCTCTGTACCAGCAAGCCGCCGTTGACGCGCTTGTAGTCCCAGGCAGCGGCTCGTTCGGCCGACCATTCGCCGCAGGCCAGCAGGCGTACGTTGGCTTTGGCGGCAACGATTGCACGTGCCTCTTCGCTCACGCTTGGCGCGATGATCACTTCGACGAACTGACGATCAACGATCGCCTTGGCGGTTTCGGCATCCAGTTCGCGGTTGAAGGCGATGATGCCGCCGAAGGCCGATTCGGTATCGGTGGCGTAGGCCAGTTCATACGCCTGGCGAATCCCGCCTTCTGCGTCCGGGCTCACGGCCACGCCGCATGGGTTGGCGTGTTTGACGATCACACAGGCCGGCTTGACGAAGCTCTTCACGCATTCCAGCGCGGCGTCGGTATCGGCCACGTTGTTGTAGGAAAGCTCTTTGCCTTGCAGTTGGGTCGCGGTGGCGATGCCCACTTCGGCCGGCTTGGCTTCCACGTAGAACGCCGCGCTCTGGTGCGGGTTCTCGCCGTAGCGCATTTCCTGGGCCTTGATGAACTGGCTGTTGAAGGTCCGCGGGAACTGGCTGCGGCCTTCTGTGCTCAGGGTTTGCGCGGCCTGGTTCACGGTGCCCATGTAGTTGGCGATCATGCCGTCGTAGGCGGCGGTGTGTTCGAACGCCTTGAGCATCAGGTCAAAGCGCTGGGCGTAGGTCAGGCCACCGGCTTTCAGGCTTTCCAGCACTTGGCCGTAGTCGCCGGCGTTGACCACGATGGCCACGTCTTTGTGGTTCTTGGCCGCCGAGCGCACCATGGTCGGGCCGCCGATATCGATGTTTTCGATGGCGGTCGGCAGGTCGCAGCCTGGCTTGTTGATGGTGGCTTCGAATGGGTACAGGTTGACGGCAACCAGGTCGATCGGCTTGATGCCGTGCTCGCTCATGATGGCGTCATCGATACCGCGACGGCCGAGGATGCCGCCATGGATTTTCGGATGCAGGGTCTTGACCCGACCGTCCATCATTTCCGCGAAACCGGTGTAGTCCGCGACTTCTACTGCGGCCACGCCGTTGTCCTGCAGCAGTTTGAAGGTCCCGCCCGTGGAGAGGATTTCGACACCCAGAGCTTCCAGCTCCCGGGCAAATTCGAGGATCCCGGTCTTGTCAGAAACACTGATCAAGGCGCGGCGGATCGGAAGGCGGGTAGTCTGGTCGGTCATTTCAATTTCCATCAAAAGCAAAGGAGTCAGCAAAAAAGGCGACCGTTTTTACGCGGGCGCCTTTCTGGGTTGATTGAATGCTTACAGCAAATCGTACTGCTTGAGCTTTTTGCGCAAGGTGCCCCGGTTGAGGCCCAGCAGCTCACTGGCTTTGGTCTGGTTGCCCTTGACGTAGTTCATCACGCTTTCGAGCAAGGGCGCCTCGACTTCCGAGAGGACCAGGTTGTACACGTCCGTGACGGAAGCGCCCTCAAGGTGGGCGAAATAATTGTGCAGCGCCTTCTCGACACTCCCGCGAAGGGTCTGGCCTTCTTCGCTCGGTGTGTTGAGGTGCTGTTTCAAATTGACGTTGTCGCTCACGGGTGTTGTTCCACTCACTAAAGTCTCGGTCATCATCGTCATGCGGCCACCCCCTCTCCGTTCCCTGTCCTCAGGCTCTTTTCGCGCTCGCTGAAGTACTCTCGAACGGTGGTGACCTGTGCTTGCGTATCATCCAAACGATTGAAGTGGGCGCGAAACTCCCTGGCGCCCGGCAGGGTTGCGAGATACCAGCCGACATGCTTGCGAGCAATGCGTACACCCATCACGTCCCCATAGAAGGCGTGCAGGGCGGCCAGATGCTCTAGCAGAATACGTTCCACCTCGATCAGCTCCGGTGCCGGCAAGACTTCGCCGGTACGCAGAAAGTGATCGACCTCACGGAAAATCCACGGCCGCCCCTGGGCAGCCCGGCCAATCAACAAGCCATCGGCACCGGTTGCGTGCAGCACGCGCCGGGCTTTCTCGGCTGAGTCGATATCGCCGTTGGCAAAGACCGGCATCGACACCGCCTGCTTGATCGCGGCAATGGTGTCGTACTCGGCTTCACCGGTGTAAAGGTCGGCGCGGGTGCGACCATGCACTGCCAGCGCTGTAATTCCTGCCTGTTCGGCGATCTTCGCCACCGTCAGGCCGTTCTTGTTGTCCCGGTCCCAGCCGGTGCGAATCTTTAACGTGACCGGCACATCCACTGCGCCAACAACGGCCTGCAGGATCTCGGCAACCAACTGCTCATCTTTCAACAGCGCGGAACCGGCGGCCTTGTTGCAGACCTTCTTGGCCGGGCAGCCCATGTTGATATCGATGATCTGCGCACCCAGTTCCACATTGGCCCGGGCCGCATCCGCCAGCATCTGTGCATCACCACCGGCGATCTGAACCGAGCGGGGCTCGGGATCACCTTCGTGGATCATGCGCATCCGCGATTTGCGGGTATTCCACAAGCTCATGTCGCTGGTGACCATTTCCGAGACTACTAGACCCGCGCCCAAACGCTTGCACAACTGACGAAAGGGCTGGTCGGTGACGCCCGCCATTGGGGCGAGAATCAAGCCGTTCTGCAATGTGTATGGGCCGATGCGTACCGCCGACATAGGACTTCCCTGTTGTGGGGCCGGATCATTAGAGTTCGAAAAAGGGTTGGCATGATACCCGCTCTCGATGACTGGATAAAGGCTGAATTGGATAAAATCTGAGCAGCTATTTCTTTATCGCCGTCGGTTTGGTCGGCGGCGATGCAGTCAATAATCCGTCGCCAAACCTTCGGTTGTGCACCGCTTCACTCGGGCGAGTGAAAGCTCAGGCTGTAATTCACGGCTTTATTGCCTGGGTCGAGGATGTCCAGGGAGATGTGGATGGGGGTCTGCGAGGGCATTTCGCTCACACCGGCCAGCTCGCCGCTCAGGTATTCGGCGGGTTTGAAGCGACGACTGGCGATCAGGTTGCCGTTCAGGTCCGCGAAACGCAGTTCCAGCAGCGGAAACGGCTGGGAGAACGTTGCACGGTTATAGATGATCGCATCCACCACCAGTGCTCCGGCGAATTCCGGGTGGCTGCGCACCACCAGGTTGCTGCTCTTGATATGAGCAATGTCGACCCGTGATGGCACCGTACATCCCAATTTCGGGCACAACTGCTGGAACCAGGGGCGGTAGGCATCCTGGCGCGACAGGTCGTCGAATTGGTAGGCGATGTACTGGCCGGCGAGGCCGCCGGCGGCGATTACTACCAGCAGCAGCCAGAGCAGTCGACGGCCCCAGCCTGACGGACGTTTTTGTGAATAAAGGTGCAGCGGATCGTCTTCCAGGTCCTGGAGGACGTCGTCGTGAACGCTTGCTTGTGGCCGTGCCTGTTTGCGGCGCGGCTGTGATTCTTCGGGCGCGGGCTCTTCCACTTCGTCGATGACCGGCGTCACGGGCGGGTCGAAAACCTCATCCTCAGGGCCTGAACTCAGCGGCGGTTCATCATCCAGATCGTCGATAGGATGCGACATGGACGGTTCGGTGCGCTGCCGGGTCGCAGAGGGTGGTTCGGCGTCATTGGCTTGGGCGCGTTCTTCCGGCGGTTCGCTGAACAGGCTGGCGGCCCATTTTTCTTCCTCCGCCTTGGCGGTGTCGCGGCTGGCGCTGAGGGCGTCTTTTTGCCGGCGGTCAGCGCCCGCCTGGCGGCGCTCTGCGTTCAATGGCTGAGTATGCTGAATCTCACGGCGTTCCAGCTTGGCCAGTTCTTCGTCCAGGTCCAGGTTATCCAGGTCCAGTACTTCGGCGGTCCACTGCTTCTGGCTGATGGCGCGTGGCGTCGCGGGTGCTGCCTCGACGGCGGTCGGTTGTTCAGGTTCCGGCGCAGGTGCGGCTACAGGTGCTTGAGCGCGTTGCTCCAGCAACTGGCGAGCCGCGTTGAACACTTGCAGGCACGAGCCGCAGCGCACCACGCCACGGGCCACGCTCAACTGGGCGTGGCTGACGCGAAAGCGGGCTTGGCAATGCGGGCACTGGGTGACGAAACTGTCGGTCATGCGGCCATCCGATTCAGGCAAGCGCTCATTCTAGCGCCGACGACCGCTGATGCGTACCCAACCATCACGATTGGCGATCGGGTCCAGTTCGAAATCCTCGGCGTAAGCGGCGGCGACATCCTCGCCTTGCTCGGCCAGGATGCCCGACAACGCCAGGCGGCCGCCCGGCTTGACCAGGCTCGACAGTTGCGGCGCCAGGGCAACCAGCGGTCCGGCGAGGATGTTGGCCACCAGCACGTCGGCCTGCACCTGGGGCAATTGCTCCGGCAGGTAGAGCGGGAATTTGTCCTCGGCAATGTGGTTGCGCCCCGCGTTATCGCGGGAGGCTTCCAGGGCTTGCACGTCGATGTCGGTGCCCACGGCTTGCTTGGCGCCCAGCAACAGCGCGGCAATCGCCAGAATCCCCGAGCCGCAGCCGAAGTCCAGTACGTTGCAGTCGGTGAGGTCCTGGCCGTCCAGCCATTCCAGGCACAGCGCAGTGGTGGGGTGGGTGCCGGTGCCGAACGCCAGGCCCGGGTCCAGCAGCAGGTTGACGGCGCCAGGCTCCGGTGCGGCGTGCCAGCTCGGCACGATCCACAGGCGCTGGCCGAAACGCATTGGCTGGAAGTTGTCCATCCAGCTGCGTTCCCAATCCTGGTCTTCGATCACTTCGCTGTGATGCTCCGGCAGCGGGCTACCGGTGAGCAATTCCATATGGGCCAGCACGCTGGCGGCATCGGTGCCGTCTTCGAATAGCGCCAGCAGGTGGGTGTGGGACCACAGCGGCGTGGTGTTGAGTTCGGGTTCGAAGATCGGCTGGTCTTCGGCGTCCATGAACGTGACCGAAACGGCGCCTACTTCGAGGAAAGCGTCTTCATAGGTTTCGGCTTGTTCTGGGCTGATGGCGAGACGGACTTGCAGCCAAGGCATGGCGGGCACCTTTGAAAAAATGAGTGTACGACTACATGTGTCGCGAAAGCGCGCAAGTTTACGCGAGAGGCGGGCAGAAGACGACTGTGCCGACGATCGTTCCCGCGTTCGTGACGCGGAGCGTCACAAGATGCATTCCCACGCGGAGCGTGGGAACGATCACATCAGCAGGCCAGAAACAACAAAGCCGCCCGAAGGCGGCTTTGTTGGGTAGAGCACTTACTGGTTGGCCAGCTTGTGTTCCAGGTAGTGAATGTTTACACCACCTTCGCAGAAGCCTTCATCACGAACCAGGTCCCGATGCAGGGGGACGTTGGTCTTGATGCCGTCGACCACGATTTCGTCCAGGGCGTTACGCATGCGGGCCATGGCCTCGTCGCGGGTCGCGCCCCAGGTGATCAGCTTGCCGATCAGCGAGTCGTAGTTGGACGGAACCTTGTAGCCGCTGTACAGGTGCGAGTCGACGCGAACGCCGTTGCCGCCGGGAGCATGGAAATGCTTGACCAGGCCCGGACTTGGGATAAAGGTTTTCGGGTCTTCGGCGTTGATCCGGCACTCCAGGGAGTGACCGTGGATCTTCACGTCGTCCTGGGTGAAGGACAGCTTGTTGCCAGCGGCGATGCTGAGCATCTCCTTGACGATGTCGACACCGGTGACCATCTCCGTGACCGGATGCTCTACCTGCACACGAGTGTTCATCTCGATGAAGTAGAAGCGGCCGTTCTCGTAGAGGAACTCGAAGGTGCCGGCGCCACGGTAGTTGATGTCGATGCACGCCTTGACGCAGCGAGCCAGCACTTCCTGGCGAGCCTTTTCGTCCAGGCCCGGTGCCGGAGCTTCTTCCAGTACCTTCTGGTGACGACGTTGCAGCGAGCAATCGCGGTCGCCCAAATGGACGGCGTTGCCCTGGCCGTCGGAGAGTACCTGCACTTCCACGTGACGTGGGTTGGTCAGGTACTTTTCCAGGTAGACCATCGAGTTGCCGAACCAGGCACCGGCTTCGGCGCGGGTCTGTTTGGCCGCTTCGATCAGGTCTTCTTCCTTGTGCACCACACGCATGCCCCGACCACCACCACCACCAGCGGCTTTGATGATCACCGGGTAACCGACTTCGCGACCGATGCGCAGGGCGGTTTCCTCGTCTTCAGGCAGCGGGCCATCAGAACCTGGAACGGTTGGCACGCCGGTCGCAATCATCGCGTCCTTGGCCGACACCTTGTCGCCCATCAGGCGGATGGTGTCGGCTTTGGGGCCAATGAAGGCGAAGCCGGATTTTTCCACCTGTTCGGCGAAGTCGGCGTTTTCCGCGAGGAAGCCGTAGCCCGGGTGGATGCCATCAGCGCCGGTCACTTCCGCGGCCGCGATGATGTTGGAGACTTTCAGGTACGAGTTCGAGGCCAGTGGCGGGCCGATGCAAATGCTTTCGTCCGCCAGCTTCACGTGCATCAATTCGGTATCGGCCGTCGAGTAAACAGCGACGGTCTTGATGCCCTCTTCCTTACAGGCGCGCAGGATACGCAGCGCGATCTCGCCGCGGTTGGCGATCAGGACTTTTTGCAGTTTCTTCGCAGGTTTCAACATCGAAGGCGCTCCGCGGTTCAAACGATGGTGAACAGCGGCTGGTCGTACTCAACCGGCTGACCGTTTTCTACCAGGATGGATTCAATGACGCCGGCTTTTTCAGCGGTGATGTGGTTCATCATCTTCATCGCTTCAACGATGCAGATGGTGTCGCCCACTTTCACGGTTTTGCCGACTTCAACGAAGGCTGGCGAACCCGGTGCCGGGGTACGGTAGAAAGTACCGACCATTGGCGACTTGACCACGAAACCGTTCAGCGCAGGAGCGGCTGGGGCGGCAGGTGCAGCAGCGGCAGCGGGTGCGGCGGCCGGAGCAGGTGCGGCAGCCGGTGCCTGCATTTGTGGCGCGTAGTACGGCTGGGCCGGCGTCTTGCTGTGACGGCTGATGCGTACGGACTCTTCGCCTTCCTTGATTTCCAGCTCGTCGATACCGGATTCTTCCAGCAGTTCGATCAGTTTCTTAACTTTACGGATATCCATGAATCATCAACTCCCAAGGGTCGGTCAGGGGCGCTTGGCCGGTTGTTCAAGTTGTTCCAGGGCGGCCTCCAGGGCCAGTCGGTAACCGCTGGCGCCAAGGCCGCAGATCACTCCTACCGCTACGTCGGAGAAATAAGAGTGATGGCGGAAAGCTTCGCGTTTATGCACGTTGGACAAATGCACTTCGATGAATGGGATGCTCACCGCCAGCAATGCGTCACGTAATGCAACGCTTGTGTGTGTAAAAGCGGCGGGATTGATCAGGATAAAGTCCACGCCTTCACCGCGTGCGGCATGGATGCGATCAATCAATTCGTACTCGGCATTGCTTTGCAGGTAGAGCAGATGGTGGCCGGCTTCACGGGCCCGTCGCTCAAGATCAAGGTTGATCTGATCCAGGGTCACTGCCCCATAGACGCCCGGTTCGCGGGTGCCGAGCAGGTTCAGGTTGGGTCCGTGAAGAACCAGTAAGGTCGCCATCGGCTGTTCCTTGTTATGGATGGGGTACGGCAGAACCCGGCGACTATGCCGCAAAGCCTTTGTGACTGTCCAGTTCTATGCAGTAGGCGGCACGATTAGCGAGGATAGCGCAAAGTTTGTGACTGCGCCGCAGGATCCGGTCATTGGCGACACACTCCGAATCCAACGAACATCAACTGTGGGAGGGGGCTTGCTCCCGATAGCGGTGGATCAGTCATGGATACTGAGACTGACACTCCGCAATCGGGAGCAAGCCCCCTCCCACATTTATCCTCATATGGCGTTAGACGCGGAAGGCTTTGACTGCCGTATTCAGCTGGCCTCCCAGCACCAGCAAGTGCTCACCCTGACTGCGCCCTTGGCCGATGCGCTGCAGGTTATCCTCACCCAGCTGGTGAATCCGCTCGCTGTTATCGCGAATCTCACTGACGGCGCCGCTCTGTTGTGCCGTCACATCGGCGATGCGCACTGCTGTGTCGGAGATGGTCTGGATCGCCCCGACGATTTCATCCAGCGCGCCATCCGCCGCCTGGGCTTGCTGGGCTGTGGCTTCGGCGTGTTCGACCTGGGCGCGCATGCCTTGCACCGATTGGTGGGCGGCGGTTTGCAGGCCGGCGATCAGGTCCTGGATTTGCGCCGTGGCGCCCGCCGTGCGTTGGGCCAGGGAGCGCACCTCATCGGCGACCACGGCAAACCCGCGCCCGGCCTCACCCGCGCGGGCGGCCTCGATGGCAGCGTTGAGCGCGAGCAGGTTGGTCTGGTCGGCAATCGAGCGGATCACCGTCAGCACGCCGCCAATCGTGGCGGACTCCTCGGCAAGTTTTTCGATCATCTGCGCATTTTGCTGCACTTCGCCGACCAGCGAATGCAGCCCGGTGAGGCTCAAGCCGATCACCCGTTGACCCTGTTCCACAGCCTGGCCCGCGCTGCGGCTGGCGTCGGCGGCCTGGCTTGCATCACCCGCCACTTGCTGGATGGTGGCTTCCAGCTCGCCCAGGGAGTCACGAATCTGCGCCGTATCGCCCGCCTGACGCTCGGCTCCGTCGTGCAGGCCGCTGCTCAGCTCGGCGAGGGTACGGCTGGTGCCGGCAACTTCCTCGGCATTGCCGCGAATGGTGCCGACCAAGTCCACCAGGTAGGCGCGCAGACGGTTCAGGGAGGCTTCGATGTCGTGCAGTTCGCGGTTGGTCTTGCCCAGGGCGATCGGTTGGCCGAAGTCGCCTTCGGCCCAGGTCGAAAGCGCCGGGGCGAGATGGGTCAGCACCCGCGCCAGGCGCCGTTGCAGGGTATCGATCAACAAGGCGATCAGCAGGATCAGACCGATCATCACGCCCTGCATCAAGCGCACTTCGCCTTGGATCTTGCCGTGTTGCGCACGCACCACGGGCTCCAGGCCGGCGATGGCTTGCTGCACGGCGGCGATTTTCAAATGGGTGGCCGTGGCGAGGTCGGCCCGTTGCCGGATCTGCTCGCGGGTGCGCTTGAGTTCGGCCGGGTAGCGGGTCAGCAGGCTGTTGAGTTCGCGCTTGAGGTCGACGCCGGTGTCTTGTGCTTCGGTCTTTTCGTTGTTTTCCAGGCCCATCATGGCGGAGAAGTCATCGGCGCTGGATTCGCTACTGGCCTTGACGCCCAGCAAGGGCAATTGCGCCAACCGTTCGGCCTGGGTGCGGATGCTGGCCAGCTCTCGCTCTACATCGTCGGCCAGTTCGGCGCGCCCGCTGCTGACCAGCTTGTCGCGGGCCAGGGATAATTTGCCCAGGTGCTGGGACGCGTCCAGCAGCGGCGGCAGGTAGCGCGCCGCCTCCGGCGAGTTGACGCCCATCGCGTACTGGCTCAGTTGTTCCAGGTTCGCACCCACTTCACGTTCGGCTTGCAGCAACAGCGCTTGCGGGTCACCCGCCAGTTTGCCGGCGGCCAGCAGGTCGGTTTTGCTGAACGCATCAAGGTCAACGAGGCTGGGGCGCAGGTTCTGCGCGAGCTCCGCCGGCAGGTCATCCAGATGCTGCAGCAGGCTTTCCAGGCTCTGGCCGGCACTGCTCAGGCGCAAGGCATCACCGCTGGCCAGGTAATCGTCGATATTGCGCGCGGCCTGGTTCTGAAAGGTCTGGGACAAACCCAGATAACGCTCCATCAACAGGTAAGGTCGTTCCAGCGCCCGTTGCGACCACCAGAGTGTCGCACCCAAGGCCAGGCACACGGCCACCAATAGAAGGGTATTGAGATTGGTCAGCAGCTTCAGGCGCATGCGGGGTTTCAACCGACGGCGAAAGATAAGTGCCTGAAGTTATTGCGTTTCTATTACATAGTTATGACGGAATCAGTGGATTCCGGTGAAAAAGTGGCACTTTGCCTTGTCGTGCGTGCGGCCAGTACGCGGTTGCGTCCGGCATCCTTGGCGCGGTACAGCGCCTCGTCGGCCTGGGCGGCCATCATCAAACTGTCGGAGCCATCACACAATTCCACCAGGCCGGCGCTGAAGGTGCACCACAAATCCTGGGGTTGGGCCGGGTAGTGAATTTCGGCAAAACGCCCGCGGATTTCATCCAGTACCTTGCAGGCCGATTCCAGGTCGGTGTCGGGCATCACGATGGCGAACTCTTCACCGCCGTAGCGCCCGATATAGTCGGTCTTGCGCAAGCGCTGCTTGAGAAACAGCGCCAGGCTCTTGATCACGCGGTCGCCCATAGGGTGGCCGTGGCTGTCATTGACCCGTTTGAAATGGTCGATATCGAGCATGGCGAAGCTCAACGGCTTGTTCTCGCGGCGCGCGCGGAAGCTGCAGTCTTCGAGCAGTTGCAGGATATGGGTGTGGTTATACAGGCCGGTCAGGCTGTCGCGCACCATCCGCGCCTTCAAGTTGCGCGCACGCGCGGCGCGGTTGCGCACGGTGGTGATCAGGTGGCGCGGCTTGATCGGTTTGGTGAGGAAGTCGTCGCCGCCTTCGCTCATGGCATCCAGCTGTTTGTCCAGGTCATCCTCGGCCGACAGGTAAATGATCGGCACGCTGACGTAGCGGTCGTTGTGGCGGATCACCTTGGCCAGTTCGGTGCCGGTGCAGGCGGGCATGTACATGTCGAGGATGATCAGGTCTGGCTGGAAATCCGCCAGTTCAGCCATGGCCTGGATCGGTTCGATCAGGGTGCGGGTGACGATACCGGCACTGTTGAGCAGCCGCTCAGTGTGCAATGCCTGGGCGCGTGAGTCATCGATGATCAGGACTTTATAGGGTTCGTACTGGGCAACGCAGGTCAGCACTTCGATCTTTTCCAGCAGGCTTGAGGCTTCCAGCGTGCCGGTGAGGAACTCCTGGCCGCCGGCGCGCACGGCGGCCAGGCGGGTCGGGGTGTCGGTTTCATGCAAACTGAAAAACAGCAGCGGCAGCTTTTGCTCCAAGCCCTCCTGGGCTTCGGCGGCGAGCTTGAGGCCCTGGCCTTCGCCGCAGAAGTCCACATCCATCACGATGGCGGACGGCAGACGCTCGGCCATGGACGCCCGAAAAGCCGCGATGCTGTCCAGGGATTGGGCGCTCATGCCAAAGAATTCCAGCTGCTTGGCCAAGCGCTCGGCGCGGTCGTGATCGGCCAACATCACGTAGATCGGCTTGCGCATCGGTGGCAGGAAGGTTTGTTCCAACTGGTCGCCCTGGCGCAGGCCGGTGCGTGACAGGCGTTGCATCAGGCGGTTGAGTTCGGTGATCAGTTGGCTGCTCAAGCGCCCGCGATTTTCGTCCACGGCCTGCAGGGACTCGCCGATATGCCGTGCCAGCTGACCGTGCTCCGGCTGCTCGAAGCGCTCGGCGAAGCGCAGCAGGCGCAGGTTGGCTTCGCTGAGTTCGGAGAAATCGGCGTTCGACCATTCACTGCGTTGCAGGCGTTGCCAGATCTCAAGAATTTGACGTGCCTGATGAATTACCCGCTGGGCAAAATGGTGCTTGAGACGCTCACGGCTGGGGTCTTCTGGCTCGGTCATATCCTGACTACTAGTGAGGGTGCATGCTGAGGTCGACTGATGGCTCTATGCTAGCACCTCTTTTATGTTGCATGAGTGTCATACGTCAATTAAGTGCAAGTCCCTGCCATTCAGTTTTTGACCGAGTGGTCGCGCAGCGTAAAAAGCGTGCATCCTTTATAGTCGAATCTGCCTGTGTGCCACTTTCGTTTAAAAGGCCCGCACCGGCGGGCACGATGGGGTAGGGTTGTGGTCGGAGTGTTTGAACGCACCCGGACAATTGATGTGCATGAACTCAAGTGATTGAAAGGATATCGCCATGCTGGACTGGAAAAACCGTGAAGGCAGTGCCAAAGGCCCCGCCCCTGAGCCCAAGTCGGCCAATCGTGGCTACTTTCGCAACCTGCTGATGAGCAAAGCCTTGCTCAGCGTGTTGGGCTTGTACCTGTTGGTCACCGGTGCCCTGGGTTGGTACTGGAGCGAAGAGCCGGCGCTGTTCCCGGTCCAGCAAAACGCCCAGCTTGCCGCCGAGAAGGAAGGCAAGCAGATGGTGGTGGGCTACACCACCGTTGAAACCCTCAAGACCGTGGTCGGCACGTTGCTGAACAAGCCCGGTGGCTACATTTCCAACGATCGTTTCCCGCCTGGCCTGTGGATGGACAACATGCCGAGCTGGGAGTACGGCGTACTGGTACAGGTGCGTGACCTGACCCGCGCCCTGCGTAAGGATTTTGCCCGTTCCCAGTCGCAGTCGGCTGAAGACGCCGATCTGGCCAAGGCCGAGCCGCGCTTCAACTTCGACAACAAGAGTTGGGTGCTGCCGTCCAGTGAGTCGGAATACCAGGAAGGCATCAACTCCCTGAGCCGCTATGAAGCGCGCCTATCTGACCCGAACCAGCGGGGCGCGCTGTTCTATGCGCGTGCCGACAACCTGAACAACTGGCTGGGGGATGTCGCCACACGCCTGGGTTCGCTGTCGCAACGCCTGTCGGCCAGCGTGGGCCGGGTCAAGCTGAACACTGCACTGAAAACTGAAGCCCTGGCTCCAGGTGAAGTGCCGCAGGTCGATGAAGAAGTGGTGGAAACGCCGTGGATGCAGATCGACAACGTGTTCTACGAAGCCCGTGGCCAGGCGTGGGCATTGTCCCATTTGCTGCGCGCGATTGAAGTCGACTTTGCCGATGTGCTGGCCAAGAAGAACGCCACCGTCAGCGTGCGTCAGATCATTCGCGAACTGGAGGCCTCGCAGGAAACCGTTTGGAGTCCTATGATTCTTAATGGCAGTGGTTTCGGCGTTCTCGCCAACCACTCGTTGGTGATGGCCAACTATATTTCCCGGGCAAACGCTGCAGTGATCGATTTGCGTCAGCTCCTCAACCAGGGTTGATGATGGACGCTACTCCAAACGAGGCCGCGCACCGTGCGGCCTCTGATGCTGAACTGATCTGCTGGGTCGACAGGCAAGACAACCTGCTCGGCCACCTCGTCAGGTCTGACCTGCGCCAGCGCGGCCTGATCGGCCGTTGCACCTTTATCTTCCTGTTCAATTCGGCAGGTTTGCTGTGTGTGCACCGACGCACCCTGAGCAAGGCGCTGTATCCCGGGTTCTGGGACACGGCGGCGGGTGGCATGGTGGCGGCAGGTGAGTCCTACGCTGAATCGGCGGCGCGGGAGCTGGAAGAAGAACTGGGCGTCGCCGGGGCGGTACTGACCGAGTGCGATCACTTCTTCTTTGAAGACGGCGATAGCCGGCTTTGGTGCAAATCCTACTC
This sequence comes from Pseudomonas palleroniana, assembly GCF_003031675.1. Taxonomy (GTDB): domain Bacteria; phylum Pseudomonadota; class Gammaproteobacteria; order Pseudomonadales; family Pseudomonadaceae; genus Aquipseudomonas; species Aquipseudomonas palleroniana. The sequence continues at coordinate 53,218 of NZ_PYWX01000034.1, read as the reverse complement.
CGCCGTGTGGGATGGCCCCCTGCGGTTGCAGCCAGAGGAAGTCATGGAAGCACGCTTTTTACCCATTGAAACCGTGCTGCTGGAGGCTGAGCAAACGCCTTATTGCCCGGACGCTCAAGAGGGCCTGCGGCGCTATCTGGCCTCGCGTCGCTAAAGTTGTATAAATTGGCGCCATTTGGCTCTTAGCAAGTCGGCTTTTTGTGGTTACACTGCGCGACTTTTCACCCGAACCACCCTGTGCGGTTCGGTAGCGCTGCCCCTGCCTGAGTGGGGCTTCGCGGTCGGTGACCTCTTCGCAGGTACCGATCTGTCTTTGTCCTCCCAAGAGGATTGCCGGTGGCCAAAAAAGCCGCATCCTTCGCCGCCCTTGGTGGCCTGGTATTTTCCACCGACGCAGGTCGACACTGCCCGGACTGTCGTCAGCCCGTGGCCGCTTGCACCTGCAAACAGACCCTGATCCCTGAAGGCGACGGCATTGCCCGCGTGCGACGCGAGAGCAAAGGCCGTGGCGGCAAGACGGTGACGACCATCACCGGCGTACCGCTGGCCGAAGATGCCCTGAAGGAGCTGGCCACGACGCTGAAAAAGCGCTGTGGCACCGGTGGCGCGTTGAAAGACGGCGTCATCGAGATCCAGGGCGATCACGTCGAGTTGCTGTTGGCCGAGCTGATCAAGCTCGGGTACAAGGCCAAGAAGTCCGGCGGCTGAAAGCCTCTTCCCGACCTGTGTCTAAACTCTGTCCTGCGAGCGGGGTCTACCTCTCTTACAGGCAAATCGTCATTTTAATTCTTTAGACTGCGCCAGCCTCAGATGGGGGCGGTGCCTTCGACTTCATTTATAGGGGACTTCGATGTCCGTACGACGCACACGCAAAGACGATGGCAGCCAATGGACAGTTGCGGACAGCCGCAGTGTTTACGGGATTCGCCATTGGGGGGCCGGGTATTTCGCGATCAATGATGCCGGTCGCGTTGAAGTCCGTCCGAACGGTCCGAACAGCACACCCGTCGACTTGTACGAGCAAGTCGACGAGTTACGCAAAAGCGGCTTGTCCTTGCCGTTGCTGGTGCGCTTTCCTGACATCCTGCAAGACCGCGTGCGCCAACTGACCGGCGCGTTCGATTCGAACATCGAGCGCCTGGAATACCAGAGCAAGTACACCGCGCTGTATCCGATCAAGGTGAACCAGCAGGAAGCGGTGATCGAAAACATCATCGCCACCCAGAACGTGTCCATCGGCCTGGAAGCCGGTTCCAAGCCTGAGCTGCTGGCCGTGCTGGCCCTGGCACCGAAGGGCGGCACCATCGTCTGCAACGGTTACAAGGACCGTGAGTTCATCCGCCTCGCGCTGATGGGCCAGAAGCTGGGCCACAATGTATTTATCGTGATCGAGAAAGAGTCCGAAGTCGGCCTGGTGATCGAAGAGGCCGCGAGCCTCAAGGTCAAGCCACAGGTTGGCTTGCGCGTGCGTTTGTCGTCGCTGGCGTCGAGCAAATGGGCGGACACTGGCGGCGAGAAATCCAAGTTCGGTTTGTCGGCGGCGCAGTTGCTGTCGGTGGTCGAGCGCTTCCGCGCTGCCGGCCTGGACCAGGGCATCCGCCTGCTGCACTTCCACATGGGCTCGCAGATCGCCAACCTGGCCGACTACCAGCATGGGTTCAAGGAAGCCATCCGTTACTACGGCGAGCTGCGCAACCTCGGCCTGCCGGTGGACCACATTGACGTCGGCGGCGGCCTGGGCGTGGACTACGACGGTACGCACTCGCGTAACGCCAGCTCGATCAACTACGACATGGACGATTACGCCGGCGTGGTAGTGGGGATGCTCAAGGAATTCTGCGATGCGCAGAGCCTGCCGCACCCGCACATCTTCTCCGAAAGCGGTCGCTCGCTGACCGCGCACCACGCCATGCTGGTGGTACAGGTCACCGACGTCGAGAAACACAACGACGACGTGCCGCAGATCGAGAACAAGGAAGCGCTGCCGGAGACCGTGCAGTGGCTGGTCGACCTGCTCGGCCCGACCGACATCGAAATGGTCACCGAAACCTACTGGCGCGCCACGCACTACATGAGCGACGTGGCCGCCCAGTACGCCGACGGCAAGCTGACCCTGGCCGAGAAAGCCCTGGCCGAACAATGCTACTTCGCCGTGTGCCGCCGCCTGCACAACTCGTTGAAGGCGCGCCAGCGCTCGCACCGCCAGGTGCTGGATGAACTCAACGACAAGCTGGCCGACAAGTACATCTGCAACTTCTCGGTGTTCCAGAGCCTGCCGGACACCTGGGCTATCGGCCAGGTGCTGCCGATCCTGCCGCTGCACCGCCTCGACGAAGAGCCGCTGCGCCGTGCGGTATTGCAGGACCTGACCTGCGACTCCGACGGCAAGATCAAGCAGTACGTCGATGAGCAGTCCATCGAGACCAGCCTGCCCGTGCACGCCCTGAATGAAGGTGAGGACTACCTGCTGGGTATCTTCCTGGTGGGCGCCTACCAGGAAATCCTGGGAGACATGCACAACCTGTTCGGCGATACCGATTCGGTGAACATCTACCAGCGCGAAGACGGTTCGGTGTACAGCGCCGGGATCGAGACCCATGACACCATCGAAGACATGCTGCGCTACGTGCACTTGTCGCCGGAGGAGTTGATGACGCACTACCGTGACAAGTGCGCCAGCGCGAAGATCAGTGCGAGTGAACGTACCCAGTTCCTCGACGCATTGCGCCTCGGGTTGACTCGCTCGTCTTACCTGTCGTCGTGAGGCGATAGCGGTTGAGCAAAACCCACCTTCTCAGGTGGGTTTTTTATTTCATGACCCGACCAACCAGCGATTCTGCGTGTTCAGGCGCCAGCCGATGAATGCCAGGGTCAGGCTGCGCAGCGCCATGAAGAGCAGGAAGGTTATCCACAGGCCGTGGTTACCCATGCCCTGCAACGCCCAGGCGAATGGGAATGTCAGCAAGACCGTCAGCAGCATGCCATTGCGCATTTCCCGTGCCCGCGTTGCGCCGATGAACAGGCCGTCCAGCAGGTAACTCCAGACGGCGATCAGCGGCAGCGCGGCCAGGTAGGGCAGGTAGCGGTCGGCGGTTTCGCGCACGCTGGCGATATCGGTTTGCATGGCGATAAACAGGTGGCCGCCGAAGGTGAACAGCACGGCGAACCCCGTACTGGCGATCAGTGACCAGCCGCCGGCTACCACCAGTGAGCGACGCAAGGCCTGGCGATCATGCGCACCAATGGCGTGACCGCACAGCGCTTCCACCGCGTGTGCCAGGCCGTCCAGCGCGTGAGCCGTCAGCAGCAGGCCGTTGAGCAGCAGTGCATTGGCCGCTACGGTGGCGTCACCCAGGCGCGCACCTTGCACCGTGATCATGAAAAACACCGATTGCAACGCGAGGCTGCGGATGAAAATGTCGCGGTTGACCGCCAGCAGCGGGCGCCAGCTTTTCCACCGCGTCAACGCCGCCCAGGCGATATGCCCGGGGTAGGCGCGCAGGGCTTTGTGCGTCATCGCCAGGCCGAGCAGGGCGCCGGCCCACTCGGCCACCACCGACGCTCGCGCCGAACCGACTACCCCCCAATCCAGGCCGAGTACGAACCACAGGTTCAAGGCGATGTTGACCAGGTTGGTGGTCAGCAGGATCGCCAGCGGTGCACGGGCGTTCTGGGTGCCGAGGAACCAGCCCACCAGCGCATAGCTGGCCAGTGCGGCGGGCAGGCCGAACAGGCGGGTGTGGAAGAATTCGCGGGTCAGCTCAGTCAGTTCGGGGGACGGTTGCATCCATTCCAGGGCCAGGTGGCTGAGAGGAATGCCGACTGTGCCCAGCACTATCGCCATGCCCAGCGCGAGCGACAGACCTTGCAGCAGGATTTGCCGCAACGCCGCGCCATCGCCGCGCCCGGCGGCTTGCGCGGCAAACCCGGTGGAGCCCATGCGCAAGAACCCCATGGCCCAGGCGAGAAAGGTATACAGGCTGGCGCCCACGGCCACGGCGCCCAATTGATGGGCGTGGGGCAGGTGACCGATGACCATGCTGTCCACCAGGGCCACCAGCGGCACGGAGATATTGGACAGGATCATCGGTGCGGCCAGGGCCCAGACGCGACGATGGGTGGAACGGTGGCGCCAGTCGGTGAGTAGGGTATTCAATTATTAATGCACGACCCAGCTGAGCAGCCAAAGGCCCAGCATCAGCCAGATGATCCCGACGATGATCGACGCCCGCATAAAGGCGCGCACCGCCGAGTACAACAGCATCAGGCCGATGATCAGGGTAATGATGCTGATGATCGAGGTGTCCATGCCCAAGGTGCGCGACAGTCCATCGACGAAGTTGCCACCGGCGTTGGTCAAGGCACCGAATAGCCCGCTGAGCCCGTCGACGATAAAGCGGATGATGGAACCGAGCGCCTGGCCCAACCATCCGAAAAAGCTTTCTACCTGCATGTGTGTGCCCTGATGAGAGAGTGGACGTTGCTGTGCCTTGGGTTGCGATTGCGCCCGGCGAGTTCCCTATAAGCATAGAGGTTTGCCGCGTGGTAATCATGGGCTGTGTTGGGCGTCGCTGGATTCACTTGCCTTGATGGCTTATCCGCCCGAAGCTATACGCCTTCAGGAGCCCGCGCATGAACCTTGAACACCTCACCGAACGCTTGCATCGCATCCGCGATACCAACGATTGGAAGCAATTTCACAGTCCGAAAAACCTGGCCATGGCCGCCAGTGTGGAAATGGCCGAGCTGGTGGAAATTTTCCAGTGGCTGACCGAAGACCAGTCGCGCCAGTTGCCCGCGGACAAACTCGCCCACGCCGGCCAGGAAGTCGGCGACATCGTACTGTACCTGTTGTTGCTGTGCAGTGAGTTGGGCCTGGACATGAACGAGGTGGTGCGCGCCAAGCTGGCCGATAGCGAACGGCGGTTTGCCCATGAGTGATCGTCATTTCGACCAACTGGCCACACGGTTCGCCGAGAAGATTTATGGCGGTGCCAAGGGCGCCATTCGCCTGGCTGTATTGCAGGCCGACCTTAGTGAAGCGCTGCCGGATCGCCCGTTGCGCGTATTGGACATCGGTGCGGGCCTGGGGCACATGTCGCTGTGGTTGGCCGAGCGCGGCCATGACGTGACGTTGGCCGAACCCGCCGAGCCGATGCTCGAGGGCGCCCGTCAACGTTTCGCCGAGGCCGGGCAGGCCGCGACTTTTATCCATGCGCCCTGGCAGGACTTGCTCGGGCAGCTCACCGAGCCCTACGACCTGGTGCTGTGCCACGCCGTGCTGGAATGGCTGGCCGAACCCCACGCGATCCTGCCGGTGCTGCACCAACTCACCGTGCCTGGTGGCTGGCTGTCGCTGGCGTTCTACAACCGCGATGCGCTGATTTATCGCAACCTGCTCAAAGGCCACTTCCGCAAGATGCGCAAGAACGACATGGCCGGCGAAAAGCAGAGCCTCACCCCGCAACAGCCGCTTGATCCACGGGAGTTGGCGGCGCAACTTGAGGGGCTGTGGCAAGTCGAAAGTCAAAGTGGTGTGCGGGTGTTCCACGACTATATGCCTGTGGAGTTCCAGGCCCGTGCCGACCTGCAGGATTTGTTGGAGATGGAACTCGCTCATCGTCGTCACCCAAGCTTTGCCGGACTTGGGCGTTATTTACACTGGATCTGCCGTCCGGTTTGAGCGGCCCAGTTGCGGAGGTCGAAATGCGTCGTCTGTGTTTGATCCTGTTGTCTCTCGGTCTGGGCGCCTGTTCCAGCCCCAACCCCTATGTGGCGGCTTCGGCGCCGATGCCGCCGGCACCGGCCCAGGCGGCCAAGACCTTCGATGCCAGCGCCTACCCGGCGCCGGTGCGTGACTACGGTGCCTACCGCAGTTGGGCCTGGCTCAACGGCCAATTGCCGGCGGGCTCGGCCTGGGTCGATTCGGCACAGATTGCCGAGGCAGTGAATGGTGCCCTCGACCAGCGCGGTCTGCGCCTGTTGCATGACAACCGTGCGCCAGATCTGCTGGTCAGTGCCGACGTGCGCCTGGAAAAGCGCCTGCGGCAGGTGCAGGACGACTATGGCTACGGCTATGGCGGCTATAACCGCTATGGCAATGGTTACGGCATGTACAACACGGTGCCGGTGGTGCGCACCTATGAAGTCACCGTCGCGGTGGCGCGGATCAGCCTGTTCGATGCGCGCACCCGTCAGCCGGTCTGGAGCACCAGCGCCGAAACCAGCAGCCAGGGCAGCCTGAGTGAGCGAGCTGATGCATTGCGCGAGGCGATGCAGAAGGCAATGTCCGCCTATCCGCCCAGTTAGCCGCTATTCTCATTTCAGGCTCGAACGTCTTTTGGAGAACCTCCATGTTTCGTCGTATTGCTGCACTTGCCGTTGTTGTATTGCTGGGCGGCTGCCAGACCAGTCAGGTCAACCATGACTTCGATGCCAGCCGCGACTTTGGCGCCTACCGCAGCTGGGCCTGGAAAGACCCGGCGCTGCAATACCGCCCGGATGATCCACGGATCAAGAGCGACCTTACCGAACAACGCATCCGCCAGGCCGTGGGCGAACAACTCGACCAACGCGGCTTGCGCCCTGCGGCGGCGGGTGGGCATGCCGACCTGAAGGTGCAGGCCTACCTGATCGTCGAGGACCGCCAGCAGCAAGTCACCACCAATTACGGCGGCGCCTGGGGCGGCCCATGGAATGGTTACTGGGGCGCGCCGATGTACAACGAAACGCGCAACATCACCTACAAAGTGGCGACCATCCAGATCGACTTGCTCGACGGCAAGGACGGCAAACTGGTATGGCGGGGCAGTGACGAACAGATCATGGCCAGCTCGCCGAACCCGCAGGACCGCAGCAATGCGATTCGCTCCACCGTGGGCAAGATCCTGTCCAACTACCCACCCCGATAAAGACAGCGCAAATCCTGTGGCAGGGGACTTGCCCTAATGCCAGTCAGTTAAAAGAACCTGCCGCGACCAAACTCTGTAGTGAGCGGGCTTGCCCCGCGCTGGGTGGCAAAGCCGCCCCAACAAAGACGCTACGGTATTTCAGAAGGACCGAGGTGCCTGGGTTTGGGGCGGCTGCGCCACCCAGCGCGGGGCAAGCCCGCTCACTACAGATGATGTGTTCTACAGCCCACCCTTTAACTGACTGGCGTTAGGGCTTGCTCCCGATAGCGGAGCAAGCCCCCCACACAAGACCTTCGGTACCCTGACGCCTGCGTTTGCATGAGCCCTCATCTACACTCCAGGAGAGTAAGCGCTCGGCGACTCGCCGGCACAGGAGTGCTCGATGTCTCCCCGATTTCATGACAAGCAGCGTGGCGCCGTGGGTCTGATGACGGTAGGTGTGTTGGCATTGGCGTTGATGTGCACATTACTGGTGATCGACAGCGGCCGTTTGTACTTGGCCAAGCGCCAGTTGCAAGGCGTGGCGGACACGGCCGCGCTGGAGGCCGTCAGCCGCGGGGGAACGTGCCAGGCCGGTTTGAGCGCTGCGGCTTTTGCTGCGCAGAGTGTGGCGCGCAATAATTTTGTACTGGGCAACGGCAATACCTTGGTGGCCCGCTGCGGTTCGGTGACCACCGGCGCTTCGGGCATGCGCACCTTCAGTGCCAACCCGGCGCTGTCGTCAGCGATTCAAGTGGTGGTCAGCAATACCGTGCCAACCAGCATCGCGGCAGGCGTCTGGGCACTGACCTCCGGCAACCCTCTCAGCCTCAGTACCGTCTTGACCGCCACGGCCGTGGCGGCGATACCCACGCCGGCATTGGCCCAGCTCACCATCAACAGCACGCTGGCCAGCGTCAATACGGCCAATGCCGGCCTGTTGAACCCGCTGTTTTCCGGGCTGCTCGGTGGCAACGTCAACCTGACGGTCGCCGGTTGGAATGGCCTGATCAATACCAATATCAACCTGCTCAGTTACCTCAACCAATTGGCGATCAACCTGAACCTGACCGCCGGCAATTACACGCAGTTGCTCAACACCAACGTCACCGCGACGCAGTTGATCCAGGCCGCGATCAATGTGCTGACCGCCAACGGCGCCTCGGTGGATGTGTTGACCGCCCTGGGCAACCTGCAATTGGCCGCAATCAACCAGGCACCGCTGACGCTTGGGCAGATCCTGCAGGTGCAGACCGGCACCACGGCGTCGGCGCTGAACGCCAACCTTCAAGTCTTCCAACTGGTCCAGGGCATTGTGCAACTGTCCAACAGCCAGAGCGCGGTGGCGGCGACCTTGCCGGTCAGCCTGCTGGGGCTGGCCAACATCACCACCCAGGTCAAAGTCACCCAGCCGCCGCAACTGTCGGCCGTCGGTAACCCGGCGCTGGCGGCGGCCAACCCACAGGGGCCGAATGCGATCTACGTGCGTACGGCCCAGGTACGCACCGAAGTGACGGTGAGTTTGCCGGTGTTGAACAGTTTGTCGGGGTTGACTACGGCGGTGGATAACTTGCTGGGGCCACTGACCCCCGTGGTCAATGGCCTGCTGAGCTTGAACCTGGTGACCTCGATCAATTCGGCCTTGTGCTTGCTGGGGGCTGGTTGCCAGCAATTGGATTTGCTGGTGATGCCGGGCAACCTGCCGCTCAATGTCGTGTTGGATGCCGGTGGCGCCAGCAGTTATGTCACCGCCTACAATTGCCCAACGGGCGGCACGGGCACCAAGAGCCTGACGGCCAGCACCACTACCTCGCTGGCCTCGCTGAATATCGGCAGCATCACCAATGCTTTTTCGACCACCCAGCCGATGACGGTGGCGCCGCTGGCGCTGATCGATATCGGCACCAAGACCTGCCATATGATTGCCTTCATTGGCAGCTGTGACAGCCGTGTGCCGTTTGCCGGCGGTGGCATCGGGATCAAGGTGCAAAGCCCGATCGCCGGAAGCAACCAGACCCAGGTGTTCTCCAGTACCGCGCCATTTGCCACGCCGCCTAACGTCGGCCTTGCACCGACCTATCAAGCCGCCACGCCGGCCACCAATGTGGTCAGCAGCCTTTCCGCGACCCTCAGCGGCGTCGGTCTCACGGCCTACCAGCCGGTGGGCAGTAACCCGCTGGGCAGCCTGATCACCAATACCGTGTCGCTGCTCAGTGGCGTCAGCGCTATCGTCACACCGGTGGTGGATGGCCTGTTGGGCTCGCTGTTGAACCCGATCCTCAACAACCTGTTGAACAGCTTGGGGATCAGCCTGGCGAACGTGAATGTCGGCGCCAACCTGAGCTGTGGCCAGACCGGGGAAGCCTACCTGGTGATTTAAGCGTCGGTGGCCCTGGGCAGTTCCACGCAAAAGCGTGCGCCGTGCTCGCCGTTGCTGACGCTCAGGCGCCCGCCCATGTTTTCCACAATGCCATAGCTCACCGACAAGCCCAGCCCGGTGCCTACGCCTATCGGCTTGGTGGTGAAAAAGGGTTCGAAGATGCGCTCCAGCAAGCGAGGGTCGATGCCACCCCCGTTGTCTTCGACCCAGAGGCGTACGTGCTGGCTGTCGTGCTCGGTGTGTAGGGCGATCCACGGGCGTAACTCGGGGTTTCTCTCGCGCTGGCCGAGCAGCGCATCACGGGCGTTGACCATCAGGTTGATCAGCACCTGCTCAAGCTGATCGATGTGACCTTTGACTTGCACCGGGATATCCGCCTGGCTCACGCGCACCTCGACGCCTTTGCCGCGCAGACCTTCGCTGAGCAACGACAGGGTGCCTTCGACCGCCTGCGCCGGGTCGAACGGTTGCTGCTCGACTTCCGAGCGGCGGCCGAACACGCGCATATGGTCCACCACCCGTGCCGCGCGCTGCACCTGGGCGTCGATGCGCTGGAGTTTTTCAGTGAGGTAATCCACCTGTGCGTTGCCGGTGCTCAGGCGCTTGAGCACGTTGACGATCGCCATGCGCATCACGTTCAGCGGCTGGTTGATCTCATGGGCCAGGCCCGTGGCCATTTCGCCGAGGGTGGCCATTTTCGCGCTTTGGGTCAGTTGTTGCTGGGAGCGGCGGACTTCCGTGTTGTCGCGGCCCACGGCCTGCACTTCCAGCAACGCGCCCTGCTCATCAAACACCCCACGGTCCGACCATACCCACCAGGCATGCTCGCGCCCCGGCAGTTGCAGGCTGATTTCTGCGGTACTGACCGGAAATTCGGGGGTCAATTGGTGGATGCGTTGTAAAAACGCCTGGCGTTGTTCGTCCGACAACCAGCCGCCCAGGTTCAGGCCCGGCAGTTGGGCCGGCAGGCATTCCAGGTAGTTGGCCAATGGCGTGTTGCCGAAGGTCAGCGTCAGGTCCGGGCGGTAGCGGCAGATCATCGCCGGGGAGTCCTCCACCAGAATTCGGTAGCGCTCCTCGCTGTCCTTGACTTGCTGCGCGGTCAAGGTCGCCTCGGTGACGTCCAGCCATAGGCCGACCGCCTCCACCGGCAGGCCGAGGTCGTCGCGCAACAGCTTGGCTTCATCGAGCAGCCAGTGGTAACCGCCCTGTTTGTCTTGTACCCGATAACGGCTGCGTACGCTGCCTTCGCGCAGCAACTGGCGGGTGCGTTGGAAGTACAGGTCACGATCATCCGGGTGCACCCATTGCACCAGGCTTTCGTGGTTGCATTCGGCCAGGGTACGGCCCAGCAGCGGCAGCAGGCTGTCGCTGAAAAAAACCGGTTGCAGCGCGCCATCCACATAGCGTTGCACGTAGATGATCGCGGGCGAGCTGGCGATCAGGTTTTCCAGGCGCGAATGGGCGACGTCGGCCTGCAACTGCTGGTTTTTGATGTCGCTGATGTCGAGCATGAAACCGATGCAACGGCGTTGCTCACCGGTGCCCAGCACTTGGCCCTGGACGCGATACCAGGTGCTGTCGCTGCGGCTTAAGCGCACGCTGGCGAGCAGAGGTTTGCCAAGGTGATGCAGATCCCGCAGACGGCTCTGCAGTTCAAGACGGTCGGCGGGGTGGATCAGGTGCAGCCAGGTGTCCAGGGCTTGCCGGGTCGGTTCTTCTGCCTGGCCCAGGTTGCGCATCAATTGCGGGGCAAGTTGGATCTCGTCGCTGCTGGGCAACAGCTCCCACCAGCCGGTACCCAGCAAGCCTTGCAGGGCTTCCAGGCGCTCCAACTGCTGGTGGTGGTGCTGTTCGCGCACGCGGCTGAGCAACGGCGCGGCGAGGGCGGCGGCGAGGTTCAGCCAGTCGCGATCCGTGCAGTGGGGATGGCCGTTGTAGGGGCCGCACAGTAGCCACGCGGCGACGCCCTGGCCGTCGCGATAGGGCACCAGGAAGCCATCGGCGTTGCCGAATACACTGTGTAAACGCGGGTGCTCGCCACGCCCATAGGGGGCTTTGAGCGCCAGCGGGGTGGTGCCGTTGAGGTTGTCCAGGCAGGTGCCGAGGCGCTGCCCGGTGTGCCAGAGCTGCGGCGCATCATGGTTGGCGTACTGGCTGTAGATCTGCCAGCCCTGGTCTTCCTGATCGAGCAATGCGAGAGCCACACAGGGAATGCGCCAGCGCTGCGCCACACTGCACAACTGTTCGTTGAACACCTCGGACAAACGGCTGAGGCTGCACACCCGCAGTTGCGCGCTGACCAGGCTGGTGAGCTGGTGGTTCTGTTCGCGTTGCTCGGCCAATTGCCGGCCGCCGAGTAAATCGCCGATATCCACCGCATGCAGCAACCAGCCGTTGGCGTGCGGCTCCAGCGTGCCACGGGTGTGCAAGGGCTGCCCGGCGGCCCCCTGGAAATCCAGGTCGAGGCTGTGGCGTTGCCAGTCGGCGGGAACACCTTCCACCGCCAGGGCGCTGTCGGCGCACAGCAAGTCTTGCAACGGTAACGCGACTGCGTGCGGCGCGAGGTATTGGCGCAAGGTGCCGCTGATATCGAGCACGCGCCCCTGGGCATCCAGGTGCAGGTGCAGCCCCGCGCTAGGTGGCGCCGGCGTGTCGAGGGCCAGCGCGCCGCTGCGGCCGAGCAGACGCCCGAAGAGTTTGTCCCCGGCGGTCAAAACTGCAGGCTCGACTGGGCCTGCAGCGTCGCCGGCAACTGCGGCACGCTGCCAATGCCGGGCAACACGATAAAGGGCATCACATTCTGCAGATTGGCCGTGGGGTAGTTGATTTTTACCGTCACCAGGCCGCTGACCAAGGTGGTGGTGACCTGTGTCGCTGCGTTGAAATTGAAGGCTGCGGGAAGCCACCCCAGGCGTGTCGCGACGGTGGTATTGGCCATGTTGATCACCGCCGCGTCATAGCCTTGCATCGTGGGGTCCAGGCCCACGACCAGGCGCACGGCTTCAGCGGTCGCCTGGTTGAACGACTGTTTTAACAGCAGTGGCAGGCTATAGCTGACCATTGCGTAGAACACGCCGAAAAAAATCATGAACACGGCGACGAATTCGATCGCCGCCGTACCCTTTTGCTTTTTGGGGAGGCTTGTTCTCATCACCGCGTCTACCCTGACGGCTACTACTTGATATCAGCATAGAATCAATCAGCAAAAAGGGATGTTTTTTACGTGATCCAGGGTGCCGTGGTATTGGTGTGGTTGGGGCTGTGTGCGGCGCAGGACGCTCGGCAGCGGTTGCTGGCTAACCGCCTGACGCTGGGGGCGGCCCTGTTGGCGTTGATCTACCTGCTGGGCACGGGCAGCACATGGCTGGGCGCGCCGGCCGGGCAGGGTGCGCTGGCGTTGGTGCTGGCGCTGCTGCTGACCCTGCCGGGTTACGCCCTGGGCCGCCTGGGCGCGGGCGATGTGAAGTTGCTCGCGGCGTTGGCGCTGGCCTCGAATGCCGAGTATCTGCTGGGGTCTTTCATCGGGGCGGCATTCGCCAGTGTGCTCTGGCTGATGCTTGCGCCAAAAGTGTGGGCGCTTCTGGGGCCGGTGTTTAAAGACCAAATGGCCGGTTTGGCGCCGCAATCGTCAAAAAAACTGCCGTTCGCGCCGTTTTTGCTGGTGGGATTCGTACTTACGTGGTTTTGGATCCATTAGTCGTCATGGGGGTATTAACGCTATGTACATAGTCGGAAAGTACGTCTACGTTTAAGTTGTGTAGGAATGTTGTTTAAGTTGTGTAGGGATATTCGTCGTAAAAGATGGGCCAATCTTTTGGCGTGCCTGGCATGGAGTAGCGTGTGAACAAGCTTACCTCTGCGGTTAAAGTGCTCGTGGTCGACGATCAGCCACTGATCGTGGAGGAGCTCTGTGAGTTTCTCGAAAGCAGCGGCTATCGTTGCGTCCCTTGTCAGTCCAGCCAGCAGGCCTTGACGTGTTTCAGCGAAGACGCCGAGATCGGCCTGGTGTTGTGCGACCTGCATATGCCGGACATGGACGGCATCGAATTGGTCCAGGCGTTGCAAAAGGTCGCCGGTAAGCAGCGGGCTTTCGAAGCCATCATGTTGACCGGGCGCGCCGACAAGCAGGATGTGATCAAGGCCCTGCGGGCCGGGTTCGCCGACTACTATCAGAAGCCGATCAACCTGGATGAATTGCTCGAAGGCTTGCAGCGCCAGGACGCCGCATTGCAAGAGCGCAGGAAGGATCTGCAACTGGGGCACTTGAATCAGAAGCTGCAATTTCTGTCCGAGTCCATCAACGAGCTGTATCAGGACATCGATAAAGTCCGCCGCAGCCCGCCAGGGGCGCAGGGCGAAGCGGTCCCGGCGGGGCCGTCGGAAATTCCGGCGATCTTCAAACCGCTGTCACCGCGCCAGTGGGATGTAGCGCGGCTGGTGGGCACAGGCCAGACCAACTATCAGATTGCCTGCGAATTGGGCATTACCGAAAACACTGTGAAGTTGTACGTCTCTCAGGTGCTGCGCCTGACCCACATGCATAACCGTACGCAACTGGCACTGGCGCTGTCGCCTGGCAAATTGGCGCCGCACCAGCAGGTGACGGCTCACTGATCACAACACCATCCCCCTCCCACAAACTACTGATGATTGCCGCCGGTTTGCCCGCCGACTTTCTGTTCGAAAAACTCTGGAATCGGATGCTTGTAGCTGTCCAGCAACCGCTGGGCAGCCTGTTCGCGTTCGGCGGCGGTGGCTTTTTGCTGGGTGCTGGATGCGAGCTTGCCGCTGACCTGCAACGTCAGCCAATTTTCAGTGGCGGCCTGTTGCGGGGATGAGGGCCCGGGCTCTATGGCCAGCACACTCATGGGCAATGTCAGCACTGCCAGGCTGGTGAGATAGGGTCGTTTCATCATCAATTCCTCGAGTTGCCGATGGTCTCACTGACCGTGGCGAGCTGATCGCCGGCCTTGGCGACGGGAGCGCCGGAGCCTTTGAGTTTCTCGGCCCTGGCCTGGGCCTCGGTGACTTGTTCCGGGCTCAGGCCCATCTGGCCGACCACTTGTGCGGCCTGCTTCCAGTTGTCCTGATAGATCAGCAAGGTCACCAGGTTGATCGCCGCCAGCGGGTCGCTCTGCTTGAGTTCCATGGCGGTCATGAATTCGAAACGGGCGTCTTCCAGGCGCAGTTGGTTGAGGTACACCACGCCCAGGTCATTGCGGATTTTTTCGTCGGTGGGTGCCAAGCGTGCCGCACGTTGCAAGTGCGCCATGGCTTGCCCGTTGTCGCCCTTGGCCGAGGCCAGCTGGCCCAGGCCGTGCTCTCCTTCGGCGGCCATGCAGGTGCCGAGCAGGCTGCGGTACAACGGCTCGGCCTCGCCGCGGCCCAGCAAACGATAGGCCTTGGCCTGGCGCAGGCGCACCTGGGGCAAGTGCGAGGGCAGGTTCTGCAGGTTGGCCAGGCTGGCGTGCAGCTTGCCGTCGTTGGCCATTTCATCGGCCAGGTTCAATGCCAGCTCCTGGTCGGAAGCGGGCTTGGGGCAACTGCCGGTGGCCGTGAGTGCGCTCCACGGGGTTTGACCATTGGTGGCACAACCGCCGAGCAATAACAGGCTCAAACCGGCTATCAAGGCTTTCATCGGGCGCTCCTCATAGGTTACTCAAGGCTCGGGAGATGCCGATGAACGCAGGCCCTCCGAGCACGATCAGCAAGGCGGGAAACAGAAAAACCATCATCACCACCGACATCTTCGCCGACATCTTCGAAACGAATTCCTGGATGCGGGTCAGGCGGCGGTCGTCGAACAATTGCTTGAGCGCCAGTAACGACTTCATCGCGCCGCCCCCTTGCTGGACCAATTGCTGGAGGATGGTGCAGGTATCGGTGAACTCATCCACGGCCAGCAGCCGCGCGGTCTTACCCAGCTCCTCGCTGAGTTCCAGGCCGGAGTCGACCCGTGTCAGGATCAGGCGTAGTTCATGGGTCAAGGCCGGCAGCAGGCGCTGCGCTTCAAGGCTGAGCACGCGCAGTGTCTGTTCGACGGCCATGCCTGATTCGAACAGGATGCGCAGCAGCGGGATGAAGGTTGCCACCTCGCGGGCGATCTGCTGCTGGCGACTTTTGGCGAGGCTGGATAGCACGCGCTTGGGCAGCAGGTAGCCAATGCCCAAGGCAATCAGGGGCGCGAGCCAGGGCGAGTCGCTGTGGCCAAACAACACGCCCTGGGCCACCCCCACAAGGCCCATCAGCACCAGCGGCGTGCCGATCTGGAAGGCGGCGAACATCGAGCGTTGGCTGGCTTTACGCCAGCCGACCCGGTTGAGCAGGACCTGGGTTTCATGGTCCAGGCTAAGCGAACGTTGCGCCAGCGGGCTGCTGCCCAGTTGCTGCATCAGGCTGCCAAATTTGTCTTTGCGGCCCAGCTGGCCCTGCAAGCGCTGGGCAACCAGGCGTTGGCCGCGTCGCTGCCTGACCAGGTTGGCGAGCACCAGCGCCAGGGCGGCAAGGAACAGGACGGCGCTGATCAGCAGGGCAATCGCCATGTCATACACTCCGCAACATGCGCCATAAGGTGAAGCAACCCATGAGTTGCATGGCCAGGGCCACGAACAGCAACAGGCGACCCGTGTCGTCGTTCCACATGGTCATCAGGTACGCGGGGTTCACTGCCAGGAAGTAGCCCACCATGGAAATGGGCAGGGCGGTGAGGACATAGGCGGTCACCCGGGTTTCGCCGGTCAGGGCGCGCAGCTGACGGGCGGCTTGCTCGCGTTCGCGGATCATCTTGATCAGGTTTTCCAACAGCTCGCTGGCGTTGCCGCCATAGCGGTGGTTGACCTTCAAGCCCAACGCGAACAGGCGAAATTCGTCGCGCTCATAGAATTCGGCAAAGTCATGCGTCGACTCCGGCAGGCTGACGCCCAACTGCACGTTGCGCTGGATGCGGCCCATGGCTTTTTTCAGTGGGTCTTCGCTGACCTCGATGCCGCCCAGCACCGCGTCGGTCAAGGTGCGCCCGGCCTTGAGGCTGCGTACCGTGTGATCGAGCAACTGCGGCAGCTGTTCGATCATGCGCTTGATGAGCCGCTGATACCGCCAGGCGAGGTACAAACGCAGCAACAGCGGTGGCACCAGCAGCATCATCACCAGGCCAAACCAGCCGGCAACCATCAACCCCAACGCGACGCCCAGGGCCCACAACGCCAGCCACAGCCCCAGGCTGTCACTGGGTTTGCCCAAGCCTGCGCGCAGGAACATGCGCTCCAGGCCGTCCCAGTGGCTGGCCTCTTCGGCGAGCTTGGGCTGGCCTTCGGCAAGACGGTCCAATACGCGTTCGGTCTGGGCGCGGCGCAGGCCATGGTAAAACGATCGAATCGACAGGCCGGTCAGGATCAGGCAAATCAGCAGCAGGATGGCCCCAGTCATGGTCGAATCCCTTTCACGGCAATGCCGGCTCGCGGCGCAGCTTTTCACCGGCCGGGTTGACCGCCTCGCGCAGGAAGCCGAAGCCGGTTCGCCGGTCATGGCGGAACAGCGTGTTGGTCACGTACACGTCTTCGCGAATGCCCACCACCTCGACCACCTCGCTCACACAGCGGCGGCCGTCGGGCAGGCGGGTCAGTTGAATCACCACATCCAGCGCCGCACAGATCATTTGGCGCAGGGTTTTTTCCGCCACCGTCCGGCCAGTCAGGCCCACCAGTGTTTCCAGGCGCAGCAGGGCATCGGCGGCGTTGTTGGCATGCACGGTACTCATGGAACCGTCGTGGCCGGTGTTCATGGCGGTGAGAACATCGAGCACTTCCACGCCACGGATCTCACCCAGGATGATGCGGTCGGGGCGCATCCGCAGGGCGTTGCGGATCAGGTCGCTGGCCTTGACCTCGCCATGGCCCTCGGCATTCGGCGGGCGGGTTTCCAGGCGCACCACATGGGGGTGGCCCAGTTGCAGTTCGGCCACGTCTTCGATGGTCACCAGCCGTTCATGGGGGTTGATCAGTTGGCTGAGGATGTTCAGCAATGTGGTTTTGCCGGTGCCGGTGCCGCCGCTGATGAGGATGTTGCAGCGCTTGCCCACGGCCTCCTGGAAGAAGTCGAAGATGTTCTGGTCGATGGTCTGCATGGCCACCAGGTCGCTGCTTTTGAGCATGTCCTTGCGAAACTTGCGAATCGACAGGCATGGCCCGTCCAGGGCGATCGGCGGGATGATCGCGTTGACCCGGCTGCCATCGGGCAGGCGCGCATCGACCATGGGCGAGGACTCGTCCAGGCGTCGCCCGAGGGGCGCGAGGATGCGTTGCATCACGCGCTCCACATGGTGCGAGTCGATGAACCGCAGGTCACTCTGGTGCAGCAGACCGTCGCGCTCTATGAACACCCGATGCGGGCCGTTGACCAGGATCTCGGTAACGGACGGGTCGCGCAGCAGCACTTCCAGCGGGCCGAAGCCGGTCAGCTCGTCGACGATTTCTTCGGCCAGGCGTTCCATCTCATAGCGGGAGATCGCCAAGTGCATGCGGTTGCTGTATTCGGCCACTTTGTCGATGACAAACTGCGCCAGCAACTGGCGAGAACCTTCCAGCAGGTTTTTTCCCGACTCTTCGATGGCATCGATGATGTAGCGATGGAACACCAGCTTGAGCCCGTCGTGCTCAGTGTTGCCACCGAAGCCCGCGGTGGGGGCACCGAAAAGTTTTTCACTGTTCATTTGCCGGCTCTCAGCAGGCGATCAAGCCATTTGTTGGAGGGTTGTTCGTTGCCTGCCGAACGTTTTGCCAGGCGCTCCCCGAGGGTTTTCAGACCCTGGGTCAGGGGTTCGCGTGGCGCCAGGGCGAACAAGGTCTGGCCTTGGTTTTTTGCATTCAGGCGCACGTCCGGGCTCAGCGGCAGCACGGCAATCACCTCCAGGCCGAAGCTTTTGCCCAGGGTTTCGGCGTCCGGTGCACAGCTCTTGAGGTAGCTGTCGACCAACAGTTTGGCGTGCTCCAGCTTCATGCCCTTTTCGCGCCACAGGTTCAGCACCGCGAGGTTACGTCGGCAGTCCAGCACGCTCTGGTCGGTGTACCACAACAGCTTGTCGCAATGGCTGACGAAGGTGCGCAGGGCTTCGCTGTCCGGTTGGCCAACCAGGTTCACCACAATGTGCTGGAAATGTTGGCGCAACGCGCTGAGCAGCATGTACAACTCGGCGGCGCTGGTGCGCTCCAGGGGCTCATCGTTGGGGGCGTAGGCCAGGATGCGCAGGCCGTCTTGCGCGCTGGTGAATGCGCTGTTGATCAGGGTCGTGTCCAGCCGTCGCAGGTGGCGCAGGGCATCGCCGAAATGGAACGAGCTTTCCAGCCCCAGCAGCGCCAGGCTGTCACCTCGGGGCAGGCCCAGGTCCAGCAGCAAGGTGTGCTGACCACTCTTTTGCACGACCAGCGCCAGGTGGCTGGCCAACAGTGCGCCATCGGCATTGCCCTGGGTGCCATACAGCACGCTGAGGCCACCCAGCTGGGTGTTGGTGGTGACCGGCGGCAGGCGTTTGCTCAGGCGCCTTACCAGCCCGGCCACTTCGCTGGAGCGCGAGCCGTAGGCGACAAAATCCCGCGCGCCGGCGCGCATGGCATTGAGTACCAACTGGTTGTCCATGCCGTCACCGAGGGCGACGATGGCGAGCATCGGTTTGGCTTCCAGGGCGCCTTCGATCAAGGCGCTTTGGGCCACCACGTGTTCACGGTCAAGGCCGATAAACACCAGGCCGGCAAAGGTCACATCGACCAGCGCGAGCAGTTCGTCCAAGGTGCCGCTGCCGGCGCTGACCACTTGGCCAAGCGGTGCCAGTGCGCCCTGCAGCCATTCCAGGTCGGTGGTGTTGCGCGTGATTGCCAGGAACGTCTGGCTCAGGCTATCGCTCATTGGGACAGTCCGTTGAGTCGGTCGAAGTTGCCGTTTTCCAGGAAGTACAGGCGATACCAGTTCGGGTCGTAGTTCCGCAGTTTCTCGCCTGGCAAGGACGGCAACTGGGCATTGGCCGCCAACGGCTGCACCAGGTGCGGGGTGACGATCATCAGCAGTTCCTTGTCCTGGCGATTGATGTTGGAATCGCGAAAGAACGCACCCAGGATCGGGATGTCACCCAGGCCGGGAAACTTGCTGATGCTGGTGGTGTTGCTGCTGCTGATCAGCCCGCTGATCACGAAGCTTTCGCCGTCTGCCAGGGACACACTGGTGTCCGTGCGGCGAATGGTCAGGGCCGGGACCTTGATATTGTCGATGACCACCGCGTTGGTGTAGTCCAGCTCACTGACTTCCGGTGCGACTTTGAGGGAGATCCGGCTACGGTCGATCACGGTCGGGGTCAAGGTCAGGCGGATGCCGAACTCTTTGTATTCGATCGAGATGTTGTTGCTGGCGCTGCTCGGCACCGGGATCGGTACCTCGCCGCCCGCCAGGAAGGTCGCACTCTGGCCGCTCATGGCCACCAGGCTTGGACGTGCCAGGGTATAGGCGAACCCGCTGCTTTCCAGGGCATTGATCATCGCGGATACGCGCCCCCCGCCAAACCCGATATTGAAGTTGTCGGGGCTCACCGGCAGTTTGAAGACACCTTCGGAGGGCGATAGCAGGTTGGGGCTGCCCAGGAAGAAGTTCTTGCCACTGCCCAGAATCTTGGTGCTGGCCTCCTTGAGCTTGGTGCGGCTGACCTCGACAAAACGGATGTCGGTCTGTACCTGGCTGGGCAGCAAGGGATCTTCCGATGGCGACAATGACAGGCTGGTCAGCGCCGAGATGGCCTTGCCCTTGACGAACACCATGCTCTGGCGCGGCGTGTTCGAACAGGCGGTCCAGACCATCAGGCTGGTGGTGCCGGAGGCGACGCCGGTCAGCAGGAAACCCCGGTCGCCGTTGAGGTGGACGTCGGCAATTTTCGGGTCACCAATCGCCAGGCGGGTGATGGCTACCGGTGATTGCAGTTCCTGTTGCAAGCCTTCACCGACCGACAGGGCGGCGGGTAGTTGACCCAGGCTGGCGCAATTGCCGGGGGCAGCCACGGCCAGTTCCACGGACAGGTTCGACAGCAGCAGGGCACAGGCGATTTTCAGCGTGAACACGGGTGCGAAACGTCGGTTCATGCAGGGCATCCTTGTTCAGTCAGGCGTTTGTTGGGTGGCTTGATTGCCGCGGATCACCTCGATACCGGTGCGACGCGGGCTGCCCTGGACGAGTTTTTTCGGCGCTTGGGCGAAGGCCAGTTGCGTGAACTGATAAAGGTCGCGGTTGGCGCTTTGCACTTTGCCCGGCACATCGCTTTCGCCGGCCCAGTATTGGCCCAGTAAACGTTCGTCGGCACTGCGTACTGCCAGGCGTAAAGTGCCGGCTTGAGTGGCGAGCATCAGGCGGCTCAGCAGGGCCTCGGGCACCGCCAGCACCACGGTGCGTGGCGGGCCGCGACGCTGGGCTCGTTCCTCGGCGGTGAGCGCAGGCGGGGAGGCTGGGGTGCCATCATTGCTCAAGCCCATTTGATCGCCGACGCTGAGCAAACGCATGGCGGGCACCACCACCTGGGCCGATTGTTCGAGGTTGGCGGCGTCCTGGCGCAGGTACAGCAATACGTCCACATAATCGCCGGGGCTCAGTTGGCCGGCGGCGCCAATCACTTCATCCACGGCTACGGCCAGGGCGCGTTCGTCGGGGCGAATCATTCGCGCCAGCGGGCCACCTGGGGTGAAACTGTCTTCATTCAACCAGGTGCCTGCCCGCAGGGCTCGCCAAGGCGTGCGGCCGATGGCCTGGTCGACGCTGCTCATGCTGCCGGCCGGTACGGTGCGCAGTTTTTCCACCGCGAGATCGGCGGCGCTCAGGGGCGCAAAGGGCGGGATGTCGCGGGCCAGTACCACCACCGGTTGGCGGGTCTGGTCTTCCACCACGGTAACGGCTTTTTCGACAGGTGCTGCTTGGGGGACCGGGGGAGGCGGTGCCGGTACGGGCGCCCGGCTCAGGACCAATCCCCAATAACCGGCAAACAGCGCACCGAGCAGAAGCACCCCGGCCAACACCATGCTCAGACGCGTGTTCATGACGGCGCTCCCTTTGCTGTTGCACGACACACCCGTCTCTCCGAGCGGGCTAATTTCGCAACGCGGCTGCTATGAACCTGTGACTAACTATTTCGCTATTTGAAGGTAGTTCAGCTAGGACAAAATGCCATTACTGACAGCAAGTTTTCTTGTGCGAAGGGCGGGATGACGTTGAAAACCACGGAATTAAGGCGTCAATAAAGTAACCCCCTACTTTGTGATTAATCAGTTCTTACAGTTGTGAGGCTCGGGTTTGTTGACAATGCTCAGATGGCACATCGCAATTACCGTGCGGCGTGCTGATAAGGCGCCCAGCGCCTGAGGAGAAGTACGATGATCCTTGAGTTGTTGGTAAAACTTCATATTCAACTTCAGTTGCTTTTTCAGCGCAAAGACGGTGCTACGGCGATTGAGTACTTGATTCTGGTAGCCATCGTGGCCCTGGTGATCCTGGCTGCCGGGACAACCCTGGGACCTAAAATCACGACCTTCTTCGGTAAAATCAACACTGCCCTGACCTGAGTTCCAGACCGTATCCTGCGACTGAGGAGAAGTGCTATGGTCCTTGATCTGTTGATAAGAGTGCGTGACCAGCTACTATTGCTGTTGTATCGAAAAGACGGCGCTACGGCGATTGAATACCTCATTCTCGTGGCTATCGTGGCGCTGGTCGTACTGGCGGCGGGGGCGACCCTGGGGCCGCAGATCACGACGTTCATTGCTAAAATCACGACCGCGATAACCTGAGCTTCAGACAGCATCGGTGAGTACACACGTCATTGTTTGGCAACGCTAGGTAGTACCCATGAATGCTGCAACTGCACCTTTTCGCCAACAAATCCTGTTGGTGGACGACGAAGAAGATGCCCTCGTAGAACTGGCCGAGTCGCTGGAGAACGAGGGCTTCGTTTGCTTTACCGCCACCTCCGTCACCCTCGCCTTGCAGGAGTTGACCCTGAACCCGGACATCGCCCTGGTGATCACCGACCTGAGCATGCCCGAGGAAAGCGGTATCTCACTGATCAAGCGCTTGCGCGAACACACCGAGCGCCAGCACTTGCCGGTGATCGTGATGTCGGGGCATGCCCAGATGGATGATGTCAGCGATATGCTGCGTTTGCAGGTGCTGGATCTGTTTCGCAAGCCCATCTACCTGGTGCGCTTGATCGATACCCTCAACAACCTCTTCCCCCTGATCAAACACCCCTTGTAGTGAGCGGGCTCGCCCCGCGCTGGGCTGCGTAGCAGCCCCAACAAGGACGCCACGGTATTACAGAAAAACCGGAGTTGGCCGGCTTTGGGGCGGCTTCGCCACCCAGCGCGGGACAAGCCCGCTCACTACAATTATTGCCAGAGCTCTGTCCGGGTGCGCTTGGTCGGTCCCCTCGCCTTGTAGTGAGCGGGCTCGCCCCGCGCTGGGCTGCGCAGCAGCCCCAACAATAACGCCACGGTATTTCAGAAAAACCGAGTTGGCTGGCTTTGAGGCGGCTTCGCCACCCAGCGCGGGACAAGCCCGCTCACTACGATCGTCAGAGCTGGTAGCTGAAGCTCAGCGTATACCGCGGCCGCCGGTTGAGGCTGTCGAGGGCGATATCCGACATGGGTTTGGAGGCTTCCAGCGCGATGTTGTAGTACTTGTTATCGCCAAAACGCAGGCCCACGGCCGCCGATGACATGTCGTTGCCCTTGACCGGCAGGGTGTTGAACCAGGTCTTGGCACGATCAAGCACAACGTAGGGTTGCAGCACCTTCACCCAGTCACCGGCGCGGTTGAAGCTGTAGTTGACCTCGTACGCCACGCCCCAACCCTTGTCACCGGAAGCCTGGTCGTCAGGGTAGCCACGGCCGAAGTTCTGCCCGCCGAAGGTGGCGCGTTCGCTGTCGGGCAGGGTGGCATCGCTCCAGTAGAACGCGCCCGACAGTACCCCTTGCCAGTTATCGAAGAACTTGTCGCTCTGCACGCCGGAGAGGCGCAGGCGGAAGAAGTCGAGGTCAGGCGTGGTACTGGTCAGATCACTGTGCGTCCTGGCGCGCAGGCCGTTGATACCCTGATACAGACCGGCGCTGAGGATGCGCAATTGCCGGGCGTCGGCCTTGCGCCAGTCACCTTCGAACGCCAGCGCGCGCAGGTTGGTTTCGATATCGAAGCGGTTGGGGTAGCCCACCAGTTGATAGCGTGTGGTTTGGTCCACCGCATACAGGCGCGCGCCCAGGGTCAAGGATTCGGTGGGCGAGGCGATCAGTGGGTGGCTGAGGCCGATGGTGTAGCGATCGATCGACTGGTGCGGCTTGAGCTCGAAGCCGCCGTCCAGCTGGATATTGCTTTTGGGGTCGGCGCGATAACGTTCGGCCCCCAGCACAAGCTGGCTGCCTTCGGCATTGATGAACTGGCTGTAGCCCACGCGGTAATAATGCTTTTTGTCGTCGCCGGGCGGGAACAGGCCGCTGACGTTGAGCTGTTCGCCCATGGATGTCTGGGCATTGCTGGTGGCGGTGAGCAACGCTTGGGTGCCGCTGCGGTTGTCTTCCTCCAGGCTCATGCTGGTGGTGAAGGGTTTGCGGCTGGCCTGGATCACCATGTGCGCGGCGCCATCGGTGGTCCCCGGCGGCGGTACTTGCGCTTGCAGCGTCACGCCGGGGATACGGCCCATGAGCGTGGTATAGCGCTCGAACGTCTTGCGTGTGAGCGGGCGTTCGGCCAGGAGTTTGTTCGCCAGTTTATCGACATAGGCCGACACCGAACCGATGTCGCCGCTCTGTTGGTAGTCCTTGATGTAGCCCTCCACCAGCACTACGCGTACCAGGCCGTTTTCAAAGTTCTGTTGCGGCAGGAAGGCGTAGGACAGCAGGTAACCGTCCTCTTGATAACGACGGGTGATGCTGCGGGTGGCTTCGATCAATTGCGCCAGGTTGGTCTCATGGCCGATCAACGCCGAGTAGGCTTTGGCGGTCTCGCCGAGCGGGTATATCGTGCCGCCCTCGATCTGCAACTTGCGGATGGTGATTTTGGTGTCCATCAACAGAGGCTGGCCCTGGGAAACGGGTGCCTCCGGCACCTGGGTCTTGGGCGTGACCGGTCGGTAGGCGTCGGCGGGCAGGTTGGGCACCGGCAGGTTGCGGATGGTGTCGTTGCTGTTGAGAAAGTTGGGCAGGCTCTCGGCTTGGGCGTAAGCACTGAGGGAAAGGACTAACAACGGTGTGAACACGCGCATAGGACACTCCATGGTCAACTGCAGCAGCGTCTCGGGCCCGCCGGGTTCTGGGACTCGGTTCGGGAGGACCAGGCGTTGTTCGACAAGGCCGGCCCATAAAAAAGACGAGAGACTTACTCAGGGTCTCTCGTCTCAACCAAGCGTAGGCGCTGGAGGGGAGGCCGTCTAATCGGCCAGGTGCAATTCTAATGTGTGCCGGTCACGCCGTTCAGCAAGCCTCCCAGGCCACCCGTTGTCCCGGTGGTGGCACTGCCGTTGACCGAGGTGTTGGTCGTGGTGCTGGCGCCGACGTTCAAGCCACCGAGCAGGCCGCCACCCGTGCTGCCGGTTCCGCCGGTGACCAAGCCACCCACTGAGCCTACGGTGTTGCCGAGCGACGTTACCGTCGTGCCCACGGCGTTGGTGACCGGGTTGGCGTTGGCGGTGGTCAGGTTGGTGCCCAGGCTGCTGACAGCGCCGCCGACCTGGGTGACCAGACCGTTGACTGGAGCGCCGATGCCGGTGGTGGTGCCGACGTTTTGCGTCAGGCTGGTGACGCCGTTGGTGACCGGGGCCAGCGCTGTGCCGACGTTGGTCGCCAAGCCTGCGACTGGCGTCGTGGGGGCGGTATTGGCGACGCCGGTGCCGCCGATGACAGTGCCCAGCGAGGCCACGGTATTGCCCAGTGCCCCACCGGTGACACCCGCAGTACCGACTGTGCCGTTAGTACTGCCGGCCGTCAGGCCGCTACCTACGTTGGCGACTACACCGCCGACCAGTTCCGGCAGGCCGGGAGCTGCGGCACCGCCGGCGGGCGCAACATAGCCACCTGACTGGTTGAGCACGCCACCGACGCTGGCCAGCGCGCCGCCGGCCGCCGTGGTGACAGGGTTGCCTGCGCCGCCGGCACCGGCGACTTGGCCGCCCACGCCAGTAACGGTCGAGCCGACTTGATTCAGCAGGCCGTTGAGCGGAGTGCCCAGGCCGGTAGCTCTACCGAGGTTGCCAGTAGTGTTTTCCACCAGGGAAACCACCGGTACCAGTGCACTCCTGCTCAGGGTGTTGGTTGCGCTGCCCAGTGGTCCGGTGGTGCTGGCGGTACTCAGGGTATCGCCGAGCATGGTCACGGCTTGGCCAACGTTACTCACCAGCCCCCCCGCTGCGGTGCCGACGCCGCCGGTCAACCCGCCGACGACTGGCACGCCACCCAACGTGGTGCCCAGGGTGCTGCCGGTGTTCGACACGCCGGTGCCGAGGTTGGCCACGCCAGTACCGATGCCGGCGACGGTGGTGCCCAGCGCATTGCTGTTGGTGCCCAGGGTACCCAGGCCATTGGTCACGCCGCTGCCGATGCTGGTGACGGCATTGCCGGTCGCGGTGACGAGGCCACCGGCCGTGACACCGACGACGGGGACGCCGTTGAGTGTCGAGCCAAGATCGCCGACGGCAGCACCGACGTTACCGACGGTAGTGCCCAGCGTGCCTGCGATCTGGCCTGTGACCAGCGGGGTAGTTGTCGAACCGGTGCCGCCAGTGCCACCGCCGGTGCCGCCAGTACCACCGCCGGTGCCGCCAGTGCCGCCGCCAGTACCAGCAGTGCCACCGCCGATGCCGCCAGTACCGCCGCCGGTGCCGTCAGTGCCGCCGCCAGTGCCAGCAGTGCCACCGCCGGTGCCGTCAGTGCCGCCGCCGGTGCCGTCAGTGCCGCCGCCAGTGCCAGCAGTGCCACCGCCGGTACCGTCAGTGCCGCCGCCAGTGCCAGCAGTGCCACCGCCGGTACCGCCAGTGCCGCTTCCAGTCCCACTACCGCCACCTGTGCCTCCACTACCACTTCCCGCACCCGCATCCGGGGAAGACGCCGCCACACTGCTGTGATGGCCGCCGCCACCGCTGCTGCAGCCGCCAAGGCTCATCGCCATGACCAGGGCCAGCGCGGTACTTGCTTTCCATAGCACTACTTGAGTTTGAGTTTTCATGATTGAGTTCCCTTGCACCTGTACAACCTTGGTTGTTTCAAACGTCGACTATTTCTAGGGATAGGCATACGTTTGTCCGTGGGTTAATCACAGACCTGAGTGCTCTTTCTCGCAATGCTCAACTTGGTATTAACGATTTATATAGGCGCGGCGTTAGTTGGCTTAATGACTAATACCAAGTATGTAAAATAGAGGGGATTTGGATGGGGTTCTTTCATTAAGAACAATGAGTTAAGTAAAAAAGCGGACGCCGAAGCGTCCGCTATAACTTAGGGTTTATATACAATTAATTCCTGTGGTTCACGCAATAGGTCGCCACTTGCCGAGCATATGTTGAATGTCGCCGGCCCCCTTGAGTTGCAACTCGCCACTGGAACCCGCAGCCGTGGTGAGTAATACAACTTCACTGGGCAGGCGCACCGGCTTTTTGAATTCGACGTCTATCTCGACATTGGCGGCGGGCAAATGCTCGTGCAATGCGGCCAGTGTCCGGGCGGTATTCCACAGCCCATGGGCGATAGCCTGGGGGAACCCGAAGAGCCTGGCCGTCAATGCGCTCAGGTGGATCGGGTTGTAATCGCCGGATACCCGAGCGTATCGGCGGCCAATATCGGCGGGCGCCTTCCAGCGGGCCAGTTCGCTGACGTTATCGGTTACCGACAAATGCTCTTCCGGGGTGTCGCCTTCGAGTTTCACTGCGCGGCAGAGCATACGGCTATCCGCCTCCCACAACAGTCCCAGTGAATCCTCGACCGTGGTCACAATATCAAAGGTCGCCCCCTTGGCATGGGGCCGCAGGTTGTGCGCGTACACGCTGATCAGCACATTGCTCACGCCTCCCAGCGGACGATGGATACGGATCCGATTGCTCAGGTGAATCAGCCCCAGCAAAGGAAAGGGAAACTGTTTGTCGGTGAGTAATTGCATCTGCAAACCAAACGCCAGGATATGCGGATAAGTCCCTGGCAGGACCGAACTGTCAGCGAACCCGCAGACCTGGCGATAGGCGGCCACCTCCGTGGGGTTCAGGCGAATGTGACAGCGCAGTCCTGCATCGGGCAGGGTTTCGCCGGTGATCTTGCGCTTGAGCGCGGCCCGCCAGTACAGCGGCGGCAGAGGCGGGGTGCGGTCGAGTGTCTGCCATTCCATGTTCAGGCTCCCAGCAGGCTTTGCCCACACACGCGCAAGGCTTGGCCGCTGACCGCACCAGAGCCCGGTTGGCCAAGCCAGGCCACGGCCTCAGCCACGTCTTGGGGCAGGCCGCCCTGGCCCAACGAACTCATGCGCCGCCCGGCTTCACGCAGGGCGAAGGGAATATGCGCGGTCATCTGGGTTTCGATAAACCCGGGCGCCACTGCGTTGATGCTGATCCCGCGTTCCTTCAGCAACGGCGCCCACGCCTGCGCCAACCCGATCAAGCCGGCCTTGCTCGCGGCATAGTTGGTTTGCCCACGGTTGCCGGCAATGCCACTGATGGAGGCCAGCAGCACCACGCGGGCGTTGTCGTGCAGGGTGCCGCTGTCGAGCAACGCCTTGGTCAGCACCTGGGGGGCAGTGAGATTGACCGCCAGTACCGCGTCCCAATATTCCGGGGTCATGTTCGCCAGGGTCTTGTCGCGGGTGATACCGGCATTGTGCACCAGGATATCGAGGCCATCCGGCAACTGTTCGATCAGCCGCGTGGCGGCGTCTTCTGCGCAGATATCCAGCACGAGGGTACGTGCCCCGAGACGGGCGGCGAGGGCTTCGAGATCAGCCTTGGCCTGGGGCACGTCGAGCAGAATCACCTCTGCACCGTCGCGGGCGAGGGTTTCAGCAATGGACGCGCCAATACCTCGGGCGGCACCGGTCACCAGGGCCTTGCGCCCGGCGAGAGGGCGAGTCCAATCCTCGACCGCAGTGGCGCAGGCTTGCAGGCGAATGACCTGGCCGGAGATATAGGCGCTTTTAGGCGAGAGGAAAAACCGCAATGCGCCTTCCAACTGCTCCTCGGCACCGTCGCCGACATACAGCAACTGCGCCACACCGCCGTTGCGCAGTTCCTTGGCCAACGAGCGGCTGAAACCCTCCAGGGCCCGTTGTGCGCTGGCGGCGAACGGGTCGCTGAGGCTCTCCGGCGCACGGCCGAGAATCACCAGGTGCGCGCTGTTATCCAGGTTTTTCAACAGGGGCTGGAAGAACTCACGCAACTGCTTGAGCTGGTCGGTGTGTTGCAGGTCACTGGCATCGAACACCACCGCCTTGAGCTTGGGGCCGTGGCCCGGAATCCACGTCGACGTCGTGGTGCCGTAGCTGTAGATGGCGTCGGTGAGTTTATGGGCGAAGGCGTGCACCTGATTCGCCAGCGCACCGCCGCCGAGCAGCAAGGCGCCTTCGACCGGGCGCAGGCGTCCGGCCTGCCAGCGTTCCAGGCGTACCGGTGACGGCAGGCCAATGGCGGCGACCAGGCGATGGCCGAGGCTTGAGTTGGCGAAGTCGATATAACGGTCAGACATGGAACGCTCTCCGAGTGCTGGGGTTCAAACGGTGGACCATCAATGGGTATCGGTCGTTCGATTGAGCCTAGGCTAGGCTTGATGATTCCACCCACCACCATCAGGGAGCTTTCCATGACTCAATTGCGCCGTGTAGCGATCATTGGCGGTAACCGCATTCCCTTCGCCCGCTCCAACGGCCCCTATGCCACGGCGAGCAACCAGGCCATGCTGACCGCTGCCCTGGAGGGCCTGATCGAACGCTACAACCTGCACGGCCTGCGGATCGGTGAGGTGGCGGCCGGAGCGGTGCTCAAACATTCCCGCGACTTCAACCTCACCCGCGAATGTGTGCTGGGCTCACGCCTGTCGCCGCAAACCCCGGCGTACGATATTCAACAGGCTTGCGGCACGGGGCTTGAGGCGGCATTGCTGGTGGCCAACAAGATCGCCCTGGGCCAGATCGAATGCGGGATTGCCGGTGGGGTGGATACCACTTCCGACGCGCCGATCGGCGTGAATGAAGGGCTGCGCAAGATTCTGCTGCAGGCCAACCGCAGCAAATCCATGGCCGATAAATTAAAACTGCTGTTACAACTTCGCCCTCATCACCTCAAGCCCGAGCTGCCGCGCAACGGTGAACCGCGCACGGGTTTGTCCATGGGCCAGCACTGTGAGCTGATGGCGCAAACCTGGCAGATTCCGCGTGCCGAGCAAGACCAGCTGGCACTTGAAAGCCACCAGAAAATGGCCGCGTCCTACGCTGAAGGCTGGCACAACGATCTGCTGACACCGTTTTTGGGCCTGACCCGCGACAACAACCTGCGCGCCGACCTGACCCTGGAAAAACTCGCCAGCCTCAAGCCGGTATTCGAGCGCAGCGACAAGGGCACGCTGACCGCCGGTAACTCCACGCCGCTCACCGACGGTGCGTCATTGGTATTGCTGGGCAGTGAAGCCTGGGCCAAGGAGCGTGGCTTGCCGATTTTGGCGTACTTGCGCGATGGCGAGGCGGCGGCGGTGGATTTCGTCAACGGCGCCGAAGGCTTGTTGATGGCGCCCGTGTATGCGGTGCCGCGTTTGCTGGCAAGGAATGGCCTGACGCTGCAGGACTTCGATTACTACGAAATCCACGAAGCCTTTGCTGCCCAGGTGTTGTGCACGCTCAAAGCCTGGGAAGATGCGGATTACTGCAAAACACGCCTGGGGCTGGATGCGCCGTTGGGTGCCATCGACCGCAGCCGGCTCAACGTCAAGGGCAGTTCGCTGGCCGCCGGGCACCCGTTCGCCGCCACAGGCGGGCGTATTGTCGCCAACCTGGCCAAACTGTTGGATGCGGCGGGCAAGGGGCGCGGCCTGATTTCCATCTGTGCAGCCGGTGGCCAGGGGGTTACCGCGATCATTGAGCGTTGAAACTGGCATATTGGATGCATTCTTAAGTGATCAACGGTCGGTAGCCTCTCCCACCGGCGAGCCGATTGCCGTATAACGAGTGCCACACGCGTGTTTGGTAATACAGGACCCACAATAAAAGCTGATGAAGACTCCTAAACGCATTGAACCCCTGATCGAAGACGGTCTGGTCGACGAAGTGCTGCGCCCACTCATGAGTGGTAAAGAAGCAGCTGTTTATGTGGTGCGCTGCGGTAACGAATTACGTTGCGCCAAGGTTTACAAGGAGGCGAATAAACGAAGTTTTCGTCAGGCGTCCGAATACCAGGAGGGCCGCAAGGTCCGCAACAGCCGGCAAGCCCGGGCCATGGCCAAGGGTTCTAAATTCGGCCGCAAAGAAACCGAAGATGCCTGGCAGAACGCCGAAGTGGCGGCGCTGTTCCGCCTGGCCGGTGCTGGTGTGCGCGTGCCTAAACCCTACGACTTCCTCGAAGGCGTGCTGTTGATGGAACTGGTGGCCGACGAGTACGGCGATGCGGCGCCACGTCTGAATGACGTGGTGCTGGAGCCGGACCAGGCGCGCGAGTACCACGCCTTCCTGATCTCCCAGATCGTGCTGATGCTGTGTACCGGCCTGGTGCACGGTGACTTGTCCGAGTTCAACGTGCTGCTCACCCCGACCGGCCCGGTGATCATCGACCTGCCCCAGGCGGTGGATGCGGCTGGCAACAACCACGCGTTCAGCATGCTGGAACGGGACGTGGGCAACATGGCGTCTTACTTCGGGCGCTTTGCCCCGGAGTTGAAAAAGACCAAGTACGCCAAGGAAATGTGGGCGTTGTACGAAGCCGGTACGCTGCACCCGGCCAGCGTCTTGACCGGCGAATTCGACGAACCGGAAGAGCTGGCTGACGTGGGCGGCGTGATGCGCGAAATTGAAGCGGCACGGCGGGATGAAGAACGTCGCCAGGCGATTCGCGCGGCGGATGATGCGCCACCCGGCAAAGCGTCTGACGAACCCCCGCCACCGCCCTGGATGCAGTGATCTTGCAAGGAATGAAGATCTGAAAAATGTGGGAGGGGGTTTGCTCCCGATTGCAGTGGGTCAGCTACAGATAAGTTGACTGATCCGCCGCTATCGGGAGTAAGCCCCCTCCCACATTTTGATGTGTGGAGTCAGTCAAGCATCAGGTACAGCAACTGCCTGAGGCCAATTCCTTGAGGATCGGGCAATCCGGCCGATGATCGCCCTGGCAATGTTCCACCAGGTCCTGCAGCGTATCGCGCAGTTGTCCCAGCTCCAGAATCTTCTGGTTCAGCTCATCGATATGCTGGCGCGCCAAGGCTTTCACATCAGCGCTGGCCCGTTGCCGGTCCTGCCATAGGGTCAGCAGCTTGCCGACCTCTTCCAATGAAAACCCCAGATCCCGCGAGCGCTTGATAAACGCCAGCGTGTGCAGGTCGTCGGGGCCATACACACGGTAGCCGCTGTCGGTGCGGTGCGCGGCTTTGAGCAGGCCGATGGATTCGTAGTAGCGAATCATCTTTGCGCTCAGCCCGCTTTGGCGAGCGGCTTGGCCGATGTTCATGGGCGTTGATCCTCCAGGTCCTTGGGTTTCCACGTCTTCAACAGTAACGCATTGCTCACCACGCTGACGCTGGACAAGGCCATCGCCGCGCCCGCCAGTACCGGGTTAAGCAGGCCGAAAGCCGCGAGGGGAATGCCAATCAGGTTATACACAAAGGCCCAGAACAGGTTCTGGCGGATTTTTGCGTAGGTCTTGCGGCTGATTTCAAGTGCCGCGGGCACCAGGCGCGGGTCGCCACGCATCAGGGTGATACCGGCGGCGTGCATGGCCACGTCGGTGCCGCCGCCCATGGCGATGCCGATATCGGCTGCGGCCAGGGCTGGAGCATCGTTGATACCGTCGCCGACCATGGCCACCACCGCAGTTTTTTTCAGCTCGGCGACCGTGGCGGCTTTGTCCGCCGGCAGCACTTCGGCGTGCACATCTTCGATGCCCAGCGCTTGCGCAACCACCCGGGCGCTGCCGCGATTATCGCCGGTCAGCAAGTGGCTGCTGATGTGTTGCGCCTTGAGCTGCTCCACCGCTTCCAGCGCGCCGGGCTTGAGTGTGTCGCCGAACGCGAACAGCCCGAGCACACGGGGTTGGGTGCCTTGCTCGATCAGCCAGGATAAGGTGCGGCCTTCGGCTTCCCAGGCCTTGGCGGATGCGGTCAAGTCACCCGCGTTCAAACCGGCCTCTTCCAGCAGACGGCGATTGCCCAGGGCCAGTTGCCGGCTGTCGAGCGTGCCGGCGATACCGCGACCGCTCAGGGCTTGGCTGGCACTCACATCCGCCACGTTCAGCCCCTGCTCGTGGCAGGCGTCCAGCACGGCCTTGGCCAGGGGGTGTTCGCTGCCGCGTTGCAAGGCGCCGGCCTGTTGCAGCAACAAGGCTTGATTGCCATCCACCGCCGCCATATGGGCAATTTTCGGCGCACCGGAAGTGAGGGTGCCGGTCTTGTCGAACACCACGGCGCTGACTTCATGCGCACGTTCCAGGGCTTCGGCGTCCTTGATCAAGATGCCATGACGCGCGGCCACGCCGGTACCGGCCATGATCGCCGTCGGTGTCGCCAGGCCCAGGGCGCAGGGGCAGGCGATCACCAGGACGGCGACGGCATTGATGATTGCCGTCTCCAGGGATGCGCCGTACCACCACCAGCCCACGAGCGTGATCAACGCCAGCACCAACACGGCGGGCACGAATACCTGGCTGACTTTATCCACCAGTTTCTGGATCGGCGCCTTGGCCGCTTGGGCCTCTTCCACTAGGCGGATGATTCGCGCCAGTACACTTTCCGCGCCCAGGGCCTGGGTACGCACCAGCAAGCGGCCTTCACCGTTGATGGCGCCGCCGGTGACTTTGTCGCCGGGCTGCTTCGGCACCGGCAGGCTTTCGCCGCTGATCAGCGCTTCGTCGGCATGGCTCTGGCCGTCCACCACTTCGCCGTCCACCGGGAAACGTTCGCCGGGCTTGACCAGCACCAGGTCGTCGAGCTTCAACGCGTTGATCGCCACCTCTTCTTCACGGCCATCGAGCACCCGCACCGCACGTTCCGGACGCAAGGCTTCGAGGGCGCGGATGGCGCTGGCGGTCTGGCGTTTGGCGCGGCTTTCGAGGTATTTGCCGAGCAGTACAAGGGCGATCACTACTGCCGAGGCTTCGAAGTACAGGTGCGGCATGCCGCCTGCCGTGGTGGTGAGCCATTCATAGATACTCAAGCCGTAACCGGCGCTGGTGCCGATGGCCACCAGCAGGTCCATATTCCCGGCGCCGGCACGCACGGCTTTCCAGGCGGCGATATAAAAGCGTGCACCAAAGATGAACTGCACTGGCGTGGCCAGGGCGAACTGCATCCAGGCGGGCAACATCCAGTGCAGGCCGAAGGGCTCCACCAGCATGGGCAACACCAACGGCAGCGCCAATAGAATTGCCAGCAGCAACGACCAGCGCTCGCGATGCAGGCGCTGGGCCTGGTTGGCGTCCGTAGCGGTTTCACTCTGGGGCAGGCTGGCGCTGTAGCCGGCTTTGTCGACGGCAGCGATCAACACGCCGGGGTCCAGCTGCCCCAGGACTTCGACATGCGCACGTTCATTGGCCAGGTTGACGCTGACGCTTTTCACCCCCGGCACCTTGCTCAGGGCGCGTTCGACGCGGCCGGCACAGCTGGCACAGGTCATGCCGCTGATGGGCAGGTCAAAGGCGGTGGATCCATTCATGGGGCAGTCCTCCAGAAGAAGTTGCCCCTAGGATCAACCTTGACCTGTGGGGAAGGTCAAGGGCCGATCAGTATTCCAGTGCGGCGGGTTTCAGGTACATGCCGTCCGGGCCCTGAGCGATACGCAACTTGCGTACATCCCCGGCCTTCAGCGTGATGTTCTGCGCCGGCGGCGCCAGCAGGCCCGGCAGGCAACCCGGAGCCTGGCCCGGCAGCAGTTTCAGGCGTAATGACAGGTTGCCCGCCGGCAGGTTGAAGGAATTGGCCTGCTCCTGGAACAGTCGGCCTGCCAGCTGGTCGTTCAGGTACAGGCCGATTTCACAATTGGTCGGTACTTCCAGGCGCTCCCGGGAAATAATCAACACCGCATAGTCTTCAGCGGCCAAGGCTTGTGGCGCAGCGACAGATAAGCCCATCAGGCCGGCAAGGGCAAAAAACAACCAGCGCATGGCGAATGCTCCGTGGTTTGAATCAACGATAGGTGAAGCTTGGCCTTTGAAGCCGCCGAATACCAGCCCGGCAGAAATTTTCAGAACTTGACCTTACCATCGTGGCAAGCCCAAGACTGCCTCCAACCTTGTAGTGAGCGGGCTTGCCCCGCGGCGGGTGGCGTAGCCGCCCTAAACCCAGGCACCTCGGTCGTCCTGAAACACCGCGGGGCCCTTGTTGGGGCGGCTTCGCCCCCCAGCGCGGGGCAAGCCCGCTCACTACTGCCTACCTCGTTCAAGGAGAAATATCATGCAAGTATTCAGTGTTGAAGGAATGACCTGCGGCCATTGCGTCCGGGCCGTGACCCAGGCGGTGCAAAGCCAGGACCCGGCGGCGAGTGTGACGGTCGACCTGGCGGCCAAGGAAGTCGGGGTTGAAAGCCGTCTGTCTGCCGAGCAGGTGATCAGCCTGATCAGTGAGGAAGGCTACAGCGCCAGGCTCGCTTGAATTTTCTGATAGTTAGCGAGCTAACTTAATGTTCATGACACCCAAGCGCGGCTAGACTGTCGAGCTGCCGACTCACTTGGGTGTCTGATGAACCTCCGCATAATCCTGATTCTGGGCGCCTTGAGCGCCTTTGCGCCGTTGGCGATCGATTTCTACTTGCCCGGCTTTCCGGCCATGGCCACGGCCTTCGCGACCGACGAGAAGCATATCCAGTTGACCCTGGCGGTGTATTTCGGCGGCTTGGCCATCGGCCAGTTGATCTACGGCCCGCTGGCGGACCGGTTTGGCCGACGCGGCCCACTGCTCAGCGGTGTGACCTTGTTCACCCTGGCCTCATTCGCGTGCGCCTATGCGCCGTCGCTGGAGTGGCTGATCGGTGCGCGTTTCGTCCAAGCCCTCGGCGGATGTGCGGGCATGGTGATTTCCCGTGCGGTGGTCAGCGACAAATGTGATGCCGTGGGCTCGGCCAAGGTGTATTCGCAACTGATGCTGGTGACCGGCCTGGCACCCATCCTCGCGCCGTTGGCGGGCGGGGTGATGGTCGGCCTGTGGGGCTGGCAGTCGATCTTTTTGGCGCTATCGATGTTCAGCGTGATGGCGGCCCTGGCTGTCGCGGTCGGCTTGCCGGAAACCTTTCCGGCCGACAAGCCGCGCCAGCCGCTCTCCGGCTCGCTGCGCCGCTACGGTGCGCTGCTGTCGGATCGGGTCTACCTCGGCTACGCCCTCACCGGGGGGATCTCGATTGCCGGGATGTTTGCCTACATCGCCGGTTCACCGTTCGTGTTCATCAAGCTCTATGGCGTGGCCCCGGAGCATTACGGCTGGCTGTTCGGTTCCAATGCCGCAGGTTTCATTCTGGTGGCGCAACTCAATGCACGGCTGCTGTCCAAGCGCGGCCCGGCGTTTCTGTTGTCGCGTACGGTGTGGGTCTATGTGCTGGCGGCGTTGACCTTGCTCGGTATCGCCGCGTTGCGTACCGAAGCGTTGTGGCCATTGCTGGTGCCGCTGTTCATTTGCATCGCAAGCCTGGGCTGCATTTTGCCCAACACCTCGGCCTGTGCCATGGCCGGGCAGGGGGCGCGGGCCGGCAGTGCGTCGGCGTTGCTCGGCTGCATTCAGTTTGGTGTGGCGGCGGGGGCTGCTTCGTTGGTCGGCGTGTTGCACGACGGCACGGCCATGCCGATGGCGATGGTCATCAGCTTGTGCGGTGTCTTGGCGGTGACGGTGGCGGTGTCGACCCAGCGCCTGCAACGGGCCAGGGCCATGCAGGCGCAGGTCTGACGTGCGGATCAGCCGGCGGCGTAGTGCTGCTGGCTGAGGGGAATGTGGTGGGGCGCCTGGATTCGGGCTTTCAGGGTGTCGGCAAAAGCTCGGGCTTCGGCCTCACTGCGAAAGGTAATGGCTTTTTGGTCCAGGCGGACTTCCCATTGGGATTTTGCTAACGCTTTTATCAGGATCTTCATTGCTGACTTCCTCACGTAAAAGAATCGTGGCAAAGGCGGCCAATATAAACCCGAATGCGCGCGTAAATATGACAAAGATCAACTCTCGGACTAATGGTGTCGTCCATTACCCACATGAATAATGGACGCCTCCGACCGCTGTTATTCAGAACCCTTCGAGCACGATCTTGCCCTTGGCCTTGCCGCTTTCGAGCAGGGCGTGGGCGCGTCGCAGGTTCGCTGCGTTGATCACGCCGAAGTGCTCGCCGACCGTGGTTTTCAAGGTGCCGGCATCGATCAGTTGAGCGACGCGATTGAGCAGGTTGTGCTGTTCGATCATGTCAGGGGTCTCGAACATCGAGCGGGTGTACATGAACTCCCAATGCAGCGACAGGCTCTTGCGCTTGAGCTTGCTCACGTCCAGCGCCTTGGGGTCGTCGATCAGCGCCAGCTTGCCTTGAGGTAGCAGGGCCTCGACCAGTTGGTCCAGGTGATGGTCGGTCTGGGTCAGGCTGGCCACGTGGGTCACCTGCGGGTGGCCGGCGGCTTTCAAGGCTTCGCTCAGTGGTTGGCTGTGGTCGACCACCAGATCGGCGCCCAGCGCCTTGGCCCATTCCTGAGTCTCCGGGCGCGAGGCCGTGCCGATGACTTTCAGCGCAGTGAGCCGGCTGGCCAGTTGGGTCAGGATCGAACCTACGCCACCGGCCGCGCCAACGATCAGCAAGCTCTGGCCTTGGTCTTCCTGACCTTCACGGATTTGCAGGCGCTCGAACAGCAGCTCCCAGGCGGTGATGGCGGTCAGCGGCAGCGCGGCCGCTTCGGCGAAACCCAGGCTCTTGGGCATATGCCCGACGATGCGCTCATCCACCGTGTGCAGCTCACTGTTGCCACCCGGGCGCACCAGCGAACCGGCATAGAACACCTTGTCGCCGGCCTTGAACAGCGTCACGTCGCTGCCGACCGCCTTGACCACACCGGCCACGTCCCAGCCCAGCACCTTGGCGGCGCCATTTTCCGGGGCGACGTTGTGGCGCACCTTGGTGTCCACCGGGTTGACCGAGATGGCTTTGACTTCTACCAGCAAGTCGCGTGGGCCGGCGACGGGCTCCGGCAGTTCGATGTCTTGCAGGGATTGGGGATCGTTGATCGGCAGTGAGGCGTAGTAGGCAATGGCTTTCATGGGGGCTCCGGAAAAGGGCGGCAATCAGGCGAGAAATTTCAGGCGCTTGAGTTCGAAGTGTTCGAGGACATCCGCGGCTTTGGCGCGGAAACTCTGGATATGTGCACTCTGGTCGTGGTCGGCCAGCGCCGCATCGTCGCTCCAGCGTTCGAGCATGTAGAAAGTTTCGGGGTGTTGCAGGTCCTGGTGCAGGTCGTACTGCTCGCAACCGGCTTCGAGGCGGGTCGGTTCCAGCAGGCCGCGCAGCAGGGTTTCCAGCGTGGCCTGTTGGCCGGGTTTGGCAACCAGCGTGGCAATGACATTAAAGGCAGCAGACATACTCAACTCCTGGCACGTGATAAGCGGTGGATAGATGATTGGCTATTTCCCGTGAAGGAAAAAGCGGCTAAAACAGCAGGCTGTTTCAATAAATTTTTGATAATGAGCGAGAACACATGCTGCGCTTCGATGATTTGCAGCTGTTTGTGCGCGCGGCGGACCTGGGCAGCCTGTCTGCCGCGGCGAGGGTCATGGACCTGTCGCCTGCGGTGGCCAGCGCTGCGCTCAAGCGCATCGAACAGCAACTGGGCACGCGCTTGTTGGCGCGCTCGACGCGCAGCCTGCGGTTGACCGCCGAAGGTGAAGGTTTCCTGGAATACGCCCGTGCCGCATTGAGTTCGCTGGACGAAGGACGGCGCTTATTGGCCAGTGGCCAGGACCATGTCAGCGGCGTGTTGCAATTGTCGGCGCCCTCGGACTTCGGGCGTAACCAGCTGTTGCCATGGCTGGATGAGTTCCAGCGTGAATACCCGCAACTGGCGGTGCGCCTGTTGCTGGGCGATCGCATTGCCGACCTGTTCCGCCAGCCTGTCGATATTGCCTTGCGCTACGGCGAGCCCGAGGACTCGAGCCTGATTGCACTGCCCATCGCCCCGGACAATGTTCGCGTGCTGTGTGCCGCCCCCAGTTACCTCGCCCGGCATGGCGAGCCCCGGCACCTGGAGCAACTGGCCCAGCATAATTGCCTGCTCTATATGCTCGGCAGCCGAGTCCACGATCGCTGGAGTTTTCACGACGGCCGGCGTGAGGTGAGCCTGACGGTGGCCGGCGACCGTTTCAGTGACGATGCCGACGTCGTTCGTCGCTGGGCTGTCGCGGGTGTCGGCATTGCCTACAAGTCCTGGTTGGATGTGAGCACGGATGTGCTGGCCGGGCGTTTGCGGGTGATCCTGCCTGAGCTGTGCGGGGAGCGCACACCGCTCAACCTGCTATGCGCCCACCGTGCGCAATTGAGCAAGCCGATCAACTTGCTGCGGGAGATGCTGGTATCCCGTTGTGCGACATTGACTGCGCAATGGTCGGAGCGCTTGAACACTGGGCAATAGCTTCCACCACAGCAGGAAATTTCACTCAGACCCTGTCCCTATCTGCAGCGTCAGACCCGGCGGTGCGTGCGGGGTGCGCACCTATACTTTGGCGCCAACCGCAGCAGATAAATGATTCAACAGGGAGTGAATACGTGGAAGAAGCACCTTGCATCAGTCAGATCGCCAGCTTGCTTGCCGAGCCTAAACGTACGGCCATGCTCTGGGCCTTGATGGACGGTTCCGTGAAATCTTCAGAGGAGTTGGCGGTGCTCACCGGGTTGTCCGCCGCGTCGGCCAACGCCCATTTGGCTCGGCTGACCGCAAGCGGCCTGCTGCTCACCGAGGCCCGACGCGGCAAGCGCCTGTTTCGTGTGGCGGCCGCCGATGTGAGTGCCGCCATCGACGCGCTGGCCAGTACCACCATGGCCAGCGCCGCCCGTAGCCGCCCGTCTGTTTCGCCACCGGCGTTGGTGGCGCCGCCGCTGTTGCGCCGTGCCCGGTTGTGCCATGGGCATCTCGGTGGGGAGTTGGCGGCGGGGTTGTATCAGCGCATGTTGGCGGCGGGTTGGATTGAGCGTCACGAACAACGTATCGAGGTCACGGTCAAGGGTGCGCAATGCCTGGCAGACCTGGGTATTTTTACTCAGGCGCTGGCGTCGCCGCTGGTCTGCGACTGTTTCGACTGGAGCCAGCCACAACCCCACTTGGGTGGCGCCTTGGGCGTGGGGCTGCTGCAACTGTTCCTGCAGTCGAACTGGATCAGTGTGATCAACGAGTTTCGGGCCTTGTTGGTGAACGACGTCGGGCTTGCACACATCCAGTTGATCGCGGCGCCTGAGCAACCCTGACGCCCGTCGGCCGGCGTCGTTCAGGGTTTCGACCAGGTCGCATCCAGCAATAACCCGCGCCAATGATGCCGCACACTGACCGAGGGGATTTTCACACTGGGGGTGCGGCATGGGTTTACAGGGCTATAGCGCGGCGGAGCGTCTGGAACGGTTGCCCATCAGCGGCTACCACCGAATCATCTTCATCATTATCGCCCTGGCGTTTTTCTTCGACTCCATGGACTTGGCGATGATGACCTTCCTGTTAGGTTCCATCAAAACCGAGTTTGGCCTGAGCACGGCCCAGGCCGGGTTACTGGCCAGTTCGAGCTTTTTCGGCATGGTGGTCGGCGCCTCGTTGTCGGGCATGTTGGCTGATCGCTTTGGCCGTAAGCCGGTGTTCCAGTGGAGCATCGTGTTATGGGGCATTGCCAGCTACCTGTGTTCCACGGCGCAGACGCTGGAGATGCTGACGTTGTTTCGCATCTTGCTGGGGATCGGCATGGGCATGGAATTCCCGATTGCCCAGTCGATGCTCTCGGAGCTGATTCCGGCCAAGGGGCGTGGTCGGTACATTGCGTTGATGGATGGCTTCTGGCCGCTGGGGTTTGTGGCGGCGGGTGTGCTGTCTTACTTTCTGCTGCCGGTGATTGGCTGGCGTGACATCTTCCTGGTGCTTGCGGTGCCGGCCGTGTTTGTACTGGCGATTCGGTTTTTTATCCCGGAGTCGCCGCGCTGGCTGGAGCAGGCCGGGCGGCATGCGGCTGCCGACCAGGTCTTGCAGGGTATCGAACAGAAAGTGCGTGCTTCATTGGGCCGCGTCGATTTGCCGGAGCCGATCCGCCTGCCACGGGTGGAAAGCGCGCCAGGGACGTTTTTTTCGGCATTCCAGCAGTTGTGGTCGGCGCAGTATCGCCAGCGCACGATGATGATCTGGTGCGTCTGGTTCTTTGCCTTGCTCGGTTTTTACGGCCTGACTTCGTGGCTGAGTGCATTGCTGCAGCAGTCAGGTTTTGCGGTGACCCAGTCGGTGTATTACACCGTGATCATTTCCCTGGGCGGCATCCCCGGGTTCCTGATGGCCGCCTGGTTGGTGGAGCGCTGGGGGCGTAAGCCGGTGTGCGTGGTGACCTTGCTCGGCGGCGGGGTGATGGCGTTTGTGTATGGGCAGAGCGCGGTATTCGGCGGCAATGTCGGTTTGCTGATCACCTCGGGTTTATTGATGCAGTTCTTTCTGTTTGGCATGTGGGCGGTGCTGTACACCTACACGCCGGAGTTGTATCCCACCTCGGCACGGGCGACCGGCTCGGGGTTCGCCTCGGCGATTGGTCGGGTCGGCTCATTGCTGGGGCCGTTGGTGACGGGGTTGGTGTTCCCGGTTACCGGGCAGGGCGGGGTGTTTGCCTTGGGCGCGCTGTGCTTTGCAGTGGCGGCGCTGGTGGTGTGGGTATTCGGTATGGAGACGAAGGGCAAGACTCTGGAAGAGCTGACGCAAGCCTGAAGTTGATGAGCACAGTGCGAGAGGGGGCAGGCCCCCTCTCACCTGTCGAGCTGCATTTATTGCGTTATGGCTTTACCAGGCGCGCATCCAGGCTGTTCTGCGCCAGGCGCTTGGCCTGGTCCTGGGTCATGCCCAGCGAGGTGTACAGCGCGTGGAAGTTCTCGGTGACATAACCGCCGAAGTA
Organism: Pseudomonas palleroniana; assembly: GCF_003031675.1. GTDB lineage: Bacteria > Pseudomonadota > Gammaproteobacteria > Pseudomonadales > Pseudomonadaceae > Aquipseudomonas > Aquipseudomonas palleroniana. Next base: position 11,651 of record NZ_PYWX01000034.1, on the reverse strand, counting down.
CGCCGGGTCATCCGAGTTCACCGTCACCTTCACGCCACGCTCAAGCATGTCGAGGATGTTGTGCTGGGCCATATCGTCGAACACGCACAGTTTGGTGTTGGACAGCGGGCACACGGTCAATGGGATCTGCTCGTCGATGATGCGCTGCATCAGGCGCTCGTCTTCGATGGCCCGCACGCCATGGTCGATACGCTGGATTTTCAGCAGGTCGATGGCTTCCCAGATGTACTCGGGCGGGCCTTCTTCACCTGCGTGGGCCACGGTGAGGAAGCCTTCGTGGCGGGCACGGTCGAACACGCGCTGGAATTTGCTCGGCGGGTGACCCATCTCCGAACTGTCCAGGCCCACGGCCACGAATGCATCACGGAACGGCAGGGCCTGGTCGAGGGTTTTCTCAGCCTCGGCTTCGCTCAGGTGGCGCAGGAAGCTCAAGATCAAACCGCTGGTGATCCCCAGTTGCTGCTCGCCATCTTTCAGTGCGGCGGCGATGCCGTTGAGCACTACTTCGAACGGCACACCACGGTCGGTATGGGTTTGCGGGTCGAAGAAGGGTTCGGTGTGGATCACGTTCTGTGCTTTGCAGCGCAGCAGGTAGGCCCAGGTCAGATCGTAGAAATCCTGGGAGGTGCGCAGCACGTCGGCGCCCTTGTAATACAGGTCGAGAAATTCCTGCAGGTTGTTGAAGGCGTAAGCCTTGCGCAGGGTTTCGACGTCGTTCCACGGCAGCGCAATCTTGTTGCGCTCGGCCAGGGCGAACAGCAACTCAGGCTCCAGCGAGCCTTCCAGGTGCAGGTGCAGTTCAGCCTTGGGCAGGGCGTTGAGCCAATCGTACATGTCTAGTTTCTCATCAGGTGCAATGGCGGCATTCTACAGGCCATGGACGAAATATTTGGCAAAACCTGACCAGCAGGAGAGTTTTGCTTGGTTCACGCCAGAGCAGCGTGAACTAAGGTGTAACGAAACGTTAGCGATGTGCCGTAGTCTTTACCCCATCAATGACTGATTAGCTGTTTGATAAGGCCCGGAATGCTCACATCCCTCAAGCAAGAAAAATTCATGCTCCTGGCGCTGGTTGCCGCCATCGCCGCCTACCCGCTGGAGCACTGGATGCTCCACAGCGGACAAATGGTCGCGTTGCTCGCCGGCCTGGCCCTGATCGTTTTTATCGTGATGGCTTCGATGCGCGTGGCCCATCACGCCGAACAATTGGCGGAAAAGGTCGGCGACCCCTACGGCACCATGATCCTGACCCTGGCCGCCGTGCTGGTGGAAGTGGTGATCCTGGCGATCATGATGAGCAACGAGCCGTCGCCCACCCTGGTGCGCGACACCATCTATTCGGCGGTGATGCTCGACATCAACGGCATCCTCGGCCTGGCCGCGCTGATGGGCGGCATCAAGCACGGGGAGCAGTCCTACAATGACGATTCGGCGCGCACCTACAGTGTGATGATCCTCACCGCCATGGGGGTGTCGATGGTGGTGCCGGAATTTATCCCTGAAGCTGACTGGAAAATCTACTCGGCGTTTACCATCGGCGCGATGGTGCTGCTCTACACCTTGTTCCTGCGCATGCAGGTGGGGCCGCACAGTTATTTCTTCAGCTACAGCTACCCGGAAAAGCGTCGTAAGAAACAGCCGGAAGAACACCAGGAGCCGCCGATCAACCTGGCGTTTTCCATCGCTACGTTGGTGTTTGGGGTGATTGTGATTGGCGCATTGGCCGAGGTGATGTCCAAGACCCTCGACCTGGGCCTGGAAGGCACGGGCGCGCCGCCGGTGATTACGGCGATCGTGGTTGCGGCTATTTCGGCCGCACCGGAAATCCTCACCGCGTTGCGCGCCGCCTTGGCCAACCGCATGCAGTCGGTGGTGAACATCGCGTTGGGCGCTTCGTTATCGACGGTGATCCTGACCGTGCCGGTGATGGAGGCCATGGCACTCTACACCGGCCAGCCGTTTCAGATGGCGATGACGCCGGTGCAAACGGTGATGGTGTTTATCACGCTGATCGTCAGCGCGATCAACCTCAACGATGGCGAAACCAACGCCATCGAAGGGATGACCCATTTCGTGTTGTTCGCGACCTTTATCATGTTGTCGCTGTTGGGCTTGTAATCAGCCTGCGATCAACTGCCGTGCCGCCTGGGTGTGATCGGCAATCAAGCCTTTCAGATCCAGGCCCTCGACCTGGCCGTCGATGACTCGCCATTGGCCGCCAACCATGACCCGATCCGCACGATCCGCACCGCACAACAGCAGCGCCGAGATCGGGTCGTGGCTGCCGGAAAAACGCAGTTCATCGAGCTTGAACAGCGCCAGGTCGGCCTGCTTCCCGACCGCCAACTCACCGATATCCGTACGCCCAAGCAATTGCGCCGAGCCTTTGGTGGCCCAGCCCAGCACGCCTTCAGGGGTGATTTTTTCCGCCCCATAACGCAGGCGTTGGATATACAGGGCCTGACGGGCCTCAAGGATCATGTTCGACGCATCGTTGGACGCAGAACCGTCTACGCCCAGGCCAATGGGCGCGCCTGCGGCCAGCAGGTCCAGGGTGGGGCAGATACCCGAGGCCAGGCGCATATTCGAACTGGGGCAATGGCAGATACCGGTGCCGGCGGCACCCAGGCGTGCGATCTCGTCGGGGTTGAAATGGATACCGTGGGCCAGCCACGTGCGCGGGCCGAGCCAACCGACACTGTCGAGATAGTCCACGGTGCGCAGGCCGAAACGTTGCAGGCAGAAGTCTTCTTCATCGAGGGTTTCCGCCAGGTGCGTATGCAGGCGCACGTCGAGCGTGTCGGCCAGTTCGGCGCTGGCTTGCATGATTTGCGGGGTGACGGAAAACGGCGAGCAGGGCGCCAGGGCTATCTGGATCTGCGCGCCCTCGCCACGCTCGTGGTAGGTGTGGATCAGGCGTTGGCTGTCTTCGAGAATCACTTGGCCCTGTTGGACGGTCTGCTGCGGTGGCAGCCCACCGTCGGCTTCGCCCAGGCTCATGGAACCGCGGGTCAGCATGGCGCGCATCCCCAGTTCACGCACGCTCTGCACTTGCACGTCGATGGCGTTTTCCAGGCCGTCGGGGAACAGGTAGTGGTGATCCGCTGCCGTGGTGCAGCCCGAAAGCAGCAATTCGGCCAGCGCCACCTTGGACGCCAGCGCGAGTTTTTCCGGGGTCAGTCGCGCCCAGACCGGGTAGAGGGTTTTCAGCCACGGGAACAACGGCTGGTTGACCACGGGCGCCCAGGCGCGGGTCAAGGTCTGGTAGAAGTGGTGATGGGTGTTGATCAACCCGGGAAGAACGACATGTTCGCGAGCATCGAACACCTGTGCACAGGGCTGCGCGGGTTCTTGCCCTGGGGCCAGCAGTTCGGCAATCACGCCGTCTTGCAGCACCAGGCCGCCACGGGCGTCGAGGCCGTTGGCAGTGAAAATTGCGAGGGGGTTTTTTAACCAGATACGGGTCGCAGGCATTGGCCGGCTCCTCTGAATGATGGGTTCAGGTTTGCCAGCTCAGTGTTGCCCTGTCTGCTGATCCAGGGTCGCCGGTGAAGGCGAGGGGGCAGTCTACGCGTGGAGCGTTATCGGCCGCAATCGGTCGATAACGCCCCACCGGTTTACCAGGCGATGGTATCGCCCTTGTAGTCGATGAAGTGATGGCCGCCTTTGCCGGTGTAGGCGTTCACCTGGTCCACCAGGCCGCGCACGCTGGTGTCGACATCGATGTGCGCGTCTTCCCCGCCCATGTCGGTCTTCACCCAGCCCGGGTGCAGCGACAGCACGGTGAGCTTGTGATCGCCAAGTTGAGTGATGAAGCTGTTGGTCATGGAGTTGAGCGCGGCTTTGCTGGCTTTGTACAGCGCCAGGTCCGAGCCGTCGGGAATGGTCACGCTGCCCAGCACCGAACTCATGAACGCCAGTACGCCGCTGTCCTGGCGGATCCGCCCGACAAAGCGTTGGGCCAGGTTGATCGGCGCCACCGCGTTGGTGAAGAACAATTGGCCGACTTCCGCCAGTGTGGCGTGGCCCGGCTCCTGATTGGCCGGGCCCTTGACGCCGGCATTGACGAACAGCAGGTCGAAAGTGCGGTCCTTGAGGCGCTGGCTCAAGGCGATCACGGCTTGTTGATCATCCATATCCAGCTTCTCGATATGCACCGGGCCCAATGCTTTCAGAGCATCGGCCTTGTTCGGATCACGCACGGTGGCGGTCACGTCCCAGCCGTCCTGAAGCAATTGCTTGACCAGGCCAAGGCCCAGCCCGCGCGAGGCGCCGATGATCAATGCGGTTTTTGGCGTAGACATGAAGGCTTCCTTTGGAGTCGCGGTTCAGTGAATTCGGCTGACCACATTACCCCAGGCTTGGGCAAATGGGGTCAAGTGTTGTTGAGCAAAAAACGAACAGTGCTCGCAACCCCTTGTGACAGAAGGGTTACAGGCCGATGTGCTCAGGTTATCCACAGGCAGGTGCACAGTACATGTGGGCAGTTTCAACGTTGCAGCAGGATGCGCCCACGGCTGAGGTCGGCGAGTTGGGTTTGCAGGGTATCGATGTGCGCCTCGCCCAGTGCGAGCTGTAGTTCGACGCCATTGGCGGTGAAGTGTTCGTCCACCACCAGGCCGCCCAGTTCGGCGACGCGCAGTTTCACCAGGTTCAACTCGGAGAACCCGCAGGCACAGCTCAGCGGTACACGGCTGATCAGTTCGATGCGCTCGGCATTCTGCAGGCATTTGTTCGCGCCACCCCCATAGGCACGGGCCAGGCCGCCCGTACCCAGCTGGATACCGCCGTACCAGCGAATCACCAGCACGGCGACCTGATCAAACCCCTGGGCTTCGATAGCCGCCAGGATCGGCCGCCCGGCCGTGCCGCCTGGTTCGCCATCGTCATTGCTACGGTACTGATCGGCGAGCTTCCAGGCCCAACAGTTGTGCGTGGCGTTGAGGTCGCTGTGTTGCTCGAAGAACGCCTGGGCGTCCTGCGGGCTGGTGATCGGCGCGGCGAGAGTGATGAAGCGGCTTTTGCGGATTTCTTCACGAAATTCGCAAAGGCCGGTGAGCGTGAAAGGCATAAGTCGCTTCGTTCAGAGGGCCGGCTTGATGCCACAGCCTTTGAGAATGATATGGATCAGGTTGGTACCGGCGTCTTCCATATCCTGTTTGGTCAGCTTGGTACGGCCGGTGACGCGGCAGATTTGCGTTGCGAAGTCGGCATAGTGCTGGGTGCTGCCCCATAGCAGGAAGATCAGGTGCACGGGGTCGATGGGGTCCATCTTGCCTGCCTCGATCCAGGCCTGGAACACCGCCGCCCGGCCGCTGAACCAGGCGCGGTAGTCTTGGCTGAAGTATTCGGTCAGGCATTCACCGCCGCTGATGATCTCCATGGCGAAGATCCGCGAGGCTTGTGGGTGTCGCCGGGAAAACTCCATCTTGGTGCGGATGTAGCGGGTAAGGGCCACCGCTGGGTCGTCCTCGGCGGTCAGCGCGTTGAAGGTGCTGTCCCACAGTTCGAGGATGTTGCTGAGCACGGCGATATACAGGCCCAGTTTGTTGGTGAAGTAGTAATGCAAGTTGGCCTTGGGCAGTCCGGCACTCGAGGCGATGGTGTTCATGCTGGTGCCTTTGTAGCCGTGGCGCGCGAACTCATCTTCAGCTGCTTGAAGAATCGCTTGTTCGTTCTTTTGTCGAATGCGGCTGGCGGGCTTGCCGGCGTGGTGGCTGTGGGCAGGAACTTCGAGGCTCATGGAGGTTTCCGTGCTGATCGATAGAGGCGACGTGTGCACAGATAACCCACCCTCAAGCCTCAGACAAGTCCCGATGCAATAAAACCCTTAAAGCTGTTACAGCGTGTCGCTTTGCGCCGTGTGATTTGCGGCAATGTGCGTGGCTTTGGCTTCGGGCAATAACAGGCACAACAGGATGGCGGTCAGGCCGCCGCTGGTGATGGCCGAGTCGAACAGGTTCTGCACCAGGGGTGGCATCAAATGCAGCAGGTTGGGTTGGGCGGCGATACCCAGGCCCACGCCAAACGAGGTGGCGATGATCAGCATGCTGCGCCGGTCCAGCGGCGCCTGGGCGAGGATGCGCACACCGGCGGCGGCCACGCTGCCGAACATCACCAGGGTTGCACCGCCCAGCACCGGCTTGGGGATTTGCTGCAGGATGGCACCCACCAGCGGGAACAAACCCAGGCAGAACAGTAACAAGCCTATGTATAAACCGACGTAACGGCTTGCCACGCCGGTGAGCTGGATGACGCCGTTGTTCTGCGCAAAGGTGGTGTTGGGAAAGGCGCTGAACGTGGCGGCGATCATGCAACTGACACCATCGCCCAGGACGCCGCCCTTGAGTCGGCTTATGTAAGAAGGGCCGCTGATAGGTTGACGGGCAATCATGCAATTGGCGGTGAGGTCGCCAACGGTTTCGATGCTGCTGATCAGGTAAATCAGCGCGATCGGCAGGAAAGCGCTCCAGTCGAAATTGAAACCAAAGCGAAACGGGATCGGCAAGCTGATCACGGGCAAGTCGGGCAGGGCTTGAGGGACCAGTTTGCCGCTCAGCCACGCCGCAAGGCTGCCGAGGGCCAGGCCGATGATGATCGCCGAGAGACGCACCCACGGCGTGTTCGAGCGATTGAGCAGGATGATCGTCAGTACCACGAACAGGCCCAAGGCCAGATTGCCGGGAGCGCCGAAGTCCGGCGCGTTGAAACCTCCGCCCAGGTCGGTGATGCCCACTTTGATCAGGCTGATGCCGATCAGCGTGATGACAATCCCGGTCACCAACGGCGTGATTACCCGGCGCAACTGGCCGATGAAACGGCTCAACAGAATCTGCACCGCGGCGCCGAAAAAGCACACGCCGAAGATCATCGCCATGATGTCCTCCGGGCTGCCGCCGCGTTGTTTGACCAGGAAACCCGCCGACAGCACCGCGCCGAGAAACGCAAAGCTGGTGCCTTGCAGGCAGATCATGCCGGCGCCTATCCCAAACGGCCTACGCGCCTGGATGAAGGTCCCTACACCGGAGACCATGAGCGCCATGCTGATCAGGTAGGGCAAATGGGCGGTCAGGCCCAACGTGGAGCCGATGATCAGCGGCGGGGTGATGATGCCGACGAAGGCGGCCAGCACGTGTTGCAAGGCGGCCAGGCAGGCGGCAGCGGGTTTTGGCCGGTCGTTGAGGCCGTAGATCAGGTCATTGGTGTTGGCGGAATCTGGTGGCATGGCGGGCAAACTCAAGGCGGACGGTTCAAGGTCCTGGCTCTCTTGCAAAAAGCTGTCCAGTTGCTCAGCTTTTTGTGCGAGGCCCGAGTTAGCGCGTTGCGGCCAGGCTTTCGAGGAAGCTTTCCAGCACCAAATGAGGGCGCCGGCCCTTGCGCGTGACCGATGCCAGGCTTAAATCGTAAAAGCGTGTAGCCGGTTTCAGCGCACGTAGTCGGCCTTGTTGTACCCAGAGGCTGGCGTAGTGGTCGGGCAGATAACCGATGTAACGCCCGGTGAGGATCAGGAACGCCATGCCTTCGCGGTCCGATGCGCTGGCGGTGCAGTTGAGGGCCTGATAATGGGCCTGGATCTCGGCGGGCAGGCGGAAGGTGGGGGCGATGGCGTCCTGGCTGTCGATGCGGGCGTTGTCCAGCAGCGTGTCGTCGGCATAAAACAGCGGGTGGCCGACCGCGCAGTAAAGCAGCGACCGTTCGCTGTACAGCGGTTGGTATTCAAGCCCCGAGAGAGCGCTGGCCTGGGGGACTACGCCGACATGCAGGCGGCCGTCGAGCACGCCTTGTTCGACCTCATTGGGCGCGATCATGCGGATCTGGATCTGCACGTCCGGGCCGCGTTCTTTCAACTGCGCCAGGGCATGGGTGATGCGCATGTGCGGCAGGGTGACCAGGTTGTCGGTGAGACCGATGATCAGCTCGCCGCGCAAATGCTGGTGCAGGCCGTTGACCTCGGTGCGGAAACTTTCCAGGGCACTCAAAAGTTGCAGGGCCGATTGATAAACCTCGCGGCCTTCTTCCGTCAGGGAAAAACCGGCACGTCCGCGCTGGCACAACCTCAAGCCGAGGCGTTGCTCCAGGTCGCTCATTTGTTGGCTGATGGCTGAGCGCCCGATACCCAGTACGGTTTCAGCTGCCGAGAAGCCACCGCATTCCACCACGCTGCGAAAAATGCGCAGCAGGCGAATATCGAAGTCGCTGACTTGGGCCAGGGGATCGGGGCGACGGCTGCTCATAGTTTAGTAAAAGCCTGACTGAAGGTTAGAAGAGTTGGATTTCACCGACTTTATCGCCGTGGCAACTTAGCTGCAACCTGTGCTTTCCAATCCCGACGCTGCCTTTTGCCCTGCGAGGTTTTGCTGATGAACATGCCCGAAAACGCCCCTTCGTCCCTGGCCAGCCAACTGAAGTTGGATGCCCACTGGATGCCTTACACCGCCAACCGTAACTTCCAGCGTGACCCGCGCCTGATCGTGGCTGCCGAAGGCAGTTGGTTGACCGATGACAAGGGCCGCAAGGTGTACGACTCGTTGTCGGGCTTGTGGACCTGCGGCGCAGGGCACACCCGCAAGGAGATTCAGGAGGCGGTCGCCAAGCAATTGAGTACCCTGGATTACTCCCCAGGCTTCCAATATGGTCATCCACTGTCCTTTCAGTTGGCGGAAAAGATCACCGATCTGACCCCGGGCAACCTGAACCACGTTTTCTTCACCGACTCCGGCTCCGAGTGTGCCGATACGGCGGTGAAGATGGTGCGCGCCTACTGGCGCCTGAAGGGCCAGGCGACCAAGACCAAGATGATCGGCCGCGCCCGTGGCTATCACGGTGTGAACATCGCCGGCACCAGCCTGGGTGGCGTCAACGGCAACCGTAAGATGTTTGGGCAGGCAATGATGGACGTTGACCATCTGCCGCACACCTTGCTGGCGAGCAATGCTTTTTCCCGTGGCATGCCGGAGCAGGGTGGGATTGCGCTGGCCGATGAGTTGCTCAAATTGATCGAGTTGCATGACGCCTCGAACATCGCCGCTGTATTTGTCGAGCCGATGGCTGGCTCAGCTGGCGTACTGGTGCCGCCTCAGGGGTATCTGAAGCGTCTGCGTGAAATCTGTGATCAGCACAACATCCTGTTGGTGTTCGATGAAGTTATCACCGGTTTCGGCCGTACCGGCTCGATGTTCGGTGCGCAGAGCTTTGGAGTGACCCCGGACCTGATGTGCATCGCCAAACAGGTCACCAACGGCGCAATCCCGATGGGCGCAGTGATTGCCAGCAGCGAGATCTATCAGACCTTCATGAATCAGGCGACGCCTGAGTACGCCGTGGAGTTCCCGCACGGCTACACCTACTCGGCGCACCCGGTGGCTTGTGCAGCCGGCCTGGCGGCACTGGACTTGTTGCAGAAGGAAAACCTGGTGCAGAGCGTGGCTGAAGTCGCCCCGCACTTTGAGAATGCGCTGCATGGTTTGAAGGGCAGCAAGAATGTGATCGATATTCGCAACTATGGCCTGGCCGGCGCTATCCAGATTGCCGCGCGTGACGGTGATGCGATCGTGCGTCCATTCGAAGCCGGTATGGCCTTGTGGAAGGCTGGTTTCTATGTGCGCTTTGGCGGGGACACCCTGCAGTTCGGGCCAACCTTCAACAGCAAGCCGCAGGATCTGGATCGCTTGTTCGACGCGGTCGGCGAAGTGCTGAACAAGATCGACTGATTTCTCCTTCTATATAGAACAATTTTTCAGGAGCCTTGCATGAGCCTTATCCAACACTTGATCAACGGTGAACTGGTCAATGACAGCCGTCGTAGCGCCGATGTGTACAACCCGTCTACCGGCCAGGTGATCCACCAGGTGCCATTGGCCAGTCGCGAAACCATTCAACAGGCGATCGACTCGGCCAAGGCTGCGTTTCCGGCCTGGCGTAATACCCCACCAGCCAGGCGTGCCCAGGTGATGTTTCGTTTCAAGCAATTGCTGGAGCAGAACGAGGCGCGTATCTCGCAGTTGATCAGTGAAGAGCACGGCAAGACTCTGGAGGACGCCGCAGGTGAGCTGAAGCGCGGGATCGAGAACGTCGAGTACGCCTGTTCGGCGCCGGAGATTCTCAAGGGTGAATACAGCCGCAACGTGGGGCCGAACATTGATGCATGGTCGGACTTCCAGCCGCTCGGCGTGGTTGCGGGTATCACCCCGTTCAACTTCCCTGCGATGGTGCCATTGTGGATGTATCCGCTGGCGATCGTCTGCGGTAACTGTTTTATCCTGAAACCGTCGGAGCGTGATCCGAGTTCAACGTTGCTGATCGCGCAACTGCTGCAAGAAGCGGGTCTGCCAAAAGGCGTGCTGAACGTGGTGCACGGGGACAAGGGGGCAGTGGATGCGCTGATCGAAGCACCCGAAGTAAAAGCCCTGAGCTTTGTCGGTTCGACTCCGATTGCCGAGTACATCTATGCCGAAGCCACCAAGCGTGGCAAGCGCGTGCAAGCGCTGGGTGGGGCGAAGAACCATGCGGTTCTGATGCCGGATGCCGATCTGGACAACGCCGTCAGTGCTTTGATGGGAGCGGCGTATGGTTCCTGTGGCGAGCGTTGTATGGCTATCTCGGTGGCCGTATGCGTGGGCGACCAGGTGGCGGACGCGTTGATTGCCAAGCTGGTGCCGCAGGTCAAGGCGCTGAAGATTGGTGCGGGCACTTCTTGTGGCCTGGATATGGGGCCGTTGGTGACAGGCCAGGCACGGGATAAGGTCAGTGGTTATATAGAAGACGGTGTGGCATCGGGTGCCGAGCTTGTGGTGGACGGTCGTGGCCTGAGTGTGTCCGGGCATGAAGAAGGTTTCTTCCTGGGCGGCAGCCTGTTTGACCGTGTGACCCCCGAGATGCGGATCTATAAAGAGGAGATCTTTGGGCCTGTGTTGTGTGTGGTCCGGGTGAACAGCCTGGAAGCCGCGATGCAACTGATCAACGATCACGAATACGGCAATGGCACCTGCATCTTCACCCGTGATGGGGAAGCGGCACGCTTGTTCTGTGATGAGATTGAAGTGGGGATGGTTGGCGTAAACGTTCCACTGCCGGTGCCGGTGGCCTATCACAGCTTCGGGGGCTGGAAGCGTTCGCTGTTTGGCGACTTGCATGCCTATGGGCCGGACGGGGTGCGTTTCTATACCCGTCGCAAGGCGATTACCCAGCGTTGGCCGCAACGTGCCAGCCATGAAGCTTCGCAGTTTGCCTTCCCTAGTTTGTAAGGTGAACTGAAAGCCGGCCCCTTGGGGCCGGCTTTGTGTTTTTGGGGCTTTTTTGACTGATATGACAGAAATGTGAAAAAAGCGGTTGACGGCGAATTGTATCTGTCTATAATTCGCCCCACTTCCGGCGCAGTCGAAACTGAAAACTCCTTGGTAAACAAGAGGTTACGAAGATTCAGGCAGCGAATAGCTTCAGTTCATCGAAGCCCAGAAGGAGTTGGTAGGGCGGTGTTGTTTGGCTCTATCAACGGTTCGATCTTCTCGGTCGAAAGCGGAGAAAAAGAGGTGTTGACAGCAGCGTGTAACGCTGTAGAATTCGCCTCCCGCTAACGAGAGATCGGAAGCGCAAGTGGTTGAAGTTGTTGAAGAAATCTTCGAAAGCTTCTGAAAATAATCACTTGACAGCAA
>NZ_PYWX01000033.1 GCF_003031675.1 Pseudomonas palleroniana | reverse complement strand
CAACCAGCCAAACCTCGAATGCGCACCACGGGCACTGATGTTGATGTTCTCGGCCACGCTGGACAGCGGGATGATGCCTTCCTTCTTGCGATCCTCCGGGCACAGCAACACCCCGGCGGCAATCGCGTCGCGAGGCGAGCGCAGCGGCAATGGCTCACCACAGAGTTCCAGCGTGCCGGCGCTGGCACGCTCCAAGCCGCTGAGCAGGCGCAACAGCTCGGTGCGCCCGGCCCCGACCAGCCCGAACAACCCAAGAATCTCGCCTTTGCGCACCTCAAAACTGATCGGCTCGCGCAAGCCCGAGCCAAGCAGGCCGTCGACCTTGAGCGCCACCGCGCCCTGTTCGCGCGCACGGTAGTCGTAGATATCCTGGATATCGCGACCGACCATGCAGGTCACCAACTGGTCGTGGGTCAGAGCGCGCATGTCGTCGAAGGTGCGCACGAAGCGGCCGTCCTTGAACACGGTCACCGCATCGCAAATACGGAACACCTCTTCCATGCGATGGGACACGTACAGCACCACTTTGCCCTCATCGCGCAAGCGCGCAATGATCGCCATCAAGCGGTCGATCTCCCGCGCCGACAGGCTGCTGGTCGGCTCGTCGAAGGCAATCACATGGGCGCCACGGGACAGTGCCTTGGCGATTTCCACCAGCTGGCGCTGGCCCAGCGACAGGCGTCCCAGCTTTTCGTCCGGATCGATCTCATCGGCCAAGCCCTTGAGGCACGCCAGCGCCTGCTTGCGCAGCTGGCTTCGATTGACCACGCCAAAGCGCGTCGGCAAGTGCCCGAGGAACAGGTTCTCGGCCACGCTCATTTCCGGCACCAGGTGCAACTCCTGATGGATCACCGCGACACCGCTGGCAATGCTGTCGGCGGCGCATTTGAAGGCCATGGTCTGCTCGCCGATCTGCACCGTGCCGCTGCTTGGGATGTAGGCACCGCCAAGGATCTTCAACAGCGTCGACTTGCCCGCGCCATTCTCGCCCATCAAGGCGTGCACCTGCCCCGGGTGGGCGGTGAAGCAGATGCCGTCCAGCGCCTTGACCCCGGGAAAGGTCTTGCCGATACCGTCAAACCGCAGGGCCGCAGCCATCATTTCCACAGCCCGATCTTGGTCAGTTCTTCCTTGAAGTTCGCACGGGTGATCAGCGTCACTTCGTCCATGGCGGTGTACTTAGGCGGCTCGGTACCTTTGGTGACCCACTCGTACATCATCAGCGCGGTGTTGTAGCCCTCGATATGCGGGCTGGGCAGCATGGAACCGAAGAAGCCGCTGTTGGCCTTCTTCAATTCGCCGATGGCGTCGGTGCCGTTGATGCCGATACCGATCACGTTGGCGGCGGCAAACCCTGCGCTTTCGGTGGCGCGCACGCCGCCGAGCACGGTGTTGTCGTTCATGCCCCCGATGATCAGGTTCTTCGCGCCGCTGGGCAACTTGACCAGGGCCGAGTTGGTGGCGTCCATGCTGCCGGGAACGTCGAGCGTCTTGAGCGCGGCAGTGAGGATGTGGTCCTTGGGAATGCCGGCTTCTTCCAGGGATTTGATCGAACCATCGGTACGTTTTTTACCGGTGTCGAGCTCGTTGAAGGTATTGATCACCGCATAGGTATCCTTCCAGTCCCAGCCACGTTTTTTCGCTTCGGCGGCCATCGCGGCGCCCTGCTTCTGGCCCACTTCAAAGGCGGCCATGCCCAGGTACGGCACGTCTTCCATGAAGTTGCCCTTGGCATCGACAAAGCGATCATCCACCGCAATCACTTTCAAGCCGTTGGCCTTGGCCTTGGCGACAATCGCCGGGCCGAGGGAGACATCCGGCGGGCAGATCACAAAGCCCTTGGCGCCGTTGGCGGCCAGGCTGTCGATGGCCGAGAGGGTTTTCTCGCCGTCGGGCACGGCGATCTTGATCACCGTGAAACCATGTTCCTTGCCGGCTTTTTCGGCAAACGCCCATTCGGTCTGGAACCACGGTTCTTCGGCCTGCTTGACCAGAAAACCAATCTTCACTTCTTCAGCGGCCAGCAGCAGGCCACTCAGGCTCAGGGCCGAGACCGCCACCGCGGTGCAGCACAGGGAACGGATACCACGACGAAGATTCATACGGGTGACTCCTTATTGTTGTTTTCAAGTCTGGTTGTTTAACCGGCAAAGCGGTGACAGGGTGTGCCTGGCACGTCGACCTCGATGGCCAGCAGCGCACCATCCAGGGGATGATCCAAGGGGCTGGCGGCACTGGTGATATACAGGGTGGTCAGGTTCGGCCCACCGAAGACACAACTGGTGGGCCGGCTGACGGGTAACTCGATGATGCGGTCCACCTCCCCCGTGGGCGTCAGGCGCAGCAGGCAACTGCCGTCCCAGCGTGCGTTCCAGAGGTAGCCTTCGGCGTCCATCGCCGAGCCGTCCGGGCCGCCGCGGCTGTGCGGACCGAACCAGACCTGTGGCGCTGCCAACTGGCCGTCGGGCTGGATCGAATACTGGTAAAGCGTACCGTCCAGGCTGTCGCCAAAATGCACCTGGGTCCCCTCCTCATTCCACAGCAACGTGTTGGGAATGCCCAGGCCCCGCAGCAACGGCGTGACCTGTGCATCGGCGTCGATACGGAACAGCCCGCCGGAACGCCGGGTAATCGGCAGGTCTTCACCGTGTTCGCCGATATTGTTCTGCATGGTGCCCAGCCAGAGGCGGCCCTGGGCATCGCAGCGCGCTTCATTGCCACGGTTGCCCGGCTGCGGGTCGGCCACACAGAGCAGCGTCAAGGCTTCGGTGCTCAGGTCGAGGCGATACACGCCACTGCTCAACGTCACCAGCGCGTCGCCCCGGGCACACGGGATAAACGCCGAGACGTGCTCGGGCAGCTGCCAGATCTGCAACTGCCCGTTCATCAGGCGCAGTGCCTGTTTGCCGGCAATATTGACCCAATACAACGCCTGGGTCGGCACGTCCCAGAACGGGCCTTCGCCCAATTGTGCACGGTGTGCAGTGACCGCATGACACGACATGGAACCTCCGGGTGCCTTACAGCGAATCGCGCGATGGCGTGCCATTCACCAGGCGCTGGATACGCAATGGGTTGGCGTTTTTCAACGCGTCGGGCAGCAGGCTATCAGGGTAATTCTGGAAGCACACCGGGCGCAGGAAACGGTCGATGGCCAGGGTGCCGACCGAGGTGCCACGCGCATCCGAGGTCGCCGGGTACGGGCCGCCATGCACCATCGAATCGCACACTTCCACGCCGGTCGGGTAGCCGTTGAGCAGGATGCGCCCGACCTTCTGCTCCAGCAGCGGCGTGAGCGCAGCGAACTGGTGCAGGTCGGCCGGCTCGCCAATGATCGTCGCCGTGAGCTGACCCTGCAGGCCGTGCAAGGCGGCGTCGAGTTGCGCCGGATCGGCCACTTCGACAAACACCGTGGTGGGGCCGAACACTTCTTCCTGCAAAACGTCATCGCCATCGATCAGCAGACGGGCATCGGCCTTGAACAACTGCGGCTGCGCCTGGTTGCCGGTTTGGGCATTCCCCGCCAGGTGTTGAATACCCGGATGCGCCAGCAGCTTTTGCAAGCCTTTGCCGTAGCTGCCAAGCGTGCCGGCGTTGAGCATGGTCTGCGCCGGTTGCTCACCGATCAACTGCGCCACCTGCTGGGTGAACGTGGTGAACGCCGGCGAAGCGATACCGATCACCAGGCCAGGGTTGGTGCAGAACTGGCCGCAGCCTTGCACCACCGAGGCGGTCAGGTCGCGGGCGATGGTGTCGGCACGCGCTTGCAGGGCCTCGGGCAACACGATCACCGGGTTGATGCTCGACATTTCGGCGAACACCGGGATCGGCTGCGGGCGTGCCGCCGCCATATCGCACAGGGCACGCCCGCCTTTGAGCGAACCGGTAAACCCCACCGCCTGGATCGCCGGGTGCTTGACCAGCGCCTCACCGACGCCACCGCCAAAGATCATGTTGAACACGCCCGCCGGCATTTCGGTGGCCTCGGCCGCACGAATAATTGCGTTGGCCACCTGTTCAGCCGTGGCCATGTGCCCGCTGTGCGCCTTGAAGACCACCGGGCAACCAGCCGCCAGCGCAGCGGCGGTGTCACCGCCGGCCGTGGAAAACGCCAGCGGAAAGTTGCTTGCACCGAACACCGCGACCGGGCCCAGGCCGATGCGGTATTGGCGCAGATCCGGACGTGGCAATGGTTGGCGATCCGGCAAGGCCTTGTCGATGCGCGCACCGTAGAAATCACCACGGCGCAGCACGCTGGCGAACAGACGCATCTGGCCGCTGGTACGTGCGCGTTCACCCTTGATACGGGCGGCGGGCAATGCGGTTTCGCGGCACACCAGCTCAACGAAGTTGTCGCTCAGCGCGTCCAGCTCATCGGCAATGGCGTCCAGGAACTGTGCACGACGTGCGGCACTCAAGGCACGGTAGGCTGGATAAGCTTGCGCTGCGGCCTGGGCGGCGGCGTCGACTTCCTGCGCGGTGGCCTGGTAGAAATCCTGCGGCAAGGCTTCGCCGGTGACGGCGTCGATGCTTTGCAGCTTGACGCTGCCGTTGCCGCTACGTTGGCCGCCGATGTAGTTGTGGCCGAGGAACTGGGTCATGTCGATCTCCTTAAAGGGGCACTACTTGGCCGGGTTCGAATGCCGCGTCAACGCTGCCGACGCTGTTGACCAGCGGTGCGCCGAACTCGGCCTGGCTGATCTCGAAGACATCGCCCGGTTGGGTACGTATACCGTCGGCAAATGACAGCGTGGCGGTGCCGAAGAAATGGATGTGCACATCGCCAGGCTTGAGGAACTGACGGTATTTGAAGTGGTGGTACTCGAGGTTTTCCAGGCTGTGGCACATATTGGCCTCGCCGCTGAGGAACTCGTTCTGCCAGATCACCTCGCCATTGCGCAGGATGCGGCTGGTGCCGGCCAGGTGCTGGGGCAACTCACCAACGCGCAACTCCGGGCCATAGCTGCAACTGCGCAGTTTGGAATGGGCCAGGTACAGGTAGTTCTTGCGCTCCATCACGTGGTCGGAGAACTCGTTGCCCACCGCGAAGCCCAGGCGATACGGCCGGCTGTCCGGGCCGATCACATAGAGGCCGCCGATTTCCGGTTCTTCACCGGCGTCTTCGGCAAACGGCGGCACCGCGAAGGCCTGGCCCGGACGCACGACGATGCTGCCATCGCCCTTGTAGAACCATTCCGGTTGCACACCGGCCTGGCCGGCGGCGGGTTTACCGCCCTCCACGCCCCACTTGAAGATGCGCATGGTGTCGGTCAGTGCGCTGTCGTCACCGGCCTGGTGCATTTTGTCGCGTGCGGCGGCGCTGCCCAGGTGGGTCAGGCCGGTGCCGCTGATGAGCATATGGGCCGGGTCCGGATGGTCCAGCGGGGGCAGGATCTGCTGCCCGGCCAGCAAGGCCGCGTAGTCGTGGCTGGCGCCCAGGCCGAGGCTCTCCACCTGCTGCTGCAACTTGACGCCCGCCTCGATGGCGGCCAGCGCCAGTTCTCGCACGCTGTGGGCCGTCCGCACTTCGCGCAGTTGATGGCCGTCCACTACGCCGACGCGACGCTCACCGTTGTGCAACTCGAACTGAACTAAACGCATGAAGCTTCTCCTCCATTAAGTACGGGTGGCGCCACGGGCACTGGCGGCGAATTGGTCGGCGGGCAGTACATGCTTGAGTTCCAGCAGGCGGTAGACCACGCCGGTCAGCAACAACCCGAACACCATTACGCCAGACAGGAAGTACAAGCCCGAGGCCAGGTTGCCGGTGTACTCCTTGAGCGCACCGATCACGAACGGGCCGATATAGCCACCGAGGTTGCCCACCGAGTTGATCAAGGCAATGCCCGCTGCCGCACTGGCGCCGGCAAAGAACCGCCCCGGCAAGGTCCAGAACACCGCCGTGCAGGAAAACAGCGCGAACGCCGCCAGGCACAGCGCCGCCATTTGCAGCACCGGCAGACTCAGCCAGGCACTGCAGAACAGGCCGATGGCCCCCAACACATAAAGCACCGCGAGATGGCCGTAACGGTCGTTCAAGCGATCGGAACTGCGCGGGATGATCAGCAGGCCGATGATGCCGAAGACATAGGGCACGGCCGAGATGAAACCGGTGACCAGGTCAGTGCCACCGAACTGTTTGATCAGGGTCGGCAGCCACAGGCCCAGGCCATAGATGCTCAGGGTGACCGGCAGATAGAACAGCGCCAGCAGCAACACGCGCTTGTCTTTCAAGGCGTGCAGTGGGTTGCCGTGACGGGTCTGGCCGTAGGCTTGCAAGTCTTTGGTGAGTTCACCGGTCAACCAGGCCTTCTCGTCGTCGCTCATCCAGCTGACCTGACGGGGACCGTCCGGCAGGTAACGCAGCACCGGCCAGGTCAGCAGCAGCGCCGGCGTGCCGATCACGATGAACAGCCACTGCCAGCCGTGCAGGCCGAGCAGGCCATCCATGCCCAGCAGGCCACCGGAGACCGGGCCGGTGATCATCATCGCGATGGGTTGGGACAGGATGAACAGCCCAAGGATCTTGCCGCGATGGCGTACCGGAAACCACTGGGTGATGTAGTAGAGCACGCCCGGAAAGAAGCCCGCCTCCGCCGCGCCCAGCAAAAAGCGCATCACATAGAAGCTGTGCGGGCCTTGCACGAAGGCCATGCCGATCGTGATCGCGCCCCAGGTCACCATGATGCGCGCAAACCAGCGGCGTGCGCCGAAGCGGTCGAGCATCAGGTTGCTGGGGATCTCGAACAGGAAGTAGCCAATAAAGAACAACCCGGCACCCAAGCCATAGGCGGCGTCGCCGATGCCGACATCGGCGCCCATGTGCAATTTGGCGAAGCCCACGGCGGAACGGTCCACGTAGGCGATCAGGTACAGCAGGATCAGGAAGGGAATCAATTTCAGCGTGATGCGCCGAATAAGCCGCAGTTCCTGGCTCATGGGTCGATCTCCGATTGTTGTTTTTATAGAAGCTCGGGGGACACCTCTCGCGAACATCCGCCAGGGTCATACCTCAGTTGAGACAAACTATATAGTATGACTATTTGCAAAACAACTCTTCCAAAGCAGGGTTTTTACGCTTATGTTTAGCCGCAGATAGAACATATAGTCATACAATAAGAGAATCGATCATGTCTGATAAAAAGCCCGGCCTACGCTCCGCCCAGTGGTTTGGTACTGCCGACAAGAACGGCTTCATGTACCGCAGCTGGATGAAGAACCAGGGCATTGCCGACCATCAGTTCCATGGCAAACCGATCATCGGCATCTGCAATACCTGGTCGGAGCTGACCCCGTGCAACGCGCACTTCCGCCAGATCGCCGAGCACGTCAAACGCGGCGTGATCGAGGCCGGCGGCTTCCCCGTGGAATTCCCGGTGTTCTCCAACGGCGAGTCGAACCTGCGCCCGACCGCCATGCTCACCCGCAACCTGGCGAGCATGGATGTGGAGGAAGCCATTCGCGGCAACCCCATCGACGGCGTGGTGCTGCTGACCGGCTGCGACAAGACCACCCCGGCCCTGCTGATGGGAGCGGCCAGTTGCGACGTACCGGCCATCGTGGTCACGGGTGGGCCGATGCTCAACGGCAAGCACAAGGGCCAGGACATCGGCTCGGGCACCGTGGTCTGGCAGCTCAGCGAACAGGTAAAGGCCGGCACCATCAGCCTGGATGATTTCCTTGCGGCAGAGGGTGGCATGTCGCGTTCGGCGGGCACCTGCAACACCATGGGCACCGCGTCGACCATGGCCTGCATGGCCGAGGCGCTGGGCACGTCGCTGCCCCACAACGCGGCAATACCGGCCGTGGATGCGCGGCGTTACGTGCTGGCGCATATGTCCGGCATGCGCGCCGTGGAGATGGTGCGCGAAGATTTGAAACTGTCGAAGATCCTCACCAAGGAAGCCTTTGAAAACGCGATTCGTGTGAACGCAGCCATCGGCGGTTCGACCAACGCCGTGATCCACTTGAAAGCCATCGCCGGGCGCATTGGCGTGGAACTCGACCTCGACGACTGGACCCGCATTGGCCGTGGCATGCCGACCATCGTCGACCTGCAGCCGTCGGGGCGTTTTCTGATGGAGGAGTTCTATTACGCCGGCGGCCTGCCCGCCGTGCTGCGCCGTCTGGGTGAAGCCAACCTGATCCCGCATCCGAATGCCCTGACCGTGAACGGTAAAACACTCGGCGAGAACACCCAGGACTCGCCGATCTACGGCCAGGACGAGGTCATCCGCACGCTCGACAATCCGATCCGCGCCGACGGCGGTATCTGCGTCTTGCGTGGCAACCTGGCGCCATTGGGTGCAGTCCTCAAGCCTTCGGCCGCCAGCCCCGAGCTGATGCAACACCGAGGCCGCGCGGTGGTGTTCGAGGACTTCGATATGTACAAGGCACGCATCAACGACCCGGAGCTGGACGTGGATGCCAACTCGATCCTGGTCATGAAAAACTGCGGCCCCAAGGGTTACCCAGGCATGGCGGAAGTCGGCAACATGGGCCTGCCGGCCAAGCTGCTGGCCCAGGGTGTCACCGATATGGTGCGCATCTCCGACGCACGCATGAGCGGCACCGCCTACGGCACGGTGGTCTTGCACGTCGCACCGGAAGCCGCAGCCGGCGGGCCGTTGGCTGCGGTGCAGGAAGGTGACTGGATCGAACTCGACTGCGCCAACGGCCGCTTGCACCTGGACATCCCCGACGCGGAGCTGGCAGCGCGCATGGCCGACCTCAAGCCCGCGCAGAAGCTGATCGTCGGTGGCTACCGCCAGTTGTATATCGACCATGTGTTGCAGGCCGACCAAGGCTGCGACTTTGACTTCCTGGTGGGTTGCCGTGGCGCTGAAGTCCCACGTCATTCCCACTAATTGGGATGCTATGATGCCGCGAATCTAAGTCAGAGCATCCCTGTCGTTATGGATCACCAGCCGCCCAAACCGCGCAAGAGCATGCATGCCCAGATCGTTCAGGACTTGGGCATGCACATCGTTTCCGGCCGCTTCAAGCCCGAAGAAAAACTGCCCCTGGAAGCCACGCTCTGCGAGGAATACAAGGTCAGCCGCTCGGTGTTGCGGGAGGCCACGCGAGTACTCAGCGCCAAGGGCCTGGTGTATTCCAAGCCGCGGGTCGGCGCGGTGGTGCGGCCGCGTGTGAAATGGCACCTGCTCGACCCGGACGTGTTGTCCTGGCTGATGCAGTCCACGCCCCATAGTGAGTTTTTCAACACCCTGGCCGGTGTACGGCGCATTCTCGAACCGGAAATCGCCGCGATGGCCGCGACCACCGCCACCGTCGAGGACATCGCCACGATCGAGGAGGCCTACCGTGGCATGGAGACCGCGCAGACTCACGAACAATTGCTGCAGGCCGACCTGGATTTTCACCGGGCCATCGCCGACGCCACGCGCAACGATTTGCTCGCCTACATGTGCAACATGCTGTCGCTGCCGTTGCGCGAGTCGATCAATATCACCAACCAACGTCCGGATATCCAGGGCCTCAGCCTGCCCCGGCACAAGGCGATCCTCACCGCGATCCAGAACCGAGACGCGCTCGGTGCCCGGCATGCTTCGCTGGTGCAGCTGGATGACACCCGTGTGGCGCTGGATACCGTGATGAATGTGTTGACGCCGTTGTAGGCTCGTTGCTCGCCTGAGTAAGCCTCCTCCCCCATCTCACATGGGAATCGACACAATTCTGGTGCCAGGTTGAAACCTGTGGCGAGGGAGCTTGCTCCCGTGGCGGCCTATGGGCCATCCCTGGCCCAGGACGGCTAACCCGGCGTCCTGCCGGGTTACCCACGGATTCAAGCCTGCGTTCGGCCAGCGTGGTTTGACGGGGCGCTTAAGATCAAAAGCAAGATCAAGATCAAAAACGCAGCGGGCGCGGCCTTATAAAGCCGCTTTCGAACAAGCTAATTGTCACATTCTGATTGACAGTTAAACGGCTTCCAGCCGCTTTTTCACTTTCGAGCGCCTCATTAATCTGTGCCCACGGTGTTGCTGAGACCTGAACCCAGTGTCACAGCAGCCCGATCCCACGGCATAAAAACTCGAACGTTTGAAAAAGGAATTAATCATGAGCCTCAAGAAAACCCTTACCGCTTCCCTGCTCGCCCTGTCCATCGGCAATGCTTTCGCCGCCGGCAGCCCTGGCGTCGAACACAACACCCAGGCGTTCCTCGACGCCCTTGCCGCCGGCGGTGGCAAACCGCTGGAACAACTGAGCCCGAAAGATGCCCGCAGCGTGCTGACCGGTGCCCAGGCGTCGGTGAAGGTCGATCTGTCGGGGGTTGAGGTCAGCGACAAGGCGATCCAGGTTGACGGTCAGGTGATCAACCTGAAAGTGGTGCGTCCGGCCAAGGTCAAGGGCGAGTTGCCAGTGTTCATGTTCTTCCACGGTGGCGGTTGGGTGCTGGGCGACTTCCCGACCCACCAACGCTTGATTCGTGATCTGGTGGTCGGCTCCGGCGCAGTTGCCGTGTACGTCGATTACACCCCGTCGCCGGAAGCCCATTACCCGACCGCGATCAACCAGGCCTACGCCGCCACCCAATGGGTGGCCGAGCACGGCAAAGACATCGGCGTCGACGGCAAGCGTCTGGCGGTGGCCGGCAACAGTGTCGGCGGCAATATGGCAGCGGTGGTGGCGTTGAAAGCCAAGGAACAGCACACCCCGGCCCTGCGCTTCCAGCTGCTGATGTGGCCGGTGACCAACGCCGGGTTCGAAACCGCCTCGTACCAGCAGTTTGCCGAAGGCCACTTCCTGACCAAAGGCATGATGCAGTGGTTCTGGGACAACTACACCACCAACCCGGCCGAACGTGCACAGATCCACGCATCCCCCCTGAATGCGAGCACCGAACAGCTCAAGGGCCTGCCTGCCGCGCTGGTGCAAACCGCCGAGTTCGACGTGCTGCGTGACGAAGGCGAAAGCTACGCCCGCCACCTGGACGCGGCCGGTGTACCGGTGACTGCGGTGCGCTACAACGGGATGATTCATGACTTCGGCCTGCTCAATCCGCTGAGCCAGATTCCGGAAGTCAAAGCGGCGGTACGTCAAGCCGCAGCCGAACTCAAGACGCATCTGAACTGAGTCCGACCTCTCGCCACACCTCAGGGTGTGGCGAGTTTTTTTGTACCCGCCGGAGTGCAATCCATGAGCCTTTTCCTCACCCACCCGTTGTCCTGGAGCGCCCTGCTGCTGGTGCTCGACGCGTTGCTCTGGCATCTCGCCCCGTTCACGCACCGCGCCTCGCGCATCGGCGTGCGCTTGCTGTTGTTCGTGGCGTTCAGCGCGCTGGTCATCAATGCCGGCGTCAGCCCGTTGCAGGCGCCGTCGTTTGCCGATGACCGGGTTGCGCAACTGGGCGCTACGGCGTTGGGAATACTCTGGTGGCTGTACGCCGCACGGGTGCTGACCGAAGTGGTCGGCCTGATTCTGATGCGGCGCATCGGGCACAGCGGTCGGTTGTTGCAGGACGTGATCGGCGCGTTGGTGTTCCTGGCGGCCATTGTCGCCTCCGCCGGGTATGTGCTGGAGCTGCCGGTCAAAGGCTTGCTCGCGACCTCCGGGGTGGTCGCCATTGTGGTCGGCCTGGCGCTGCAGAGTACGTTGAGCGACGTGTTCTCCGGCATCGTGCTCAACACCACCAAGCCCTATCAGGTAGACGATTTCGTGATGATCGACGGCGTCGAAGGCAAGGTGCTCGATATCGACTGGCGTGCCACCCATCTGCTGACCAGCGCCGGCACCCTGGCGGTGGTGCCTAACTCGGTGGCGGCCAAGGCCAAGATCGTCAACCTCAGCCGCCCCACCAACCTGCACGGCGTGTCGATCAGCATCAAGGTGCCGAATCACGTGCGGCCGCGCCGGGTACTCGATGCCCTCGACCGGACGCTGCAAGGCAGCAGCAGCCTGTTGCTCAACCCGGCGCCGAAAGCGTTGCTCAAAGAGGCGGGAGAGGAAATGTCCGAATACGTGGCCAGCGGTTTCATCGCCGAACTGGCCAGGAAAGGCGACGTGCGCAACCAGTTGTTCGACCTCGCCCATCGGCATCTTGAGGCGGCGGGTATCTCGCGGCATCCGGACGGTGTGATCGAACCCTCGAGCCGCGCCCGTGCGTTGCTCGATGAGGTGAAGGTTTTCCGCTCGCTCAGCCATGAGGAGCGTGACCGCCTCGCCGAATCAATGGTGCCGCAACAATACAGCGCCGGCCAGGTGGTGCTGGATCTGGACGAAGTGCCGGACAGCCTGTTTGTGATTGCCACCGGTATCGTCAGTGTCAGCGTGTCCGACAGCAATGGGCTGGCCGAGGCCGGTCGCATGGGGCCGAGCGAGGTCATGGGCGAACAGAGCATCCTTGCCGATACACCGTCCCAGGCGACCTTCACCGCGCTGACCTCCTCGATCATCTACCGTCTCGACAAGCAGCTGACCCGCCAGTGCATGGCGCAGCGCAGCGAGGTCGGCCAGGCGTTGAACAAGTTGCAGGCGGTACGGCAACAGAACAGTCGGCTGGCGTTGATGGCTAAGCCCGTACCGGTCAGGAAAGGCGGTTTCCTGGGCTGGTTGCAAAAACGCTGACCCCGCTTTCAGCCGGATCTAGGGGGTCGCGATGTCCAGGGGTTGCGACATGAACTGACTGATCCGCGAACGTAACCAGCGCTCTGCCGGATCGTTGTCGTGAACGCCACTCCAGGCCATCGACAGTTGCGCCGCATCGATGGGAAACGGTGGGTCTTCGGCGCGCAGGGCGCAACCTTCGACCAAGGCGCACGCCGCGTAGTCGGGCACGGTGGCGATCATTTCGGTACCGGCGAGCATCGCCCGCAAGCCACTGAACTGCGGAACCCCCAGCACCACGCGCCGGGCACGCCCGACTTTGGCAAGGTCGAGGTCGATGTTGCCGCTCAGGTCGCCCGAGAACGACACCATCGCGTGGGGGCGCTGGCAGTACTCATCGAGCGTCAGCTCACCAGGCCGGTCATCCCCGCGCAACACTTTGCAGGCAATATCACGCAACCGCTTGCGCTTGGCGTTGGCCGGCAAGTCGGTGGTGTAGCTGACCCCCACGGAGATCTCCCCTGAGGCGAGCAAGGCCGGCATCAACAGATAATTGGCCCGGCGCACCACCACGACAATGCCCGGCGCCTCCTGCTGCAACTGGCGCAGCAACGGCGGGAACAGACCAAATTCGGCATCGTCCGAAAGGCCTATGCGAAACACATCGCAGCTGGTCGCCGGGTCAAACTCCTTGGCCCGGCTGACGGCACCCGAGATGATGTCCATCGCCGGTTGCAGCTCTTTAAGAATCGCCAACGCTCGCGCCGTCGGCTCCATCCCGCGACCATTGCGCAACAGGAGCGGGTCGTCGAACAAATCGCGCAGGCGCCCCAGCGCAGCACTCACCGCAGGCTGCCCCATGAACAGCTTCTCAGCCACACGGGTCAGGTTCTTTTCGAACATCAGGGCCTCGAAAATCACCAACAGGTTCATGTCCAGGCGGCGCAGATCATTACGGTTCATAGGCACAGTCCCATTGTGTGTTGAGCCAGGTACGCCTCAGTCGAACTTCACTCGAGCATCGGCGCTCTTGCCGCCCGCCGGTAAAACCCGCGTTCGATAGGCTCCGGCGAAATACGCGCAATTATGCACGCGTTTTCAGCGCAAGAAATTGCAGCAATGTGCTCAATGGATGCTGTTGCACAGGCAGGGAATTAACAACGTTTAACTCGCCAACCACCGACCCGCGCCCAAAAATGAAGCCCTCTGTGCAGGACTGTTTTCTAACGCGGGAAGCTGCTGAGCCATCGCGCAGTGCGCCGGCGCGCTCCCATCGATACGGATATTTGCCATGGCCCACGCTCAGTACAACGCCGTCCGTGTATCAACCACTCAAACGCGCGTCCCGACCACCGGAGGCCTTTCTCCCTGGCGGGAAAGCCTGGTCAAGAAATTGATCCTCGAAAGGTTGAGTGAAACGCTGGAAGTCACCGAACTCGCTCGGGCCTGCGCCCTGTCGCGCAGTCATTTCTCTCGCGCCTTCAAGTCCAGCACCGGCTTGGCGCCCCAGGACTGGATTCGTTGCCAGCGCATCCTGCGCGCCAAGCAACTGATCCAGGACACCGACCTGACCTTGACGCAAATCAGCCTGGAGTGTGGTTTCTGCGATCAGGCGCACTTCTGCCACATGTTCACCCGCAGCGAAGGCATCACCCCGTTCGCCTGGCGTTGCCAGGCCGTACGGGCCCTGCCTGCCTCTTCAGCAGCGCAAGCCGCTCACTGCTGAGCTGAGCCTTGTGGGGATGGGATGCGACGCATCAACCCGACGCAGGGTGCATGCGTTCGGCCAGGCGCGCCACCCGCTCCCCCAGGTGAGCGGCGGTGCAGCGATCTTCGGCAGGTGGCGCATGGTCCGGGGACTGCTCGACATTTGATTGGGCCATGACCCCCAGGGAGCTGCCCAGACGATTCAATTGCCCATCGAACCGGCCAACGCTGGAGCGCGCCGGCAACAGGTCGAGGCCGACCCAGATCATCGAGTGCTGGGCGGCGAACACGGCCATCTGCAGCAAGGTGTTGAGCTTGTCGCCACACAGGCAACCGGAGTTGGTGAACCCGGCAGCCAGCTTGTCGCGCCAGGGTTGCGCCAGGTAGAACGACGCGGTGGCCTCCATGAAGGCCTTGAAGGACGCCGATGCGCTGCCCATGTAAGTCGGGGCGCCGAAGATGATCGCGTCGGCGCGGTGCAGGCAGTCCCACTGCCCGTCCACCTCCTCGACCGGGATCAGCCGGCACGTACTGCCCGAGTGCCGCTCCACCCCCTGAGCCACCGCTTCGGCGATAACCCGCGTATGGCCATAACCGCTGTGATAGACCACCACCACGTCGCTCATTCCAGCCTTCTCCTGAAGTGTCCATCCCTTTTGCTGCACGAGCACAAAAACCAGTGCCTTCGGTTGATGGACTGGAAGCCTTGGATTTTTGGGTGTAAACCAGACGCAGGACGAGTTAAACGTTGTTAATTCTCAGGGGGCGCCAAAAGCCGCGACTCAGCCTTTTGTCAGCGCAGCCCCAGTCGATACGGCACGGGTGAACGGCACCACAAACGCCGCCGGCAACGTATACCCGGTACCGCCGCGTTGCGCTGCCGCAAAAAACTCAGGAACATGCTCGGATACCCGGTGATAGACGCATGCAGGCAGGAGTGACCCGTTGACCCTTTCCCCCGAACAGGCTGTGCATTTCGGCCCTTACCGGGTTTACCCCGGACAACGCCTGGTGCTGGAGGCCGACCAGCCCCTGCGCCTGAGCCGGCG
This sequence comes from Pseudomonas palleroniana, assembly GCF_003031675.1. GTDB lineage: Bacteria > Pseudomonadota > Gammaproteobacteria > Pseudomonadales > Pseudomonadaceae > Aquipseudomonas > Aquipseudomonas palleroniana. The sequence continues at coordinate 40,944 of NZ_PYWX01000033.1, read as the reverse complement.
CGCCATGGACATTCTGTTGATCCTGCTGGAGCATGCCGGGAACCTGGTCAGCAAGCAGCAGTTGATCGCACGGGTCTGGCCCAACAGCGTCGTCGAAGACATCAATGTGCGTGTGCATATCGCGGCGCTGCGCAAAGCCCTCGGCGACGGTCAAGCCGGCCAGCGCTATATCGTCACCGTGGCCCAGCGGGGTTACAGCTTCGTCGCGCCGTATTCGCTGGCACCTGCCGAACAACGCCCGCCGAGCAGCGGCCAGGGGCAGCGCGGGCATAACTTGCCGATCCGTCACACGCGCCTGGTGGGTCGCCAGACCCTGGTTGACAGTCTGGTAACGCAATTGCCACGCCAGCGTTTCATCACCCTTGTCGGCCCTGGGGGGATCGGCAAGACCAGCGTGGCGCTGCGCGTCGCCGAACAACTGATCGGTCGCTACCGGGACGGCATCCGCCTGTTGGACCTGGCCTCGATCAGCGATCCCGCGATGATCGCCAACCACCTGGCGACGCTGCTGGAGCTGTCGTTGCACGACGCCGAGCCGCTGAGCGCGCTGACGACCTTCCTGCATGAACGGCAGATGCTGCTGGTCCTCGATAACTGCGAACATCTGATCGACGCGATTGCGCTACTCAGCGAAAGCCTCCTTCGCGGGGCGCCCGATGTGCACATTCTGGCCACCAGCCGCGAGAGCCTGCGGGCCGAAGGCGAATTCGTGCAGCGCCTGGAAACACTCGACTGCCCGCCGCCCATCGCTGCGCTGGAGCGCTCCCAGGCCCTGGGCTTTTCGGCGGTGCAACTGTTCGTCGAACGGGCAATGGCCAGCCATGACAGCTTCGAACTGAGCGATGACGAACTGCCTCTGGCGATCGAGATCTGCCGCCGCCTGGACGGTATTCCGTTAGCGATCGAACTGGCCGCAGCACACGTGAACAGCCTCGGCCTGAGCGAACTGTTGAAGCAACTGCAAGGCAGTTTTCGCTTGTACGCACAGGGCGGCCAGACGACCCTGGGCCGGCATCAGACCCTGCGCGCAACACTCGACTGCAGCTTCGAGCTGCTGACGCCCTGTGAACAGATCAGCCTGCGCCGATTGAGTGTATTCAGGGGCAGTTTCACGCTGGAGGCCGCAGCGACGGTGATTGTCGCAGAGCACCTCGAACCCCACGCGGTGCTAGGCGCGATTACGCAACTGGTGGCCAAGTCCCTGCTGAACGTGGAGGTCGGTGAAGAGCGGGTGTTCTACCGTCTGCTCGACACCACCCGCAGCTATGCCCTGGAAAAACTCGACCGAGCAAATGATTTGCAGGGCACCCTGCAACGTCACGCCGAGAGCTGCCTGGCCTTGATGCACCAGGCCGGCAACGATTGGGAGCAGGTCCAGACCGAGGTCTGGATCGAGCGCTACGCGCGCCACCTGGAAGACATCCGCGCGGCCCTGGATTGGGGTTTTAACGCGCAAGGGCCACAGACCGTGGCGATCCAGCTGGCTTCGGTGTCGACGCCCCTCTGGCAGGAACTGTCGCTGCTCAAGGAGCACGGTGTCTACGTGCGCAAGGCCCTGGCCCTGCTCCAATTGACGCCCGCGCCCTGCCCCCGCCTGAAAATGGCCCTCAACCTCGCCCTCGGCAGCGCCTGCTACCACACCCAAGGGGGCACCGCCGAAACCGTCGAAGCCTTTGTAAGCGCCCGAACCCTGGCCGAAAGCAACAACGACCTGGCCGGCCAGCTCCGGGCCGTGTCCGGGCACATGGCGGTCAACCTCAGTTGCGGCAACTATCAAACGGCCCTGGAACAGAGCCTGCAATTCGATCGCCTGGGCGTGCAAGGCAACGCCGCCGTTTCCCTGAGTACCCAGCGTTTGCAGGTGCTGGCCCTGCACTTTGCCGGTGACCAGCACCAGGCACGCCAGCGCGCCGAACAGGTCCTCCAGTGCATGGCCCAGAGCGGGCACCTCAATCGCTTCACCCATGGCTTTGGCATCCAGTACGACCAGAGCGTCGCGTCCCTGACCATTCTGGCGCGGATCCTCTGGTTACAGGGCCTTCCCGAAAAGGCTTGGAAGACTGCCCGGCAGGCGTTGGACATTGCCGTCCAGATCGACCACGGCACGTCCATCTGCTACACGCTGGCGCTGTCCGGGTGCCTGATCGCGCACTACAACGGTGACCGCCAAACGGCCCGCGAGCTGTTGCGCCTGCTGCTCGAACAGGCACAAAAGCACTCGGTGCTGCTGTTCTATAACTGGGCCCGGCAGTATGCGCAGGTGCTCGATGCCGAGGGCGCACATCCGACCGCGACAGCCGGCGGCGGGCTGATCCATGAAATCATGGTCACCCTGGATAGCGGTTTCGTCGATGACGCCTTGCTGGCACGCGCCGAAAACGGCGCTGCCGGCTGGAGCACAGCGGAAATCCTGCGGGCCAGAGCGAATGCCCTGCTTGCGCAAAACAGCCAGAGTGCTGCCGAGACGGTGCTGCTCCAAGCCCTGGAAATTGCCAGGGCCCAGGGGGCACGGGCGTGGGAACTGCGCACGGCGACATCCCTGGCCGAGCTTTGGCAGCGTCAAGGACGCCTGCAACAAGCCCACGATTTGCTGGCGCCCCTCTACAACGCGTTTACCGAAGGCTTTGCCACCCCGGACCTAAGCAAAGTCCGTCGCTTGCTTGACGAGTTGCAACAACACCGGCTTGCCTGAGACCCAGCGTGCCCGGCTGATGTAGCCGGCATAACGCACTTCAAACACGCGCTGCAGCCCGCTCAGTTCCAGTTTTTCCAGGACGTAAGTGCGGGTGGTGTTGAGGAACCGATAACGGGTGATGCCATTGCTTTGTTCAGCGGACAACAGCGATTTATGCACCAGCCGGTCTATCACTTCGACGAGGCTGGCGGGCCGCAGCACCGCACAGCTGATGACGCCGATGGCTGCGTCCAACGTAAAGGCTATCTTGAACACCGCCAGCCCTTGCAGGACGGTCTGTTCCAACGGGCTCAGGCGCTGATAGCTCCAGTCCAATGCGGCCTTGAGTGTCTGATGCCGCGCGACGGCGGTGCGCCGGCCCTGGGTCAGCAATTGAAAACAGTTATCCAGTTGCGCGCGCAGCCCAACCAGTGCCAGCGCATCGATCTGCGCCGCCGCCAGCTCGATGGCCAGCGGCAGACCGTCGAGGCGCCGACAGATTTCCCGCACGGCCGGGAGGTCCTGCTCACGCAGAGTAAAGCCCTGTTGGCGGCTACGGGCACGGCTGACAAACAACTGCACCGCCGAATAGCTCAGGGTCTCGCCGACACTGTGCAACGCTGACATCGGCGGCACCGCCAGGGCCGGCAGACACTGCACCGTCTCCCGCGCAGCCCGCAGCGGCTCGCGGCTGGTGACCAGGATCGATAACCGTGGCGCCGCAGCCAACAGGCTCTCCACATGCTTTCGGCAGCATTCGAGCCAGTGCTCGCAATTGTCGAGCACCAGCAACGCATGCCGTTGCGCCAGCGCCTTCCCAGCCACGTCCAGTTCAAGCGTCTGGCCCAGATAATCGACGAGCCGCGCCGGATCATCGAGTGCCGCCAGATCCACCAACCAGACGCCATCGTCATAGTGCTGCAACAACAGTTCGGCCACGCGCAAAGCCACCGTGGTCTTGCCAATGCCGGCGGGGCCGACCAGTGTCATGAAACGGCACACCGGCAACTGCCGGACCACGCTGCCCACCAGCGAATCCCGACCGATCACCGGCGTGATCCGTACCGGCAGGTTGTGTCGGGGTTGCTCAACGGTCTCGATCGAAACCGGCAGCCCGTCCGGCTCGCGTTGCACCGGGGCGACAAAGCAATAACCGCGCTGGGGAACATTGACGATGTAGCAACAGCCGTCCTGGCCATCGTTGAGGGCCCGACGCAGGGCGGCGATGTGCACACGCAGGTTGATTTCTTCGACCACCGAAGTCGGCCAGACCTGGGCAATCAATGCCTCCTTGCTGACCACGTCGCCCGCGTGGTCGACCAGTACCTGGAGGATATCCAGGGCCCGCCCGCCCATACGCAGCGGCCGATCACCGTGCAGGATCAGCCGCTGGCGCGTGTGAAACACATACGGACCAAACCGCAACACCGCACTGTTGTTTAAATCGCTGAGTCTGTTCATGCACATTCAGTGCGCAAAACCTGGCCCGACTCGAGGTAGCGCATTGCACGAGTTCGCCCAGGCTCTCGCATCTCCATTGCCAAGAGTTCATAAACATCTTGGCAGACACCCGTGACGGGACAACCGCCCTGGAGGGAGCGTCACGGCCATCCCGGTGCGCAGGACGGACAACCGCGCCTCAGCTGAACAGTTCGCGGTACTGGGCGGGGGTCAAGCCGAGTTTTTCACCGAACAGAAAACGCATGTGCCGCACGCTGCCGAAACCACTCTTGTAGGCGACGGTCTTGAGCGGCAGGTCGCTGGTTTCCAGCAGGCTGCGGGCCCAGTCGATACGCGCGCTTTGCAAAAACTCCATGGGCGTCATGTTCACTTCACGGGCAAACACCCGGGCGAAATGTCGCGCACTCATATTCGCCAGGCTGGCCATGCGTTCGACGCTAAAGGCCTCATCAATGTGTTCGAGCACATAGTTCTGCACCCGGGCTACCGGCGTTTCCGGCGGCGCCACGGCGGGCATCAACGGGCTGAACTGCGCCTGTCCGCCCTGGCGCTTCATCACCACCAGCAAGACCTTGGCCACGTCCTGGGCGATTTTCTTGCCGTGGTCCTGAGCGACCAGCGCCAGCGCCAGGTCGATGCCGGCGGTGACCCCGCCGGAACTGTTCAGGTTGCGATCCTGCACGTAAATCTGATCGGTCTTGACGATTGCCTTGGGGAACGCCCGAATCAACCGCTCCGTGTAATGCCAGTGAGTCGTCACCTGATAACCGTCGAGCAAACCGGCATGCCCCAATATGAACGCCCCGGTGCAGATCGAGCCATACCTGGCCGACCGGCTGACCGCGCCCTGCAGCCAGTCGAGCAACGGCCGGTGCTTTGCGTTGTAGGCCCCCGGGCCGCCCGGCACCAGCAACAGGTCATAGCTGTCGCCGGCCTGGTCTATGTGCACGTCGGCCTGAACATTGACGCCATTGGAGGCGCGCAAGGCGCCATGCTCGGTGCCGATCGTCAACAGCCGATAATGGTCGGCCGCCGCCAGATAACGATTGGCGATGGAAAACACTTCCATGGGCCCGGCCATATCGAGCAGGAGAAAGTCTGGAAACAGCACCATTGCCACGGTTTTCATGGGTTGGAAATCACTGATGTCAAAGGAAATAGGAGACGTGGGTCAGCACTGACCATTATGGCCAATTGCAACGTGAAGGAAACGTGAACCCACGCACACTACTGTCAACCTTGGCGAGACAGTATTTCGATTTCAGCTTTGATCGTAAATGGCTCGCGCTACCGCGCAACCCACGCGCCGGGCTTGCGCCGGCTGGCAGAAACCGTACGCCAGATGAAGGGCGTTAGCCGAGGATTTCCTCAAGGAATGCGATAAACACATTGATACGGCGCGAGCCACGGTGGTTAGGCAGGTACAGCGCATTGATGCCGGTGCTGGCGGTGCCGGGATTGACTTCATACTGCTCCAGCACACGGGTCAGATGGCCCCGACCGACATCGTCACGCACCAGCCAGTCGGCCAGTAGCGCCACCCCGCCACCCGCCAATGCCGCTTCACGCAGGATGTCGGCGTTGTTGCTTTGCAAGCGCCCCTGCACGCTCAGGCGCAAGGTTTCCTCGTCGCCCTGGAACGTCCAGTCGTGGTGCGCCGCGCCGTAGTCAAACCGCAGGCACTGATGGTTGAGCAGGTCATTGGGATGCAGCGGCAGACCGGCCTGCGCCAGGTACTCCGGACTGGCCACGACCCAACGCTGGAAATCCCCGATCTTCTTGCTGACGACGTCCTCGTTGACCATCGAAGAACCGAGGCGCACAGACACGTCGATGCGCTCGCTGATCAGGTCGCTGACCCGATCGCTCAACGATAGGCTGATCTCCAGGCCCGGATGACGCTCAAGCAGACGCCCCAGGTGAGGCGCGATAATGCGTCGCCCGAACTCCACCGGGACGCTGGCACGCAGGTGCCCCTGGATCTCGGTGCCACGGTCGGCGACGGTGGCATCGGCTTCGTCGACGGCGTCGAGAATCACCACGGCCTTTTCGAAATAAGCCTGCCCCGCAGCCGTGACACTGGTGTTGCGTGTGGTGCGATTAAGCAGGCTGGCGCCCAAGGCACTTTCCAGGCCGGCCACCTGCCGCGTCACCGAAGACGTCGAGAGACCCAGCTTGCGCGCCGCAGATGAGTAGCCGCCACACCGCACGGTTTCAACGAACATCTTCAGCGCCAGCAATTTGTCCATCAGCCAATTCCGAACAAAAAAACAAGCGAACCACTATGCCCAAGCGTGCATGGAGTGTCTTGCACACGTGTGCTCAGGCACCGGCGCCGAGGAACATCCAACGCTGGGCCAACTGAGCGATGCGTATGACGCAAAGCGCCGTTGCGCGGTTTGGCAATACCGCCGCGTGCGTCTCTTCTCTACCCTCGGCGATACGAATCCCTTGCGGGTTCACGGACGAATGAAGGGTGATGTCATGCAAGCCAGGCAGCTAGGAGTGGGCGCTGCAGTTCTCGCCTTGGCCGGTGGGATATGCGCGGTGCTGCTGATGTGGCGCCCGGCGATCGCACCGGCCGAACCGCCACGGCACTTCGATCCCGTTCAGGTAAAACAGGGCGCGCGCGTAGCCGAAGCCGGCGACTGCGCAGTCTGCCATACACGTCCCGGCGGCCAATACCTGGCGGGTGGATTGGCTCTGGTAACACCGTTCGGCACGCTCTACAGCACCAATATCACACCGGACGCCGAGACCGGTATTGGCCAATGGTCATTGCCGGCCTTTGAGCGAGCCATGCGCGAAGGGGTCTCACGCGATGGGCACTTCTTGTATCCCGCCTTCCCCTACGTGCACTACCGCCGCCTGACGCAAGGGGATATCCAGGACGTCTACGCCTATTTGATGAGTGGCCCCGCCGTGCACTCTCCAGCCGTACCGAACCAGATGAAATTCCCGATGAACATCCGGCCATTGGTGTCGTTCTGGAATCTGCTGTTCCTGCATACCCAACCCTTGACGCCCGTGGCGCAGCAATCGGCAAGCTGGAACCGTGGCCGCTACCTGGTCGAAGGTCCAGGCCACTGCGCCGGCTGCCATTCTCCACTTGACCCGCTGGGCGCCGAGAAAACCGCTGAGCACCTTGCGGGAGGGCGGGTCGACGGATGGGACGCGCCTTCCCTGCTGGGTCTGGCCAACCGTGCCCCTGCCTGGAGCAGCGAGCAGTTGGTGAGCTACCTGCGCGCGGAAGTCGTGGCAGGCCATGGTACCGCGGCCGGGCCGATGCGCCCGGTCAGCCTGGGCCTGGCCAAGCTGCCCGCCGGCGACGCCGAAGCCATTGCCGAATACCTGCTGAGCCTCACGAGCGCCGCATCTCCCTCCCCCGCCCCAGCGGTCACACGCCCCATCGGGGCAGCCGAGCAAGCGTCTGGCGCCCTGTTGTTCGAAGGTGCCTGTGCGGGCTGCCATGGCCCGGCCGCGCCGATGCGCGAGATCGACGGGCGCCCCGCCCTGGGCCAGACCTCAGCGCTACAGGCAATGAGCGCGCGCAACTTTCTCAAGACGGTGCTCGAAGGCGTGCCGGCCACCCCGGGGCAACCCGGGCCGGCCATGCCACCGTTCGTTGCCAGCCTGGACAACGAGCAGATCGCGGCACTGGCTGCATTTCTTCGCGAGCAGGCGAAGCCGGGCCAGCCATGGACAGACCTTTCTTCCACCCTTCACGAGTTACGCCAGGAGGCGCAATGACCCAAATGACCCTCAACGTCAACGGCTCGCCCCACTCGCTGGAGCTCGCGCCCGACATGCCGTTGCTGTATGCGCTGCGCAATCATCTGGGGCTTAACGGCGCCAAGTACGGCTGCGGTCTGGGACAGTGCGGTGCCTGCACTGTGCTGGTGGATGACCAGCCGGTATTTTCCTGCCTGACCCCCTGCACGGGCCTGGAGGGCAAGGCCATCCGCACGGTCGAGAGCCTGGGCACGGCAGAGCGTCCAGGCCCTTTGCAAAAAGCCTTTATCGAGACCCAGGCCGCACAATGCGGTTACTGCATCGCCGGCATGCTGATGCGCGCCCAAGCGCTGCTTGAGCACACTCCCCATCCAGACGAAGACACCATTCGCGAGCATATGGCGAGCAACCTGTGCCGCTGCGGAACCCACTTGCGGATCGTCGAGGCCATCAGCCGTGTCGCCAGGCAAGACAGGAGCGCCGTATGACCCTTCAGCCTGAGGTTGATCAGGGGCGCCGCGCTTTTCTGCGCGCAGGCGCGCTGGTCCTGACATTCACCCTTTTACCGGCAGCGCGGCATGCACTGGCCGACAGCGAAGTCGATACGCTCGGCACGGTGGTGCTGGCACCCGATCTTCCTGGAAGCCTGCGCACCAATCCCTACCTCGATGCCTGGATCCGCGTCGATGCCGAGGGCATCACCGTCTACACCGGCAAGGTTGAATTGGGGACGGGCGTGAAAACCGCCCTCCTGCAGATTGCCGCCGAACGCCTGGATATCTCACCCTCCGCGATCCGTCTGCTCACTGCGGATACCGCCCTGACGCCCGACGAAGGCTACACCGCCGGCAGCCACAGTATTTTCGACAGTGGCACGGCCTTGTTCAATGCGGCGGCTCAGGTTCGCGAGTTGCTGTTGGAGTCGGCGGCACGCCGCTGGAACGTCGAAGCCGCCTTGCTGACCACTCAGGAGGGCGTCATCGAGGGCCTGAACGGGCAACGGATGACCTATGCAGAAGCCGTCAAGGGCGTTGACCTGCACCACTATGCGAAGGCGCAATCACCCTCGATGCCGGCGTCCGCGTTCAAGCTGATCGGCCATTCTCTTGCACGCCTGGATATCCCGGCCAAAGTCAGTGGTGGCGCAGCGTTCGTCCAGGATCTGCGCCTGCCCGGCATGCTCCATGCCCGCGTCATCCGTCCACCCCGTCCTGGTTGCCTGCTTGAAGCGTTCGATACCGATTCAGTCAAAAACCTGCCCGGCGTCGTACAGGTAGTGCGTGACGGCAACTACCTGGCCGTGGTGGCCGAAGATGAATGGCAAGCCATCAAAGCGATGCGCAGCGGGTATGCACTGGCCCGCTGGAGCGGTGCAGAGGCGATGCCCGACGCGGATGACATCCACTCGTTGCTGACCCGCCTGCCCGCCCATCGCTATCCCATCAGCCATGAAGGCAACCCGGCCGCCGTAGCCGGCGCGAGTTATCACGCGCGCGTCACCAAGCAGTACCTCATGCACGGGTCCATTGGCCCGTCCTGCGCCGTGGCCTGGTTCAAGGACGGCATGCTCACCGTGTGGACCCACACGCAAGGTGTCTACCCTCTTCGCACCGGGATCGCCGAGATGCTGGGGCTGGCACCGGCGCAGGTGCGCTGCATCCATGTCGAAGGATCCGGCTGTTACGGCCACAATGGCGCGGACGACGCGGCAGCCGACGCCGCGCTGATTGCAATGCGCGTCGCCGGCACGCCCGTGCGTGTGCAATGGATGCGCGAGCAGGAAAACCTCTGGGAGCCCTACAGCAGTGCCATGCTCACCGAGGTCCGGGCCACCCTCGATGCACAGGGCAAATTGCAGGATTGGGCCTATGAGCTGTGGACCACGCCACACAACGAACGCATCGTAAATGCCGGCAGACTGATCCCCGCTCGGCTGCTGGCCCGTCCGTTCGTCTCCGCGCCGTCGGTTCCAATCGCCCAGCCCGAAGGGGATGGTGATCGGAATGCGGTGCCGCTGTACACCCTGGCCTCTACGCGCATCGACATGAACTTCGTGACCACAATGCCGTTTCGCACATCCGCCATGCGTTCGCTGGGGGCCCACATCAATATCTTCGCCATCGAAGCCTGCATCGATGAACTGGCCATCCAGGCCGGCACCGATCCGGTTGCCTTGCGCCTTGCCCATCTGGCAGACCCGCGAGCCCGTGCGGTAGTCGAGCGCGTCCGGGATGCCAGCGGCTGGCCGCATAAAGGCAATCAACCGGGCTCCGGCATTGGCTTCGCGTTTGCCCGCTACAAGAACATCATGGGCTACTGCGCACTCGCCGTGCGTTTGCACGTGCATCCGCAAACCGGCGAGATTCAGCTCGACCAAGTGATAACCGCCGTGGACGTGGGGCAAATCGTCAACCCCGATGGCCTGCGCAACCAGGTGGAGGGAGGCATCGTGCAGTCCGCCAGCTGGACCTTGTATGAAAAAGTCGGCTACGACCCGGGCGGAGTCCGCAGCTACGACTGGAGCGGTTACCCGATCCTGCGCTTTCCTCAGTTACCCAAGCAGGTCGACGTACATTTGCTCGATCAGCCCGGGCAACCCTTTCTTGGCGCGGCCGAGATCGTCCAGGGCCCCATGGCCGCCGCCATCGGCAACGCCGTCGCGAACGCCACCGGCCGCCGCTGGCTGAACCTGCCCCTGACCCGCTCAGTGCAACAGGCATAGCCCCAAGCCCCCTTCAACGCATTGCGTTTGACGCAAAGGAACTACCCATGACTCAGCACCTGTTTCAACCTATCGCCGTTGGCCCCTACACACTGACTCATCGTGTGGCCATGGCCCCTCTGACCCGCTCCCGAGCCGGCCAGCCGGGCGATCTTCCGACCGCCCTGAACGCCGAGTATTACCGGCAACGCGCCAGTGCCGCCTTGATCATCACCGAAGCCACGCAGATTTCCCGTCAAGGTCAGGGCTACGCCTGGACCCCGGGGATTTACAGTGATGAACAGGTGCAAGGCTGGCGCCAGGTGAGTACACAGGTGCACGAAGCCGGGGGACTGATCTTCATGCAACTGTGGCATGTGGGGCGAGTTTCTCATCCCAGCTTCCAACCCGATAACGCCCTGCCGGTCGCCCCCAGCGCACTGCCGGTGCCAGGCAAGACATTTATCGTCGATGACGATGGCAACGGCGTCTGGGGGGATGTACCCGTACCACGTGCCCTGGAAACTGCGGAGATTGTTCAGATCATCGAGGATTACCGTCGCGCCGCGCGCAACGCCTTGAAAGCCGGGATGGACGGCATTGAAATCCACGCGGGCAACGGTTATCTGCTCGACCAGTTCATCAATAGCAACAGCAACCAGCGTGAGGACGCCTACGGCGGCAGTGTGGAAAATCGCGCGCGCCTGTTGTTGCAAGTCGTCGAGGCGGTTGCCGATGAGGTCGGGGCGGAGCGCGTAGGTGTACGGCTGACACCGATGGGCCGCTTCATGGGCATGGGCGATGCGACTCCCGAAGCCACATTCGGCCATATCGTCAGCGCCCTGAACCGCTGGCCCCTGGCCTACCTGCACCTTGTGGAACCTGCCGTGGTCGGCACCGTCAAGGACGAGCATTTCGATCCGCGCTGGGACGCAATCATCGGCCAACTTCGTACGCAATGGAAAGGCGTGCTGATGGTGGCCGGTGGTTACGATCCGAAAACCGCAGAACATGCCCTGGCCGCCAACCGCGCTGACATCATTGCCTTCGGAAGGCCGTTCCTGGCCAACCCTGACTTGCCGCGGCGCATCCGTGAGGGACTGGCGCTCAATGCGTCAGACCCCAGTACCTTCTTTGGTGGCGACCAGCGCGGATACACTGATTACCCCGCTCATCCATAAGCCTCAACCCGCGCCGCATTTAACGTCCGGTAATCGAACGAGTTCCCACTTTTGCCGCTTAAGTTCCTGAAGCGGCGGCGGATAGCTCGGTCACTATTATCCAGTCGTTCACGGAGTGGCCTCATGCTCGCCCATCTGAAAATTCGCACCGGTATGTTCGGGGTGCTCCTGCTGTTCGTCATTGCACTGCTGTTCTCGGCCCTGAACGGTTGGTGGTCGGCCGAACGCAGTCACGACCAGATTGACGAGTTGGGGCGCACTTCACACCAAATCGACGGGATCAACAACGCATTGCTACTGGCCATTCGCACCAGCGCCAATGTGTCCTCGGCGTTTATCGAGACCGTCGGCGCACGCTTTGATGAGTCGCAGGCACGGCTGGTTCGCAGCGAGGCTATCTGGAGCGAGGCCATCGCCAAGCTCGATGCCTCGACCACAGACTTGCGTGAGCCGGCGCTGAAAGCGCTCGCCGACACTCTCAAAGAGGCATTCGCCGAATACGGGACGGCCATCGCCGGCCAGCGCGCCGCCACTCGTGCGCATTCGGCCGATCAGTATTTCCAGGTCAATATTGCTGCCGGCAATAGCATGACCAAGCTGCAGGAAATCCGCGTGAAGCTGGTCGACGCTTTGAATGCCCGTACCCAAGAGATCAACACGCAAGCGGCTGCGCGGCTGAAGACCGCGCAAACGCTGGCTATCGCCCTGACCCTGGCGACCCTGGCACTCGCGCTCGTCTGCTGGACATTCATTGCCGGCAGGGTCCTGCGGCCATTGCGCGAGGCCGGCGAGCACTTCAAACGTATTGCCGGGGGCGACTTGACCTGTGAGGTCGTCTCGCCTGGTCGCAACGAAATCGGCGAGTTGTTCGTTGAACTCCAACGCATGCAGACCCGCCAGCGCGAAACACTGATCCAGATCGCTGACTCCGCCACGCAGTTGGCCTCAGCCGCTGAACAACTCAATGCCGTCACCGAAGAAAGCAACCGTGGCCTGCAACAGCAGGACATGCAACTGGAACAGGCAGCGACAGCCGTCAACCAGATGACCAGCGCGGTCGAAGAAGTGGCGCGCAACGCAGTGTCTACCTCGCAGGCGGCCACCGCCTCCCATACGCTGTCGGAAAGAAGCCGCCAGCAAGTACGCGAGAACATCAGCGGCACGCAATCGATGGCCACCGAGATTCAGGGCAGCGCAACGCATATCCAGCACCTCGCCGATGAAGTGCGCAACATCGGCAAGGTATTGGACGTGATCCGCTCGGTCTCGGAGCAGACCAACCTTCTGGCCCTCAATGCGGCCATCGAAGCGGCCCGCGCAGGTGAAGCAGGCCGAGGGTTTGCCGTCGTGGCCGACGAGGTGCGCACCCTCGCCTACCGTACCCAGACATCGACCCGCGAGATCGAACAGATGATTGCGAACGTGCAAAGCACGGCCGAACAGGCGGTGGGTTCGATGCGCAGCAGCACGGCGCGGGCGCAAGACACACTGGGTATCACCCAGGCGTCGGGGGCCGTGCTGGAAGATATTTTCGCGGCCATCAGCCAGATCAATGAGCGCAACCTGGTGATTGCCAGTGCAGCCGAAGAGCAGGCTCAGGTTGCCCGTGAGGTGGACAGCAATTTGCTGGCGATCCGCGACCTGTCGGCGCAGTCTGCGGCGGGCGCCTTGCAGACCCGCGCGGCCAGCCAGGCGCTAGCAACGCTGGCCGCGGGGTTGAGCACGCTGGTGGGACGCTTTCGAACCTGACGTTGCCAGGGCTGCGTCAACTCAAGAATTCCAACCCACGCTCGTCTATCACCGGCACGGTTTCCAGCAAATAACGCTTGAAGCTCTCCAGCGCGGCGTTGTGATTGCTGCGTGCGGGCCATACCAGGTAGTAGCTGTCACCGGTACTGACCGCCTTGTTGTAGGGCAGTACCAGTGAGCCCTTGACCAATTCGTCACCGACCAGCGCCAGGTCACCGATGGAAACGCCGCGCCCCTGGATCGCGGCGGAGATACCCAGTTCCAGGGTGTCGAAAATTTTGCCTTTCTGCCAGGAAACCGCCGACATCAAGCCCACACGCTCCAGCCAGCGTTGCCAATCGCGCCGGTCCCGGGACGGGTGGATCAACTCCGCGGAGAATATCCCCTCACCGCTCAGGTTGTGCTGCTCCAGCAGGCTCGGCGAGCAGACCGGTATCAGCCATTCATCAAACAGCTTGATAAACTCAAGGTCATCGGAAAAACGCCCGTTGCCCAACAACACGGCACAGTCGAACGGCTCGACATCGAAGTTGACGAAATCGACGTCCATCCACTCGCTGGACAATTGCGCCTGCTCTATACCGTTCACGGCATTGAACTCATCCAGCACATGCAGCAACCAGCGCATTGTCAAGGTGGAAGGCGCCTTGACCCTCAGGGTTCTCTCCTTGCGGCTGGTGACGGTGCAGGCATTTTCGATCAGGCGAAAGCCGACTTTCAATTCTTGAGCCAACAATCGTCCGGTCTGGGTGAGGAAAATTTTCGGCCCTTTGCGCTCGAACAATGCGCAGCCAAAATGCTCCTCCAAGGCCTTGACGTGCCGGCTTACGGCGCTTTGGGTGATAAAGAGGGTGTCGGCAGCCTGGGTAAAAGAACTGAAACGCGCAGCCAATTCGAAGGCCCGCAATGCGTAGAGCGGCGGCAGCCGGCGCGCGCCCTGATCAAGCGCATCATGATTCATACTCATCCTTACCCATCATTTTTTTCCGTTTTTAAATACCGTGCGATTGACAAATAATCAACCGTACAAATAAGCGACAGACTTATTAGTCATTTCAAGCGCAACCGAACCCTATAAAAAATCCAATCATGCTTGGCATGCGCCTAACCTCTGCGGCCTTTAATAGTTTTTAAACACACAGCAGATCCTTCACCATGCCTAATTTCAATCAACTCCTGTCTTCCAGTATCCAGCAAGCGAAACTCGACCAGGCGACCGAATCCGATATATTGAATTTTCGTTTATTTGGTAATAAAAAAGGCTTCCTGCATTTAAAAGACCTGCCCATCGGCACAATCCCGCCAACACCGAGCGACCGCGCCAGCCTGCAAAAAGAGTGCACGATCAGTGAGCAGATCATTCTGAAAGCCACGGCCATGCTGGGCGACCCGATTGGTTATATCCAGGAATCCAACGGCGATATCATCAATAACTTTTTCCCGCATAAAAAGTACTCCAAGGGTGCCAACTCGGACAGCTACGACTGTGAGTTGGAACTGCATACCGAAAATGCCTTTCATGCCGTGTCTCCGGATTATCTGGTGCTTTTCTGCCTGCGCCAGGACCCCGGTGCCGAGGCCGCGACCTTCATCAGCTCCATCGATGGCATTCGCGACATTATTACCCCGCATGACCTGAATTATTTCCATGAAGAAAAATACAACTTTCTGTCGGACTACTGCGCCACAGAAAAAAACTGCCGCATTGATATAAACCAAAAACAAACGGTTCTATACGGTGACCCCGAGTCCCCCTATTTCCGCTTTGACCCTCAATTCATGGTGGCCAGCAGCAAACACGCGCAACTCAAGCTCGAACTCCTGCGCAAGGCCGCCTGGGAAGTCGCCCACCCGGTGCACCTCAAGGCCGGTGACCTGTTGATCATCGACAACCGTAAAACCGCGCATGCCCGCAGTGCGTTCTCGGCTGGCCTGGACGGCCGCGATCGCTGGATCCAACGCACATTCGCGGTCGCCGGTTATCGCTACTACGCGCAACGCCTGGGCAAAAACCAACGTGTCCTGGACCTGGTAACCACCCTATGAGCATGCTGCACCTGACCTTTGCCCTGGCCGTGTTCTTCCTGATTGCCTCGCCCGGCCCGGTGGTGGCCCTGGTCATCTCCGATGCCAGGCAAGCCTGGCCTGCGGCCACGATCACAGGCGGCGTGGTGTCCGCCCAACTCTTGCTGCTGATCACCCTGACGCTCATCTATACCGCGCTGGATGTGAGCCCGGTGCTGCTGAACTGGGGCCAAGTGGTCGGCGGGCTGTATCTGGCCTGGCTGGGGGTGTCCAGCCTCCTGGCCAGTTCGGACAGCGTTGCCACGGTGCAAAAAAGCCAGCGTCATTTTTTCTGGCGCGCCCTGAAAGTGGGGTTGTCCAACCCGAAAGACATCCTGTTTTTCCTCGCTTTCCTGCCTGGGTTCATCGAACCCAATGGCGACTTCATTAAACAGGGACTGATCCTCGCCCTGATCTGGGGGGTGATCGATATCACCATCCTGCTGATCTATGGCGCCATCTCGCGCCAGATGCTGTCCTTCGCGGTGGCCCAGAAAGTCATGGCCAAGGCCCCCAGTGTATTTCTGCTGGGGATCGGCCTGCTGTCCGGAGTGATGGGCACACAGCGGCTGATGCAGGGATGAAAACGTGCAACGCCAAATAATATCATTAAGCCATCATTCAAAAATGATGCTAGGTCACCGTTTAAAAACATGCAACCAAAGCTCGGGCTTTCTTGCCGCTTTACCCCGTGAGGCTTGCTCTTCAACCGACCCAACCGCTATGACAGTCATCAACCGAAACATGACGGTGAAATAATGAACGCTCAAACGCTGTTTCCTCTCATCGGTAAAGTCATCGCCAGTACTGGCAGCCGCCACTTCTCGCGATTTCTGCATGATCTGGTACTCACCAAGGTGCCCGTGGATGCCACGCACATCACCCATGTGCGCATCGATGGCGCTGACGGCGCGCGCGTAGAGCCCACCGGGGCCGGCGCGGAGATCCTCAGCCCGGAGCACATGTCTTCGTTGATCAAGTCCGCTCAACCCAGAACACCTGAATCACCGACCGCCCTACCGGTGGCAAAGCCCGTCCTCGCGCAATCCGTGGCGAGCTTTTCAGCGTCGGCCGACGCGCCTTCAAAACCGGCGTTGACGCCCATTCCCTTCAGCTCCCAGCTGCATCTCAAATCCCGGAAAAAAGAATACTTTTATATAATTTCGTTCTACCGCGAACACATCGATGACTTCTCGATGCAGGAGCAGATAATCCTCAAGGATTTCTCCTTGCTCCTGCTGGCGTTGGTAGAGAAGCACATTAATGCGATAAATTCTCAAGGCATGCCGGACAAAAATATCGCCGTTGATGGGCTTGTCCCACAAAACCGGGACATGGATTCCCTGCGCCAGCGTTTTGAGGCTCGCCTGGTGCAATCTGGCTTGAGGCTGTCCAACCGCGAAAAGGAAATCTGCGCCGGCCTGCTGGCGGGGCGTACCGCGCCTGAGTTGGCTGAAGCGCTGGAGCTCAAAGTCAATACCGTGGAAAGCTACTTGAAACGCGCGGTGATCAAGATGGGCATCAGCGGGCGCCATTCGCTGATCCGTTGGATGCATGCCAATCCCGGTAACCCGACGGTGACACGCCTGCAATAAAAAACACCCTGTTTATTCATTTAACAGCAGAATCACTGACACTTTCTTCGTGCAACCACGCACAACTTTCACGGTTCAAGCGCAGGCGCGGGTTATTACTCTTATTGTCACCTGATTGACAGAGATTCCGGGGACATCCCGCGCCTGAACCGATAGCGGCCGTTGCCGCCTTCCTTCAAACTAAACCGGGTCATAAGTTAACTTGACAGTGCTCACTTTACAGGCTGTTCGGCTAACTTTACGGCTGCGTTTATTTTCCAGCAACAAACGTCATACGGTCATATAACCGGCCCACCGTTTACTGCCTTGAATAACGCTCGTTATTAACGACACGCCGCCTCTTGTTCCATCAACTATCCAGCGCTGCGCTTTGCCGCAGCCGATGAGTGCATGATTATGGAAGAGCTAAGTTATCTGAAGAAAGTCGAATCGAATGCACGCACCTATGCCGCCACGTTCCAGCGCCTGTTCGTCAGCGGCAAAGGCGTGTGGGTCAAGGATGCCCAAGGCAAGGAATACCTCGACTGCCTGGCCAACGCCGGAACCCTGGCCTTGGGGCATAATCCGCCCGTCGTCAAAGAAGCGGTGCTGGATTTCCTCGGCACCGACCAACTGCAACAAGCCTTGGACTTGGCCACACCCGCCAAGCAGGCGTTTGTACAGGAACTGTTTTCCCAATTGCCGGCCGCCATGCGTGACTCCAGCAAAATTCTGTTCTGCGGCCCCAGCGGCTCGGATGCGGTGGAAGCGGCGATCAAACTGGCGCGTCATTACACCAAACGCTCGGCGCTGATGGCCTTTCACGGCGGCTATCACGGCATGACAGCCGGCGCCCTGTCGGCCATGGGCAATCTCAACCCCAAAGGCATCCCCAGCGTCACCGCGCAAAACACCCACTTCCTGCCCTTCCCGTATCGCTTCCGCTGCCCGTTCGGCACCGATGGCGAGCAGACGGACCAACTGTCAATCGACTACATCCGCACCGTGCTTTGCGACCCGGAAGGTGGCGTCACCCGCCCCGCCGCCGTGCTTGTCGAAGTGGTGCAAGGTGAAGGTGGCTGTATTCCCGCTTCCGCCCAGTGGCTGCGCGGGTTACGCGAGATCACCCGCGAGTTGGGCATTGTGCTGATCATCGACGAAGTGCAGACCGGCCTGGGCCGTACCGGCAGCACCTTTGCCATCGAACATGCCGGTATCGTGCCCGACATCCTGGTGCTGTCGAAGGCGATCGGCGGCGGCTACCCGCTGTCGGTGATTGTCTACGCCGAACACCTCGACACCTGGGGCCCGGGCATGCACGCCGGCACCTTCCGCGGCAATCAGATCGCCATGGTCGCCGGGCGTGCCACCATGCGCCATATCCGCCAGGCCAACCTGGTTGAAAATGCCACGGCACGTGGCGCGCAACTGCTGGCCGGCCTGCAGGAGATCGCCGGGCGATATGACCCGATCGCCGATGTACGCGGTCGTGGCCTGATGATCGGGGTCGAGGTCACCAAGTCACGCGTGGACGGTCGGGTGGGCCTGGGTGATGGCACCCTGGCGCGGGCGATCAAGCTCAATTGTTTCGATAACGGCCTGATTATCGAAACCGGCGGTCGTCACGGTTCGGTCCTGCGCTTTCTGCCCGCCCTGACCATCACCGAAGCCCAGGTAGGCAGCGTGCTCGAGCGCTTCGAAGACGCCGTCAGCACCGCCACCGCGCACCGCTTGCACAGCGTTAGTCAGTCGGCCTGACCACCGGCCGTAAAAAAGCCCGCCAACCGTCACCGGTGGCGGGCTTTTTAACGGGTGCCTCAGTCCCGTGCGAGGGCTTCGATCGGGTCCAGTCGCGCCGCATTGCGGGCCGGTACAAAGCCGAAGATGATGCCAATCAGGCTTGAACACACGAACGCGGTGACAATCGACTCCAGGGAAAACACCATCTGCCATTCCTTGATCAGCAGGGAAAACACAAAGCCGATCCCGAACGACAACGAGATACCGATGACTCCGCCGATCAGGCAGACCATCACCGCTTCCACCAGGAACTGTTGGCGAATATCCGACTGACGTGCCCCCACCGCCATGCGGATGCCGATTTCCCGTGTGCGCTCGGTCACCGACACCAGCATGATATTCATCACACCGATGCCGCCCACGACCAGGGAAATCAAGGCGATCAGCGACAGCAGCAACGCCAGCGACTGACTGGTCTTTTGCACCGTCTGCATGATGCTGTCGAGGTTGTAGGTGAAGAAGTCCTTGGTGCCGTGGCGCTGTTCCAGCAGTTTGACCACGTTGGCTTCCACCACCTTGCTCGGCTGCCCGTCCTTGATCCGCACCGTGATGCTATCCAGGTAACGCTGGCCCAGCAGGCGGCCGGCCGCGGTTTCGTACGGCACCCAGACATTCAGGGCCTTGCTGGTGTTGAAGATGTTTTTATTCTCCGCCGCCACCCCGATCACCGTGCACGGCAAGTTCCCCACCAGGATGATCTGGCCCAGTGCCTCGACATTCGGGCCGAACAAACGGTTGCGGGTATTGTGGTCAATTACCACGACCTGAGCCTGGCGAGTGTCATCCTCCTGGCTGAAGGTGATGCCTTCGGCGATCTTGATCCCACGCACCTGGAACGAGCTGGCACTCACGCCGTTGACCGTGGCATCCACGTCGATATTGCCGAAGCGCAGCAGCAGGTTGCGCCCGGCGTTGGGGGTTGCGCTGTCGATGTAATGCAACTGGCTGAGCGCGGTCACATCGGACAGCACCAGGGTCTGGATGGCCGAGGCATGGCTGTCACCAAAGTCGGTGCCCGGGTAGATATCGATGGTGTTGCTGCCGATCGCCTGGATATCACTGAGGACGTAACGTTTGGCCCCTTCGCCGATCGCCACGATCGACACCACCGAGGTGATGCCGATCACGATCCCCAGCATGGTCAACAACGTGCGCATGCGGTGCGAAATCAACGCGATCCAGGCCATCACGAAGGCTTCCTTGAACAGCCCCAGGCTCGCCACCAGGCGCCGCCCCGGGCTGGCCTTGAGCTGGGTGGCCGCCGGCGCTGCCGCCTCCATCCCGACGCGTTCATTGGCCCGGTCACTGAGGACCTCGCCGTCGCGCATCTCGATGATACGTTCGGCATTCGCCGCGACCTTCGCATCGTGGGTCACGATAATCACCGTATGCCCCGCCGCGTGCAGCTCCAGCAAGATATTCATCACTTCCTTGCCGCTGGCGGTGTCGAGGGCGCCGGTCGGTTCGTCGGCCAGAATCACCTCACCGCCGTTCATCAAGGCTCGCGCGATACTCACCCGTTGCTGCTGGCCACCGGACAACTGGCTGGGACGGTTGACCAGGTGATTGGCCAGGCCCAGGCGCGCCAGCAGTTCCTTGGCACGGCTGTGGCGCTGGGCTTCCGTGACGCCGGCATAGATCGACGGCATCTCGACGTTGTGCATGGCGCTCAAGTGCGGCAGCAGGTGGTAACGCTGGAAGATGAAACCGAAGTGATCACGACGCAGTTCCGCCAGTTCATGGTCTTCCAGGTCGCGGGTTTCACGGCCGTTGATGGTGTAGCTGCCCTCAGTGGCGTAGTCCAGGCAACCCAGGATATTCATCAATGTCGACTTGCCCGACCCCGAGGCGCCGGTGATTGCCACCATTTCCCCGGCGTTGATCGTCAAGTTGACATTCTTGAGGGCCATGAAGGCCTTCTCACCGGCCACAAAACTGCGGCTGATGCCTTTGAGCTCCAACAAGGCTTGAGTCATTGTCAGACCCCCGCCACGGCAGGCGCAGGATCACCGATGACGACTTTGTCGCCTTCTGCCAGGCCATCCTTGATCTGTGCCTTGACGTTGTTATTGATCCCCACCTGCACGTTGCGCTCCTGGGCGTGACCGGTCTCGTCGATCACCCGCACCACGTACGAACCGTCCGTATTGCGCTTGCCCAGTGCCGCCACCGGCACCATCAGCACATCCTTGGCGATGTCACGCACGATGCGCACTTGGGCGGTCATCGAAATACGCAGGCGATGTTCCGGGTTGGGCACATCGAACAAGGCGTTGTAGAACACCGCCGTGTTCTGCTTGGGGGTGCCTGCGGCCTGGGTGTCCAGGTAGTTCTGCGGTGCGGGTTCGGTGCCGCGCAGTTTGGCGTAGTAGCGTTTGTCGGCTTCGCCCAGGATGGTGAAGTACACCTCCTGGCCCGGCCGGATATGAATCACATCGGCTTCCGACACCTGGGCCTTGATGGTCATGGTGTCCAGATCGGCCAGTTTCAGCAGCACCGGCGCCAGTTGCTCGGCGATCACGGTCTGGCCTTCCTGGGTGACGATGCCGACCACATCACCGTCAATCGGCGCGACGATACGGGTGTAGCCCAGGTTGACCTTGGCGGTGTCGATCTGGATACGCGCATTTTTCAGTTGGGCATCCAGGGCGACCAGATTGGCGCTCTGTACCAGATAGTTGGATTCGGCGGTCTCGAAATCCTGCCGGGAAATAGCCGCGTCCGATTGCAGCTGGGTGTAACGCTCCCAGACCGATTTGGTCTGGGCAACCTGCGCCGCCGTCGCCTTGCGCTGGGCCTCCAGATTTTCTTCATTGACCTGGGCCTGGCGCAGGGTGTTCTGCAGCACCAAGGGGTCGATTTCCGCCAACCACTCGCCCTTCTTGACCTTATCGCCAAGCTTGACCTTCAGCGATTTCAACTGGCCGGAGACTTGCGCACCGACATCGACCTGCTTGACCCCCTGCAAAATCCCGGTGGCCAGCACTGAGTTTTCGATCTCGCCGCGCTCGACCTTGGCGGTCAGATATTCGGGTGGCTCGGCGGGTGATTGCACCGAATAGACAATCATCCCAGCCACGACCGCCAGCCCCACGCCCCAAAAAACCTTGCGAAACTTCGACTTTTCCATAGATGACCACTAATACGTTGAAAGGTAGACCCGACCGGTGGCCGGGTTCGCACTAAATTGCGTGAATGTTCGCTTCAGGTTAGGGCGCAAGCGCCCGTGCCGACTCCCCCTCTGTCACACCTCATGAGGTCACCTTGCCGACCGGTACGGCCAGCCCGTCGTGCCACCAGGACGCCAGGCTGTAGACATGTGGCGCCTTGAGCAGGGTGAAATGGTTACCTGGGCCGTACCAGGTTTCCAGGTGATCGGTGAACCGGCTCCAGCCCTCTACCATGCCGGCCTGCTCACGCTGATTGCCCTGTGCATCCAGGCTCGGATCATCGGCCAGCACCAGGCGGACCTGGCCGTTGTAGCGCTGGCGTGGCTGGTAAACCGTGCGCAGCGCGGCACCGAAAGCCCGCGCCGGCCCGAACATCACATCAGGCGTCGAACGCGCGGAAAGCATGCCGACCTGCACCATGGCACGGTGTAACGCGACCCACTGGGCGGCTTCATCCAGGCCGGCAAACACCTGCGGATCAATCCCGAAAGGCTTGCCGGCCGCCAGTTGCATGGTTTCAATCAAACGCTGCAAGACGCCGGTCGCCGTGTAGGGCTGGCCCGCCGTACCCGTGCCGCCAGGGGCCTCACTGTCGATCAGGCTCAAGGACAGCACTTCACGCCCCTGGGCCTGCAGGCGCAGAGCCATCTCGAACGCCACCCAGCCGCCGAAGGAATGCCCGAGCAGATGCACCGGCCCGCTTGAGCAGTGCTGCTCCAGCGCCACCAGATAGGCGCGCGCCGCCGATTCCACGCGGCTATGCGGCACCGCCTTGGCGTCCAGCCCACGAGGCTGCAGGCCATGGATCGGCCAGCCCGGCCCGAACGCATCGGTCAGGCCGATGAACCCGGTGACACTGTCGCCGGCGCCTGGAATACAGAAGATCGGTGCTCGCCCCGCCTGCCCGCTCTGGATCGTCAACACCGGCTGATACCCCGCCTGCGTCGGCGCCGGCGGTGTAGCGTTCAGCGCCGCACCGATGGCCTTGCCCAACGCCGCGATATGCGGCGCCTGCATCATGCTCTGGTGATCGCCCGGCACATCGATGCGGTGCAGCAACGCGGCCGGCACGATCTGCTCCCAGCCCAGGCTTTCGCTGCTGCGCGAGGCCTCGTCCATGCGCTGTTCGGCGGTAAACAGATGCACCGGGATGTTCAACGGGAACAGGCTGTAATACGCCTGCGCATGGCCGTGGGCAACCTCACGGTCCAGGTAGGCCCACAGCGCTTCACGTGACAGCGCCGCCAACTGCGGCTGCAGCCAACCGGCGTCGCGGACGCGCTGCCACAGCTCATCAAAGGCCATGTACTCGGCTTCGGACTCCAGTTGCTCCAGGCTCGCCAGTGCGTGACCGTCCACCGGCACCTGGGCCTGGCAGTAGGCACGGCATTGTTCCAGCAGGTGCAATTGGTGGGCATGGGCCACCGACCAGCGTGCCCTGCCCTGATCCACCAGGCGCGGCACGTGGGTATCGAGCAGGCCGAGGAACGCGACCTCCTCGTCCATACCGATCAACTGCGCGGCGATTTCGTACGCCAGTACCCCACCGAACGACCAGCCGGCCAGGCGGTACGGGCCGTGCGGCTGGACCCTGCGCATCAAGTCGATATGCCGCGCCGCCAGGCATTCCAGGGTGCGCAATTGCGGCTCGCCCCAGGCCACGCCCTCGAGCCCGTACACCGGAATATCAGCATCCAGATGCTGGCCCAGCGCTGGGAAATACAGGTTCAAGCCACTGAACTCATGCACCAGGAACAACGGTGCCTGCGTCCCCTCGGCACGCACGGTGACAAGCCCTTGCTCCGCCACCGGTACCTCGGTGCGCAAGCGCAACAGCGCAGCCATCGACGCGACGCTGGCATGCTGGAACAACTCCGCCAGCGTCACCTGGACCTCGACCTGAGCCAACAGGCTCACCAGACGAATAGCCAGCAGGGAATGCCCACCCATTTCAAAGAAACTGTCGTGACGCCCAACCCGTGGCAGTTTCAATGCCAACGCCCATTGGGCCGCCAGGCGTTCTTCCAGCGCATCCGCCGGGGCCTCGTAGTCGCGGCTGAGCATCACCTGCTCAGGGGCAGGCAGGGCCTTGCGGTCCAGCTTGCCGTTCGGCGTCACCGGCAGGCTGTCCAGCTGTACATACGCACTGGGCAGCATGTACTGCGGCAGGTGGGTCAGCAGCTCTTCGCGCAGCTGCTCGACCGAACCCGGCGTACCGCACAGGTAGGCGACCAACTGTTTGCCGCTGACCTGCCCTTCGCTGTCGTCACGCGCCATGACCACCGCCGCGCGCACCCCTTCACAGGCCAGCAGCGCGCTCTCGACTTCACCCAGCTCGATGCGGAAGCCGCGGATTTTCACTTGGTCATCGTTACGGCCCAGGTACTCCAGGGTGCCGTCCGGCAGCCAGCGGCCCAGGTCGCCGGTTTTATACAGGCGCCCCGGCACCTCGCTGAACGGGTCGGCCAGGAAGCGCTCGCTGCTCAGTTGCGGCTGGTTGAGATAACCCCGGGCGATACCGGCACCGGCGATATGAATCTCGCCGGCCACCCCCAACCCGGTCGGATGCCCATGGGCATCCAACACATACACCCGGGTGTTGGCAATCGGGCGCCCGATTGCGCGCGGATGCGGGTTGGCCGCGCACACCTCGTTGGCGGTGGCGATAATCGTGGCTTCAGTCGGGCCGTAGGTATTAAGCAAACGTGGCGTGTGCCCACTGCGCAGGAACCAGTGCTGCACCGCTTCCGGGCTCAGCTCTTCACCACCGACCACGATCACCCGTACCGAGGCCGGAATGACACTCGCATGATCGTCCGCCAGGCCCTGCCAGAAGCGCGTCGGCAGGCTGATCACCGACAAGCGCGCCTGCGCCGCCAGTGCCCAGAATTGAGCGGCATCGGTCAACCAGGCGGCACTGCGCACCACCAGGGTCGCACCACAGGTCAGCGCACCGAAAATCTCCTCGATGGACGCATCGAAGTTAATGGTCGCAAATTGCAGCGCACGATCGCCCGCCGTCAGGCCGGTCAAGCCGCTGATTGCGCGGATCTCGTTGCACAACCCGGCGTGCTCGATCATCACGCCTTTGGGCGTCCCCGTGGACCCGGAGGTGTAGAGCACGTAGGCCAGATGTTCGCCGCCAAGCCCCAGCTCAGCCGCCGACGGGTTGTGCTCGCTCAACTCACGCCACGGTTGCAGCGCACTGTTCAAGGTCACCACCTGCAAGCCTTCCGGCAGTGCACCGAGCAACGGCAGCACCGCGTACTCGCTGAGCAACACACGCGGTGCGCTGTCGGCCAGCATGAACGCCAGGCGCTGCGCCGGGTAGGCCGGGTCGAGCGGCACATACGCGGCGCCGGCCTTCAGGCTCGCGAGCAATGCCACGATCATCTGCGTACCGCGCTCCAGGGCGATGGCCACGCGCTCGTCAGGCTGCACGCCAAGAGCGATCAAATGATGGGCCAACTGGTTGGCCTGGGCATTGAGCTCGGCGTAGCTCAGCGACTGGCCATCGAACTCCAGCGCAACCGCGTCGGGGTTACGCAGCACCTGCTGCTCGAACAGCTCATGGATCAGTTGGTCCTGCGGATCACTGGTGCGGGTCTGGTTGAAGTCCAGCAACACTTGGCGGCGCTCGCTCAGCGGCAGCACTTCCAGGCTGCTCAGCGACGCCTGCGGCGTGCGCTCCAGAGCGTCCACCAGGCTGTCCAGCGCAGCGTGCATGTACGCACACACACGCTGCGCACCGACGTCCGGGCTGACCTGGACGGTCAGCGCAAACGCCTGGCCGAAGTCATCGATGTCCAGCGACAGCGGGTAGTTGCTGCGTTCTTCACCGCCCAGGGCCTGGATACCGCTCCATACAGCCATGTCCTCACTGGAGGCAGTGGCCGCGCTGTGACGGTAGTTGAGCAAGGCACTGAACAGCGGTGCCGGCGCGGCCACGCCGCTGCAACGCTGCGCCAACGCCAGGGAGGCATGCTCATGGCTCAGCAAAGTACTCAAGCGTGCATGCGTGGCCTTGACCCCGGCCTGTGCACCTTCGGCACCGACGCTGATGCGCAACGGCAAGGTATTGATAAACAGCCCCAGGGCGCGTTCACCGCCCTGCATGCCGCCCATCAGCACGGTGCCGAACACCACATCATCCTGGCCGCAGACATGCGCCAGCACCTGAGCCCAAGCCACATGCATCAGGCTTGCGGCACTCACCCCCAGTTGCCGGGCAGCGCTGCGCAGGCGCTGGCCGAGGCCCTCTTCCACAGGCAGTCGTGCCAGTTCCAGCGTGCCACCGGCCTGCACCGTGTGCAGGCCGAACGGCAGGGTCGGTTCATCAATATCGGCCAGCATCGCGCCGAAGAACGCTTCATGCTCCTGTTCGGTCATCCCCAGGCGCGCCTGGGCCACATAGTTGCGATACGGCACCGCTGCACTCAGGCGGGCTTCCTCACCCGCAAGGAAGGCCTGCAACTCGTATTGCAGGAGGTCCATGGCGACGTGATCGAACAGCATGTGATGGAACATCAGCAACGCGGCCCAGCGTTGTTGCGACCGATCGTAGGCGCACACCAGGCGCATCAACGGTGCATCACGCAGGTCCATGCGGAAATGCTGCGGGTTGAAACGCTCACGCAGTTGCGCACCGGCCTCTTCCTCGCCTTCCAGGCTGATCTCTTCCAGCGCGAACGGTACATGACGCAACACCACCTGTACCGGCTCGCTCAAGCCTTCCCAACGCATCGTGGAACGCAAGATATCGTTGCGCTCAATCACGCCCTGCAAGGCCTGGGCAAATGCCTCGAGACGCTCGCGGCTATCGAAATGGAACGAGGCCTGTTCCAGGTACAGGTCGCCCTCATCGGCCAGCAAGTGGTGATAAAGGATGCCTTCCTGCAACGGCGTCATGCCGTAGATATCTTGCACGTTGGCCAATTGGCCCGGCACGCCGGCGACAAGGCTGTCGATTTCGTCCTGGTTGAGACTGGCCAGCGGCAGCATCGACGGCGTAATGCGTTGGCATTCGGCAGTGATGCCGTTGGCCGGCACCTCCAGCGCACGGCGGCTGCCCACGACCTTGGCCAGGCCGGCCAGGGTCGGGTGGGTAAACAAGGCACCGACGTCGACCCGCAGGTCCTCCTGGCGCATGCGCTCGACCAACTTGACCGCCAGCAGCGAATGGCCGCCCAGCTCGAAGAAGTTGTCATGCCGGCCGACCTGCTCCAGTTGCAGCACCTGCGCCCAGATCAGCGCCAGGCTGCGTTCAATGCGCCCCTCGGGAGCCTGGTAATCGCGGCTGGCCACCGCCGACTGATCCGGCGCCGGCAAGGCTTTGCGGTCCAGTTTGCGGTTGGGCGTGAGCGGCAACGCGTCGAGGCTCACGAACGCCGACGGGATCATGTATTCGGCCAGCAACGGCGCCAGGTAGCTGCGCAAACCGGCCGCCGTCAAGCTGACCCCGGCGTGCGGCACCACGTAGGCCACCAGGCGCTTCTCGCCAGGACGGTCTTCGCGGGCGATCACCGCCGCTTCCTTGACCCCGGCACAGTTGCCGAGGCGCGATTCGATCTCGCCCAGCTCAATCCGGAACCCGCGTACCTTGACCTGGAAGTCGTTGCGGCCCAGGTACTCGAGGGAACCATCCGCCAGGTAGCGCGCCAGGTCACCGGTCTTGTACATCCGCGCCCCCGGGGCGTCGTTGAACGGGTCGACGAGGAAGCGCTCGGCACTGATCTGGTCGAGGTTCAGATACCCCCGTGCCACACCGTCACCGCCGATGAAGATCTCTCCCGCCACTCCGAACGGTACCGGTTGCTGCTGGCTATCGAGCAGGTAGATACGGGTGTTGGCCATCGGTTTACCGATGGTGGTATTGCCCGTGGTATCGCCCGTATGGGTCACATAAGCGGTGGTGCAGGACACCGTCGCTTCCGTCGGGCCATACGTGTTGATCAGCCGGGTATGGGCCGGGCGAACCTCGTCCCACAGCTTCAACTTCTGCGCCGACAGTGCATCACCGGTCACGTTGATCAACCGTACATGGCGCAAATGCGCCTGCGCCTGCTCCGGGCTGTGGTGCCATTCGGCGGCCAGGGTGTGCCAGTGCGCCGCCGTCAAGTGCAGGAAGGTCGGCGTGATCGCCGGGTCGCGTGCGGCCTCGGTGCCAAACACATAACGGCTTGGCGCCAGGGTCGCGCCGGCCAGCCAGGCCGGGAAGATTTCCTCCACCGACAGGTCGAAGTTCAGGGTGTTCTGCTGCAACACCGTGTCCTGCGCGGTCAGGCCGAACAGGCGTGCGGCGTCCAGGCTGTAGTTGACCAGCCCGCGATGTTCGATCATCACGCCCTTGGGATTGCCGGTGGAACCTGATGTGTAGATCACATACGCCAGGTGGCGGGCGGTCAGCCCCGGCACTTGCGGGTTGTGCTCGGCACCGCTGTGTGGCTCGTCCAGCAACACCTGCGCAATCGCCAGGGGCGGCAGCCGGTCCTGCAACGCGCGCTGGGTCAGCACGGCCGACGGTGCGCTGTCGGCGATCATGTAGGCCAGACGCTCCGGCGGGTAATTGGGGTCCAGCGGCACATACGCGCCGCCGGCCTTGAGCACCCCGAGCAAGCCCACCAATACTTCATCGCCGCGTTCGGCGCAGATCGCCACGCGGTCATCCGGGCCGATACCCAGGCCGATCAAGTGATGCGCCAGGCGGTTGGCCCGACGGTTCAACTGCGCATAACTGATGCGCTGCTGTTCGAACGCCACGGCAATCGCATCCGGATGCGCCTCGACCTGGGCTTCGAACAGTTGGTGAATGGTGCTGTCCTGCGCATAGGCCACGTGGGTGTCGTTGAGGCCGTGCAACAGGTAGTCGCGCTCGTCGTCATCGATCAAGGGAATGTGCGCCAGCAACGCCTGGTCGTCGGCAACCATGGCCTGCAGCAGGCACTCGAAATATCCCAGGTAACGTTGCAGGGTGGTCTCGTCGAACAGCGCCGTGGCGTACTCCAGGGTCCCGGCGATGTGTCCCTGCATTTCGCCGAGGTCCAGGGACAGGTCGAACTTGGCAAAGTTGCCGGCCTCGCCGAGCCCTTCGAACTGCAGATCACCCATTACCAGGCTCGGCGCATCACTGCTCTGCCAGGTCAGCAAGGTCTGGAACACCGGGCTGTGGGCCAGGCTGCGCGCCGGCTTGAGCACTTCCACCACTTGTTCGAACGGCAAGTCCTGATGGGCCTGCGCCGCCAGGGTGCGGTCCTTGGCATGGGCCAGCAACGCAGCCACCGTCAGCTCTTCGCCGGCCCCTATGCGCACCGCCAGGGTGTTGACGAACAGGCCGATCAGCCCTTCGACTTCTGCACGCATGCGGTTGGCCGCCGGCGAGCCGATCACCACCTCATCCTGGCCGGACAGGCGGCAGAGCAACGCGCCCCACGCGGCCATCATGGTCATGTACAGCGTGGTGCCATGACGCTGACTCAGGGCCTTGAGCCCGGCGGTCAGGTTGACATCGAGCAACAGGCTCAAGGTCGCACCGCTGTAGTCCTGCCGGGCCGGCCGTGGGCGGTCGGTGGGCAACAACAGCAAGGCGGGCGCATCCGCCAACGCCTGCTGCCAGTATTGGCTCTGTTGCTGCAGCACCTCGCCACTCAGCCAACGCCGTTGCCACACGGCAAAATCGCCATATTGCAGGGCAAGCGGTGGCAGCGGGTCGGCCTGCCCCAGACGGAACGCTTCATACAGCGCCATCAACTCACGGGTCAGTACGCCCATCGACCAACCGTCGGACACGATGTGGTGCATGGTCAGCAACAGCACATGGTGATCGTCGGCGCGTCGCACCAGGCGCGCACGAATCAGCGGGCCCTGCTCCAGATCGAAGGGTTCAAGCGCCTCTTGGCTGACGTGCACCTGCAGATCGGCATCGCTGTCCACTTCCAGGCGCAGCAGCGCGAACGCCCGTTCGGCCGGCTCGATACGCACCAGCGGCTCATGGTTGTGCTGCACGAACCGGCTACGCAGCGCCTCATGGCGCGCCACGATGGCTGTCAGTGCGCGCTCCAGCGCCTGGGCATCCAGCTGACCGCGCAGCCCGAGGGCGATCGGCATGTTGTAGGCGGTGCTGGCACCTTCCATCTGCGCCAGGAACCACAAGCGTTGCTGGGCAAACGACAGCGGCAAATCCTGGTCCCTTGGCACCGGCAAGATCGCCGGCAAGGTGCTGCGTGCCGCCTGGGCCAATACTTGGCCCAACGCCGCCAACTGCGGATGGGCAAACAGCTCGGCCAGGGCCAACTCCACCCCCAGGCGCTGGCGCACTTGGGAAATCAAGCGCATCGCCAGCAGCGAGTGCCCGCCCAATTCGAAGAAATGCCCGTGGCGACCGACCTGTTCAAGCCCCAGCAGGTCTTGCCAGATCTGCGCCAGCGTCGTTTCAATGTCGCCCTCGGGGGCTTCATACACCCCACTGACCACCGCATCGAGCCCCGGTGCCGGCAGCGCCTTGCGATCCAGCTTGCCGTTGGGGCTCAACGGCAGTGCTGGCAACTGAACATAGGCCGACGGCACCATGTATTCCGGCAGTTCGTTTTGCAGGTAGGTCCGCAGGTCCTCGATCTGAGGCGCCTGCCCCGCCACGTGCGCGGTGAAGTAAGCCACCAGGCGCTCGTCGCGCACCAGTACGGCTGCTTCAAGCAACTCGGGATGGGCGGCGAGCAAGGCTTCGATTTCACCCAGTTCTATGCGCAGGCCGCGAATCTTGACCTGGTCATCATTACGCCCGAGGTAGTCGAGGGTGCCGTCCGCACGGTAACGCGCCAGGTCGCCCGTGCGGTACATGCGTCCTTGGGCGGTGAACGGGTCGTCGAGGAAACGTTCGGCCGTCAGGTCCTCGCGATTGAGGTAACCGCGTGCCACGCCCGCGCCACCGATGTACAACTCGCCGACGCTGCCGGTAGGCACCTGTTGCCCGTAGGCGTCCAGCACGTAGAGCGTCAGGTTGCGCAACGGCTGGCCGAGCGGAATATCCCCTGCTCCATAGCTGGCAAGATCCGCATTGATGCCGTGCCAGGCGACCACGTCGCTGCACTCGGTCGGGCCATAGCTGTTGATGAATTGCGGACGCGGCGCCCGCAGTTTCTCCAACTGCGACAGTTTGATCGGCTCACCGCCGAGCACGACCCGGCGCAGGCGGCTCAAGACGTGCTGTTGATCGGCGTCGATCAACGTATAGAACGCACTCGGGGCCAGGTTGATATGGGTGATCGCCTGCGCGTCGATCTGGCGCACGATGCTCAAAGGGTCAAACGGGCTGTCGGCCAGGTGCAAGGTGGCGCCGACGGCCAGGCTGGCGAAGATATTTTTCTGGGTCAGGTCGAAGCTGTGCGAGGTCAGCAACAACACCGCGTCGTCGGCGTCCAGCCCGACGTCTTCGAGGTACCAGTGGAGCATGTTGACCACGCCCTGGTGTTCGACCATCACGCCTTTTGGCTGCCCGGTGGAGCCCGAGGTATAGATCACATAGGTCAGGTGTTTCGCGCTCAGCCCGGGCACCTGTGGGTTGTCCAGCGCTTGCCCGCGCCACGCCTCAAGGTCGAGGTCGACCACGGGCAGGCCGCCCGCAGCGGCCAGTTGCGCGGTCGCAGCGTGCACCAGTAACGCCGCCGGGGCGCTGTCCTTGAGCATGTAATGAATGCGTTCGAGCGGGTAGTTCGGGTCGATCGGCACATAGGCGCCTCCGGCCTTGAGAATCGCCAGCAACCCGACGATCAGCTCGGCGCTGCGCTCCACGCAAATCGCCACGCGGGCATCCGGCACCACGCCGAGCTCACGCAGGTGATGGGCCAACTGGTTGGCCTGCTCGTTAAGCTGACGGTAAGTCAGCGTCACAGCCGCCGTCTGCACCGCCAGCGCCTCGGGGGTGCGCATGGCCTGGGCTTCAAACAGGCTGTGTACGGTGCCGGGGTGGAGCGGCGTGTGCAGGCCACTGAGGCCGGCCAACTGCTGCTGGCGCTCCTGCTCATCCAGCAGGGGCACGCGGGCCAGTACGCCTTGATCGTCGGCAACCATCGCGTGCAGCAGGCGCTCGAAGTAGCCCAGGTGACGCTTGAGGGTCGCTTCGTCGAACAGCGCCGTGGCATAGCTCAAAGAGCCGATGATATGGCCCTGGGCTTCGCTTAACTCCAGGGACAGATCAAACTTCGCCGATGTGTTGACTTGGCCGCCGTCCTCCATGATCAAGTCGCCGACGACCGGTGCGCCGCCGCCTTCACTGCCCTGCCAGGTCAACATGGCCTGGAACACCGGGCTGTAGGCCATGCTGCGCACCGGTTTGACGATGTCGACCACTTGTTCGAACGGCAGGTCCTGATGCGCCTGCGCACCCAGCGTCCGGGCCTTGACCCGCGCCAGCAGGGTTTGCACCGTCGGTTCGCCCGAGGTATCGATGCGCAGCGCCAGCGTGTTGACGAACAGGCCGATCAGACCTTCCAGCTCCAGCTGGTTGCGGTTGGCCACCGGCGAGCCGATCACCACTTCATCCTGCCCGGACAAACGCGCCAACAAGACACCCCATGCCGCCAGCAGGCTCATGTACAACGAGGTGCCATGTCGTTGACTCAGGTCCTTGAGGCCCTGAGTCAGTGCCTTATCCAGTTGCAACGCCAGCACCGCGCCGGAGAAATCCTGTTGCGCCGGGCGTGGCCGGTCGGTCGGCAGGGTCAGTATGGCCGGCGCGCCGGCCAGGGTTTGCTGCCAATACAGGTTCTGCCTGTGCAACACCTCGCCACTCAACCAGCGGCGTTGCCAGACGGCGAAGTCGGCATATTGCAGCGTCAGCGGTGGCAATGGATCGGCGAGGCCCTGGCTGAAGGCGCCATACAACAGCACCATTTCGCGGCTCAGCACGCCCATCGACCAGCCGTCAGAGGCAATGTGGTGCAGGGTCAGCAACAACACCGAGTGCTCGTCGCCCATGCGTACCAGGCGTGCGCGCAGCAGCGGCCCGTTGACCAGGTCGAACGGTGTCGACGCTTCATATTCGGTCAACACCTGCAAGCGCTGCGCGGCATCGGCCTGCCCGCGCAGGTCATCCTGCTCCAGTACAAATGAACCTTCGACAGGTGTGATCCGCAGTTGCGGCTCATCGTTATCCATCACGAAGACACTGCGCAGCACCTCATGGCGACTGACAATCCGCGCCAGTGCACGCTCCAGCGCCAGGATATCCAGCGCGCCGCGCAGGCCCAGGCCGACCGGCATGTTGTAAGCCGCCCCGGCATTCTCCATTTGCGCCAGGAACCACAGGCGCTGCTGGGCAAACGACAGCGGCAAGGACTCTTCTCGGGACACCGGTACAATCGGCGGCAGGCTGCTGCGCCCGGCCTTGGCCACCACCTGCGCCAGCGCGGTCAGTTGCGGATGGGCGAACAGGTCCGCGAGGTCCAGCTCCACCCCGAGGTGCAGGCGCACCTGGGAGATCAAGCGCATCGCCAGCAGCGAGTGCCCGCCCAGCTCAAAGAAATGATCCTCACGCCCGACCTGCTCGACCTTGAGCACTTGGCTCCAGATCTGCGCCAGGGCAATTTCCACTTCACCCTGGGGCGCTTCGTAACCGCGACTGAGCACGGCATCCTGATCGGGAACCGGCAGGGCCT
This sequence comes from Pseudomonas palleroniana, assembly GCF_003031675.1. GTDB lineage: Bacteria > Pseudomonadota > Gammaproteobacteria > Pseudomonadales > Pseudomonadaceae > Aquipseudomonas > Aquipseudomonas palleroniana. Next base: position 7,190 of record NZ_PYWX01000033.1, on the reverse strand, counting down.
TGCGGTCGAGCTTGCCGTTGGCGGTCAGCGGCAGGCTGTCCAGGCGCACATACGCCGCCGGCACCATGTACTCCGGCAATTGCGCCTGCAGCCAACTGCGCAGGGCCTGGCGGTCAAGGGCCTGGTGTTCGGTGAAATACGCCACCAGGCGCCCGTCACGGGCCAGCACCACGGTTTCGCTGACGTCCGGGTGCTCGGCCAGGCAGGTTTCGATTTCACCCAGTTCAATCCGCACGCCGCGGATCTTCACCTGGTCGTCATTGCGCCCCAGGTAGTCCAGCGTGCCGTCTTCCAGCCAGCGCGCCAGGTCACCGGTGCGATACAGGCGAGCCTGCGGGTCCTGGCTGAACGGGTCCTGCACAAAGCGTTCGGCGGTCAGTTCCGCACGGTTCAGGTAACCGCGCGCCACACCGGCCCCCCCGACGTACAGCTCACCGGCGACACCCTGCGGCACCGGTTTGAGGTGCTCGTCGAGCAGATAGACCTGGGTGTTGGCGATGGGTTTGCCAATGTGCAGGGCCTTGCCGGCCTCAATCAGGCCGCAGGTCGCGACCACCGTGGCTTCGGTCGGACCATAGTTGTTGACCACATCGAAGCGCTGCGGCGTGCTGAACTGACGCAGGCGGTCGCCGCCGATCAGCAAGGTTTTCAGGGTCGGGTGTTGCAACTGCTGACTGAACGCGTACTCCGCTACCGGCGTCGGCAGGAAGCTCACGTGCAGCGGTTGCGCCAGCCACCAGCGCAACAGTGCGTCGACGTCTTCGCTGCCCTGCTTGGCGGGTGGCAGGTGCAACGTCGCCCCCACACACAGGGCCGGCCAGACTTCCCAGGCCATGGCATCGAAACCGAAGCCGGCGACACTGGAAGTGTGCCCACCCGCGTGCAGGTCGAACGCCTGGCAATGCCAGTGCACCAGGTTCTCCAGGGTGCGGTGCTCGACCATCACGCCCTTGGGCAAGCCGGTGGAACCGGAGGTGTAGATCACATAAGCCAGGTTCGCCGGCGTCAGGCCCGCCACGCTCGGGTTGAGCGTCGGACGACGGTGCCACTGGTCGCTGTCCAGTTCGATCACCGGCCGTTCGGTGTGGCTCAGCAGCGAGCGCGTGCTCGATTGCGCCAGCACCAGCACCGGGTCGCAATCCTGCAACAGGTAGTTGATGCGCTCCTGCGGGTGCGCCGGATCGATCGGCACATACGCCGCACCGGCCTTGAGGATCGCCACCAGGCCGACCAGGGTTTCCAGGCTGCGGCGCGCGCAGATGGCCACCCGGTCATCCGGACGCACACCCTCTTCGAGCAGGCGGTGGGCCAACTGATTGGCGCGCTGATTAAGCTGGCGATAAGTGATGTGCTGGTCGTCCTGGCGCACGGCCGTGGCATCCGGCTGGCATTCGACCTGAGCCTCGAACAGGCGGTGGATAGTCTGCGCCTCGGGGTAATCGACGGCAGTGGCGTTGACGTCAACCAGCACGGCATCCCGTTCGGCGGCCGACAGCACCGAGAACTGACTCAACGGCTGGTGTGGCGTGTGCTCCAACGCGCTGACCAGGTGTGCCAGGGCCACCTGCATAAAGCCGCAAATCCGTTGTGCACCGATTTTCACCAGCGCCTGGGCGTTGAGCTGGAAGCCGGCGCCAAAATCATCGACGTTCAACACCAGCGGATAGTTGGTGCGCTCTTCCATGCTCACCGCCTGGATACCGTCCCACGCGGCGATATCCGCGCTAGAGGCCTCGACCGGCGCGCTGTGCCGGTAGTTGAGCAATGTATTGAACAGCGCCTGCGTCGCCGGCAGGCCGCTGCACTGTTGGGCCAGGGACAATGACGCGTGCTCATGGGCGAGCAATTGCGACAGCCGCTCATGCGTGACACGCACGGCCTCGCGGGCGCCCTGCCCGCCAATGCTCACACGCAGCGGCAAGGTATTGATGAACAGGCCCAAGGCACGGCCGGCGCCTTCACCGCCTTGCAGGCGGCCGAGCAACACCGTGCCGAAGACCACATCGTCACGCCCCGCGACCTGCGCCAACACCTGGCCCCAGGCCAGGTGCACCAGGCTGGCGGCGCTGACGCCAAGCAAGCGCGCCTGCTCGCGCAAGCGCCCGCTCAGTTGGCTGTCGAGCATCAGGTGGGCTTCTTCGACACCGCTGCCATCGCCCTGCACATCGCGCAGGCCGAAGGCCAGGGTCGGTTCATCGATGTCACCGAGCATGCCTTCGAAAAAGCGTTCATGGGCCTGTCGATCCGCGCCCAGGCGCGACTGCGCCACATGGTTGCGATAGGGAATCGACGGCGCCAAGTTTTCGGTGTGGCCTTTCAGGCTGGCCTGGACTTCTTCGATCAGCACCTCAAGCGCGGTGTGGTCGAGCACCATGTGATGGAACAACAGGATGCCGACCCAGCGCTGATGGGCGCTGTCCTGGGCGTAGGCCAGGTGCATCAACGGCGCACGGCTCAGGTCCAGACGGTAATGGCGTGGGTCGAACTGCTCGTGCAACTGCGTCAGCACGTCACCGTCCGCCGGGTCGATCACCACCTCTTCCAGTCCCAGGGTTGCCTGACGCCAAACGACCTGTACCGGATCCTCGAGTCCTTCCCAGGCGATGCTGCTGCGCAGGATGTCGTGCCGCTCGATCACGCTTTGCAGCGCCTTGGCGAACAGGTTCACCGGCTCAGGCCCGGTGAAGGTGAACAGCATATGCAGCAGGTAGGCATCGCCTTGCGGCGCCGCCAGATGGTGGTAGAGCATGCCGTCCTGCAGCGGCGCCAGGCCGTAGATATCCTGCACATTGCGCACGCCGCCCGGCACGCTCGCGACGATGCGGTCGATAGCGGCCTGGTCTAGGTCGGCCAGGGGCAACAGGTCCGGGGTGATGCGCTGGCAGTCCGGCTCAATGCGGTTGGCCGGCACCTCCAGTGCCTGATGCCCGCCGACCGCCGCCGCCAGCGCGGCCAGGGTCGGCTGGCCGAACAGCACGCGCACATCGGCGCTCAAGTCCATCTGGCGCATGCGTTCGATCAATTTGACCGCCAGCAGCGAATGACCACCCAGTTCAAAGAAGTTGTCGTGGCGACCCACCCGCTCCACATCGAGCAATTCTTGCCAGAGCGCGGCAAGGGTCAGTTCCATCTCGCCTTCAGGGCACTCGTATTCGCGACGGGCCAGGGCATCGCCATCGGGGGCCGGCAAGGCCTTGCGGTCGAGTTTGCCGTTGGTGGTCAGCGGCAAGCTCTCAAGCAGGACGAACGCACTGGGGATCATGTAGTCGGCCAGAGACACCAGCAACTGCGCACGCAGCTCGGCGGCCGAGGGCTCAGCGCCCTCGGCGGCGATCACATACGCCACCAGGCGCTTGTTACCGGGAGCGTCTTCGCGGGCAATCACCACGGCCTCGCGCACGCCGTCACAGGCAGCCAGGCGGGCTTCGATCTCGCCCAGTTCGATACGGAAGCCACGGATCTTCACCTGGTCGTCGTTGCGGCCCAGGTAGTCAATGCTGCCATCCGCCAGCCAGCGTCCCAGGTCACCGGTCTTGTACAGGCGCGCCTGCGCACGCCCGCTGAACGGGTCGGCGATAAACCGTTCGGCGTTCAACTGCGGCCGGTTCAAGTAGCCACGGGCAACCCCCGCGCCCCCCACGTACAACTCGCCGACGACACCGACCGGCACCGGTTCGCGCTGCTCGTCGAGAATATACAGTTGCAAGTCCGGAATGCGCCCGCCAATCGGGCTGACGCCGACCCGCTGCGCATCCGCCGCTTCAAGGGCGCGATACGTCACATGCACGGTGGTTTCGGTGATGCCGTACATGTTCACCAGTTGTGTACCGGCGTTGCCTGGGCGTGCGTACCAAGGCTTGAGAATCCCCGGTTCCAGGGCCTCACCACCGAATATCACCTGGCGCAGGGAATGCTTCAAGGCACTCTGGCCCTGGGCCGCAATCAACGAACGGAAGGCACTCGGCGTCTGGTTGAGGATGGTCACCCCGGCGCTGCACAACAGTGCATAACAGGCGTCCGGCGAACGGCTGGTGAGCTGCGGTACCACCAGCAACTGCCCACCGTGGATGAGCGCGCCCCAGATTTCCCAGACCGAGAAGTCAAACGCAAACGAGTGGAACAGTGCCCAGACATCCTGATCGTTGAAGTTGAACCAACCCTCGGTGGCGCTGAACAGGCGTGCCACGTTGTGGTGTTCGACCATTACCCCCTTGGGCAGGCCGGTGGAGCCGGAGGTGTAGATCACGTACGCCAGGTTGGCCGAAGTCAGGCCCGGGACGTGGGGATTCTGAGTGGACTCACCCTGGCAATCGCCGCCGTCCAGCTCGAGCACCGGCACCGACACCTCGGTCACCCGGGCACGGGTCGCCTGCTGCACCAGCACCGCTACCGGCGCGCTGTCTTGCAGGGTGTAGCTGATGCGTTCCTGCGGGTACGCCGGGTCGATCGGCACGTAACCGGCGCCGGCCTTGAGGATGCCGAGCAGGCCGACGATCATGTCCAGCCCGCGCTCGACACAGATCGCCACCCGATCATCCGGGCACACGCCCAGGCCCAACAAGCGATGCGCCACCTGGTTGGCGCGGCGGTTCAAGTCGCCATAGCTCAGGCGCAGGTCTTCAAACAGCACCGCCGTAGCGTCCGGTCGTAAAGCCGCCTGCAGCTCGACCTGGTGATGCAGCAATGCGGTATCGGCGAACAGGCTGTCGGTGGCGTTCCAGTGTTGCAACAATTGTTCGCGCTCGCCCGCCGGCAGCATCGCCAACCCTTGCAGCGAAGCCTGCGGGGTCTGTTCCAGGGCCTGCACCAGGTTCTCCAGGACGCATTGCATGTAGCCGCACACTCGCGCCGCGCCAATCGAACCGTCAGCCATGACCGACAGGCTGAACGCCTCTCCCATGTCGTTGACCGACAGGGTCAGCGGGTAGTTGGTGCGCTCCTTGCTGTCGAGCACGGCAATGCCTTCCCAGGCCGTCTGCGCTTGTGCCGAAACGTCCGCGCCACCGAGCTGGCGATAGTTGAGCAGCGAACTGAACAACGGCGTCGACGCCGCCACTTGGCTGCAGCGTTGCGCCAGCACCAGCGAGGCGTGCTCATGGCCGAGCAAGCCGGTCAGGCGCGCATGGGTGCTCTTGACCATGGCGCGTACGCCGGCTTCAGCGAGGCTGACCCGCAGCGGCAAGGTGTTGATGAACATCCCCAGGGCACGGTCTGAGCCTTCGCCGCCCTGCAAGCGCCCCAGCAACACGGTGCCGAACACCACATCCGTGCGCCCCGACACACCCCCCAGCACCCGTGCCCACGCCAGGTGATACAGGCTGGCCGGCGTCACCCCCAACTGGCGGGACTGCGCGCGCAGGCGCTGGCTGAGGCGGTCATCGAGCATCAGGACGACCTCTTCGACACCGTGGCCCTCGCCCTGCACGTCCTGCAGACCGAAAGGCAGGGTCGGTTCATCGATGTCCCCGAGCATCTCGCTGAAGAACGCCTCATGCTCTTCGCGACTCACGCCCTGGCGCGCCTGAGCCACATAATGACGGTACGGCACCGACGGTGGCAGCAGGGCCTCTTCGCCACGGGTATGGGCTTCGATTTCCGAGATGAGCATACGCAGCGACGTGGCGTCATCCACCAGATGGTGCAGCAGCAACACCGCGACCCAGCGCTGGTTGGGCGCATCCTCGCTGTAACCGATGCGCATCATGGGCGCCTGGCGAATATCCAGGCGGTGGTGACGCGGGTTGAGGCACTCGGTCAATTGCGTGGCGATATCCCCGGCGGCCGGGTCCAGGTGAATCTCATCCATCCCCAGTTGCGCCTCGCGCCAGACCACCTGTACCGGCTCGTCGAGGCGCTCCCAGACCACGGCGGTGCGCAGGATGTCATGTCGCGAAATCACGCCTTGCAGAGCTGCGGCAAAGCGTTGCAGGCGCTCGCGGCTGTCAAAGCTGAAGGTGATGTATTGCAGGTACGGATCGCCTTGGGCCGCCGCGAGGTGGTGGTACAAAATCCCCTCTTGCAGCGGCGCCAGGCTGTAGATTTCCTGGACGTTACACGCGCCGCCCGGCACGGTTGCGACGATGCGGTCGATGGCGACCTGATCCAGCGTGGCCAGGGGCAGCATGTCCGGGGTGATGTGTGCGCAGCCTTCTGGGACACGATTGGCGGGCACCACCACGTCCTTGCTCGCATCGGCCACGGCGGCCGCCAGTGCGGCCAGGGTCGGCTGGCCGAACAGCACACGCACATCGGCGCCCAGCCCGACCTGGCGCATGCGCTCAATCAGCTTGACCGCCAGCAGCGAATGGCCGCCCAACTCGAAGAAGTGATCCTGGCGGCCCACGTGTTCAACGCCGAGCAAATCCTGCCAGATCGCGGCAATCGTGGTTTCCACCTCCCCCTCGGGGGCTTCGAACTGGCGACGCGCCAGGGCGTCGGCATCCGGCGCCGGCAACGCCTTGCGGTCCAGCTTGCCGTTGGTGGTCAACGGGAACTGCGCCACCCGCACAAACGCAGCGGGCACCATGTAGTCAGCCAGGGACACCAGCAACTGCGCACGCAGCTCGGCGGCCGACGGATCGGCCCCCTCGGCGGCGATCACATAGGCCACCAGGCGCTTGTCTCCCGGCTCATCTTCGCGAGCAATCACCACCGCTTCGCGCACGCCTTCACAGGCGGCCAGGCGGGCTTCGATCTCGCCCAGCTCGATACGGAAGCCACGGATCTTCACCTGGTCGTCGTTGCGCCCCAGGTAGTCAAGGCTGCCGTCCGCCTGCCAACGCGCCAGGTCACCGGTCTTGTACAGGCGCGCCTGCGCACGACCGCTGAACGGGTCGGCAATGAACCGTTCGGCATTCAACTGCGGCCGGTTCAAGTAGCCACGGGCAACCCCCGCGCCACCCACGTACAACTCGCCGACCACGCCCACCGGCACGGGTTCGTTCTGCTCGTCGAGCACATACAGTTGCAAGTCCGGAATGCGCCCGCCAATCGGACTGACGCCGACCAACTGCGCATCCGCCGCTTCGAGCGCACGATAGGTCACATGCACGGTGGTTTCAGTGATGCCGTACATGTTCACCAGTTGCGTACCGGCGTTGCCTGGGCGTGCGTACCACGGCTTGAGAATCCCCGGTTCCAGGGCCTCGCCGCCGAAGATCACCTGGCGCAGGGAGTGCTTGAGTTCGCTC
>NZ_PYWX01000032.1 GCF_003031675.1 Pseudomonas palleroniana | reverse complement strand
CGCCCTGCACACCGCATAACCCTGTGGGAGGGGGCTTGCTCCCGATAGCGGGGCATCAGTCACAAATAAGCTGACTGACAGGCCGCTATCGGGAGCAAGCCCCCTCCCACAAGGATTGAGCAGTTTGCACACCGGCCCTATGGTAGGTGCCCGCCCAGCGTTTCACGGCTACAATGCGCGCCTCAACCGTGACAAGCCTGACTAAAAAAACTATGTCCTTGCCCAAGCATCACCTGGAATTGCTCAGCCCTGCCCGCGATGTCGCCATTGCGCGCGAGGCGATCCTGCATGGCGCCGATGCCGTCTATATCGGCGGCCCAAGCTTCGGCGCACGCCATAACGCCTGCAATGAAGTGAGCGATATCGCTCAACTGGTCGAATTCGCCCGGCGTTATCACGCCCGTGTGTTCACCACCATCAACACCATCCTGCATGACAACGAGCTGGAACCGGCGCGCCGGCTGATCCATCAGCTGTACGACGCCGGCGTCGATGCCCTGATCGTGCAAGACCTGGGGGTGATGGAGCTGGATATTCCGCCCATCGAACTGCACGCCAGTACCCAGACCGACATCCGCACCCTGGCCCGCGCCAAGTTTCTCGACCAGGCCGGTTTCTCGCAGTTGGTATTGGCCCGTGAGCTGAACCTGCAAGAGATCCGTGCAATCGCCGACGAGACCGATGCCGCCATCGAATTTTTCATCCACGGCGCCCTGTGCGTGGCATTCTCCGGGCAGTGCAATATCTCCCACGCGCAGAATGGCCGCAGCGCCAACCGTGGCGACTGCTCCCAGGCGTGCCGCCTGCCCTACACCTTGAAAGACGATCAGGGCCGCGTCGTGGCCTTTGAAAAGCACCTGCTGTCGATGAAGGACAACAACCAGAGCGCCAACCTGCGCGCCCTGGTGGAAGCCGGCGTGCGTTCGTTCAAGATCGAAGGCCGCTACAAAGACATGGGCTATGTGAAAAACATCACCGCCTACTACCGCCAGCGCCTCGATGACATCCTGGAAGACCGCCCGGACCTGGCTCGCGCGTCCAGTGGCCGCACCGCGCATTTCTTCCTGCCCGACCCGGAAAAAACCTTCCACCGGGGCAGCACCGACTACTTCGTCAGCGATCGCAAGATCGACATCGGCGCCTTCGACACCCCGACCTTCACCGGCCTGCCGGTCGGCGTGGTGGAAAAAGCCGGTAAGCGCGACCTGCAAGTGGTGACCCATGAGCCGCTGTCCAATGGTGACGGCCTCAATGTGCTGATCAAACGCGAGGTCGTCGGTTTTCGCGCCAACATCGCCGAGCCTAAAGGCGAGTTCGAAGAAGACGGTGCCAAGCGCTACCGCTACCGCGTCGAGCCGAATGAAATGCCGGCCGGCCTGCACCAGTTGCGCCCCAACCACCCACTGAACCGCAACCTGGACCATAACTGGCAACAGGCGCTGCTCAAGACCTCGGCCGAGCGCCGTATCGGCCTGTCCTGGGTAGCGCGCCTGCGTGAAGACCAGCTGCAAGTCACCGCCACCAGCGAAGAAGGCCTGAGCGCCAGCGTCACCCTGCCCGGCCCGTTTGGCGTGGCCAACAAGCCGGAACAGGCGCTGGAGACCTTGCGTGACCTGCTCGGCCAACTGGGCACCACCGAGTACCACGCCACCGACATCCAGCTGGATGCACCGCAAGCGTTCTTCATCCCCAACTCACAGCTCAAGGCTTTGCGCCGCGAAGTGATCGAAGCACTGACCGCCGCTCGCGTTGCCGCTCATCCACGGGGCGGGCGCAAGGCTGAAACCTCGCCGCCGCCGGTGTACCCGGAAGCGCACCTGTCGTTCCTGGCCAACGTCTACAACCAGAAGGCCCGGGATTTCTACCACCGTCACGGCGTAAAGCTGATCGACGCGGCCTTCGAAGCTCACGAAGAAACGGGCGAAGTGCCGGTGATGATCACCAAACACTGCCTGCGTTTCTCGTTCAACCTGTGCCCTAAACAGGCCAAGGGGGTGACGGGCGTGAAGACCAAGGTGGCGCCGATGCAATTGATCCATGGCGATGAAGTGCTGACGCTCAAGTTCGACTGCAAACCCTGCGAGATGCACGTGGTGGGCAAGATCAAGGGGCATATCCTCGGCCTGCCGCAGCCTGGCAGTGTGGTCGGTTACATCAGCCCGGATGACTTGCTCAAGACCATCCCGCGCGCACCGCACTGAGTCGACCCAGAGAGGTATAAACCAGGCGTTGGACGAAACCGACGCCTGGCGCCTCAGCGGCGCTCAACCGAAATAATTGGGAAACGTGTTAGGCCCCGCGTACAGGAAGTTCGCCGACGTCAGTTTGATGCCTTTGGGAAACTTCAGCTCGACGAACGGACTGCCCGCCGTGACAGGACCCAAATTCGTCGGCACCTGATCCGTGCTGAATATCACCATATAGTCACCTCGCCCCTCGTAGCGCTTGTTACCCAAAAACAACAGGGTTTCGACGTTTTCACCATTAAATTGCTGGCCCGGTGGGTTAACGTAGACCCCGCCTTTGGAGCCGGCACGCGTGGCTTCACGCGAGGCATCATTAATACTCAACTGCCGCGTAATCGCTTCTGCGCCTTCCTTATTGGTGTAATGAATGTAAACCGGCTGCCCGTTGTACGTGCCCGAATCCACTACCGACTGCCAGTTTGGATGGTTCACCAATTTCTGACTTGCCGCCGTGTTGCCGGGTGCCTGGAGGCGACCTTTCGAACTCGCATCCATTGCCTGCGTTTTCTTTGCGCCGGGGCGTTCGCCGCCTTGAACCCCTCGCCTGGCCCAGACGCCGGTTTCATCCGGCTTGGCAATAATGCCGCTGCTCACCAGCCGGGTCGGGTCTTGAGGGTCCGGTACCCGCAGCAGATAGTGCACGTTGTCCCCGGCGTCCGGCTTGGCACCGGCAAAATATCTGGCGCCGTTGTACTGGATTTCACGCATGCCCGAGCCGGCCTTGGAGAGCGGCGTTGCGTTGAGTTTGAACTGATTGACGCCCTTGGCCAGGTTCTGCGAGGTATTGGGCGCCCATTTCAATCCCTGTACACCGCCTTCCCATGCGACGCCTGGCGCACCCGGCCTGAAGGTGTAACTGGCAAAGTGGGTTGAGGGTTTCAGAACCTTCGGAATGACCGGTTTCACCAGTCGGATGCCACTCGTTACAACTTCGGTGACGACTTTTTCGACCGGCAGCAAAAAGGCCAGAATATCTATCCATATCTGCGCGAGCCCTTCTATGGGGCGCCCGGCACTGATTGCTTCGATTCCGTGCCAGAGAGGCACAAAACCTTTCAGCACTTCGCGACGTTTTTCCCTCTCTTGCTTGAATGCCTGATAGTTTTTCCGGTCATCTTTCTCGGCGTCAGTAACGCGTTCCGGGTCCTCTTGTGCGCTGTGCAGCAAGTCCAGATCGCTCAGGTAAAACAACTTCTCGCCGACTAGCGTCGATAGCTGCTTGTTGCGCTCCAGGAACAGCGCCTGCGGGTTGGACGAAGTGGTCGCACCTGCAGTCGGTGCCGGCAATTCCCCCAGGGGCTCCAGCGCGTAAAGCTGCGCTGAAAAAGACGTGTTGTCCGGCTGCACACCGGGCTGCTTATCCACGTTGGCCTGGTACTGACTGCCTTGAATATTCGGCTTTTGCCACGCCGTGAACGTCTCGGAGTAACCACCGTCGGGCAAGCGTTTTTTTCCGATCACGCTACTGCCTTGGAAGACACCGATATAGTCATCCCGTTTAACCACCGTCCCCTGTTCAGGGTTGACCTCATACACGGTGGTCTTGCCCTGATGGACAGCCTTGAGCAAGAACGTACGGCGCTCCAGCTTGCCGTCCGTTCCCGATGACCTCATTGCATACACACCGACGTCGCCCTGGGCGATAGCAATCTGGTCCGGCACGGGCAAGGTCGAGAACACCTCCTGGAGAATCGTGGCGTAGGCGGTTTTCTTGTTCGCCAGATCCGTTTTGAAGTCCTCACCGAACCGTTTGTCGTCGTAGAGCGCCACCGGGTAGGTTTTGTTGTCCGGGTCGGCATGGCCCTTGATCGGGGACACCTGCTGTGTGCCGATGAAATAGTCCTTGCGCATTGGCATGGGCGTGGAAAGACTGTTGACGGCGTCCGCTATTTCTTCGAGGTGTTTATCCAGTGCGGCAACGGCTTTTTGAATGTCCGCCTGTGAATATTCGGTTTTCCGCTCAAGGATGCCATTCGCCACCGCCCATTCCAGCGCAGGACCTACGCGGGCCGCAGCAATGAAAAGCGCCTGCTCGGGGGTCACCGCCGTGGCACTCATTTTCCCTGGCAAAGCGATCAGCTCTTGCTGGGTCATGCGCTTGGATGAGCCAGGCTCGATGCCTTCAGCCAGATTGACGCCATGCTGAAAACTCACCCAGCTGGCCGAGTTTTTGCTCAGGCCCGACGGCGCCGCCGCCAACTCACGCTTCACCGCCGCAGGGGCATCAAGCGCACCCTTGTGACGGACGTTGCCGGGTTCTATTGCGGCTTGAACGTTTCCTGCCAGGTAGTCAGGGGTTGGAAAGGTAAAAAGAGTGGTTTTCATCGTTCGCCATTGGGGTGGGGAATTTGCTCCAGGCTGCGGTAGACCCGCAACCTGGCATCCGTCCACCCTGTGTGGCGCCTGCGTAGGAATCTGTTCCATCTAAGGCGCAGGGATCACGCCTTTTCAATTCGGCCAGGGGCTTTCAGGGGCCACCACCAGCCCCGCTGCAACCCTGCCGCCGCCAGCAGAATCGCCGCCACGCCCAGCCATTGCAGCCAGCCCAGGCGATGTCCGAACGCAATCCAATCCACGAAAATCGCTGCAATCGGGTAGATAAACGACAGCGCGCCGGTGATCGCCGTCGGCAGTTTCTGGATCGCGCCGTAGAGCAATACATACATCAAGCCGGTATGCACCACGCCAAGGGTGGCCAAGGCCGCCCATGCGTTGCCCGCCGCCGGCAAGCTGTTCCAGGGCACCAATGGCGCCAGCAACAAGGCACCGGTGATGACCTGGATCAAGGCCATCAAGTGCGGTGGCACGGCTTTCAGGCGTTTGATGATCAGCGCCGCCACCGCGTACAAAAACGCCGCGCCCAGGGCCAGGGCGATGCCCGTCAAGTAATCACCGCCGCCGCTCTGTTGCGCGCCATGGGCGGTGACAATCGCCAGCATGCCGAGGAACGCCACACTCAACCACGCCAGTTTCTGCACGGTGATCTTTTCCCCGAGAAACACCGCCGCCAACATCACCAGCATGAACGGCTGGACGTTGTACACCGCCGTACTGATGGCGATGGACGCGCGGGAATAGGACTCGAACAGCAGCAGCCAGTTGCCGACGATGGCCACCCCGCTGAGCATGGCCAGCCCCAGCGTGGCCCAGGTGAGCAAGTCCAGGCGCAAATAGCCCAGTAGTGCACACACCAGCAGCAGCGTCAGCCCCCCGATCACGCAACGCCAGAACACCACTTCGATGACCGACACGCCAGACACCAGCACAAACCAGCCAATGGTGCCGGAGATCAGCATGGCGGCGACCATTTCCCATGACCCGCGACGGATGGATGTATCCATGATTGAGACTCCTCAAGTGAGGCTCAATTATGGCAATCTGCTTGGCAGTGGCTCCAGCGACTAAAAAAGGCAAAAAACCAAAATCACCTTTTCTTATTAGGCGAACATCATGATTGACACCATCGACCAGCAACTGATCGCCGCCTTGATGGATGACTCGCGGCTGTCGCTCAAGGCTCTGGCGGGCATCACCGGGTTGTCCTCGCCCAGCGTTGGCGAGCGCCTGCGCCGCCTGGAGGAGCGCGGCGTGCTGACTCACTACACCGTCGACATCGACCCCCGGCATTTCGGCTACCTGCTGCAAGCCATCGTGCGCATCCGCCCGTTACCCGGCAAATTGCAGGAAGTGGAGCGGCAGATCCAGGCGATCCCGGAGTTCACCGAATGCGACAAGGTCACCGGTGATGACTGCTTTATTGCGCGCTTGCATGTACGCACCATGGAACAGCTCGACACCCTGCTCGACCGGCTCAACACCTACGCCGAAACCAATACCGCCATCGTCAAGAAAACCCCGGTCAAACGGCGCTTGCCGCCCTTGGCTGACTGACGGCGTGCAGCCCCTTGGCGGCGGCCAGCAAGCCTTGAAACTGGCGATAACGTGCGTTTAACCGCGGCTGCTGTGTGAGGTCCGGCCAGTACCGCGCCTTGACCGGCATGCCGGTTTCCAACAACCTGTCGCCCTGCCCGATCGCCAGGAACCCCAGCTTCGCCGCACCGATACAGGCGCTTAACTCGCTGCCGCGCAGCGTGAAAACTTCCCGCTGCAGAATATTGGCCAGCAGTTGTGCCCAGTATTCACTGCGCGCCCCGCCACCAACCAAGGTAAAGCGCTCGACGTGGGCACCGGCCGATTGCACCGCGTGCCACGCATCCAGCAAACCGAAACCCACGCCCTCCAGCACCGCATAACCGAGCATGGCCGCCGTGCAATCATGGCCCAGGCCCATAAAACCGCCGCGCAGCAGCGGGTCATTGTGGGGGGTGCGCTCGCCGGCCAGGTACGGCAGGAACAGCGGCATCTCCGGGGGCACGGGCTGCTCGATCGGCCATTGCGCCTGGATCTGATCCAGCAAGGCCTGTTCGTCCGGCATGCCGGTCAGCCGCGTGACCCAGCGCAGGCAACTCGCCCCGGCCAGCATGGCCCCCATGGTGTACCAGCGGCGCGGCAATGCATGGCAGAAACTGTGCACCGCACCGCCCGGGTTACCGGCAGCGTGATCAGTGATGGCGACGACCGCCGCGCTGGTGCCCAGGGTGATGAAACCATCGCCGGCGTTGATGGCACCCATGCCCACTGCAGCCACCGGGTTGTCGCCACCGCCGCCGGCGATCACCACGCCAGGCGCCAGCCCCAGGTCGCCGGCCGTCAACACGGCACTGGCGGCACCGCCTTCGACCAGCCGGGGCAGCTGTTGCGGCACCAGGCCCGTGGCACGCACCATCGGGGTAAACCACTCACGCTGCGCCACGTCCAGCCACAGCGTACCGGCGGCATCGGACATCTCGCTGATGCGCTCGCCACTCAAGCGCAACCGCAGGTAATCCTTGGGCGACAACACGCAATCAATCGCGGCGAAGACGTCAGGCTCATGCTGTTGCAGCCACAGCAGCTTGGGCGCGGTCAGCCCGGCCATGGGCAAGCTGCCGGTCACTTCGGCAAACTCGCTGCCCAGTTGTTCGGCCTCGGCCACCGCCCGCGAGTCATCCCACAGGATGGCCGGGTACAGCACGCGGTCGTCCTTGCCCAGCAACACCGCACCGTGCATCTGCCCCGACAGGCCGATACAGGCGACACGCGTGAACGCTTCATGGGCACGCAATTGCTCCAGCGCCTGCACGCAAGCCAGCCACCAATCCTGCGGTGCCTGTTCGGACCAGCCGTTGTGGCGCCGCGACACGCTCAAGCGCACTCCGGCGTGGGCCAGCACGACGCCGTCGAGGTCCATCAGGATCGCCTTGAGTTCCGAGGTGCCGAGGTCTATGCCGAGGGAAACAGGACTGCTCATATGGGGGTTATTCCAATCCAATACAGCCACATGAATGGCGAAGTCGCAGGGTGGGCGCCAGGCGCACGCTCTGGGTCGGCGCGTCGGGCCTGGCCATGCGTTGCAGCAGCAGATCCACCGCCCGCGCGCCCAGGGCCTGCACCGGCTGGGCAATCAAAGTCAGGCGCGGCACAAAAAAATCCGCCCAGTCAAAATCATCGAAACCCACCAGGGCCATCTGCCCCGGCACCGCTATGTGTGCGTCACGCAACGCGTGCATGGCGCCCAGGGTCATCAGGTTATTGCCGGCCATGATCGCCGTGGGTGGCGCCGCCAGGCCGAGCAACTGCGCGGTGGCCTGGCGCGCCGGCTGCGTATTTGAGCCGCCATTGACCAGCAATTGCGCATCAAACGCCAACCCCGCCGCCTGCAACGCGGCGCGATACCCCGCCACCCGCTCATCCGTGGTACTGAAGCCCTCGCGTCCGGCAATGAAGCCGATGCGACGGTGACCATGGGCGATCAGATGAGCGATCAGAGCCTGGGTCGGCTGGGCGTTGTCCACCCCGACCTGGTCAAACTGCTCGCTCATCATGCGGTCCACCAGCACTGCGGGGATCTGGTTGGCCCGCAGGTAGTCCAGCGCTTTGGAGCCATTCGAGGGGGCCAGCACCATCCCGTCAACCCGCCGATGATGCAGCGCCGTGACCACGCGCAACTCTTGCTCGGGGTCATCGTGGGTATCGACGAACAACATCATGTAACCGTGCTTGGCACACTCGGTTTCGATGGCGTGCACGGTTTCGCTGAAATAGTGGTTGGACAGCGCCGAGATCGCCACGCCGATCGTGCTGGTGCTGGAGCGGGCCAGCGAGCGCGCCAGGGTGTTGGGGATATACCCCAGCTCCTCAATGGCGCGCTGTACCGCCTGCACCGTCACCGGGCTGACCTTGCGCGTGCCGTTCAATACGTGGGAGACGGTGGAGGTCGACACCCCCGCCCGGCTTGCCACGTCATCCATGGTGACCACGGCGCTTGCCCCTTGCTCAGTGGATCAATGTTTGCTCGACCAGCCGCTGTACGTAGCGACGTTGTCGCGGGTGATCAGTTTCGGCGTGAGCAGGGTCACCGCTTCGGCCGGGGCCTTGTCATTGAGAATGTCGTTGCCCACATTCACCGCCGTCTGGGCCATGGCCCATGGGTCCTGGCTGGCGGACGCCTGGATCTGCGTGTCGGTCTTCAGCGCGTTCTCGATATCCGGCGCGCCGTCCACCGAGGTGATGAGCATGCCGCTGCGTTTCAGTTGCTTGGCCGCCAGGTCGCTGCCGATGGCTTGCGGGTCATTGATCGCGAACAGCCCATCGATTTTCGGGAAGCGCGTCAGGTAACCCTGCATTACGTTCAAGCCGCCTTCGCGCGAGCCTTTACCGTCCTGGTCGTCCGAGAGCACCTTGATCCCCGGCGCTGCGGCGAATGCCGCCTTGCAGCCTTTGACGCGATCGGTCACGGCGGTGACCTGCGGACCGTTCTGGATGATCACGTTGCCCTTGCCCGAGAGTTTGTCCACCAGGAACTGGCAGGCCAGCTTGCCGGCTTCGACGTTGTCGGTCTGCACCGTGGCATTCACGCCCTTGGCGTCCACATCCACCGCCACCACCACAATCCCCGCATCCCGGGCTTTCTTGATCGCAGAGGCCATGGCCGACGGGTCGACGGCGTTGAGCAGGATCAAATCGACCTTGGACGAAATGAAGTTATCGATCTGGGAAAATTGCTTGCTCAGGTCATAGTCGGCCGACACCGAGGTGACTTTGACGTTGGGGTTGAGCTCCTTGGCCCGGGCCGTGGCACCGTCGGCCAGGGTCACGAAATACGGGTTGCCCAATGAGCCCATGCTGATGCCCAGGGCCTTGAGTTCACGAGCATCGACGGCCTGGGACACCAGGGTAGCCAAGGCAATGACGGGAAACAGTCGTTTGAAGTTCATGCCGGTCTCTCTTGTGATTGTTGTTTGAGTGAACTCAGGTCCGCGCACCGGACTGGCGATAGCGATCCAGCGCGACCGCACCGATGATCACGATCCCCTTGATGATGTACTGCCAGATGTCCGACACCCCCAGCAGCACCAGGCCGTTGGTGAGCACCGCGATAATCAGCGCGCCGATCAGGGTGCCGCCGATGGTGCCGACACCGCCGGTGAAACTGGTGCCGCCGAGGATCACTGCGGCGATTGCATCCAGCTCATAGGACTGGCCCAGTTGCAGGCCGTTGGCGGCGAACAGGCGTGAAGCGCTCATCACCGCACCCAGCCCGGCCAATGCGCCGGACATGGCATAGACAAAGAGCAGCACCTTCCACACCTTGATCCCCGACAGCCGCGCCGCCTCGGGGTTGCCGCCCACCGAATAGATCTGCACGCCCATCACCGTGCGGCGCAGGATGAACCACGACAACGCCACCACTGCCACGGCGATCACCACCAGCCACGGCACGCCGAGGATCGAGTCATTGCCGATAAATGCGAAGGGCAGGTCCGGGTTGAACACGGTCTTGTCGTCCGCCAGCAAACGCGCCAGGCCACGCATGGCGGTGAGCGCGCCCAGGGTGACGATAAACGGCGGCAGGCGCATGAAGGCGATCAACCCGCCATTGACCAGGCCCAGCAACAACCCGAAGCCGATGCCGGCGGCGATCCCGAACATGCCGAACTGCGGCGACATCGATGCCTGCAAGGCGACCACGGCGGACGCCGCGAGAATCGCACCGACCGACAGGTCGATCCCCGCCGTGAGAATCACAAAGGTCATGCCCGCCGCCAGCACCACGTTGACCGAAGCCTGTTGGGTGATGATCGACAGGTTCTGCACGGTGAGGAAGTTTTCACTGGCCAGGGCAAAGCCCACCAGCAGCAGGACCAGCACCGGCAGCATGCCCACGGTGCGCATCAGTTCACGCACGCGTTCGGTTTTATGGGGTGTTGTCATCGTCAATTCAGCCATGGGCAGCCACCTGATCGCCACCAGTGGCGAGGTCAATAATACGTTCCTGGGAAATGGCATGGCCGGAAGCCCCGCCGACTTCGGCGACCAACTCGCCTTCGCGCATGATCAGCACACGGTCGCAGGTGCCGATGATTTCCGGCAGCTCGCTGGAAATCACCACGATGCCCACGCCCGCCTGCGCCAGTTGATTGATGATGCGGTAGATCTCCGACTTGGAGCCGATATCCACGCCCCGCGTCGGTTCATCGAGGATCAGCACGTGCGGCTTGACCTCCAGCAACCGCGCCAGGAGCACCTTTTGCTGGTTGCCGCCGGACAACGCGCCGACATTGACCTTGCCCGACGCCACACGAATCGACAGCGACTTGATCGCAGCGGCAGCGCGTTGTGCCGCATGGCCACGATCGAGCACGCCACCGGCATGGGCATCCGGGACGCAGGCGCAGACATTGATGTTGTCGGCCACGCTCATGTCCAGGAACAGCCCTTGGGCCTTGCGGTCTTCGGTGAGGTACACCACGCCGGCACGGATCGCGTCGGCCGGGGTGCGCAGTTGGGTGACGGTCTTGCCGACCACTTCCAGGCTGCCGCTGGTGCGCGGGTCGGCGCCGAAAATCAGGCGCGCCAGCTCGGTACGCCCGGCCCCGACCAAGCCGGCAATGCCCAGCACTTCGCCGGCATGCAAATCAAAGCTGCAGCGGCGCACCCGCTTGCCATCCGCCATATCGCGCACGCGCATCACCACGTTGCCCGGGTTATACGCCGCGTGTTCCTTCTTGTAGAACCCCGAGAGGTCGCGGCCCACCATCATTTTTACCAGCACCTCGGCGGACAGCGCTTCACGGGTCAATTCGCCGATGTATTGGCCGTCGCGCAGTACCGAGACCCGGTCGGATAACTCATAGATCTCGGCCATGCGGTGACTGATATAGATGATCGCCAGGCCCTGGCTGCGCAGCTGTTTGATCAGGGCAAACAGGCGGTCGGTTTCGCGGGAAGACAACGGCGTGGTCGGTTCGTCCATCACCAGGATCCGCGCGTGCGCATGCAAGGCGCGGGCGATTTCCACCAGTTGACGCTCGGCAATCGACAGGCTGCTCACGAGGGTATTGGGCTTGAACTCGGCGCCCAACCGTTGCAACACCTCGACGCAGCCGGCCTGCATGCCTTTGCGGTCGATGGTCCAGCCACGCCGACGTTCGCGCCCCAGATAGATGTTCTCGGCCACGCTCAGGTTCGGGCACAGGCTCAGTTCCTGATAAATCACGGCGATGCCGAGGGTCTTGGCGGTGGCGGGGTCGAAGGAGGCAACGGGCTGGCCGTCGATGCGGATTTCACCGCCGGGATCGGCCTGGTAAGCGCCGGAAAGAATCTTCATCAGGGTCGACTTGCCGGCGCCGTTCTCACCCATCAGGGCATGAATTTCACCGGGATAGACCTTCAGGCCGACGTTCTTGAGCACCCGCAAACCATTGAAGGTTTTGCTGATGCCCTGCATCTCAAGCAAGGGATCAAGGCTCATGGCTGAGCTCCTGGATTTATTATTTTTGTTGTCGAATGCTGCCGACTCTAGATCAGATACATTTCCTTACGCAAGCGCTTGCGTTTGCCGTTTATCGTTTGGTTAAACGTTTCAGTCAAAGCAAAAAAGCGGAATCTGCGGGTTACTAGCTATTTGATGCTGCATGACGACCCAGGCTGCAGTCACCGCGCTCATCGGCCAACTTGGTCACAAAGCCTGCGATACGCTGGCACGCCTGGGCCAGGCGTACTTCGCCAAGGGTGAACGACAAGCGCACAAAACCCTGGGCGGGCTCACCAAAGGCCGCCGCATCGAGGACCGACACGCCGGCTTCGCGAAACAGTCGCCAGGCGAAGTCCAGGGAACTGAGGCCGGTCCCCCGTATGTCCACCAGCACAAACATACCGGCTTGGGGTGCCTGCACCTGGATGCCAGGGCAGAGACTCAGCGCGGCCACCACCAAATCACGTCGGCGCCGGTAGATCTCGCGCATGCCCTGGGTCACGTCATCATGGGCCAGCACCGCCGCCGTGGCGGCTTCCATCACAAACCCCGGCACACCGTAAAGCATGCTCAGCACCAGGGTTTGTGCGTGCACCACCATCTGCGGCGCGGCGATGATCCAGCCGATGCGCCAACCGGTCATGGCGTGGGACTTGGACAAGCTGCCAATCACGATGCAGCGTTCGGCCATACCCGGCAACGCGGCCAGGCTGTGGTACTGGCCGTCGAACACCAGGCTTTCATACACCTCGTCGACCACCACCCATAGGTCATGGGCCACGGCCAGGTCGGCGATGGCTTGCAGCTCCCGAGGGTCAAGTACCACGCCGGTGGGGTTGTTCGGGTTGGAGAAGAAGATCGCTCGGGTACGCGGGGTGATCGCCGCGGCGAGCGCCTGCGCGTCCAGGCGAAAGCCGGACTCCGGCAAGCACGGCACACGTACCAGGGTCGCGCCGCTGGCGTTGAGCGTGGCTTCGTAGGTGACGTACATCGGGTCGAGCACCAGCACTTCATCCCCGGCCTGCAACAGGCACAGGGAGCTGATGAACAATGCATTTTGTGCGCCGGGCACAATGATGACGTTTTCGGCGCCTACGGCGCGCCCCAGGCTGTTGCTGTAGCGCGCCGCCACCGCGTCGCGCAGGGTCTGGCGGCCGGGGATCTCGGTGTAGTGGGTATCGCCCTCGCGCAGGGCGCCGACGGCGGCATCGGTAATGAAGGATGGCGTGGCGAAATCGGGGTCGCCGACGCTGAGGATAATGATGTCCTCGCCCTGGCTGGCGGCGTGAAACGCGGCGTGGTGTATGTCCCAGGCAGCGACGCCCTGCCCTGTAATTCGTTCAACGAAGGGGGAAAACCGCATGCCGGAGCCTCTCGTTCAAAAAGAAATAAGCGCGGGTCCGTCCAAGTGCGAACGGATGGATGCGCTCAACATAGTTCAAACTCCGTAGCCGTCCAATCAATCAAGGCGGCTCGACACAAAAGCCTTTGGCGCAAAGAGTGGAAACACAAGGCACAGGACCTGCCGGCAGAAGCGAGGAATCAAAACGGGGCGCATGGCGACACAAGGACAATGCCACGGGACTTAGTGAGCCCGGGCGTAATCCATACCCTGTCGGTGACCAACCTCATGAACACTGTTTCGCTCTCCCATGCCACGCAACACCGTCCTCCCCCCGCCCCGACAACCGCCAACCCGCCGCAGCTTTCCGGGCAAGCGCGTGAGTTTCCCGCCCCCTCGGCACCGGCTGAAGGTTCACGCCCCGAGGGTGATCGTGAGCTTGCAACAACGGAGTATCACAGCGCGTTGCTCCTGGCGGCCAACCGTGAACGAAACATCACTATTGGCCAGCTTCCTCCCTCCTCCACCTTCGGTCAGTGGTGGACACAGTTGCATAACGCCTTTCAGTCCCCCGACGTGCTGCAGTGGATCCGAGACCAAGGGATCGACACGGCATCGATCAAGCTCAATGCCACCTCGGGCCAGATCAGCTTTACGCTCACGCGGGCGCGTGATCCCGAACAAAAACTCCATACGGTCGGGCAAGACGACCCGCACTGGGCGGCTATCAGCGGCCCGGTTCTGAATGCCGCCAGGGTTATTGCCGCAGGCCATGCCGATACCTGGTTCAAGCCGCCGGTCAGTGTTCCAGATGAACCGGTTGCCTGGTGGTTGATCGGCCGGTTTTACAACGAGCGGCAGGACCTCACCGGGCCGGCGATGCGTGAGCGTGCGGCAGAAATCGATCGAAACCAGGGGTTCACCCCGCTCGATCCAGGCACGTCGAAACACTTGATCGAATCGCGCAGCGAGGAAGCACTCCAGAACCAGAAAGCGTTTACAGGCGATATCCACAACCGACATCAGGCTGCCGGCGAACTCAGACACCTGGCGGCATCCGTGGAGAATGGCGTCGAATATGATGGGCAGATTACGTATGAACTGAAAGCCAGGACACTCAACCTGTCTGCTGACAGCAGCTACCGTCCCTCAAGCGGCGGCCAGTCCCCGACCGTCTCGCTTTTACAATACCTCACGGACCACGGGTTGCACTTGCCAACCCGTCACGAAGAGCTGGTCAACCTCGCGACCGTCCTCTCCACTCCCACACCCAAGGCGGCTGTGCGGGGGAACCTCAGCGGTGCGCTGAGGTGGCTTGACCAGGAGAGCCTGCAACAGCTCAATGCGGATATTCAGGGCGGCACGTTCGGCAACATTAAGCTGAGCCCGTTCAAAACTGTCTTGGACTACCTGCTGGACAATCGGTCGATCTCTCCCGCCGAGCTCGACAACCCGCGCCTGATGATTGAAGCCTTGATCAGCTCCCCCAGGGGCAAGGCCCTGGGCGACGCCATTCAAGCAGTCTTTGCCGCGCGCGGTGTCAAAGGCCCCGGCACCGATTGGCTGCTGGCGGCGCTGCATCTGGAGGTTGATAGCGACGCAGCACAGGGCTTGAAGATTGGCGGCTATCACTTGGTTTCGCCTGAGAATGTGGGCAAGACGGCTGCCACGGTTTTCAAGGAACTGGTCGAGCACCTGGTTGCCCGTGGGCAGGCTTCGTCGCCTGAAAAGGCGCTGATCCAGGCGCACCTGGTGTTGGCCAGGCTGGCACCGGAGTTCCGGGTCAAGGGTATCCCGGACACGATCGTCCCCGGCACTCACAGCTGGGTCAGCTTCGCCACCCTGGTCGCCCGTATTGAAGCGAAATCGCCGGGTGCCACGGCAACGATGAACTATGCGCAAATCATGCTGGAAGGCAGCACCGCACCGGTCACCGATGAGGACAGCGCAAGTGAATATGCCGCCCAGGCCAAAGCACTCAAGCAGTGGGCCGTCGCCAACGGTCAGGCATATCCCTCGACCGAAGCGGCCATGGTTGAAGTGCGCAAGGCGTTCACCGCCCAGATCAACGAGTTGAAGGAGGCGGCGCAAACAGACATAAGGGAACTCCCGACCACTCGGGCCATTGCACTGGAACAGCTGAAAAAGGCCCTGCCGCACATCGACCCGAAATGGTTCGACGAAAAATGCATCACCGTACAGCCCTCACATAAACGCTTTCCAGAACGCTACTCGATACTGGACAGTTACATCGACGGACGCCCTCTGTTCTGGACACCCAACCGTGCCAACTTCTGGAAGGAGGAAGCACGTAACTTCACCAACCTGTTCAGGTCCGAGGAAAACCAGGAGCAGCCTGATCAAACGCCCGCCGCCTGGGTCTCTTCATCCAGCGCGTTCAACTTCGATGAGGTTCGCGAAAAGCTGAAAAGCCTGCCACGCCCAAAAGACCTGTTCGCGCAACAATTCACCGACTTTTCCGATGCGCTGAAAAAAACCACGGCGGCGCAGTACAAATTGCTGCTGGCCAGACAACCGCTGGAAGACCGTCAGCATCTGCAGTTCGGCCAATTGACGGTCCGCAAGGAAGTCAGCTACCACCGGGCGGACCACCCCGTACGAGTGGCCGATGGCGTGCTGTTGGTAGAAACCGAATACAACGGCAAGGTCATCCACTATGCGATTGATCGAAACAAGGGCACCATCACTCGCCGGCCTGGGCAGACCTATGATGAATACCCGCCGACCAACGGCACCATCCCCCAACCCGGCAAGCGGTACGACGTGATCAAACCTGCGGGTAACTACCCGGCAGACGTTACGGATGAGAAAAAAGATGCCCGAGGCGCGCCTGACAGTTTCAGCAGTGTCCGGACCCGCTACATCGTCGATGCGGTGCTCGACGACATGCGCCTGCCCGAGGTCGAGCGTTATGCCAAAGGTGCCACGACCTTCGACACCCAGGTACCGCTGCACGAGAGGATTGAACAAATCGTCGTCGGCTTGATTCCATTCAAATCAGGCATCGAGAACATCATCAACGGCAGGATCAAGGAAGGCATTGTTGAAGTTGTTGTCGACCTGTTCGGTTTTGCAATCGGCATTGGTGGCGCACTCAAAGGTGCGAAAGGCGTTGTCGCAGGCGCGTCAGCCCTTTCAAGGGTGGGCCATGCAGGCAAAATCATTGGCCGGGCAGCGGTGGGCGCGCTGAACCCCTTGAGCGGTGTCGATGACCTGGCGCTGGGTGTCCTGCAGGCAGGCAAGAAGGCAGTCATAACGGCAGCCGGCGCCACCTACCGCGGGATTCAACATCTACGTGGCCAGCGTAGTGTCAACCTGCTTGAGCTGGCCAAAAAGCCGGACATCGCCGAAGGCACCTACAGGGCACTCAATCACACGGTGGAAAGCCAAGCCCTTGCCAAATTCGATGAGGCATCAGGTCGCTGGTACGCCTTTGACCCGCATACCCAGCAAGCCTTCGGCAAACCGCTGGATAACTTCCGGGTGGCTCCTGCTGGCGCCAATACCGCCGACAGCTTGCACGCGATCGGCAGCGCTGATGCCGTCAAGGCCGCCAGTCAGCAATACGGCCTGGCGGCAAGCGGACGGTTAAAGGCTGGACAACAGACGGTGGAAGACATCGCGGTCATGGTTCAAGGTAACTGGCACCGATACGATGCGTTCAAGAAACAACCCTTCGGGCCACCTTTGAAAGACTTCACCCCTCACCGAATCGCGGCTGGCGGCGAGGTCCGGCCCCTGGACCCGGACCTCCTGGGTTATGAAGCCAAGTACATCGCGGCTGACGAGCTCTCGGCCAAGGGCTTGCAAGGCAATGTCTATGTGGGCCGTGGCCGGAATGAATACGTGAAGATCGACGGGGTGCTTTACAAATCCAAGCTTAAAGACGGACAACGTGTCATCCGGCATCCCCAGGGCACGGGGCCGGACATTCCGGTCAGGGATCTGGGAGCCTCAGGATGGGAACCTGCCGCCAGAACTGCGCGTTTGCTGGGCGGCAAGAGTGACGCACCCTTGCGTTGGAAATTGGGCGACAGCACCTATGTCGTGCCCATGGACGACATTAAAGTCGTGGAAAACTCAACCACTCCGTTCACGCTCAACTACAAGGGCGTCGAACATAACGTCATCTTCGACAGTTCGGCGGGAGCCTTTAAAGAAAGCAACCTGTCCACCGGTATCGATCCGCTCAACCCTGCCTATTTCTGGCGAAGCGCCAAGGGCAAGTGGCAACGCGGGCCGTTCAACGAATTCATAAAAGCCAGAAAGGCAGATGCGCATACCTACTCGTTCGTTGATGTCCTGCCGCCTTCGGCCGTGAAAATCCCCAACGATGTGAAGCCGATCCCCAGAAACCTTCACTATTTCTGGGCGGGTCAAGAGCTCCCGCCCAAGCTGATGGATACCCTGCTCAACAACGCCGCCCAGGCTCCCGGTTACAAGTCCATCCTGCATGTGGATGCTGACACCCCAGCCATTTTCAACCAGATAAAGCGCACCCTGGAAAGCAAGGCTCCCGGCCTGGAAGTCAGGAACCTGCGCGAGGATGACGTCTTCAAACAGCTGAAAGGCGATGGGATGTATGACTACTTTCGACAGGGACAAGGGAAAAACCTGGCCGCCGCTTCAGACGTTGCCCGGTACCCTATCCTCAACAAGTATGGTGGGTTCTATCTGGATACCGATGATGTGATCCAGGCAAAGGTCGGGGCTGACGGGTTAAATGCCGGTGCGAGTGATGTGCTGCTCAACAAACCGGTTGCCCATAGCCTCACCGGCTATAAGCCGTTCTACAACACCAGCAATTTCGGCACACAAGCAGGCAACCCGGTCATCACCGCAGTGATTGATGAAATGAAAACCAGCTTTTCGGCCAACAAAGCCTACTTTGCGGCGAACCGGCCTACGGTGGGCCGTGGGCCTGACGGCCGAGTGCAATACACCCCTGAATTCAATCTCTATGAGGGCAAGATTTTTGAGACTGTGGGGCCAACGCTGTTCAACAAGGTGCTCAAGTCGCAACGGCCTGACATGTACGACTTGGGCTTTGACGGCATGACCAAGGAGTCGCGGCTAGTCAACGGAAAGCTCGAATCACACGGCCCGATAGTTAACATTGAAAACGATGTTCGTCAGTACTACACGCGTCGCGGCATCGTTCCCCCGCAAACGCTGGACAAACAGCTGGACAACCTCAAGCAGCATTACTATCCGCTTCACTACAAGTTCCAGGTCAGGATTGGCGCTGAACACTCCTGGATCAACGCCTGACCTGAAGAGGCTCAATCCTGGGGCTCTGTAGTGCCGGCCTGCGGCGCTTCATCCAACGGTTTGAGCGGTACTTGTGCATCATCCATCAACGACCCCGGGTCTTCATTGCCGGGGTCGTTGAGTTCTTCATCAGGCTCTTTTGACATGACCGTTCCCTCTAACCGCCTTGGGTATCGATATCGGCATCGGTTTCAGGCTTGGGCTCGCGCTCGGGCTTGAAGTCTGGACTGTAGTCGTTTTCCTTGGCCTTGGGGTCTTTAGCTGGCGTCGGGTCCTTGGGGGCATCGGCACCGGTGGCAGGTTGTGGGTGTGGGTGTGGGTTCATGGGGCACCTCTTGGAAAATATCGGCCGGGTAAAGTTAAGGGCACGCTCCCGGCGCTGAAGTTCAATTGATTCAAGACACCGGGTTATCCACCTGGATGTAGAACGCATAGGCGCCCAGCACTACCCAGAACACCATGAACAACCAGGGCGCACGCATCGAAAACAACAGCGACTTGCGATAGCCCTTGTGCGATGACTCCGTTTCGCAGAACAGCGGCGAATCGTCATACGCCAGCCCCATCACCGGCTCGCTGCGCAGCAGTTCGCTCTGCTTGTAGTGCCAATGGTCGATGATTTCGTAGGCGGCGCGGATACCCGGCCAGGCGTTCAACGAACTGAGGATGCCCAGGGCGGCGAGGAATACCGGCACCACCAGCGTGAAGAATTTGCCCCACTCGGGATTGAGATTGCCCATGCCCGAGACGAACGCAATCACCAGAAATGACTGCGCGGTGAGGTAAGCATCGGTGCGGTTGGCCAGGATGCTGGTTTCGTATTGGATCTCTCGGCGATAGAAATCCAGGCGGTCCTTGGGCGAGCCGAAGATCTTGGCGTTGTGTTCGCTGTGATCGGTCAGCGCCGCTTCGGGAGTATCCGGCGAGATGATTCTGGGCACGGCGGTGCTCCATTAAGGTGTCAAGTGTCGTTAGAAGAATCACGGCAAGGTGAAGTTCAAACATTGTCACGCACCCATTTGGCGCACCGCCTGCCCCTGTAGTGAGCGAGCTTGCTCGCGCTGGAGTGCGCAGCGCTCCCGTTTTTGTTGGGGCCGCTGCGCAGCCCAGCGCGAGCAAGCTCGCTCACTACAGGTGGTTTAGGCACAAGCTTTGCTTAACCCTTTCATCACCCACTACCGCGCTCACCTGCAGGAGCTTTCGTTACCCCCCGACCCAGAGCCGACCCCATAAGAAAGTAAGGACCCGGTCCGCTGGCACTGTGCGCCACGGCCTTATAAAAAATGCGTTTTTTGAAGCGGCAGTGCCATCAAGCTGCACTCGGCACTGACAAGGTACTGGAATGGCTCGATCTTTCTTTGATGAAATGAATGACGCAAACGGCGTGTGCCGTGCGCACTATCAGGACTTCTCACGCTGGCTGGCCAACACGCCGCCGGAACTGCTGGCCCAGAGGCGTCGCGAAGCTGACCTGTTGTTCCATCGCGCCGGGATCACCTTCACCCTCTATGGCGACGAGCAAGGTACCGAACGCCTGATCCCCTTCGACATCATCCCGCGCAGCATCCCCGCCAGTGAATGGAGCGTGATCGAACGCGGCTGCATTCAGCGGGTCAACGCCCTCAACCTGTTTCTTGCCGATATCTACCACGACCAGCGCATCATCAAGGCCGGCATCATCCCGGCGGACCAGGTGCTGGGCAACGAGGGGTATCAGAAGTCGATGGTCGGCCTGGACCTGCACCGCGGCCTCTACTCGCACATTTCGGGTGTGGACCTGGTCCGCGACGGCGATGGCACCTACTACGTGCTCGAAGACAACCTGCGCACGCCCAGCGGCGTGAGCTACATGCTCGAAGACCGCAAGATGATGATGCGCCTGTTCCCGGAAGTCTTCGCCAAGCAGCGCATTGCACCGGTGGACCACTACCCCAACCTGCTGCTCAAGACCCTGAAAAGCTCCAGCCGCCTGGACAACCCCAATGTGGTGGTACTGACGCCCGGGCGCTTTAACAGCGCGTTCTTCGAACATGCGTTCCTCGCCCGGGAAATGGGCGTGGAACTGGTCGAAGGCGCCGACCTGTTCGTGCACGACCTCAAGGTGTTCATGCGCACCACCGACGGCCCCAAGGCCGTGGATGTGATTTACCGGCGTATCGACGATGCGTTCCTCGACCCACAGGCATTCAACCCGGAGTCCATGCTGGGTGTTCCTGGCCTGGTCGCCGCGTACTGCGCGGGCAACGTGGTGCTGGCCAATGCGATTGGCACCGGGGTGGCCGATGACAAGTCGATCTACCCCTATGTGCCGGACATGATCCGCTTCTACCTGAGCGAAGAACCGATCCTGCAAAACGTGCCGACCTTCCAGTGCCGCAAGCCGGATGAACTGTCCCATGTGCTGGCTAACCTGGGCGAGCTGGTGGTCAAGGAAACCCAGGGCTCCGGCGGCTACGGCATGCTGGTGGGCCCGGCCTCGACGGCCGCCGAGATCGAAGATTTCCGCCAACGCATCAAGGCCCGCCCCCACGCCTACATCGCCCAGCCCACCTTGAGCCTGTCGACCTGCCCCACCTTTGTCGAAAACGGCATCGCGCCACGGCATATCGACCTGCGACCGTTTGTGTTGTCGGGCAAGGAAACCCGCCTGGTGCCCGGCGGCCTGACCCGCGTGGCGTTGAAGGAAGGTTCGCTGATCGTCAACTCGTCGCAAGGCGGCGGAACCAAAGACACCTGGGTGGTGGAGGACTGAGTATGTTGAGTAGAACCGCCGCAGATCTGTACTGGATGTCCCGCTACCTGGAACGTGCCGAGAACCTGGCGCGCATGCTGGAAGTCAGTTACTCGCTGTCGTTGATGCCCCAGGCCGGGCGCAGCGATGGCCTGGACGAACTGGCGATGTCGTTGCTCAGCAGCGGCACCCTGGACAGCTACCTCGAACGCCATAAGCACCTGGACGCCGAGCGCATGTTGCACTTCTTCGCCCTCGACGCGGAAAACCCCGCCAGTATCTACAACTGCCTGCGCGCCGCCCGGGGCAATGCACATGCGGTACGCGGGCGCATCACCGCCGACATGTGGGAGAACCTCAACGCCACCTGGCTGGAAATGCGCAGCATCGCCGCCGGTGGCCTGGCACGCCACGGCATCAGCCACTTCTGCGACTGGGTCAAGCAGCGCTCGCACCTGTTCCGAGGCGCGACCTCGGGCACCATCATGCGCAATGATGCCTATCGGTTTATCCGCCTGGGCACCTTTGTCGAGCGCGCAGACAACACCTTGCGCCTGCTGGATGCGCGCTACGAGATGTTTGGCGAAGAGTCGGAAGAAGTCAGCGACCTGTCGGCACGCGGTTATTACCAGTGGAGCGCGCTGCTGCGCGCGTTGTCGTCGTTCGAGGCGTACACCGAGTTGTACCCGAATGCGCTGAACGCACGCTCGGTGTCGCAGTTGCTGCTATTGCGCAGCGATGTACCGCGTTCGTTGCATGCGTGCATCGAGGAACTGAGCCATATCCTGGCGGACCTGCCCGGCAGTTACGGGCGCTCGGCGCAGCGCCTGGCGGCGGAGTTCGAGGCGCGACTGCGCTATACCGGCATCGATGAAATCCTTGAAGACGGCTTGCATAGCCGGCTGACCGAGTTCATCGACACCGTGCGCGAGTTGGCGCGGGCGATTCATAGCTCTTACCTGGAAGTCGTCTGAGGCGCGGCCACGCGTGTGGTCCGCAGGTGGTTGGGTTGGGCATCACTCAATCAACCACCAACGCGGCAACAATTGGCGCACCCGCGCCTCGCCAAAGCGGTCATCGATCAACATCACCACACCTCGGTCCTGTTGGCTGCGGATCACCCTCCCCGCCGCCTGCACCACTTTCTGCAGGCCTGGGTACAAATAGGTGTAGTCGTAGCCCGAGCCGAAGATAGCGCCCATGCGCGCTTTCATCTGTTCGTTGATCGGGTTCAGTTGCGGCAGCCCCAAGGTCGCGACAAATGCCCCGATCAAGCGCGCGCCGGGTAAATCAATGCCTTCGCCAAACGCACCGCCCAGCACGGCAAAGCCGACCCCCTGGCTGTGCTGGGTGAATTGGTCGAGAAACGCCTGCCGCTGCGCCTCGGCCATGCCGCGTGACTGCAACCACAACGCAACCTGCGGGTGCCGCTCGGCCATCAACTGCGCCACCTGTTGCAGGTAATCGAAGCTTGAGAAAAACGCCAGGTAGTTGCCCGGTTGCGCGGCGAACTGCTGGGCAATCAACTCGACGATCGGCTCCAGCGAAGCTTGGCGGTGCACGAACCGTGTGGAGATCTGATCAACAATACGTACGCGCAGTTGCTCGGCCTTGAACGGTGACTCCACGTCGATCCAGGCGGTGTCCGCCGGCAAGCCAAGCAGGTCGGCGTAATAGTGACGCGGGCTCAGGGTCGCGGAAAACAGCACGCTGCTGCGGGCCGCCGTCAGCCTGGGCCGGATGAATTCGGCGGGCACCAGGTTGCGCAGGCACAGGGTTGAAGCGCTGCGTTTGCCGCCGAACGGCCGCTTGCTGATATCGAAGAGAAAATGTTCGTCGAACAACTCGGCCACCTTGGCAAATTGCAGCGCTTCGAAGTAGAACGCTTGCAAGTCGCCGGACAGCGCCTCGGGGTGGTCGTTGAAGTACTCGCCCATGGCGCTGGTGGTCAGGCTCAGGGCCTGGAGCAGTTTGTCGGGTTTGCTCGCATACGCCTGGTACGGCGCGAGCTGGTCCTTGTGCAGCGCATTCCACTCACGGTTGAGGCGCTGCAAAGGCTTTTTCAAGGGGTCGGGGGCGACGTCGCGCAAGGTCTTGAGTGCATAGGAGTCGAGGCTGGCGCTGTACATCGCACGCGCGCGCTCCACCAGGTTATGGGCTTCGTCCACCAGCACGGCGGCGCGCCATTGGTTGAGCTGGGCCAGGCCGAACAGCATGGCGCCAAAGTCGAAATAGTAGTTGTAGTCGGCGACCACCACGTCGCTCCAGCGCGCCATTTCCTGGCTCAGGTAATACGGGCAGACCTCGTGGGCCAGCGCCACCTCGCGCAGGTTGCGCTGGTCCAGCAGGCGTACCTGGGATGCTGCCTTGCGTGCGGCCGGCAGGCGGTCGTAAAAACCTTTGGCCAATGGGCAGGCATCGCCATGACAGGCTTTGTCCGGGTGTTCGCAAGCCTTGTCCCGCGCGACCAGCTCGAGCACGCGCAGCGGCAGATCGGGGCTGCTGCCGTAGAGCACCTGCGCCGCGTCCAGGGCGAGTTTGCGCCCAGGGGTCTTGGCCGTGAGGAAGAACAGCTTGTCCAATTGCTGGGGCGCCAGTGCCTTGAGCATCGGGAAAATCGTGCCGACGGTCTTGCCGATGCCGGTCGGCGCCTGGGCCATCAGGCAACGCCCGGTACTCACGGCCTTGTATACCGCCTCGGCCAACGGGCGCTGGCCGGGGCGAAAGGCCGCATGCGGGAACGCCAGGCGTTGCGCCGCGCTGTTACGCGCGTCGCGATGCTGCATCTCGCGCTCGGCCCAACCAAGGAACAGCGCACATTGCTGGTTGAAGAACTGCTCCAGCTCCACTGCGGTGAAACGCTGGTTGAGCAGGGTTTCGCCTTCGCCGACGATGTCGAAGTACACCAGCGCCAGGTCGATCTCGCCAAGGCCGAGCTTGCGGCACATCAGCCAGCCGTAGACCTTGACCTGGGCCCAATGCAATTGCCGGTGGTTGGCGGGCTGCGCGCCGAGGTCGCCGCGATAGGTTTTGACTTCCTCCAGGCGATTGGCATCCGGGTCATAGCCGTCCGCCCTGCCCCGCACCTTCAGTTGTGCATATTCGCCTTCGAGGGCGACTTCGTTTTGATAATGCGCGCTGCGCCGCGAAGCCACCGTGCGATGCCCGACGATGCCTTCCTGGGCGCTGGGTGACGGTGTGAAGCGCAGGTCCAGGTCACCGACCTTGGCCGTGAACTCACACAACGCGCGTACCGCGACGCTGTAGCTCAAGCCGGTTGCGCCCAACGCACGTAGCAGACGGTGACCGGCATCTGGTACTCGCCGCAGAACTCCAGCCAACGCAGCTGGTTGTCTTGCAGGCGGTCGCCCGGCCCCTTGACCTCGATCATGCGGTAGGTTTTGCGGGCGGGCCAGAACTGGATCAGGTCCGGCATGCCGCTACGGTTGGCGCGGATGTCCAGCAGCAAGCGTTCAAACCAATAGCGCAAGTGCTCGGCGGGCAAACAGTCCAGGGCTTGCTCCAGCAGCGCTTCGCTGAGCAGGTTCCAGAACACGAAAGGCGATTGGATGCCCCATTTGTCTGCGTAGCGCTGGCGGATGCTGGTTTTGTAGCGCTCATCTTGCAACTGCTCGAAACAGGCCGCGAACAGCGGTGCACGGCGCTGATGAAAATCTTCGCTGTGCAAATCCGCCGGCCCTCGCTGGAACGGGTGGAAAAACGCCCCCGGCAACGGCGCAAAGATCGCGTCCCAGCAAAGCAGGCCGAACAGCGAATTGATCAGCCCGTTCTCGACATAATGCACCGGCGCATCCGGCTCGCTGAGATGGGCCTGCACGCAATACTCCACCGACATCAGCGGTTCGGGCAGCGCCAAGTCCAGGTCCAGGCGGGTGATGGCCCGGGGCTTGATCCTGGGCAGCGCCGGCTCCCCCAGCTTGCGGCGCAGACGCGGCAGCACGCGCAGCAGGTGTTGCTGTTCGGCGGCGCTTTCCGGCGCCTGTTGCGCCGCACACGCCAGGGCCATGGCCTGGGCATAGTCCTCTTGGCGCTCCAGCACCCGGATCAGGCGCGAACGCGCGCCGGGGTGCGCGCACTCGCGATAGATCCGTTGCGCCAAGTCCAGCTCGGCGCTGCGTTCGCAATACTGGCCGATCTGGAACAACAACTTGGCGCGACGCTTTTCCAGCCAGGGGTTATCGGTGGCAAACGTGGCGATTTGCGCGAGTACCACGTCCAGCGTCTGCCCCGCTTCAAACGCTTGCTGGCACTGATGCAGGAACAGAAAGCCGTGCACGTCATCACGGTGACGCAAGCCACGGGACTGCGCACAGAACTCGACCTTTTCGTAGGTGTAGATGCCCAGGTCCGCCAGCACGAACTCCGACCAATCCTGATGCAGGTTGCCGAAGAACATCAGCCGCAGGCGGTCGCACAGGTCCATCACCGTGAGGCTATAGAGGGTGTCTTCAAGGTCCGGGCACCATTGGGCAAAATGCCGGGGCTCGGTAAACCGCGCCGCCAACGCGTCCAGCCAATCGGTTTTCCTGGCCTTGGGTTGCTCGATCCAGGGCTTGAAGGCCGCGAGGATTTCGCCTTTCTGCAGGACGGCGAACAGTGCTTCAAAGCCCAGCGGGCACTGGTCATCGACCCAACCCTGCTGCACCAGTGCCAGCGCTGCCGTGTGGGTGCAACCAATTTCCAGGTAATTGAGTTTGCTCGCCCGAAAATGCACGCCCTTGCGCATCACCATGCGCACCAGCAGCGCCTGGGACGCCTGCGGCAAGCTGTCGAACTGCTGAATAAAATGCACTTCGTGCGCATCGAGCAAATCGGCATAGCGCTGCCCCAGCCACAGCAGTACTTGACGGAAGTTATGCAGGTAATACAGGGGATCGTCGAGGGGGTTGGCCATGTCACGCGCTGATCGAATACTGGTTATGCATACAGAGTGCCGCCACCCAGCGGCTGTTGCAATCGCTAATAGATAAATGGCGCACGCAACTTTTTGTATAAAAGTGATCAGATAGCTCAGTTGATGGCGTAACATTTAGGGCCCGCAGCCCCTGGCTACGGGATTTTTCAGGGTTAAGGGTAAGGGTTATGAACATGAAGAATTTGGGTCTGCCACTGGTTGCACTGTCTTTTGTGCTGTTGGCCGGGTGTGCGACACAAACCGTGGTCACATTGCAAAATGGCACACAGTATTTGACCAAGGACGTCCCCAACGCCAAGACAGCCGACGGCTTCTACGAGTTCACCGACATCGCCGGCAAGCACATACGCGTAAAAGCCGCGGATGTGGCGACCGTCATCAAAGAAAAATGACAGTAAAAAGCCCCGCAAATGCGGGGCTTTTTGTTAAGGGGCATCCCTCGGTCAATACCGGTAGTACGGGTGGTAATACGGGTGATAGTAGGGATGGTAATAGTACGAGTGGTAGTACGGGCGATAACAGCACGGGGCCGGATACGCCGGGTACACCGCACACCCGCCCAACCCCAGCAGGACCAGGGCGCACAGCAACAATCGTAAACGGGACATGTTCGATTCCTCCCACGTGATCACGCGAAACAGCTCGCTTGACCGTTAAACGCGTGCACGCCGGCCGATCCGTCGCGATGGGAAGTTAAAGATTTATTTAGCGAAGGATTTTCCACGCCGCTGCGTTTAACCGATAAGCCGCCTTCATTCGAGGGCGGCAGCACGGAGAACCAAGGCCATGGCACGCATGTCCCGAGCGGTACGCGCGCTTTTACTCATTCCCTTGACCCTGGCGGCCCTGGCGAGTACGCCCGCCTTTGCCGACACCATCATCATCCGCCAGGCACCCCGGGTGATCGTGGTACAGCCCCCACCCCCACCGATCTATTACGCGCATTGGGGTTACGGGCCACGCCCCTATTACTCTCCACGCCCCTACTACGGTTATGGCTACTCCCACCGGCCGCATTGGGATCACGGCTGGCGGGAGCGCCATTGGCGTTGATCAGCCGATGCTGACGCCGTCAGCCCATAGCCCACCCTGCCCCACGCCGACCAGGGTCACCGAGTCGGCGCCAAAGGTGAGCACCGTGTCCGCACCGACCACCTTGGCGTGATCACGCAGGTCGGTGCTGCCTTCCACATCCTTGAACACCAGCTTGTCGGTGACCTGGTAGCCAATTACCCGATCGTTGCCAAAGTGGCCGCTGAACAGGAAGGTGTTATGCCCGCTGTTGTCACGGATCGTGTCATTGCCCTTGCCGCCTTCGATAAAGTCCGCGCCCTTGCCACCCTGGATCAGGTCGTTGCCGTCGCTGCCGATGATGAAGGTATTGCCCTTGTGGGCCTCGGCATTGCGGTTCAGGTCCTGCACCCAGGTGTTGGCCCGCGCCGGGTCGGACAGATTGGCGACTATCACCGTCGAGTCGCGGGTCATCTGGTCGTAGAAGCCGGATTCGAGGATACGCGTCATGCCATCGCCATAGCCGAACGGCAAGTGGGAGAGCCAGGTAGGCAGGTTGACGATGGAGAACGGCAGCACATTCCACAAGGTGGAGGCGTAGTGATCGTTGAAGTTGACGATGTTGTCGGTGGTCGACTCATGCGGCTTGTCGTGCACACCCAGGGACGACAGGTTGAAGGATGAGCCATCCAGTGCGCGGAAGACCGGGTCATTCTCATAGCCGACATTGAGCACCTTGTCGCCGGCGCTTTGGGTGGGCGACGCATAGGCCACATAGTTGGCGTCCTGGTAAAAGCCCGCCCACTTGCTGTTGCTCAGGTCCGCCATGCTGTTGACCGCCAGCCCGCCCAGGCTGTGGCCGCTGACCAGCACGTCCTTGCCGCTCAGGCCATGGGCGCCGGCATAATCGGCCACGTTCTTGAGCAGGTTGCCGAACGCTTCGCCCGCATAGTTCTTGGCATAATCCTTAGGCCCCAAGGCGGCCAGCAGATCGCTGATCAGGTCGCCGATGGAGTCACTGATCAGGTGCTCCCGTGGCCCCGAGGTGCCGCGAAAGCTGATACCGATTTCCTGCAGCTTGCCGGCGTCATCGTATTTGCCCAGCACCTCGACCTGGGCGCTGGTATAGCCGGCCTTTTCACCGAAGAACGTACCCCGCTGGTCGACCTTGCCCTCGTAACCCAGGGTTGCGGCGCTGATGGGCGTCCAGCCGGCTTTTTGCACGGCTTCAAGGGCGGCTTTTTCCGAGTCGGGGTTCCAGGGGATGCCCGGAATCACGCCTTGTGAATCCGTGCTGCCCAGCAACGCCGTGACCAGTGTGCCCGGCAGGCCGAGGCCAAAGCCGTTGTGCTGGTAGCCCACGGCAAAGCCGTTATCCAGGTTGTGATAGGAATACAGCGTGATCGCCATGGCATCGGCAAACAACGCTTTGGAGCCCTCGGTGCCGAGGTTTTTATAGTCAAAGATACCCATGGTAGTGCCTCTCTGTTGTTGGATTTGTCGAGAAAGCGTTTGTCCTATGTCGAACGTATGTAGTGAGCGGGCTTGCCCCGCGCTGGGTGGCGAGCCCTAATGCCAGTCAGTTAAGGCGTAACGCGGTCACTGTGGGAGGGGGCTTGCTCCCGATAGGCCGCGCAGCGGCCTCAAAAATGGGCCTGCTACGCAGTCCATCGGGAGCAAGCCCCCTCCCACAGGTTATCCATCGTCCACTCGTCGCTTAACTGACAGGCATTAGGGCGAGCCCGCTCACTACACGGTCAGAAGGCCCAGTCGAGGCTCAAGCCGACGCCGTGGACGTTCTCCTTGCTGGCCAGCAGGCCGTTGTAGTCAAAGTTCACCCGTGCATCCTTGGTCAACGCCAGGCTGACCCGCGCGCCCACCAGCGCCGCATCGCGCACCAGCGGCGCGCTCTGCACCGCAAAAGACGGGCCGCCCGAGGCAAAGGCCAGGGACTGCTCCGACCCCACGCGGCTCAGGTTGTGCTGCCAACCCAGGGTGCCGGACACTTCCAGCGCCTGGTGATCGTTGAGGTTGATTGTCTTCAACGCACGTGCGCCCAAGGTGCTCAGCACGACGTCGCGGCTGTCGTCGCGGCCTTTGAGTGCGGCGGCATCGCCCTTCTCGGTAAAGCCATCGGTGTCCAGGTGCACGTAGGCCAGGTTGGCGAACGGCTCCAGGGCCAACGGTTGCAGGTTGACGCGGTAAGCCGCTTCACCGAACACCTGGGTGCTGCGGGCGTCGACCTTGGCTTTCTGCTTGCCGGAAACGTCGCCGTATTGCAGGTCACGCTTCATATCAGCGCGATGCCAGCTGTACGCCGCGCCGCCGCTCAGGCGCAAGGCGCCGATTTCATGCCCGGCATAAGCGCCCAAGTGGTAGCTGTCGACCGAGGCGCGACTGTGGGTGTCGTTGCCCATGTTCAGCGAGGTATCGCTGTAGCCGGCAACCAGACCGATGCGGGTCGCCTCGTCCAGTGCGCCATCCACCCCGGCAAGCATGCCGCCGATGGACGTGGTGTAACCCGCCGTCTCACTGCGGCTGTCGGTCTTGCCCCACGCCCCCAACGCCTTGACCCACACGTTGCCACGGCTGTCGAGGGTATCGCTGCGCGAGCCCATCTCACCGTTGCGCAGGCGCTCGCCCACGGCTTCGCGCACATAGCGGCTGTCGTTGATCAGCGCGCTCTGCAGGGCCGGGTAGATCTCGCCGGTCAGTTGCTGGAAGGCACCTTGCGCCGAGGCGGCATTGGGTGCCAGCAACAGGCTTTCATACACCGCATTGCCCGCGCCCAATTGCTCGGCGGCGCCGGCCACCGCACGTTGGTTAGGCGTGGCGGCGACGCTGGCAAAGCTGTTGGTGCGTGCCACGTCCAACTGCACACCGGTGGCGCCGTAGTTCAAGGTGCCACCGATAAACAGGTAGTTGGGCAGTACCGCGCCAAAGGCGCCGGTCACACCGCCGGCGGCCTGCAGGATGTTGTACTGCCGCCCGATCAGGCTGTCGGCCTGTGCCGCGCTCAACAAGGTCGGGCTGTTTTCCAGGGCCAGGGTCACGGTGCCGCCGTTGAGGGTGGCGGTGCCACCGGCAACGATCCGGTCGCTGCTGGTCGGCGACAACTCCACCGCGTAGGTCGAACCGGCGTCAAACGTGACATTGCCCGCCACATTCAGGGTGCCTATGGAATTGCCCGGCGCCACGGTGCCGCCGCTTTTCGCGGCCAGCGAGCCGATACGCCCGGAGCCGCCCACCACACCGCCCTGGCTGACGCTGACGTCGGAGGTCACCGAACCGTTGATCGCCAGCAACCCCTGGTTGACCAGGGTCGGACCGCTGTAGGTATTGGTACCGGTCAGCACCAGCGTACCGATGCCCTGCTTGGTCAGGCCGCCGTGGCCCGAGATGTCATTGCTCCACACATCGCGCCCGCAATGCACGTCGGTGCACAGGCGCTGGGTGGGTTTGCCCGCGTCCACCACGGCGCCCACGCCCGGCAGGTCGGCGACAAACTGCCCGCTGCCATAGGCGCCATCGATACGGAACTCGGCGGGAATGTCCTCGGCCGTGATGAACATACCCGGCCCGTTGACCGCCTTGCCCAGGTTGATCATGCCCCAGCCATACAGCGAATCGATACCCGGCGCACCCAGGTCGGTGGCGGTGGTTTTGAGCACGGTGGAGACCTGTTCGCCGCTCATGTACGGGAAGCGTTCCATCAACACCGCTGCGGCGCCGGCCACATGCGGCGCGGCCATCGAGGTGCCGTTTTTGTTGGCCCAATCGGTGGTGAGGTTCTCCAGCGTGGTGCCATTGATGATCGAACTGAAGATCTTGGTGCCCGGCGCCGACACGCAGAAACTCGCCGCATAACCACAGCGCGACGAGAACGTACTGATCACATACGGCGTGGCACTCGTGGTATCCGGATTTTGCTGCAATGCCGCCACCGACAGCCAGTTCGGCGCGATGTCCGGCACAAAGTACGCCAGGCCCGACATCGCATCCGGGTTGTTGCGGTTGTAGTCGTTACCGGCGGCGAAGATGGTCAGCACGCCGCTGCGCGCGGCGTCGATGGCCCCTTGATAAGCCCCACCGGCCAGCGTGCCGAGGATCGGCCGGATATTGTTGAACTGCGCCTGGGCTTCGTTGACCGTGAAGTTCGGGAACGCCGGATCACGACCGCCCTTGGCATACTGCGCGCCGATGCCGATCCCCCAACTGTTGTTGATGATGCGTGCGCCGCTGGCCACCAGACCGTCCCAACCGGCCTTGTACACCGCACCGTCGTTGCCGAGGATGATGCCGTCTTCGGGGCCTGGGTCACCGTTTTCCGCGCTGAGGATCTGCGCGTTGAAGGCTACGCCGTGCATCGGCCCGCCATCGCGGTTGCCGGCGGCAATACCGCCAACGTGGGTACCGTGGTTGCCCAACTTGCCATTGGAATCCTGGGACGGCGTGCCGTCATAGCGGAACGCGTCGCCCGCCTTGACCGGAATGTAAGGGTCGGTGTACTGGCGGATGCCCTCGGTGACAATCGTCACCACTTTGCCGGGGCTGGCGAATTCCGGGTGCTGGGCATACACCGGCTGGTCGAAAATCCCCAGCTTGACGCCCTTGCCGGTGTAACCGGCGGCGTACGCGGTGTCGGCCTGGATGGCGCCCAGGCCCCAGTCAGCCTTGAACTCAGTGCTGCGCCAACTGGCGGCGTCGCCCAACTTGCCGGTTTCCACATAGGGTGCGGCCTGGGCGGTTCCCAGGGTTGCCAGGCAGCACAGCAGCGCGCCGTATGGCACGCAGCTCAAAGCCTTGAGCGGGTAGCCCGGGCCGGTGTGAGTGGCGGTAATTCGTTTGTTCACGGTGACCTTCCTTAGTTTTCTTGGTTTTTCTTGTTGAACTCAGAACTGCCAGTTGAGGCTCAAACCCACACCCTGGGTTTTCTCACTGCCCCCCAATTGGCCGGTGTAGTCCAGGTTGACCCGCGTGGATGGGCTCAACGCCAGGCTGGCCTGCACGCCGACCAGCGCCGCATCGCGCAGCAGCGGCGAACTGCCCACGGCGAATGACGGCCCGCCGGCGACAAACGCCAAATGCTCTTGCGATTGCACCGCGCTGAGGCTGTGCTGCCAGCCCAGCGAGCCCGACAGTTCAAGCTGCTGGCGATCATTCAGAGGCAGGGTTTTCAGCGCACGCACGCCCAGGGTGCTGAGCACCGCGTCACGCTGATCGCGGCTGCGCTCCAGCGCGGCGGCAGCGCCTTTTTCGTGGAAGGCATCGCTGTCCAGGTGCACGTAGGCCAGGTTGGCGAACGGCTCCAGGGCCAGGGGTTGCAGGTGAATGCGGTAGGCCGCCTCGGTGAACAATTGCGCCGTGCGCGCTTCAAGCTTGGCCTTTTGCTTGCCGCTGACCGCGCCGTACTGCAAGTCACGCTTTACATCGCCGCGATGCCAGCTGTAGGCACCACCGACGCTGACGCGCCAATCGCCCAGCTCGCGCCCGGCATATGCGCCGAAGTGGTAGCTGTCGATGGACGCCGATGCATGGGTGCCACTGCCCATGTTCAACGAACTGTCGCTGTAACCGGCGACCACGCCGACACGGGTCTGTTCATCCAGCTCGCCGTCCACACCGGCCAGCAGGCCACCGAGGGAGCGGGTCGAACCTGCCGTTTCACTGCGGCTATCAGTCTTGCCCCAGGCGCCGAGCGCCTTCAGCCACAGGTTGCGTTCACCGCTCACCGGCACATGCCGCAGGCGCTCGCCCACGGCATCGCGCAGTTGCAGGCTGTCGTTGAGCAGCATCGCGCCGATCGCCGGATAGATCTCGCCGGACAACTGCTGCAAGCCTTGTCGGGCGGTGGCCACCGAGTCCGACAGCAACACACTCTCGTACACCGGATTGCCCGCGCCCAACTGCTCGGCTGCGGCGGCCACGTTGCGCTGGTTGCGGGTAGCAGCCACGCTGGCGAAGGTAGCGTTGTTGCGCCCTACATTCAGTTGCACGCCGTTGGCCGCATAGTCGAGTGTGCCGCCCAGGAACAGGTAGTTGGGCAACACCTGGCCGAACTGGCCCTGGATGCCTCCCGCCGCCTGGAGGATGGAGTACTGCTGGCCGATCAGGCTGTGTACCTGGCTCTGGCTGAGCAACGTGGGGCTGTTTTCCAGCGCGAGGGTGACCGTGCCGCCACCCAACAGCGCTTTGCCTCCCGCCACGATGCGGTCGCTGCTGGTGGGGGTCAGCTCCACGGCGTACGTGGAGCCTGCCGCCAGGTTCACATCGCCGGCCACTTGCAAGGTGCCCACCGAGTTGCCTGGCGCCACGCTGCCGCCGTTATTGACCGACAGCGCGGCAATCCGCCCGGAGCCGCCGAGGGTTCCGCTGTCGTTGACCGTCACCGCCGATGCCAGCGAACCATTGACCGCCAGCAAGCCGCCGTTGACCGTGGTCGCACCGCGATAGGTGCTGTCGCCACTGAGGACCAGCCGCCCGCCGCCGGACTTGATCAGGCTGCCCTCGTACACCCGCTGGGCGGCGGCCTGGTCGCGTGCGGTGCCGATGGCGTAATCGGTCTTGTCCTGTTGGCTGGCATTCGCGGCCACGCCGTTTTGCCAGCCCTTGTCGAGCAAGGTTTGCTGCCAGGCGGCGTGCTCGGCGCGGTCTTCGGCCTGGCGCTGGATCAGCGCCTGATCGGTGATGCCATTACTCCACACATCGCCTTGCCCGGCCGCGAGGTTCACGTTCATCGCGCCCAGCAGTTGCCCCGGCCCGTGCATCGCCCGGCCCAGGTCCGACACACCCCAACCGACCGTGGTGTTGGGGGCTTGGGTGATCGAACCATCGAGCTGCGTCGCGGTGGTCAGCAGCACCTGCAACGCCTGCTCATTGCTCATGTACGGGTAGCGCTCCATCACCAGCGCAAGCGCGCCGGTGGCGTGGGGAGCCGCCATCGACGTGCCGGATTTCACGCCGTAGCCGCCGTCGGGGATGGTGCTGTTGATCAGCGCGCCCGGGGTGGAAATGCACCAATATTTGGCGATGCCACACTTGTTGTACTTCTGGTTGTTGGCTTTATCCAGGCCCGACACCGCGAGCCAATGCCCCTCCAGCTCCGGTTGGAAATACGGCAGTGCCGAGCGCACGCTGGCATTCGCATAACCACTGTTGCCGGCGCTGAACACATTGATCACGCCGGCCTTGGCCACGTCCGCCGCCGCATCCAGCCAGGTGCCCTGGTTGTAATGCTGGGCATAGGCGGCGTGCAGATCGCCGAGGGTCTGGTAGCTGACATCCTTGGGCTGACTGCCCCAACTGTTGTTGATGGCGCGCACGCCGGAATCGACCAGCGCGCTGTACACCGTCTTGAAGTATTGGGGGTCCGGGGTCGGGCCGAACAGGAAACTGTCGTTGGCGTTGGTATTGCCCACGTAGATTTGTGCGTTGTAGGCCACGCCATGCATGCCCACGCCGTCACGGGACGCGCCCATGGTGCCGGTGACATGGGTGCCGTGGGAGTCGTTGTTGGGGTTGAGCGCGCCGGTAGTGCTGAACGGGCTGCCATTGACGTAGGTGCCGGTAGCCGTGACCGGGTGGAAGCGGTCCTTGGCCGCCTCCGGGTGGTTGGGGTCGAAGCCTGAGTCGAGGGCGCCGATTTTTACGCCGCTGCCGCTGATGCCTGCGGCGTAGGCCTCATCCGCCTTCATGCGTCCCAGGCCCCAGTCACTCTGGAACTCGGCGGTGCGCCAACTGGCGGGGTTACCCGCTTGACCGGTCTCGGTGTATGCCGCCTGCGCCGCAACGGACAACAGCAGCAAGGAACCGGCGGTAAAGGGTTTGAAGCGAGGTGAATCGGTGATCATCTAAACCATCCTTATTGTTTTTTTAGACGCTCATTTCACCGGGCCGAAAGCCTCATCGACTTTCGCCAGGTCGGTGTCACGCAAGTTGCCGGCGTAGTAATGCAATTTGGTCCAGGCCATCAGGTAGTCATAACGCGCCTGGGCCAGGTCGCGACGGGTGCTGTACAGCTGCTGTTCGGCGTTCAACGCGTCGAGGTTGACCCGCTCACCGCCGAGGATGCTTTGCCGGGTAGACACCACCAGCGCTTCAGCCGAAACCAGGGCTTTTTGATAGGCGCGCAACTTGCTCACCCCCGACAGGCAGGCGCTGAACTGGCGACGCAGTTCGATCAGGGTCTCGCGGGTCTTGCCTTCCAGCTCGTACTCGGCCTGCTCCATGGCGCGGCTGGCCTGGCGGGTGGACGCGGAGACGGCGCCACCGGCATACAGCGGCAGGCTGAATTCGACACCGATGGTGTTGGTGTCATAGCGCTGGTTGTAGGTGTTGCCGCTGTCGGACTCCTGGCGACGCGAGCTGGCGTACGCGGTGATCTTCGGCAAATGCCCGGCGCGGTTGCGTTCCACCTCATAATGCGCCACCTCGACCGCCTGGCGCTGGGATGCCAGCGTGGGGTTATTGCTGATCGCCAGCTCATGCCAGGTGTCGTAGTTGGCCGGGGTCAAGGTGAAGGCGGCGAAGCTCTGGTTCAGGGGCGCCAGGTCATGGATGTCGACGCTCTGCACGCCGATCAAGGCCCCCAGTTCGCGCAGCGACGCGTCTTGTTCGTCCAGCGCCTGGATTTCTTCGGCGGTCGCCAATTCATAACGCGACTCGGCTTCCAGGATGTCGGTGCGCGTGCCCTCGCCTTGCTGGAACAGATGCTGGTTCTGCTGGAACTGTTGCTCGTACGCTTTCTTCTTGGCGCGGGCAATGTCGATCTGGTCCTGGGCGAACAACGCCTGGGTGTAGTAACTCAGTACCCGCACCAGCAGCGCCTGGCTCTTGTCGCGAAAGCTCTCGTCGGCAAACAACGCCTGGGCCACGCCCTTGCGGTAGTTGGCATAGGCTTCGTAGTCGAACAACGGCTGTTGCAGGCTGAACGTGGAGCCGTAGCTGTTGTAATTGCGGTCGTCGCGATAGGAGCCGCCGCGTCCATCCGGCAGGTGCGCCTCGGAGTTGTTACGGCCCTTGTTGTAGTTGTACGACAGCCTCGGCAGCAGCCCGGCACGACCAATGGTACGGTTCTCCAGGCCGGCATCGCGCTCCTTGATCGCCCCGAGGAAGACCGGGTCGTTACGCAGGGCCTGTTCGTACACATCGAACGGGCCCATGGCCGCTTGCGCACTGCCACAGGCCAACAGCAAGGTGATGAACACTGACTTCATGCTCATTCCTCGGTCAACGCGGAGCCGGCGCGGTCGAGCAGCGGCTTGAACAGGTAATTGAGCAACGAACGCTCACCAGTGCGCACGAACATCTCGGCGGGCATGCCGGGCTTGATCACCAGGCCGTGGAGTTTTTCCAGTGCCGCGTCACTGACGCTGCTACGCAGCACGTAGTACGGCGCGCCGGTTTTTTCATCGAGCATCTGGTCGGCGGAGATCAGGCTGACCTCGCCCGGCACACGCGGGGTGCGGCTCTGGTTGAACGCCGTGAACAGGATGTCGACCGGCAGATGGGTGCCCACCTTGTCCACCAGATGCACCGGCAGATGCCCTTCCACCTCCAGGCGCGTGCCCTGGGGCACGATCTCCAGCAGGGTTTCACCGGCCCGCACCACGGCGCCTTCCGTGTGCACGCCAAGGTTGACCGCAATGCCGTCGGCCGGGGCGTTGATTTCGCTGTGCTGCAGGTCGAAACCCGCCGAGGTCAACTGCTGCTCCAGGGTCAAGCTGCGCAACTGGGCGTCGGCCAGTTGGCTGCGCACCTCCTTTTGGTATTCCTCACGGTGTTGCTGCAACTTGAGGCGCGACTCGAGGATGCCTTGCGCGACGCGACCGCTTTCCCCGGTGTTTTGCGCCAGGCTTTGCTGGACCTGGGACAGCTGACGCTGATAGTCCATCAGGCGGTTGCGCGGGATATAGCCATTGTCGGCCAGGGGCTGCAGGTTGCTCAGTTGCTCGCGCAGCGATTGCGCCTGGGCAGTGAGGTCGCTGCGGGCACGGCGCATGCCATCGAGCTGTGCGCTGGCGCCTTCGATGTTCGCGCTGATGCCCGC
Source organism: Pseudomonas palleroniana (assembly GCF_003031675.1). Lineage (GTDB taxonomy): Bacteria > Pseudomonadota > Gammaproteobacteria > Pseudomonadales > Pseudomonadaceae > Aquipseudomonas > Aquipseudomonas palleroniana. The sequence continues at coordinate 178,714 of NZ_PYWX01000032.1, read as the reverse complement.
CTGCTCGCGGGCAAAGGCTTCGCGGCGGCTGCTGAAGAGTTGGCGCTGGCCTTCAAGCACCAACGCCAGCGCCGGGTCAGGGTTGGCACTCAACTCGGCCGGAAAGGTGACGCTGGATTGGTTGTCGCGCTCGCTCTGCCAGCGGGCGGCGCTGGCCCAGGCCAGGCGGTATTGGGCCTGTAGCGACTGCACGTCGGCTTGATGCTGGGTCTGGTCGAGCAGAAACAGCGGCTGGCCTTGTTTGACCGCCTCGCCCTCCTTCACCAGGATCCGGCTGACCACGCCTGGGCTGAGGGTTTGCACAGCCTTGCGCTTGCCCGACACCACAACCGTGCCTTGCACCGGAATGCCTTGGTCCAGTGGGGCCAGGCTGGCCCAGAGGAAAAAACCGCCGGCGCCGACAACCGTCAGCAACCAGCCCATCTTGACGAAAAAACCGGCGTCTCGCTGCTTGAAAGGGGATTCGAAAGTGGTACTGCTCATGCGCCTGGGTTCCTTGCGGCTGGGTACTGACGGCTAAGGCTCACTCCGGCCTTTTCCCGTGGTGCTTCCGGCTGGCCCGACAAGGCGCGCAGCACTTCCTGGCTCGGCCCGAACGCCTGCAACCGCCCTTCGTTGAGCACCGCCAATTTGTCCGCCTGGGCCAGCGCCGAAGAGCGGTGCGTCACCAGCACCACGCTTGAGCCCTGGGCTTTCATCTGCACGATGGCGCTGGCCAGCGCGGCTTCGCCTACGGTGTCGAGGTTAGAGTTGGGCTCATCCAGCACGATCAAGCGCGGCGCGCCGTACAGCGCACGGGCCAGGGCCACGCGTTGTTTCTGGCCGCCTGACAGGCCGCCACCGTTGTCGCCCAGCACCGTGTCGTAGCCTTGCGGCAAGCGCAGGATCAGCTCATGCACCCCGGCCTGTTGCGCCGCCTTCACCACCTGCTCCGGGTCGGCATCGCGAAAGCGTGCGATGTTGTCGGCGATGCTGCCGCTGAACAATTCGATGTCCTGGGGCAGGTAGCCGATATGCGGGCCGAGGTCATCGCGATCCCAGCGGTGAATATCCGCGCCGTCCAGGCGCACAGTGCCCGCCAGGGTCGGCCAGACACCCACCAGCACGCGGGCCAGGGTGGATTTACCGGAGCCCGATGCGCCGAGCACGCCCAGCACTTCACCGGCCCCCAGGTTGAAGCTGACTTGATGCAGGGTGGCCAGGCGTCGCCCCGGCGGGCCCGCGCTGACTTGCTCGAAACTCACCTGACCCTTGGGCGCCGGCAAGGCCATCTGTTCGACTTGCGGTGGAAACTCACGCAACAGATTGTCGAGGCGTTGGTAAGCCAGCTTGGCCGAGCTCCACTGCTTCCACACCGCGATCAATTGGTCGATCGGGCTGAGTACGCGCCCCATCAGAATGGAGCCGGCGATCATCATCCCGGCGGTCATCTGGCCCTTGATCACCAGCCACGCACCCAGGCCCAGCACCAGCGATTGCAGGCACAGGCGCAAGGATTTGCTCAGGGAGGTGATCACCGAGCCGGTGTCGCTGGCCTTGTTCTGGTAACCGAGAAATTGCGCATGCACGGCGAACCAGCGCTTGCGCAGCGCGCCGAGCATGCCCATGGCCTGGATCGTCTCGGCGTTGTGCAAATGGCTGGTGGCCAACTGCGTCGACTGCTGGGAAAAGGCGCCCGCCTCGCCCAGCGGCTTTTTGGTCAGGTATTCGTTCAGGCAAGCCAATGCGATCAAGATCACGGCGCCTGCCGTGGCCAGCACGCCGAGCCACACGTTGAACAGGAAAATCACGAACAGGTAGATGGGAAACCACGGCGCATCGAAAAATGCGAACAGCGCAGGCCCGGTGATGAATTGGCGGATCACCGTCAAATCGCCCAGGGACTGCCCGGCATGCCCCTGGCCCCGTTGCAGGTTGCGTTCGAACGCGGCCTTGTACACGCGCAGGTTGAAACGCTGTTCCAACTGGCTGCCGATACGGATCACGATAAAACTGCGCACCACTTCCAGGGTGCCGACAAAGGCAAAGAAGCCCACGACCATCAGTGTCAACATCACCAGCGTGGTTTCATTCTGGGAGGACAGCACGCGGTCATACACTTGCAGCATGTAAATCGACGGCACCAGCATCAGCACGTTAATCAACGCGGTGAAACAGCCGATGCTGATCAAAATACTTTTGTATTCACCCAATGCCCTGAATAAGGGCACAACCGCATGGGACTTCGCCATATTTATTGATCTTCCCTGAAGCGAATACGCGCAATAGTTGCCCAGCCCCCTGACTAAGGGACGGCCAACTATGAAATCGAGTTATAGGCTTATAACGATTAACTAAGGCGTGCGTTGCAATACAACTTCCGAACCGGAGGCGGTGCGCCCTTTATATTCGCCTTCTTTCTGGCGATTCAAATGGGTAATACCGCTGCCTTCGGCGTTCATCAACCAGATGCCGTCCGGGGTCGGTGACCAGGTCAAGGGTTTGTCTCCCAGCCATTGTTCGACACAGGCGACATCACCGGCCAGCGCATTGGCCTGTTCCAGCAGGTCCAGCGCGCAGACCTGATCCTGTTGCTTGAGCTGCCAATGCCCGGCCAATTGGGCGCTGGAGGGTAATACGAGACTGCTCGCCATTGCTTGGGCTCCTGCCAAAACGAACAACACCTGCGAAGCACAGGCGATCAAATGGGAAAAACGCGGCATCTTCTGCTCCATCATAGAGCGCGGCGCCGTGGCGCCGCGCGCTTTACATCAGGCTACGATGTCGCTGGTTGCCGCCTGGCCAACGGTGGTGACGAGGAAATCCGCCACGCCATGCCCAGAGAAGTCCACTGCCAACGTACCCAGGTTGGTACCCGAGGCGTAGGTCAGTACAGCATCGCCGGCATGCCCGGTGAATGCATTGACGAAGCTCAAGCCTGCACCTTTGGTGATACCGGTGAGGTCGATCTTGTCGGAACCGGAGGTGAAGTCGAAGATCTTGTCGGCCGCACCCGGCTTGGAGTCGGAACTGGCACCGTACACGAAGGTATCGCTGCCGGCGCCGCCCCACAGTTGGTCCGCACCGCCGCCGCCGTAGATGATGTCGTTGCCGGCACCGCCCTTGATGAGGTTGGCTGCGTTGTTACCAATGATCAGGTCGTTGCCCGAACCGCCGAAGGCGTTTTCGACCGTGACGCCCTTGGCGATGGACACGTTGCCCACCAGGCCGCCAACGTCGGAGAACGACGCTTCATTGAGGTTGATCTTCTGGTTCTGGGTAAAACCGGAGAAGTCCAGGGTGTCATTGCCGCCACCGTCCCATACCGAAAACACCAGCTTGTCGGCATTGGAAGTGGCGCTGTAGAAATCACGCCCGGTGTTGGAGTTGAAACCGTAGGTGGTGTCGCCGGCACGCGTGTTGTAGTTGGCGCCGTAGAGCTTCTGGATCGCCGCGATGTCGTCGATCAGCGGGCCCGAGGAGTAAGCCTCGACCCCGCCTTTACTGAAGTTCTGGTTGGTGTTGCTCTCGCTCCAGTAACTCATGACGCTGTAGCCACGCGTGTCCTGTCCATAGGTCGCGTCGTTATAGGTCGGGTTGCCATTCCCGGCGTTGTAGTCGCCAGGGTGAGCCAGGCCCAGGGTGTGGCCGATTTCGTGGGTCAGGGTCTGCCGGCCATAGTTGTTCAGGTCCGGGGTCTTGTTCGGCGTGTAGCTGTTGTTGGTCAGGTACCACGAAGTGCCGTCGTAGCCTGCGCCGGTGCCGGGCAGGTAGGCGAAAGCCGCTGCGCCGTCCTGGCCACCGCTGTAGTTGCCGAAGGTCATGTGTGCATCACCACCGGAAGCCTTTTCGGTAAAGGTCACGTTGGCGACATCCGACCAGGATTGCATGGCCAGTGCGGCCTGTGCTTTTTGCTGGGTGTTGAATTGGCTGAACCCGGAAATGCCATGTTTGTTCATGGTGGCCGAGGAAGCCGAGGTGAGGAAGGTGTAGGTCAGATCGATCTTGCCGTTGCCATCAAAGTCCCGGTACGCAGCACCATCCCGCAGCAGCTGGGTCGCTGCCTGGTCCACGGTGTAGGACGGTTTGCCATTGACCGTGAGGTTGCCGCCACGGTCGTACAGATGGCTGAAACTATCGATCTGCGAATACGCTGTGCTGGTTTGCGCTGCAGAAACAATAGCTTTGTCTTTTACTTTTGACATAAACGTACTTCCTTGTTTGCAAGTGCATCAGTCTTTGTTCGATAGGAACCTCGCGGGCGAGATCGTCCTATCACTCGCCTCTTTTGAAGGCGTATCGAAACTGACACAACCTGAAATCTTTCGTCTACAAATATTTCCGCATTGAAACTGTGACGTAGATTCAACTTGAGGAAGTGCTCTCCAGCATTTATTGGGGGCCATTGCTTCTGCGCGGCCAATTGTCGCCCACTGTTATTTAAATATTAAATATCGGTAAAGCCGCTCAAGTTGAGCGGCACACTTGATAAATGGATCCAATATATTGTCACGGTGTCATCTACAACATTAAAGAGCCACTATCTGCACTATTAAAGTGCTTTGTCCCCTATTACCGGGCCACACTCCAACCCGACTTGTTCAACGCGCTGATCAGCCTCTCGCCGGTAAGTCCCGGCACGCTGATGCCGTCTTGCGTGGTCATGTCTTCACCGGCCAGCAAGGCATTGATGATCGCCTCCTCCACCGCCTCTGCCGCCGCGCTGAACAGCGGTGAAATATGGTCGTTGTTCACCATCTGCAGGGGCGTGCTCAGCGGTAGGTCCTTGCGCCCGTAATCGGCTGGCGGGATCGCCTGGTTGCCCGTGGCGAACGCCAGGAACAGATCGCCACTGGAGTCTTCAGTGCCGCCACCGGTGCGGGCGATACCGACCGAGGCACGCTGTGCCAGGCGTCGGCACTGGTGCGGCAATAACGGCGCGTCGGTGGCGAGGATCACCACAATCGAGCCCATGCCGGGCGTACCGCGTTCGGCGAACGGCGAAGGGATCTCCATCAGATGACGCCCCACCGGGTAGCCATCCACACGCAGTTCCTGGCGTTTGCCATGGTTGGCCTGCACCAGCGCGCCGACCGTCCAGCCCCCCTGCTGCGCCGGCAAGCGCCGCGATGCCGTCCCGATTCCGCCCTTGAACTCGTGACAGATCATCCCGGTACCGCCGCCCACCGCGCCCTCCTGCACCGGGCCGGATTCAGCGTTATCCAGCGCCGTGCGCACATGCTCAGGCTTGACGTGCTGGCCCCAGATATCATTCAGCAGGCCGTCGTAGGTTTCCATCACCACCGGCATGCACCAATACACGGCCGGGTCTGCCAGGCGCTCACGCTCCAGGGCGATCAACGTGTCGCGCACCACGCCGATGCTGTGGGTGTTGGTGATCGCCAGCGGCGTGGTCAGCAGCCCCGCTTCGCTGATCCATTCAAGGCCAGTGGCGTCGCCATTGCCATTGAGCACGTGATAGCCGGCAAAGCATGGTTGATGGCGCGCCTCCCCGGCCCGTGGCTGGATGACGCTGACGCCGGTGCGCACCTGTTTGCCGTCGATGCAGGTCTTGAGCGTGGCGTGGCCGACCCGCACGCCCGGTACATCGGTGATTGCATTCAATTCGCCGGGCGTGCCCAGCCCCAACGTGATGCCCAATTGACGTGCACGCATAACCACTCCTTACAATTTCTGAAACGCCGGACTCAACCGGCCACTGATGCAATACAAAATCACCGACGTGGCCAGCAAGCCGATGATGATCATGATGTCCCGGACCGACGCAGCCGCGATCAGGGTCGTCAGTAAATAACCCGCCCCCAGCACCGCCAGTAACGCCGGCAGCGGCCACAGCGGCATGCGGTACGGATGCTCACGATCACGCAGCAGCACCCGGCTCATCAGCGCACTCAACGCCACCACCAAGTACACCAGCATGATCAGCAATACGCTGAATGAGGTCAGGTCCGCCAAATTGGAGCTGAAACTCAGCAACGCCGAGGGAACCGCCAGAAACAGCGTAGCCAACCAGGGTGAATCCCAACGCGGGTGGATACGCGTGAAGCAGCGATTGATGGTCGGCGTCCACAGCGCATCGCGGCCACTGCTGAACACCACGCGGCCGATCTGGATGACGATGGCGACGATGGCATTGAACACCGACAGGAAGATCCCCGCGCTGACCAGGCGTGACAGGGTTTCATTGCCGTGGCTGGTCAACAGATAACCGATGGGGTCCGGGCTGCTGATCATCGCACTCAGCGACGGCGCGCCGATTAGCAACGCGGTGATCGGCACCAGCTCAATCACCACCACCAGCCCCAGCGACCACAATACGGCTTTGTGTACGCCTTTGCCGCCACACTTCATGTCTTCGGCCAGCAGCACGGCCGGGCCATAGCCATTGAACGAAAACAGGCCGATACCGACCGCGCCGATCACCAGGCCCCAGGGCGCCAGATGCAACATGCCGTTCTCGACAATCTGCGGTTGCAACAGCACGCTGGCCGGCTGCACCGGGTTACCGAAGCCGATACACACGATCACCAGCAGTGCCGCCACTTCCAGCAACAGGCAAGTGCCGGTGATCCAGGCATTGAGCTTGATATTGAGTATGCCCAGTGCGTAGCTGCACACTACGATCACCAGGGCTACGGTTTGCGAATCGAATTTCGTGCCCAAGGCGTTATTGAGATACGTCGCGGCTCCCGTTGCCAGTACCGGCGGGATAAACAGCAACATGACCAGCACGGTCAAAAACGTCGCATAACCGGCCATGCCGCCGAACACGCGCTTGGCGTAGACATATTCACCCCCTGCGCTGTTATGGGCACGCCCCAGTTCGGCGTAGCAGAAGGCGAACATCAGTGCGAGCAAAGCGGCCATCACAAAGGCCAGGAACACACCACTGCCGGCCTGTTGAATGGCAAAGGGCGCGATGACGAACACGGAACTGGCCGGAGTGACCGCCGAAACGGTGATGGCCACCACATCGAAGACGCTCAAGGTCGGCTTGAGCACGCCGTCTGGCGCGGGAGAAGCACTCATATCGTTATCCTCTGTCGTTGTTTTTGGTGTGAGGCAGAAACGAAAAACCGGATGGGTTGCGGGATATGTTTCCCGCTGAATGAGCACGAAGGTATCGGCTGCGACGGTGTCAGCCAATTCCCCTATTGGGGTACTCCCCTTGACGGCCCCCGGCAAAAACCCAACCCTTGACCGATCTATTCGAGGCCGGGAGCCGTTTAAATGAGCCTGTTCAGGGAAATCGGCATGCATGCAGGGCTGGGGCGCACCCTGTCACAGATCGGCACCGAGCGGTTCTGGAAACAACTGGTGCTGTTACTGCATCAGTGCCTGCCCTTCGACAACGCCCTGGCGATCTTCTACCCACTGGAAGGCCCGCCCCAGGCGCTGGAGGAATACGACGCCCAGCCCAGCAGCAAACCGGCGTCGATGCTGGTTTACCTCAATGGCTTGTATTTGCTCGACCCGTTTTTCCAGGCGTGCCGCGAAGGCTACCTCAGCGGTGTGTACCGCCTCGAAGAGGTGGCGCCGGACCATTTTCGCCAGAGTGAATACTTCCTCAACTACTTCCACGACAACGTCCTGGAAGATGAGGTGCAGTTCATCCTGCAATTGCCGGGGGCAGGCACTTTGTCATTGTCGCTGGGCATGCAACGCCGGTTCAGTTTTGAAGAAAGCGGGCTGATGACCACGCTGGCGGCGTGGGTGCTGCCCTTGATGCAGCAGCATTGGCAGCAAAGCACTCAGCGAGTGCCGGCGATGGACAGCCAGATCAGGGACGCCCTGAGCCATTTCGGCTGCGGCGTGCTGTCGGAGCGTGAGCTGGAAGTCGCCCGGCTGGTATTGCGTGGGTTCTCGTCCAAGGCCATGGCCGAGCGCCTGAACATTTCGCCGGACACCGTGAAGGTGCATCGGCGACATCTGTACGCGAAGCTGGATATCTCGTCACAACCGGAGCTGTTTTCGTTGTTTATCCAGTCGTTGGGGCATGATCTGGAGAATCCCTGAGGGCCGGGTGTCACTACCCAATAAAGAGCGGCTTTCTGAAGTCGACGTCAGAAAGCCGCACTGTCGGTTTTGAGCCTTTCAAACCTTTCCGAAGATATTGTACACAACGTCTATCCCATTCCCCTCCCGGGTTTTAGCCTCCACACGTCCTCGAATCCACACAATCGGACCGGACGTAATAAACAGCACCTCGGCACTGACTGCTGGGCGGCCCTGAGTTGAGCCATGGGGAACGTAAGTAACACTCACTACTTTGTCCGCTAATGTGTAAGTACCGCTTGGCGTGTCAACACCCTTAATCTCGACCTGGATGATTGCTGGCGCTAGCGGATCTGAACCTTCCATCCTGCCAAAAAATCGAATATTTCCGCTTTGTTCGTCGCGATAGACCGATGTCGATATGAAAATACTCGGCACACCGCCAGTGGTTACCGCACCCACCATACTGCCGAACGGGCTGATTTTCGGCAGGACGATATTAGGGACGTTTGGCATAAAAACTCCTTTTTTCATTTGATGACTAATAGGCATCAGGAGCTTAAGTCAATCGCCCAAAAATAAAACCTGTCAGAAATGACAGTCTAAGAAATCGGTTTTTAATCGCTAGAAACTCTATGGACCGCGCCTGCCATGGTGGCCGGCTCCATAGGCGGCCTGCCGCACCTTTTATCATTGGCTTAGTGCACGTAATTGGTAAAACTGGCCATCACGTCCGCGTTAACCCCTAGTCCCACCAGTTAAACCGCCTGATACCGAACGCAGCCTTGTAGTGAACGGGCTTGCCCTAATGCCAGTCAGTTAAGGATTAACGCGGTCACTGTGGGAGGGGGCTTGCTCCCGATGGACTGCGTAGCAGGCCCATTTTTGAGGCCGCTGCGCGGCCTATCGGGAGCAAGTCGAATCGTCGCACCGCCCCTCCCACAATTTATTCATCGCCCGCTTTATCGCTCAACTGACAGGCAAGCCCGCTCACTACGAACTTCAGCGGCCGGTACGGATGGTGTTCCACACCCGTGTACGCACCCGGTCGATATTCAGCGGCATCGCCTCCAGGGCAAACAATTTGCCCATCATTTCCGGGCTCGGGTACACCTTGGTGTCGGCCTTGATCATCGGGTCCACCAGGCTGTCGGCCGCGCTGTTGCCATTGGCGTAGTGCACGTAGTTGGTGATGCTGGCCATCACGTCCGGGCGCAGCAGGTAGTTCATGAACGCGTAGCCGGCTTTTTCATCGGGCGCGTCGGCGGGCATGGCGACCATGTCGAACCAGATCGCAGCGCCTTCCTTGGGGATGTTGTAGCCGATGTTCACGCCGTTTTTGGCTTCCCTGGCACGGCTTTCGGCTTGCAGGATGTCGCCGGAGAAACCGACAGCCACACAGATGTCACCATTGGCCAGGTCGGCGGTGTATTTCGAGGAATGGAAGTACGCCACATACGGCCGCACTTTCATCAGCAGGTTTTGAGCTTTTTTGTAGTCTTCAGGCTGCTTGCTGTGGGGCGGCAACCCCAGGTAGTTCAGCGCGGCCGGCAACAGTTCCGGACCGTTGTCGAGGATCGCCACCCCGCACTTTTGCAGCTTGGCCATGTTTTGCGGTTTGAAGATCAAGTCCCAGGAATCCACCGGCGCGTCGTCGCCGAGCACGGCCTTGACCTTGTCGATGTTGTAGCCGATGCCCGTACTGCCCCACAGGTAGGGAAAACCGTGGGCGTTGCCCGGGTCGTTGTTTTCCAAAGCCTTGAGCAATACCGGGTTGAGGTTTTTCCAGTTGGGCAATTGGTGCTTGTCGAGCTTCTTCAGCGCGCCGCCCTCGATCTGCCGGGCCATGAAGTGGTTGGACGGGAACACCACGTCATAACCCGATTGCCCCGTCATCAACTTACCGTCGAGGGTCTCGTTGCTGTCGTACACGTCGTAGGTGAAACCGATGCCGGTTTCTTTCTGGAAGTTCTTGGTGGTGTCGGGCGCGATGTAGTCCGACCAGTTGTAAATTTTCACTGTCTCAGCGGCCTGGCTGATAGACGCCGCTAATATCAGGGGAAACAGGGCAATGACTTTCATGGTTCGATTTCCTGGCGGTTTCAGGGCTGTTGTTATGGCAGGCGATCAAGGATCCAAAGCGTTCGTGCGAGTCAAACGATCAGTGCATGAAACCTTCCATGAAGCCGGCCACGGCGCTCGCCCACTTGCGCCGCCAGGGCGCGGTATGGGGGTCGGCCAACACCTGGTCTTCATGCACAAAACTGCGAATGATCGCGTTGTAGCCCAGCCAGCGGCAGGGCTCGGGCTCCCAGGGCTTGAGTGCGTCCAAGCCACGCTCGCGGATCACCCAGGGCTGGGTGGTCAATGGCGTATCCAGGCCCAGGATCAGGTCAGCCAAGGTGCGCCCGCCCAGGTTGGTGGCGCCGACGCCCTCCCCGCCATAACCGCCAGACAGCGCGATACCGGTCTTGTGGTCACACAACATATGTGGCCGGAAGTTGCGTGACATGCCGAGGTTGCCGCCCCAGGAGTGTGTAATTCGTACCTTCTTCAGCTGTGGGAAGAGTTCACCAAACAGGTAACGACGCAGCTCGACTTCGCTGTCGGTCAGATCGAAGTTGTGTCGCAACTTCCCCGCGAACTGATAGCCGCCACGGGCCCCGAACACCAGGCGATTGTCCGCTGAGCGCTGGCCGTAGGTGACCTGACGGCTGCTTTCGCCGAACGCCTGGCCATGGCTCAAGCCGATTTCATCCCAGGTCGCGGCGCACAGCGGCTCGGTGGCGACCATCAGGCTTTGCACCGGCAACTGATAACGCCCCAGGGCCGGCAATGTGTTGGCGTAGCCTTCCACCGCCGGCACCACCCAGGCGGCGCGCACGCTGGCCTGGGCGGTGCGCAGGCGGCCGGACTGCCAATGGGTCACCGGGCTGTTTTCGTAGATCGTCACCCCCATGTTCTCCACCACCCGCGCCAGGCCGCGCACCAGCTTGGCGGGGTTGATCGTCGCGACATGCGGCGCATAGATGCCGCCATAGGGCTTGGCGATACGGATCTGCTCGGCCAACTGTTGCGGGCTCAACCAGCGGTAGTCGTGTTCAGTCAGCCCCTGGGCGTGGAGTTTGTCCAGGTAACGACGCAGGCTGCGCTCCTGTTCGGGGTAGCGTGCGGCGCAATACAGGGCACCGCCTTTGCGGTAGTCGCAGTCGATCCCTTCACGGGCCAACACCTGGGCCACTTCATCCGGAATGCCGTGCAACAGATCGAATGAGGCCCGGCGTTGTTGCGGGTCGAGGCCCGCCAACAAGCGGTCTTCACCCAACAGGTTGCCCATCAGCCAGCCACCGTTGCGGCCCGACGCGCCAAAACCTGCGGTGTGTGCCTCGATAATCGCGATTTTCAGCTCGGGTGCCTGGCGCTTCAGGTAATACGCGGTCCACAGCCCGGTATAACCGGCACCGATAATGGCCACGTTGACATCCAGGTCATGGGCCAGCGCCGGCCGCGCCAACAGCGGGTCGTCCAACTGGTCCATCCATAAACTGATCTTGCGCCATGCCGGCATGCCGGGCTCCCCTACCTCATTTCGATAGGGACGATCCTAGGGCGTGAGGTTATGGGCTGTCTTGCGCGCGTGCACGCAGAGAAATTTGCTTGACGTAAGCCTTGGGCGACTGCCCGGTGTGCTGGCGAAATGCGCTGTAAAACGCCGATAACGAGTTGAAACCCGCAGCGAACGCCAGCTCATCGACTTTTATCGGCGACGTGGCCTTGTCCAACTCGGCCAACAAGTGCTGGAGCCGTGCCTGGTTGACGTAGCGGTAGAAGCTCTGCCCGAGCACCTGGTTCAGCAGGTAGGACATCTGATTGCGGCTGTAGCCACACGCCTTGGCCACCCGTTGCAAATCCAGCTCCGGGTCCAGATAGGGTTGCTGCTGTTGGAAATACTGCTGCAGGTCGTTGGCCATATGCCCCAACTGGTGCGGCGACAGGCCCAGGCGACTGACGGTCGGGCGTATGGCCTGGGCCGGTTGTTCATGCACCAGGGATGCGTATTCATTGACCCGCCAGATCAGCCCGTCACGCACGGTGATCGCTTCGCTGGTGCGGAACGACACTAACCCCTGGCCGCCGCGCAAGGTGATGCAGTACTGGATGAAGGCCGTGTCACCGTCGGCGCGAATGCGGTCAGCATGGGCGATGGCCTCATCGGGCCCACGCGGCATGCTGGCTTGCAGGTACTCACGCAGTTCGGCGTAGCCCACCACGCGGTTCTGGAAGAAGTCGTGGTACTGGATGTCCGGATGGTAGTAGGCCATGACCCCATCCAGGTCGCGATGGCGCCAACACAGGTGGTGACGCAACACCAGTTCAGCCGTGGCCCGGGTGGTTTGGCAATCATCGGCCGAGGCGCTGTCGGGCATATAAGGCTCTGTGGCGGGTAAATGGTGAGACTGCCGAATTATCACGACCGCTTCAAGGGTCGATCAGCGCTGATCACTAATGGCTTTTTGCCTGATTTGAACCAGGACATGACCTACATCAAAGAGTCAGTAAACAACTGCCGAACGGGACAAAAAAGTCACATGACGGTTACGAACGAATGCTATTTTTGAAATTCTTCAAACCATGACCATTGACGGTCCTGGCCCTGCCGCGAGCTAAAGGAAGCGCTCAATGAACAAGGTGGGCAATATGCACGGCAACCTGAACAAAGTGACGTTCCCCAACGCCTGCCAGCTGATGCGCTGGCATTTTCATCCGATGGGTTTCGAAGGCAGCATGGATGCGCCTGGCAGCATGATCGTGCGCCTGTTCGACCGGGCCAGCGGCGAGACCTTGATCGCCATCGCCGGCATCCCCTGCGCCACCGTGATGAATGCCTCTGATGTAGAGCGCATCATCGAGGCGGTGGAGGATGAGTTGGAGTCCTTTGTACCACCGCTGTCTTTGCGGGCTTGATGCCTTGCCCGGGCCGTCGTGAGCGGCCCTGCCGGAGTCATCCACGCCGGTCGTCGAAGAACGCTTTCTTGCCATCTACCCGCTCCGAGGCCCTGGGCACATTCACGCCCTGGCCCTCCGGTTTCTCGACATACCAATAGCAGTGGCTCACCGCACGGGTGATACCGACGTAAGCCAGGCGCAGCACTTCGTCTTTTTGCGCCGTGTCATAGGGCTCGCTGTCGCCGTCCTTGCCCAGCCCGGCCATGCGGTAGACCTGGTTCTTGTAGGGCGAACTGGTGACATGCTGGCAATCGCCCAGCAGAAAAACAGCATCCGCCTGCAGGCCCTTGGCGCTGTGATAAGTCAGCTGTTTCAACCTGCGAGCCGCTGGCGGCAAGCTCGAATCCAGATTAACTACAGACCAAATATGCTCTTGAATCAATAACTTATCGCTGCTTTTTCTATACAACATCAAGACCGAATCGCCTTTTTGATAATGCTCTACCAGCGTGCGGCCCAGCATGGCGTCATCGCGATCAAGCACCGCAACCGGGACCAAGGGTTTGGGTGCGCCGCTGGCCTTGGCTTTTTTGCCGGGAATCGCCGGGGCGCTGCGCACCACATGCTCGGCGGCGTCGATGATGTGCTGGTGGCTGCGGTAGTTCTCGCCGAGCATCACACGGGTGGTCGCGGGTGACGGGAATTCCTGGTTGAACGCAATGAAATACTGGGGCGAACTGCCGCGCCAACCATAAATCGACTGCCAGTCGTCCCCTACGCAGAGTAACGAAGAACGCTGCGCCCCACGCCCGACGTGCATCGCCGGGCCACGGCTGCGGATTTCACGCAGGCTGGCGCGGAGCCACGACACGATCTGCGGCGACACGTCCTGGAACTCATCGATCATCAGGTGCGACATCGGGCGCAACAGCGGGTCGCTGAGCAACTTGAGGTTTTCCGGGGTGTTTTCACCGAACAGCGAGAACATGCGGTTGTAGGTCATGATCGGCGGCGACTGGTCGAGCAGATGGTCTTCCAGGGCTTTCCAGAAAATGCTCAGGGCCTCGAAGAAGAACCGATCGGGGTCGTCCTTGGCGAAGCTCATCCGGCCCACGGCAGTGGGTACGTCCAGGCCAAGGTTTTCGATAAAGCCGGCAGCCGTGACAAAGCTGTCCAGCAGCGGCGCCGACGCCAGTTCACCTTTAACCTTGTAGTCAAACCCGGGGCCCGCCGTGGCATCCCCCGCCAGGCTGCCCAAAAGCCGCTTCGATGATTCGTAATTATCAAGCCAAATCAAAGGCTTGCGGCAGAAAGCTTGAAACAAGGTGCGCTTTACCGCCCACTCCGCACGCACCGACAGTTTGGCATTGGGGCGTGTGATCTGGGCATTCTCCCGAGGATCGAAGCCCAACACCACCCAAGCGTCCAGCTCAGCGATGTAGCCATGGCAATGAAACTGCGCACCGTTGATCTCGAAGGTCTGGCGGCTGGGCTCAATGCCTTTTATCGGCCAGGCGCCGGCACGAAACCACAGGTCTTCGATCACATCGCAGAGTTCTTCATCACGCTTGGCCGCCAATTCGGTCACCGCCATGCGCTTTTGCACATCCGGGTGGTCGCGCTCCAGTTCCTTGAGCTGCAGGCCCTGGCGCGCCAGCGGCACGATCAGTTCACGGAAGCGTTCATGGCGACCATGCAAGTGGTGGTAGCAGGCATTCAGCTGTTGGCGCTGCGCGTCGCTGATCCGCAGGTCGAACGGGTTGCTGTCGGCGTCTTCAACCCCACTGCCGAGGTTCTCGAAGGCTTGCAGCCGTTCAAAGCCCGGCAGACTGCGCACCATGGGCAAAATGCGCGAGTGAAAGGTACGCACCACCGCCTGGGCCTCTTTGAGACCAAGGGGTTGGCCCCACAGGCTGAGAATCTGCATGAGTTTGTTGATGAAGTCTTTACGTGATTCGCGGGTGAAGGTCACCACCGTCATCGAGCTGAGCTCGAAGCCCAGATAATGGGTCAACAGCAGGATACGCAGCACCAGGGAGGTGGATTTACCTGCGCCCGCCCCGGCAATCACCGAGGTCGAGGGCGTGTCGCTGAAGATCATCTTCCACTGCGCCGCACTGGGCTGGGCATGCTCGGGCAGCAATCGGGCCACGTCGGCCTTCATGCGTTTTTTCACCTCGGCGGTCAGCGGCAGGCGCCAATCATCGAACAGGCTGTCGTCGATCCCCGGCGCGCGATGCTCGTCCGGTCGAAAGTCACGAATCAACAGGACTTGCCGGCCTTCCTCGATACCATCGGCCTTACCCTCGCGGTAGCCGTACTCCACGCCGGCCTCGTGCCCGCTGCGAAACCCATCCGCCTGGCCATGCAGCCAGGAAAACCGGTGCTGGGCCCGCAAACGGGTCAGGCCATGCCCAAACAGGCGCGCCGCCAGACGCTTGAGTAGCGGCATTTCGGCCAGTGGGCGCAGTTCGGGCGGTAGATCAGGCTTTTGTTGCGGCACGCGGACTCCTGCGATGGACTGGCTTCGACAAGTGCGCCATGGTCGCCGGAAACGGCGCTCAGTTCCAGCCAATTGCTTTATCGTCATGCAGTTAGGCGATGAAGTGAAAGTCAAAACACGCGCAACCCATCTAATCGACTGATAGGAATAAGGCACTTTTTACGCTTTTTATCGATCATCCGCTGCCGGAAAATGCGCTCATTCACAGGAGACGATCATGCTTGAACTTCGACCCTTCAATACGTTGGGCGGCGCCCATCACGGCTGGCTGGACGCTCATCACCACTTTTCATTCGCCGAATACCACGACCCCAAGCGCATGCACTGGGGCAACCTGCGGGTGTGGAACGACGACATCATTGCGCCGGGCACCGGTTTTCCGCAGCACCCGCACCGCGATATGGAAATCATCACCTATGTGCGTGAGGGCGCGATCAGCCACGCCGATAATTTGGGCAACAAGGGTCGCACTGAGGCTGGCGACGTTCAGGTGATGAGCGCCGGCACCGGGATCGCCCACAGCGAATACAACCTGGAAGCCACACCGACCAAGATTTTCCAGATCTGGATTATCCCGAACGAATCGGGGTTGCCGCCGTCCTGGGGCGCCAAACCGTTTCCCAAAGGTGACCGCGAGGGTTTTGTGACCCTGGCCAGCGGCAAGGCCGGAGACAGCGAGAGCCTGCGCATTCGGGCGGACGCGCGCCTGGTGGCAGCGAACCTGAAAGCCGGGGAAAGCGCCGAATACCGGCTGGACAGCGGGCGGCGTGCGTATCTGGTGCCGGCGACCGGCGTGATTGAAGTCAACGGCTTGCGTGCACAAGCTCGCGACGGTGTTGCGGTGCAGGATGAGCAGGTATTGCGCGTAACGGCGATTGAGGACAGCGAGATTGTGCTGGTCGATCTGGCCTGACGGCCGGCGGCATGGATGAACTGTGGCGAGGGAGCTTGCTCCCGCTGGACTGCGTAGCAGGTCCAGTCTTTTCAAATCAAAAGCGGGGGCCGCTTTGCGGCCCAGCGGGAGCAAGCTCCCTCGCCACGGTGACAGTCTTTTCAGAAACTGAGTGGTATCACTCGGAAATCGCGCCGTCGACCAGCACCTGCGCTTCTTCCACCAACTGCTTGAGGTGATCTTCGCCAATAAAGCTCTCGGCGTAGATCTTGTAGATATCCTCAGTACCCGATGGGCGTGCGGCGAACCAGCCGTTTTCGGTCATCACCTTCAAGCCACCGATTGCCTGGTTATTGCCCGGCGCATGGCTGAGGATTTGCTGGATGCTTTCCCCGGCCAACTGCGTGGACGTGACCTGCTCCGGCGACAGCTTGCCCAGCAGCGCTTTTTGCGCCGGGGTGGCCTTGGCGTCGACGCGGATCGCGAACGGCTCGCCCAGGGCATCGGTCAGGCCACGGTAGATCTGGCTCGGGTCCTGGCCTTTGCGCGAGGTCATTTCCGCGGCCAGCAAGGCCGGGATCAAACCGTCCTTGTCAGTGCTCCACACGCTGCCGTCTTTACGCAGGAACGAGGCGCCGGCGCTTTCTTCGCCACCAAAGCCCAGCGAGCCTTCGAACAGCCCGTCGGCAAACCATTTGAAACCCACCGGCACTTCGTAGAGGCGACGCCCGATGCGCGCGGCGACGCGATCGATCAAGCCGCTGCTGACCACGGTCTTGCCCACGGCCGCATCGGCGCGCCAGTCAGGACGGTTCTGGAACAGGTAGTCAATCGACACTGCCAGGTAGTTGTTCGGCGCCAGCAGGCCACCGGACGGGGTGACGATGCCATGGCGGTCATGGTCCGGGTCGCAGGCGAAGGCGACGTCGAAACGCTCCTTGAGGCCGATCAACCCTTGCATGGCATAGCTCGAAGACGGGTCCATGCGGATCTGGCCGTCCCAATCCACGCTCATGAAGCGGAAGGTGGCGTCGACTTCGGTGTTCACCACGTCCAGGTTCAAGCGGTAGTGTTCAGCGATCGCCGACCAGTAGCGCACCCCTGCTCCGCCCAATGGGTCGACGCCCAGGCGCAGGCCCGCGCTGCGGATGGCGTCCATGTCGATCACGTTGATCAGGTCGGCCACGTAGCTGTTGAGGTAGTCATGCCGATGAGTGGTGTCGGCCTTGAGCGCCTGCGCATGGGTGATGCGCTTGACGCCGGCCAGTTTATTGGCCAGCAGTTCATTGGCCTTGGCTTCGATCCACTTGGTCACGTGGGTGTCGGCCGGGCCACCATTGGGCGGGTTGTACTTGTAGCCACCGCTTTGCGGCGGGTTATGGGATGGCGTGATGACGATGCCGTCCGCCAGGCCGCTGGTGCGGCCACGGTTGTAGCAGATAATGGCGTGGGAAATTGCCGGTGTCGGGGTGTATTCATCCCCTTCGGCCAGCATCACGTGCACGCCATTGGCGGCCAGGACCTCCAGGGCGCTGGCGCCGGCCGGCGTCGACAGGGCGTGGGTATCCAGGCCCACGAATAGCGGGCCATTGATCCCTTGGGCTTCACGGTACAGGCAGATGGCCTGACTTATGGCGAGCACATGCCATTCGTTGAAACTCAGCTCGAACGAGCTGCCACGATGCCCGGAGGTGCCGAAGGCCACGCGTTGAGTGGAGATTGCTGCATCAGGCTGGCCGGTGTAATAGGCCGTGACCAGTCGCGGGATATCCACCAGCAACTGAGCTGGCGCCGGCTTGCCCGCAAAAGGACTGATAGTCATGCATAAACCTCGAAAAGAAGGATTCGGAAAAAGTGACAGTTTACTGGGAGTTGGACTACTTCGCGACGATATCGATCCGACAGTGATTGGAGATTTTTCATACGCTAGTCGATCTGCGCCTGGCGCAATGCCTGTGCCAGGCAATCCAGGGTGATATCAAGGTTCAGCTGCCCACTGAACGTGTGGCTGAGCCGCAGATGCTGGGAATGCAAGCCGCTGAGGCTGAACAACTCACCCGGAGCAATCACCACGTGTTGCGCGACCATGCGCTGGAACACCTGACGCATATCCACCGCTGCCACCGATTCCAACCAGAAGCTTGCCCCGGCGATGGGCATGCGATAGCTCACGCGCCCCTCCAGGTGGGCATCCAGGCGCTCACTCATGGCCTCTGCCTGTTCGCACAAGTGCTCGCGCAACGTCTGCAGGTGCTGGTCGAACCGCCCGTTCTGGTAAAGCTGGGCGATGGCGCGTTGACGGATCGACGACAGCCTGAATGAGCGCAGCAGAAATTGGCGCTGCAACTCGCCGCTCAGGTGTCGCGACAAGACATAACCAAACGGCGCTTCCGGCCCGAGTACCTTTTCGAACGAGGAGAACACGATCAACCGCTCCGGGTTGACCAGGTTGCGCAGCGGGACCGGGGGCGATGCGAAACTCAGCTCACCGAATGTATCGTTCTCCAGCAACCAGCCGCCATAGTGCTCCAGCAACTGGGCCACGCGCAGCCGCTCTGCGGTCGACAGCGTATTGCCTGACGGCAGGCTGACCACCGATGACAGCAACACCAGGGGCACCGGTTCGTGACGCAGCAGCTGTTCGAGCATCGCCAGGTCCAGGCAACCGTCGGCCTGCCAAGGCAACTCGACGACCCGCACACCGGCAGCCTGCAACAGGCGCAAGATCAAATAATCACAAGGGGACTCGACCACCACCATACTGCCCTTGAGACCCAATGCATCAATCAGGATCTCCAGCACGCCTCGCACGTCTGCGCCGATGTACACCTCATCGGCCTGCCAGCAACGCGTGGGCGATGAGGTGTAGCGCGCCGCCAACGCCGTACGCAACTCCCACACGCCACAGGGTTGCGACCAGGGTTGCAGGTGATGCGGATGGCGCCGTACCAGTTGGCGCTCCAGCGTCAGCAAAGCGCCGTCGAGCGAGCCCAGCAGCGCCGGCTCATCACCACTGAGCACGGCCATTGCCGGACGCCGCGCCGCCACGTACAAGCGCTCGAGCAGATCGGCACCCGCCATCATTTGCGGGTTGACCGCAGCCGGCCAGGCAAAATAGCCGGATTTGGCTACTGAGTAGACCCGTCCTTCCTTCTCCAACAGTGAGTAAGCGTACTGAATCGTCGAGATCGACACGTTCAGCCGTGCCGACAACTGCCGCAGGGACGGCAGTTTGACCGGCGTGTCCAGGCTGACCTCGTTGATCAGGTTGATCATGTAGCGGTACACCGCCTGGTAAGCGAAATCCGCCTGTCGCTCCCCGCGCAGGGTCATTGGCGCTGACCTGGTCTGACAAACCGGTGCACGCGGCTAACGCCCCGACAACTGCGCCGCCTGCGCCTGGGCCAGGCGGCGGTTGCGCAGTTGGGCACCCCGTTCGATCTGTACCGGCCGCTTGCGGTACAGGTGTTGCAACAACGGCAGCGACAACCCGCTGGTATCGACTGCCCATTGCTGCAACACATCGCCGGCCGGCTTGCCTTGCAACACGTTGTGCAGCTCAGGGAGCGCCACCAGCATGCCCGGGTGGCATTGGCGCAGGTAGCCCTCCAGCCGCTCGCCATGGTGAATGAAGGGTGAGAACAACAGGCAGGTCAACTGCCCTTCATCCAGGCCGAAGAATTCCTGGGCATAGGTCGCTGACAGAATCCGTCCGTCATCTGAGCTTGCCTCGGCAATCAGGTGGTGTGGAATGTGCCGGCGGTACATGGCGTCCATTGCTTGCCTGACAAAGCTATCCACCCCTTCTGCGTAGGACAGCTCCCGCAGGCATTGGGCCTGCAGCCCATGCAAATGCGCCATCAGCAATGGGTTAGGGAACGCCGAATGGCTGAAGTGGAACGCAAAGGGGTCCGGTTTACGGGCCAGGAACTGCGTGAGCAGCGGTGTCGAGGCAACGTCCACCTCCCCCAGCAGATCGTCGATGCCGATATACGCCAGATGCCGGTGCCCGCCCCGGCCCGGGCTGTCGATGTCCTCATAATGTTCGCCGTAGAGGTCACGGTAGCAACCGGCGCTCCACTCCTCCATGCGCGCAAACAGCGCACTGAGCGATGACGACTTGCCGGGCGGCAGAGTGATGCCCGCCGTAGTGGCCGTCTTTTTCAGCCAGGCCAGGTATTGGCTTTGCGTGCGCGCAGAATCGCCACTGACCACCGCATGCACCCCGCCACCCCATGTGGTGACCCGTTGGTAGAAATCCCCCAGGCGCAGGTAGGTGTCGTTACACAATGTCGCCCTGATATCGCCGGACGTCAGGTGCCCTATCATCAGCATATTGCGCTGGCTGACCTCACGCCCCGCACTCGACGGCGGGCGCTGGTGATTGAATGGCAGCACTTCCTGGTTTTCCACCAGGAGCAGGTCTACGCGGGGATCGTCGTGCAGAAACAACGCGCTGTAGCCCTGGTACAGGGTGTCCAGTGTCGCCTGGGTCATGCCCGCATGCCGCAAGGTGGCTACACGCAGATGAAAGGTCTTGGGCGCCCGCCCGGCAATGGTCAATTGCGCCGCCCGCAGCAGCGCCAGGGTGTAGCTGCTGACAGCACCACCGCCATGGGCGACGAGCACCTTGTAGTCACCGACTTGTTCCATGCCGCCGGCAGCCACCACAATTCGCTGGATCAACAATTGAAGTGCCGTACGTTCGGCACGGGTAAAGTGCCCGATCAACCGCTGCAGAACTTGATGATAAACATAGTTCATGGCTTGCTCGTGAATTGCGCTCATTGCTTTACTACCCGAGTTGAAATATCAGTTTCAAGCAACTGCCAAGAGCAATTGCCTGACCTATTACATCTGTAGGTTTATTACTCGTTACAGGGTACGAGGATGGATCAACATTAGCACCTTGCAACAAACCCACCGGAGCGTTACCGGTGGCATTCCAAATGACCACCTTTGACGAGAGCCGCGATCCTGCGCGCCCTACGGCGAAAGAAGGGATAGCCCTAGGAATAATCCGACAGCGTCCTACACCGCTCCAACTAATAAATTAGAGAAATATCTGACCGACATTACTTACCTCTTTCACCCGAACCCTGAAAAACCGCCCAGGCATTCCCAATAAACTTTCAATACAAATAGGCAGGGCCGAATTAGTTTCGACGAAACGATGCGGTAGTTTCAGATAGTCAATCATTGCTCAGTCCTTGAGATGACAGTGAAGGCACAATTATCGGCACTCAAATAATGAATAACAGATACAGAACAGCGCCAGAAACCCGTTCAGATGATCAACCGGCCGCACGTTAATCGCGCCCACACAACAACGCCGCGCTGGAATTCAGGGCGGCGCAAGGGGCAAAGGTATTGTTTGCGGGGCAGAACAGCCCGGTGGCGGCTTAACCCAGGCGCAGGTTAAGCCCTGACAAATGGCGTGTTTGCCTCATCCACTCGGACCCAGGCGCGCTCATTTGCGAATACTCCTACAGCTCAAACAGCCTCAACCTGCAAGGCAACCCGCTCGCGACACGGGCATTCGTCCATGTAGCGGTGCGCTTCGACGAACTGGCTGAACGGGAACACCGTGGTTTTCAACGGCACCAGCACGCGGTCGGCGGTCAGTTGGTTGATGTCGCGCAGCGCACGTTGCAATGCCACCTGGTCCTGGATGATGCCCAGCTCCGGCTTGCCGGTAAAATTACCGATGCAGTGCACAAAAAACTGAATGTTCTTCTGGAACGCGGCACAGGCCGGGAAAGGCGTCTGGTTGCCACCCTGCAAGCCATACAGCACCAGGCTGCCACGGGGCGCCAACACGTCGCCGAGCAGCGACATCTGCGGGCCGCCCAGGCCATCGAACACCACATCCACACCGCGGTTATCCGTATATTTGTTGACTTGCATGAGCAGGTCCTGCTCTTCAGTCACGATCACCTTCTCTGCGCCAAGCGACAGCAGATACTCACGCTCCGCGCTGTCCTTGGTCGCGGCAATCACCCGCACACCCAGGGCCTTGCCCAGTTGCACGAACGAAGGTCCCGCGCAGTGGCTGGCGTCAGTCACCAGGGCAAACTGGCCCGGCTTGACCCGCGCCAGGTCCACATAGGCAAAGTAGGCGATCAACAGCGGCGTGTAGTGCACGCTGGCTTCAATAGGGCTCAAGACGTCCGGGTAACGGGTCAAGGCCGAGCGAGGCAGAACGATCTGCTCGCCATATACCGGGTAGTCATTGGGGCTCTCGGCCGGAAAACTGGCCACCTTATCACCCACTGCCAAGTCGTCCACGCCGTCGCCCAGGGCGACAACAACGCCGGCCATCTCATGGCCAAGGCCCGACGGCAAACGGGCATGGGAAGACGCCAGGTTCTGACGCCAGAGAATGTCGTACCAACTGATGCCAATCGCGTCGACGCGCACCTGCACTTCGCCCGGTGCGGGCTGTGCGGCTGCATGCTCTTCGCACTTGAGCACCTCGGCCGGACCAAACTTGTGAAAACGGATCGTGCGGGACATCGCAAACCTCGCCAAAGTAACCTCTAATGCCATGAACTCTATCTGGGCTTTCCGGGCAAGGCCACCGGTCGCCGTTAATAGTCAACATGCCTGCCATTGATTCAGCTTCTGAGGAATAGACCCCAAGACTCGTAGGAAAACTCAATTAGCCGGTGCAGAGTACCAGTCTTTCCCCGTAAGATTCATGCCGGTCATACTTTTGAATGGAATCTGAAGGTTCTGAATATGGCCGTTCTCGTCAAGCTTGCTGACTCTTCCAGGACCCAAGATGAACCGTAACGACCTGCGTCGTGTCGACCTTAACCTCTTGATTGTATTCGAAACCCTGATGCATGAGCGCAGTGTGACCCGCGCCGCCGAGAAATTGTTCCTTGGCCAGCCGGCCATCAGCGCGGCGTTGTCACGCCTGCGTGGGTTGTTCGATGACCCGCTGTTCGTGCGTACCGGGCGCAGCATGGAACCCTCGGCCCGCGCCGTGGAAATCTTCGCACTGCTCTCCCCGGCCCTGGACTCGATTTCCACCGCCGTCAGCCGCGCCGCCGAGTTCGACCCGGCCACCAGCACCGCGGTGTTTCGTATCGGACTGTCCGATGACGTCGAATTCGCCCTGCTGCCCCAACTGCTCAAACGTCTGCGCGCCGAAGCCCCCGGCATCGTGCTGGTGGTGCGCCGGGTCAACTACATCCTGATGCCTGGCCTGCTGACCTCCGGCGAAATCTCCATCGGCGTCAGCTACACCGCCGACTTGCCGGCCAACGCCAAGCGCAAGGTACTGCGCCGCAGCCTGCCCAAACTGTTGCGCGCCGACAGCGTCCCCGGCTCCCTGAGCCTGGACGACTTCTGCGCCCGCCCCCACGCGCTGGTGTCGTTCGCAGGCGACCTCAGCGGCTTTATCGATGAAGAATTGGAAAAACTCGACCGCAAACGCCACGTCGTCCTCGCCGTGCCGCAGTTCAACGGGCTGGGCACCCTGCTGGCCGGCACCGACATCCTGGCCACTGTGCCGGACTATGCAGCCGACGCACTGACCTCCGCCGGCGGCCTGCGCGCCGAAGACCCACCCCTGCCGGTGCGCAGCTTTGAACTGCATATGGCGTGGCGTGGCTCGCAGGATAATGATCCGGGGGAACGGTGGTTGCGGTCGCGGATTCAGATGTTTTTTGGCGACCCTGAGAGTCTTTAGGCGTTGTCGGGCAGGCTGTTCAGCCTGATCATTTCCGGCTTAGGCCATGGAGATCTACCCATTTCCAGAGTACGAGGCATCTGGGGGCATATCTGAGGGCATGCTATGGATGCTTTGAAAAGGATGCCCCAGGTCTAAAACAGGCGGACACCATCAACCTTAATTCTGGCGTTCAGTAGGCGTATTTACCGTTTGCAGAGCTGGTGTTTGCCAAGGAATGAAGCGTCAACGGTAGCGGCGACGCTCACTGTGTGTACCAAGGCGATATCCCAACTCAATCAGGTGAGTTTAAGGCTCAAATCAATACCAAGCCTTGGTCATCCGGCAACCCCCACGTCTTCGGCGGCACAGGGCCCTACGTGCTTGAGGCACACGGCAGCATTGATTATGAGAGTCGCCCGCTCCTCCCGATCTTCAGCGGCGACTGCTGCCCGCATGACCGTGGTGTAACCGAGCTATGTTCTGATCGATGCGGCATTGGATCGTGCGCAAGGTGTCTTGAGTAATAACCTGTGGGCATAGGTCCTCGGCGATGCTTGCAAACCGGCTCGCCACATCACAAATGCCGTCAATCATTCTGCCTGCAACGTCCGGGGGAACCTCGGCTTCCTCGGCAAGCCGAAGCATTTGCGTGCGGGAAATCGTCAGGGCTTCCCCCATCACATCCATCTGGTGATATCCACTTGGCCCCTCGCAGAAGGTCACGTCGTAAGCTGGCGACAGTCTCCACTGACCGTCTTGCGACATGATGTAGGCAAAGTTCTTGGGATGATCGTCTCTGTTGTTGAACGCAACATTGAAGACGGCACGTTCGAAGGCCACCGCCATCTCTCGCACGTCGTTGGTACACATCTGTGTTGCCCGCAAGAAGTTGACGTAGTCCAACACCCCCGGAGACCGGTAATTTGCCCCCGTAAAGGCCGCTAGGCTTTGCATGGGTACGCGCAGTCCATCCCGACGGTCAAATCGCTTACTAGCAAACGCCGCTAAGCCATTAGGCAGACTGAAGTACTGCGTGTCAGGGGTCTCGATACCGCACATGCGCAGGCATTCGGCGTAGACCATTTCGATAGCGCACACCTCGGCATGTTCTTCTTTGGCCGGGAACTTAATCAACCATGCTTCAAAGCCCGCCGTGACAGCAGTGGTAAACCGGCCAGTTTCGGGATCGCGATAGACGAGGGCCTTAGGCCTTGCACCTTGAGGCGAGCCGCCCACCAGCAGCAACGCATGCAGGAACTCGCCACCGTCTCCATGGAGCACTTCCTGCACTTCGGCGGCAAGCTGCTCCAGCGGGATGTGGACTTCAGACTCCTGCCCTTCGGGTGCCACTGGCTCAAACGTCATGGCCCCCATTGCATTGCTACCGATGTAGGCCAGCCGTTCCAGTGAGCCGATGCGCGCCGTGGTGAGCCCGCGGCGCCTGAACATACGGTCCATCAGCAACATGCCCCACCCATCCGGCAAGGAGTCGTAAACAGGCCCTGGCAAGTACAGTTGGTGGTCTGGGAAATCTCGGCGCAACTGAGTCCCCTCCAGCGGCAGCGTGTAGGAGGACAGCTCCAAGCCCCTTTGCCTGGCTTCATTGCTGTACTCGAACACGATCAGCGGGCGACCGGTCAGGGCAGTCGTGGAGACCAGCGTGCCCCATTGCAATCGCTCACCCCAGCCCTCGTAGAAGACGTTCACTTGCTCAAGCATTGCCGGACTTCCTTTTTGTACGGAGACGATTGGCGCTGTTTTCGTAACGCCGAATATCCTCGATGGTGTCCAGCTTTGGCAGGAACAAGCCTTCAAGTTCCTTGGTTCGGCCAAGAGCCATCGCCACCCGAACGACGCTCTCGAATCCGACATTGCGCCCGGCTTCAAGATTGGACACTGTGTTTGTGCCGATGCCAGCACGCCCGGCCAAGTCGGCTTGTGTCATGTCCAGCGCCAAGCGCTCTGTGCGCAAGCGATCGCAGATGCGTTTAACGACTTCGCTCGGCTTGCTGAAGCTTAAATCCAACATAGTGTGTACCTAGCCCATTCTGTGCCAGTTAGTTCCCAAAATTATAGAATTAACGCATAGCCCTATCAAGCGACTTAATTCCCTAAATCTGTGCCTTATCGCTTGATTTCTAGCTTTAGCCACAACTTACTGGACTTATCTACCACAAAGGCAAAGGGCAGGTAGAACTATTGAGGCCTGCTCAGAACCGTATTTTGGATGAAGGCTTGCCTTCCGCCTGAGCCCGGTGAGCGTTGGGGGCAAAAATGGGGGCTACAGCACCGGCTGCCAGCAATTCATTCACCGGAGTTGAGCCTGTTGGATCATTCAGTTCTGACGTGCGCATCGGGGTTGATCAATCGGGGCAAAAGTGGTCGAGCGCTGCTTGAAGGACATCTCTCATCCATCAACCACGTGTGAAAGCGTCTAAATTAGGGGTTTCTGGGAACCAGGGAAATGCAATCAGATGGAATTTCAGACATGCCCAGGGATGCGGGATCGACTTCTGGAAAGCGCGTCGTGGTAGCTGACAACAGGCATCGCTTGCAGGACAATTTCTCGGGGGACTCGCCCACAGTGTCATGACTGAACGCAACGATTGCACACCGGCCCTCTTCAGCAAAAGCGAGGTACTGGGTGATCAAATATCGATAGGGGTTTTCAGCGGCCAATCCAGCCTGCGCGGCTTGCGCCTCCCATATCGTCCAAAATAAGAGCGCGCGTCGCATCTGCCTTGCTGCCTTTAAAGCGACTCATCTCCTGCCTCCGGGGCACAACCTGCCATCACACTTCAGACTCAGGCGCCCAGCGGCGGAACAGCACGCTCGCGTTAACGCCGCCAAAACCGAAGCCATTTGAAAGTGCGTGCGTGATAGCCATCCCCCGGGACTTGAGGCTTACCAGGTCAAGCCCAGCAGCCGCCTCATCGGCATGATTCAGGTTGAGCGTGGCAGGCACGATCTGATCGCGAAGTGCCAATACGGTAAAGATCGCCTCAATGCCTCCGGCCGCCCCCAGAAGATGCCCGGTGGCAGACTTGGTCGAGCTGATTGCCACACCAGAGCCACTCCCGAACACCGAGCGAATGGCGGCCAACTCGCCCTTGTCACCGACCTGTGTGGAGGTCGCGTGTGCGTTAATATGTTGAACATCTTCGGGACTGACAGCAGCCTGACGCAGGGCCTGCTCCATGGCGCGGCGTGCGCCGCTACCGTCCTCGGGACCTGCGGTCAGGTGATAGGCGTCTGCACTGGTGCCATAACCCACCAGCTCAGCCAGTGGCTTGGCGCCACGCGCGAGGGCATGCTCCAGTGACTCGATCACTAACAACGCCGCGCCTTCGGACATCACGAAGCCATCGCGATCCCGATCAAAAGGCCGTGAAGCCTGCTGCGGGTGCTCGGCAAAACCTGTGGAAAGCGCACGGGCCGCCGCAAAACACCCTAGGGTCACACGGTCGATCGCCGCTTCGGTACCGCCGCAAAGGGCGATATCGGCCTCACCACTTCTGATGATTCTGGCGGCATCGCCGATAGCCTGTACGCCGGCGGCACAGGCCGTTACCGGTGCGCCAAGCGGCCCTTTGAAACCGTGCCGGATGGAAACGTACC
This sequence comes from Pseudomonas palleroniana, assembly GCF_003031675.1. Classification (GTDB taxonomy): domain Bacteria; phylum Pseudomonadota; class Gammaproteobacteria; order Pseudomonadales; family Pseudomonadaceae; genus Aquipseudomonas; species Aquipseudomonas palleroniana. Next base: position 151,078 of record NZ_PYWX01000032.1, on the reverse strand, counting down.
CCGCCGCCATGTTGGCGAGAAAAGACGGTGCAGTGAATGGCGACAATTTGCGCGGGCCACGTGTGTCGGTGGTCCGTACAGCATCGGCAATCGCACCAAACCCGCCCACGCCAGATGCAATAATCGTCGCGGTTCTCTGCTGGTCTGCGCGTTCAGTCGGGTGCCAGCCTGCCTGCCCAAGCGCCTCATGCGCCGCTACAAGGGCAAACTCAATGAAGCGATCCATCTTCTTGCGATCCTTGGCGGAAATGATGCGCTCGGGGTCATACCCCGCGATGGCGTCTTCAGCCAGTGACGGCACCTGACCGCCAACTGCAACGCCCGTCCCCTCGGTAACCTCGCCCGGTAACTGGCGGATGCCGGAACGCCCAGCCAACAAACGCTTCCAGACCTCCTCAACGCCGCACCCCAGCGGTCCGACAATGCCGACACCCGTGACTACGATTCGCTTTTGGCCATTGAGATTATTCATTGAACCCTCCTCATTTATCAGTCAATAGTGCTTGGGTGGGTGTCGCTGTATGAGTGCTGCTCTCAGGTTCAGGACGGATCTTGAACCAGATGGAGTACATCGCAGGCAGGAATACCAACGTAATAACGGTCCCGACAAACGTGCCTCCGATCAGGGTGTAGGCCAGCGTCCCCCAGAAGACGGAATGGGTCAGCGGGATAAACGCCAGGATTGCCGCCATTGCTGTCAGCAAGACTGGGCGGGCCCGCTGTACCGTGGCTTCGACCACCGCATGGAAAGGGTCCAGCCCTTCTTGTTCATTGTGGTGGATTTGCCCGATCAGAATCAGCGTATTGCGCATCAGGATGCCCGAGAGCGCGATCAGCCCCACCAGCGCGTTGATGCCAAAGGGTTGTTGAAACAGTAACAAGGTCGGCACCACACCAATCAATCCCAGCGGTGACGTGAGGAACACCATGATCATTGCGGAAATTGAGCGGACCTGCAGAATGATGACCAGCAATGTCATGGCAATCATAATCGGGAACAGCGGCAACATCGCCGTACCGGCCTTGCCCGACTCCTCGATTGCACCCGCTTGTTCGATCCGATACCCATCCGGCAGTTTGTCGATGATCGGCTGGAGTTCTTTCACAATCACACTCGAAACATCCGGCGGCTGCAAACCCTCGGCAATGTCGCCTCGTACGGTGATGGTCGGCGTACGATCACGACGGCGAAGGATCGGATCCTCCATGCGTACATCGATTTCCCCTACCTGAGACAATGGAATCCGCTGACCCGCCGTGCCGACCAGGGTGAAACCTTCGATCCTGGCGGGATCAAGGCGGATATCACCCGCCGCACGCCCGACCACCTGCACCGAACGAATGTCCTCGCGAACCACCGTGATCGGTACGCCCGCCAGCAGGAATTGCAGTTGCTGTGCAACCGCGCTTGAAGTCAACCCCACGGCCTGCAAACGATCCTGATCCAGCGTGAAATGCAACGTCGGCGTCAGCGGGCCCCAGTCGGTGTTGACGGTTCTCATCATCGGACTGGCCTGCAACACGTCCTGCACCTGGCTGGTGATTTCGCGAAGTTTTACCGGGTCAGGCCCCATCACCCGGTAGGCGACCGGGAACGGTGAGTACGGACCAAACACCAGTTGCGTGACCCTGACCCGCGCTTGCGGCGCAAGGCCTTCGGCAACCGCCTCGCGGAGACGGAACTTGAGGGCTTCACGAGCCTCCTGGCTGTCCGTCAGCACCACGATTTTCGCGAATGACGGATCCGGCAGTTCCGGTGCCATCGCCAGATAAAAGCGCGGTGCACCTTGCCCGATGTAGGCCGTGACGATTTTTGCCTCATCCTGCTTTTGCAGCCAGGCTTCTATCTTGGCGGTGGTGGCGCTGGTCTGCTCAATGGAGGTTCCATAGGGCATTTGCACTTCAATCAGCGCCTCAGGGCGGTCCGAGGTCGGGAAGAACTGCTTCTTGACCAGCCCCATGCCGAGGATAGACACCACAAACAAAGCGATAACAGTACCGGCCACCAACCATTTGCGCGCAATGACCTGCGCCAACACCCGGCGGAAGCGGTTGTAATGACGCGTGTTGTAGATGGCAGCGTGGCCACCTTCGACCGTCTTGATGTTCGGTAACATCTTCACGCCAAGATACGGGGTAAAGACCACGGCCACCACCCAGGAGGCGATGAGCGCGATGCCGACAATCCAAAACATGTTGCTGGTGTACTCGCCAGCTGTCGACTGTGCGAAGCCATTGGGCATAAAGCCGATCGCCGTCACCAGGGTACCGGACAGCATTGGCGCAGCCGTATGACTCCAGGCATACGCGGACGCTTTGATGCGGTCGTAGCCCTCTTCCATTTTTACCACCATCATTTCGATAGCAATGATGGCGTCGTCCACCAGCAGGCCGAGCGCCAGAATCAATGAGCCGAGGGTAATCCGGTCAAAGTTCTTTCCCGTGGCCTCCATCACCACGAACACCACGGCCAGCGTCAACGGCACAGCAGCCGCCACCACAACGCCGACACGCCAGCCCATGCTGAGAAAGCACACCAGCATCACCACGAGCAGTGCGACGAAGAACTTGACCATGAACTCGCCGACGGCCGAATCGATATTTACCGCTTGATCGGTGACTTTGGTAAACGCCATGCCCAGCGGCATGCCATGGTTGATCTTGACCGTCTCCGCATCCAGCGCCTTGCCGAGGTCCAGCCCGTTCCAGCCATCGCGCATCACGATCCCCAGCAGCAACGCATCTTCACCGTTGTTACGGACGAGAAAGGTTTTTGGATCTTCGTAACCACGTTCAATCGTCGCGACATCAGAGAGTTTGAGCGTACGTCCCTGGAGCGTAATAGGCGTGTCCCGAATCTTCTGCAGCTTGTCGAAGGCGCCATCCAGACGGAGGAAGACTTGGGGCCCCTCGGTTTCGATCGAGCCGGCGGGCGTGAGCACATTTTGATTGTTCAGCGCGGCAAAGATGTCCTGAGGCGATACGCCCAGGTTGGCCAGGCGATCATGGGAAAACGAGACAAAGATACGTTCGGGTTGCTCCCCGATAATATTGACCTTCTTCACACCCGGCACATGCAACAGGCGCTGGCGCAACGACTCGGCATCGCGCACCAACAGGCGCTGTGGCTCACCTTCGGCTTTCAGGGCAAACAGGGCGAATGTCACGTCCGAGAATTCGTCGTTGACCATCGGCCCGATGACACCGGCCGGCAGCTTGATCGCCTCATCATCGAGCTTTTTACGCGCCTGATAGAACTCTTCCTGCACCTGCGACGGCGGCGTGCTATCCAGCAATGACAGCATCGTGAACGCCAGGCCTGGGCGGGTATAGGTTTCCGAGCGGTCGTACCACTTCAGTTCCTGCAGGCGTTTTTCAAGCGGCTCTGCGACCTGATCCTGCATCTCCTGGGCAGTCGCCCCCGGCCACGCGGTGATCACCGTCAACTGCTTGACCGTAAAGGGAGGATCCTCTGCGCGCCCCAACTGGAAGAACGACAGGATGCCCGCAACGGCAATCAGGAAAATCAAAAATACCGTAATTGAGCGCTCGCGTACGGCGAGCGCCGAAAGGTTGAAACGCCCCTCGCTCATGGATGAGTCCCCGCAACCTTGACGTCACCCTGCTCAGCCAGACGCACCTCTTCGCCATCGCGCAGCAGGTGTGCACCCAAGGCTACAACGGGCTCACCCTCCTTGAGATCGCCTGCGACGCGGGCTGAATCGTCGCTTAAGCCCAGGACCTGCACAGGCCGCCAGCTCACTTTCGCCGGTGTACCGGCGATGACCCACACCCCCGTCCCCTTGCCGGGGTCATAAACCGCCGCGATGGGTACTTGCAACACCGGCCTCTGCGCCGCGCCTTCTGTAATCCTGAGCGTGACGGTCGAACCAAGTGGTGCATTCGCCAGTGCGCCCTCCAGCACATACCGCGCCTCGAAGGTGCGAGTCATACGGTCCGCCGAGTCCGACAGCAGCCTTAGCCTTGCGGTAACAGCACCGGTGGTGTTGCCATAAAGTGTCGCTTGCGCGGAAGACCCGGCTACCGGACGCACGGTCTCGGGCAGGTGCACGATCGCTTCGCGCTGCCCTGCCCTCGCGAGCCGAACCACCGGCTGCCCCGGACTGACGACTTGCCCAGGCTCAGCGAGCGTCTCCACCACGACGCCGTCGGTATCCGCCACCAGCACCGCATAACCCGAAGCATTGCGCGCCACGTCAGCCTGCGCCTGCGCGGCGCCCAGTTGCGCCCTTGCGGTATCCGCCGCCGCTTTAATCTGGTCATAGGCCGATGCAGAGACCGCGCCTGCAGCTACCAGATCACGGTAGCGCGCTTCGTCATCCGCAGTCTGCTTGGCTCGGGCCCGAGCGGCTGTGACCGACTCTTGCTGTGCCCGCGCCTGTAAACCCAAGTCAATCGGGTCGAGGCGCATGAGCGGCTGGCCACGCTTGACGGTCTGGCCCGTGTCAACCAGGCGCTCAAGGATCTTGCCTGACACCCGAAAACCCAAATCGCCCTGAGTGCGGGCAGCGACGACCCCAGTGAAAGAGCGCGAGATATCGGAGGAACCTTGAACCGCTGCCGACCTCACCAGAGGGGCTTGCGTGCGCGGATCTTGAGCGGTGGATGAGTCGCCACACGCCGTCAGGACGAGAGCAAACAAGCAAGCGGCAATAGGGACAGGTCGAAGCCGGCGCATAGATTCCCTTGATTCAATAATAGGATGGAAATCATATTTTTAAATCTGTGACCATATTTGTCAATCGTCACAAGCGTGACACATCACGTTAACTCGGTAAAAGTGCTATTTATCAGCCAATCTGGCAGTGAATCAACAGTGTCAATTGACAGGTGGTGACCATATCGTAATATGGTTACACACAACATTCGATTCAAGGAATCTAAATGCCCTCCCTTCAGCCCCTAGCTCTTTTGGTGAGCGTCAGCCTGATAGCAGGTTGCGCGGTCGGTCCGGACTACCAACGTCCTGACGCGCCGCTTTCCAGTGGATATATGGGCCAGGCCGCTGTTGAACAGCGGCCTGGTACGCCGCAGGCAAGTCTTGTTGCGTGGTGGGAAGGCTTTGGTGATCCACAGTTGGCCGACTTCGTCTCTAAAGCACTTGCGCAGAACCTGGACCTGGCACAAGCGGCGGCGCGAGTCACACAAGCGCGCGCAGGACTGGGCGCCGCCAATGCCGCGTTACTGCCCTCGGGAAACATCAGCGGTCAGGCTGCGCGGTCCTATCAGTCAATCGAGACGCCACTCGGCCAAGTGCTGAATTCAACCCCTGACTTTGATCGATACGGAAGTTCCTACGAGCTAGACCTTGATGCGAGCTGGGAGGTGGATGTATTTGGCGGCCTGCGACGCGGACGCGAAGCTGCACTGGCCGAGTACCAGGCCTCCGTGGCTGGCGTTGCCGCCACACGCCTGGCCATCGCTGCACAGACGGCTGATATCTACATCACGGTCCGTGGATTGCAGGCCCGGCTGGACATCGCAAACCGACAAGTCAAGACGCAGGAGCAATTGCTGGAAAAAGTCCAACTGCTCTATGGCAAAGGCCTCGCCGCCAGCTATGAAGTTCGCCAAACGGAAGGCTCGCTTTCGCAAGTCCAGGCAACAGTACCGGCCCTGCAAACCGGCCTGGATGCCGCCATGAACGCGCTCGATGTGATCCTCGGCACGCCTCCAGGCACGCATCGAACGCAATTGGCGAGTCAGGGCACGATTCCTCTGGCCCCCCAACTGAACGACACTGGAACACCCGCCGATTTGCTGCGCCGCCGGCCAGATCTGATTGTGGCTGAACGCCGTCTCGCGGCCTCCAACGCACGCATTGGGGAGGCCACCGCCGAGTACTACCCGAAGTTTTCACTTAGCGCATTGCTCGGCAGTGCCACGGCCGTATCCAGTGGCAACCTGTTTACCGGCGGTGCCAGCCAGTCGGCAGGCGTCTTGGGCCTGCGCTGGAGGCTTTTCGACTTCGGTCGCATAAACGCACAGATTGACCAGGCAAAGGGGCAGGAAGCCGAAGCCCTGGCCGCTTACCGCCAGTCTGCCCTGCGCGCCACCGAGGATGTCGAAAACGCTTTCTCCGCCCTGGTGAACCGGGAACTTCAAGCCACCACCCTCACCACAGGCGAGGACGCCCTGACACAGGCCCGCCAATCGTCGTTCACGGCTTATGAAAAAGGTACAGCCAGCCTGATCGATGTGCTGCACGCCGACGAGACCCTGCTGCGAGCTTCCGATGCACGCGCGCAAGCTCGAACAGAATCGGCACGAGCGGCCGTCGCCGCATTCAGGGCTCTCGGCGGTGGCTGGCAGGCGCCTGAACCCCAGCCTTTGGCGACTCGATGAGCCACGACTAGTGGTTTTTGGTCGTGGCGCAAAGCAGCGAGTTGGCGAACCCCACAACAGCAATACTTCAGAGAACAATACTATGCAGTCGAGCGAGAATTCCTGGGTACTCATTACCGGCGCATCAAGCGGTTTCGGCAGAGAGTTTGCACAACAGTATGCTGCAGAAGGAAGATCACTGATCCTGGTCGCGCGCAGACTGAATGAACTTGAAATGCTCGCTGAGGAGTTGCGCGCACGTTACGCCGTCGATGTGTTGGTGCAACAGGCGGACCTGTCATCCATTGATGTGATTATCGATCTGCATCGGGATCTGCATGACCGCAACATTGTCGTCGATATACTGATCAACAACGCGGGCTATGGCCTACAGGGCGCATTTCTGGACGAACCCCTGGAAAGCTCCCTGGCTATGATCGACTTGGATATCGCCAGTCTGACCGCCATAACTCGTCTCTTTGCCGAGGATATGCGAGCCCGGCGAAAAGGGCATATTTTGATGGTTGCCAGTCTGCTGTCTTACCAAGGCGTTAAAAACTTTGCCGTTTACTCCGCCGCCAAAGCTTATGTGCTGAGATTCTCCGATGCGCTTCATCGCGAACTCAAAGGTGACGGTGTCGTCGTCACTGCGCTGTGCCCAGGCATGTCTGACACAGGCTTTGCATCAAACGCCAAGCAAAAGATCACCCCCCTCTTGCGCAGGGTGATGATGCAACCCCAGCCCGTGGTACAAGCAGGAATCCGCGCACTGCAAGCGGGACGAATGAGCGTCGTGCCGGGTTTCGGCAACAAGGCCATCAGCGTGCTGACCTGGGCCACGCCTCGTCGGTTTCACCAGGGGCTTATGGAACACGTAATGGGCGTCTGAGTACGGGATAAAACACCGCCTTTCCCAACGGTAGCCGTTGGGAATGCTCTAAACGACCGGAAGTAATGCACGACTCCCGGCCGGTGTGTGGAACAGCAGCCAATCAGAACCGATAACTGACAGAGGCTCCAAGACCGCTCGCGCTGTTTTTATACTTGGAACTGTAGGCGCCCCTAGTCGCAGAGACGTGATTGACCCGAACACTCTCTTCCCACAGATAAGAGTAGGCAACATCAATTGTGAAGTTGTTTGCGGGGGTCCAGCCTGCGCCGATGCTGAACACTTTCCGGTCGCCCGTAGGAATGCGCGGCCCTCGATCGGTGTTATTGGTGGGCGACTGATCGACCGAGAAGCCGGAACGAAGCACCCACCGATCATTTAGCTTGTACGCCGCGCCGATCGCGTGCGCCCAAGTATCATGCCAGTTCTGTTCTTCGGTGACGGAACCTAGTTGAGCATTCAACAAAGGAGGCAACCCTTGGGTCTCAATGTTCAACTCCTTGAAGCGACTCCACCGAGTCCAGGTGCTTCCCACGTAGAGGGTCCAGTCATCATCCAGTTGATGAGTCAACGACATGTCGACTGACTCTGGAGTATCCACTTCCAACGAAGCGTCATAGCTACGACCACTTACCCCTAACACGCTAAAGAGACCGTCAGTGACCTTGGTCTTGGCATCCAGGCGGTAGCTGACCTTGGAATGGTAAGTCATCCCCAGACGGGTTCGGTCTGTAGCCTGCACCAAAATACCGACGTTGAAACCCAGAGCCGTGTCATCCCCGGTGCTTTTGAGTTTGCCGTCATTGCGGCCAGGGCTCAGCGGATTGGGTACCATCCCGGACAGCTCGCCGCTGATGCGGTTGATGGTAGGACCAAACCCGATCGACACTTTATCGTTAAAGGCATAGCTGACCGTGGGCTGAAACGTGAGGGTCGTGACTTCACTTTTGTTCGCATAGTATCGGCCAGCAAAATCGCTGCCGTAATCGGTCATCAGACCAAACGGCACATAGAACCCCATACCGAATGCCCAATGCTCATCAACAGGCTTGACGTAGTACCCCATCGGTACCGTGGTCACTGGCACCATGTCGCCGTCTTCCTGACCGCCGAATGTACTGCGCGTCTGGCTTATATCCGACTTCGCGAAAAGCGTCGCGCCGCCCACGCTGACCTGTTCGCTTTTCAAGCGAGCCATACCCGCCGGATTACCGAAGACCGTGCTCGCATCTTCAGCCGAAGAAGAGCGACCGGCAAATCCGGAGCCCATCCCGCTGATGCTTTGTTCGTTGAGCGCAAAACCGCTCGCCAGCACATTAGAAGAAGCAAGCACGACAGCCAGTCCAAGTGGACGCTTGAGCAAGTTTTTTTTCATTGTTGGAACTCTTCGTGATCACCGGAAAGAACCGGCTAGCAGTAGTTTTGTTATGGGCTCAGTTCGTTTGCATCACGTAAAAAGGCCACAGCTTGGCGCGCCCAAAGAACCCAGCGACCGCCGTGGAAATAACAGAGTGGCGCTGAATCATGGCAATGCAGCCAAAACTGAGGCACCATATTTAGTCATGTGACCATTTATGTCAATGGTCACAGTCCAGGCAAGAACGTGTATGCCACTGCTCGATGCAATGGCTGAAACTGAAAAGGTATTTTTTCGACGTTCACATGAACGCTGCGCAGAATGCGCAGCCGGGAATCACGGCATGAGGCTGCGCAATATAAGATTTGAGGTGAGCGTGGGGGCTGTCTCAACGAAGTCAAGATTGTATTGCAGCAGCAACGGGTTGACGAAAGGCCGCAGCGCAAAATGGATGGAATCGACCGTCTCATCCAATGGGGTCTTGCGTTCAAATTCGCCGCTTTCCCGCCCTTCACGCACAATCTGCAAAACGAAACGCTTAATCTGCGCGTCGTAATTTTGTGTACTTGGCCAGCTTTCTGACGCCGCAAGAGCGGCAATGTCATAGAGCTTTCGATCGTTAAAGAACAGGCTTGCACCTGTGGAGATCAAGGTTCTGACCAAGCGTCGAAAGCGCTCCATTGACGAAACATCATCGACACTGATGGCCTGTTCAACCGCCGCGACGATTTCCGCCAAGCAATTTGAGCAGATGGCTTCGCCGATCGCCTGTTTGGAATCGAAGAATTTGTAGATGTAAGCCTTGGAAAATCCGATAGCCTTGGCCAGGTCGGAAACCGTGGTTTTGCTGTAACCGTACTGGCTGAAATGTTCGTTGGCCGCCGCGACAATCTGATCTCGAATGTCATGATCAGCTGGGCCTCGAACGCCGGGCGAGAAAATGGATGGCTGGTTCATGCCTGTAGCTTACGGATCCAATTCACAGTTGACAACTCGTGACCGTTTTAAAACCGGGTCACAAGTCTGTCAGGCGCTGGATACCTCGCTAAATTGACTTGGATCGGTCGGGATGCGCATCCGCCATAATGCTGACTATCTCTTCAATGCATCATTATTCAGCGCAGTACATTGTCTAACTTGTCCCACTTTACGGACTCACTGGCCGTTTTTTTCAGGTAAATAGGTGCATTGGCTACCAGAACAAAGACTTGATCCTGGAGGCCACTGCCCTCGCGAGCGAGAAACGCTAAACATGCTGCTTATATAAGTCATGACCGGAAAGACTTTCCGTGCAGGCTTCCACAATCTGACTCATTTACCGCCCGTCACATCCAGGAATGTACCAGTAACAAACGATGCCTCCGCACTCGCCAACCATAGAATCGCGCGGGCCACTTCCTCAGGCTGTCCGCCCCGCCCCATGGGGATCGAGTCCTTGACACGATCGACCCGCCCCGGCTCACCGCCACTGGCATGCATTTCGGTATAGATATGTCCGGGGCGAATACAGTTAACGCGTATGCCTTCGCGCGCGACCTCCTTTGCAAAGCCAATGGTGAAAGTCTCCAAGGCTCCCTTTGACGCCGCATAGTCGACATACTCATTGGGGCTGCCAAGGCGCGCCGACGCCGAAGAGACATTGACCACCACGCCGCCCGGGCCGTTGTGACGGTAAGCCATACGCTTTACCGCCTGCTGGGCGCAGAGGATTGGCCCGATGGAATTGACCGCGAAAATGCGCTGCATCCGCTCGAAGCCGAGACCCTCCAGGCGTGACTGAGTCGCCAGCATTCCGGCGTTATTGACCAAGACGTCAATGCGTCCGAACGAGTGGTCGATCGCTGCGAACAAATCAGCCACCTGCCGAGGGTCCGCACTGTCGGCCCGCATCGCCAGCGCTCTGCGCCCCAACGCTTCCACATCCGCAACCACAGCCAACGCTGCGGCCTCGTTGGTAACGTAGCTGATCGCGACGTCATAACCTCTTGCAGCAGCCAGCCGAGCCGTTGCTGCCCCTACTCCACGACTTCCACCCGTGATTAGAATCAGCGGTGCCTGCGAGACGTCGACCATTAGATATTGCTCCTGAGCCGTGGCTGTATCAGCCGATGAGTAAGGTGCCGCTGGCGATCACTACGCACGCCAGTATCCGGCGTGCGGTTAACGTCTCGCCGAGGAAGACATAGCCGATCAACGCCGCAAACAGCACGCTGGTTTCACGCAATGCGGATACCGCGCCCAAAGGCGCTTCGTTCATCGCGTAGATGACCATTGCATACGCGAGCAAAGAGACCAGCCCGCCGACCACAGCAGTCGCTGTTCCGGGCCGGGCAGAGAATAAGCTGCGGGCATCACGCAGACCGATGTAGACCGCCGGCATCAACACGCCCCACAGGGCGCACATCCACACGGTGTAGGCCAGCGGCGCACCGGAGAGCCTGGCACCGATGCCGTCGACCACGCTGTAGGCCGCGATAAAGCCGCCCGTTCCCAGCGCATAGGGCAGGCTGGGAACCGAAAGACTGCGCCCTCTGAAGGCCAGGGAAATAATCCCGCATGACACCAGCGTAACGCCGAGCAACTCGCCAGGCGTGATGCTTTCTCCGGCAAAAACGGCTGCACCCAAGGTGATCAGCACTGGAGACGACCCACGTGAAATCGGATAGATCTGCCCCAGGTCGCCGACTCGATAACTGCGCACCAGAAACAGGTTGTAGCCCACATGCAGCAACCCCGAAAGCACCGCATAGCCCCAGCTTTCAATAGCGGGGGGCAGCATGAATGCTGCGGCAACGAGACTGGTGACGGCGATGGCAATGCACATCACTGTCATCGACCATAGCCGATCAGCGCCACTGCGCAGCAGCGCGTTCCAGCTGGCATGCAGGAGCGCGGCGAAAAGCACGAGGAAGATGAGATGGATAGGCATGCGCCACTCTAGGCAATTCGGCGCCGGGACTAAAGCGAAGGCTCCTCATCGTAGCATGAATGAATGCTCATACATTAAGGTTCTACGTGTTTTACCTTCAGCGCCTCATCGACCAACCATTGACGAAAGCTGGCGATGTGCGGCTGTGATTCAATGCCCTTGGGGCAGACGAAGTAATAAGCGAGCGGCGATGGGAACGGCACATCGAACAGCCGAACCAAGCGGCCATCGCCGATTTCGCTCTCGACATGCCCGCTGCGCACCAATGCAACGCCTTGGCCGAGCAGGGCCGCTTCCACCGTCATGTTGGTATCGCCAAACCTGACGCTTTCCTGAAGCGGCAAATAGGCCAGCCCGACGGCTTGAAACCACACTTCCCACTTGGGTACCAACTCGGCACCGTCCCGCGTCAGAAGCGGAAAATGTAACAATTCCGCGGGGTTCTGCGGAGTGCCGACGCGCCGCAACAGTTCTGGGCTGGCCACAGGAAATACCTGCTCCCCAAACAGGAACTCAGAATGCAGACCGGGGTAATTGCCCTTGCCGAGCCTGATCGCAACATCAGCCTGGCCGTGAGAGAAGTGAATTATTTTATCCGTGGTATCCAGCGAGACCAAAAGCTCCGGGTGCTGACGAGAGAGACGCGGCAAGCGTGGCAGCAGCCATTTGAGCGCGAAGGAATAGGTGGTACTGACGCTGAGTCGAACCCTGTCTTTCTGCTCGCGCAAATCACCCAGAGTCGCCTCCAGGCTGATGAAAAACTCGCGCACGATGGGCGCCAGCGCAGCCCCCGCTGCCGTGAGGCGTAACGCCTTGCCACGTTCAAACAACTGCACGCCCCAAAGGGCCTCAAGATGCCTGAGCTGGTGGCTGACCGCGCTTTGAGTCACATGTAGTTCCTGTGCGGCCGACGTAAAGGTCAAGTGCCGGGTGGCAACTTCAAATGCGCGCAAGGTCGCGGTGGGCGGCAGGTCTCTCATGGGCAGTATCCAGCGAGTTATCAGAAAAGTGCATGCATGAACGTTCGCTCATGATAGGCATAAACTCACTCGGGACGCTGTGTTCTCCATCAATCCCCCGCGCCGACGGCGTCGGCCAAGCCTGAGACATAACCTGCGGGCACGCCCAGGGAAAAGACTGCATTGACCGCCCGAATGAAAACGATGAAAGCTCACCGTTTTCATTCGGCCTGAGAGACTAATATTTAAAACGCCCTACCAGGCCTTTAAGCTCCCCGGAAATCTCTATCAACCGCCCCGAGCCAGTCTGTGACGACTGGGCAAAGCCTTCGACCAACTGGGCATCGGCATGGATCTGTGCGATGTGCCGGTTGATCTCTTCAGCCACCTGGTGCTGCTGCTCGGCGGCGGTGGCGATCTGAGTGTTCTGGTCGCGGATCGAGTCCACCGAGCCGCGGATCTTGTCGAAGCTGTCACGGGCCTGCTGGATGCGTTCCACGCTGGCGTGGGACACCTGCAGGCTGCCTTGCATCTGTTGCGTGACTTCCTGGGTGCGGCGGGCGAGATTGCCCAGCAGGCTGTCGATCTCGCCGGTGGAGTCGGCTGTGCGACGCGCCAGGGCGCGCACTTCGTCGGCGACCACGGCGAAACCACGGCCCTGGTCACCGGCACGCGCCGCTTCAATCGCGGCGTTGAGCGCCAGCAGGTTGGTCTGCTCGGCGATCGAGCGGATGGTGTCGAGAATGGTGTTGATGTTCTGGCTGTCCTGCTCCAGCAACTGCATGGTCTGGGTCGACTTCTGCAGGTCTTCGCTGAGCTTGAGTACGCTGCCGGTGGCTTCGCCGATGTGCTGCTGACCGTCATGGACGTCGCGGTAGCCTTCGTCGGCACTCGACGCGGCGGCGCTGCATGAGCGTGCGACCTCGTTGGCGGTCGCCACCATTTCGTTGAACGCCGTGCTCACCAGCTCCACCGCTTCACGCTGGCGACCTGCGGCCTGGTTCATGTTGTTGGCCACTTCGCTGGTGTCGACGGCGGCGGTCTGCAGGTCCGATGAAGCGCTGCCGATGCGCTGCACCAATTGGGCGATCATGCCCAGGAACTGGTTGAACCAGCCCGCCAGGCCGGCGGTTTCGTCCTTGCCCTGCACTTTGAGTTGGCGTGTCAGGTCGCCCTCTCCTTCAGCGATTTCCTGCAGCCCATCGGCCACGCCGCGAATCGGGCGCACGATGACGCGGGCAAAACTGGCGCCGACAATCGCGAACACCAAGGCCAATACTGCTGCAATGGCGGCGATCAACCAGGTCAGGCGGGTGGCGTCGGCCATCACTTCATCACGCTTGATCAGGCCGATAAAGCGCCAGCCCAGGTCTTTGGAACTGACCACGTTGGCCATGTAGGGCACGCCATCGATCTCGATCTGGGTCACACCGTCGCCGCGCTTGGCCAGTTCGGCGTAGTTGGGGCCCAGGTCGGCCAGGGGTTTGAAGTTGTGCTTGGCGTCGCTGGGGTCTACCAGCACGTTACCGTTGGCTTCCACCAGCATCAGGTAGCCGCTGTGGCCCAGCTTGATGTTGCGCACCAGTTCCGTGAGCTGTTTGAGCGACACGTCCAGGCCCACCACGCCGAGTATATTGCCGGCGGCATCGGCGACGGTGTGCACGGTGCCGATCAGCGTCACATCGTCCGGCGCCCAGTAGTAGGCACCGGTGCGCACGGTGGTGCCTGGCGCGGCGATGGCCGCTTTGTACCAGGGACGCACGCGGGGGTCATAGTTGTTCAGTTTGGTGTCGTCCGGCCAGCTGGCGTAGCCGCCGTCGCTCAAGCCCAGTGACAGGTAGGCGGTACTCGGATGGCTTTTGGCGAACTGGTCGAATATCGCCAGCAGCTCTTTGTTGGTCGGGGTCAGCGGAATTTGTGCGGCATCGGCGCCGGCGTAGCTCTTGAGGTCCTTGGCCGCGACCACACGCGGGTCCTTGGCGACGTAGTCGACGTTTTGGCTGATGCCGTCGAAAAACTGCTTCATGCCATTGTCGATCTGGCGGATCTCGCGACCGCTGCTGTCGAGGAAATTGGCCTGGGCCCCCTCCCGCACATTCAGCACTACCAAAACGGCGACCAGGATGACCGGGACACACGCGATAGCCGCGAACGCCCAGGTCAGCTTCTGCTTGATATTCATGACTTCACCTGCGGGTATTTATAGTTTTGGCAAGGAGAAACGCTAGAGCTGACGTCGCATGTGTTGTTATCGGAAGCCATGCTTAGACTGAATTATCGGCCGCGTTGAAGCGCACTTTAGGAAGATACCGGGAGCTTTTGTACGGCGAATATCCAGGCTGCACCCAATAAAAAAGGCCTGCGCAAGGCGTAATACCAGTCAGTTAAAGCTTGACGCGGTCATTGTGGGAGGGGCGGTGCGACGATTCGACTTGCTCCCGATGGCCGCGAAGCGGCACCAGCTTTGGGTTTGAAAAGGCTGGGCCTGCTGCGCAGTCCATCGGGAGCAAGCCCCCTCCCACAGGTTATTAACTGACCAGCATTATGCTAAGGGCAGGCTTTATCGATTAAAGCGCTCGACCAGGGAGTATTGCGTGGAAGCCGTGCGGGTCAGCTCGGTGTTCAGCCCTGCCGATTGGTTCGCCTGCTCCGAAGTCTGATCAGCCAGCTGGGCGATAGTAGCGATGTTCTGGCTGATTTCCTCGGCCACCGCGCTTTGCTCTTCCGTAGCGCTCGCAATCTGGGTGGTCATGTCGGTGATGTTGGCGACGGCTTCACTGATGCCCAGCAACGCCTTGTCCGCCTCGAGCACTTGGAGTACGCCCTCTTCGGCCTGGCGGCAACCGCTCTCCATGGTTTGCACGGCTTTGCCGGACGAGACCTGAAGCGTGGTGATCAGTTGATGGATCTGCGTAGTCGATTGCGAGGTGCGCTGTGCCAGCTGGCGGACCTCATCGGCCACCACGGCAAAGCCTCGGCCCATGTCGCCGGCACGGGCAGCTTCAATGGCGGCATTCAGTGCCAGCAGGTTGGTCTGATCGGCGATGCCTTTGATCACATCCACGACCGTGCCGATTTCATCACTGTCCCGCGCCAACTGCGCCACAGTCAGGCCGGTTTCGCTCACCACATTCGACAGACGCTCAATGGCTTCGCGAGTTTCCCGGGTTACATCGCGGCCACGCCCCGTCAGCTGGTTGGCCTGCTGGGTGGCATCAGCGGTGCGTTGCACATGCCGGGCAACTTCCTGGGTCGTCGCCGCCATCTGGTTGACTGCGGCCGACACCTGCTCAGTCTCGAC
Organism: Pseudomonas palleroniana; assembly: GCF_003031675.1. GTDB lineage: Bacteria > Pseudomonadota > Gammaproteobacteria > Pseudomonadales > Pseudomonadaceae > Aquipseudomonas > Aquipseudomonas palleroniana. The sequence continues at coordinate 135,298 of NZ_PYWX01000032.1, read as the reverse complement.
ACGCTGGCGCTCCAGGCCTTTCGAGCCCTCAGCGGCCAGCGCCTCGGATTGCCCCGCAAGTCGGCTGAGCTGCTCGGCGGTGTCCTGCAAACGGGTAAGGCAAGTCTTCAGACGCGCAGTCTGACTGACGAAAGCCGTTTCCAGGCGGGCTTGCGGGCCACGGGCATCGCTGTACATCTGCGCAATCAACGCATCGGAGGTCGAGGGTTCGGTCATCTGTAACAGGTGCTGCGTTCCGCGCTTTTGCCAACGTGAAAAGACCCAGCCAACCGGTAACGCCACGGCTGCCGCCACACCGAATGCCAACGGCGCACTGAAGAACACACCGCTCACCGCACCCGCCAGCCCGGTGGCCAGATATGGCAGGCAATCCTGCGCAGCACACACCCAGTTTTCCCAGCGAGGGATGGCCGACTTTCCTTGGCTGATACGCTGATAGAGCGCTTGCGCCCGACGGACCTGATCCGCCGTCGGCTTGACCCTGACCGACTCGAAGCCCACCACCTGGCTGCCTTCGAATATCGGTGTGACGTACGCGTTGACCCAATAGTGATCGCCACTTTTGGAGCGGTTCTTGACGATCCCCATCCATGGCCGGCCTTGTTTAAGCGCACTCCACATGTGCGCGAATACGGCTGGGGGCACGTCCGGATGACGAACGATGTTTTGCGGAGCCCCTATCAGATCTTCTCGATTAAAACCGCTGATCTCGACAAACGCGTCATTGCAATAACTGATAACGCCTCGGGCATCTGTTGTAGAGATAAGTTTCTGCTGTGGGTCAAGTGAAACTTCGCGCTGAGTAACGGGTTGATTATTTCGCACAACGACTACCTTTTATGACTTGCATAGCCATCGGCAAGCGCCAGGAAAAGTTAATACTTTTTTTTGAAATTTTTCTTATACATACAGACTTTGTACCGAAATCGAACAATAAACGAAGCTTTATAAATCTGAACGAAAGTACCAACTAAGAAGAAATAAACAAATAGCTTTGCTGCCATAACGGTCGCAGTTTCTATATATATCAGCACTTTGCAGAAGGGCCTGATCCGGCCTACGCTGCATCCACGGATCAGCGAGCGAGGTGACAATCGTGAACAGCACATTCAGGATCGATGCAGTAGACGCCGTGCCGCCAAACGAGCGCGAAGCGGAATATTTCGAGTACAGCAAAGCGGCAAATCCGATCAGCGCCAAGCTCATTACAGGCGTGCCCTACCACAACTTTCCAGCCTCGCTCTGCGACTCAGGCCCCTCGCGGGTCGTGCCGCTGGACCTGAGCGAAGCATTGGGCTGCGAAGGGCCGGCCACCGGCCCCGGGCTTTGTGCCAACTTTATCCGCCTCAATGTGGGCGACAGCCTGACGCTCCAGCCCAACGCCACCTCGCAGGTTTTTTATGTGATTGCCGGCGCAGGTAAAGTGACCCAGGGCGAGCACACCCTGGAATGGTCCAAAGGCTGCTTCATGGCACTGCCAGGTCTGCTGGGCGCCTGTTTCAGCGCGACCGAGGACGCCCGGCTCTATTACGTGCATGACGAGCCCCTGTTGCGCTATCTCGGCGTGACCCGCAGCACTGACCGGTTCTTGCCGACGTTGTACCCGGCGCAGACCGCCAACGCGAAGTTGCGTGAAGCGGCCGATGACCCGCGTGCGCAAGACCGCAGCCGTATCAGCATCTTGTTGGGCAACCGCAATTTCCCGCAAACCCGAACCGTGACCCATGTGCTCTGGGCCATGTATGGAATTCTGCCGGCCGGTTCGGTCCAGAAGCCTCATCGGCATCAGTCCATTGCGCTGGATTTCATCGTCGATTGCCCGACAGGTTGCTACACCCTGGTCGGCACCGACCTGGACGCCGATGGCCAGATACGTCACCCGGTCCGCGTGGATTGGGCACCGGGGCTGGCGTTTGTCACGCCGCCCGGTTACTGGCATGCCCACTTCAACGAGTCCGACCAGGAAGCGTTCCTGATCCCGATCCAAGACGCGGGGCTGCAGACCTACCTTCGCTCGCTGGATATCCGCTTCAGTTGATAGCCGTCGGGCAAGCGGCGCACTTGCATAAAGCATGTTTGCGCCGCCCTTCGTCTGATCAGGCTTTCAATGCGTCCTCCAGAAACGCCACCAATGCCTCCACCCGCGGGCTACGCAGCTTGCGTGAGGGCACCAACAGGTTGATCGGCGCACTGTCGAATTGCCAATCCGCCAACACCCGGACCAGGCTACCGTTGGCGATTGCATCACTGACATCCCACTGCGAACGCAGCACCAAGCCCAAGCCTTGCTCGGCCCAACGCCGCGCGACGCTTCCATCGTTACTCAACAGTGCGGGTTCGATGCGCAGTGTTTTGCGCCCCTGCCCCTTACGCAGATGCCATAGCGTGACATCTTCATCATTTTCACGAATGCAAATGCAGCGATGCTCGGCCAGTTGCTCCGGTGAAGATGGCACCCCGTACTGCTCCAGATAGGCTGCGCTTGCGCACAACCATCGGTGGTTTTGCGTAAGGGGCCTGGCGATCCACAGGCTGTCGTTCAGGTGACCAATGTGAATAACTGCGTCGCTGTCGCGACGATCAGGCCATGGCGTTTCACGCAAATCCAGCTGCAGGCGCAGCTGTGGATGCAACCTGGCGAAGCGGGCCAGCAGCGGTGCAATCCGCTGGCGTCCATAGCCGAACGGCGCCGCCAGCCTGAGCGTGCCGGTCAGCCGCTCATCCTGTTGCCTGAACGACTCCGGCAGCGCCTCCAGTTGCTCCAGCAACAGCGCACATTCACGGGAGAAACGCTCGCCATCAGCCGTAAGGCTCAAGCGCCGGGCATCGCGATTGGCCAGGGTCAGCCCCAGCAGCGTCTCCAATTTGCGTAGGCGCATGGACAGTGCGGGTGGCGAGACGTTGAGCATTCTGGCCGCAGCGCTCAAAGACTCGGAGCGCGCCAGTGTTGCAGCCAGGCGTAGATCTTCGACAGAGATCATTCAATTTTACTTAATGATTGATGACCATTGATTGAACCACAACTTTACGAACGCTGAGTAGAGTGGCCGCGTATCCAGCCACCTGAGTTCTGTCATGTCAGCCCTGATTGCCTCCCTCGATACCCCCGTCGCGCTAATCGATGTCTCGCGAATGCAGCGCAATATTCAGCGCATGCAGCAACGCATGCACAGCTTGGGTGTGCGTTTGCGCCCGCATATCAAAACCAGCAAATGCCTGCCCGTGATCAAGGCGCAGATAGCCGCCGGCGCGAACGGCGTCACGGTGTCCACCCTGAAAGAAGCGGAGTATTGCTTTGCCGAGGGCATCAACGATGTGTTCTATGCCGTGGCCGTAGCGCCCGGCAAGTTGGCTCAGGCCCTCGCACTCAGGCGCCAGGGCTGCAACTTGAGTGTGCTCACCGATAGCGTTGTCGGGGCCCAAGCGATTGTCGCCTTCGCACAGCAACACGACGAACGTTTCAACGTGTGGATCGAGATAGATTGCGACGGCCACCGCTCAGGCTTGGCCGTTGAAGACCCTGCGCTGCTAGCGGTTGCCCGTGTCCTTGTTGAGGGCGGCCAGCAATTGCGCGGCGTGATGACCCACGCCGGCTCCAGCTATGAACTCGACACTCTTCCAGCATTGCAGGCCCTTGCCGAACAGGAACGCCAGCTCTGCGTCAGCGCCGCTGAAAAAATCCGCCAAGCCGGGATGGCCTGCCCGGAGGTCAGCATCGGTTCCACACCCACCGCCCTGTCGGCGCTGAACCTGGAAGGCGTGACGGAGGTACGTGCAGGTGTCTACGTATTCTTCGACCTGGTCATGCACAACATCGGCGTTTGCCAGGCGGACGAGTTGGCCCTGAGCGTGCTGACCACCGTCATCGGCCATCAGCAAGACAAAGGCTGGATCATCACCGACGCCGGCTGGATGGCCATGAGCCGTGACCGCGGCACCCAACGCCAGCGCCAGGATTTCGGCTACGGGCAGGTGTGTACCGAAACCGGCGACTGGATCGACGGTGCGCGAGTGACAGGCGCCAACCAGGAGCACGGCATCATCACCCTTGGAGCGGCCCAGGGCACCGACATCGTGACGCGCTTCCCCATCGGCAGCCGCCTGCGCATCCTGCCCAACCACGCGTGCGCCACCGGCGCGCAATTCCCGCACTATCACGCCTGCGACGCCGAAGGCGCCGTGCACACCTGGAGTCGCCTGCATGGCTGGTAAGATCGAACTGATCCACACGACCAACGCGGCAGCCCCAGGCGGGCATTACTCCCAGGCGGTACTGCACCAGGGCGTTTTATACGTGTCCGGGCAGTTGCCGGTGCGCGCAAACGGCGAGCACAGCGCCGACCAACCGTTCGAGGTGCAAGCCTCAATCGCGCTCGATAACCTGATGGCAATCCTCAGCGCAGCCGGCCGGAGTGCGAGTGACCTGTTGAAGGTGACGGTGTATGTCGTGGGGGTAGAGCATTGGGCCGCTTTTGACCGGGTTTATGCGCGTTATCTGGGAGAGCATCGGCCGGCTCGTGCGGTGGTTCCGGTGGCGGGGTTGCATCATGGTTATTTGATAGAAATTGAGGCGGTGGTTGGTGGGTTGTAAGTGTCAGCGTGGGCCAAGGACGGTTTTTTAACTTTTTGTGGTCATGTCTGCTGGTTGGCTGGGGCTCCCTCAGGGGCTGCCCCCTATTTCCACATTAAACTACTGCAACAGGACAAATACCAAGCCGAGTAGAGATCACATAGGACTCAAGCCCGTTACACTCAGGGATGACTCTCAATGACTTTTCCCCCTCAAACTTCAACACCAGAATCCCCTCCTCTTCAAGCGAAGCACTTGTCACCTGGCAATTCAGATAATCAAAAAGCAACTCACTGGTGCTCACATCCTCACCGTGCCCCTGTTGTTTCCGTCCATGTATTTCACTTGTAAAGGGACACTGTATTAGCACGGTAGCACCATTCCCGAATATCAAAACCTGCGAGCCAACCCCGACTGTCACACCTGTAAGCACTGTTGAATCCAGTTCTGCCAAATCGGCGTCAATAATCATAAATACACTCTCATCGCTTAGGCGGCACAGTATTAGGCGGCAATGGCACATGTGTATCTCCCCTTGCGCCAGTACCACCGGTTGCTGGGTTTATCGGCTGTCCATTTTTCACAGAAATCCAATAACCATTTTCTAAACCGAGAAAATAGAGGTCAGACCCTGAGGGATCCCCGATTTTTCTTACCGAAAATCAAGAAGTTGGAATATTGAAGAGGCCTGCATGGGTCGGCAACTTGGTTTGCACCACACAAAACTAAGATCCGGACCCATGCAGACCATCCGATTTTTGCACAGAGCGCTCGCTCAAGCACTGCCCTCAATCCATTCTCGCCGCCTGACAACGCTGATGAGTTGTGTCAGTTCGTTACTGCAAGGTCGCCGCCTGACGCTGACTGCTCTTGGACGTTTTATGCCAGGTCGGGCGTACCCCAAACATGCGATCAAGCGAGTGGACCGATTGTTGGGTAATCAACACCTGAGAGCAGAACGCCCGCTGTTCTATTGGGTGATACTGCGGGCATTGTTGGGTTCCTTGAAGCATCCTTTAATCTTGGTGGACTGGTCTCGAATTGATGCTCCAGGCGACGCGTTCTTATTGAGAGCCGCGATCCCGTTTGCAGGGCGCTCGTTTCCTATTTATGAAAGTGTCCATGAACGCGAGAGTTGCCCAAAATATCAAAGCCGCCTACTCAAAACACTAGCTGAATTACTGCCTGATGGATGCGTTCCAATCCTGGTCACTGATGCGGGTTTCCGGCGCCCGTGGATGAAGGCCGTAGCAGCGCAAGGCTGGTATTACGTGGCTCGGATCAGAAATCGTGAGCTTTATCGTCGCGAAGAGAATGACTGGCAACCCGTAAAGAATTTATACGCTTTGGCCACTTCATCGCCTAAGTCGTTGGGCCGCGTCGAGATGACGCGAAGCGCCCCTCACTTTATCGATTTGTACTGTGTTCGGCATTCAGCCAAGGGCCGCAAACACCAACGAATCACGGGTTCAATCGCCAGAAGTAAGCTCAGCCGACAGTCCGCCAGGCGTGAGCGTGAGCCGTGGTTGCTTGCCAGCAACCTGGCGCGGGGTGAGTGGAGCCCAGCAAAAATCGTAGCGATTTATAAGCGGCGCATGCAGATCGAAGAAGGTTTCCGAGATTTAAAAAGCAAGCATCTGGGATTGGGCCTGAATCTGCATCGTAGCTGTTGTCCAAAACGCATCGAAGTGTTGTTGTTGATTGCCGCTCTGGCCAACTACCTCATCTTCTTAACAGGGTTACAGGCACGTGAGAACCAACTGGAAAGGCGCTTTCAAAGCAATAACCTCAAGGAGCGGAGAGTACTTTCATTATGGCGTTTAGGCCTGGAGTATTGGCGCAGTTGCACAGGTTTCGGCGACCGAGAACACCTGAAAATACTGGAGCATGCTCTGCGTGATGAGGTGCACCATCAAGCGCAGAGCCTGGGATAGATTTGTGGGGATCCCTCAGGGGCAGACCACCATTCTTTATATTTTTAAAGAGCAACTTTTCTGAACTCTAAAAAACACAAAAGCAGGGTCCACCCCCCTACGCTTCATTATTACCACTTACCTAACTTATCTGAAGATATTAGCCCGCCGGCTCGCTCAAGCTCCTCACAAGCTGACTTAGCAGCATTAAATTCAACTTTATAACGTTCACTATCACCTTCATAAAGCTTCGTCAAAACCGAAATTAAATTCTCATGATTAATCAATTCCCTTGGCCTTATTTTCAAAGCATCTTCATAGCATTTCAAGGCGCCTTCAAAATCACCAATTCTCACTAAAAGACCTCCAAGCTCCACGTAGGAATCAACAAATGAAGGTTCCGTTTCAATAGCCGCTTGATAATATTTAAAAGCGTCCACAAAGTTCCCTAACCTCTCATTCTTAACTCCTGCAATATAAAGATATCTCGCGATTGCTCGCTCTGGCGCCAAACGTGTAGCGGACTCATAGTATTTTATTGCTTTAGCGATTTCACGCCGATAAAAACAAATATCCCCTAAACATTCAAGACGAATATACTCAGAAAGCAAATTCGAGACACTTTCAAAATAGCACTCGCCATCTTCAATCTTATCATTTGAAAGATAATCAATCAGAACACCTCTCACATCGCCATCTCTAGAAACATTCAAAACCATTCCCCAACTGGTCTAACCTTCTTAATCTATGAATTAAATAACTCTAGCTGACTAGGTGGTACTCCAAAAGAAATAGGGTCAGACCATCATTCTTCAATGTTTTTAAAGAGCAACTCTACCAAACTCTAAAAACGCAAAATCGTGGTCTGGCCCCTATTTATTCCAACTAATTTCTAGCTCTTTACTGCTTCAATCCCAGCAGGTGCTTAAATGGCCCCTCATCTAAATCAAGCCCCATATCTAAAACCAGCAGAACAGCCTCTCTATACTCTTCGTCCGTTATAGAAATATCATATTCGCAAATATGATCGCACAATATCTCAAAGGCTAGGCTCTCTTCGCTATACGCGACATAATCCAAGGCTCCCTGGAGAAGATCGGAGTTTAATCGACCTTCGAATTTTTTTCCAAACTTAATGATGCGTTCCGCAAACATAAATCCTACTTAATTGGCTTGTAAGGTGGAATTGGAGCATCATCAGGAAATGCAGTAACAACCTTTCCTGTAGCCGGCTGATATACAACTCGCATTCGCACACCATCACGAGTTTCATAAGCGACCCATTTAGCAGCATCTCCTTTAGCTGTATAAGCCCCACCGGTTCCAGTTTGCGCGTACCACTTAGTGCTCGGAGATGTCGTGATATCGCCGACCGCGTCAATAATCTTATCTCCTGACCAACTTTCAGGAAAAACTGTCTTCCCTTCCTGTCCTGGCCACATATGCCCACCACTGCCTGGCTTATCACCGTACAGAATATGTTGCTTTGCTTCAGGAGAAAGAATGTCAACGTAATCCTTTCCAAGTCCTTTTGCACCTGCGATCTCCTGCGCAGGAAGCGCATCCCCACCATTTGCAGATACTACGGGCTTCTTGCCCGGCAACAGAACCGACACCCCCTCTCCACTTGCGAGTTTCGCGGTCCCCTTAAACAGCGCAATTTCCATCGCCGCCCGCGCAGCCGCGGTTCCATAGTCACGCATCGGGTTAACATCACCCGGGTAGGTATCAGAACTGAACGAATCAAGTACCTTTTGCCCCTGAGTGTATTGATAAGGCGTTAGCAGCTCCCCTGTCGCCTGCATCCCATCGTGAAAGGAAAGCGCACCTCCCAATCCGGAAAGCGCTGGTGCAGCACAACCCACAACTGTCACGCAGGCTGGCGTAGACAGTATTGCACCGCCGAAGCCCGCGGCGGCACCAATCGCCCCCAGCACAGCACGCCCCGCATTTCCAGAACGCTTCAGCGCCTCATCATTCTTCAGCAAATTATCGTTGGCTTTATCCCACCGCCCGTATTCATCAAAAGCCCCCGTTGCCATCAGTTGCTTCTGAGCATCTTTAAAGCTGCCACCATCCAATTCGAGCTCGCGGATGACTTTGTAGTTAGGGTCGTCAACCGGAACGGAGGCGCTGCAATGCACCAAGGCACAGGCGGCGGCTTTCAATTTATAGGCGTTGTCCGGATTGTCTTTCTGCAACGACTCAAGCGCGATTGTCTCTTTTTGATGCAGTTGGCGATTGTATTGATCCGCCATTTGCGACACCCAGGACGCCTTATTGACATCCCCTCCGGCCAAGCCTGCAGCAGTCAGTCCGACAATCTGCGCTACCCCTTGCCTCAACTCTGGTTGTTTGTCGAATGTATCGTTCAGAACCTGCGCCATTGCCTGACTCGCGCCAGCAGCAATGGCCCCGGTCTTGAAGTCCCCACCCGTGGCACTGGATACAGCACCACCAAACAACGCGTGCATGGAGACACGAGCCACACCTCCCTCAGCCCACATCGCCATGCCATTGGTATCGCCTGCATTCTTAGCGGCCTGCCAATGCTCTTGGGCATAACTTCCCACGAAGTTAAAAGCCGTCGCTGCCGCTACGTTCCCGGCCTGGGAGACCAGACCGCCCGTAACATTCTTGCCCAGGCTTCCGCCACCAATCGCGGTCTGGATGGCTCCGGTGGCCACACCTTGAGCACCCGCATGAACCGCAAACCCTCCAATACCCTCCAGGGTACTGAGATCAAAACCTTTGGTCAGGTTATTGAACGGCTTGGTAGTGCCTCCCAGATTTGGATCGATGACACCCGTGGTGAAACCAGCGGCCAATCCGGAAATCAGCGCATTTTTTAAGCTGTCACTGCTGAACGTGTCTTTGAACGCCGCTCCGAGATTACCTTTGTTATTGATGACGCTAACCGCTCCCGTGCCGGCTAACGACGTCAAGGCACCTGTCGCGATAATGTTCCCGAGCCCTGCTGATGTCGCAGCAACTGCTGCGCTCGTTGACGTGGCGGCTGTCGCAGCAGTTCCGGCTGCCATCGCAGAACCAGATCCCGCCGTTGCACCTGCGAGCGAACCGACCCCGGCGCTGGCAGCCCCCGCCGTCAATACCGTGACAATGATGATGATCGCCAGCATCGCCCCCTGCCCAAGGCTGGAGTTGCTGTACTTATACGAGTCGTGCGTTTCCTTGATCAGCTTCCAATCAACATCCCCGCGTTTCTCGGCGTCCTTCAACCACGCCATCTGCGGATCGGCCTTCACCATCGCGTCAATTGCCTGGCTGACGGTCTGCTGATTGACCTGCTTGACGTCAATGTGCAAACCGTCAACAGCCTTGATGATGATGTCGCCCTTGGCAACCATCTGGGTCTGCCTGACGGTTTCATCGGTATTGCCCTTGCCACTCATGCTGTTCCAGGCAAGGCTGCTTTTGCTTTTTGCGTGGCTTTCCTGCTTGAGGTCCTTCACGCCCTCGAAGGTCACCGCGCCACCACTGACAATCGCGATATCCTCACCACTGTCGAGCTTGGCCGCCTGATACACCTGATCACTACCACTCTTGAGCGTCAGATCCCCCCCGCTCGTGATCTCACTCCCGATGTTGGTGACCTGAGTGACCTCATCCCGCTGAGTCTTCTTGCTCCCGAAGCTCCCCTTCTTTTTCATGTCATACAGCGAATAATCGCTGTCTTCCGCCGCCAGCAACCCCAGCTTTCCACCCGCTACCAAATACGCTTCATCCCCCGCACTGACGCGGCTGGCAATCATCGCCAGGTCCTTGCCAGCACTCAGCGAAACATCCCCGCCAGCCTTGACCGACGTGCCCACCTGGCTCACATGGTCTTCCTGCGCCTTCACCTTCTTCAGGTTCAACGCCGAATGCTGCTCGTCCGCCGCCGAAGCCATCGTCAGGTCGCCCACCGCCGACATCGCCACATCCCGCTTGGCATCCATCTGGCTGGCAATTGCCGTCAGATCGCGGCCAGCAATCGCTGACAGGTCGCGACCCGCCGTCACCGATGAACCGTTCTGGGTGACGGAGCGGCTGTTGTTGCGGGCGCTGAGGTTCGCGTTGCTGTTGGCCTGCTCCACTGAGCCGAAGCTCAGGTCGCGGCCGGCCTGGATGGTGGTGTCGCGCCCGCTTTGCAGCACGCTGCCCTGGTTGGAGAAGTCGCGGCCGGCCCTGATGCTCATGTCGTTGGCCGCTTCGATACGTGCGGCGCTGTCGAGAAAGTCGCTGTGTTCGCTGATGACACCATCGCTGCTGTCGTGGCCGGTGACGGTGCGTTCGTTGATCACGTCGCCATTTACGGCGGTCATGGTGACGTCGCGTCCGGAAATGATGCCGCCGGCCTTGTTGACGATGTTGTTGCCCGCCAGCAGGTCCAGTCGGTTGCCCGCTTCGATCAAGCCACTGTTGACCAGGTCGTTGCCGGCCTTGGCCGACAGGTTGTTGCCGGCACGCAAGGTGCCGACGTTGTTCAGGTTCTGGCCGGCGATCAGGCTGACGTCATTGCCCGCAATCAGCGCGCCGTTGGGCCCCAGGCGGTTGTTGGCGTTGGCCAGGTACAGCACCGGCACCAGCACCTCTTCGCCGTTGACCACGCTTTTTTCCAGCCAGACGATGTCGTGGGTCAGCGCCGCGACTTGCTCGGAGCTCAGGCTGACACCTACCGCCAGGTTCAGCGTTTGCTTGCTGGCGATGGCATTGTCCATCAAGTATTTGAACAGCTTTTCGTCGCTGGTTTGCCCATCGAGGAAACGCTGGCCGGTACGTGCGACGACGGCTTGCTGAACCAGGCGTTGTTCGTAGAAACCATCGCCCAGGCGCTTGGCACTCTCGTCCGGGTTGTAGCCCAGCCCGGACAGCAGGTAGTCCGAGCTCATGAATTGCTTCATGCCGGTGAGCACCGGGTTGGTTTCGACCAAGTATTTGTGCGGCTGCGACACCGCGCTCTTGTCTGGAAGACCCTGCACCCGGTTGACGGTCTGGCTGGCAACCGGAGTCGGTTCAGCCGCAGATGGCACAACTGCGACCACGGCAGGTCGGCTGCTGACGCTTGCACCAGGCTGATCGACTGGCGGCGTGACCGACGGGGTCTCTCGTGGCAGAGGCGCCACCGGAACCACCACGGATGGCTGCGGCGCGACGACACTAACCTGTGCAACAGGGGCCTGTGGGATCAGGCCCGGCAGGTCAAGGTCGGGGCGCGTGCTACTCGGCGCAACGGCTACAACGCTGGTTGCGCGATCGGCAGTTGAGAGGCTTGGGACGTTCTGGTCAGGGCGAGTGCCGCCAGACGATGTTCCATCGGGTGTGGTCAGCACGATACGGGCGTCGCGCTCGGCGGGTGTCAGGCCAGACAGGTCGACATTCGGACGAGAGACATCAACCGTCGGCCGCGAGCCTTCAACAGGGTTTTGGGTGTTGATGCCATCGACCTGGGTGATATCGCCGCCGCTGGTACGGCCAGGTTGCAGCGTGACCGCATCGGCATTGCCTATGCCGGCGATGTTAACGGCACTGGCCCTGGCGTTGATTCCGCTGGCCTCGCGGGCCGTAACCGATACCTGTCGGCTGTTGGCGGAGAGCTGGGTGACCTCTTCCAACTGAATCGTCCGCCCCTGGGTTTCGGGAAGGGTCTGTTGGCGTTGCGCCAAACCGACGCTGGCGGCGCCAAGGGTCCAGCTCTGAGGCCCGGCATTAGCTTGAGCCGCTTGCCCGCTGCTGGCGCCCTGCCCGCTCAGGCGGAACAAACCATTCTGGCCGGTGGGCAGGCTGAAGCCCGGAAGCGCGAGGGGGTTCACTTGCTGTTGGGCCAGGTTGGGAGGCAACTGCGAATTGATGGAGATCGCCGTCGAATAGCCACTCCCTGCGCCTGTATCGGTTTTCGTGCGGCCGGCTGCTACATAGGCGTAGTAAGGACGCACCACGCTGTTGTTGATGTTCTGGGCAGCGTTCAGTGCGACGTTGCCCCCCGCCTGGATGACCGCATCGTAGGATTGGCCATCGCTATTGAGCGTGGTGGTTTTTTCGGAAAGCTTGCCGCCCCCCATAAGGCTGAGGAAATAGCTGAGGTCTGCCTCGACGGTCGCCGAGGGCGCAGGGCTATTTTTTGCATTGAAGTTGGCGGCCGCCGGCAGCGCCTGGAAGATTTGCGTGACAAAGTTCCAATACGTGCGGGTGGTCTTGATCTCCTGGGCTTGCACACCCTGGTTATTGATAGTGGTCGCGTTGGCGGTGAGGTTGCCCGTGGCAGCAATGGTGCTGCTCAGGTTGTTGAGCGTCTGGGCGTCGATCTGCATGTCAGCGCCGCTGCTGAGCGCCGAGGCCACGCTGCTGCGGGTAACGTTCAAGCGATCGATTTCATCGATTTGCCACAGACCATTTCGACGGCCTTTGCTGCGGAAGTCACATCCCGCACCTGGGATCAGGTTGCAGTCGAGTTCGGTGATCTTGACCGAACTTTTTTCATGCCCCGAATACTCCAACACGTCCCTGACGTTATTGACGGTCATGGCACTGACGGTCAGGTTTTTCGCACTCTCGACGGTGCCCGAACGGTTATCCAGCAAATCGGCTTTGGTCTGGCTGGCATCTTTGGCGATCAGGACATTACCCAGCCCGTAAACATCGGCGTAGGTGTTGGTAAAGCGGGTGGCCAGCAACTGCATGTCGCCGCCGCTGGTGATCAACCCATTGCTGTTGAGCAGGGTGTTGCTGCTGAGGGTCAGATTGGCGCCGGTCGCCAGTGTGCCGGTGTTGCTGACATCTGCTGCCGTGACGGTCATGGTGTTGGCCGAGGTCAGACGCCCGGCGTTAGTCAACTGGCCGCCCACGTTGATCGTGCTGTCCTGTCCGCCGGCAATACTCGCCGCCGTGCTCAGGTTCACTTGCCCGGCACTCAGGCCCAGGTTACCCACGCTGCTGTAACGCCCATTGCCGCCATAGCTGCCGGCCAGCGTCAATTGGGCCGTGCCATCGCTGGCGATCAAGCCATCGTTGTTCCAGTTACCACCACTGCCTACGAAGCTGTCAGACGCCAACAACTGGCCGCCTGCGGCTTGATTCAAGGTATTGACGTTCACCGTCAAGCGTCCGGCCTGGATCACACTGCTGTTGGTCCAGGTATCAGCGGCCAGGGTCAAGCCCCCTTGGGTGACGACAGTGCCCCCGGCATTGGTCAGGTTCGCGGTGGCAATATCAAACGTGCCGGTGCCGCTGTGCAGCAGGCTGCCGCCCTGGTTCTGGAAGCTTGCGGCATTGAGAGTGAGGTCGCTGGTGCGCGTTTCCAGGCGGCCGTTGCGGTTGTCGAATACGCCGCCGACCTGGAAGTCGGTCTTGCCGCCGCTGCCCATGGCGCGCAATTGGCCGCCCTGGTTGTCGAGGCTGCCGGCTTGCACGTTCAGCAGGGTGTCGCTCTCGATAATCCCCGAGTGGTTGCTAAGTTGGCCGCTGAGCCCCAATTCAACCCGGTTCGCCGCCATTTGCCCAAAGCTGTTGTCCAGCCCCGCACCGCCGACCCGCAGCAGGTCCTTGGCATACAGGCCGCCGTAGGCGTTGGCGAAATAATTGGCGTTGACCACGGCGTCGCCATTTTGCGCGGCGATACGCCCGTGTTGGTTATCCACGCCGCCGGCGATCAGGTTCAAGCGCTGGCCCTGAATCACGCCGGCCTTGCCGACCTGGCTATAGCCGTTCAGCAGCCTGTCAGCCACGTTGGCATCCAACAGGCCCTTGAGGCTGGCGAGTGTGCCGCCCTGGTTATTCAGGGTATTGGCCTTGGCAATGACATCACCGCTTTGCGCCAGAAGCTTGCCATCCTGGTTATCCAGTTCACCGCTGACATCCAGGCTCAAGCCACTTTGGCCCTGTACCACGCCCGCACGGTTACTCAGGCTGACAGCCTTGACTTGCAGGTCTGCACCCTGGCTGTAGATCAAACCGTCGGCGTCGTTTTGCAGGACGCCGGTGCTGGTGATTGCTACGCGGTCCTTGCCGGCGATGGTGCCGTGCTGGCGGTTGTCGAGGCCGCCGGTGAGCAGCGTCAGCAGGCCCTGGCTGGCAATCTGGCCGCCCTGGTTGTTGACCTGGACAGCGCGCTGCAACAGCAACGGGCCGGCGCTGGCCAGCTTGCCGTTGGTGTTGTCGAGGATGCTCAGCAGGTTGAGGGTCAAGCGGCCATTGCTGGCGAGCGTGCCGCCCTGGTTGTGCAGGTCGGTGCCGGTCAGGGTGAGCGCCTGCTGTGCGTTGACGGTGCCGGCCTGGTTGTCGAGGGTGGCGGCTTGCAGGTCGAGGTCGGCGCCGCTGTCGATCAGGCCGCCGTTGGCGTTGTTCAGCCCGGCGCTGATGACCAGGCTTTGCCCGGCGCCGCTGGACAGGATGCCGCCGCTGTTGTCGAGGCTGGCCGCCCGTACGCTCAGTTGCCCTTGGCTGACCAGGGCACCGGCACCGCCATTGAGCAGTTCGCCGGAAAGGCCCACGTCGACTGCCCCGCTGCGGCTGGACAAGGTGCCGTTGTTGCGGTTGTCGAGGCGCCCGCCGTAGACGTTCAGACCCTGCCAACCGGAAACCAGGCCGCTCTGGTTGAGCAGGTGGGTCGCGTTGACGGTCAGCACCTGGCTGCTGATCAGCTTGCCGCCGCTGTTATCCAGGGTGCCGGTGCTCAGGGCGAGGTTTTGCTGGCTGGACAGTTCGCCGTTCTGGTTGTTGAAGGTGCGCAGTCGGTTGAGGGTCAACGGGCCTTTGGCGAGGATCAAGCCGTTGCGGTTATCCAGGTCGTTGTTGTTCAGGTCCAGGGTGACGCGTTGTTCACCCATGACACGGCCACCCGCCAGGCTCAGGGCGCTCAGGTTCAGGTCCATCGCGCCTTTGGCGGAGACCTCACCGCCGCTGCCGGTGTCCAGGCTGGCGGCGCTCAGGTTGAGGGTGCCCTGGCTGTTGATCAGGCCGGCGGCACGGTTGTCCAGCGCCATGGCACTGAGGGTGACGCCTGCCGTACCGAGCAGGCTGCCGTTCTGGTTGTTCAGGTTGGCGCTGGTCAGGGTCAGCGCCTGCTTGGCACTGATCAAGCCCTGGTCCTGGTTGTTGAGCAGACCCTCGCTGGTCAGCTGCAGGTCGCTGCGGCTGGTCAGGGTGCCGCCGCGGTTGTCCACAGAGCCTGCCTGTGCGTTGAGGCTGGCCGCACCGATCAGGCCCTTGACGTTGGCCAGTGCCTGGGCGAGGCGCAGCGTCAGGCCCTGGTTGCTCAGCAGTTTACCGTTGCTGTTGTCCAGGCTTTGCGCGGCCAGGGTGAAGGCTTGGGCGCTGGAGATTTCACCGTTCTGGTTGTTGACGGCATTGAGGTTGTCGAGCAGCAGCGGGCCGAGGGTATTGATCAGACCGCCCTGGTTGTTCAACTGGCCGTTGTTCAGGTCGAGGCTCAGGCGGGTGTTGCTGAAGAGTTTGCCGCCCTGCTGGTCCAGGCCCGTGACGCTGGCCGTAAGCGCCTTGGCGCTGCCGATGCTGCCACCGTTGTTGAGTTGGCCGGCGCTCAGGTTGAGCGTGTCGCCGCTGTTGAGGCGCCCGCCCTGGTTATTCAGCACGCCGGTGGTGACCGCAACCGGCCCTTTACCGCTCAGGCTGCCTTGCTGGTTGCCCAGGCCGGTGCTGCGCAGCACCAGGGCGCCGTCGGTGACCAGTTCACCGTTCTGGTTGTTCAGTTGGCCGGTGACTTCGACACTCAAGCCCTGTGCGCTGGAGAGGCTGCCCTGGGTGTTGTTGAGGCTGCGCGCCTTGACGTCGAGGGTTCCCTCACTGCTCAGCAAGCCCTGGCTGTTGTCCAGGTCGCCGGCCAGTTCCACCTGCAGCGGTTGTTGGCTGAGGAGCTTGCCGCCGCTGTTATCCAGGCCGGTGCCCGCCAGCATCAGGCGCTGGCCGCTGAGTTGACCGCCGTGGCGGTTGAGCAGTTGATCGACGCTGAGGTTCAGGCCACTGCCGGCGAAGACCTGGCCGTTGTCGCTGTTATCCAGTCGTTGGCCGGTGACGTTGACGTCGGCGTTGCTGGTCAATTCACCGGCGCGGTTGTCGATGCCGGCCACGTCGAGTGTCAGCGCTTTTGTGGCGCCGACCAGGCCGCCACGGTTATCGAGGCTGGCACCGCTGAGGTGCAGGGTGTCGGTGCCGATCAACTGGCCTTGCTGGTTGTCGAGGCGGTTCGCGTTAACCGTCAGTTCCGCCTTGCCGGCGATTTCGCCGCCACGGTTGTCCAGGTTGGCGCTGCCCAGTAACACCTTGCCGTCGCCCATCAGGGTGCCGCGCTGGTTATCGATCAGGTCGCCGGCACTGAGGTCCAGGACGCCCCGGCTGCTGACCAGACCCTCAGTGTTGTCCAGGCTGAGACTGCGGCTGTAGAGGCCGGCGCTGCTGATACGGCCTTTGAGGTTGGCCAGGGCTTGGTCGATGCGCAGGGTCAGCGCCTGGTTGCTGATCAGCTTGCCGTTGCTGTTGTCGAGGTTGCGCGCTGCCAGGGTGAAGGCGTTCTGGCTGGAGATCTCACCGTTCTGGTTGTTGAGGTTACCGAGGTTTTTCAGCACCAGGGTCGGTGCATTGATCAAACCGGCGTTGCTCAAGTCACCGTGGTTCAAATCCAGGTTCAGCTGGGTGTTACTGAACAATTCCCCACCCTGCTGGGTGAGGCCGGTGAGACTGGCGTTCAGGCTGCCGGCGCTGGCTATGCGGCCGGCGTTGCTGACCTGGGCGGCCTTGAGGTCGAGGCTGTCGGCGCTGATCAGGCGCCCGCCCACGGTGTTGTTGAACAGGCCGGTGTCCAGGGTCGCGGCGCCCTGGCTTTTGATCAGGCCCTGCTGGCTGTTGTCGAGGCTCGCGCTGGTCAGGGCGAGGGTTTGGGCGGTCTCGAGGATACCGCCCTGGTTGAGTAGCTCATTGGCGCTGCTGATATCCAGCGTACCGGCGCTGGAAACACTGCCGCCGGTGTTATCGATGCGTTGGCCGAGCAGTTGCAACGTACCTTCACTGCTGATCTTGCCGTGGCTGTTATCCAGCCCCGCTGCCAGTTGAATCGCCAGCGAGCGCTGGCCGGCAACGGTGCCTTGGGCGTTATCCAGGCGCGTGCCGGTCAAGCGTGCATCCTGGGCGAACACCAGCCCCTTGGCCTGGTTGATCACCTGGGCCACGGCCAATTGCAGCGCTGTCCCGGCCAGCAGCTTGCCGCCGCTGTTGTCCAAGCGCTGGCCGCTGAGCTCGACGTCTATCTGGCTGGAGATTTCGCCGGCCCGGTTATCGACGCTATCGACCTTGAGTTTCAGCGCTTTTGTGGCCCCGACCAAAGCACCGTCACGGTTCTCGAGGCGGGTGCCGGTGAGGGCCAGATTGCCTTGGGCAACCAGCTCGCCACCTTGTTGCGTCAAGATGCCGATGGTAGCGTCCAGGTCGGCCTGGCTGGCGATGCGCCCCTTGTCGTTATTGGCGTTTTCCAGCGCCAGACGTACCGGGCCTGCGGCGCTGAGCAAGCCACCCTGGTTGCTCAGCGACTGGCCCGTGATGCCCAGGGCCTGCTTGCTGTTGAGCACGCCCTCGCGGTTGTCCAACTGGCCGAGGTAGAGGTTCAGGTCCTGGTTGGCGCGGATCGCGCCGGCGCGGTTATCCAGGCTGTTGCCGCGCAGGGTCAGCAGGTTCTGCCCGGAAACACGCCCGCCACGGTTGTCCAGGCTCGCCGCCTGAATGTCCATGAGCCCTTTGGCCATCACACTGCCCTTGGCCTGGTTGTCCAGCAAACCGTCGACTTTCACGCGCAGGCTGCCATCACTGACCAGGCTGCCGGCCTGGCTGTTGTCCAGGCTCGCCGACGTGACTTGCAGGCGCTGGGCGGCACCGAGGGTGCCCGCCTGGTTAACCAGTGCGCCCTGGATCGCCAGGTCGAGGCTGACATCGCCCATCACCTGACCGTTGTGGTTGTTCAAGGTCATGGCGTTGACCACGCTGGCGCCGGCACTCGAGACTTCGCCGTCGACGTTGAGCAGGTCACCGGCCAACGTCAGGCTCAGGTCTTTCGAGCTGCTGAAAACGCCCTCGCTGTTGTCCAGGCTTGCCGCTTGAGCCGTGAGCCCGGCCGCAGAAACCTGGCCGTTGCGGTTGATCAACGCCTGATCGATCTTGAGCTCCAGCGCCTGGTCGCTCAGCACCTTGCCGTCGGTGTTATCCAGGCTTTGCGCGGCCAGGGTGAACGCCTGTTTGCTGGAGATCTCGCCGCTTTGGTTGGCGACCGTCGCCAGGTTCTTGAGCAGCAGCTGGCCTGGCGCACTGATCAAGCCTGCGGCGTTGTTCAGGTGGCCTTTGTTCAGGTCCAGGGTCAGCGCACCCGTGCTGTAAAGCTGGCCACCGCCGCGCTGGTCAAGCCCGGTGATGCTGGCGGTGAGGGTGTTGGCGCTGGCGATGCGACCCTGTCCACGGTTGTCCACCTGCCCTGCCGTCAGGTTGAGGCGCTCGGCGCTGGTCAGCCGCCCGCCCTGCTGGTTGTTGAAAGCGCCGGTGGTGACCTGCACGGCCCCGTCACCGATGATTTTCCCGCCCAGGTTGTCGAGGCTGGCGCTGGCCAAGGTCAAGGCGACCGCGCTGAGCAACTCACCTTTCTGGTTGCTGATCGCGCCCCAGGTGGTCAGTACCAGCGGTGCGGCGCTGCTGATGCGCCCGTTGTCATTGGCCAGGCTGGCCGCACGCAGGTTCAGGTCGCCATCGCTGCGCAACGCACCTTGTTGGTTATTCAGGTGATCGCTCAAGGTGATGCCGAGGCTGCGCCTGGCGTACAGGCTGCCCTGGGCGCTGTTGTCCCATTGCGCAGCGTTCAGGTGGAGCGACTGCTGCCCGGAGATGATGCCCTTGAGCTGGTTGTTCAAGCGCTGCAGGGTCAACTGCATGTCGCCGTTGGCCAGCAGGCGCCCGCCGGCGCTGTTGTCGAACTGCTGGCCGGTGAGCGTCAGGTCGGTGACGCTGGAGACTTCCCCGGCGCGGTTATCCAGCGTGTCCACCGCCAGGGTCATGGCCTGGCCTGAGTTGAGCAAGCCGCCGTCACGGTTATCCAGCGTGGTGCCGTTGACCTGCAATTGCCCCACCGCCGCGACGCTGCCGCCACGGTTGTCGAATTGGCCGACGCTCAGGTTCAGATGGTTTTTGCCGGTAATACGGCCTTTGGCCTGGTTATCCAGGCTGGCAGCCGTCAATTGCAGCTGGGTAGTGGCGGCCAACAGCCCCGCCTGGTTGAGCAACTGACCGCTGATCAACGCATTCAGGACACCGTCGCTGGTCAGTTTGCCCTGGGTGTTGTCGAGGCTGCCGGCGCTCAGGTTCAAGACCTGGCCCGTGACAAGGCGGCCGTTGCGGTTGGCTACCGCGCCCGAGTGCTCAAGGGTGAGCCGGTTGTCGCCCTGGATCAGCCCCTGGCTGTTGTCCAGCGACGCCCCCGTGAGGGTGGTACTTGCGCCGAGGATTTCGCCCTGGCGGTTGTCGAGTGCCGTGTCGACCTGCGCCGTCAGGTTGTCGCGGACCTTGAGCGAGCCCTCGGCATTCACCAGGCGATCAGCGCGCAAGTCCAGGCCAGTGGCGGAAACCAGGCCCTTGGTATTGTCCAGGGCCTTGGCAATGCGCACGATCAACCCTTGTTCGCTGAGCAACTTGCCGGCGCGGTTATCCAGGCTCTCGGCGCTGAACCTCAGCGCCTGGGTGCTGGAGATTTCGCCGCCCTGGTTATCCACGCTGGCCAGGTTGTTCAGCAGCAGCGCACCCGGGGCATGAATCAACCCACCCTGGTTGTTCAGGTAGCCGTGGTTGAGGTCCAGGCTCACACCCGCCTGGCTGTAGAGGCGGCCATCGTTGTGTTGGTCGAGCCCCGTGACGGAGGCCGTGAGTTGCTGCTGGCTGGTGATGCGCCCGCCGGCACTGTTGTCTACCGGCCCGGCCGTGAGCACCAGGGTGCCATCGCTGTTGAGCGTGCCTTGAGCGTTGCCCAACGCGCCCTTGGCCGACACGGCCAGTTGTTGCTTGGAATAGAGTTTGCCGCTGCTGTTATCCAGACTGGCCGCCGTGATGTCCAGCGCCTGGGCGCCAAACACCAGGCCCTGACGGTTATCCAGGGCACCAAGGCTGGTGAGGTTCAGCGTGGCATCGCCCTGGAGCAAGCCCTCGCGGTTATCCAGGGAGCCGGTATTGACCGAGGCGGTGCGCGCCAACAGTTTACCGTTGCGGTTGTCCAGCGCAGCCTCGACCTGCACCGCCAGGCCGTCAGTCGCACTGAGTGTGCCGCCGAGGTTGTCCAGGCTGCCGGCGCGCAGGTCCAGCGCCTGGGCGGACAGCAGGCCCAGGGTGTTGTCCAGGGCGCGCGCAATTCGCAGGGTCAGCGCCTGTTCACTGAGGACTTTGGCGTTGCGGTTATCCAGCGTATCGGCCGCCAGGGTAAACGCCCGGCTACTGGAGATTTCCCCGCCCTGGTTGGCCACGCTGTTGAGATTGCTCAGCCGCAATTGACCCGGTGCGGTGATGGCGCCGCCCTGATTGTTCAGATGGCCACGATTGAGATCCAGGCTGACGTCGCCCTGGCCGAACAGGCGACCATCGTTGTGCTGGTCCAACCCCGTCACGCTGGCGCTGAGCGACTGCCCACCGCTGACGCGCCCACCGTCGCTGTTATCCACCTGGCCTGCCTTCAGGCTCAATTGGGCATCACCACGCAAGCGTCCCTGCTGGCTGTTGTTCAGGGCACCGTCCAACGCCAGGTCGAGATTCTGGTTGGCATACACGCTGCCCTGGCGGTTATCCAGGCTGGCCGCGTTGATTTTCAAGACGCCGACCGCTGCGAGGTTGCCGTTGCGGTTATCGAGCGTGGTGCCGGCGAGGGTCAGGTCGGCTTTGCTGCTGATGCGTCCCTGGCGTTGATTATCCAGACTGCCCAGGTTCAGGCGTAGGTTACCGGTGGAAGCCAGCAAGCCAGCCTGGTTGAGCAACTGCCCGGCGATCACGGCGGTCAGGGCGCCGTCGCTGGTCAGCGTGCCTTCGCTGTTATCCAGGCTGGCGGCATTGAGGGTGAAGGTCTCGCCGGCCGCCAAGGTGCCGTGCTGGTTGATCAGGGCAGCGCTGCTGAGGGCCACACTGCGATCGCCTTGGGCGCGCCCTGCGCTGTTGTCGAGTGAACCGGCGGTCAACGCCAGGTCATTGGCCAGCAACTCGCCGCTGCGGTTATCCAACAGCCCATCGACGCCGAGGTTCAACGCGGTACGCGCAGTCAATTTACCGCCCTGATTGCTCAAGCTCCCAGCTCGGGCGTCGAGGCTTGTGGCCGACACCAGGCCTTTGGCGTTCGCCAGCGCACGGGCGATACGCACGGTCAGGGCCTGTTCGCTCAAGACCTTGCCCAGGGTGTTATCCAGGCTGTCCGCTTGCAGGCTGAAGCCGGTGGCGCTGGAAATTTCCCCGCCCTGGTTGTCGACGTTGTTGAGGTTATTCAACAGCAGCGACCCCGGAGCGTTGATCAACCCACCCTGGTTGTTCAGGTAGCCGCGATTGAGGTCCAGGCTCAAGTCGCCCTGGCTGTAGAGACGACCGTCGTTGTGCTGGTCCAGGCCGGTCACATTCGCGCTGAGGCGCTGGCCGTTGATGCGCCCGCCGCTGCTGTTATCCAGCAACCCGGTGCGCAATTGCAGGGCGCCGCCGGCGCTGAGCTGGCCGCCCTGGTTGTTCAGGTCAGTGTTGCTCAGTTGCAGGTCGGTGCCCGCGCTGAACAACCCGCTCTGGTTAAGCAGGTGACCGGCTATGGCGGCGGTCAACGCGGCATTGCTGGTGAGCTTGCCAAGGGTGTTGTCGAGGCTGGCCGCAGTGAGTTGCAGGGTCTGGCTGCTTGCCAGGGTGCCATTGCGATTGCTCAGGTCGCCGCTGTTGATCTTCAGCAGAGTGTCGCCCTGTATCCGACCTTGGGCGTTGTCCAGTACGCCCGCCGTCAGCCGCACATCGCGGCCCAGGATTTCGCCATTGCGGTTGAGCAGTGTGGCGTCGACGTCCTGGGTCAGGCCGTTCTGCGCCACCAGATGACCGCCGCTGTTGTCGAGATTGCCGGCGTGTACCTGCAACGATGCGGCGCTCACCCGGCCTGCAGCGTTATTCAACGCCTGGGCAACGGCCAGCATCAGCGACTGCTCGCTCAAGACCTTGCCGCCGCCGTTGTTCAAGCTGCCCACATTGACCTGGCTCGCACCGACAGCGCTGACGCTGCCGCCACGGTTATCCAGCATCCCCGTGACCCGAGCGTTCAGCGCAGCGCGACTGTTCAGGCTGCCGTTCAGGTCATTGACCAGGTCGGCGGCATCGATTTGCAGGCCGGCGGCCGCAATCAGCCCCGCACCGTTATTCAAGACCTGGGCAATTTGCAGGGTCAGCCCCTGGTCGCTGAGCAGCTTGCCGGCCGCGTTATCGACCGTGCGTGCGGCGACGGTAAACGCCCGCGCACTGGAAATCTCACCTTGGCGGTTATCCACGCTGTCGAGGTTGCCAAGGGTCAACTGCCCAGCGGCGTTGATCAGCCCGTTGCGGTTGTCCAGGTGACCCTGGTTGAGGTTCAGGCTCAAGTCGGTGTTGCTGTATAAACGCCCGCCGTCGTGTTGATCGAGGCTGCCGAGATTCGCGTTCAAGCCTTGAGCGCTGGCGATCCGACCAGCGCCGCTGTTATTCACCGCACCCGCCGTCAGGTCCAGGGCCTGGCCGCTGGTGAGCGCCCCACCCTGCTGGTTATCCAGCGCACCGACCTTGACTGTCGCGTTGCCGCTGGACTCGATGCGACCCTGTTGTTGGTTGGCCAGGCTGCCACTGAGTTCAACAGCGAGCGTGCCTTGGCTGGTCAGCGATCCTTGTTGGCTGTTGTCCAGGGAAGCGGCATTCAACTGCACGGCCTGGTGCGCAGCGATCCGCCCGGCCTGGTTGTTGATGGCGGAACTGGCATTCAAGTTCAAGGTTTGCCCGGCCGACACCAGGCCTGCCACGTTATCCAGCATCGCCACCTGCAAGCTGGCCTGGCCAAGGCTCGACAGTTCGCCATTGCGGTTGATCAACTGGCCGACCGTTGCCGTCAGTGCTGCGCTGCTGGTCAACAGGCCGCCCTGGCTGTTGAGCAACTGCCCCGCGTTCACGCCGAGGCTGCCGGCGCTCAAGATTCGGCCCTGGTTCTGGTTGTCCAGGCTCGTGGCGCTCAACTGCGCATTGCGCTGAGCGCTCAGGGTGCCGCCTTGGTTGATGAGCTCGCCGGTATCGAGGCTGAGGTCGCGACTGGCAATGATGGTCTTGCCGGTATTATCGATGCCTTGGGCTGTCAGGCGCACATCACCCTGGGCATTGCGGCTGTTGTCGGGGTTGACGCCGGCTTCGATAATCCCGCTGTTGGTCAATCGCCCGCCCGCGTCCAGCGTGAGGCTGTCCTTGGCGGCCAGGGTTTGTTGGTTGGTCAGTGCGCCTTGGGTTTTCACCGACAAATCGGTACCGGCATACACTGCGCCCTTGGCTTGCACACTGGCCGCATTGACCGCCAGCGCCGTACCGGCCGAGGTCTGCCCCATGATCACATTGCCTGCGGCGTCAATCCGAATATCGCCACCGGCCACCATGTCACCCGACAACCGCACGCCGACACCGGCCTCGGTGCCGATCAGCTTGACCGCGCCGACATACATCCCACCCAGCGCCGACGAGTCGATGGCCAGGTCCGGTGCCTGGCTGCCATCCGCAGCGCGCACGCTGGCATTCAGGGTGCGTGCATCAACGTCATTGCGACCGGCGACGATGGTGAGTTTTTTCGCCTGGATCTGCGCATTGATCGTGGTGGCGCGGGTGATGATTTCGAACTGATCGACATTGCTCGCATTCAGGCCGGCGCCATCGATGGCAACAGTGCCTTGGTCAACCTGATAGCGGTTGATCTGGCCGTTTTCGATCACGGCCTTGCCGGTGGTCAGCGTGGCTTGCGGGGTGTTGATGAAACCGCAGCCATTGCAGCTGATGCCGTAGGGGTTGGCGACAATCACATGGGCCGACTGCCCCGCCACTTCAGTGTAACCGCGCAGCTGGCTGGGGCTGCCGCCGTTGACCTCATTGAGGATGACGTTGGCGGCGCTGCCGTGGAAATTCGGGTTGCCGACGATGATGCCACCCAACTGGGTGGACTGGGTGCGGTCGGTGGCGTTGTTGAGGATCACCCCGTTGGCACCGACGTTGTAGTCATGAAACTGGTTGTGCGACAGGCCGTTGGCGTTGGGGGCGGCAATGTTGACGATCGGCACGCCATTGCCCGCTTGCGCGAGCGTGGTGCCCGGCGCACTGACCACGATACCGTCCGCCTGAGCCAGCAGCGGTTGCCAGAACATGGCGTTGGCCAGGATCAACGCCAACCCTCGTTTAGGCAGCCCCAGGAAGTGGGTACGGCTTTTTACGGCAGCAGAAGGCTGGCGCGCGAGGAAGGCGAACTGACGAACGTCCATGTCATGTCTCGTTGCCCGAAGGCGGTCAAAAATTTAAAGAAAGAAATCCAGTCGGAAATAGATCGGCGCTTCACGCTCAGTGATAGCGGCCGGTCGTTCCAGAGAGTGGGCAAAGGTCACGCTGGCGGCGACGTTCTTGCCTCGGGCAAACAGCTCCACCGAGTTACTGCTCATGCGCCCATGCTGCTCGGCGTTGTAGCGGTCGCGGCTGATCACGCCCTGGTCGTAACCCAGGCTGGTGCCGTACTCACTGAGCACCGGCTGCAGCCAGGCCCAGGTCACCGGGCGGCTCCAGCGCAGGTCGTTGCGCCAGTAACCGCCACTGTCGCCGGCGAGCATCTGGTCTTTGTAGCCGCGAATCGACGACTGCCCGCCCAGGCTCATGCGCTGTGGGCTGAACAGCACGTCTTCGCTGTGCTGGCCGGTCATCAGGCTGCTGAAACTCAATGACTCGCCCCACAACTTGAAGGGATACAGGTAGCTCAGCGTGGCGGTGTATTTGCGATAGCGCGCATCGGCCTGGCCGGGTTTTGGATGATGATTGGCCTGGGCATCGAATGCACCAATGCCGTCTTGCATGCCCAGGTCGATGTTGAGAAACGACTCACCGATACGTCGCCCGTGGTTGATGCCGAACTGGGCTTCACTGAGACGGTTGCTGCTCACGGCGAGCTTGCTGTCTTCAATGAAGTTGTTCGTGCGCAGGTAGGCCACGCCGGTGCTCAGGGAGGTTTTGCTGAGGGCATCGCGGTGGATCACACGCTCCAGGCGCAATTGGTGGTTCTGGCTGTCGCCGGTCTGCTTGAACGTGAAGTTGTTCGCCTCGGCCCGGGAGCGGTATTCGCTCTCGGTGTAGCTGTAGGTGAGGTTCCACCAGCCGAACGGCAAGCTGTAGTTGAGCATCGAATTGCGCGAGGTTTTCTGGTGGTCGCTGACGGCATCGTGCCCGCCGCGCAACGACAGTTGGTCAGCCAGGCCCAATGGATTGTCCCAATCCAGGCTCGCGCCCCACTGCTGCTCGCCGGTACTGCGCTGGCCGCCGTTGTGGCGCGACAGGCCCACGCGCCACGGCTTCTGCGGGGTGTTTTTGACCAACACATCGCTACCGCCCACCGCCTTGCCCGGCGCCAGTTCCATCTGCGCCTGGTTCGAGGGCAAACGGTTGAGCTGGTCGACCATCTGCTCGACTTCGCGCAGGTTGAGCAATTCGCCCTGCTTGCCGGGAAAACTCATCGCCAGTTGGCGGTCGGTGATGCCACTGCCTTCAGCGCCCTTCAAGCTTTCCAATTTGCCTTCGACCACCTGGATCTTGAGGTGCCCGCTGGAGAGATCTTGCTGCGGCAGGTAGGCGCGACTGGTCACCAGGCCTTTGGCCAGGTAGCGGTCAGTGATGACTTTGAGCACCTCGTTAAGCTGTGGTACGCCGAGGCATTGGTCGATGTAAGGCTTGATCAGGCGGTTGCGTTCGCCTTCGGACAACGCTTCAGCGCCGGAGAGCTCAATGGCTTTGATCGGGAAGCAACGAGTGTCGGCAGGCCCTGTGGGCGTCGTAGGCGTCGCGGATTTACCCGGCAATTCCTTGAGATCCTCAAGCCGCCGCTGCTGCTCTTCGAGCAGGCGGTCCTGGCGATCACGAATCAGGTCGGTGATACCTGGAGCAGCCTGCTGTGTGGCGGCTTGCGCCCACCCGCCCGCGCCCAGGCAAAAAAAAGCGGACAGCAGGCTGAGCCTGGTCCGGCGTGCAAAACGCCACATCGATTAGATCCCTCTACATGGCTCAGTGCCATCATTCGGCGGCGATAATAGGGTGGCGATATAGTGGCGTCAATTAAATGTACATCCCCGCTTCACGGCCACAGATCCCCTGCCCGTCCTTGAGTCCTTTTAAAGAATGGATCATTGGATCCACTAGAGCCCAATTGACCGATAATCGCCCGATATATAAAGGTGATATCGTTGACCTATCCAGCCTTCCGCTCATTTAATGGATCCATTAAATAAAAATAACGCGTCGCCTGGAGATTCATCATGTACCCCAAGAACACTTGGTACGTCGCCTGCACCCCTGATGAAATTGCGCAAAAGCCTTTGGGTCGTCAGATCTGCGGCGAAAAAATGGTGTTTTATCGTGGCCTGGATGGCGCCGTAATAGCGGTCGAGGATTTCTGCCCGCATCGCGGGGCCCCGCTTTCGCTGGGGTATGTCGAGAACGGCAACCTCGTCTGCGGCTATCACGGCCTGGTGATGGGCAGTGATGGCAAGACTGTGGAAATGCCGGGGCAGCGCGTACGCGGGTTTCCCTGCAACAAGACGTTTGCGGCCGTCGAGCGCTACGGTTTCATCTGGGTCTGGCCGGGCGATCAGGCCCTGGCCGATCCCGCGCTGATCCCACATCTGGAATGGGCCGTGAGTGATGAATGGGCCTATGGCGGCGGGTTGTTCGAGATCCAGTGTGACTACCGCCTGATGATCGACAACCTGATGGACCTGACCCACGAAACCTACGTGCATGCCTCCAGTATCGGCCAGAAGGAAATCGACGAAGCAGCGCCCGTGACCAGCGTTGAAGGCGACGAAGTCATCACCGCCCGGCACATGGAAAACATCATGGCCCCGCCGTTCTGGCGCATGGCCCTGCGCGGCAACAACCTCGCCGATGATGTGCCCGTGGACCGTTGGCAGATCTGCCGCTTCACCCCGCCCAGCCATGTATTGATCGAAGTTGGCGTGGCCCATGCCGGCAAAGGCGGCTACCACGCGGCCGCCGAGCACAAGGCGGCGAGCATTGTGGTGGACTTCATCACCCCGCAGACCGACACCTCGATCTGGTACTTCTGGGGCATGGCACGCAACTTCAAGCCCGACGATGAGGCACTGACCGCGAGCATCCGCGAAGGCCAGGGCAAGATTTTCAGCGAAGACCTGGAGATGCTCGAACGCCAGCAACAGAACCTGCTTGCCCACCCGACGCGCAATTTGCTCAAGCTGAATATCGACGCCGGCGGCGTGCAGTCACGCAAAATCCTCGAACGCCTGATTGCCAGGGAACGCACGGTCGAACCTCACCTGATCAACACAACCACCGCCTGAATAACCCCAACGCAGGAAGGACTGAACATGATCGATGTGGTGGTGGTATCGCGTAACAATGAAGCCCAGGACATTTGCAGCTTTGAACTGGCCAGTGTCGATGGCAACCCATTGCCGGCGTTCAGTGCCGGCGCGCACATTGATGTGCACTTGCCGGACGGGCTGATCCGTCAATACTCGTTGTGCAATCACCCTGAAGAACGTCATCGCTACCTGATCGGCGTGCTCAAGGACCCTGCCTCACGAGGCGGTTCGCGCAGCCTGCACGAACAGCTGCAACCAGGCGCCCGCCTGAGCATCAGCGTACCGCGCAACCTGTTCCCCCTGGTGCACGACGCTCGACGCAGTGTGTTGTTTGCCGGGGGTATCGGTATCACCCCGATCCTGTGCATGGCCGAACACCTCGCCCAGGCGGGTGCCGACTTCGAATTGCATTACTGCGCCCGTGCCAGCGAACGCGCAGCGTTTGTGCAGCGCCTTAAGACGTCGCCGTTTGCCGAGCGGGTGTTCCTGCATTTTGACGAACAGCCCGACACGGCCCTGGATATTGGCCAGGTGCTGGCGGCCCCCGCAGACGACGTCCACCTGTATGTGTGCGGCCCGGGCGGGTTCATGCAGCATGTGCTCGACAGTGCCCGTGCGCTGGGCTGGCAGGACAGTTGCCTGCATCGCGAATACTTCTCGGCGGCGCCGGTGGACAGCCGCCTCGATGGGCGGTTTTCGGTGCAAATCGGCAGCTCTGGCAAGGTCTTTGAGATACCGGTCGACCAGAGTGTGGTGCAGGTGCTGGAGAGCCACGGCATCACGATTGCCGTGTCGTGTGAACAGGGGGTGTGCGGCACCTGCCTGACTCGCGTGCTGGACGGCGTACCAGAGCACCGTGATCTGTTCCTCACCGAGCAGGAACAGGCGCTTAATGATCAATTCACGCCGTGCTGCTCGCGCTCGAAAACCCCAATCCTGGTGCTCGATCTCTGAGGCGTGTCACGAGGCGGGCAAAATCACCTTCATGCGCGCGTCGGCAGTGGCTGAGCTGAAGGTGTCGGCATAGCGCAACGTCGCATTGGCGTGTTCGCGCATCAGCGCTTCGGCCCGTGCGCCCTGGCGATTGACCAGGGCGTCGAACACCGAGTGGTGTTGCATGTGCGCATAGTTGAAGCGGCGGTATTCGCGGACCATGTCCTCGCGGTCCACCGCCAGTGCCGTCACCGAGGCGAATGGAAGGTGGTCATTGCGTGCCAGGGCATCGGCAATCGCCGGGTTATGGCTGCTTTCAACGATGACCAGGTGAAAGCGCATGTTCAGGTCGTGATAGACCTCAAGGTCGTCCTCGGTGACATACCCCTTGTCGAACAGTTGATCGCCTTCGACCAGGCAGCGCTCAAGCGCCCTGCGCGCGTCATCGGACAAACCGCGTTCGGCGGCTTGACGCGCCGCCAGGCCCTCAAGCACACCGCGCACTTCGACCGCGCCGGCAATATCGCTGGGGCTGACCGACCGCACCTGATAGCCACGCCCGCCGAACGGTACCAGCAAGCCTTCCTGCTCAAGGGTACGGAATGCCATGCGTACGGGCATGCGCGAAACGCCGAAGCGCTGCGCCGTGGGAATTTCCATCAGGCGCTCACCCGCCGCCAACTCTCCGCTGGCAATCATCTTGCGCAGTGCAATCAGCACCAATTGGCCGGGCTTGCTCATCCAGGCAACTTCCAGAAAACGTGGGTCGCCCCATAGTATCGCAAGTCGTCGGATCGCAAGTCGTCGTGCTGCAAGTCAGTGCAATCAGACGAACGCCAGCGCCGCGCGTGCCCCCTCGATTGCGCCCAGGTGCTGGGCCAGCCGCGACGGCAGGTAATCGAAAAAGAACCCGGCGCTTTGCAGCTTGGCGTCACGCAACGGATCGCTTTCGGGTAATACCCTGGAGACCCGCGCAGCCCGTGCCCAGGCAAAGGCCAACAGCGCTACGCCACACAACTGGAGGAAGTCCGGCGCGGCCCGATACGGGTATTCGCGGTCTTTGCCAGACCGCTCGCGAATGGCGCTCACCGCACCGGCCAAGGCATCGCAGAGACTGTCCAACGCGTCGGCAAACCCTGCGCACTCAGCATGCTGCCGGCCCTGCCCGGCTTCAGCGCGCAGCTCGGCCAGCAACAAGCCAAACGCCTGGCCCTCATCGCCCAGCACTTTGCGCAGCAGCAGGTCATTGGCCTGGATCTCATTGCTGCCCTCATAAATCATCGCGATGCGACTGTCGCGCAGGGTTTGCTCGATACCGAACTCGGTGACATAACCGTAGCCGCCGAAGACCTGCAACGCGTTGCTCGCCTGGCGGAAACCCTGTTCGGTAAAAAACGCCTTGATGATCGGGGTCAGCAACGACGCCAATGCGGCCGCCGCCGGGTCCGGCCCCTGCTCAGCCTGATCGAGCAAGTGCGCGGCCCAGTAACCGATGGCGCGCAGGCCTTCGCTGGTGGTGCGCAACTCGAGCAACACGCGGCGCATGGCCGGGTGATAACGAATGGGGTCAGCGGCTTGCGCGGCCACTGTCGCGGGCCGTGACGGTGCGCGCATTTGCACGCGCTCAGCGGCGTACTGCCGGGCGTGCTGCCAAGCCGCGTCGACATGCCCCAAGCCTTGCAGGCCGACATGCAGGCGTGCCGAATTCATCATCACGAACATCGCTGCCAGGCCACGATGGGGCTCGCCGATCAACCAGCCCTGGGCGGCGTCGAACACCAGCGAGCAGGTGGCACTGCCCTGGATGCCCATCTTGTGCTCGATGCCCTCACAGCGCACGCCATTGGCCTGGCCATCGTCCAGGCACTTGGGCACCAGGAACAACGAAATACCGCGGCTGCCGGGCGGCGCATCGGGCAGGCGCGCCAACACCAGGTGCAGGATATTGGCGGTGAAGTCGTGCTCACCGCCGGAAATAAACAGTTTGCTGCCGTTCAGGCGATAGCTGCCATCTCCCTGGGGTTCGGCGCGACAGCGCAGCAAACCGACGTCGCTGCCGGCCTGCGGCTCGGTCAGGCACATGGTCGGCAAGCTATGGCCGCTGATGATCTCGGGCAGATAACGCGCCTGCAACCACGGCGCCGCATGGGTCTTGAGGCACAGGTAGGCGCCGTGGGCAATGCCGGTGTACATGGCCCAGGCGTGGTTGCTGGCATAGAGCATCTCTTGCACGGCGGCGTCGAGCACCTGCGGCAAGCCCTGCCCGCCCAGCGCCTCAGCACAGGCCAGCGCCGGCCAGCCGCCGTCGACATAGGCTTGATACGCCTGGGCAAAACCGTCCGGGGTGCTCACCTGGCCCGCCTGCCAGCGGCAACCCTGACGATCACCCGGGGCGTTCAAAGGCGCCAGCACGCCCTGGCTGAAGCGCGCGGCTTCCTCCAGCACTTGCAGCGCCAGCGGCAGGTCCAACGCCTCGAACGCCGGGTTGCGGCGCCACACATCAGGCGCCTGCAGCCAATGCTCGAGCACAAATTGCATATCGCGCAGGGGCGCCTCATAGCTGGGCATCGGCACACCTCATCGTGTGTGTTCCGCACGCAGCAGCGTGGGGTCTTCACCGCGATACAACGCCTCGACTTTCGCCGCACGCCACTGCAATACCGCACGCTGGTTGATCGAACCCTTGTCGGTAATTTCACCGCGGTCGATGGACGCCGGCTCGTCGAGCAGCGCAATCCACTCCAGGCGACTGGCATTGCCGGTGGCCTCACGATTGAGTCGCTGCAACCAGTCGGCGAACCACTGGCGCACCGGCGCACTGGCCAACACTTCAGTGTCGCTGGCCTCGGCGCTCAGGCCCGCCAGCCTGCGGCATTCGTAGAGCCTGGCGAACACCAGCGCACCCAGGCATTCACGGTCCGGCGCGGCAATCACCACATCCTGCACATAGGGCGAGCCTTCAAGCACGGCGCGATTGCGCAGCGGGCCGACGCTGACAAATACCCCGGAAGACAGCTTGAAGTCTTCGGCAATCCGCCCGTCGAACATCAGCCCCCATTGCGGTTGCCGGGGGTCGGCAAGCTTGAGCGCATCCCCGGAACAGTAATAACCCTGCTCATCGAACACCTCGGCGGTTTGCTCAGGCGCCCGCCAGTAGCCGGGCATGATGTGCGGTCCGCGAAAGCGCCCTTCGAACTTGCCGTCCACCGGCACCAGCCGCACCTCGCAACCCGGCGCGGGCAAGCCGATGTAACCGGCCATCGACAACGGCCCGGTGGTGAAGGTGCAGGATGGCGCGGCTTCGGTCATGCCCAGCCCCGCCATCATGCGGATGCGCTCGCCGCAGTGCCGCTCGGCCACCCGGTCAAGGCGATCCCAGACACTTTGCGACAGGCCGGCGGCAGCGAAGAAGAACAGCTTCATGCGGGCAAAAAAGCACTCGCGCAACTCGGCGTCCTGCTCCAGCGCATTGACCAGCTCTTCCCAGCCCTTGGGCACCGTCAGGTACGCCGTGGGTGAGATCTCCTTGAGGTTGCGCAGGGTCTGGGCGAAGCCCTGGGCCGTGGGCTTGCCGTCGTCCAGGTAAAAGGTGCCGCCGTTGTAAAGCACGATGCCCACGTTGTGGCTGCCGCCAAAAGTGTGGTTCCACGGCAGCCAGTCCACCAGCACCGGCGGCTCCTCGCCAAACACCGGAAACGTCTGCAACAGCATTTGCTGGTTGGCGCACAGCATGCGCTGGGTGGTGATCACCGCCTTGGGCAACTTGGTCGAGCCCGAGGTGAAGAGGAATTTGGCGATGGTGTCGGGGCCGGTGGCGTTGAACGCCGCCTCGGCCTCGGCACCGCCGGGTGTTTGCAGCAGGCGCGCAAAGCTGACGTGGGTACGCCCCGGTACCTCGCCGCGCACACTGATCAGCGGTGTGTCGGCCGGCACTACCGCATCGATCGCACGCTGATACGCCGGCGCATCGCTGACAAACAGCAGCCCCGGTTGCAACAGGTCGCATACATGCCGCAGCTTGGCGAAATCCTGGGACAACAATGAGTACGCCGGCGAAATCGGGCAATAGGGAATGCCGGCGTACATCGCGCCGAGGGCGATCTGCAAATGTTCGATATCGTTGCCTGACAGCAGCGCCAAGGGCTTGTGCGCCGACAGCCCGAAGCCCAGCAGGCTCTGGGCGATGGCTCGCACGCTGGCGAGCATCTGCGCGTAGCTGACTCGGCGCCATTCACCGTCGGCTTGGCGCGCGGCGATAAACGTCTGCTCAGGCCGTACCTCGGCCCAATGCACCAGACGATCCAGCAAGCGCATCGGCAGCTCGGCCAATGGCTCCAGGG
This sequence comes from Pseudomonas palleroniana, assembly GCF_003031675.1. GTDB lineage: Bacteria > Pseudomonadota > Gammaproteobacteria > Pseudomonadales > Pseudomonadaceae > Aquipseudomonas > Aquipseudomonas palleroniana. The sequence goes on along the minus strand of NZ_PYWX01000032.1, from coordinate 101,916 downwards.
AACGCATATGCAGCACGCCCTGTTCTTCAGTGACCTCGACCGGCGCATGGCCGATGGACACCGCGCGGTACCGCGGCGGGTGCGGCTCGGACTGGGGTTGCGGTCTGAATTCGGAACTCACAAGGATGCCCTCCATCAAGGCGGGTCAAACGCCCGCCTTTATTGTTATGTCGCGCAACGGACTCAGATCGGGTAGTGCCGTGGCCCGTTCTGCAACGTCACCCAGCGCAATTGCGTGAAGTGTTCGATGGAGGCTTTGCCGCCAAAGCTGCCATAACCGCTGGACTTGACGCCGCCAAAGGGCATCTGCGCCTCGTCATGCACCGTCGGGCCGTTGATATGGCAAATGCCGGATTCCACCCGTTGCGCAAGCGCCAGGGCACGTCCGGTATCGCGGCTGAAGATCGCCGCCGACAAACCGAACTCGGAATCGTTGGCCAGGCGCAGCAGCGCTTCGTCACCGTCAGCGCGCAGCAACACCGCCACCGGGCCGAAGGACTCTTCGCGGTAGAGCCGCATGTGTTCGGTGACACCCTCGATCAGGGTCGGCTGCAGGATGCTGCCGTCCAATTGCCCGCCGGCCACCAGGCGTGCGCCCTGGCTCAGGGCATCATCGATCAGCGCCTTGATGCGCGTGCCGGCGCCGGCATCCACCAGCGAACCCAGCACCGAATCCGGAGCGGCAGGGTCACCGGCGCGCAGGGTTGCGAGCTTGGCCGCCAGCTTGGCGGTAAAGGCATCGGCGACCTTGGCATCGACAATCAGGCGTTCGGTGGACATGCAGATCTGCCCCTGATTGAAATACGCGCCGAAGGCCGCGGCCGCTACGGCAGCGTCCAGGTCGGCGTCATCGAGCACCAGCAACGGTGCCTTGCCACCCAGTTCCAGCAGCGCCGGCTTGAGATGGCGAGCGCAGAGTTCGCCGACAATCCGCCCGACATGGGTCGAACCGGTGAAATTGACTCGCCGCACCGCCGGGTTGGCGATCAGCCGCTCGACAATCGCGGCCGCATCCGTCGGCGCATTGCTGATGACATTGACCACGCCATCGCCCAGGCCGGCGTCCTGCAACACCTGGCCGATCAACCGGTGTACCGCCGGGCTTAACTCGGAAGCCTTGAGCACCACGGTGTTGCCGCAGGCGAGCGGCATGGCAATGGCGCGGGTGGCGAGAATAACCGGGGCATTCCAGGGCGCGATGCCCAGTACCACGCCGCACGGTTGGCGCAGGGCCATGGCAAAGCTGCCAGGCACATCGGAGGGGATGACTTCGCCGGTGATCTGGGTGGTCATCGACGCGGCTTCGCGCAGGATATTGGCCGCCAGGCGCACGTTAAAGCCATACCAGTTGGGCATGGCGCCGGTCTCACCGGCCGCGGCGATAAATTCAGCGCTACGCGCCTGCAATTGCTCGGCGGCCTTGAGCAGGCGGGTGCGACGCTCGTTGGGCGCCAGCGCAGCCCAGACGGGAAACGCGGCCTGGGCCGCCGCCACGGAGGCGTCGGCATCTTCCAGGGTGGCGGCGGCCACCCGCGAAACCACGGCACCGGTCACCGGGTTGCAACGCTCGAAGGTTCGACCGTCGCGGGCGGGGCACGACTGGCCGCCAATCAATAGGGGCACGTCCAGCATGGTGATTCCTCTTTATTATCTTTATCGGGAATACGTTCAAGCAGGGTGACGGCGATGCGGCCCGCAGGCCGCACACTTCAGCGTTTATACGCCTGCAGGCCCGGCTTGATGCTCTTGTCGTCGAGGAATTGCTTCATGCCCTGCTCGCGTCCGCCTTCGGTGTCGAGCAAGCGTGACTGATCGAGCTTGGCGTAGAGGTAATCTTCGTTCTGCTCCCAGGTCAGTTCGCGGCAACGCTTGAAACCCTGCTTGGCCGCGCGCAGCACCACCGGGTTTTTCTCCAACAGGTTGCGCGCCAGCTCAATGGTGACTTCGCGCAGCTGCGCCAGCGGCACGCTCTCGTTGACCAGGCCCATTTCAGCGGCTTTCTGCCCGCCGAAGGTCTTGCCGGTCATGATGTAGTACAGCGATTGACGATGGCCCACGGTGTCGGCCATGGCCTTGCTGACCAGGTTGCCCGGTGGGATGCCCCAGTTGATTTCCGAGAGACCGAAGGTCGCTTCATCGGCGCAGATCGCCAGATCGCAGGCCACCAGCGGGCTGAAACCACCGCCGAAGCACCAGCCGTTGACCATGGCGATGGTTGGTTTGGCGTACATGCGCAGCAGCTTCCATTGCCATTGCGAGGCTTCACGGCGGATTTTTTCCTGGAGGATTTCCGGGCCGGCATCCACTTCGCGAAAGTATTCCTTGAGGTCCATGCCTGCGGTCCAGGCTTCACCGGCGCCCGTCAGTACCAGCACACCGGCCGCCGGATCCTGCTCCAGGGTTTCCAGCACGTCGATCATTTCCCGGTTGAGGGTCGGGCTCATCGCGTTGCGTTTTTCCGGGCGATTGAGAATGACCCAGGCGATGCCTTGCTCGATCTCAACCTTGACAGTGGTCCAACGGCTTTCGTAATTGCTCATGGCGGTATGCTCTTGTTCTGGTGTGAAGATGGATTCGAAATTAAACCGCAAATATGGTTATGTCAATTAACTATTAATTTGAATAACCAATATTTCTCAAGGTGTGACCAGCGTTTTTTCCTGCGACTTGAAAAGCTGTCGTAGCCAGGGCGCGTCAACCCCGGCAAACTAGATAGCCTTCTTAACCTCCCTTTCCTGAGGATTGCACTGCCAATGGCCAAGCCCTCCACCCTCGCCGCCACCCGCCAGGCCCTGCCCGACAACGACGAGGCACGGCCGCCGCTGGATTCAGCGCTGGACGATCTGATCGGTTATGCCCTGCGCCGCGCCCAGCTCAAGCTGTTCCAGAACCTGATCGGCCGGCTGTCCGAGCATGACCTGCGCCCAGCGCAGTTCTCGGCCCTGGCGATCATCGAGCAGAACCCCGGGCTGATGCAGGCCGACCTGGCACGCGCCCTGGCCATCGAACCACCGCAGGTGGTGCCCTTGCTGAACAAACTGGAAAGCCGCGCCCTGGCCGTGCGCGTGCGCTGCAAACCGGACAAGCGTTCCTATGGGATTTTCTTGAGCAAGCCTGGCGAAATCCTGCTCAAAGAACTCAAGGACATCGCCGCCCAGAGCGACCTGGACGCCACCGCCGCCCTCGACGCCGAAGAGCGTGCAGAGCTGCTGCGCCTGCTCAAGAAGGTTTATCAGGACGGCTGACCTACCAGAGCGCCACGGTGTAAAGCACCAGGAAGCGTGTCTGGTTTTCATCGCGAAACGCGGCGCCACCGGGGAAGTCGTTGCGGTAGATCGATTTGCGCGCCATCAGCCCGACGTTCTTCAGCGGGCCACTCTGGATCACGTAGCCCAGTTCCATCTGGAACTCACGCTCCTTGCGGTCCTGGGCATTGAAAGCCGTCAATTCGATATTGTCGCCTCGCACATACCGCAGCCGGCTTTTCAGGCCCGGCAAGCCCGAGGCTGCAAAGTCATAGTCGTAGATCGCCTGCCAGGTGCGCTCCTTGGCGTTGAGAAAGTCCGAACTCATGGTCAGTTCGCTCATGCCCATCAGCTCGGTACCCGAGATATAGGGCGTGGCCGTGTCGCCGCTGGAGTGCATGTAGCCCAAGCTGAAACGATGCCCGCCGAGGCGATAGCCGAACAGCGCCGAGAGGTTGCGGTTGTCCACCTTACCGGCCTTGGCGCTGCCGTCTTCGCGGCTGAAAAAACTGCGCAGATCGCTGGTCAGTACCCCGTCGCCCACTGGCAGGTTATGCAGCAACGCGAAGGTGTCCTGCTGGTAGAGATCCGCCACTTGCGAGTGATAAATACGCAGGCTGAGGTCTTTATTGAACTGGTAATCGCCGCCCAGGTAAGCCAGGTGCGAGGTGGTTGCGGTGGCGTTGAACCGGCGGTTGGGCGAGGCGATCGTCATGGCCTGGTAGTCGGTGGAATCGCGCTTGTTGATACGGTCGATGTAGCCGGTATTCAGGGTCAGCCCGTCGATATCCTTGGAACTCAAGGTCGTGCCGCGAAAGGTCTGCGGCAGCAGGCGCGACGGGCTGGCAAAAGCGAATGGCAGAAAGATCGACACGTCGCCGGCCTTCACCGTGGTTTGGGCAAACCGCAACTTGGCGGTCGGCGCCAGCCGCGAATATTCATCGGCGGCACGCTTGTCGCTGGCCGATACCGGCAATAATTCAGTGCCGCTGCGGTCTGGCGAAGAGTCGAGCTTGACCCCCATCAGCCCGCGCATATCCAGGCCAAAGCCCACGATACCTGGGGTGTACCCCGATTCCAGGTTGAGGATAAACGCCTGCGCCCATTCGCGGGCGGCGGTCTTGGCGCCGTCGTCCTTGTAGTCACGGTCCAGGTAGTAGTTGCGTAGCGTCAGGGTGGCATGACTGTCGTCGATCAACCCCGCCGCCCACGACGAGGTGGGCAGAACACTCAACAGCAGCAGCGCACTGATCAGGCGTGGCGTGCGGTTCGACACACGGCAGGCCGCCGCGACAGCGCCCGTGGGGAGTTTTTGCATGTTCGATGTCCATTTTTTGTTGTTGTTTTTGGGGTGACACACGCTCGGCCAACCGGCTTCGCCAACAGAGAATGGAAACAGCTGAAGGCACTCGTCAACCGCGACTGACCGATAATCGAACGTTAATAAAACTATCTATTTTCATTCCCGCCACGCGTTCTCAGCGCAAACGATTGAGATAGAGGGCTTGCCTGTCGATATCTGCGGCAAGCTCGCCGTCGTAGTTTTTTTAGTTATATTTGTTATCTTGATTGCCAGCAGCCTACCGGCTCGCACCACAACAAAAACAACAATGAGGTTTGCCCATGGACAGTCCATCGCGTCGTTCGACGCTGACTATCGCGTTGTGCTTTATCGTTGCGCTGATCGAGGGTTTCGATCTGCAGGCCGCCGGCACCGCTGCCGCCGGATTGCGGCAAAGTTTTGCGCTGGACCCGAAAATGCTCGGCTGGGTCTTCAGCGTCGGCATCATTGGCTTGCTGCCGGGGGCGTTCTTCGGTGGCTGGGTCGCCGACCGCATCGGCCGCAAGAAAATCCTGGTCAGTGCCGTGCTGCTGTTCGGGCTGTTTTCCCTGAGTACTGCGTTTGTCGAAAGCTATTGGAGCCTGTTGCTGGTGCGCTTTCTCACCGGCCTGGGCCTGGGCGCCGCGCTGCCCAACCTGATCGCGCTGTGTGCCGAGGCGGTCAGCGAAGGCAAGCGTGGCACCGCGATCAGCGTCATGTACTGCGGCGTGCCACTGGGCGGCGCACTGGCCGCCGTGGTCGCGATGTTTTCCAGTGAACACTGGCAAACCACTTTTATCATCGGCGGCCTGGCGCCCTTGCTGGCCGTGCCGCTGATGATCTGGCTGCTGCCTGAATCCAATGCCTTTCGCCAACAGTCCGGGCAAGCCCGCAGCCTGCGCCCCTCCACCGGCGAGGCACTGTTCGGCGAAGGGCGCGCATGCACGACCCTGGCGTTATGGCTGAGTTACTTCTTCACCCTGACCGTGATGTACATGCTGCTCAACTGGCTGCCTTCGTTGCTGATGGAACAGGGCTTCAGCAAACCCCAGGCGGGCTTGGTGCAGATGCTCTTCAATATCGGCGGCGCCCTCGGCTCGCTGCTGGGCGGGGTGCTGCTGGACCGCTGCAACGCGCTGAAAGTGGTGCTGTGCGTGTACACCGGGTTGCTCGCCGCACTGGCCGGGGTCGGCCTGTCGGTGGGGATTGTGCCCATGGCCATTGCCGGCTTTGCCGCCGGGTTGTTCGTGATGGCCGCCCAATTGGTGCTGTATGCCAGCGCCCCACCCGCCTACCCCACCGCTGTGCGTGCGACCGGTGTGGGGGCGGCCGTGGCCATCGGCCGGCTGGGCTCGGTGGCCGGGCCGCTGGCGGCCGGGCAACTCCTCGCGGCAGGCGCCGGCACTCCCGGCGTGCTGCTGGCGACGTCCCCCGGCGTGGTGATCGCCGCACTTACCATCATCAGCGTGATGCTACGTGCGGCGCCACCGGGCCGGCCTGGCACCCCCGCCGCTAAAACCGGTGCAGCCAGTTAAACACCAGCTTGTTGCCCTGGGTGCGGTTTTGCGCCTGTTGCTCGAAGTACGCGTTCACCGACAGGATATTTTCCTTGTTGAACGCGTACATCATGCCTGGACCGATGGCCCAGACCTTTTCTCGACGCCCACTCACCGCATGCCCATCCACCTCGGTGTCGGTGATCTGCTTCAACCAGTAGCTATTCAAGCCCAGGCTCAATTGCGCGTCGATGGCGTACTGCAGCGTCAGGTTGGCATGCAGTGCCTGCCCGGCCTGGGTACTGGAGGCATCCCCAAAGCCTGCCTGCGGCTGATCATTTCTGCCATTCCACAGGTACATGAAACGCCCACTCGCCGACCACTGGGGGCTGAACCAGTACGTCGCCGCGTAGTAGGGGTTGAATGACCAGAAATGGCTGCCGGGGTTGATCGAGCGATTGCGGTCGTAAGCGCCCACCGGCACCGTCACATCCGCCTCGACCCGCTGGGTCAACCACGGGCTGCCATCGGCTCGGGTCACTGTCGGCAGTTGCAGGAACGCGCCCAGCGTGACATCGCCAAACCCGGCCCGAGAACTGAGTGCCGCGTTGTTCAAGCCATCCTCCACCGACACATGGGCCAGGGAGGTATTGATCAGGGTAAATCCTGGCATCGCGCCATTGGCCAGGGGCTGGCCGACGTAGATGATCTGCGTGGTGGGCGCCACCACTTCCAGGTCCTGCCGGGGCAATGCGAGCTTGTTGCCATGGGCATCATTGAAGCGGCTCGCACGCGAGTACGTGAGGTATTCCTCCAGGTACCAACCGGGTCCGGCAGGCGCGGGTGAGCCGTCATAGAAGCTGGTGGTCCCAAGGTTCAGGCCGGGTAAGTCGTAAGCATGAGCGGTCGCTGACAACGCGACCCATGTCACGGCCGCAACCGGCCGCAAGATAGGCTTGAGCATCTTGTATGTCCTGTATTTTTGTTGTTGTTCAAGACCCCCGGCACGGCGCTGCCGCACCGGGGTGCAACGCTGTGGCAATGCCTACAGGTAAGTGGCGGCCAACCCGCCATCCACCGGCAGGTTGACCCCGTTGACCCAACGCGCCGCGTCCGAGCAAAGAAACGCGATCACTGAGGCCACCTCATCAGCCAAGGCCGGGCGGGTCATGCGCTGGCTGTCCTCGGCCACTCGCTCTGGCCCGAGCATGCTGACGAAATCCCCCAGAATCGGGGTGAACACCGGCCCTGGCGCGACGCAGTTGATACGCACCCCGTGATCGCGAAACCAGGCTTGGGACTGCTGTGCGCTCCAGACGATCAGCGCCTCCTTGAAGTACTGATAGCAGCTGCCCTGCTCCACCGGATTGGCCGCTAGCCACTGCTGCCCGGCCCTGAAGCTCTCGGTGGCGGCCAGCGCTTTGTGCAACGCCAGGCGCTGCGGCCACTGCGCGCCGAGCACCGAGGCGACGTTGACGATGCTGCCGCCCGCCGGCATGCGTGGCAGCAGCGCTTGGGTGAGATGGCGCAACCCCAGGTAGTTGACCTCCGCCACCGTTTGCACCGGCGCCGTACCGGGCACACCGGCAATATTGCACAGCGCGTCAACCCGCGTTGGCAGGCGCGCCACCAATGCGTCGATGCTCGCGGGATCACTCAGGTCGGCATGAAAAAATCCAGCCAGCGTCAATTGGGGTTCATGGCGATCGACGCCCAGTACCGTGGCGCCCTGGAAGCGCGCCAATCGCGCCACTTCCGCACCAATGCCCGACGCGACGCCGGTGACGATCAAGGTTTTGTTGTACAGGTGCATGTTCAAGCCCTCTTATTGTTGTTTAGGCAGGTGCGAGCCAAGGCTCAGAAGGGATAGGCCGGCGGCGTGTTTTTCACGGTGACCCATTGCCATTGGCTGTATTCGTCCCAGTCAGCCGGCCCGCCAACGCTGCCGCCATTGCCCGATGCGCCGCGCCCACCGAAAGGGTTGATGCACTCATCCGCCACGGTCTGGTCGTTGATATGCAGCAGGCCGCAGTCCAGCCGCTCGCCGATGGCCATGGCGCGCCCCACCGAGGGCGAGAGGATGGCCGCCGAAAGCCCGTACTCGGTGCGGTTGGCCAGCTCGATGGCCTCCTCATCCGTGGCAAAGCTGACCACCGTCGCCACCGGGCCGAAAATTTCGTCTTCAAAGGCGCGCATGCCCGGCCGTACGCCACTGAGCACCGTCGGCTGGTAAAACAGCTGGTCATAATCGCCGCCCGCCTCCAGCTTTGCGCCCGCCTGCAGGCTGTCGTTGACGATCTCGCGCACGCGCTGCAATTGGCGCAGGTTGATCAAGGGGCCGAGCGCGGCTTCACCGCGCGCAGCGTTGCCCACGGTCAGCGCACGGGCCTTGTCCACCAACTTGCGTGTCAGGCTGGCGGCGATGGACTCATGCACCAGCACCAACCCCGTCGCCATGCAGATTTGCCCCTGGTGCAGCCATGCTCCCCAGGCGGCGTTGCTGGCGGCCAGGTCGAGGTCGGCGTCTTCGAGAATGATCAACGGGTTCTTGCCGCCCAGTTCCAGCGCGACTTTTTTCAGGTGCCGGCCAGCCACCTCGGCGACTTTGCGCCCCGCTGCCGTGGAGCCGGTAAACGCGATCATCCGCACGTTGGGGTCGCGGCACAGCGCCTCACCTGCCGCTGCGGCGCCGGGCAACACGTGCAGCAAACCCTTGGGCAGGCCCGCTTCTTCGAACAGCCGGGCGATCAGAAAACCACCGCTGACCGGGGTCTGCGGATCGGGCTTGAGCACCACCGCATTGCCCGCCGCCAGGGCCGGTGCCACCGAACGCAGCGACAGCACCAAGGGAAAGTTGAACGGGGAAATCACCCCGACCACGCCATGGGGCTGGCGCCGAGCATAGGACAAGCGCCCCGCCGCGCTGGGCAGCACCACGCCGTGAGGTTGGGACAGCAAGCCCGCCGCCTGATGCAGCAGCACGATCGCTTCGCGCACTTCGTGCTCGCCCTTGAACAGCGCGGCGCCGGTTTCCCGGGCGACATACAGCGCCAGTTCGGCGAATGACTGTCGGGCCACCTCGGCCGCCTTGCGAAACACCTCGGCGCGCTCCCGTGGGCCGAGCGCGGCCCAGGCCGGTTGGGCCAGGGCCGCGCTGCGGCTGGCCACGGCGATGTCGGCCGGGCTGGCCATGGCGCAGTTCATCAGCGGTTCGCCGGTGGCAGGTTCGATCACGGGGATCACGGCTCCCGAAGCGGGCTCCCAATCGCCGTTGAACAGGCATTCGGACTCGATGGCCCGTTGTAACAGGTGGGTGGTTTCAGACACTGACATGGCAACTCCCAGTTCTTGTAATTATCATCGCCTGCACGGGTGCAGACGCCGCCTCTAGCCTTGAGCAAAGGCTGTGCCGTTTGCACGAGACCCCGCTGACATAAACCGTCGAAGGCTCTGGATCGGGGCCTTTCACGCGCCGCGTTGCGGTGCTCCACCGCTCAACTGCAAAAACCACCACCGCGCCACTTGTTCAATTGATAAGGTTATGTTTAATAACTATCTGAGCAGTGACTCATATCGATCACTCGCCTTGCAGGGGCATAACAATGACTAATCCCCAAAGCGCGCAGCCCGACGACCGCGCGAGCGCCGCGCACTATCATCCGCGCGGCGACAGCCGCCAACTCAGCGACAGCAGTTCACCCACGCCTGCGGAACTGACCGACTGCCTGTTTTTCTCTCCCGAAGACGGGCGGATCTGGCTCAACGACCAACGCATGTTGCTGCTGCACAGCTCCGCCTTCGGCGCCCTGCGTGGGGAAGTCATCGAGCGCCTGGGGCTGGAGCAGGCGCGCGGCCTGTTTACCCGCACCGGTTATGCCTGCGGCGCGCGCGATGCGCGCCTGATACGCGAGCGCTGGCCACAGGCCGATGCCGCCGCCGTATTCCGGGCCGGGACGCACTTGCACACCCTGGAGGGCATGACCAAGGTCGAACCCCTGTACTTCAAGTTCGACGCCGACTCGGGGTTCTATGAAGGCGAGTTTCTCTGGCACCACTCCTGCGAGGCCGACGAGCATGTGCGCGCCTACGGTGTCGGCCAGGATCCGGTGTGCTGGACGGAGACCGGGTATGCCACGGGCTTCGTCAGTGGCCTGTTCGGGCAACTGGTGATTTTCCGTGAAGTCGAGTGCCGTGGCATGGGCCACCGCAGTTGCAGGGTGCTCGGCAAGACGGTCGAGCAATGGGGCGACGCCGAGCAGGACTTGCGCTACCTGAATGTGTCCCAGGCCGTCACCAGCCCCGCCGCCGCCCCGCTGCGCCATAGCCCGGCAGGCAGCCCTGTCGGGGTCAGCCAGGCACAACCGCTGGTGGGTGCCAGTGCAGCGTTCAACGCCGCGATGCAAGCCTTGCAACGCGTCGCGCTGACCCCCGCCACGGTGCTGATCAGCGGTGAGTCCGGCGTCGGCAAGGAGATGTTCGCACGCCAGCTGCACCAACTCAGCGGCCGCCGTGACAGCCCATTCGTCGCGCTCAATTGCGCGGCCATCCCCGACAACCTAATCGAAGCCGAACTCTTCGGCGTCGAGCGTGGCGCCTACACCGGCGCCACCCACTCGCGTCCCGGGCGTTTCGAGCGGGCCCAGGGCGGCACCCTGTTCCTGGATGAAATCACCAGCCTCAGCCTGGCGGGGCAAAGCAAACTGCTGCGGGCGTTGCAGGAGCGAGAGATCGAACGGGTCGGCGGCGTGCGCGGCATCACGGTGGACGTGCGGGTGGTGGCCGCGACCAATATCGACTTGCGCAAGGCGGTCGCCGACGGCTCGTTTCGTGAAGACCTGTTCTACCGCCTGAATGTCTACCCCATCGCCCTGCCGCCGCTGCGTGAGCGCCGGGATGACATTCCGCTGTTGATCAATGCGTTCCTGACGCGCTTCTGCCAGGAATACGCGCGGACACCCACCGGCCTGACCATGCGCGCGCTGAAGGTGCTGCTGCGTTACGATTTCGCGGGCAATGTGCGTGAGCTGCAAAACCTGATCGAGCGCGGCCTGATCGCCAGTGACGAGGGCCAAGCGATTGATCTGGTGCATCTGTTTCGCAACGAACCGCTGCCGGCGGATGCCTATGGCCTGGACCACCACGGCAGCCTGTCAAACACCGCGCCGGCCAGCCCCCCTGCGCTGCTGGACACCCTGGGCCAACTCGACCAGGGGTTTTCCATCGAAGGGCTCGAAGCACGCCTGATCCAGGAGGCGCTGCAGCAGAACGCCGGCAACCTGGCCGCGGCGGCCAGACGCGTAGGGCTCAGCCGTGCCCAATTTGCCTACCGGTTGAAGAAACATCAGCGGCAAACCCCGTGAGCCCAAAGACCGACCTCAGAATTATCGAACTGCTCCAGCCCCACCCATTAAAAAAAGCAGCCCTTTGGCACCGATAACATCGTTTCTCGGGGACGCCGCCAATCCCTATATTGGCCCGCACTATCTGTCTGAATGACTCAACGTTCACCCCTCAGTGCGAGTATCTCAATGAACAAAAAACCTGACAGCACAGGACTTGATAATGCGGGCGCCGGGACCCGGGCGGTCTGGGGCGGGGAGCAAGTCAGGCACCCCTACAACGCCACCCAGACCCCGATCGTTGCCAGCGCCGCGTATGGCTACGACGACATCGATGTGTGGTATGACGTGGCATTGGGCAAAGCCCAGGGCTTCATATACAGCCGCATGAGCAACCCGACGGTCGAGACCCTCGAAGCCAAGATCGGCGAGTTGGAAATGGCCGAATCCGCCGTTGCCTTCAGCAGCGGCATGGCGGCGATCAGCAGCGTGCTTTACACCTTCCTGGCCCATGGCAACCGCGTGGTCTCCACCAAGGACAGCTACGGCGGCACCAACAAGATTTTCGAAGAGTTCCTGCCGCGCATGGGCGTGGCGGTCACGCTGTGCGAGACGTTCGATCATGAGCAGATCGAGCGCGAAATCGCCAAAGGCTGTCAGGTGGTGTACCTGGAAACGCCCACCAACCCGACCCTGAAAATCCTCGATATCCAACGGCTGGTCGCGGCGGCCAAACGCGTCGGCGCCTTGGTCGTGGCCGACAACACCTTCGCCACGCCACTGAATCAGAGCCCGCTGGCGCTGGGGGTGGACGTGGTCATTCACAGCGCCACCAAGTTCCTAAGCGGTCACGGTGATGTGCTGGGCGGCCTGGTCTGCGGCCAGGAATCGTTGATGGCCAAGGTTCGGCATTACCGCGAAATCAACGGTGCGTCACTCGACCCGTTCTCGGCCTACCTGATCATTCGCGGCATGAAAACCCTGGTACTGCGCATGCGCCAGCAGCAACGCAGCGCTCGTGCCTTGGCGGAATTCTTGTGCACCGAACCCTTGGTGTCATCCGTCAATTATCCCGGCCTGCCCGGGCACCCGAACCACGCAGTGGCCTGCGCGCAAATGGCTGGCTTCGGCGCCATCGTCAGTTTTGTACTGGTCGGCGGCATGGACACGGTCAAGCTGCTATTGCCACGCCTGCGCTTTGCGCATTGCGCCGGCAACCTCGGTGCGGTGGAAACCATTTACGGCCCGGCCCGCACCACCAGTCATGTGGAAAACACGCTGGAGGAACGGCTGGCGCTGGGGATCTCGGAAGGGTTGGTGCGGGTCTCGGTCGGCATCGAGGACACCGATGATCTGCTGGATGATTTGAAGCAGGCGTTCGCCTTTGCGCGCGGCCTGCGCGAGAAAAACAGCCCACAGAGCAACTGCGCCGAAGTCGCGAGCTGACGTTTCAAACCTCACGACAGGGCCGTCTGTGAGGCGTTTCATGAAGAGGAATAATAATAAGACTTAGCGGCAACGTTCCGACCTGCCCTAACAACTTTCATGAGAACAACCATGTCCACAAAAGAAGAAAAACTCAACACGCGTGCCGGCTTCAAACAGGAAATGCAGACCCGCCATATCGTCATGCTCGCACTCGGTGGCGTGATCGGCACCGGGCTGTTCCTGACCTCTGGCTATACCGTCAACCAGGCAGGTCCCCTCGGCGCGGTCATCGCCTACGTCATTGGCGCGCTCATGGTCTACATGGTGATGATGTGCCTGGGCGAATTGGCGGTGCAGATGCCTGAAACCGGCTCGTTCAGCAGTTACTCGACGCGGTTTCTCGGCCCGGGCACCGGCTATACCGTGGCATGGCTGTATTGGCTGACATGGACCGTGGCCATCGGTTCGGAATTCACCGCTGCCGGTATCCTGATGACGCGCTGGTTCCCCGACACGCCGGTATGGATCTGGAGTGCGCTGTTCGCCGGCGCGGTGTTTTTCACCAACGTGGTGTCGGTGCGTTTGTTTGCCGAAACCGAGTTCTGGTTGTCGCTGATCAAAGTCGTGACGGTGGTGGTGTTTCTTGTGATCGGCGGCGGCGCCATTCTCGGCCTGCTCAATATCGATCAGGCCCACAGCATCGGCCTGGGTAACTTCACCCGCGAGGGCCTGTTCCCGACCGGTTTCATGTCGATTGCCATGACCTTGCTGGCCGTGTCGTTCGCCTTCTCGGGCACCGAGCTGATCGGTATCGCCGCCGGTGAAACCAAAGACCCCCAACGCAATGTGCCACGGGCCATCCGCACCACCGTGCTGCGCCTGGCGATCTTTTTCGTCGGCACGATTTTCGTCCTGGCGACCCTGCTGCCGCGCGAACAGGCCGGCTTGGTGGAAAGCCCCTTCGTGACCGTATTCACCTATATCGGCATCCCCTACTCCGCCGACATCATGAACTTTGTGATCATCACTGCGCTGTTGTCGGCCGCCAACTCCGGGCTGTACGCCGCCTCGCGGATGCTCTGGACCTTGAGCGACCAGGGCCATCTGCCCAAGCAGTTCTCCCAGCTGACCCGCATGGGCACGCCCTTGAATGCGATTGTGTTGAGCATGGTCGGTGGCGGCGCCTCCCTGCTCAGCAGCGTGTTCGCAGCCGACACCGTGTACTTGGCGCTGGTTTCCATCTCCGGGTTGGCGGTTGTGGTGGTGTGGATGAGCATTGCCGCGAGCCAGATCGCCTTTCGCCGCCAGTATGTGGCCAACGGCGGCGATGTGCGCGACCTCAAGTTCCGGGTGCGCGGTTACCCCTGGGTTCCGCTGGGCGCGTTGGTGTGCTGCGCGCTGGCGTGTGTGGGCATCGCGTTCGACCCCGAGCAGCGGGTCGCGCTGTACTTCGGCGTGCCCTTCATCGCCTGGTGCTACTTCGTGTATTACATTACCCGCAACAGCCGCGAGCGACGCCTGTCGCTCGCCTCCACGGTTCGACCGTCCGATGCGTTCTAGGCACGCTCGACGGTGTGGTCCAGCGTGCTCGGCACAGCGTCGATAAGGGACAGATCATGAAGCAAAAGCCACTCCCGCCGTTGAATTGGCTGCGGGCCTTCGAGGTGTCCGCTCGATGCCTGAACTTCACTCACGCCGCTGACGAACTGTGCTTGACCCAGGGTGCCGTCAGCCAGCAGATCCGGCAGTTGGAAAGCCATCTGGGGGTGGCGCTGTTCAAGCGGTTACCACGTGGCCTGGGCCTGACCGAAGAAGGCCAGGCCTACCTGCCGGTGGTACAGGATGCGATCACCCGCCTGGCCGTCGGCACCAATGAGATTTTTGGCCAGCACAAACGCCGGCCAATCAAAGTGCGCGGCAGCCTGGCGTTTTTCGTGCACTGGCTGGCGCCCAAGCTGGTGGGTTTTCGTCAGGACCATCCGCAGGTGGATATCCGCTACATTAGCAATATCTGGGTCAAGGAGCTGGATGGCGAGGACGATATGGAGATTCGCTGGGGCCATGGTCAATGGCCCGGCCTGGTTTCGCAGCGCCTGACCTGGGACACCTTGTTTCCAGTGTGCTCGCCCGCCCTGATCGCACGTTCACCGCTGAATGCGGCCGAGGACGTGGCCCAGCACACACTGCTGCATGTGCTGGGCTACGAAGAAGGTTGGGGCTACTGGTTGAAGATGGTCGGCGCGGACGCCGTCGATTCGTCGTGCGGCCTGCAGTTCGACACGCTGATCTCGACCTTGCGCATGGCGGAGCTGGGGCAAGGGATCGCCCTGGCACGCTCCTCGATGGTCGACGAAATGCTTGAGGACGGGCGCCTGGTCGCACCCTTCGACCAGCGTATCGAAGCCAGCGAATCGTTTTATCTGGTACGCGGTTCAGGCGCCGACGAGCATCCCGACGCCGTGATGTTTTCCACCTGGCTGGTCGAGCAGGCACACCGATACAAATAGTAGCCGGAGCCCAAGCATGCACTATGTGAGTACCCGAAACGCCGCCGTACGGGTCGACTTCGAAAGGGTCGTATTGTCCGGTATTGCCGACGACGGCGGGCTGTTCGTCCCCCTGGACCTGCCGCAATTCGAAACCCAGGACATCGCGAACTGGTCAACCTTGCCCTATGACGAATTGGCGTATCGGATCTTGCGTCCGTTCATTGGGGACGCCATTCCCGAGCCGGATCTCAAGCGCCTGCTCAAAGACGCCAGCCGCCGTTTCCAGCACCGGGCCGTCGCGCCTTTGCATCAGGTCGACCGCAATGAATGGGTATTGGAGCTGTTCCACGGCCCGACCCGCTCCTCGAAGGATTTTGCCGCGCAATTGCAGGCGCAATTGGTGCAGTACTTTCTGCAACGCCGCGCCCGACGTGCAGTGGTGCTCGGCGCCACCAACGGCGATACCGGCCTGGCGGCGATCGAGGCGTTCAACGATTGTGACGAGGCCCATCTGGTAGTGCTTTACCCGGAGCGCGGGGTGCCGCCGCATCAGTTGCACGCACTGTGGGCGGCGGCACGGCCCGATGTGCATCTGTTTGCGGTCGACGGCAGCTTCGACGAGTGCCAGGGCATTGTGAGCCGGCTGTTCAGCCAGTGGCCGTGCCCCCAGTACGAGGCGATCAGTTTCAACTCCAGCAACTGGGTCAATGTGCTGGCGCAACTGGTGATGTATTTCCACGCGGTGCTGCAATTGGGCGGCGGTCAGCGGCCGATCGGTTTCAGCGTGCCGGCGGCGAGTTTCGCCGAAGTCTATGCAGGCTACGTGGCGCAGAAAATGGGCTTGCCCATCACTCAGATTATCGTCGCCACCAATACCAACGATGCCCTGCACCAGTTGTTCCTGAAGAACCATTATTCCAGGCTGCGCGCCAACAAGACCCGGTCACCGGCGATGGACCTGTCGACGTTCTCCAACCTGGAGCGGTTCCTCTGGGAAGTGTATGAGCATGACCATCAGGCGGTCAGCGCGTTGATGCTCGAGCTGGAAACCCACGGCGAGATCACCCTCGCCAACGAATGCTGGTTACGTGCACGGATGATCATTGACTCCTACGCCGTCAGCGATGAGGAAACCCTGAATGAGATGACCGCACTGCATCGCGACACCGGCTACGTTGTCGACCCGCACACGGCCACCGGCGTGATCGCCGCTCGCCTGTACCGTCGCAGCCTGGTGGCGCCGATGGTCACGCTGGGGGAAATTTCCCCGGTCAAATCGGCGGCGTTGCTCGCCGAACTGGGGATCGGCCTCCCGCAGTCGGCCAGCCAGGGCGAGCCACCGGTACACCCACCGTGCCATCGGGTCGCCCCTGATGACATCACCCCCCTTCTTAACGTGCTCGACACGCTTTGAACGCGTGGCCAGTGGAGGCCCCATGAAGCGCATCCTGGACCCTCTCGATGAGCGCATCATCGCCGAGCTGCGGCTTAACGCACGGGCGGCCCACGCCGAGCTGGCGGCCAAGGTCAACCTGTCGCGCAACGCCGTGCGCCAACGGATCGAACGGTTGGAACGCGACGGTGCGATCCTCGGCTATACCGTCCTAACGGGCGATGGACGACACGCCGCCTCACAGATCAACGCAGTGATTTTCGTCTATCGCTATGACCGTATGCGCGGGGAAGACGTCTTGCAGGCCCTGCGCGCGATCCCTGAAGTGACCCAGTGCGATGTCATGAGCGGCGAGTTCGACCTGATGTTGCGCGTCAGCGCAACCAGCCCGCAGCGGGTGCATCAGGTGTGGAATCAGATTTCAGCACTGGCAGGCGTGGAAAACACAGTGACTTCGTTCGTTTTATCCTCAGTCGTCTGAGCCGTTTTTTGCTTGGAAAAAAGTCAACTGCGGTTGGCTTTTTTTATGCCGGTCGTGCACGCCCTCCCTTGGTCAAAACGCCCATGAAATAGAGCAAATCGGCATATTTCACTGCCCTGGGCGCGCCCCTAATCTAGAGCCCTACCCCACCTCACCCAGATCAAGGGCAATAAAAAAATGACTGAATATAAACTCGCGCTGGTCGGCTTTGGCGGCGTCAATCGTGCCCTGGCGCAATTGATTGCCGAGCGCAATGAACGCTGGAAAACTGAACTGGGCTTCAGCCTGAAAATCGTCGGTGTCACCGACCTGTTCCTCGGTTCGCTGATCAATCGTCAAGGGCTGGACGCGGCCTCGTTGGCAGGTCTGCCGGCGGTCAAGGGCGCCCTGGCGCAACTGCCGGGTGGCAACGCCTTGGCGCTCAACGAGGTGGTGATCAAGGACTCCGGCGCGGACATCATCGCGGAGGCGACATTCACCAACCCGGTGGATGGCGAACCGGCGACGTCCTTCTGTCGCTGGGCACTGGAAAGCGCCAAGCACGTAGTGACCACCAACAAAGGGCCGATTGCCCTGCACGGTGCTCAATTGAAAGCCCTGGCCCAGCGCAATCACGTAGCCTTTGAATATGAAGGTTCGGTCATGAGTGGCACCCCGGTGATTCGCCTGGCCAGGCAGTTGCTGGCGGGCAGCACGATCAACGGTTTCGAGGGCATTCTCAACGGCACGTCCAACTTCGTCCTGACCCGCATGGAGAGTGGCCTGGGTTTTACCGAAGCGGTCGAGCAGGCCCAGGCGCTGGGGTATGCCGAAGCCGACCCGACGGCGGATGTCGAGGGCCATGACGTGCGCCTCAAAGTGGTGATCCTGGCCAACGAACTGCTGGATGCAAAGCTCAATGTCAGCGATGTGCGCTGCCGCGGTATCAGTACCCTCACGCTGGACGACATCGACCAGGCCCGCCAGAACAATGCACGCTGGAAATTGATCGGCGCCGCCACACGCCAGGCCGACGGTTCGGTCAGTGCCAGCGTCGAACCGCGCCTGCTAGACAACGCGCATCCGTTGGCCAGCATCGGCGGAGCCACCAACGCGGTGTCGTTCAACACCGACCTGATCGGCACGGTGACAGTGTCGGGGCCTGGCGCCGGGCGTACGGAAACCGCCTTCGCGCTGCTGTCAGACATCATCAGCCTGCATCAGGCTGCGGCACAGAACCGGGAGTAAGCGCATGAACGTATCGAACCTGGCCCGGGCCGTCGTGGCACCGCAGATCCAAGTCCTCAACCCTTACAACGGTACGCTGATCGACAGCGTCGCCGAGGTGTGTGCCTCGCAGGTACCGCAGTTGCTGGCGCAGGGCCGCGACGGCGTGCAGGCGTGCGCGGGGTTGCCGCGTCATCGCCGGGCGCAGATTCTCGAACAGGCCGCCTTGCACGTGGAGCGCGATGCCCAGGCATTTGCCCGACTGATCGTCGAGGAAGCCGGCAAGACCCTCAAGCAGGCCGAAAAAGAGGTCAAGCGCTGCGTCAACACCCTCAAGCTGTCCGCCGAAGAGGCCAAGCGTAATGCCGGCGAGGTGATCCCCTTTGATGCCTATGAAGGCTCGGCGTCGCGCCAGGGCTGGTTCTCCCGTGAGCCGCTCGGTTTAATCGTCGCAATCACGCCGTACAACGACCCATTGAATCTCGTGGCGCATAAGCTCGGCCCGGCCATTGCCGGCGGCAATGCGGTGATTCTCAAACCCTCCGAGCTGGCGCCGTTATCGGCGATAAAACTGGTGTCGTACCTGGTCGAAGCCGGCTTGCCCGAATCCGTGGTCACACTGGCCACCGGCGGCGCGGAGCTGGGCAAGGCGCTGGTGGCGGCGCGAGAGGTGCGCATGATTTCCTTTACCGGAGGCTTTGTCACCGGCGAGCAGATTGCCCGCACTGCAGGCTTGAAGAAACTCGCAATGGACCTTGGCGGCAATGCACCGGTGATCGTCATGGCTGACTGCGACCTTGAGGCCACCGTGGCGAGTTGCGTGTCCGGCGCGTTCTGGGCCGCGGGACAGAACTGCATCGGCACCCAGCGGCTGTTGGTGCATGCGTCCATTTACGCAGCGTTCCGCGCGCGTTTCGTCAGCCAAACCGAAGCCTTGGTGGTCGGCGACCCAATGCTCGCCAACACCGATATCGGCCCGATGATCACTCAACAAGCCGCGCAGAATGCCGAGCGTGTGGTCGCTGAAGCATTGGCCCAAGGCGCTACGTTGCTTTGCGGGCATCGACGCCAAGGCGCCTGCTACGCCGCCACCGTCCTGGAAAACGTCGATCACGCCAGCCAGCTCTGGCGCAACGAGGTCTTCGCGCCGGTGGTGGTGCTACAGCGTTTCGAATCCTTCGATGAAGCCATCGCGCTGGCCAACGAACCCGAGTACAGCCTCCACGCCGGGATCTTTACCCGCGACCTGGCCACGGCCATGAGCGCCGCACGTCGGATCGAAGCCGGTGGCGTGATGATCAATGACTCGTCCGACTATCGCTTCGATGCGATGCCGTTTGGCGGCTCCAAATACGGCAGCCTGGGCCGCGAGGGGGTGCGTTTCGCCTATGAAGAAATGACCCAGCCCAAGGTGGTGTGCTTGAACACGCTGGCTTGATCGCTTCAAGCACAGCCCAATCGGGTGGTGAGGCATTGGGCGGGGCTGGTCGCCCGCCCAATGCGGTTTTTATGCCTGCCCGCCTACCCCGTCAAAGCAATACCGTGGACAGCATGCCCAATGCCCCCAGGCAGAACCCGATCAGTGCGCCTCGCCCCGGTGCCTCGTGAAACAAGGCCCACACCACGATGGGTTCAAGCAGCAACAACGACGTGACCGAGACCACGGTGACGATCCAGATATCGCCCACCGCGACGTACCCCAGCCAATAGGCGCCCAGCAGGCATAAACCGGCAAAACACATCAGTACGACAGGCAGTACAAACGCATCCAGTGAACCGTTGCCCGTCTGGGCAAGCCGGGCCGTGACGACCTCACTGTAAATGGCACAAAACTCACCGATTACCATCAACCCTAGAGCAAAAACTCCGAGTAATTCTTTGGACATATCAAAAACTCCTTCGTATTCAGCGCACTGTTTTTCAGTTCCCAGGCGGCGATACCGTTCGCCAGGGACGCGTTGCAGCGATACGAAACAAGCTTGAACAGGCCCGAATTACCGAAGTGCTTTTGCATGCGATTGTCCTTTGGAGGAGTTGGTGCGGCGCAACCCGCTCAGGTCGCGTGTGCTGATCATACGTTTCGTGAAACCCTATAAACAACCGACGCTCGCGACACGCGTGAATCGATTGCAGCGTGACCCGCTCGGCAGGTCACGGCGAGCGCAGGCTGAGACTTGCGTCGCAGTGCCACGCGAAACAGTTGTCGGCGACGGTGCGATCCCTGAGAATCGCGCTCCCGACCATCGGGCACTACAGGGATATTCTGCACATGGCTGCTTCCAATAAATGGCTGATGTCGTCAGTCGCTTATTACCTCGACTTCTTCACCGTTCCCCTCTTCATCCTCCTTGCCCTCTATCTCGCGCCTTTTGACCTCGGCCTGGCACTGGCCGGCTGGTTGGCCTGGACACTCGTGGAGTACTCGGCCCACCGCTTCCTGTTCCATTCGCTGTACCGCCGCGAGCACTGGACCCACCACGTCGACGTACTCGCCTACATCGGCGTGTCGAGCTGGAAAACCAGTTCAACCTTTGCCGTGCTTTTGCTGCTGGCCTGGTTCACCGGCCTGACCTCGGTTTTTGTGGGGGCCGTGAGCGGATACTTCATTTACATCTCGGTGCACTATGTGATGCACCGCCCCGAGCATTGGGCCTACCGTTTTATTCCGGGGCTGGTGGCCAATCATGATCTGCACCATCGCCAGGGTGTCGAAAAGAACTTCGGGGTGTCGTCGCCGCTGTGGGATCACGTGTTGCGCACCTATGTGCGGGCTGAAACCCTCAACCGGTACGAGTAGGCACGGGGCGCTACATCTGCATGGCCTCCGGCACCTCTCAGCCTGAAACCACCGTCGCATCGACGCTCGACAAGCGCGCCACGATCCGTTCGATCAACATCCGCACCCGCTGCGGCTGAACCCGGCTCGGCGGATAGACGATGTTCAACGCGGTACTGCCCAGGTCGTAGTCCCTGAGCAGCTCAACCAGGCGCCCGGCAGCGAGGTCGGCGCTGACGTCCCATACCGATTTCAGGCAGATGCCATGACCGGCCAGGCACCACTGCCTCACCAACGCGCCGTCGTTGGCCACCCTGCGGCCGCGCACCAGGACCCGATGGGTGTGCCCGTGACGCTTGAACGTCCACTCGCGCGAAATATTGCTACCAAAGCGCATCACCAGGCATTCGTGGCGGGTCAGGTCTTCGGGGCGCAGCGGCGTGCCATTGCGTTCCAGGTACTGTGGCGAGGCGCATACGACGCGGCGGTTCTCACCCATCGACCTGGCGTGCAACGTGCTGTCGGCCAACGCCCCATAACGCACGGCAAAGTCGATGCCCTGGCTGACGAGGTCGACGTAGCCGTCGCTCAGGTTGAGGTCGATGCTGACTTGCGGATGCTCCTCCATGAACTGCGCCAGGATCGGCTCAATGAGTTGGCGCCCGAGGTCTACGGGAGCGCTGAGGCGGATCGGCCCGCAGACCTGGTGCACCCCCAGGCGAATACTGCTGTGCAGTTCATCGGCTTGCGCCAGCAACTGGCGCGCGCCCTCGACCAGCAGTCGGCCCTCGTCGGTCAGGTTGATCGCACGCGTGGTGCGGTTCAGCAGGCTGGCACCGTAGAAACCTTCCAACTGCGCCAGCCGCTCGGAGACGGACGCGGGCGAAAGCCCCAGCTCCCTGCCGGCTGCCGATAACCCGCCTTTCTCGACGATCAGCAAAAACAGTTCAAGGTTCTTTAGCAGCATTGTTCGGTATTTCCGAAGATGGTTTTTGATTTTTGCCCGATTATCAAAATAAACCTAAAGGCATAGGGTTGCATCCATCCGTTTACAGCGTGGAGTGAAGCGATGCCTTCCAGTGACCCGACAGTGCCCATCATTCAACCCGGGATGGCCCCGATGAATGCCCCCCCGCAACCCACTTGCGCCACCTGCCCCTCAGCGGCGTACCTTCCTGGCCCAGGCCGGTGCAAGCGCAGCCGTACTTGCCGCAGGCGCATTACTCAATCCGGCCAGCGCCCATACGGCGCCAGCCTCCTCGCCTGCCCCGGCCCAAAGCCCGCCAAACGGCCGGTTCTGGCCCGGCGATACGCGGCTGGTGGTGTCGATCTCGATGCAGTTCGAAGCCGGTGGCCAACCGCTCAGACGAGTTCCTGCGCTACGCCAGCAGTCATCCGGGCGTGGCCTTCATGCGCAAGGACGCCATCGCCGACTACACCCTCAAGAGTCCGCTCAGCCTGCGGGAAACCGAGACGATTTGAAGCCTCCCCTCCCTCTTTTGCATTCAAGGAAACAGCCCAATGAAACACTATCGAATCACTGCCATGGTCTTGGGTTTGGCCCTGTCGGGTGCGGCCGTCGCCGCAAATACCGAGCTGCTCAACCCCGGAACCCTTGTGGTCGACAAAAGCCTCACCACCAGCCAACGCGAGACCATGGAAAACGTCGCCCGGCGCTACGACACGTTCTGGCATACCGGCGATGAAACCCTGGCCCGCGCAGCGTTGGCCGATCACTTCATCGACAAGACCCCACCGCCAGGGCGCAAACAAGGGCCCCAAGGCCCCCTGCTGGCTTCCCGGGCTTTTCGTGGCGCGGTGCCCGACCTGAGCTGTGAGATCGAACAAATGATCATCGCCGGTGACCGGGTCGTGGTGCACCTGCATTTTCGCGGGCACTTCACCGGCACCTTTGGCGAGATCAAGGGCAAGGGCCAGTCGGTGGATTTCATCGCCACCGATATCTACCAGATCGAAGACGGCAAGATCACCGCCAACTGGCACATCGAAGACAACCTCACACTGATGAAGCAGTTGGGCGCACTTTAGCCAAAACACACCCTGCCACACCGCCAGAAATGTGCGCTGCGTAGACTGATTGCGCAGCGTGCAAAAGTCTTTTGTCATCACGCCTATTGATAGCACCCTAACGAACCCCCCATGCTAGAGGGCTAATCTCGCGCTTATATCATTCCGAATGATAGTTACCTTTGCTTCATTCGATTCGTGACATAGCACATCGCCGCGCATGATCCGCCCATCTCAAATACATTGGCGGATGCACCTCATGGAACAGTCACTCAAACATTTGCGCTTCCCCTTGGCGATCCTGGCCGTGGTGGTGATGAGCGCATGCGGCAAAACCCCGGAACAAGCGGCCGCCATGCCCCCTGCCAAAATCAGCGTGGCCAAGGTGCTGGAACAACCGGTCAACGAGTGGGACGAGTTCACCGGCCGCTTGGAAGCCCCGGAAACCGTGCAGATTCGTCCGCGAGTCTCGGGCCAGATCGATCAGGTGGCGTTCACCGAAGGCGCCTTGGTGAAGAAAGGCGACCTGCTGTTCCAGATCGACCCGCGTCCGTTCCAGGCCGAAGTGCGCCGCCTTGAAGCCCAGTTGGCCCAAACCAAAGCCGCCGCCACCCGCAGCGATAATGAAGCGCAACGTGGCGAACGCCTGCGTCAGAGCAATGCGATTTCCGCCGAACTGGCCGACTCGCGCACCACCGCCGCCCAGGAAGCTCGCGCCGCCGTCGCCGGCATCCAGGCGCAGTTGGACCTGGCCAAGTTGAACCTGAGCTTCACCCGCGTGACCGCACCGATCAGCGGCCGCGTCAGCCGTGCCGAAATCACCGCCGGCAACCTGGTGACTGCCGATGTCACCGCACTGACCAGCGTGGTCTCCACCGACAAGGTCTATGCCTACTTCGACGCCGATGAACGCGTGTACCTCAAGTACACCGAGTTGGCCCGCGAAGGCCGTCGTGGCGCAACCACCCCGGTGTACCTGGGCCTGTCCAACGAAGCCGGCAACCCGCACCTGGGCCAGATGAACTTTGTCGACAACCAGGTCAACCCGGCCACCGGCACCATCCGCGGTCGCGCCGTGTTCGATAACAGCAAGGGCGAATACACCCCTGGCCTGTATGCCCGCCTGAAGCTGGTCGGCAGCGGCACCTACTCCGCTGTGTTGATCAACGATGAGGCGGTCGGCACCGACCTGGGCAAGAAGTTCGTGCTGGTGATGGACGGCGACAAGCCGGCCTATCGTGCGGTGGAACTGGGGCCGAAGATCGAAGGCTTGCGCATCGTGCGCAGCGGCCTGAACAAGGACGACACCATCGTCGTGAAGGGCTTGCAGCGCATTCGCCCGGGGTCGCCGGTAGCGCCGGAAACCATCCCGATGGCCAGCAAGGAAACCCTCGCCGCCTTGGCACAACAACGACAAGCGCTTGAAGCCAGCAACCTGGAGCAAGTGGCGCCGGATAAAGCCGCGCCCAAGCTCGCAGCCGTCGCGACTCCACGCGGTTAAGGGATACGACTCAAGATGAATTTTTCCAAGTTCTTCATTTCGCGGCCGATCTTCGCAGCGGTGCTCTCGCTGTTGATCCTGATCGCCGGTGCGATCTCGCTGTTCCAACTGCCGATCAGCGAATACCCGGAAGTGGTGCCGCCGACCGTCGTGGTACGCGCCAACTTCCCCGGTGCCAACCCCAAAGTCATCGGTGAAACCGTGGCCGCTCCGTTGGAGCAAGCCATCACCGGCGTCGAGAACATGCTGTACATGTCCTCGCAGTCGACCGCCGACGGCAAGCTGACCCTGACCATCACCTTTGCCCTGGGCACCGACCTGGACAACGCGCAGGTACAGGTACAGAACCGTGTGACCCGGACTCAGCCGAAGCTGCCTGAGGAAGTGACGCGCATCGGTATCACCGTGGACAAGGCCTCTCCCGACCTGACCATGGTTGTGCACTTGACCTCCCCGGACAAGCGTTACGACATGCTCTACCTGTCCAACTACGCCTTGCTCAATGTGAAGGATGAGCTGGCACGCCTGGGCGGCGTGGGTGACGTGCAGTTGTTCGGCATGGGCGACTATTCCCTGCGCGTCTGGCTGGACCCGAACAAGACCGCTTCGCGCAACCTGACCGCGACGGATGTGGTCACCGCGATTCGCGAGCAAAACCGCCAAGTGGCCGCGGGTGCACTGGGTGCGCAACCGGCTCCGAATGCCACCAGCTTCCAGTTGTCGGTGAACACTCAGGGCCGCCTGGTAACCGAGGAAGAGTTCGAGAACATCGTCATTCGCTCGGGCGAAAACGGTGAAATCACGCGCCTGAAAGACATCGCACGGGTGGAACTGGGTTCCAGCCAATATGCTCTGCGCTCTTTGCTCAACAACCAGCCGGCGGTGGCGATCCCGATCTTCCAGCGTCCGGGCTCGAACGCGATCGAAATCTCCAACGAAGTCCGCGCCAAGATGGCGGAACTCAAGCAGAACTTCCCGCAAGGCATGGACTTCAGCATCGTCTATGACCCGACCATCTTCGTGCGCGGCTCGATTGAAGCGGTGGTACACACGCTGTTCGAAGCACTGATTCTGGTGGTGCTGGTGGTGATCCTGTTCCTGCAGACCTGGCGCGCCTCGATCATCCCGTTGGTGGCCGTGCCGGTCTCCTTGATCGGTACCTTTGCGGTGATGCACCTGTTCGGCTTCTCGCTTAACGCGTTGTCGCTGTTCGGCCTGGTATTGGCCATCGGTATCGTGGTGGACGACGCCATCGTGGTGGTGGAAAACGTCGAACGGAACATCGAGCTGGGCCTGGACCCGTTCCCGGCGACCGAAAAAGCCATGAGCGAAGTGACCGGCCCGATCATCGCGACCGCGTTGGTACTGTGTGCGGTGTTCGTGCCGGCGGCCTTTATCAGCGGCTTGACCGGGCAGTTCTACAAGCAGTTCGCGCTGACCATTGCGATCTCCACGGTGATCTCGGCGTTCAACTCGCTGACCTTGTCGCCGGCGCTGGCTGCGGTACTGCTCAAAGGGCATGACGCTCCGAAAGACGGCTTCTCCCGGTTCCTCGACAAACTGCTCGGCGGCTGGCTGTTCAAACCGTTCAACCGTTTCTTCGACAAGGCCAGCCATGGTTATGTCGGCACCGTGCGTCGCGTGATCCGTGGCAGTGGTATCGCGCTGTTCCTGTACGCCGGTTTGATCGTCCTGACCTGGCTGGGCTTCGCCCACACCCCGACCGGTTTCGTCCCGGCCCAGGACAAGCAATACCTGGTGGCCTTCGCGCAATTGCCGGACGCCGCGAGCCTGGACCGCACCGAAGACGTGATCAAGCGCATGTCCGATATCGCCCTGAAACAACCGGGCGTGGAAGCGGCGGTGGCGTTCCCGGGCCTATCGATCAACGGTTTCACCAACAGCCCGAACAGCGGCATCGTGTTCGTGACCTTGAAGCCGTTCGACGAGCGTAAAGACCCGAGCATGTCGGCCGGTGCGATTGCCGGCGCGCTGAACGGCAAGTACAGCAGCATCCAGGAAGCCTACATGGCGATCTTCCCACCGCCGCCGGTACAGGGCCTGGGGACGATTGGCGGCTTCCGCCTGCAGATCGAAGACCGTGGCAACCTGGGTTATGACGAGCTGTACAAAGAAACCCAGAACATCATTGCCAAGAGCCATAACGTGCCGGAGCTGTTTGGCCTGTTCACCAGTTACACCGTCAACGTACCGCAGGTCGATGCCGCCATCGATCGCGAAAAAGCCAAGACCCACGGCGTGGCGATCAGCGACATCTTCGACACCCTGCAGATCTACCTGGGTTCGTTGTATGCCAACGACTTCAACCGCTTTGGCCGTACCTACCAGGTCAACGTGCAGGCTGACCAGCAGTTCCGCCTGGATGAAGACCAGATCGGCCAGTTGAAAGTGCGTAACAACAAAGGCGAGATGATCCCGCTGGCGACCTTCATCAAGGTCAGCGACACCTCGGGCCCGGACCGTGTAATGCACTACAACGGCTTTATCACCGCTGAAATCAATGGCAACGCCGCACCGGGCTACAGCTCCGGCCAGGCCCAGGCTGCAATTGAAAAACTGCTGAAAGAAGAACTGCCCAACGGCATGACCTACGAGTGGACCGACCTGACTTATCAGCAAATCCTCTCGGGCAATACCGCGCTGTTCGTATTCCCGCTCTGCGTACTGTTGGCGTTCCTGGTACTGGCCGCCCAATACGAAAGCTGGAGCCTGCCGCTGGCGGTGATCCTGATCGTACCGATGACGCTGCTGTCGGCCATTACCGGGGTGATTATCTCGGGCGGCGACAACAACATCTTCACCCAGATCGGCTTGATCGTACTGGTGGGCCTGGCCTGTAAGAACGCGATTCTGATCGTCGAGTTCGCCAAGGATAAACAGCAGGAAGGCCTCGACCCGCTCGCTGCGGTACTGGAAGCCTGCCGTCTGCGTCTGCGGCCGATCCTGATGACCTCGTTCGCCTTCATCATGGGTGTGGTGCCCCTGGTGTTGTCCAGCGGTGCCGGTGCCGAGATGCGTCA
The DNA here is from genome assembly GCF_003031675.1 of Pseudomonas palleroniana. Lineage (GTDB taxonomy): Bacteria > Pseudomonadota > Gammaproteobacteria > Pseudomonadales > Pseudomonadaceae > Aquipseudomonas > Aquipseudomonas palleroniana. Next base: position 74,172 of record NZ_PYWX01000032.1, on the reverse strand, counting down.
TGCCATGGGCGTGGCGGTGTTCTCCGGGATGATCGGGGTGACCTTCTTCGGGCTGTTGCTGACGCCAGTGTTCTACGTACTGATCCGTCGCTATGTGGAGCGCAGCGAAACGCGCAAAGCGGCCAAGGCCTTGAAGCTGGAGACACAGCAATGAGTGTGAAAGTATTTTTGCCGAGCCTGCTGGTACTCGCACTGAGCGCGTGTGCGGTCGGCCCGGACTACAAAACCGAGAAGCTGGAGGCGGCCAATATCACGGCCGCCGCCGACACCAAAAGCTATGACCATGCCAAATACGAAGGCATCTGGTGGCAGCAGTTCGACGATCCGACCCTCAACCAACTGGTCACCCAGTCACTGAGCGGTAACCGTGACTTGCGCGTCGCCTTCGCCCGTCTGCGGGCGGCGCGGGCCATTCGCGATGACGTGGCCACCGACATCATGCCGGTGGTGACCTCGCGGGCCAGCAGTGACGTGGGTAAAGGCCAGATCCCGGGTCAGACTACCAAGCGCGTCAACAGCGAGCGCTACGACCTGGGGCTGGACATGGCCTGGGAAGTCGACTTGTTCGGCCGCATCCGCCGCAACCTGGAGGCCAGCGACGCCGACCAGCAAGTGGCCGAAGCCGACCTGTACCAACTGCAAGTCACCATGATTGCCGAACTGGTGGACGCCTACGGCCAACTGCGCGGCGCTCAATTGCGTGAACGCATTGCCCTGGACAACCTGAAGAACCAGCAGGAATCGCGCGCCATCACCGTCAGCCTGCGTGATGCCGGTGTGGGCGATCAGCTCGATGTGGAACGCGCAGACGCCCGCCTGGCGGCGGTTGAAGCCAGCGTGCCGCAATTGCAGGCCGAACAAGTGCGCGAGCGCAACCGCATCGCCACCCTCCTCGGCCAGCGCCCCGACAAGCTGAGCGTGGACCTGAGCCCGAAAGACCTGCCGGCGATCGCCAAGGCATTGCCGATCGGCGATCCGGGGCAGTTGCTGCAACGTCGCCCGGACATCCTCAGTGCCGAACGCAAACTGGCCGCCGCCACCGCACGTATCGGCGTGGCCAAGGCCGACCTGTTCCCACGGGTCAGCCTCAGCGGCTTCCTCGGCTTTACCGCCGGGCGCGGTTCGCAGATCGGTTCAGCGGCCGCCAACGCCTGGTCCCTCGGCCCGAGCATTACCTGGGCTGCCTTTGACCTGGGCAGCGTGCGTGCCCGCCTGCGCGGCGCCAACGCCGAAGCCGATGGCGCCCTGGCAACGTATGAGCAGCAAGTGCTGCTGGCGCTGGAAGAGTCGGAAAATGCTTTCAGTGACTACGGCAAACGCCAACAGCGCCTGGTTTCGCTGATCCGTCAAAGCGAATCCAGCCGCGCCGCCGCCGACCTCGCCGCGATCCGCTACCGCGAAGGCACCGTGGACTTCCTGGTCCTGCTCGACGCCCAACGCGAACGCCTGGCCGCCGAAGACGCCCAGGCCCAGGCGGAAGTCGACTTGTACCGCGGCATTGTCGCGATCTACAAGGCCCTGGGTGGCGGCTGGCAGCCGGACACGGTGGTCGCCAGCGCCAAATGATGTAAAGCGCTCCTTTGGTTGGTCGCATCCAGCCAATTTTTAGCCCTGCGGTCCATTCGGTCGCGGGGCTTTTTTTGTTTTGGGGGTCCTAAAATGTTGAAGGTTGTTACTGTAAGTCAGATGAGAAGTCTTTTGTAAGTAAGGTCCTAATACCGCGCTGTGTCTGGTGTTGAGGCTTAGAGAGTGCTTATTGCGGCTGCTATTTTTTATGACTCATATGTGTTGACACATAGAACTACAAAATTTGATGACTCAAAACCAGATGCATTAGCCTTAAACTTAAGCCCCAGCCCTTTTGAACCCACAGAAAATGTTCGCGTACAAACTTCAAAAAAACAAGAACGACAACCTGTATTATTCGTTGTCGATATTTATGAATATGGATGTTCAGAGAAGTCTATTTGTACTTTACCTGCTTCAACTTGGAATCAACCAGGGAGAAATAGGCATCCTTCAATCCTTTTTATTCTTTTCTTCAGTGGCGTTAGAAATCCCCTCTGGTTTGCTAGCAGATCGATATGGTCGCAAATGTTCGCTTATAATCGGCTTTTTAGGGTTGTTTACAAGCGGGGTTGGCTTTTTACTATTTTCAGACTTCATTCCTTTCGCAATTATCTTTTGCCTGTTCGGCGCGAGCATTGCCATGGGCTCGGGCTCGGATCGGGCGCTATTATACGATAACTTATTGGCTGAAAATCGGGCTGAAGATTACCCTAAAATACTATCGCGTGCGCGTGCTATTGGTGCGATATCGTTAGGTTTGTCCATGTTGGTTGGTGGTGTATTACAAGACACATGGTCCTGGAATGGTGTTTATGTTTTCTTTGCGATCTCAAAGCTTATGGGGGCTATTGTCGTAACGTTCATTCCCGAAATGAAATTGCCGTCCATTTCTTTATCCCACGATAAAGAGATCGACGTCACTCATGAAAAAGCAGAAGGAATTTTTACCTCGCTCGTTAAATTTTTTCGCTCTAAAAACGGCGCCTTCCTCATCCCCTTATTTATTGGATTCGCTTTATTCGAACTTTCAACGATTCCTTTATTTATCTATGGGCAGCCATTTTTCTCCTTGCAGGGTTTAGCGATACCTTTCATTGCAGGCATTTATGCTGCCATTGAAGGCATCTCGGCAATCATGTTCATGTTTGCTGGGTTTATTTGCTCCAGATTTTCTCTCGGGATAATTGCTTTCACTACAACCATTATTGTTACACCTCTTCTTTTGGTCCTATCAATGGATATCGGAACAACCGCTTCAATTGCAATCTTTCTGTTGATCATGTCGCTTCCCGCTATTTATGAAACATCATATGAAACCTATATCCACGATAATGTCGAATCGCGAATCCGAGCATCCTGTCTCTCCGTTGCGAACCTAGTCAACTCAGTTATTATTGGATTTTCCTATACTGTTTTCGGTGGATTACTCGAAAAATATGGTTTTTCGTTAACTTTAATTATAGTTGCAATCGCCTGTTTTATTGGTTTGTTTGGTGTAGGTGCAACGCTGCTGGCAGGCGACAAAAAAGGCCATTTAGAGAGACAGGAAGCTTGAATAAATCCGCACTCCCCTGAGCCTCTCTCCGCTCACCGCGTCCGTCGTCAATATTTGATTTGTTATTCCGGAAAGCCTGCCGACCTTTAACGAGAAGGATCAAGCTGTCAGAGTTGACCGTAGGGCTTTGTAAGGAAGATCCAAATATCCTTAACGACCCACGAGTCTTATGAACTTTTGAGCGATTGCTTCTAATATCAAACGGCACCGCAAACATCTTTAAGTAATAACGGAGGGCACCACCATGGCAATTGTACCGACGACCGACCTCATACAACGCTCAAAGGCCACCAGCGCTTACCTCATCAAAAACCCTGGAGAAGTCAAAAACGCCTTCACACCACCCGACGAATCAAAAGCGGCTGACGTACTTAAAACAGGCACGCAAAAAGAAATTACCGAGCTGAAAATCTTTCTAAAAGACTATGACATGTCGTCAATCAGTACCGACGAGCTCAAAAAAGTGGGTAGGCGGCTTTACGACAGCGGAGTGATCGATGTGGAGGCATTTGGGATGTTTATCGCTGGCGACTTGGCCAACGATGAAAAGGGGCGCCCTACGAATACGCATGTAAAATTCAATGCCATCGCGCTATTCAACGAGCGTTTGAAAGACTACGACAATTTCTTGATAGACAATCCAAAATTAGCAACACAAGACAACCTGGCCTGGAGACGAGGAATGTTAATTGCCAACCAAGCTGTCGGTGCGCTGGCTTACTTCGCTAACGCCTCCCACGATAAATTTTCCATAGATGAGCAGGTTTGATTTAAGCGGAGCCTACAGTAGGCGAACCCCAACCCGCCTCTGTAGGCTCACCCGCTCAGCGACCGTATTTAACCGTTCCCAAGTAAACTTTCGGTGCAGCATCCGGATTCTTCAATCTCACTCGATAACTCCCGAACTCACCACTGAACAACACGTTACTACCTGTATTGCCTGCTACCCGTTGCCAGGTAGAGCCGACTTCACGCTCAATGGTCAATTGCGGCGGCCTGCCCCGATCTACCGCTGAAATCGTCGCATCAATGTTCGCACTAAAGCATCCATTAGCAGACGTTATCGTGAATGGGCCATAGGCCGTTATCTCGATCTCCGGTTGTATGATCCCGGTGTAGGTGTCGGTAATACTCCAGCATCCCGCAGATGCCTGAAAAGATAGAGCTGTCGTAGCTAGAACTACTAGTGCAAAAAACCTTTTCATGATTTCCATCCTCACAGTTGAATGACAGATTGATCAAGTGACCTACCTATCCCCCAACCCCTCAGACAGAACTACAGGTAGGAATCACCCACCTACAATGCACGTTTTATAACCCTGAATATGCCAGACGCGTCCTATCATCAAATAAGCCAACGCTGTCATACCCAGGAGAAAGTCTTGGTCAGTTATTTCCTAGTCCCGCAGGGCGGCAACTAAAACCGGCTGTGTTCATTCAGAATCAAACTTCGATAATGCCCAGGATTGGACCCCGACCACTTACGAAATGCCTTATAAAATGAACTTGCATCGGCAAACCCCAGTCGCGCTGCGATTTCAGCGAAGCTGATCTGCGGTTCGGCCAGCCAGACAATCGCCAGTTCCTTGCGCACGCTGTCCTTGAGGCCCTGGTAGGTCTGCCCTTCTTCCGCCAGACGGCGGCGCAGGGTGGAGGCGGAAATGCATAGCCGGGTCGCCAGGCCCTCGGTTTCCGGCCAGGTCTCGGGGGGCATTTGGCGCAGGTCGTGTTTGAGGCGATTGGCGAGGCTATCAGGGTCGCGGTATTTGACCAGGATGTTGGCTGGTGCATGAGCCAGGAAGCGCTTGAGTTCCTCGTTACTGCGCTTGATCGGCAGGTCAAGGCAGTCTGCGGAAAAGATCATGCGCGTGCGTGGCCGATCAAAACGCAGGTTGTCGGAAAACATCACTTGGTAATCGTCGCAAAAGTCCGGCTGCGGGCAACGCAGCTCGATGGCCAGGATCGGAATCCGGCGCCCCGCCAGCCAACACGCCACCCCGTGGACAATCATCCAATAGGTAAAATAGGTAAATGCCCGATTGGGTTGCGCCTCGGGTTCCACCAACACGATTTCCGCCAGACTCTGCTGGCGGACCAGTTGCGCGGGCAACCGCTCGAGCATCAGCGACAGGAACCCCAGCCCGGTTTCCAGGCCGTCGGCCAGGGTCGGTTGCGCGATGGCGGCGCGGCAGAGAAACGCCAGGCTGCCGGATTTGAGCTTGCGCGGGTCCATCCCGAAAAACTCATCGTCCATGCGCCGCGCCAACAAACGCCACAACCGCGCATACGCCGTCGCCGGCACACGAGCGTCGCCCTGCTCCAACGCCGCCGGGTCGATACCGGCCTTGCTCAGTACTTCGGCAATCGCCAAGTCGCACGCGCAGCTCTGCAGCAGCGCCTCACGCACAAGATGGATGGAGATAGTGTCTTTTTCCGCCATGGGGAATGGGCTTTTCAACGGCGCATAAGCAAGGCCTGCATCATAAAGGCGCTTGCGATTCGCCACCACCGTTCAGCCTCGGTTCAGCGAAAGTCAATATTTCTTGTTTAGCAATGAGTATCATTATGTTACAAATTGCCATCCCATCCAGTCATGATTGCGGTGCCGAATGCTTGTTCCTTTTTTAATCATGCTGCGCGAAGGCATTGAAGCCGCATTGATCGTTGGCATCATCGCCAGTTACCTGCAACAGACCGGCCGTGGCCAATGGATGCCCGCCGTGTGGATCGGCGTATTTCTCGCCGCCGCCCTGGCCCTGCTGGTAGGCGGTGGCCTGGAGCTGGTCAGCGCTGAGTTCCCGCAGAAACAACAGGAGCTCTTCGAAGGCGTCGTAGGGTTGATCGCCGTGGGCATCCTCAGTTCCATGGTGTTCTGGATGCGCAAGGTCGCACGCTCCATCAAGCACAGCCTGCATGAATCCCTCGACCACGCCCTGGCTGGTTCAAAACATCAAGTGTTCGCGCTGATCGCCATGGTGTTTTTCGCCGTGGCCCGTGAGGGGTTGGAGACGGTGTTCTTCCTGCTGGCCGTGTTCCAACAGAGCGAAGGCCCCGGCGCGCCGATCGGTGCCCTGCTCGGCCTGATCCTGGCGATTGTGGTCGGCTTGCTGATCTATTCCGGCAGCATGCGCTTGAACCTCGGCGCGTTCTTCCGCTGGACCGGCCTGTTCATTCTGGTGGTCGCCGCCGGCATCCTCGCCAACTCAGTGCAGGCCTTGCATGAAGCCGGCGTGTGGAACCACCTGCAAACCGTGCTGTTTGACTTCAGCGCCGCGCTGCCCATGGACAGCCCGCTGGGCTCGGTGCTGGCCGGTATGTTCGGTTACCAGGAAGCGCCGACCGTCAGCACCCTGGGTGCTTATCTGATTTATCTGGTGGTGGCCCTGGTGATGTTCTTCCTGCCTTCGGCGCCCGCCAAGCCGATTGCCAAATCTTCTTCCGTTTCCAGCCAGTAAGGACCGCCTCTTGTCCAACCCAACCCCTCAACCGGCCCCACCGTCCCGCGCCCTGCGCTGGGCCGTGGCCGGCTCGGTGATCGTGATGATCGCCGCCGGTGGCTTGTTCTACTACGCCTCGCAGTTGGCCGCGGCCAAACGCCAGAGCAACCACAATGAAATCGCCGTGACCATCCACAGCCACGCCTGCGAACCCAACGCGCTGACCATGCCTGCCGGGCGTGCCAGTTTCCGTATCATCAACCGCTCCGACCGTGCGGTGGAATGGGAAATCCTCGACGGTGTGCTGGTGGTCGAAGAGCGCGAGAACATCGCGCCCGGTTTGAGCCAGGTGATCAACGCCAACCTGTTGCCCGGCGACTACGCCATCACCTGCGGCCTGCTGAGCAACCCACGCGGCACCCTGCATGTGACGCCGACTGCCGAGTCCGACGCACAGGCCAAGGCCAAACCGTCGATGGTGGCGTTTATCGGCCCACTGTCAGAGTTCCGCGTGTACCTGAGCAGCCAGGGCAGCGCGCTGGTCAAGGCCGTGACCGCCCTGCAGCAAGCCATTGACGCCGGTGACCTGGCCCAGGCGCAAGCGCTGTATGTGCCGGCCCGCGAAGCCTACCAACGGCTGGCGCCCGCCTCCCAGCGCCTGGCCGAACTGGACAACGCCATCAACGCGCGTGCCGACTACTTTGAAAAGCGCGAGCAAGACCCCGCGTTCAGTGGCTTCCACCGCCTGGAATACAGCCTGTTCCAGCAGCACAACCTGGACGGCCTGGCACCGGTTGCCCAACGCCTGGTCAGCGATGTCACCCAGCTCAAGCAACAATTGCTGACGCAGTCGCTGCCACCGGAACAACTGGTCGGCATCGTGGTACGCAACCTCAACAGCCTGGCGGACACGCGTGCGATCAGCGGTGAAGAAGAACGCTACAGCCACGTCGACTTGAACGGCTTTGCCGCCAACCTTGCGGTGGCACGCAAGGTGGTCGACCTGATGCGCCCACTGTTGACCCAATCCGCTGCCGACCTGTTGCCCAAGGTCGACAGCGCGCTCGACGCGTTCGATGCCGAACTCAATGGTTTCAAAGTCGACGGTCAATTCAGCCGCTACGACAGCGTTACGGCCGATCAGCGCAAGCAGATCGCCGACAAGGCCAAGGCTCTGGCCGTTGCACTCGATGGAATCGACCCCGCCCTTGGCCTTTCCGGCCTGCAGTGAAGACGACCGCACACATGAGTGATTCTGAACACACCAACCTCCAACGTCGTCGTGTCCTGTTGGGCATGGCGGCCACCGGCGCGGCGATTGCCGGCAGTGCCCTGACCTGCCCGGCCATGGCCGCCGCAGCCGAGCAAGTCACCACCGCCCCGCGCAGCGACAAGACCCAGGACCACCAGGATTTCTTCGGCAAACACCAGACCGGCATCGTCACCCCGCGCCCGGCCTGCGGCATGGTGGTGGCGTTCGATGTACTGGCCGGCGACCGCGAAGACCTGGAGCGTCTGTTCCGTACGCTGAACGAACGCATCCACTTCCTGATGACCGGCGGCCCCGTGCCGCAAGTCGACCCGAAACTGCCGCCGACCGACTCCGGCATTCTCGGCCCGGTGGTGACGCCGGACAACCTGACCATCACCGTATCGGTGGGTGAATCGCTGTTCGATGAGCGCTTCGGCCTGGCGGCGGTCAAGCCCAAGCGCCTGATCCGCATGGTCGGCTTTCCCAATGATGCATTGGAGCCGGCGCAGTGCCATGGCGACTTGAGCCTGCAGTTTTCCTCCAACACCACCGACACCAATATCCACGCCCTGCGCGACATCGTGAAAAACCTGCCGGACCTGCTGCTGGTACGTTGGAAGCAGGAAGGCAGCGTTCCGCCCCAGGCCCCGGCCAAGCCCGGCGAACCGGCCCAGAGCGCGCGCAACTTCCTCGGTTTTCGCGATGGTTCGGCCAACCCGAATTCCAACGACGACAAAGCCATGGACCAGATCGTCTGGGTGCAACCGAGCAGCGATGAACCGGCCTGGGCCGCCAACGGCAGCTATCAGGCGGTGCGGATCATCCGCAATTTCGTCGAGCGCTGGGACCGTACCCCACTGCAGGAACAGGAAAGCATCATCGGTCGGGTCAAACCCACGGGCGCGCCCATGGATGGCCAGCACGAAAGCCAGGTGCCGGACTACAGCAAAGACCCGGAAGGCAAGTTTACCAAGCTTGATGCCCACATCCGCCTGGCCAACCCGCGTACGCCGCAGACCCAGGCCAACCTGATCCTGCGTCGGCCGTTCAACTACTCCAACGGCGTCAATAAAAACGGTCAGCTGGACATGGGGCTGTTGTTCATCTGCTACCAGGCTGACCTGGAGAAAGGCTTTATCAGCGTGCAAACCCGGCTCAACGGCGAGCCCCTGGAGGAATACCTCAAGCCGGTCGGCGGCGGGTACTTCTTCACCTTGCCGGGCGTCACGGGGCCCAAGGACTTCCTCGGGCGTACGCTGCTCGCGGCCTCGCACCCTCAAACCACTGCCAATACCTAAAACAAACCCAGAGCGGATACGTCCCATGAAGAAGTCGTCTATCGCGTTGTCGTTGTTAATGAGTCTTTCGCCGTTGGCCGCTTTCGCCGCCACTGCGCCGCTGGACCTGGTAGGCCCGGTGTCGGACTACAAGATCTACGTCACCGAAGAAATCGGTGAACTGGTCACCCAGACCCAGGCGTTCACCGACGCCGTGAAGAAAGGCGACCTGGCCACCGCCAAGAAACTCTATGCGCCGACCCGCGTGCACTACGAGTCGATTGAGCCGATCGCCGAATTGTTCAGCGACCTCGACGCGTCTATCGACTCGCGTGTCGACGATCACGAGAAAGGCGTTGAAGCCGAAGACTTCACCGGCTTCCACCGGATCGAATACGCGCTGTTCTCCAAGAACACCACCGAGGGCCTGAGCGCCCTGGCCGATAAGCTGAACGGCGACGTCAAGGACCTGCAGACCCGCGTCGAAGGCCTGACCTTCCCGCCCGAGAAAGTCGTCGGCGGCGCCGCTGCGCTGCTCGAAGAGGTCGCGGCCACCAAGATCTCCGGTGAAGAGGACCGCTACAGCCACACGGACCTGTATGACTTCCAGGGCAACGTCGACGGTGCGAAGAAAATCGTCGATCTGTTCCGTGGCCAGATCGAGAAACAGGACAAGACGTTCCTGGCCAAAGTCGACAAGAACTTTGCCACCGTGGACAAGATCCTGGCCAAGTACAAAACCAAGGATGGCGGTTTTGAGACCTACGACAAGGTCAAGGAAAACGACCGCAAGGCCCTGGTCGGCCCGGTCAATACCTTGGCCGAAGACCTGTCGACCCTGCGCGGCAAATTGGGCTTGAACTGATCTTTGCGCGCGCCTTCGCCACCGTCGCGGCGAAGGCGTCTGTGAGGTCAGGCGGCCGACGGCTGAAAGCCCTGCAGGGGCGCCCCTTCAGGCTTGAAGGTGTGCGGGTTGATCGCATACCACAGGTTGTTTTTCTGCACGGCGTACAACGGGCGTCCGGCACAGGTGCCGGCGCGACTGCCGGCAGGCTGGCCGGATTCTGCGTTGACGCTGGAATACACGCCGGCCCCCCAGCGACACTTTTCAAACACAGTTGCAGGCAGGTAGATATCCGCCCCCAGGGCGCGCAACTCTCCGCGCATGAAGTTTTTACCGAAAGCCGCCACCTTCTGCCCCGTTTTCAATACCCCAATGGCGCCATCCAACGGATTGAGCACGCTGCGAAAAAACGGTGATACCCCCGCGAACCCCTGCATGGAAAATGCCCTGCCATTAAATGGCAATACCACTTTCAGCCCTCTGTAAAAGCTCTTCACACCCGCTAACCCACCGGTCACTGCGAACGAGGCGAAATCGATCAATATCCCGCGTACCCCTTGCGCCGTCTTGCCCTCCGCGACATCGGCGAAGGCGCCGACAAAGGGCAGCAGGCCCAAGACCATCCGCAGGTTTTCAGGGCCGAAAACGTCCTCGGAGCCAAACGGGAATGCACGGCGGCGTTGATAGTCGGTGGGCTGGTTGGCATAGCGGAGCAAAGGCTCACGCGGCATGGCAAAGCTGTTACTCAGTACGCCCTCGACAATGCGGCCGATCTTTGCGCTGCTGAACGTCGTGGGTACCGGCAGCTGTGCGTGCTTTGGATGGCCGGGTATCAACGTGGCAGGCAGGTCGGTCGCGGCCTTTTCGATGATGACCGATGACTGCACGCCGGCTTTCGGCTCGCTGCCAGTTTTATACGCCGCGAAATCAAAGCTGGCAGGTTTTGTGTGTCGGAACTCGCGCCGCACATACGCAAAGGGGCCATGGGGTTTCTGCCCCACTTCGACCTGCCCGCCCAGCGGCAGCGTGTAGCTCAAGTCGTCGCGCTTGACGATACGCATGGCGCCGGGGAACACCTCGAAATACCCGAACCGAGGCTCGACGGCGCCGGTCTCGTAACGGATCAACGTGCCATGCGTGCCCTTGTGTTCGGCCACCTTGGAATCGGCGCCTTCATCGTCCTCAATGGCCTCGCCGGTCTCCTCGCGCAAACTGAAGAATTCGATTTGCCCCACTTCAAGGGCCTTACGGTCTTCCAGCGGCAACTGCGCAAACATGAGTTTGAGTACCGTGGCCTGGGCCGCACGGCAATCAGCCACGTAGCGCTCGATGGCGGGCGCTACCAGCGGTGCGATTTTCGGCAGTTTTTTGATCCGCTCATCAAAATCCGCCTGGGAAATGCGTGGATGTTCGAACTTGTACTTCGCTTTACCGGCGCGGTATTCGTTCAGCCACGTGTTGAACGCGACCAGCGCACCCGGCGAGTCTTGTTCCGCCAGAAGAAACTCAGTCAACAAAACCTCATGGGGTTGGCCGTGCTGCCTGGGATCCGCCACCCGCCGCAAGGTGAAGCCACGGATTTCATCTTCGCTCATCTCGGGAAACAGTAGCGTCAATTGCTCGACAAGCAGGCGGGTCATCGAGGGCGGCTCGGCCGTCAGCGTCTGGAAGGCGTCGCGGAGGCTGTTTTGCTGCTCGGTGAAGGCTTGTGCAGCCGCCTGGTAGTTTTGCGCGGTGTATTTGCCGTCCAACGGCTTGGGAAACACGCCGGCCATCACGGCCCACTCCAACAAAGGCAGGGTGCCCACACCTTTGATCAACGCCTCCTGCTCCGGGTTTTGCGGTTGCAAGCGTGCCAGGGCATTGACTTGCGTTGCGTTCATCGCCCGCGAACTGCCTGGCCCGGCGAGCGCTTCGGCGATCCCACAGCCCAGACGCATGGCGAGCCATGCCGGGGAACCCATCCGCACGTCATCGGGGTTTTGCTTGAGTACTTGGGGTATTGAGGCAGGCAGTTGTGGGTCGGGCTTGAGCAACATTTCCGGCGCAGCCTGTGCCAGGAACATATGCGCCAGAAACGGCGCACTTTCAGCGCTGGCGCCTTTTTCCCGCAGGTGCCGCTCGATGTCGGCACGCACCTCTTTTTGCGTGCGCCCGAAATTGGCAGGCTGATAAATCGCGTAGCCGGCTACTTCTCCTGGTTTGCCCGGCAGGCTGCCCTGAAGGTTGAGCTTGAGCGCCGTAGCGAGCAACGCATGACGCTGCGCCCTGGGTAACGGCTGACCATCAGCCACGTCGAAAAGCTTGAGTTCCTTGGCCAAGGCTTCGGCCTGGGTCACGGCAGCGGGCGAATCAAAAAAAGCGGTCAACCGCCGGTCAGGGTCTGCAGACAACGCCTGCCAGGGGTCCGGGGTGGCCAGGAAGCTATCGAACAAACCGGCGACGCTCGCCGCGCCAGTCTTTAGCACTTCACAGTCAGCCGCCGTCAATGCGCCCGGTGTCCAGGTGTAGGGGGTCAAAGCTGCGTAGTCAGCGGTGAGCGGCGGCTCAGGCCATCGCGTGTCGAGCCAAGCTTGCACGTCGCGGCCTTGCTCGAGCGTCGTGGGCGAACTCAGGCCAAAGAAATCCACTGCCTGGCGCATATCCCAAGTATCGGTGGAGTACAGGGCGTTGCCGGTTTTCTGACTTTGCTCGACCAAGGCTTGTAACCGGCTCTTCATTGCCTGCACGCCAGGGTCGGGATTCTTGCCTACTTCGTCATCGAAGTAGGCTTGCAGGGACCGCCACGTGCCCTTCGCATCACATTGTTGAAGCTCGCCCTGACTGATTCTGAAACGGTCACCGACGCTGTCCAGGCCGATTTTCTCAAGAAAGTCCCGAAACGCTGGTGAGGCGAGCAGCTCGACAAAGGCTTGGCGTGGCAATTGGCTGTTGCGCTCCAGAGAAGAGCCCGGTGGCGCCACATAGGCTTGCTCATCCAACCGCAGAGCCTCGCCCTCCTTCAGGCCTCGCAAGCGCTGGCGAAGTTGTTCGGCCAAACCGCTGCGAGCGGTTGCATCGCTGTTCGCCGTCACTGTGCGGGTAAAAGCGTCGCGCCACTGCTGGCGCTTCTCAACGCTGATGGGCGGCCAGCCATTGCGCTTCAGGTGTGCCCCCAGCGCGGGTGCCGCCTGCTCGTTCTTCGCAGGTTGCACCCCATAAAAATCCAGGATGATATCCCGCGGGATCGGCTCGGAGGGCATGTTGGCGGGAATCCCCAAGTCACTCGGCGAGAGTATTTTTTGCACCTTGCGAAGCTTGCCGCCGGCCTCCCACCAGCCGGAACCATCGGTGGTGGTAAACCGTACGAAGGTGTCTTTTCCATCGCGACTGACCACGCCCACCACACTGTCGCTGAACACTCGCACCGTAGAGATCTTCAAGCCCTTGGCGCGAAACCAGTCCTGCACTGGCGGCTCGCTGAGTGCCTGTTGGTATTGACTGATAAACGGCCCAATCGAGGCATTTCGCGGGATAAGCGGCTCAGGGGCAACCCCTGAACTCAGCCAGCGCCCCACCTTGGTCTGCAGGGTTGCATCGCCTTTGGGCGCGTTTTCTTCGGAGGGGAATCGACGTGGCGCTTCAGCTACGGCAGCCGTGGCGCCACGCTTGTCTCGCGTTGACGGGTTCGACACCGCCCCATCCGACGCAGGAGGCAGGTGGGAGAACCGGTTGTAAGGGTTTACCTGGATAAGCGACATTTCTATTTCCTCTCTACCAGTCAGAATGGTGAGAGTTCTCGTCCGTAAGAACTGTCGAGAGGAAATCTACAAGTCGCAATTGGGCTCTTTCGTAAGCCAAGTCCCAAAAAGATGCAGGCAGAAACCGGGAATTATCTTGTGACGCTCAGCGCTTACAGAATCCGGTACAACAACCGCTCAATCCGCACCCGACTGACCCGCCGTAAAAACTTGCCTACGGCCGGGGGGTAGTCCACCAGCGACTGCAACTGTTGATAGCCGGCAATCCGCGTGGTGTGCTGGAAAATTTGCGCCAGCTCCGCACGTCGCGGCGCCAGCCATTGGCCCTGGGGGTCATCGATCAGCAAACCGTTTTCCAGGTCGAGGCGGAACGCTCGCGGGTTGAGGTTATTGCCCGTGAGCAAGGTGTAGCGTTGGTCGACCCACATGCCCTTGAGGTGGTAGGTGTTGTCGCCGTCGCGCCACAGGTGCAGGTTCAACTGGCCACTGTCGATCACCGGCTGATGCCGCTTGGCGAAGCGGCGCAGGCTGATTTCGTAGAGGTACGGCAACGCTGCGATCACCTTGAACGGCTCGCTGGGCGGGATGTAGAAATCATTGGCGGTTTTGTCACCGACGATGATGTCGATCTTCACGCCTCGCGCCAGGGCACGGTTGAGCTCCCGAGTCACAGGCAGTGGCAGGTTGAAATACGGGGTGCAGATGGTCAGCTGATGCTGGGCGCTGGCGATCAGTTCTAGGACGACCCGGTTCAGCGGGTTGTTCTTGCCCACGCCCAGCAACGGGCTGACGGCCAGGTGGTTATTGGGCAACTGCCCGGCGGTGGTGTCGTAGGCCGCATGTTTCAGGCGGCTGCGCAGGTCGCCGATGTCGTTGCGCAGGCTGCGGGTGGTGGGCGGGTTGGGCAGGTCCAGGCGATGCACCGCCTTGGAAGCGACCAGGCCATGCTCCACCAGATGCTGCATGGAGTCGGCCAGCGGCTGGCTGTGGATCAAGTGGTAGCGGTCATAACGGTACTTGTCGAACTTGTGCAGGTACACGTTGTTCAGGCTCGCGCCGCTATACAACACGCTGTCGTCGATCACGAAGCCCTTGAGATGCAACACGCCGAACAGTTCGCGGGTTTGCACCGGCACGCCGTACACCGGCACTTCGCTGGCATGGCTTTGGGTCATGGCCTGGTACCAGGCGCTGTTGCCGGGTTGCTTGCCGGCGCCGATCAGGCCCCGTTGTGCACGCAGCGAGTCGACCACGACCACAATGTCCAGCTCCGGCCGTGCGGCCTTGGCGGCATGTAACGCGTCGTAAATCTCCTGCCCCGCTTCGTCGTGCTGCAAATACAGCGCAACGATGTAGATGCGCCGAGTGGCCTGGGGAATCTTTTCCAGCAGGCAACGCCGGAACGCCTCGGCGCCGGACAGCACGTCAATGGCCTCGGGGGTGATTGGAAAACCGCGAAGTTTGGGCAACAGGGAGCGTTTGAAGAACGACGGCATAAGGCTCGCAATGGGTCGAATCCGAAGAGGCCACGAGCTTACACCATGGGTGCGCTCAGGTCTCGCAGTCACGCATTGAAAAAGTTTATTGACCAAGAAGAACGATCGTTCTACTGTTAGCCACATGAACGACATGACTCCCAGTGAAACCCGCGACATTATCCTCGACGTCACCGAGAAGTTGATCTATCGCCACGGCATCGCCGCCACCGGCATGGATTTCTTGGTGAAAACCGCTGGTGTGTCGAGAAAAAGCATTTATCGCTACTTCGCCAACAAGGACGAGTTGGTGATCGCCGCCCTGCAACGCCGCGATGAGCGCTGGATGCAGTGGCTGCGCGCAGAAGTGGAACGCAGCGAAAGCAGCGGCGAGCGCCTGCTGGCGCTGTTCAGTGCGCTGAAAACCTGGTTTGCGTCGGCGGACTTTCGTGGCTGCGCCTTCATCAACACCAGCGGCGAAACCGGTGACGCGCAAGACCCGGTGCGGCTGTTGGCCAAAGCCCATAAACAGAAACTGTTCGAGTACGCACTTGAACTGTGTGAAGCACATGGCACCCCCGACCCGCAACAGCAGGCCGCGCAACTGCTGATATTGATCGATGGTGCGATAACCGTTGCCTTGGTGATGGGCGATTCAACAGCCGCTGATAATGCGCAATGCATGGCGCGAACGTTATTAGGACTTGAGAACGCGTAAATCCGGCAACTCTCGATAACCCTTATTGTGTCAAGGAACTGCCCAATGTCATCTCTCCCGGAAACACG
Source organism: Pseudomonas palleroniana (assembly GCF_003031675.1). GTDB lineage: Bacteria > Pseudomonadota > Gammaproteobacteria > Pseudomonadales > Pseudomonadaceae > Aquipseudomonas > Aquipseudomonas palleroniana. The sequence goes on along the minus strand of NZ_PYWX01000032.1, from coordinate 58,237 downwards.
CCCGCCTTTGCCGCCCTTTACCCGCGAGTCGGCGATCGAAAAAGTTCGCCTGGCCGAAGACGGCTGGAACTCCCGCGATCCACAGCGAGTATCCCTGGCCTACACCCTGGATACGCAATGGCGTAACCGCGCCGAATTTGCCCACAACCGCGAAGAAGCCAAGGGCTTCCTCACCCGTAAATGGGCCAAGGAGCTGGACTATCGGCTGATCAAGGAATTATGGGCGTTTACCGATAACCGGATTGCGGTGCGGTATGCCTATGAATGGCACGATGACTCCGGCAACTGGTTCCGTTCCTACGGTAACGAGAACTGGGAGTTCGACGAAAACGGCCTGATGGCGAACCGCTTTGCCTGCATCAATGACCTGCCGATCCAGGAAAGCGAGCGCAAATTCCACTGGCCGCTGGGCCGACGCCCGGATGATCATCCGGGGCTGTCCGAACTGGGGCTCTAAACATTTAGAGCGGACGACGGATAACCTGTGGCCAGGGAGCTTGCTCCCGTTGGACTGCGTAGCAGGCCCAGTCTTTTCAAACCAAAAACTGGGGCCGCTTCGCGGCCCAACGGGAGCAAGCTCCCTCGCCACAGTGACAGCAGCAAGCCCTGACTGACTGGCATTGCACGGCAACACACTCAGTCCTGGTTCAGGCCAACCCTGTACAACACGCCGTCATCCTCATCCGTGAGCACATACAGATAGCCATCCGGGCCCTGCCGTACATCGCGGATGCGGGCTTTCAAGCCGCCGAGCAAACGCTCCTCATGGATCACCTTGTCGCCATCGAACTGCAGGCGTATCAGTTCCTGGCTGGCCAAGGCACCAATGAACACGTTGTGCTGCCAGGGTTTGAAACGATCAGCATCGTAAAACGCCATGCCACTGATGCCCGGTGATTTCTCCCAGACGTGATGGGGCGCCACGGTGCCTTCCACTTCCTTGCCCTTGGCCTCCGGGATCGGCGTCAACGAATAGTCGATGCCGTGAGTCGCCAGCGGCCAACCGTAATTCTTGCCACGCTCGATGATGTTGATTTCATCACCACCGCGAGGCCCATGTTCGTTTTCCCAGATCGTGCCGCTCCACGGGTTCATTGCCAGACCCTGCGGGTTACGCTGGCCATACGACCAGATTTCGGGGCGTACGCCCTGCTGGCCGACAAAGGGGTTGTCCTCCGGCACCCGGCCATCCGGGAAGATGCGCACCACCTTGCCTTGCAACTTGTCCAGGTCCTGGGCCGTCGGGCGATCGTTGTTTTCACCCAAGGTCACAAACAGGTAGCCATCACGGTCGAAAGCCAGGCGCGAGCCGAAGTGGTTACCGGTCGACAACTTGGGTTCCTGGCGCAGGATGACCTTGAAGTCCTTCAAGCCGCTCAAGTCATCGGCCAGGCGCCCACGCCCGACGGCGGTACCGGCCTTGCCCCCCTCGCCACCGCCTTCGGCGTAGGACAGATACACCAGGCGGTCCTGCTTGAAGTCCGGTGACAGCACGACGTCAAGCAAGCCGCCCTGCCCTTTGGCCCACACCTGAGGTACGCCGGTCAGCGGTGCCGACAGTTTGCCGTCCGGGCTGACGAACCGCAGGTGGCCAGGACGCTCAGTCACCAGGAAACCTTGTTTATCCGGCAGGAATGCCACGGCCCATGGATGCTCCAGCCCCTTGGCGACCGGCGTGACGCTGATGCTGCCCTGCTCGCTGGGAAACTGTTGAGCCTGCGCCGCAAACACGGCCGTCAATGGAAGTAGCGTGGTTGCACACATCGCGGCTAGCAGGGTTTTGCGTAGAAACATAAGACGTCGTCCTTACCGGCGATTGCCGTTGGCATCATAGGTGGGTGCTTTGGTTTCGGTCGCGGGCCGGCTGGGGGCGCTGTCGCGCTGGGGATAGCGATTGCCGATACCGCCGTTTTCCAGGGTCGGCGCGGGGCCGCTGGGAGTGGCCGGGATACCCCGAGTGGGCGGCGCATTGGGCACCGTGCCCTGCATGCTGTTGGGGTTGGCCCGATGAATAGGGCTGTTGTTGGTATCAAAGTGGCCGGGCAGATTTTGCGCCTGGGCCAAGGGCACCAGCGCCAGGCCCAACGCCAATGCAGCGAAATAACGTACACAACGGTTCATGACTATGCCTCTCTGAAGCGGACAACACGTGCTTTCGATAACACGCTACGCCTAGGGTTCGGCATTCGTAACTAAATACTTTCTGATCAGGTGTAACACGATCTGTCCGTGCATCCCTCCGTCGAAACTTTTTCCCGAGCCGGCCAGTCACCAGAAGACCGGCACTTCTCAAGGAATCGCACTTATGCCACGAGCAATCTGGAAAGGCGCCATCAGTTTCGGACTGGTCCACATCCCTGTCTCCCTGGTCTCGGCGACGTCTTCACAAGGCGTCGATTTTGATTGGCTGGACAAACGCAGCATGGACCCGGTGGGTTACAAACGCATCAACAAGACCACCGGCAAGGAGGTCACCAAAGAGAACATCGTCAAGGGCGTGGCCTATGAAAAGGGTCGCTACGTAGTGCTCAGCGAAGAAGAAATCCGCTCAGCTCACCCCAAGTCGACCCAGACCATCGAAATCATCGCCTTTGTCGCCAGCGACCAGATCCCCCTGCAAAACATTGACACGCCCTACTTCCTGGCCCCTGACAAACGCGGCGGCAAAGTCTATGCGCTGCTGCGCGAAACCCTGAAGAAAACCGGCAAGGTCGCCCTGGCCAATGTCGTGCTGCACACCAAGCAGCACCTGGCGGCGCTGATGCCACTGGAATCGGCCCTGGTGCTGGTCATGCTGCGTTGGCCCGCCGAAGTGCGCAGCCTGGACGAACTGGAATTGCCCAGCGACGTCACCAAGCCCAGCCTGGCCAAGGGCGAGCTGGAAATGGCCAAGCGCTTGGTGGAGGACATGAGCGCCGACTGGCAACCGGACGATTATCGCGACAGTTTCCAGGACAAGATCATGGCGCTGGTCGCGAAGAAGGCCAAGGCCGGCAAGATCGAAGACGTGGAATCCAGCGAAGGCAGCGAGGAACGTAAGACCGCCGACGTGATTGACCTCACGGAATTGCTCAAACGCAGCCTGGCCGGTAAACCGGCGAAAAAAGCCGCCCCCAAAAAACCGCGCAAAGCTTCCTGAGCCGACCAAAGGAGCCCCTTGCCATGCCCAAGCCCCTGAGCGAATACAACCGTAAACGCGACTTCGAGATCACCGCAGAGCCCTCCGGCAGTGCGCCAGGCAACACGCGAGAGGCAGGCGCCCTGTCGTTTGTCATCCAGAAGCACGCCGCACGCAACCTGCACTATGACTTTCGCCTGGAATTGGACGGCGTACTCATAAGCTGGGCTGTGCCCAAAGGCCCCAGCCTGGACCCAAGCCAGAAACGCCTGGCGGTGCATGTCGAAGACCATCCGCTGAGCTACGGCACTTTCGAAGGCAGTATCCCGGCCGGTCAATACGGTGGCGGCGATGTGATCGTCTGGGACCGGGGCATCTGGCAGCCCCACGATGACCCGCACAAAGCCTATCGCGCCGGCAGGCTGAAATTCACCCTGGTCGGTGAAAAGCTCTCCGGCGACTGGGCCTTGGTGCGTACCCGCCTCCAGGGCAGTGGCGCCAAGGAACAATGGCTGCTGATCAAGGAAAAGGACCCGCAGGCACGCCCGGTCACCGACTACGATATCGTCGAGGCCGAACCGAACAGCGTTATCAGCAACGCTTCGGTGGGTAAACACACCGCGCGCACCCAGCCTTCTCACGCGCCTGTCGCCGTCCCGGCACAACGCTCCGCGCAAAAACGCGCCCCGCGTAGTCAGCTGAACATCACCCATGCCGACCGCGTCATAGACCCGCAGAGCGGCACGCAAAAGCAGCAATTGGCGCAGTTCTATGCACAGATCAGTGATTGGATCCTGCCGTTCCTGCGGCACCGGCCCGTGTCGCTGCTCAGGGCGCCAGAAGGCATTGAGGGCGAACAGTTCTTCCAGAAGCACTCAGAGCGCCTGGCCATTCCACATATCAAGCACCTGGAACCTGCGCTGGACCCAGGCCATGCGCGCCTGATGGAGATCCGCACCACCGACGGGCTGATCGGCGCCGTGCAGATGGGCACAATCGAACTGCACACCTGGGGCGCCACCACGGACAAGATCGAAACACCGGACCAATTCGTACTCGACCTTGACCCGGACCCGGCGCTGCCTTGGAAAAACATGCTGGAGGCGGCGCAACTGACGCTGTCGGTACTCGATGAGCTGGGGCTCGACGCATTCGTCAAGACCAGCGGTGGCAAAGGTTTGCACCTGATCGTGCCATTGGCACGCAGGGACGGCTGGGACACCGTCAAAGCGTTCGCCAAGGCCATCGCACAGTTCATGACCCGGTCACTGCCTGAACGCTTCACGGCCACCAGCGGCCCGAAAAACCGGGTCGGCAAGATCTTTGTCGATTACCTGCGCAATGCCCGTGGCGCCAGTACCGTTGCCGCCTATTCAGTCCGCGCACGACCTGGCCTGCCCGTGTCGGTGCCGATCAGTCGGGATGAATTGAAGGGATTGCAAGGCGCCCAGCAGTGGACGGTGGCAAACCTGCAGGAACGCCTGCAAGGTTTGAAGAACGACCCATGGGCCGGTTATGCCAACCGGCAGCGGATCAGCAAAAAGATGTGGGACAGGCTGGGCGCGCAACCACCGCAGTGATTCGCGCCGCCGCCAGGTTTCAGATGAGAATGAAGATCAGCGCCAAACCTGCAAAAATTGCCCATTTTTCCAGGTAGTAACGCGCACGATTGCGCTTTTTAAGCTCTTTGCCGCGCAGGCGAATCTTGTACAGCCGGGTAAAGGCACGGTTCAAGCCACCGGTCTTGTCGCCGTCGTCATTGGGCGAACCTGCAGCGGCCATCACATTGCGGCTGAACCAACGGTTGAACGCGGCCGCCCAGCGATACTTCATCGGGCGCTCGATATCACAGAACAGAATGATGCGGTTCTGCTGCGTAGCGTTTTCCGCGTAGTGAATGTAGGTCTCGTCAAACATGACTGGCTCGCCATCGCGCCAGTAATAGCTTTCACCGTCCACATTGATGTAGCACGCCGGATCATTGGGTGTATCCAGGCCCAGGTGGTAGCGGTAGGAGCCCGCGTAGGGGTCGCGGTGACGTACCAGCTTGGACCCCGGTGGCAGCTCGGCGAACATGGCGGCCTTGATCGAGCCGATGCTCTGCACCAACTCCGTGGTACGTGGGCACAGCTTCATCGCCGATGGGTGGCTGTCGCCGTACCACTTGAGGTAGAAGCGCTTCCAACCCGACTTGAAGAACGAGTTGAAACCCACATCGTTGTATTGATCCGAGCGTTTGATCGCCCCTGCCTGCATCAGGTTCTGACCTTCCTTGCGGATCTCCTCCCAATGCTCCTGCAAAGGGCTCAGGTCCGGAAAGTCACTGGCTGACAGAAAAGGACGGCTTGGCTGCTTGGAGAACAGATAAAGAAAGCAGTTGATCGGCGCCAGGAACGTCGAGTGATCGCTGAGTTGGCGGCCCAGCTTGTGCCGCACCCGGCCACGCAGGTGGACATACGCAATAGAGGCAACGTAGAGAAGAACAATGATGAGTTTCAAGGGATTCGTCACAAGTCAGGGAGAGAACAGGCTGCTCCTGTGGCCCATATCAGCCAAGGATGAAAAGGCAGCACCTGAAATCACAATTCACGTACAAGTGGCACACGGCACGCAAGCTCCTGCGACGTGTGACCATTGGCCGGTATTTAGCCACAGTTTGTAACCAAAGGTTAACTAAGAATTGTGAAAAGCTGTCGACTGAATGTGCTGGAGAATTTGTGGGCAGGCGCTCGCGCCCGCCCACGGGCGCAGGTCTTTTACGTCAAGGGTTGATCGTCTTTGCGTTCGCGGCGGGAAAAACTGCTGTCTTCCAATGCTGCGTAGGCTATGGCGCCTTGACGGCTGAGCATGAGATGGCGGATCAACGCGATCATCATCCCCAGCAATACGCCAGCCACCAGGCTCAAGGCAATGACCAAGGCTTTCTTCGGCTTGACCGGTGCCAATGGCTCCTGGGCGCGGCGGTCGATCGTGACCAACTTGAGGTTGCTCATATCGATGTTAAGACCACGCAAACGCGCAACTTCAGCGCGTAGCGGCTCGACATCCTTCAGGAAAATATCTTCATTCGCACGCTTTTTCAGGATCTCGACTTCCCGGTTGGACTCGAGCAGTTGCAGTTCCTTACCGATTTCCGCAATACGTGGGTTGGTGAAATCATCACTGGTTCGCTGCTGCAATGCGGAGCGCTCTGCTTCCAAGGCTTCGGTACCCATGAAGTACAGCGGGATCTTCTGATTGTTGACCTCGGTACGCATGACCTGACTCGAACCGCCACGCGAGTCATCGGCCATGGAGGACGGCGTGGTCGGTGTCTTGATCCCCATGGACTTGGCAATGGAGATGGCCTCGGCCAGTTCGGCCAGGCGATTGGTGCGCTCCATCTTCAACTGCAGACGCAAGGCACCTAGCTCATCCTGCAATTGCGCACGCTTGAGTCGATCAGCCTCAAGCAGCTTGGCGATCTTGGATTCCTTATCGGTATCGTAGTTGGCGCGGGCTGCGTCGATCTTGCCCTTGAGTTCAGTCAAACGGTTATTAACAATGACCTTGAGGTCTGCGCCGACTTGCTCACGCTCGGCTGCGATGGCGTAATCGACGAAGCCGTTGAGAATGCTCACACCGTCAACGTCCGTCGGGTACTGCAACTCCAGGCGAATATAGTTGCTCAGCGAGTCGGACTTCTTCGGGTCCGGCAGGATCAAGTTGACAGAGTTGCGGTTGAAATCTTCAAAGCTCTGTTCCAGGGTTTGCCCAGGCTTCTTGAAAGCCTTGAACAACTCTTCATGTTCCTTGAAAAAACCCAGGCGGGCTTCGTACGAATCCAACTGAGCCCCGACTTTCAATAGAGCGTCGGCGGGCGGGAGTTTGTAGACCTCAGAGCGGTTCAAGGCATCCAGCTCGTTGATCGCCGCAGGCCGAAGCACACTGCTGACTTCATAAGTCTTCGGCGCCAGGAAGGCATAACCCGCTCCCAAAACACCCACCAGAAGCGTACAACCCACGATCAGCTTTTTTTGCCGCCAAATACCCTGGAACAATTCAAATAGATCGATTTCATCGGAAGCGACAGCGGGCGGAAGCTGGGAAGTACGATTCAAAATAAGAACACCTCAAAATTGACACTAAAATGCCATCACTCTTCAAAGCCCTATGACTTTAAAAATCAGGGACAACGCCCTGGCACAACAGACCGATGGCAATGTGACCACTGAGTCCGATGAAAGATCCTACGAAGCTGGCGTTTATTTCTGTCTTATATAAGCAAACATCAACTACAACATTCATGTAGGGTCAATGCCCTTGGAAGCGTAGCCAATACAACATGAAAAAGCTGTCAAATCGCTGTCTTCTAAAGAAAAATTCCCACACGTCGTCTGGATTATCGTTTTTCATCCGATATAACTAGCTCTTCAACGCGCAGAAAAGGAATTTGCATGCCCTCCCATCCCCACTCCGACTATCAGGCCCTCCAAGGTGCTTGGGAACAGACTGCCCTTGAAGACAGCGGCGTGCTCAACCCCGCCGACGCCCACAGTGCGCCAGGTGCCATTACCACTATTGCAGGGGACAGCTTCCAAGTGACGACGGTCGATGGCGATGTCCTGTTGGCCGGCCGGTTTTCCCTGGACGCCAGCACCCACCCCAAAAGCATTACCTGGGTGGACTCCATCGGCGAGGATGCGGGCAAGCAGCTACCCGCCAGCTACCGGCTCGACGGCGATCATTTCGTCTTTATCGCGGCTGATGAAGGCATGCCCAGGCCGACGGTGTTCAGCACCGGCCCGGGGCAAACCATGCGAACGTTTGTGCGGCGCGGTTGAATGGGCGTACATCCGAATGCTCGACAGCTTTTTCACATAGCCTTCACTTCCCAAGCGATACGTTGACGCTTACCTACTCCAGTGAATCCCTTGGCCCGCCTCGCGCGGGCTTTTTTTTGCCTTCGGCAAACCGGCTCAGGCGGAACGCCGGGTCGCGGTCAGGGTGAAGCACAGCGGCAATTGCGCGCGTTGATTCTCGTATTGATCGTACAGCTCTTCACGATTGGAGTGCGGGTACTCCTGCAAATGGCCTATCTGCAGCTGCGCCGCAATCGCGCCGCTCACCACGCTTCCCAATGTATGCACAAACCAGTACGACGTCGGACCATCAAGGACGTCTCGCCCCTCATAAACGATGGATTCCTGCAATACAAAGGGATCACGCTGGAAATACGAACTGGCCGGCAACATTGGGTTGACGGCCGCGGGATCGAATACTTCAAGGAACGGATGGGTTTCATACATCACCAGAACACCGCCTGGCTTGAGTACACTCGCAGCATGGCGCATGAACAGCGCCACATCCGGCATCCAGCCCAATACACCGATGGTCACCAGCGCTACATCGAACTGCCCCATCAGCGCTTCAGGCAAATGGTGGATGTCGCTCTCAATGAACTGCGGACAGTGGGGCGAAACATCGGCCAGTTCCCGGGCCTGCTGGAGAAACTCACGGGATTGATCGACCCCCACCACCGAACGAGCCCCCAGGCCAAATAACGACAGGCACTCGCGGCCATTGTTACAGCAAAGCTGCACCACGTCCTTGCCGACAACGCCGACCTCTTGCAGCAGTTGGGTGATCGTCGGGTCAAGGCAGGAAAAGTCGGCGCGAGCAACCGCTGCCAGCGTCGCCTTCCAGGTGGCGGTGTCTTTATGCAGCCGGGCGGATTCATCCCAGGCGTGCCTATTGCTCTTGATAGCCTGCTCGGCCGAGGGCATATCCATTGCGTCTCCAGAAGTCAGTGCGGCGAGGTTCGGAAAGTAAGCCAGTTTCATGTCAGATAAAACCCCTGGACATGCCGAACTAATCTCGTCGGCTACAGGTCATTAGCCCAATGAGTGCTCAACCCCTGCGCACTGCCGCTGAAGAATTCATCGTGGCTCATCACACCGACCTGCGTACCACCCTCTCTCTGGACAGCCTGAACTTCTTCCTGGCAGACGTGCGTGATGGGCTTGGGCCGTATCTGGCGATCTATCTGTTAGCGGTGCATAAATGGGACCCGGCCAGTATCGGTATCGTCATGACCCTGGCGGGTATCGCCGCTCTGATCACCCAAGGCCCGGCGGGTGCCCTGGTTGACCGCACGCATAGCAAACGCGCTGTGATTGCGATCGCCGCCATCCTCGTGACCGCGAGTTGCCTGATATTGCCTTTTGTCAGCTCGTTCGGCTGGGTGGCGCTGACTCAGGCGGCCAGCGCGGTGGCGGCCTCCGTATTCGCCCCGGCGATTTCCGCGATTTCCCTGGGGATCACCGGGCCACGCGCCTTTACCCGTCGCACCGGGCGCAACGAAACATTCAACCATGCCGGCAATGCCGTCGCGGCCATGCTGGCGGGCGGCCTGGCCTACCTGTTCGGCCCTGTCGTGGTGTTCTACCTGATGGCTTTTATGGCGATAGCCAGCCTGGTAGCCGTGAGTTGCGTATCACCCACGGCGATCGATCACGAGGTGGCCCGGGGTTTCGACCCAGCCCACGCGCAGGACCACGAAGCGCCATCCGGCTGGAAAGTATTACTGGCCAACCGTCCGCTGTTGCTGTTCGCCGTTTGCTGCGCGCTGTTTCACTTGGCCAATGCCGCCATGCTGCCACTCGTCAGCCAGAAGCTGGCCCAGATCAACCTGCAAATGGCGACGCCCCTGACCTCGGCCTGTATCGTCGCCGCACAATTGGTGATGGTACCAATGGCCTGGCTGGTGGGCCTGAAAGCCGATATATGGGGCCGCAAGCCGTTACTGCTGGCGGGGTTCCTGATCCTGCCGTTGCGCGGTGTGCTGTACACACTGTCCAACGATCCCTATTGGCTGGTGGCGGTACAAATGCTCGACGGCATCGGCGCAGGTATTTTCGGTGCGCTGTTCCCGGTGATCGTCAAAGACCTGACCCAAGGCACCGGGCGCTTCAACGTCAGCCTGGGCGCACTGTCCACAGTATTTGGCCTGGGCGCGGCGTTAAGCAGCAGCCTTGCCGGCTTCGTGGTCCAGCAGGCCGGCTACAATGCTGCGTTCCTGACCCTGGCGTTTGTCGCCGCAGTTGCACTGGTGCTGCTCTGGCTGGCGATGCCGGAGACCCTGGCAAAACCATCTTTCGAGTGCCATACAACTGTCGCCTGACATATGCGACAATGCGCGCCAAATTCCAACACACATCCCCCATTTTCTGCTCAGCGACCGGGTTTCGCGCCTTGATGTCGCTGTTGATGCATGCCTGAAGGCTCCTGCCGCAATGCTTGCAACTCATTGATAGGTAAAGTAATTGATCTCCACAGCTAACATCACCATGCAGTTCGGCGCCAAGCCGCTCTTCGAGAACGTCTCGGTCAAATTCGGCGCCGGCAACCGTTATGGTTTGATCGGTGCCAACGGTTGCGGCAAGTCGACCTTCATGAAAATCCTCGGCGGCGACCTCGATCCGTCCGGTGGCCAGGTCATGCTGGAGCCGAACGTACGCCTGGGCAAGCTGCGCCAGGACCAGTTCGCCTATGAAGAATTCACCGTGCTCGACACCGTGATCATGGGCCACGAGGAACTGTGGAAGGTCAAGGCCGAACGTGACCGCATCTACTCGCTGCCGGAAATGAGCGAAGAAGACGGCATGGCCGTGGCCGAGCTGGAAACCGAATTCGCCGAGATGGACGGCTACACCGCCGAATCCCGCGCCGGTGAACTGCTGCTGGGCCTGGGGATTCCCCTGGAACAGCACTTCGGCCCGATGAGCGAAGTATCGCCAGGCTGGAAACTGCGGGTGTTGCTGGCCCAGGCGCTGTTTTCCGATCCGGAAGTGCTGCTGCTCGACGAACCGACCAACCACCTGGACATCAACACCATCCGCTGGCTGGAGAACATCCTGACCCAGCGCTCCAGCCTGATGATCATCATCTCTCACGACCGTCACTTCCTGAACAGCGTGTGCACGCACATGGCTGACCTGGACTACGGCGAGCTGCGCCTGTTCCCGGGCAACTACGACGAGTACATGACGGTGGCCACCCAGTCCCGCGAGCAGCTGCTGTCGGATAACGCCAAGAAGAAGGCGCAGATCTCCGAGCTGCAATCTTTCGTCAGCCGCTTCTCGGCCAACGCCTCGAAAGCCAAGCAGGCCACGTCCCGCGCCAAGGCGATCGACAAAATCCAACTGGCTGAGGTCAAGCCGTCGAGCCGTGTGAGCCCGTTCATTCGTTTCGAGCAAAACAAAAAGCTGCACCGCCAGGCGGTCATCGTCGAAAACATGGCCAAAGGCTTCGACGGCAAGCCGCTGTTCAAGGACTTCAGCTTCCAGGTTGAAGCGGGCGAGCGCGTCGCGATCATCGGACCGAACGGTATCGGCAAGACCACCCTGCTGCGTACCCTGGTCAACGAACTGACGCCGGATGCCGGCAGCATCAAGTGGACCGACGCAGCGGAACTGGGCTACTACGCCCAGGACCATGCCCATGATTTCGAAGACGACGTCACGCTGTTCGACTGGATGGGCCAGTGGACTCAGGGCGAGCAAATGATCCGTGGCACCTTGGGCCGCATGCTGTTCTCCAACGACGAGATCCAGAAGTCGGTGAAGGTGATTTCCGGTGGTGAGCAAGGTCGCATGCTGTTCGGCAAGCTGATCCTGCAAAAGCCGAACGTGTTGATCATGGACGAACCGACCAACCACCTGGACATGGAATCCATCGAAGCGCTGAACCTGGCGCTGGAAAACTACCCGGGCACGCTGATCTTCGTCAGCCACGACCGTGAATTCGTATCGTCCCTGGCCACCCGCATCATCGAGTTGAGCGCCACTGGCGTCATCGACTTCAGCGGCACCTATGACGACTACCTGCGCAGCCAGGGCGTGGTGTTTTAACCCCCGTAGTGAGCGGGCTTGCCCCGCGCTGGGTGGCGAAGCCGCCCCAACTGGGACGCTTCGGTCTTTCAGGAGGACCGAGGTGTCTGGATTTAGGGTGGCTGCGCCACCCAGCGCGGGGCAAGCCCGCTCACTACAACAGGCGCCGCATTCTTTCAGATAGAATGCGGCGTTTTTTATTGGGGCGGCTTCGCCACCCAGCGCGGGGCAAGCCCGCTCACTACAACAGGCGCCGTATTCTTTCAGATAGAATTCGGCGTTTTTTATTGGGGGTGAGCCCGCTCATCGCAGGGCTGAAGAATAGATAGGGTGCTTTCTTTTGTCCCGGGCCCTTGCCATGATGCATTCACCGCCCGCCCGCGAACGAGTGCCCATGTCCGACGCCGCCCCTTCCTCCCTGTCGATCACCTTGCAGATCGTCTCCATCGTCTTCTACACCTTTATCGCGTTTATCTGCATCGGCCTGCCGATCGCGGTGATCCCAGGCTATGTGCATGAACAACTGGGCTTCAGCGCAGTCGTCGCCGGTATCACCATCGGCTCGCAGTACCTGGCCACCCTGCTCAGCCGCCCCATGGCCGGGCGTATGTCGGATAACGTGGGCACCAAACGCGCCATTGTGCTGGGGCTGGCCGGCATTTTCGTCAGTGGCGTGTTGACGCTTGTTGCCACATGGGTACAGAGCATGCCCGCCCTGAGCCTGGGCATTCTGATCGCCGGCCGGCTGTTGCTGGGCGTGGCCCAAGGTTTGATCGGCGTGGGCACCATCAGCTGGTGCATGGGGGCAGTAGGCGCCGAGCATACGGCCCGTTCGATTTCCTGGAACGGGATCGCGTCCTATGGCGCAATTGCTATCGGTGCGCCGTTGGGCGTGGTGATGGTGGCCGATTATGGCTATGCCAGCCTGGGCGTCGCCTTGTCGGTGCTGGCGGCGCTGGGGCTTTGGCTGATTCGCAACAAACCTTCAGTGCCCGTGGTGCGTGGCGAGCGGTTACCGTTCTGGGCGGTGTTCGGTCGTATCGCACCGTTTGGCGCGAGCCTGTGCCTGGCATCGATCGGCTACGGCACGCTCACCACCTTTATCACCCTGTACTACCTCAACCGCGGCTGGGCGGGCGCGGCCTACTGTCTCACCGTGTTTGGCGTGTGCTTTATCCTGTCGCGCCTGGTGTTCATCTCCGCCATCAGCCGCTTCGGCGGCTTTCGGGCGGCCATCGCCTGCATGACCATCGAGACACTGGGGCTGACACTGCTGTGGCTGGCGCCGTCCACCGGTGTCGCCTTGATTGGCGCAGGGCTGACCGGTTTCGGTTTGTCGCTGGTGTACCCGGCGCTGGGCGTGGAAGCCATCAAGCAAGTGCCCAACAGCAGCCGTGGCGCAGGCTTGAGCGCGTATGCGGTATTTTTTGACCTGGCCCTGGCGATTGCCGGCCCGCTGATGGGGGCCGTAGCGCTGAATCTTGGCTACGGCTGGATCTTCTTCTGCGCCGCGCTGCTATCGATCACGGCATTGGCCGTGACCTTGCAGCTCAAGCGCCGCGCCTACTGATCGGCGGTCTGCAAACCGGCGCGGGTCGCCTGGCCAAGGGTGTTCGTGAAAAAGCGTCCCGCCTCGGAAATCAGGTTGCGGTGAATCCCTTCGCGGTCGACGCCATCCGCATCGGTGCAGACGGCCGGCATCGCCATCTGTTGATCACTGTCGCACGGCGCCATGAAGACGAAGTGCCCTGCCCCGGCCAATAGTTTGAAATCCGGTGGTTGCGGCAGTTTGCGCGCCAGGGCGGCAGCATTCTTGTCCACGGCCACCAGTTTGTCGCCATCGCCGCTATAGAGCAGCACCGGCACATGCACGTCCGCCAGCGTGTGGCGGCCAAACATCAGGCTCAGCGGGGCCATCAGCATTAACGCATGGATACGCGGGTCGGCTTGCGGTTGCAGGTCGTCACGGTCCACCACCAGCTCTCCTTTGGTGGTGCAGGCATCACGGTCCTCCGGACGCTCCTGGCAATAGCGACGCAGGCGATCGAAGTCGGGCTTGGCACCGGCGAGGATCAACGCCGTCTCGCCCCCGGCCGAGTAACCGATGACACCCACCTGATCGACATTGACGAACGGCGACAGCATCGGTTCATTCAAGGTCGCCGTAATCGCCGCAGAAATCTGGATAGGCCGGCCATACAAATTGCTCACGGTGCCCAGCCGGCTGTGATCCTTGTAGTTGTCGCCGGGATGCAGCACCGCCACCACCACAAAACCTTTGCGCGCCAGAGACGTGGCGAGGTCATGCAGGGCCAGCGGTGTACCGGTATTGCCATGGGACAGCATCAGCATCGGGAAACGGCCGATGGCGACCCGCGCGTCCTCAGTGGCGGCAACGTCATACGGCCCCAACCGAGTGATATGTTCAACGCCCAGGGCTGGGCCGCTGGAGGGATAGAACGCGATAGCCTTCATCGGCTGCGAATCCAGCGGGTCGAGAAACGTCATGCGATGAAAGCCCACACTCCAATGCGGGTGCGGTGCAGGCGCGGCGTGCACTGAAACCAGGCCGCCGAGCAGAGAAAGAACCAAAACAGCACAAAGACGCATCATGGGGATGTCCACCTTTGCTGCATGAGAACCGACATGTCGAATTAAAAGTCCAGGTGATAAACCCACGAATGCATAACCTGGGCCAAATGAGTGACATCGGCAAAACGAAAAAACTCCGTACTCCATCGTTTTCGCACGATCAGAGTACAGAGTTTAGGCGCCCGGATTCAGATTGAAACCGAGCAAGCGGCAAATTTACACAAGCCTTACGCGGCGGCGAACAATTGTTCGTTGATGACTACGTTGGCGTCGTTCAGGGACTTGGTCCGGAACTCGTCACCGTAGGCCAGGCCGTGGGCGCGAACGAATTCAATGTCAGTGATGCCCAGGAAGCCCAGCAGCACTTTCAGATAGTCTTCGTGAGCAACACCCGTGGCCTGGCCGACATGCAGGCCGCCCGAGGTGGACACGATGATGACTTTCTTGTTGCCGCACAGGCCTTCAGGGCCGGCTTCGGTGTAGCGGAAAGTCTGGCCGGCCACCGCGATACGGTCGATCCAGGCTTTCAACTGGGTCGGAATAGTGAAGTTGTACATCGGCGCCGCCAGGACAATGGCATCGGCTGCCAGGAACTCGGCCAGGGTGGAAGCGCTGAGGTCGGCTTCCTGCTTTTGTGCGGCACTGCGCTGATCGTCAGGTGTGCCCAGTGCACCCAGGGTGGCGCCGGAAAAATGGTTGATCCCTTCGCTGGCCAGGTCACGGTAAGTCACTTCCACACCGGGTTCAGCCGCTTGCCACGCCTTGACCACGGCAGCACTGAGCTGACGGGAGGCCGAGTTGTCGCCGAGGATGCTGGAATCGATATGCAACAGTTTCATGCGGAATCTCCAAGTGAGGATCGCGGTGGGGCGACCAAGTGAGGTTAATCCTACACATGAAGCCAATACTCGATTAGATGGTACAAATGCGATTGTTCGTCCTATTAATGGGACGATACGTAAATTGAAGCCGAGGTGGGCGCCGGCAATGCATAGGTGCGCTTCATCCATTGGATCTCTTCCTGGGGCGTGCGCCCGAAGAAGCGCTTGAACTCACGACTGAATTGCGAGGCGCTTTCGTAGCCGACCTGGGCGCAGGCCGTGGCGGCGGTGATGTCGCTGCGCAGCATCAACAACCGCGCCTGGTGCAGGCGTGTGGACTTGAGGTACTGCATCGGCGACGTGTCGGTCACGGTGCGAAAGTGCGCGTGAAAACTCGGCACGCTCATCATCGCCTCTTGCGCCAGCGCCGCCACGTCCAGGTGCTGGTGATAACCCCCATGGATCTTGCGGATCGCCCGCGCCACCTTGCCGAACTGGCCCTGACGATTGAGCGCCGCACGCATCGAACCGCCCTGCTCGCCGGTGAGGATCCGGTAGTAGATCTCGCGCATCAGCATGGGGCCGAGGATTTTCGCGTCCATCGGCGCGCTCATCGCTTCGAGAAAACGCAGTAATGAATCGCTCAGCGGGTCATCCATGGGCGATGAGTACATGCCCCGGGGCTCGGCCTCCAGCAGTGCGGGAAAGTCCGCCAACGCCAGCATCAATTGTGCCGCCAGGGTGAAGTCCAGCCTCAGGTACACCGCCAGCATCGGTTCTTCTTCACTGGCCTCGGTTTCCATGGTGAACGGCACCGGCACCGAGACCACCAGATAGTGCTGGGCGTCATACCGGTAAATCTCACCGCCCAGATAACCGCGCTTGGAGCCTTGGCAAACGATCACGATGCCGGGGTCATACAGCACCGGCACCCGATGCAGCGGCCGGTTGGAGCGCAGGAAGCGCACGTCATCCAGCACGCTGAGGTTATAGCCTTCGACAGGCGCCAGGCGGCCCATCAGCTCGATGATTCTCTGTGTTCGGCCCATGGGCTGAGGCTCCTGGGGGAAAACCGCACGGTACTGCGCAAACGGCGGCCTGGCTACACGCTCATAGGAATAGGCAATCAGCACATTGGAATGGATATTCGCCCAACGCACTCCCTTGCGTAGCCTGAAACAGCCCTTTCAGCCCTCGGAGATTGCCCCATGCTCATCGTCTACAACCCTGCCACCGCAGAAGAAATCGGTCGCGTCGCCACGCATTCCACGGACGAAGTCAAGGCTGCGCTCGACCGCGTCTGCGCGGCCTTCCCTGCCTGGTCAGCCAGGCTTGCGAGCGAACGCAGCGACATCCTGCGCCGTTGGCATGACAGCGTTAAAGCCGACAAGGAAGCCTTCGCCGAACTGCTGTGCCGCGAAAACGGCAAATGCCTGAGCGAAGCCCGTGGTGAAATCGACTACGGCCTGGGCTTTATCGAGTGGTATGCCGAAGAAGCCAAACGCGTCTACGGCGACACCCTGCCCACCCACGATCGCAACGCCCAGGTGGTGGTGACCAAGGAAGCCGTCGGCCCGGTCGCCGCCATTACCCCGTGGAACTTCCCGTTCATGATGATCACCCGCAAGGTGGCCACGGCCCTGGCCGCCGGCTGCAGCATGGTGATCAAGCCCGCCGAAGACACCCCGCTGACGGCGCTGAAACTGCTGGAGTACGCACGCAAGGCCGGCATCCCTGAAGGCGTGCTGGAAGTGGTGGTCGGCGATCCCAAGGCCATCGGCCTGATCCTCACCGGCGACCCGCGCATTCGCAAGATTTCGTTCACCGGCTCCACCGCGGTCGGCAAACTGCTCGCCGCGCAATGCGCCGCGACGGTCAAGAAGATGACCCTGGAACTGGGCGGCAACGCGCCGTTTATCGTGTTCGAAGACGCCAATCTGGATGAGGCGGTCAAAGGCTTGGTCAGCGCCAAACTGCGCAACTGCGGCCAGGTGTGTATTTCGCCGAACCGGATTTTTGTGCAACGCAGCATCCTGCAAACGTTCCTGCGGCGGGTGCAGGCGGCGGTGGCCGATATCGAAGTGGATCAGGGCCTGCGCGAGGGGTTTGTGGTCGGGCCGCTGGTCAACCAGGCGGGGTTCGACAAAGTGGCGCACCTGGTGGAGCAGGCCAAGGCCGCCGGCGCCGAAGTACTGATGGGTGGCAAGCCCCACGCCAAGGGCGGCCTGTTCTACGAACCCACGATCTTGACGGGGTTGCAGGATGATTCACCACTGGCCACCGAGGAAATTTTCGGCCCGGTCTTCGCCATCTATGCGTTCGAGGATGAAGAGGAAGCCATCAGGCGCGCCAACCAGACCGAATTCGGCCTGGTGGCATACGCCTACACCCGCGCATTGGGTCGCTCACTGCGACTATCAAGCGGGCTTGAGGCCGGCATGGTCATCTTGAACTCCGGTTCGGTGGGCACCGCGTCGGTGCCATTTGGCGGCATCAAGCAATCCGGTTACGGGCGCGAAGGCAGCTATTACGGGATCGAAGAGTATGTGCATGTGAAGTATGTGCTGATGGCAGGCGCACATTTTTAGTGGATTTGCCTGCACCAGACGCGGATAGTTCGTCCCACTGACAGGACAACAGGTTGATCATGCAAGACCTCAACGACCTTTACTATTTCGCCAAAGTCGTCGAATCCGGCGGTTTCGCGGCGGCAGGCCGTGTGCTGGGCATTCCCAAATCACGCCTGTCGCGGCGCATCGCCGAGCTGGAAGAACGGCTGGGCGCGCGCCTGCTGCAGCGCACCACCCGGCAACTGACCCTCACTGCCGTGGGTGAGCGCTACCTGCGCCATTGCCAGGCCATGCTCCTCGAAGCGGAAATGGCCGATGAGGCCGTGGCCAGCATGTCCAGCGAACCCCGTGGCCGCCTGCGCGTCAGTTGCCCGGTGGGCATGGCCCAGCACATGCTGCCGGACATGGTCGCCGGATTTCTCGCCGCCCACCCACTGGTACAACTGGAAATGACCCTGGTCAATCGCCGTGTCGACCTGGTGGCTGAAGGTATCGACGTAGCTCTGCGCGTGCGCGAACACGGCGATGAAGACCCGCTGCTGGTCACCAAGCGCCTGCGCCAGGCCCAGACGGTGCTGGTGGCCAGCCCGGCGTTTATCCAGGGCAGGCAGATCAACACCCTTGAAGACCTCAAGCAACTGCCGATACTGGGCGCCCTCGAGGCGGACCGCATGGTGCATCAGCGCATTCTCGACCCACAAGGGCAGCCCCACGAGCTGGTGATGGAGGCTCGATTGGGCATCGACGACTTCGTCGTGCGCAAGGCCAGTGCCATCATGGGCCTGGGTTTTACCGTACTGCCGATGATGTATTGCGAAGAGGAGCTGGCCAGCGGCCGCCTGGTGCAACTGCTGCCCGAGTGGTCGCTGCCTGGGGGTTGGTTGCAGGCGGTGTACCCGCATCGGCGTGGCGTACTGCCGGCCATTCGGGCCTGGATTGATTACCTCGAAGAAGGCTTCAGAGGTTGCGGAGACCGACTGCTATGAAGATGAACGAAGAACAAGTCGCGAGGTTTTGCCTGGGCCTGCCCGGAGCACGGGAAGACTATAAATGGGGTGGCGTGCGGGTGTTCTCGATCGCCGGCAACAAGATGTTCGCCGTGCAAAACCTGCGGGGTGCGTCGCTGGCCTTCAAGGTCGACAAGGATTTGTTCCTGGGCCATGTCGATCGCCCGGGTATCCACCCGGCGCCGTACCTGGCCCGCGCGCAGTGGATCATCATGGATACGCCCTACCCGCTGGGCGCTGATGAACTGCGTGGCTTGTTGCAACGTTCCCACCAACTGGTGGTCAGCAAACTGCCCAAGCGCACGCAGGTCGGGCTGCGGCTAGAGGACTGACAACAAGGTACCGCCCAGGAACAGCTGGTCCAGCCAGAACACCTGGTGCAACAGCACGATCACCCAGAACAGCACCTGATAGGACACTTTGCGGGTCTTGTGGCGAAACACCTGCTGGGCGATCAACGCGCCCGGCCAACCGCCTGCCAGCTCGACAGCGTGCAGGATGTTTTCCGGGATGCGGCGCGCATCGGTTTGCGCCTTGCGCTTGTCGCTCCAGTACAGGAAAAACGCCACCACGCTGACCACCCCATAGGCGACCAGCGGGATCAGGGTCTCGCCGCGATACCCCAGCAGCGCCGCTCCCAACAACGGCGCGGCGCACAGCAGTGCAAAGATCGCCGCCTTCAAGCGCGGGTGCTGCAGGCTCATGGCTTGACCGCGGACCAGTCGATCCAACCGAACTGCCAGGTCGCCAGGATCACCAGGCCGAATGCGATCCGGTACCAGGCAAAAGCCGCATAGCTGTGGCTGGCGATGAACTTGAGCAACGCCTTGACCGCGATCATCGCGAAGATGAACGAGGTGACGAAACCAATCGCGAATACCGGCAGGTCATCCGGCTGGAACAGGTGACGGTACTTGTAGCCCGAATACACCGCCGCACCGACCATGGTCGGCATGGCCAGGAAGAACGAGAACTCGGTAGCGGTCTTGCGCGACAAACCGAACAACAGGCCGCCGATAATGGTCGCACCGGAACGCGACGTGCCCGGGATCATCGCCAGGCACTGGGCCAGGCCCACCTTGAGTGCTTCCTTCCAGGTGATGTCATCCACACTGTGCGCATGCACGGCATGCTGGCGACGTTCGGCCCACAACATGATCACGCCGCCGATCACCAGCGCGGTGGCCACGGTGATCGGGTTGAACAGGTAGTGCTTGATCAGGTCGGCGAAAATCACCCCCAACACCACGGCCGGCAGCACAGCGATCATCAGGTTGACGGTAAAGCGCTGGGCATTGCGCTGCGTCGGCAAACCGATCACCACGTCCAGGATCTTGCGCCGGAACTCCCACACTACCGCCAGGATCGCGCCCAACTGAATGATGATGTTGAACGCCTCAAAACGCTCGCCACCAAAACCGATCAGGTCGGCTACGATAATCTGGTGACCGGTGCTGGAGATCGGCAGGAACTCCGTCAGCCCCTCCACCACGCCCAGTATCAATGCCTGTATGGCGGTCCAAAAATCCATATTTCCCCCAAAGGTCATGCGCGAGGCACACCCCGTTGTCTTTTCCAGTGATTCAATGATGTTGAGTGAGCTTGCGGCCAAGCGTTGGATCATCCACGCCGGGCTGCAAAAATTGCGTGAAAAATCAGGCAGTACTCAGGTTTTCCGATTACGCGCCGAAAGCCTATCAGACACGCCGGAAATGGCGAAGCAGCGCTACAACTATAAAAAGCATGGAGTGACAGGACGATGAACAGTTTGCGCAACATGTCGATCAGCCGCCGTCTCTGGCTGATCCTGATAGTCGCCGTGCTGATGCTGCTGACCTTGGGCCTGCTGATGCTCAAGCAGATCCATGGCGATCTCTACCAGGCCAAGCGCCAACAGACCGAGCATGTGGTCCAGACCGCCAGCGGCGTGCTGGCGTATTACCAGAATCTTGAAAAAACCGGCGTGCTGACCCGCGAAGCGGCGCAGCAGCAAGCCCTGAGCGCGGTGCGCGGGTTGCGTTATGACCACGATGATTATTTCTGGATCAACGACCTCACGCCCGTGATGATCATGCACCCGGCCAACCCCAAGCTGGATGGCCAGAACCTGTCGGCGATTCGCGACCCGGACGGGTTTGCGGTGTTCAACGAGTTCGTGAGCCTGGCCAAGGCCAAGGGTGCGGGTATCGTCAGTTATCGCTGGCCGAAGCCCGGCGCCGAAGCCCCGGTGGAGAAAACCTCGTATATCCAACTGTTCGAGCCGTGGGGCTGGATCATTGGCTCCGGCGTCTACGTGGATGACGTCCAGGCCGAATTCAAGGTGCAGGTGTGGAAAGCCTCGTTCATCTGCTTGGCGATCGCCCTGGTGATGGCGCTGCTGGTGCTGCTGATCGCCCGCAGCATCGTGAACCCGTTGCAACAGGCCGTGAACGCCATGGCCAATATCGCCAGTGGCGAAAGCGACCTGACCCGCAGCCTCGACACCCACGGGCGCGACGAAGTCACCCAACTGTCCCAGCACTTCAATGCTTTCACGCGAAAACTGAGCCAGGTGGTCGGCCAACTGCAGGCGTGCGCCAACGCCCTGGGCCAGTCGTCCATAGAGCTTGGCACCAATGCCAGCCAGGCCCATGACCGCAGCCAGCAACAGTCGCAGCAGATGGAACTGGTGGCGACCGCCATCAACGAAGTCACCTATGGCGTGCAGGATGTGGCGAAAAACGCCGAGCACGCCGCCAGCGAAATGCGCGATGCGCAGGCGCAGGCACAACAGGGCCAGGTGAATATCGACGGCAGCCTGCAACAGATCGACCAACTCTCCGGCACCATCGGCCAGGCCGTCGAAGTGATCCGCACGCTGTCCAGCGAAAGCACGCAGATCGGTAGCGTGCTCGAGGTGATCCGCTCCATCGCCGACCAGACCAACCTGCTGGCACTCAACGCGGCCATTGAAGCCGCGCGTGCCGGCGAGCAAGGCCGAGGCTTTGCGGTGGTGGCCGATGAAGTCCGCCTGCTGGCCCAGCGTACGCAGAAATCCACCGCTGAGATCCAGGTCATGATCGAGCGTCTGCAAGGCCATTCGGAAGCGGCGGTCAAGGTTATCAGCGACAGCCACAGCGCCTCGCAACTGACGATTGAACAAGCCGGCCAGGCCGGGGCCAGCCTCACGGCGATCGGCCAGGCGCTGCACAACCTCAACGGGCTGAACGCTTCAATCGCCAGCGCTACCCTGCAGCAGGCGCATGTCGTGGAAGACATCAACCAGAACGTCACCGAGGCGGCCGGCTTGTCCCACAGCACCGCATTGGCGGCGCAACAGTCCAGCGCGGCCAGCGAACATTTGCGCGCCTTGAGCGAACAACTCGACGGCCTGCTGCGCCAGTTCAAGGTCTAGCTCGTTTCAACCTGTGGGAGGGGGCTTGCTCCCGATGGCGGTGGGTCAGCTGAAAAGCAGTGACCGGTGAACCGCTATTGGGAGCGAGCCCCCCACATTGGTCGGTGTTCATTTTGACGTTACAATCCCCGCCCTCTTCGACTCTCCCAAGGAACCGCCATGTCCGGGCTTGAATTGTTCGCCGCCGCCCTGGGGGTGATCGCTGTCTGGCTGACGGTCAAGCAAAACCCCTGGTGCTGGCCCATCGGCTTGGTGATGGTGCTGCTCTACACCTGGGTATTCTTCGATGTGAAGCTCTATTCCGACATGCTGCTGCAGGTGGTCTACGCCGCCCTGCAACTCTACGGCTGGTGGCAATGGACCCGCGCCGGCGAGGTCAAGCAAGGCCGCCAGGTGACCAGCCTGGGCTGGCCCGCGATCATGACCAGCCTGGCGGTCGGTGCGCTGTTCAGCCTGTTGCTGGGCGCCGCCATGGCCCACTGGACCGACGCCGCCCAACCCTGGCTCGACGCGGCCCTCACCGGCTTCAGCCTGGTGGCGCAAATGTGGATGGCACAGAAACGCGTGCAATGCTGGCCCTTGTGGATCGCCGTGGACGTGATCTTTGTCGGCCTGTTCCTCTACAAAGGCCTGTACCTCACCGCCGCGCTTTATGCGCTGTTCACCGTGATCGCCGTGCAAGGCTGGCGTGAATGGCGCGCCGACCCGGCGTTGCACGCATGAAGGTGGTGGTATTGGCAGGCCCCGAATCCAGTGGCAAAAGCTGGCTGGCCGCCGAGCTGCAAGCCCATTTTGGCGGGCTGATGGTGGGCGAATACGTGCGCGATTTCATCGACCATCACCAGCGCGACACGACCCTGGCCGATATTCCCGCCATTGCCCGCGGCCAACTGGCCTGGGAAGACGCCGCCCGCGCCCGACAGCCCGACTTGCTGATCCTCGACACCCACTTGCTGACCAACCGGTTGTGGAGCCAGACCCTGTTCGGCGACTACCCGGCATGGCTCGACACTGAGCTGCTGGCCCGGCACTACGACTTGCACCTGCTGCTCTCACCCGAGCATGTGGAATGGACCGCCGACGGGCAACGCTGCCAACCCGAGCTGGCGGATCGACGGGCATTTTTCCAGGACAGCCTGGCGTGGATGCAAGCGCATCAACAGCCCTTCGTCGTCATCCAGGGAAATTGGCAAGAACGCCGACTCGCCGCGTTCAAAGCCGTCAAACAGCTCTTGTAGTGAGCGGGCTTGCCCTAATGCCTGTCAGTTAAGCGATAGAGCAGACGATAGATAACCTGTGGGAGGGGGCTCGCTCCCGATGGACTGCGTAGCAGGCCCATTTTTTAGTGAAGTGCGCCCCAAAGGTCGGATGGGTGTCCAACTTTTGGGCGCCCTTCAGAGGCCGCTGCGCGGCCTATCGGGAGCAAGCCCCCTCCCACAATGACCGCGTTAAGCCTTAACTGACCGGCATTAGGGCTTGCCCCGCGCGGGGCGGCGCAGCCGCCCCAATCCAGGCACCGCAGTCTTCCTGAAAAACCGAGGCGTCCCTGTTGGGGCGGCTGTGCCGCCCGGCGCGGGGCAAGCCCGCTCACTACAGCCCACTAACAGGCAGGTGTTGCGATGTGATCAGTAGCCCAGTGAAAGGCCAGTATTGCGACGCGGATCATTCGCCCCATAGAAGCGGTTATTACCCACCGGCTTACCCTCCAGTGAAGGCGCGCCGACCAGAATCGCCGCCAAGTGGTTGGCATCCTGAGGGCCCGCAAACTGATGGCCCCAGCTTTCCAGGATCTTCTGGGTATCGGGGCTTACGGCAAACCGTTCCAGGTTGGTGGCTGGCGGCATCCACTGCTGGTGGAAACGTGGCGCATCCACCGCCTCCTGAATGTTCATCTTGTAGTCGATGACATTGAGAATGGTCAGCAAGGTGGCCGTGATGATACGGCTGCCACCCGGCGTGCCCACCACCATCACCGCCTTGCCATCCTTGGTCACGATGGTCGGGCTCATCGACGACAGCGGCGCCTTGCCCGGCGCGATGGCGTTGGCTTCGCCCTGGACCAGGCCGTACATGTTCGGCACGCCGACCTTGACGGTGAAGTCGTCCATTTCATCGTTGAGGATCACCCCGGTTTTGCTCGCCATCACGCCGGCACCAAACCAGTCGTTGAGGGTATAGGTGACCGAGACCGCGTTGCCCCACTTGTCGACAATCGAATAGTGCGTGGTGTTGTTGCCTTCATGGGGCGATACGCCCGGTTTGATCGCCTGGGAGTCGCCGGCTTTCTGCGGGTCGATGGCGGCACGCAGCTTGGCGGCATAGTCCTTGTCCAGCAGGTGGGCGATCGGGTTCTTCACGAAGTCCGGGTCGCCGAGGTAGCTGTTACGGTCCACGTAGGCGTGGCGCATGGCTTCAATCTGGTAGTGCAGGCCCTGGGCCGAGTGGTAGCCGAGGTCGGCCATCGGGTAGCCTTCGAGGATGTTCATGATCTGGCAGATCACCACGCCCCCCGAGCTTGGCGGCGGCGCCGAGACGACGTGGTAACCCCGGTAATCGCACTCGATGGGCGCCAGTTCACGGGTCTTGTATTTGTCCAGGTCGGCCTGGGTGATGATGCCCTTGCCGGCCTGGCTGGAATCCACCAGCGCCTTGGCGACCCAGCCTTTATAGAAACCGTCGCTGCCCTTGGCGGAAATTTCCTTGAGAGTCTTGGCCAGGTCTTTCTGCACCAGCTTCTGGCCGACCTGCATCGGCTGGCCGTTGTGCAGGAAGATCCCGTGCAGGTCCGGGTCTTTTTCGAATTCACCGGTGGCCGTGTGCAGCAGGTCGATATCCCCCTGCTCCAGTTCGAAGCCGTTTTCGGCCAGTTTGATCGCCGGGGCAATCACCTGGGCGCGCTTGAGGGTCCCGTATTTGCTCAGCGCCAGCTCCATGCCGGACACGGTGCCGGGGACCCCGACCGCCAAATGGCCCTTGGCACTGAGGCCGTCGATGACCTTGCCATCTTTGTCCAGGTACATGTCGGCGGTCGCCGCCAGGGGGGCTTTTTCGCGGAAGTCGAGGAAGGTCTTGCGCCCGTCGGCCAGTTGCACGGTCATGAAACCGCCGCCGCCGAGATTGCCCGCCGCCGGGTACACCACCGCCAGCGCATAGCCGACCGCAACGGCCGCATCCACCGCGTTGCCGCCGGCCTTGAGTACATCCACGCCCACATGAGTGGCCAAATGCTGGGCGGTGACCACCATGCCATTTTCACCGGCCACCGGAGCCTGGGACGCAGCTTGCACACCGCTGACGGTCAACACCAGTGCAGTAGCAATCAAAGTACGGCTGAAGGGTTGGTATTTCATCCATGGCTACTCTAGTTATTGAGGTGCACCAAAATAGCCCTTCCCGGTTTTAATCCCCAGCGCAATGGCGTTTTTATTACAGAACTTGTCGGTCACAGAACGATGACGACTCGATCACGCCGCGCAGCAACAAGGCCAGCTCCGACGCTTGTTGCGCCGTGGCGACATTCGTGAACCCCATCAACAAGCCCTGCTCGCGATGTGCGCCCAGGGTCCACACCGACAGCGCCTGTACTGCCAGGCCCGCCGCGCTCGCCGCCTCAGCCACGGCCTGGTCTGATACCGCCACTTCCAGGCGCACCAGCAGATTAATCCCCCCAGCTTGCTCATCCACCCGCAAAAGACCCGCGCAATGCACTGCCAACGCGTTGACCAGCAACCCATGCCGCTGCGCATATAACTGGCGCATCTTCTTCAGATGCCGGGTGAAATGTCCCTGCTCCAGGAAGTCTGCCGTGGTCAGTTGCAATAACTGCGCGCTGCGCTGCTGCAACGCCTGGGCACTGCGCTCAAATGTCGCCACCAGGGCGGTGGGCACCACCAGGTAGCCAAGGCGCAGCCCGGGAAACAGCATCTTGCTGAAACTCCCGGCATGGATGACCCGGTCATCGTGATCCTGGCTCTTGAGCGCCGCCAGCGGTTGGCCCCGGTAGCGAAACTCACTGTCGTAATCATCCTCGACCACCCAACTGCCCTGCTCCCCGGCCCATGCCAGCAAGGCCTGCCGCCGCTCCCGGCTCAAAGCCACACCCAACGGGCTTTGATGCGCCGGGGTGACCACTGCCAGCCGCGCCTGCATGTCGCGTCGAATGCCCTGCGCTACGTCCAGGCCATCACGGTCGACCGGCACCGGCACCAATTCCACGCCGCAATGGGTCAACAGTTGGCGCCCATGCAAGTAGCCAGGGTCTTCGAACCAGCAGCGTTGCCCTGCCATCTGCAGCGCATCGCACAGCAGCGTCAGGCATCCGGCATAACCGGCGCAGACAAATACCTGCTGTGGCGCGCACTGCACGCCGCGGTACAACGCCAGGTAGTTGGCGATGGCCACACGCAGCGCCTGGGCGCCGCGCACGTCGCCCATCGCCAGGCTGTCGGCATCGGTGCGGCGCACTTGTTGGGTCACCAGCCGCGCCCACAGCTTACGCGGGAAGGCATCGAGGGCCGGCAGGCCCATCTGCAAGGCCAGGGGGCTGCGTACCACAGGCTCAACCACCGGCAACGGCTTGACCGACACCGTCGGCAGCGACGCGGCTATCACCGTGCCCGCCTGACCGCGGGCCTCAAAAAAACCTTCGCTGACCAGCAGTTGATAGGCCGTCTCCACCGTGCCCCGCGCCACCTTGAGCTCCAGCGCCAAGCTGCGCACGGACGGCACGCGGTCACCGGGGCCGAACTGGCCCTGGTCAATGGCCAAGCGAAAACGCCGGTAGATTTCCTGGTACTTGGGCAAGGCTGACATCACGGGCGGGCTCGACAGGGATACACGGCGAAGTCTGATCATGTCCCAACCCACTTGTCCAATCATGCCCCTGTCGAGCGATCCGTCAGCCACTGAAAATGACGCATCACTTACCCCACACAGGATCGCCCATGAAACACCGACTCGATTACGCCCAAGCCGCTCCTGCGGGCTACAGTGCCCTCGGTTCAGTGCACCGCTACATCCACGGCTGCGGCCTGGAGAAAGAGTTGATTGACCTGGTGTACCTGCGGGTTTCCCAACTCAACGGCTGTGCCTATTGCCTGGACTCCCACTCCCGCGACCTGCTCAAACAGGGCATCGATCTGGAGAAGCTGATGCTGGTCGCCGCCTGGCATGAGGCCTCACCGCTGTTCACGCCGCGTGAATGTGCGGCCCTGGCCTGGGCCGAGGTGGTCACCCAGGTGGCGCAGACCCAGGTGCCGGACGCCGATTACACCAGGGTCTCGGCGCTGTTCAATGACAAGGAAGTGGCCGACCTGACCCTGGCGATCGCCCTGATGAACGCCTTGAACCGCGTCGCCATCAGCTTTCGCAAGGTGCCGGCCGCCGTCAAAGCCCATCGGGTGAATCAAGATCATGAATGAACAGGTCGAATTTGTGCCGATGCAGACTGAAGCCGACTGCATCGCAAGCTTTGCGGTAATGCAGCAACTGCGCCCGCACCTGAAGGATGCCGTCACCTTTGCCGAGCAGGTCCAACGCCAACAGCAGAACGGCTACCACCTGCTGGCCGCCCGAGAACAAGGTAAGGTGATCGGCCTGATCGGTTACCGGCTGACGGAAAACACCTTGTATGGCCGCTTCATCTATGTCGACGATCTGGTCGTCGATGCGGCCTTGCAACGTCGTCGCCTCGGCGAACAATTGCTGGACCGCGTGCGCGAAGAAACCCGCGCACGCGGTTATCGTTACCTGGTATTGGACACCGGCATGCACATGGCCCTGGCCCAGCGCTTCTACTTCCGCCAGGGCCTGTTACCGCTTGGCATGCACTTCTCCCAGGATCTGAACCCATGACCCGTGCCCTGTTACTCAGCTTCAGCCCCCATGGCAAAGCCGCACACGGCTTCAAACTGGGCCGCGCCCTGCTGCGCGACCTGCTGCCGCAGGCCGAGGTCACCGAACGCGACTACGGCGGCCAGGCGTTGCCGCCGCTGACCCGCGAATACGCTGATGCCCTGACCACGCCTGGTGGCCTGAATGGCGACGCGACGGCAGTGTCGGAACAGCTGATTGTTGAACTGGAAGCCTGCGACCTGCTGATCCTGTGCACCCCGGTACACAACTTCACCGTGCCGGCAGCGCTCAAGGCCTGGATCGACCATGTGGTGCGCATCCATCGCAGCTTCACGGTCAGCCCGCAGTTTGAAAAGGTCGGCCTGTTGCACGACCGGCGCACCTTTGTGCTGGTCAGCTCCGGCAATGCGCGCAAAGGCCACGAGCCGGACTTTCTCACGCCGTACCTGACCACCGTCCTGGCGACGATCGGCATTCGCTCGGTGGACTTTGCCTACCTGCCGGCCATGGTGCGCGGTGAAGCAGCGGTCAATCACTCCCTGGAACAGGCCCACCAACAACTGTCTGCGGCAATCAGCACTGGCCTATAAAATTAATGGCGCTAGAATCGGCGCCATTGTTTGCCCGCCTTCCTGATACGAGCCGCCCATGAGCTTTGATTTCGACACGATCCACCCACGCCTCGGCACCGGCAGCACCAAGTGGAACCGTTACCCGCCTGACGTGTTGCCGATGTGGATCGCCGACATGGATATCGCCGCACCACCGGCCGTGCTGCACACCTTGCACCAGCGCCTGGACCAGCAGGTTCTGGGCTACAGCGTGGCCGGCCCGGATGTGCGCGAAGCCATCGTGGCCGACCTGTGGGCCAAGTACGCCTGGCGGGTGCAGCCGGAGGAGTTGCTGTTCCTGCCCGGCGTCGAACCCGGCTTCAATATGGCGCTGCACGCCTTTGTGCAACCGGGCCAGGCGGTGGTGCTGCAGACCCCGAACTACCGCCCGATTCGCCTGGCACCCGGCCACTGGAACCTGCCACGCATCGAAGTACCGTTTGAACGGGTCGGCGCTGAATACCTCACCCCGCTGGCGACCCTGCAAAAGGCACTGGACGGTGCCGGCGCGCTGCTGTTGAGCAACCCGCATAACCCGATCGGCAAAGTCTTCCCCCGCGAAGAACTGCTGGCCGTGGCCAACGCCTGCCTGGAAAATGGCGCGTTGATCATCAGCGATGAAATCCACGCCGAGCTGTGCTTCGACGGCCGCCGCCACATCCCCACCGCCAGCCTCAGCCCTGAGATTGCCCAGCGCACCATCACGTTGATGTCGGCGAGCAAAGCCTACAACGTGGCCGGCCTGAAGACCTGTTTTGCCGTGGTGCAGAACGCCGAGATCCGCGAACGCTTCAACAACGCGCGTTGCGGCATGGTCGACAGCGTCAGCCCCCTGGGCCTGGAAGCCACCCGCGCCGCCTACAGCGAATGCGCAGAATGGCTGGAGGCCTTGGTCAAGTACCTGGAAGCCAACCGTGACTACCTGCTCGACGCCGTGCAAACCCGCCTGCCAGGCGTGGTGATGCATGCCCCGCAAGGCACCTTCCTGGCCTGGCTGGATTGCAGCGCCCTGGGCCTGGACGACCCGCAGCAATTCTTCCTGGAACAGGCCAAGGTCGGCTTGAGTGCGGGGATCGAATTCGGCGATGACAGCCAACAATTCGTACGCCTTAACTTCGGTTGCCCACGGTCGATGCTGGAAGAAGGCGTGCAACGCATGGAGCGCGCCCTGCGTCATCGCTGACACGCAGAGCGCCTGGGCGGCGTTCCCACGCAAGGCGTGGGAACGCGCGGTCAGAGCTTGGCGATCGACACTTCCGTCGACTTCACAAAAGCGATGACCTCACTGCCCACCTTCAACTCCAGATCACGCACCGAACGGGTGGTGATCACCGAAGTGACGATGCCGGATGCAGTCTGCACGTCGATTTCGGACACCACTTCACCCTGCAGTATTTCCTTGATCACGCCCTTGAACTGGTTGCGCACGTTAATCGCTTTAATGGTCATGTCGGCTTTCCTTTAGCTGTTGGGTCAATCCGCACGAATGCGCAGGCCCTCAAGATGCAGCAGCGGAGAAAAACACAAAAGGAATATATAACTATTTATTTATTCCACTTAGACATATGAAGAGGTGTTGCCCAGCAAACAGTGATTCAACAATCTGCCCCTCTCACCACAGCAATCATCCCGCCACCCCCCGCCAATACGCTGCCGAACCCGCTGGCACAGAGACTGCATATTCCCGAAAAGCATGATGGAACATGCTGACTAATTTTCTAAGCATAAGAAAATCTCCTTCCCATGCCTTTCGGAGCGGTTCCATGAAACCCATTACCCAACGCTTATTGGGCGTCTTCGCCCTCGCGCTGTGCCTGCAACCCCAGGCCTTTGCCGCCGAGACAGATCCGGCCCAAGTCAACCTCGACTACGCCTACTATTCGCCCGTCAGCCTGGTGCTCAAGCATTTCGGCTGGCTGGAGCAGGCCTTGCCGAACTCCAAGGTCGGCTGGGTATTGAGCCAGGGTAGCAACCGGTCACTGGAGTACCTCAACAGCGGCGGCGTCGACTTCGCGTCTTCCGCCAGCCTGTCTGCGGTGTTGAGCCGCGCCAATGGCAGCCCGATCAAATCGGTGTACGTATACAGTCGCGCCGAATGGACGGCCCTGGTGGTACGCAAGGACTCGCCGCTTAAAAATCTCACCGACCTCAAGGGCAAGAAAATCGCCGCCACCAAGGGTACCGACCCGTACCTGTTCACCCTGCGCAGCCTGCAAAAGGCCGGGCTGAACAAGGACGATGTGGAATTGGTGCACCTGCAACACCCGGATGGCCGCACCGCCCTGGAGAAAGGCGACGTCGACGCCTGGGCCGGTCTCGATCCGCATATGGCCGCCAGTGAAATCCAGGCCGGTTCGCGCCTGCTCTATCGCAACAAGGACTTCAACAGTTATGGCGTGGTCAGCGTTACCGAGACGTTCGCCAAGGAGCATCCGCAGACCATCACCAAAGTGCTCGGCGCCTACGAGAAAGCCCGCGACTGGGCCGTGAAGCACCCGGATGAATTCGCCAAGCTGCTGGCCGACGAGTCGGGCTTGCCGTTGGAAGTGGCCAAGTTGCAACTGTCGCGCACCGACTTGAGCACACCGTTCCTGAGCAGCAAGGATGTCGTGTCATCCAAGGCCGCGGCGCCGATCCTGGTGTCTGAAGAACTGGTGCGGCGCGGGGTGAACGTGGACCAGGTGATCGACCAGTTGATCGACACCTCGTTCAGTCAATAAGGGGCGCGGGATGACCAGCAAGACCCAGATTTTGCCGCTGACGGCACCGCAGGTGATCAACCGCAGCGCCTGGCCACGCAGGCTCAAGGGCCTGGTGTTGCCGGTGCTGATCCTGCTGATCCTGGAAGGGGTCGTGCGGGTGGGTTGGTTGCCGTCGTACCAGATGCCGGCGCCCAGCGAAATTGCCGTGACCCTGACGCAGCTGGCCGAGGGCGCGCTGTGGAAGCACATCAGTGCCAGCCTGGGCCGCGTGCTGCTGGGCTTTGCCATCGGCGCCGGGCTGGCCCTGGTATTTGCCGCCTGGGTAGGGTTGAGCCGTGAGGCCGAAGCTTACCTGGAGCCGACGTTCGCCGGGTTGCGTTCGATCCCGAGCTTGGCCTGGGTACCGCTGCTGCTGTTGTGGCTAGGTATCGATGAAACCTCGAAGATTGTGCTGATCGCGATTGGCGCGTTCTTCCCGGTGTACCTCAATGGCGTCGCGGCCATTCGCGATATCGATCGCAAGCTGGTGGAAGTGGGCCAAATGTATGGCTTCAGTCGACGCCGATTGGTACGCCGCATCCTCCTGCCCGCCGCCCTGCCCGGCTTGTTTACCGGTTTGCGCAGCGGCTTGAGCCTGGCGTGGATGTTCCTGGTGGCGGCTGAGCTGATCGCAGCCACCAAGGGCTTGGGCTACCTGCTCAGCGATGGGCGCGAAACCTCACGGCCGGACATCGTGCTGGCGGCGATCATCGTACTGGCGCTGTTGGGGAAGGTCAGCGATGGCCTGCTCGCGGCGCTGGAAAAGCGCTGCCTGGCGTGGCGCGATACCTTCAACGGTCAAGGAGCGGAGCAGTGACTGCATCGCCGTTATTGGATATGCGCGTGGAGCGAAAGAGCTTCAGCGACACCGTGGTGTTGAGCGACGTGAGTCTGGCCTTGCAACCTCGCGAAACCGTGAGCCTGCTGGGGCCAAGCGGCTGTGGCAAAAGTACGCTGTTGCGTATCGTCGCCGGGCTGGACAAGGACTATCAGGGTGAACTGCGCAGCCCGGATGGAGAAGTCGCATTTGTGTTCCAGGAACCGCGCCTGATGCCCTGGCTGACGGTGGAGCAGAACATCGGTTTCAGCGACGACAACCACTACGATAAAGCCTGGGTCACGCAATTGATCGAGGAAGTCGGCCTCAAGGGCTTTGCCCAGGCGCTGCCCAAGGCATTGTCCGGGGGCATGGCGCAACGAGTGGCCATCGCCCGTGGCCTGTATTCGCGACCGCAGGTCTTGCTGCTGGATGAGCCGTTCAGCGCGGTGGATGCGTTTACCCGCATGAAGCTGCAGGACTTGCTGCTGCAACTGGCCGAGCACCACGCCATCGCGTTGCTGTTGGTCACCCACGATGTGGACGAGGCGCTGTACTTGAGTGATCGGGTGCTGGTGATGGGCAACCGGCCAAGCAGCATTCGCCAGGCATTGGCGGTGGACCTGCCGCACCCCAGAGACCGCCGTGATCCAATGCTGGCGCAGCTCAAAGCGTTGTCCCTGACGCAATTGCAGCGAGCGCACGTGATCTGATCCAGTAGTGGGCGGTCGGGCCCTAATGCCAGCCAGGCGAGGCGCAACGCTGTCACTGTGGCTGGCATTGCCCCTGGTGCATCGGTGTCGGGAATGCCTCAAGCATCCTGCAAAATCAGATCCGCGCCCTTCTCCGCCACCATCAACACCGCCGCATGGGTATTGCCCGAAGTCACATTCGGGAAGATCGACGCATCGACAATGCGTAATCCGTCCAGTCCATGCACCTTCAAGCGCTTGTCCACCACCGATGTACGCGGGTCCGAGCCCATGGCGCATGAGCCGCAGAGGTGGTAGATCGAGCCGCTGTTTTCGCGAAAGTATTGCAGCATCTGCTCATCGCTCTGCACCGCCGCGCCGGGTAGAACCTCGGCCACCGTGATGCCCTTGAGCGCAGGCGCCTGCATGATCTTGCGCATCAATCGACTGCCCTGGATCACCTCGTCGATGTCCTTCTGGGTGCTCAGGTAGTTGGGGTCGATCAGCGCTGCATCACGCGGGTTTTTCGAGGCTATGCGGATGGTGCCGCGACTGGTGGGCCGACACGGATTGAAGCACAGCAGGAATCCGGAGTACGGCTCGGGCTTGAGGCTGGCCTTGTTGTTTTTCGGAATCTGGTAGGACAGCGGGTTGAAGTACAGCTGCAGGTTCGGGTCAGCCTGCTCGGCGTTTCCACGGAAGAACCCACCGGCCTGGTTGACGCTCATCGCCAGCGCGCCCTTTCGCGTGAACAGGTACTTGAGGCCCAGCTTCAGTTGGCCGAACAGCGAGCTGAGTTGGTCGTTCAGCGTCGGGATATTGGCCTTGTAGTAGTAGCTGACGCACAGGTGATCCTGCAGGTTTTCGCCCACGGCCGGCAGGTGCTTGACCAGTGAGATATTGTGTTCAGCGAGCAGTTGTTGATCCGCCACACCGGACAATTGCAGGATTTTCGGCGTGTCCACCGCACCGGCACACAGGATGACCTCCTTGCGTGCGGTAAAGGTGCGGGCCACGCCGTGCTGGGTCACGCTGATGCCCGTGGCGCGTTGCTGGTCGTCGAACAGCACGCGGTCGACCAATGCGTGCAGTTCCACCGTCAAATTGGTACGGCCGAGCGCCGGATGCAGGTGCGCAAAACTGCTGGAGCAGCGCTCGCCATTGCGCGTGTTGACGTCATACAGGCCCGCGCCTTCAAAGTTCGGGCCGTTGAAGTCATCGCTCAAGCCATAACCGAGTTGCTCGCAGCCCTTGAGAAACACGTCGCAAATCGGGTGGGTATGGCCCTTCATCGGTGTGATGCTGATGGGGCCACTGCCACCGTGATACTCGGTGTCACCCAAGGGGTGGTTTTCCAGCTTGCGAAAGTACGGCAGCACGTCCGCAAAACTCCAGCCGTCGTTGCCATTCGCCGCCCAGTCATTGAAGTCATGGGCCTGGCCGCGCACGTAGATCATTGCGTTGATCGAGCCCGAGCCACCCTGTACCTTGCCGCGAGGCGCATAGATAGCCCGATCGGCCAACTGCTTTTGCGGCTGGCTGTAGTACATCCAGTTGAAGGTCGGGTTGTAATACATCTTGGCGAAACCGACCGGGATCTTGAACCACCAGGAACTGTCCTTGCCGCCGGCTTCGAGCAGCAACACCGAGTATTTGCCCGAAGCGGACAGCCGGTTGGCCAGGACACAGCCTGCGGCGCCAGCACCGGCGATGATGTAGTCATATGTCATTCACGGTTACCGCATAAGTCGTTTTTAGCCCTTGGCGGGCGAAGTGTCTTTGACGTCAGCCGGGGTTGGCGCCATTTGCAGGTGCAGGCGTTCGCCGGTATACGGCGTGTGCTTGCGCACCACGTCCATATTCAGCTCCACGCCAAGCCCGGGTTCGGTGGACGGGATGATGTAGCCGTCTTCCCAGTGCAGCGGCCTGGTCAGCACCTCGGCGTGGAAACCACCCCAGGTCATGATGCTTTCCTGGATCAGGAAATTCGGCGTACAGGTCGCCAGTTGGAAACTCGCCGCCGCGCCAATCGGCCCGTTGTAAAGGTGAGGCGCGATCTGCGCGTAATAAGCCTCGGCCATGCTCGCGATCTTCTTGGCTTCCAGCAGCCCGCCACAGCGCGCCACGTTCATTTGCAGAATCGAAGCGCCGCCCGCTTGCAGCAGCTTGAAAAATTCGTACTTGGTGGTCAGGCGCTCCCCAGTGGCAATGGGGATGCTGGTCTTGGCCGCAACCTGGGCCATCGCGTCTTCCTGGCCTGGCGGCACCGGTTCTTCGAACCACAGCGGGTCGTATTTCTCCAGACGCTTGGCCAGGCGGATAGCCGACGACGGCACCATCTGCCCGTGCGTACCAAACAGCAGGTCGCACCGGTCACCCACCGCCTCACGGATCTTGCGGCAGAAAGTCTCGCAACGCTCCAGCACTTGCAGGGAGACCTGGTGACCGGAATAAGCGGTGTACGGTCCGGCCGGGTCGAACTTCAGCGCGGTAAAGCCTTTGTTCATGTTCTCGATGGCGCATTCGGCCGCCAGGTCCGGGTCGTCATAGTCATACTCGCCCTTGCTGTTGACCGGGTACAGGTAGGTGTAGGAACGCAAGCGCTCGTTGACCTTGCCACCCAGCAACTCGTAGACCGGCTTGTTGGCGGCCTTGCCGATGATGTCCCAGCAGGCCATTTCCAGGCCGCTGACCACGCCCATCATGGTCAGGTCCGGGCGCTGGGTGAAGCCGCTAGAATAGGCCTGACGGAAAAACCGCTCGATGTGGTGTGGGTCATGGTTGAGCAGATAACGCTCGAACACATCCTCAATGATCGGCAGCATGGCCTTGGGGCCGAAGGTGGCGGCGTAAATCTCGCCGACGCCTTCAATGCCACAGTCGGTCTTGAGCTTGACGAACAGCCAGTACATCCCGCCAATGTGCGGCGGTGGTACGGCAACGATATGGGTTTCAAGGGCGACGATTTTCATCTCAGGCACCTGTCCGGTTGAATTTTTTACGGTTGATCCGGGCGCGCAAGGTCAGGGCCGCCAGGGTCCCGAGCACGCCGATAAAGGCGATGTAGCCGAAATACAGGGTGTAGCCGGCCTTGCCCGGGTAGGTCTCGGTCAAGTAGCCGTTGATCAAGGGGATAAAGGTGTCTGGCAAGTAACCCACCACCGACACAATGCCGATGGCCAGGCCGGTGATGCGTAGCGGGATGTCGCAGCTGTCGAGGATCGCCCAGTACAGGCCGCGAATCGCGTAGGTCATCAGTCCGATAAAGATCACCGTGCCGATCAGCAGGCCCAGGCTGTTGAACGCAGGGAAGACGATCAGCCCGAGCATGGCCAGGGTCACCAGCACCAACGCGACAATCAGCACCGAAATGTTCGAGAACTTGTCCCCCAGCCAACCGCCACCGATGCCGCCGATGGGGCGCATCCACAGCTTGATGGTCGTGATGGTGCCGGCCATCACGGCGGTCATGCCGCTGCCTTGCAGGTAGTCGGAAAAACTGTAGGTGGCCCAGAACATGTGGTAACCGCAGAACACGATGGCGGTCACCAGCCACAGTTCAGGGATCTTCACCAATGTCGTCAGGTCGGTGATCAGGTTGAACTTGCCCTTCTCCACCGCTGCCGTTTCGGCCAGGGACTTGGGGTCTTTGAGCAACACCAATCCGCAGCCGATGGCGATGCAGATAAACGAGTACAGGTACACCACCTGCTTGAAACCTTCAGCCGCCGACCGGCTTTGCGTTTCGGTGGCATAGGCAAACAGACCCAGGGCCACGGTCGCCAACAAGGCTTCCACCAGGCCGCGCCCGCCGTCGAGAATGCCAAAGAAACGGCCCTGCTCAGAGGGGTGCGCAATCATCTTCACGCGCTTGAGCACCGAGGCCCAAAAGGTCAGGCCGGTGGTCAGCCCCCAGCAGCCGAAGATGATCATCAAGCCGGTCATCGACGGCACGCTGGCGTACCACAAGCCCAATGCAC
Organism: Pseudomonas palleroniana; assembly: GCF_003031675.1. Taxonomy (GTDB): domain Bacteria; phylum Pseudomonadota; class Gammaproteobacteria; order Pseudomonadales; family Pseudomonadaceae; genus Aquipseudomonas; species Aquipseudomonas palleroniana. The sequence goes on along the minus strand of NZ_PYWX01000032.1, from coordinate 21,171 downwards.
CGGTCGCGACCAGCGAGAAGAAGATCAAAAAGCGCGGCGGCAAACGGTCGGCCAGCCAACCGCTGGGCAAGTAGCTGAGCAAAAAAACCGTGCCGAGCATGGAGTACAGGTAACCCAGCTCGCTGTGGTTGATCTGGAACACATCGAGCATGGTGGTCTGGTAGACCTGGCGCAGGTAGAGGATCGGGTAGATCGCCCCCGCCGCCAGTACCAGTAATAGCAGTTGGAAATAGCGACTGGCTTTGTCGCTGCTTGCCGCGGACACGGCAACGGAACCCTGGGCAACAGGTGCAGGCTTGGACATCGTGTAGACCTCGGGCGCCCGATGCGCGGGTGCCCTGATAATTGTTTTTATTAAAGGTGCAGCGGTGTGCGTGGCTCAGTACTTCATGACCACCAAGCGGGTCTGGGTGAACTCCAGCATCCCGTGCTTGCCGTCGTCGCCGCCCAGCCCTGAGCGTTTCCATCCGGCGTGGAAACCCTGGTAGGGGTCCGCCGGGGTCCGATTGACATACAACTCGCCGGCCTCGATCGCATTCGCCACCTTCATTGCCGTGCGGTAGTTCTCGGTGTAAAGCACCGACGACAGACCGAACTGGTGGTCGTTGGCCATCGCCAGCGCCTCATCGATGTCGCGGTACTTGAGCACCGGCAGCACCGGGCCGAAGATTTCTTCCTGGATGATTTCCATGTCCTGGCGGCAATGGCTGAGCAAGGTCGGCGGATAGAAATACCCAGGGCCGTCGGGCAGCACGCCGCCTGTTTCCAGTACAGCACCGGCGGCAACGGCGCGCTCGACCATGGCGTGAATATTCTTGCGGGAACTGGCGTTGGCCAGCGGGCCCATCAGGCTTTCGTCGTTGGCACGGTCGCCGAATTTCACTGCGCTGATTTTGGTTTTCAGCAGTGCGAGGAACGCGTCATGGACAGCCTCGTGCACATACACCCGCTCCACCGCCGTACACAGCTGGCCGCAGTGCGTGGTCTTGGACGCGACGATGGCGCTGGCGGCCTTTTCCAGGTCGGCATCGGCTTCGATGATCGCCGGCGTCTTGCCGCCCAGTTCCAGGGACGGCTTGGCGATATTGGCCTTGCAGTAATCGAGCACGGTACGCCCGGCATTCACGCTGCCGGTGAGGGTAATCAGGCCGACCGCCTTGTGCGTGCAGACGCTGGCTGCGGTGGCGTGATCCATGGTCAGGATGTTGATCACACCGGCTGGAATCCCGGCATTGATCACCGCTCTGGCGATTTCAAACGCCGACAGCGGCGTGTTGTTGCTCGGGCGCACCACCACCGTGTTACCGGCGATCAACGCCGGAGCGATCTTGCGCAGCAAGGTATACACCGGATAGTTGAACGGAATCAGGCAAGCCACCACGCCAATCGGTTCGCGTTGCAGGAACAGGTTTTCGTCCGGCGTGTCGCTGGGGATGATCTCGCCTTCGATACGGCGCGCCCATTCGGCATGGTAACGGGTGATCTGCGCGGCGTAGCGTGCTTCGTTGCTCGCGTCGCTGACGCTTTTACCGGACTCCCTGGCCAGGGCCGTGCCGATGGCTACGGCGTGGCTGTCCAGGGCATCGGCCAAGGCGCGAAGGTGCTCGGCGCGCTCGATGCTGGTGAGCTTGCCCCAGGTTTTCTGGGCGACGGCAGCCGCGTCGACGGCAGCGATGGCCTCGTCGGCGCTGGCGGCACTGACGTGACCGGCGAGGGTTTCATCGGCAGGGTTGTAGACGGCGATCAGGGCATCGCTGGCCGGTTCGACGAACTGGCCGTTGTAGAAATTGCGCTCGAATTGCATGTGGTTTGCCCAACGTTGTTGTTTTGCGAGTGACATGCAGTTTTGTCGTTGTATGGAGGGCGGGCAAACGACTTATTGGGTGGGGTAACATTCGAAAAATGCAGGTTAGGGGTAATCAACCCGCCGCCGTAGACGGCTCCAACTGCCGCTGCGCCAACCAGATCTCCTCCTGCAACCATCGCTCGAACACCTGCAACTGCGGCATATCCGTCTGCTCGGGTCGGGTCACCAGCCAATACGACTGATGCCCCTCCACATGCACATTCAACACCTGCGTCAACTGCCCACTGGCCAGTTCCGCTGCGACCATATGCCAATCCGCAATGGTAATCCCCAACCCATCCGTCGCCGCCCGGATCGCCAGGTCCAGCAGGTCGAATTCATACCCGCCCTGCGTATCCACCCCATGAATCCGCGCCGCATCCAGCCAGTGCTTCCAGGTCAGGTAACGCTGGTCCTCATTGGCCAGCACATGCAGCAAGGTCATGCGATTCAGATCCACGCCATCGCTGCATTCGCGGGCATACAGCGAGGGCGCGCACACCGCGATATGCCGCTCCTGGATCAACAAGGAACTGTCCAGCCCGTCCCACTCACCATTGCCAAACCGAATCGCGCAATCGAGCGTACTGGTCTGCGCCAGGCTGTCCTGCAAGCACGTGGTAATGCTCAGTTCCAACTCTGGATGCGCCTCACGCAAGCGCCCCAGGCGCGGCATCAACCAGCGACTGGTGAACGTCGGCGGTGCGTTGATGTGCAGGCGGTTGGAGTGGGTTTTCTGCTGGATGCTACGCACCGTCAGCTCGATCTTGTCGAAGGACTGGTGCAGCGCGCGCAGCAGCACGCGCCCGGCGCTGGTGAGTTCAAGGTGATGATGGCGGCGCTCCAGCAGACTCTCGCCCAATTGTTCTTCAAGCTGGCGCACCTGGCGGCTGACTGCGCTCTGGGTCACGTTCAACAATTCCGCCGCCCGGGTAAAGCTGCCGGTGCTGCCGGCGACTTCGAAGGCTTTGAGGGCATTGAGACCGGGCATTTTACGTTTCATGGAGGGCACTCGACAGCAACTGACAAGGAAGCGAATTCCCACGGCACCGCAGGAAAATTTTCACACAACATACCTTTTTGTATCAGTTCAGCGGTAGCACCCAGCATCGCTGAAAAACACTCGGCTTTAATCTCCCGCGTCGTTTTTCGACGGTTAGCGTCGTTATCGAATAAATAGCACGCGTATTACGCATGCACACTAAGACAATTAAGCATTGGTGACTGACCTGCCACAAAAGTTAGTCTGGCTGAAAATTTACTCACTTATTAACTTCGGGCCGCAGCATGTCGACAACAACTTTCTCATCGCGACGAAGTATCGGGCTGCTGGCACTTGTGTTCACCGCCTGCAATGCAACCACCCACGGTTTCAGTATTTTCCTGTATTCGGCGTTATTGCCGCAGATCCGTGAGTTATTTGAGTTGAGCTACAGCCAGGCCGCGCTGATTGCCGCGCTGCTGCAACTGTTCTACATGGGCGCTTCGATAGCCAGCGGCATTGCCGCCGCGTGGGTAAGCCCGCGCACCATGGTGCGCCTGACGATCGTATTGAGCCCGGTCCTGCTGGCGCTGGCCGTCGCCACGCCGTGGGTGCTGCCGTTTGCACTGTGCCTGGCACTGGTGTCGGCGTGCGCGGTGTCGAACTGGAACGCGATTGCAGCCTTGGCCCGTGAGGTGATCCCCGCCAGCCACCGTAGCCGTGTATTAGGGTTGGCATCGTCGGGAGCGGCCTTTGCAATCTGCTTGAACGGGCTGCTGATTGCAGGCTTGCAGGGCTTGACCTTGCGCCAATTCTGGTTGATTTGCGCCGGTTTGACGCTGCTGGTCACCCTGCTGACGCTCTGGGCCTTGGCGCCCCACGCAGAGCAGGCGCCCCGCTCCGCGACGCCGCCCACCTTCAGCGAGGTCGCCAGGCAATGGCTGCGCCTGTGCCTTGAGCAACCGGTGGCCCTGCAGATTGTGCTGCTCAGCGGGTTTATCGGCGCGATCAGTGGGCCGTTTCTCAATTTTCTATCGGCGTTTGCCAGCGATCAATTGCAGGCCAGCGCCACCATGACCGGTACGCTGTGGACGCTGATCGGCATCGGAGGCGCCGTCGGCGGGCTGCTGCTCGGGGCGCTGGCCGATCGCTGGGGCGCGCTGAGGGTCATGGCGCTGAGTATCGGTGCCTTCGGCCTGGCCATGCTCGGCCTGCTGGGCCATCCCAGCCTGTTGCTCAGTGTGTGGGCAGCCGCCTTGTTCGCTCTGTTTTATTTCCCGTCCTGGGGCTTGATGGCGGCCTACCTCAGTGCCCGCCTGAACCCGGTGCACAGCCTGCAGGTGGTGAGCCTGAGCATGGTCAGCTATGGCCTGGCCAGCGCCGCGGCCAATGCACTGTGCGGCGGGTTGTTGCAGGTCAGCGGCGAGTTTGCCGTGGTGCATGCCTGGATCACCGGCTGGGTGCTGGCCAGCCTGCTATTGCTCAAGCGCATGGCTCGTGCGAAGGCTGTCGAAGTGCCGGTGTTGCCGACTCCCTGAATCGCCTAACTGACGTTGTAGAATCTGCACCAGTGCGTCCACTTCCGGTACCTGGCAACCGGTTGAGCGCCAGAACATCAGGCGCGCCGGGGCAATCGGCGGAAAGCCCTGGCGCTCGTCCAGAATTTGCCAGCCTTGCGGCACTAAACGCCGCGCCATGACGCCCACGGATAATCCTTGCTCGATGGCAATCGCAATCCCGCGCGGGCTCTGGCTGGTGTAGACCACTTGCCAAGAGCGCCCCGCGTGGGCCAGCGCCTGCACGGCATTGGCCCTGAATGCGCAGCCCTCGGCGTATACCGCGAGCGGCACCGACTGGCGCCCCACCCCACTCCAGCTCGGTGCCGCGACCCACGCCAGCGGCTCATCGCACAGGTATTCCCCAGGCTGCAAGCCGGCATGCTCGACGCCTAGCACCAGGTCCAGCTCGCCGCGCAGCAAGCGGCCGACCAGCGCAGTCGACATTTCGCAGCAGACATCCGGACGCACCTGGGCAAACTGTGCCTGGAAATCCTTGAGCATCCCGCCCAGGCAGTATTCGGCGTAATCCTCGGGCATGCCCAAGTGGATACACACCTGCTCGTTGGGCAATTGCGCGGCACTGATCGCCTCGACGTGCAGCTTGAGGATTTGCCGGGCATAGATCAGAAAGGTTTCCCCGCTTGGCGTGAGGCCAATGGAGCGGCTGGTGCGATGGATCAGTGGCGCGCCGACAATCTCTTCGAGTCGTTGCAAGCTCTGGCTGACGGTGGACTGGGTTTTATGCAGACGCTCGGCGGCGGCCGAAAAACCCTGGCACTCGATAATTGCCACAAACACTTTAAGTAAGCTGCCATCCAGTTCGCCTGACATAACTATCGCCCCTGCCGATGGATTCGATCACAACTTGTAATTTCCACTTCAAACCGCTTTACGCAACTATCGACTCAACACCACCACCGACTTCAGGAGCCGTGTATGAGTCTTAAACTTGCCGATGCCGAAACCGGCGATATCAGCGACATCGTTAATACCGAACTCTATCCCATACATGATTCGGGCCATGTTCAATTACGCACACTCATTGAACACGCCCGCGCCGAACTGGCTGAGGACGGTTGCTGCCTGCTGAAGAACTTCCTGCGCCCACAAGTACTGGAGCAGGCGCGCCAGGAAGGCCAGGCGCTGTCGGGCAAGACCTTTTATTCGGTGCGCAAAGTCAACGCCTACTTCACCGAGGATGACCCCAGCCTGCCCCAGGATGATCCGCGTCGCACATTCATGGAGCGCACCAGCGGCTTTGTGACCCGCGACATGATCGCTCCTGACGCGATCATTCACCGGCTGTACGTCTCCCCCATGATGAAACGCTTTATCGGCGCCTGCCTGGATGAACCGGAGATTTTCGAATACGCCGACCCCTTCGCCGGGCTGGTGATCAACGTCATGCCCGAGGGCACCGAACAGCCTTGGCACTTCGACACCAACGAATTCATCGTCAGCATGATGACCCAGAAGCCCGAGGCCGGCGGCCGGTTCGAGTACGCGCCGATGATCCGCTCGCGCAGCCAGGAAAACCTGGGTGCCGTCGGCAAAGTGGTGCGCGGTGAAGACCGCTCGCGCGTGCAGGAACTGGAGCTCAACCCCGGCGACTTGCAGATCTTCAAGGGCCGCTTCTCGGTGCACCGCGTGACCCGCGTGGAAGGCACCATCGAACGCAACACGGCGATTTTCGCCTACTCGGAAAAGCCCGGGATCATCGGCCGCGCCCAACGTACCAAACAGCTTTACGGACGCCTGTCCGAAGCGCATCTGCAAGCCGAACGCAACCTGGTACGCAGCGACCAGTTGCTCGATTGATTGACCTCTCCAAAAACTCAAAAAACCGTATTTGCCCTGCGAGGAATCCCCATGAGTCTGTCCGGCCCGAACCGCAACCCCGCCGACTGTGAACCCACCTATGACGAGATCCAGCAGATCCAGCTGGACCGCCTGCAACGGGTACGCAACGAACTGAAAAAACGCGACTACGCCGCCTGTGTGCTGTTCGACCCGACCCACATGCGCTACGCCACCGGCTCGCGCAACATGCAGGTGTACTCGGCCCGCAACCCGGCACGCTATGCGTTTATCCCGGCGGAAGGCCCGGTGGTGGTCTTCGAGTTCGGCGGCTGCCTGCACTTGGCCGAAAACCTGAACACCGTCGATGAAGTCCGCCCGGCCAAAGCGATTTCCTACTATTTTTGCGACAGCTTCCTGAGCAACGTCACCGCCGACTGGGCCGCCGAGATTGATGAGCTGGTGCGACAGTGCGGTGGCGGTAAACGCATTGCGATTGAAAGTGCCACTTCGGCCGCCGCATTCGAGCTGCAACGCCTCGGCTATCAAGTGTTCGACGCCCAGGAGCCGCTGGAGCGAGCACGCTGCATCAAGGTGCCCAATGAGCTGAAGATGATCCGCGCCAGCCTGCGCGCCACCGAAGCAGGAGTGCGCCTGATGGAAAGCCGATTGGTGCCCGGCATCACCGAAAACCAGCTGTGGTCGCACCTGCACCAGCATGTCATCGCCACCGACGGCGACTATGTGGAAACACGCCTGCTGTCATCCGGCCCGCGTACCAACCCATGGTTCCAGGAATGCAGCACACGGCCGATCGAAGCCGGTGACCTGGTGGCATTGGATACCGATGTGGTTGGGCGCTTCGGTTATTACGCGGACTTTTCCCGCACCTTCCTGTGCGGCGACCAGGCGGCCACCGCCAAACAGCAGGAGCTGTACAAACTCGCCTATGAACAAGTGCAAACCAACGTTGAAATGCTCAAGGCCGGACGCAGCTTCAAGGAATACGCAGAGATGGCCTGGAAGATTCCCGAGCATTACAAGAACAATCGTTATTTCGCGCTGGTGCACGGGGTTGGCATGACCGGTGAATACCCTTATGTGGTGCACCGTGAGGACATCGATGCGCTGGGTTACGACGGTGTGTTCGAAGCCGGCATGACCATCTGCGTGGAGAGCTACATTGGCCACGACGACGGCGGCGAAGGCGTGAAGCTCGAAGAACAGATCTACATTCACGAGCACGGCATCGAGCTGCTCTCCGATTACCCCTTCGATGCGCGCCTGTTGCCACGCTGAACCGATCCAGCCATACAGGCGGCCCTGGGACGGATCTGTAACATGCATTTATAGAAGGTTACTGCGCAGAATTTGTCGTTTGTCCATCGTTGCGCAAATGACAAAACTGCGGGCATCTCTAATAAAAACAACATGAGAGCTGCCCTATGTCCTATCCCATTGCCCGCCTCCTGACTTCGTTTTGCCTTGTTCTTCTGCCGGCTTCACAGAGGTCCGTGCTGCGCCGTTGCTGCGCCTGCCACTGACCCTTGCGGTTCAACAAAAACGCATATTCGCAAGTACCGGAGAGGCTTATGAAAGACCTGACTACCCTGGGCGGCACCCTGCCGCATCCAGCCGTTGACAACCTGTGTGCCCAAGTCAAAAGCGGAGAGATAAACCGCCGCCAATTTTTGCGTACCGCCGCGCTGCTGGGCGTTACCGTCGCCAGCGCCAGCAACTTCCTGGGCTCGGCCCTGTTGGGCAACGAGGCTCAGGCCGCTGATGCCACGCCCGCGCGCCAAGGCGGCAGCCTGCGCTTTGCCTGTGCGATCCAGGAAATCCAGGACCCGATGCTGATCACCTGGATCGAAGCTTCGAACCTGCTGCGCAATTCCCTGGAATACCTGACCTGGGTCGACGCCGACAACGTCACCCACCCTTACCTCGCCGAAAGCTGGAGCCCGTCCGAGGACCTCACCACCTGGACCTTCAACCTGCGCCAGGACGTGACGTGGAGCAACGGCGAGCGTTTCAACGTCGACGACGTGCAACACAACATCGAACGCTGGATTGCCGCCGACTCCAAGTCGGTCAACCGCACTGCGTTCCAGGACATCAAAGCCTTCGAAAAAGTCGGGGACTACCAGTTCCGCCTGCACCTCAAACGGCCCATTCTGGCGATCCCGGAGATGCTCAACGCCTTCACCTGCGCCATTGTGCACCGCAGCTTCAAGGCGGGTGATGACTGGGCGAAAAATCCGCTGGCCACCGGGCCGTTCAAGCTGGTCTCATTCGCGGTGAACAAGCAGGCCACCTTCGCCAAGCGTGCCGATTACTGGGGCAAGCCCGCCCACCTCGACGAACTGCGCTACATCGACATGGGCACCGACGTGTCCACTCACCTTGCGGCCTTGCAGGCCGGCCAGGTTGACGTGTTGTACCGGGTGACCGTGGCCGAACTGGACCTGGCCAAGCGCCTGCCCGGCGCACAGTTGCTCAGTTGCAAATCCGCGCAAACCGTCGTGATGCGCATGGCCTGCGACCAGAAACCGTTCACCGACCTGCGCATCCGCAAAGCCGTGGTGCTGTGCGCCGACAACGCGCAGATGCTGAAGATCGCCTACCGTGGCATGGGCACCCTGGGCGAGGACCACCATGTAGCGCCCTCCCATCCTGAATATTTCCCGCTGCCCAAGCGCAACCGCGACGTGGCGCAAGCCAGGAAATTGCTCGCCGAAGCCGGCTTTCCCAATGGCCTGGACATCGACCTGATCGTCGGCAATACCCAGGGACGCTATGAGCAGGACTGCGCACAGATCCTGCAGCAGAATTGCCTGGAAGCCGGGATACGCATCAACCTCAAAGTGGTGCCCGCCGCTCAATACTGGCCGATCTGGGACAAGGCCGCGTTCAGCCTCACCTACTGGGCCCATCGCCCGCTCGGAGTGATGTCATTGGAACTGGCTTATCGCGGCGGCGGCGCCTGGAACGAAAGCCACTACAGCGACCCGGCTTTCGATGCCGCGCTGGATAAGGCCATGGGCATCATCGACCCGCAGCAACGCGCGGTGGCCATGCAAAGCGTCGAGCAGATCCTGCAAGACGCCTGCGTGATCGTGCAGCCGTTCTGGGGTGACAAATTCACGGCGGTGAGCAAAAAGGTCCAGGGTTTCCAGGTACACCCCTCTGACTTCTATCCCATGGGTAACGTCTGGCTGAGCGCTTGAGTCAACACTGCCCGCACAGGCGGGCAGGTCTCCCATCATTCGTCGGAGCATGCACCCATGGCTCATTTTCTGTTGCGTAAATTATTGGCGCTGGTGGCAACCCTGTTATCGGTGTCACTGATCGTGTTCCTGGCCCTGGAACTGAACATCGAAGACGTCGCGATCAACGTCCTCGGCCCCTACTCCGCCGCCGACCAACGCACGGCGTGGCTGGTGGAATACGGCTACAACCAACCCTTTGTGTGGCGCTACCTGCTGTGGCTCAAGGATTTTGTCAGCGGCGACTGGGGCACCTCGGTGTACTTTCGTGAGTCGGTGATCAACCTGTTGCTGCCCAACCTGGCGCAGACCCTGACCCTCGCCGGGCTGGCCCTGCTGGTGATGGTGCCCGTGGCGCTGACCCTGGGCGTGCTGGCCGGCATTCGCCAGGGCTCGCTGCTTGACCGGTTGGTGTCGTTCCTGTCGATCGTCACCACGTCGATTCCCGACTTCGCCAGCGCGGTGTTCGTCTCGGCACTCTTTGTGTTCTGGCTCAACTGGCTGCCCGGCGTCAGCAGCATGAGCGAGGGCTTCAGCGCGGTGCAACTGGTCCTGCCGTTGATGGTGCTGTGCCTGTTCGGCATCGGCTACCTGGCGCGCATTACCCGGGCGTCGATGGTCGAAGTGATGCAGTCACCGTACATCCGCACGGCCCGCCTCAAAGGCGCCTCGACCGCACGCATCGTGATGCGCCATGCGCTGCGTAATGTGCTGATCGCCCCCATCACCGTGATCATGTTGTACATCCCGTGGCTGCTGTCCAACGTCATCGTGGTCGAGGTGTTCTTCGCCTACAAGGGCTTCGGCTCGCTGCTCTACACCGCATCGCTGAACCATGACGTGTACCTGATCGAAGCCTGCGCGATGGTCAGTGCGGTGGTCGTGGGCATCACCAAGATCTTCTCGGACCTGGCCTACACCTGGCTCAACCCGCGCATCACCCTGCGCAGTCTCGGCGGAGGTACCCGATGAACCGTCTTCAAGCCTTCAAGCACCCCTTGGCGTTGCTCGGCCTGCTGTTGGTCGGCAGTTGGGTGGTGACCGCGTTGCTGGCGCCGTGGCTCGCGCCGCATGATCCGCTGGAAAGCTTCACGCCACTGCTCACGCCAATGACAGCCGGCGACAACGGCCAGAGCTTCCTGCTGGGCACCGACATGATCGGCCGAGACATTCTCTCGCGGTTGATCTGGGGCACGCGCACGGTGCTGTTCTGGTCGATCCTCGCCACCCTTACCGCGTTCGCCGTCGGCATTGCCATGGGCCTGTGTGCCGGTTACTTCAATGGCTGGGTCGACGCGGTGCTGTCGTATGTGGCCGACACCGTGCTGTCGTTCCCGGTGCTGGTGCTGTACATCGTGATCATCATCGCCCTCGGCGCCTCGGCCGTGAACATCCTGATTGCGGTGACCTTCACCAGTGCCCCGGCCATCTTCCGGATCATGCGCGCATTGACCATCGACATTCGTTCGCGCGACTACGTACTCAGCGCCATCACCCAAGGCGAAGGTTTATTGCGCATCATGTTGGTGGAGATCCTGCCCAATTGCGGCGGGCCCTTGATAGTCGATTTCTGCCTGCGCATCGGCTACACCGCGATCATGATCGGCGCCTTGGGTTTTCTCGGCCTCGGCCTGCCGCCACCGACCCCGGACTGGGGCGGCATGATCAACGACGGCCGCGCCATGGCCATCGCCTTTCCGCACCTGGTGATCTTTCCGTGCATCGCCATCTCCACGCTGATGCTGGGCCTGAGCCTGCTCGCGGACGGCCTGGATGAACACGCCCAGCAAGGCGCAAGGAGTTGAACATGAACCCAGAACCCGTATTGCGTGTGCAAGACCTGACGATTGAACTGCCCACCGGCGCCGACCGCCGCCACGCCGTGCACGGCATCAGCCTGGAGGTGCGCAAGGGCGAAATCCTCTGCGTAATAGGCGAGTCCGGTTCAGGCAAGTCGGTCCTGTCGGCGGCGATCATGGGCGACTACGCCAAGGGTCTGCGGCATGCCGGTGGGGTGATCGACTTTCTCGGTGACGACATCTGCAGCCTGGATGAAAGCCGTTTGCGCGCACTGCGCGGTAACCGCATCGCAATGATTTTCCAGGAACCCATGGCTGCGTTGAACCCCGCGATTCGCATCGGCAAACAAGTCGAGGAAATCTTTGATATCCATGCGCCACAGATGCCTCAGCGCGAACGCCAGGAACGCATGCTCGCGCTGCTCGAATCCACCCAACTGCCCGACCCGCCGCGCATCGCCAACAGTTTCCCCCACCAGCTGTCCGGCGGCCAATGCCAACGGGTCGTGATCGCCATGGCCCTGGCAATGAACCCGGACTTGTTGATCGCTGACGAACCGACCACGGCCCTCGACGTGACCACCCAGGCCCAAGTGTTGAAATTGGTGCGCGACCTGCGAGGGCGCGGTCAACACGGCATTCTGTTTATCACCCACGACTTCGGGGTCGTCGCGCAGATTGCCGATCGCATCGCCGTCATGGAAGGTGGCCGTCTGGTGGAAATCGGCGAACGGGACCAGGTGTTGAATGCCCCCGCCCACGCCTATACACGCAAGCTGATTGCCGCGGTACCGGCGCTGCATCCCGAACTGCGCACACCTTGTGCCGACGGCGAAATGGCGCTGCGTATCGAGCGCCTGACCAAAACCTATAACGTCGGCGGCAGCTCAGTGGCGGCGCTGCGCAATGTGTCGCTGAACCTGCCACGGGGCAAGACACTGGCGATCGTCGGTGAGTCCGGCTCAGGCAAAAGCACCCTGGTCAAGGCGGCAATCCGCCTGGTAGACAGCGACAGTGGGCATGTGTGGGTCGGCGATAGCGACTTCCTGGGCTTGCGCGGCTCGGCCCTGGCGGCCAATCGGCGCCGCATCCAGATGATTTTCCAGGACCCGTACGGCTCGCTCAACCCGCGCCACCGGGTGGGCGACATCATTGCCCGCGCCGCGCGACTGCGAGGGTTGTCCGCCAAAGATGCGTGGACCGAAGCCGGTGACTTGCTCGAACAGGTCGGCCTCAAGCGTGACGCCCTCAAGCGCAAGCCCCGGCAGTTTTCCGGGGGCCAGCGCCAACGCATCGGCATCGCCCGGGCCCTGGCCATGCGCCCGGAAGTGCTGATCGCCGACGAAAGTGTGTCGGCACTGGATGTGTCAGTGCAAAAGCAAGTGCTGGAGTTGCTGGCCGAACTGCAGAAGCAGTTGAACCTGAGCATCCTGTTTATCACCCACGACCTGCGCGTGGCGGCGCAGATCAGCGACCACATTGCGGTGATGCGGCAAGGCGAAGTGGTGGAATACGGCAGCGCCGAACAGGTCTTGCTCAGGCCACGGAACAGCTACACCCAGGCCCTTCTCGCGGCGGCACCCGGCGCCTGCGAGTTACCCGCCGCCGGGCCGCCCTTGAGGCTGATCCACCCCAACGCGCACTGAGTCCAAGCCTTTTCCCTGCGTCGCAGCATTTGCTGCGGCAACGGGCTGCTGTTGCCCAAAAAAAACTAAAAACGAGAGTAAAAACATGCGACCAACGACACGCTACTTCACCCTCATCCCGGTACTCGGCGCCCTGGCGGTACCGGCCATGGCCTATCAGGTCACCGACAACCTCGACCTTGGCGGCGCCGTGCGTGCGCGCTGGGACTATGATCCGGACCGCGATATTCAAAAGTTCGGGCTCGACACCGTGTTTCTCAGCGCCAAGTACAACTCCGACACCTGGATTGGTGAGGCACAGTACCGATTTTATGGGCGCTCTTACCCTTACCAGTACACCAAGAATTACGGCGACATCCAGTTCGCCAAATTCGCCTGGGTAGGTTACAAGTTCAACCCGGACCAGCAAGTGCAAGTGGGCTTGAACACCGTGCCGTTCGGCTTGCAGCCGTATTTCGGCAGTACCTTCTATGAAACCCTGGGCAACGTGATCGGCCTGGAAGATGTGCAACAGGTCGGCACCAAGTACATCCAGCAAAGCGGTGACTGGAACATCCAGGCCGGTTATTACCTGCGCCCGGCGTGGCAAGGCAAAGGCACCAGCAAGGGCGTGACCTATTCCAGCGTGATTTCCGAAGCCGACAGTTATGTCGCCGACGGCAGCCATAACCAGGAGCGCAACACCGTGGTGGTGCGCGTCGCCAAAGCCATGGACCTGGGCGGCTGGAAATCCGAAGTCGGCCTGTCGGGCCTGACCTCGACCCTGGAAAACAAGGACACCGGCAATGACGGCCGACGCAACGCCGTAGCCATCCACTACCTGGGCAAAAACGGTCCATGGGGCCTGCAGTTGCAGGCGGCGCGCCAACAGATGTCACCGCGCAACGAGGGCACCAATGGCGTGGTCACACTGGGCGGTTATGACGGCACCTTCAACGTCGCCAGCCGCGGCAATCTGTATGTAGCGGACCTGAGTTATGACGTGGCCGGCAAATACCTGTTCGACCAGATCAGCGGCGTGAAGCTGTATGCCAACTACAGCGCTTTCGACAAATCCGACGATGCCTTCAAGACCTCGCAACGAGTGATCCTCGGTACCTCGTTTTCGTTCAGCAAGTTGTGGATCGCCACGGAGTGGTTGATCGGCAAGAACGACCCCTACATCGGTGGCAGCAGCTACACCCAGAGCCTGGGTGCCGGGGGCAGTAACCAGTGGGAAAATCAGCTGTACATGAACATCGGTTACTACTTCTAATAGGCGGCGTCAGCACTGACGCCATCGGGGGCAAGCCCCCTCCCACATTTGATCGGCGGCGCGGTCAAAAATGTGGGAGCTGGCTTGCCTGCGATGAGGCTAGTGAAAACACTATAAAAACAATGTGTGGAACCCGAACCATGCGCCACCTCCCTGCACTCAACATGCTTCGCGTCTTCGAAGAAGTCGCTCGCCACCGCAGCTTCAGCCAGGCCGCCGTGGGCCTCAATGTCACCCAAGGCGCAGTCAGCCGCCAGATCAAGCAGCTGGAAGACTACCTGGGCGTAGCCCTGTTCGTCCGCACGCCCCAGGGCCTGTCCCTGACCGAGGCCGGCTTCGCCTTGTCGCCACACCTGAGCGACGCCTTCGACCATATCGAACGCGCCCTGCAGGCCGTGCGCGTACCCAACCTGCGCCAGCGCCTGCGTGTCGTTGCACCACCGACCTGGGCCACACGCTGGCTGTCGGCGCGCTTGCGCGGGTTCTGTGAGCACTATCCGGATATCAACCTCAGCGTCACCCACCAGAGCCACCAGGAGAGCCTGGCCGAGATCGACTGCCGCATTCGCTTTGGTCTGGACGCAGACCCGCATTGGCACAGTGAGTTATTGGTGATGGAGCGCCATATCGCCGTAGCCAGCCCGGAGCTGTTTATCGACGGCCAACCGCCCGACCTGCGACGCTTCCCGCTGCTGCATATCCTGCACGACGGCAAGCGTTTGAAAGTCTGGGAAAACTGGCTGGCGGCGATGGGCCGAGACGATATCGATGCGGGCCGGGGCCTGGAATTCAGCACCCTGGACCAAGTGATCCACACCGCCCTGGCCGGCGGTGGGCTGGCGGTGATCGACCGGCAAATGATCGAGCGCGAACTCGCCAACGGCAGTTTGCTGCCGATCACCCCGGTGGAGGTGATCGGGCCGTATGGCTATTGGCTGGATGTGGCAGCGGACAAGCAGGGGTTATCCAAGGTTGGTCTGTTTACTGAGTGGTTGGGGCGTGTGAGCAATCCCTGACAGGCACTCACCCACCCCGGATACACCTACACCCTGACAGCATTCGCCCTTTTCACGCCGAGCGCCGTGTGCTGCTCGACCGGGCTCTGCGCCTTGCACGCCTGGCTCAGCGTCAGCGCTTTGGTTTCCGGGGCCCAGGCCCAGGAAATGATTGCGCCGAACACCAGGATCGCCGCCAGAATGCCCATGGTCGGGCTCAAGCCGATCCCGGCCACGCTGACCGGCAACAGGAACGTACTGATCGCCGAGCCCAAACGGCTGACCGCAGTCGCCAGACCGATGCCGCTGGCACGTACCTCGGTGGGAAAGCTTTCCGCCGGAAACACACCCACCAGATTGCTGACCGCCGACAACACCAACGTGAATATGCCAAATGTCAGCACCATCAACCACGCCAGGCTACCCGGCAATACCGCCAGCAGGAACAGTGCCGCCGCGAGGATGATGAATGAGTTGATCAGAAAGCCACGGCGCGAGAACTTCACCGTGCACCAGATACCGAGCAGCGCGCCGACAATCAGCAATAAGTTGAGCAGCAACTCAGTGCCGAACCCCTGGGACAACCCCATCTTCTGCAGGATCGATGGCAAGAACGTGTAGATCGCAAAGTACGGCATCACGATGCACACGAAGAATAGGCAGTTGAAGGCCGTGCGCTTGCGGTACTCAGGGCTGAACAGCACGCCATAGCCGGAGCGGGTCTGCGCGGACGGTTCTTCATCCAGCAGCACGTGCTCGCCCAGGTGTTTTTTGACAATGGCGCGGGCTTCGGCGATGCGCCCACGATTGACCAGCCAGCGCGGTGATTCCGGGGTGCCGATGCGGGCGAGCAGGATCAACCCGGCGGGGATCGCCGAAGACGCCAGCATCCAGCGCCAGGCGTCGTCGCCGAGGCTGAGCATGGCGGTGCCGACAAAGGTCGCGGCCACATAGCCGAAGGTCCAGATCACACTGAACGAGCCGAGCAGCACACCGCGGTGTTTCTTCGGTGAGAACTCGGCAAGCATGGCGTGGCCCACGCTGAAATCGCCGCCCAGGCCGATGCCGATCAAGATACGACACAGCAACAGGCTCATGGCGGTTTCAACAAAGAACTGCATCACCGACGCTACGGTGATCAGTACGAAGCTGACCAGGAAGATTTTCTGCCGGCCGAGGGTGTCGGAGATCCAGCCGAAAAACAGGCTGCCCAAAAACAGACCGATCAGGGCCGAAGCACCGATCAAGCCTTGCCAGAAGGCATCGAGTTGCATTTGTGGGCTGAGCAAGGTGAAAGCGATACCGATCAGGCCAAGAATATAGCCGTCGGTGAAATGCGCGCCGAAGGTCAGGCCGGCAATCTTGAGGTGAAACCGACCGATCGGCAGATCGTCGATTTTGACGGGTTGTACAGTCATGGCGTTCTCCATATTGTTGTTTTTGACGGAGTAACAGCCGGTGCCCCTGCGGGCACCGGTTCAAATCAGAGGCTACAGGCCTCCCATCAACAGGTATTTGATCTCCAGATAATCCTCCAGGCCGTACTTGGAACCCTCACGGCCGAGGCCCGACTCCTTGATACCGCCAAACGGCGCGACTTCAGTGGAAATGATCCCTTCGTTGATGCCGACCATGCCCGCCTCCAAGCCCTCGGCCATGCGCCAGACGCGGCCGATATCGCGGCTGTAGAAGTAGGCGGACAAGCCGAACGGCGTGTCATTGGCCCGTTGCAGCACCTCGGCTTCGTCCGTGAAACGAAAGCACGCCGCCACGGGGCCGAAGGTTTCTTCCTGAGCGATCAACATGTCGCCATTGGCTTCAGTGAGAATCGTCGGCTCAAAGAAGGTGCCGCCCAGTGCATGGCGACGGCCGCCGCAGAGCAGCTTGGCGCCCTTCTCCAACGCGTCGCCCACGTGGGCTTCGACCTTGGCCAAGGCGGCTGCGTTGATCAGCGGGCCTTGCTCGGTGTCGCCGTCCAACGCACTGCCCACACGCATGGCGCTGACCGCTTCGGCCAATTTACGGGTAAAGGCCTCGTACACGCCGTCCTGGATATAGAAGCGGTTGACGCACACGCAGGTCTGCCCGGTGTTACGGAATTTGGAGGCCATGGCACCTTTGACGGCGGCGTCCAGGTCAGCATCGTCGAACACGATAAACGGCGCATTGCCGCCCAGTTCCAGCGAGACTTTTTTCAGCGTGTCGGCGGCCTGGCGCATCAGCAGTTTGCCGGTGCGAGTGGATCCGGTGAACGACAGCTTGCGCACAACGCCAGACGCTTGCAGCGCACCACCAATGGCGACGGCGTCACCCGAAACGATGTTGAATACACCGGCTGGAATACCCGCCTGCTCGGCCAGCACCGCCAAGGCAAAAGCCGACAACGGCGTTTCTTCCGACGGTTTGAGGATCATCGTGCAACCGGCCGCCAGTGCCGGGCCGACTTTGCGGGTGACCATCGCCAGGGGAAAATTCCACGGCGTGATCGCAGCCACGACACCAATCGCTTCCTTGGTCACGATGATGCGTGCGTCAGCCTTGTGGGTCGGGATCACATCGCCATAGGCGCGCTTGGCTTCTTCGGCGAACCACTCCAGAAAGCTTGCCGCGTAGACCACTTCGCCCATGGCTTCGGCCAGGGGTTTGCCCTGTTCCAGGCTGAGCAACTGAGCCAGGTCTTTCTGGTTGCCCAGCATCAGCTCGCTCCAACGCTTGAGGCGCTGGCTGCGCTCCTTGGCGGTGAGCTTGCGCCAGGCCGGCAAGGCACGGTGGGCAGCATCGATGGCCAGCTGGGTTTCTTCAGCGGCGGCGCGCTGCACATCAACGATCAGCGCGCCATTGGCCGGGTTGAGTACCGGATAGGTGGGGCCACCGCTGGACCATTGGCCATCGATGTAGTTGCCAGTACGGATCAGCGGGTTCATGCCACGGCCTCGGTCAGGTTGAAACGGTCCAGGCCCGGGCGGGCCTCACGCAGGATGCGCTTGCCGGCGGTGTAGTCATTGATCACATCGCACGGGGTGTAGTTGCGCTCCAGTTCGTGCAGCTCTTCGGCATCCAGGTGGGTGTCGAGGGCCGCCAGCGCACTGTCGAATTGCGCGGTGGTATCGGCGCCGACCAGCATGACGTCGACGCCAGGATGGTTGGCGACCCACGCCTGCGCGATCTGCGCGTTGGACACGCCACGGGCACGGGCCACACGCTGTACCGAATGGGCGATATCGAACGAGGCTTGGTCGCTGTACATCTGCTGGGTAAAGAAATCGGTCTGGTTGCGCGTCGATTGCACCTCACCCGTGAGCAAACCACGCGCCAGCGGGCTGAACACCGAGACGCCCAGGCCCTGGTCTCGGCAGAACGGAATCATCTCGCGCTCTTCTTCGCGGTAGGCGCAGTTCAGTTGCAACTGCATGTTGATCGGTTTGACCCAGCCATTGCGCTCGCAGGCCATCAGTATTTTGGCAAGCTGCCCCGTGAGCATGGTCGACACGCCAATGTAGCGGGCCTTGCCGGAGCGCACGATGTCGTTGAGCGCACACATCGTCTCTTCCACCGGGGTGTTCACATCAAAGTAATGCAGCATGAACACATCGACGTAATCCATGCCCAGACGGCTCAGGGACGCGTCGATGCTGTCCATGATGTGCTTGCGCGAGTGGCCACTGGCGTTGATACCGCTGCGGGTGCCGTAGCCGACCTTGGTGGTGACCACGATCTCGTCACGTCGCGCCACGCGCTTGAGGATGCGCCCCACCACTTCTTCGCCGACACCGGCGGAGTAGAAGTCGGCCAGGTCAATGAAGTTGACGCCGTTGGCCAGGGCATGGGCGACGATCGGCTCGCTTTGCTTTTCGTCGAAAATCCACGGTTTCCAGTCCGGGGTGCCCATGTTCATGGTGCCCAGGCACAGGCGTGAGACTTGCAGGCCGGAGTTGCCCAAACGGATGTATTGCATGGCAGTCTCCTCAGGCTTTCGGCGTGTAGAAAGGATTGCTGATGTGATTGACCACATCGGCCAACTGCGCGGTGTACGGCGTGCCATTCAGGGCGGCGCGGATCGCGGTGCGACAGGCGTTGTAGTTGTTCAGGTAGACGGCGTCCAGATCATCGCAGGCCGGGTTGACCCAGTTGGCGGTGACAATCGCCCATTCGTCTTCGGCCTCGGCCGGCAAGGTGCCGTCCAGCAACGCTTCAAGCACCGCTTTGGCGATCCCGGCCTGGGACGCACCCCAGGTGGCATTGCCGTGCAGGTCGCTGCCGATGGCGGCTTTGTTGACGTAGAGGGTCATGGGTTTGACCGGGATGTTCGGCTGGGCGATCACCATGAACGGGCAATGGCCCTGGCTTGGCGACGCGAGGCTGTTGGCGAACGCCTGGCCGGCCGGGCCATTGCGTGGGCCGATGAGAATGTTGATATGGGCAGCATTGACGCCTGGGCCTTCGAAGCCTTCGCCGATGTACAGATCAAGTGCTTTCATTTTCGCAAACGCTCATTGTTGTTATGGGGAGCTTGTTGGCGAATTTTTAGCATTGAGCTTGGAAGCGGCCGTAACCATTAAAAGTCATGGGGGTGTGAGTTTTTCTCATAGCCCTGCGACCCCTGCGCGCATTCCTGCGCGTTGACCCCGCCTGCCACACACCATATAGTGTGCCCACAAACAGAACAGACCACTATATAGTGTGCAGAATTGGAATTTCCCCACCACACTCTGCGCAGTATTTCAATGCCATGAAGCCTGCAACCCCCTATTTTTTCGAGCACCAGGAAGGAGAATTTCAATGCTGAGTTGGGATGAAGTCGACAACGAAGACACCGGTGCAGCGGTGATCAGGGGCGCCAACGCCGGCCACGCCACCGAAGCCAACATGGACCGCCTCGACGGCGCCGGCGCTGCCGCCGCGGTTGAAGCCCGCGCCGTCACCGCCAGTGACTCCGCCGCCATCGTGCGCGCCAAGGCCGCCCTCGACAAACTCGACATCGCCGAAGGCCTCGCCGAACTCGAAGGCGCCTCCGCCCGCGTCGCCGTTGACGAAAAACGCATGATCAACTGCCGCGCCGACCTCAACCAGCTCGTGCCTTTCAAGTACGACTGGGCCTGGCAGAAATACCTCGACGGCTGCGCCAACCACTGGATGCCGCAAGAGGTCAACATGACCGCCGACATCGCCCTGTGGAAAAACCCCGAGGGCCTGACCGACGACGAACGCCGCATCGTCATGCGCAACCTCGGCTTCTTCTCCACCGCCGACTCGCTGGTCGCCAACAACCTGGTGCTGGCCGTGTACCGCCTGATCACCAACCCGGAGTGCCGCCAGTACATCCTGCGCCAGGCCTTCGAAGAAGCGATCCACACCCACGCCTACCAGTACTGCATCGAATCGCTGGCCATGGATGAAGGCGAGATCTTCAACATGTACCACGAGATCCCATCGGTCGCCAAAAAAGCCGCCTGGGGCCTGAAATACACCCGTTCGATCTCCGATCCGAAGTTCGAAACCGGCACCGTCGAGACCGACAAGGAACTGCTGCGCAACCTGGTCGCCTACTACTGCGTGCTGGAAGGCATCTTCTTCTACTGCGGCTTCACCCAGATCCTCTCCATGGGCCGCCGCAACAAAATGACCGGCGTCGCCGAGCAGTTCCAGTACATCCTGCGCGACGAGTCGATGCACCTGAACTTCGGTATCGACGTGATCAACCAGATCAAAATCGAAAACCCACACCTGTGGGATGCCGAGATGAAGGAAGAAGCGACCCAGATGATCCTGCAAGGGACCCAGCTGGAGATCGAATACGCTCGCGACACCATGCCTCGTGGGGTACTGGGAATGAATGCGGCGATGATGGAAGACTATTTGAAGTTCATCGCTAACCGTCGGTTGTCGCAGATTGGTCTTAAGGAAGAGTATCCAGGCACCACCAACCCATTCCCGTGGATGAGCGAGATCATGGACTTGAAGAAAGAGAAGAATTTCTTCGAGACTCGGGTGATCGAGTACCAGACCGGCGGCGCGCTGAGCTGGGA